>NZ_FOAS01000043.1 GCF_900109735.1 Atopomonas hussainii
ATTTCTAGCCACCATTTCACACGCCGCCTAACGCTTGGTTAAGGGGCGGACAAAAGCGTAGCTTTTGGACGTCCCAGTGAGCGAAGCGAGCGACTTGAACCATTTGTTAGGTCCATTTCTCCAGATAGTGTATTCCACACTCTTGTGCCAGAGGTTTTATTGTTTTTGCGGCTGATGGGTCCCTAAGATAAAAAACATTTGTATCATCCCAGCTTTCGAAGAATACGGCATTGATTTCTGGGATTACGATCCTGAAAAAATAACTGCTAGAGTAGCATGTTGCTGGGGTTAAATAATCGAAGGCAGCTTTTGTGGATGTGAAGTGGCGGAATAATGGGCGGCAAGATCCCCACTTACCATTGAACTTGAAATTGAATATCTCGAATTCGGATGCAATTTTTTTACTAAAGATGTGTAGCGCGTTATTTCTCTGCTTTTGAATTTCAGTAGGAACATTTTCAAGAAGCTCCGCTGCCTCTTTTCTGTCAAGCCAATGGTCAAAAACACTCACTGCTCCATAAGTGTAGGCTTGCGTTTCCTCTACGCATTGAAGCTTGTAAAGGTCAGGAAACTGAGCGGTCAGCTCTATTTGCTTGGCTTTATCAGCGTTTTTGAAGCGGCGCATTTTCAGTGGACCTAACATTTGGTTAAGGGGCGGCTAAAAGCGCAGCTTTTAGACGTCCCAGTGAGCGAAGCGAACGACTTGAACCAGTTGTTAGGCTGTGCACTAGTGCAGTATGCCCCAAGATTCGCAAACCCCACCAAAAGGGTGCATTGCATCGCTGGCATTTCTTTGAGTAGACGTGACGCCTTCATAAGTGATGGGGGCATATATTTGGAATTGCACATAGCCAGAATAGTCTTCGTCCGGCTCGTATACTTCTATGTTGCCATATTGGGCTTTGAGTAACTCAAGAGCTGCTGGAGCTGGCGGCCAACTTTCGAAGTCAATGTTGTAATCAACAGTGTATGACTGAGAAAAGTCGAACCCATCGGCTTCAAGCCGCCGAAGTACATCTCCATCTGCATCATTTGGCCAGGTCAAAGAACTCTCCTTGTTGCCTAATGAGGGAGCTAAGCGGCACCGAGGCTCTGCCGAGGGAACGGCAAAAGCATGCTTTTGCCGTGTCCGCTTGAGCGACTTGTTAGGTGACAC
>NZ_FOAS01000037.1 GCF_900109735.1 Atopomonas hussainii
CAACGAGCCATCCTAACAATGCGCTCAACGCCGCTCACTTCGTTCGCTGGACGTCCAAAAGCTGCGCTTTTGGCCGCCCGTTAGCTTAATCGTTATACTCGCAGGACTAAAATTTGAAACGAACCATATCAATAACAATTTCAATTCTGATCGCCCTAGCCCTAATGGGAGACATTGGATTAATCGTTAAATACCAGCTAAAGCCTAATGCTTTCTTGTCAATGCAGCATATATCGCCAACACATCACCTCCTGCTTCACATAGCTGGCATTGAGATAGCAATATTGAAAACTGTGTTTTCGGTAACATTGTTGTCGCTTTGGGTCTGGCGAACCATTCACCCTAAGAAAAACAACCTACTCAGTTACGCCACATTAGCCTATTCTGTCATGTGGGTACTAACTGCCATCCTCATTCTCACAGGGGTTGTCGGATTACTACAGCTCACCTCCAGCCAACCTGTTAATCCTTTCAACATGGAAGTAATAATCTCAATGCTAAGAAACACTCAGTTAGCCACTGCGTTTTCAATAGCCATTTTATTCCCTGCGGCATTAATGATTCTAGCCGGACTTTACAATCGACCGGAACGATTCTAAACATACAAACCAAAAATCATAAATAACACAATGGTGTAGGGTATAACAATGCGCTCAACGCCGCTCACTTCGTTCGCTGGACGTCCAAAAGCTGCGCTTTTGGCCGCCCGTTAGCTTAACCGTTAGAGCAAGTCATGAACAAACGCGAACTCAAAGACTTTTTTGAATGGATAACATCAGGGCTAGGCGCCAGCTCGCTCGCCTTGTTTGTTTTCATACCAACACTAGGCAAAAAATCATCCGCCGTAGAGTTTATTTGTCTAACCCTATTTCTTTTGTGCATGTTCACTTCAGTAGCAGCAACCGCGATCAGCAAACAAAACAAAGAGAAAAAACACAAGCGCGCTGAGCTAGCCCACACATACGCCATCACCATAAGCTTGGTCTCATTCATGCTAGGCCTCATCTTTCTGTGCCTACACATAAATTACCTGTTGCTAATATCTCTATTGGTTGCATTGGCGGCTACTGTGGTGTTACTTCAATTTGCAGAGTCAAAGCCGGAGTAGCTCTAACAATGCGCTCAACGCCGCTCACTTCGTTCGCTGGACAGCCAAAAGCTACGCTTTTGTCTGCCCGTTAGCTTAATCGTTAGGGCGCTTCACATAATGCTCGGAAACCACACCGCCACAACGACACCACACGCCACTTTTCAGCACGTTTTTTTGTCGTTAACTTTGGTGTTTCGCGCAGGCTCCGCGGCGCCGCTTGTAGGTTCGCCGGCGGGTTATTTGCGGTAAGCATCGGAAGGTTTTGACAGCATGGATGAAGTCGCAAATAACTACTTT
>NZ_FOAS01000030.1:0-4354 GCF_900109735.1 Atopomonas hussainii
GCTCCCTAAAGACAGAGTTGTAGTCGCAAGCGATGTAAATCCTCGAGACGGGATCGGTGTTGAAATCTACAGAAACGACGAGCTGGTCGTTGAAATTTTCAGGGACGACACGGACAGAACTCGGACAGTAACAGTATTCAAAGAATCAATTTCACTTGAGCTAATGGAGGAATCCATTCAGATATTCAAGAAAGAGATTCCTTGGGACTTCATTGAATACGAGGAATAGGCACATAACAATGCGCTCAACGCCGCTCACTTCGTTCGCTGGACAGCCAAAAGCTACGCTTTTGCCTGCCCGTTAGCTTAATCGTTAGGTTCGCAAATGACCAAACGATCACCTAGGCTACTAAAAAAAACTCATAAAGCTTGGCTAAGTCTTTGCGTACTTGATGTGAGTCAATCTAGTTACTGGCGAGAAAAGCTTTTTAACTCAAAATTAAACGAGGCTTTCATTATTGACCGCAATGAAACGACAGGACTAAGCAAAGAGTTCAAGCGCGCAATAGAGCGTTACGACTTGCACTACCGAGTGGCAATAGCACCTGCAGCAGAATGCGAGTCTTGGCTCAGTGAAGGTGGAAGTATAATTTTCAAGTTTTGGGCAGACCATTCCCCAAAAATGAAGTCTTACTCAGGTAACAACCCAAATGTTGCGTAAGAACCTAACAATGCGCTCAACGCCGCTCACTTCGTTCGCTGGACGTCCAAAAGCTTCGCTTTTGGCCGCCCGTTAGCTTAATCGTTAGGTACTAGCTTGAACAAAGTCGCACTAACAATAATTCCAGCTCTAAGCCTTGTTGCTTACGGACACATGCAAAGCGGGAATGGCTTAGATATCTCATGGCTAGTGGCGTATGGAGTCTTTGTCGGCCCAACAATTCTTTTCTGGCTCGGCACAAAAATAACAAATTCAAAAATAATCGGAGCAACTAACTTAACACTTAGCATAATATTCATTGCAACCTGTTATAGCCTAAAAATCACCAAGAACGAGCAGCTTGTACTACCGGCAATAGGCATAATTTTTTTGCTAATCTCTATAGCCATGCTAGTCCCATCTATTGCATTAAGAATTTACGGCGTAAGATCTCATGCAAGACGTACCTAACAATGCGCTCAACGCCGCTCGTTTCACTCGCTGGACGTCCAAAAGCTGCGCTTTTGACCGCCCGTTAGCTTAATCGTTAGGTGTATTCGTGGAAATCGCCAGCTTCGTAGAGAACACCTACAGATTGTTCGAAACCTTCAACAAGCCGTTACATTCCACCGATATAAAGCATTGCGAAGAGTGCCGTGAGCACAATGATGAAGTTAACGGCGCTAGCAGAAGAGATCTTTCTCCTGAACAAATTGGCACTGTATGCTGGGGAATATCGTCATTTCTCACCCCAGAGGCCATGGGGTACTACATCCCCAGGCTTATCGAGCTCGCTGTTACAGGTGAAAACGACAAAGAAGGCACCCCATACATGTGCTCATTTGTAAATCAAATTGGCTTAAACTCCGACTCAAAGCAGTTTGAGCTTCTCTCCAAAGAACAGCGTCAAGCCGTTCGTAGCAGTCTAGTTATCCTTAAGGCTAACCATATTGAAATGCTTACTCAACATTGTTGGGATAATGAAATTGAAGCTGCAATTAACCAGTGGAGCACCTAACAACTGGTTCAAGTCGTTCGCTTCGCTCACTGGGACGTCCAAAAGCTGCGCTTTTGGCCGCCCCTTAACCAAACGTTAGGGCGCTTCACATAATGCTCGCAAACCACCTAGCCACAACGAATCCACACGCCGCTTTTCAGCGCGCAGTTTTGTCGTTAGCTTTACGGTTTTCTGACAGTTCCTCGGCGCCGCCTGTAGGTTCGCCGGCGGGTTATTTGCGGTAAGCATCGGAAGGTTTTGACAGCATGGATCGAGTCGCAAATAACTACTTTAAAAAGTCATCACTTCGGCGTTTCGGGCCTTTTCGTTTGGGTTTGGCCTGTGGCTCCGAAGCCACAACGAGCCATCCTAACAATGCGCTAAACGCCGCTCGCTTCACTCGCTGGACAGTCAAAAGCTGCGCTTTTGCCTGCCCGTTAGCTTATCGTTAGGGCGCTTCAAATATGCTCGTAAACTACCCAGCCACAACGACACCGCGCGCCACTTTTCTGCGCAACGTTTTGCCGGTAGTTTTGGCGTTGTGTTCAAGCTCCGCAGCGCTGCATGTGTTATCGCCTGCGGGTTATTTGCGTTAAACGAAGGAGTCGTCTGACATCATGGAGCGAGTCGCAAATAACAGCTTTAGCCCTCTTCCGCTTCGGCGCGTATCGACTTTTCGCTTAGGTTTGGCCTGCGGCTCCAAAGCCACAACGAGCCATCCTAACAATGCGCTTAAGGCCGCTCGCTCCGCTCACTGGACGTCAAAAAGCTCCGCTTTTTGCCGCCCCTTAGCTTATCGTTAGGCTTACACAAGAAGATCCCGATGCGCTCATACGACGGCGTTAACTATCAGTACATAAGCGATGACGCCGAGAAGGAAAAAGCCATTGGTATCATCGCGAATCTCATCGGCTTTCGGCCTAAAACAGATAGATTGGCCTATTCATTAAGTTTTTATGCCGGTGGCATTGGGGTTGATGACCGCCTTGCTGTCAGTTGCTTATTCGATATTTCTAACTGGCCTGCCATGGTTCAGCGGCTTCGTCTTAAGCGTGTCAGTGAAATATCTGATAACCCGATCTGGGAAGAGGATTTCCGGTGGCTCATAGGCGCAGAAGAAACCGAAGGATCGCTTGAAGAGCACAGCTACAGGTTTATCAACACTGAGAAGCATGATTTCCAGTATGTGGCTGATCAACAATGTGAGGTCTTTTTCTCCAATGAGAGCGACGTAAATTCATGGTGTGTTGTGTGGCGAGTCAACGGCCATGTGAACTACTTGAGCTTCGAGCAGGGTTAACCGTGTCCACTCTCGGTATTTCGAATTGCAACAGCGCCTAACAAGTGGTTCAAGCCGTTCGCTTCGCTCACTGGGACGGGCTAAAGCCCGCCCCTTAACCAAACGTTATGTTTCATTGCAGGAAGCTTATGAATTGCCCGCATTGCAATAACGAAATCCCACATAAAATGCCTTGGAATTTCTCAAGCACATACGTATGCACACAGTGCAGCAAGACCTCTCGCCCACCGAAGGCTTATCCGCTATTGGCCTTTCTAGCTGCAGCGGCGTTCACATATGTAGCTAAAATTACCATTGCAAGTTTTGGCTACAGCATGCCTTGGTACGCTGCGTTGACTCTAGCCTTATGCTTTATCTACGGTATTGATCGCGTCGCACTCAAGCTTGAGCCAAGCAATGAAACATAACAATGCGCTCAACGCTGCTCACTTCGTTCGCCGGACGTCCAAAAGCTGCGCTTTTGGCCGCCCGTTAGCTTAATCGTTATATTTCAGAGTCAAAATCCATGTTCCATTCATTCTATTTATTTGCCGGAAAATTTAAGAATGAAGCAGAAGCTCAAGAATTTGCATTTGAGCAGTGGGAGCCCGAGCCTTCAACTGACGCAAGCGATAGTGATTACGAGGCTTGGGAAGAGAGAAATCCTAGCTGGCGACTTAAACAAGAATTGGGGTTTTATATGGATTCCGATTTTGTTGAACTGGCAACCGACTTAGCCTATATCGGCAGCCTCATTCAAAGCAAAGATGAACAATGTATTCTAAACAATAAATCTTCTGAAAATTTCAGTCACTACATAATAGTTGGCACTAAATCCATATATGGCGACCTTAGAACCACGCCAAATGAGAAACATCTAAGGGAACCTGAAAGCACCGAATCACTTGTCTATCTCGGTAAATTCAACACTGAAATATAACAACTGGTTCAAATCGCTCGCCTCGCTCACTGGGACGGGCTAAAGCCCGCCCCTTAACCAAACGTTAGGCATAAAAATGAGCTTCGATGTACTCATCATTAAACCAAGCGGAGTTTCAGTAGAAGACCTCTCCGAGGTTGCAGCTGTAGATCCACTAGGAGACATAAGTTTTGTTGAGAGCGCCATAAACTCAGCATTTCCAGGTGCAGTGAATGGCGTTTGGTTGTCCGAGGAGTTTTCTGTTGAGGCTCTAATCAATGGCACACCCGCAGAGTCAGCGCAAATAACACTTCGCTTTGGCAATTCATGGTCCGAAGCTAGCGAGGCAAATTTTTTAAGTTTCCTATCATCAATTTGTCGAAAAATAGATGCAGTTGCTTTCTCTGTGTCTGATAATTCGAAGTTGGCACCGTAGTTTATGCCTAACAATGCGCTCAACGCCGCTCACTTCGTTCGCTGGACGTCCAAAAGCTGCGCTTTTGGCCGCCCGTTAGCTTA
>NZ_FOAS01000030.1:4364-5847 GCF_900109735.1 Atopomonas hussainii
TGTGTCACCTAACAAGTCGCTCAAGCGGACACGGCAAAAGCATGCTTTTGCCGTTCCCTCGGCAGAGCCTCGGTGCCGCTTAGCTCCCTCATTAGTCTAGTAATCCTGACAGGAAAGTCCCACATACACACAAGGAGATCCAATGAAAAATCTATTACTCGTATTCGCTGCGTGCGCCGCCATAAGCGGCTGTAAAGATGAAGGAGAGAGCTTTATAGGGACGTGGGTACATTCAGAGAAAATCTCAAACACTCAAACCATGACCGAAACCATTGTCGTTACCAAAACAGATAATGGGTATCAAGCAATCTCAAACACTGACCCGGAAACATGGGGAGAGATAACATTTAATCTGGTGCCCGAGTCAGACTCAAGCCTAATCGATGCAGACACAAAAAAGAAAAGACTTGAACTATCCGCAGAAAATAAAATCATGAGCTATCTCAGAAACAAGCCTCAAGAGCTTACAAGAGCTAATTAATCTGCAGCACCTTAACCAAACGCTATGCACCGAACAAAAGAAGTTCATTAACCAAGGAGTTACACACATGGGACGTTACGTAGAAAGTGCTCTTACAAAAGGTGAAAAGGTAATATATGAAGGGAAAACGAGCATCTGGTCTCTTTTGCCTCTGATACTGCTAGGTCTGTTAACGCTCGGTATTTTTGGCCTTGGCCTGCTTTTTTGGGCCGCAGCAGCAATACGTTATTTCTCCACAGAGTTGGCCATAACAAACAAACGTGTTATTGCGAAATTTGGCTTTATAAGCAGAACAACTATTGAAATTAACATGCAAAAAATTGAAAGCATTCAAGTTAACCAAGGGATTCTTGGTCGCATATTCAACTTTGGCTCAATTGTTGTTTCTGGCGCAGGAAACCCACAAGCACCAGTGCCAGGAATTTCCAGCCCTTTGAATTTTCGTCGGGAGTTCCTAAACACACAAGAGCAAGAGCTGTCAGCTAATAGCGCGGCTGTAGCCTAACAAGCGGTTCAAGTCGTTCGCTTCGCTCACTGGGACGTCCAAAAGCTGCGCTTTTGGGCGCCCCTTAACCAAACGTTAGGAGTCTTTATGAAATACAGCGTAATTCCCTTCATAGCACTACTAATCACTGGCTGCACAACAGCGCAAAATACCCCAGCTACTGGTGATTTTAGCTATGAAGATGTCCGCTTTGCCGCAGCTGACCAAACAATCCAGACCCCATCAAAATTCAATCAAGACATAACTGAGTGTCAGAGCATCGCACAAGTGCAGTATGAAACTGATATTAAGAACAGCGCTAAGCTTGCAGAAATTTATGGCCAACCAATTAGCCCTGAAGTTTTTGCACAAAAACGCAAAGCGCAGGTTGTGGATTGTATGACTGGGAAAATAACCGGAAAAGGAACAGGTAAAGGCTGGCTTCTTGCGCAAGACTCCTAACAATGCGCTCAACGTCGCTCACTTCGTTCGCTGGACGCCCAAAAGCTGCGCTTTTG
>NZ_FOAS01000011.1 GCF_900109735.1 Atopomonas hussainii
CTCCAGAAGGCCAGTTGCAAGAGCAAATAGAACGCCTGAAAGCCAAAGTGCGCGCCAAAGTCGAGCATCCCTTTCACGTGGTTAAAAATCTGTTTCATTACCGCAAAACGCGCTATCGCGGTCTGACGAAAAACACGGCGCAGCTGTTCAGCCTGTTTGGCTTCGCGAATTTGCTGCTATCCAAGCGACATTTGATGCGTGCTCACGGGATAAATCCGTCTTGCTGACGGGAAATGGCCTCTACGGAGGCTGCGCTAACGCCAAAAGGCGCTAGTCATGCGGGGAATCGAGCTGGTTTTCTGATTTTGCGCTGCGAATCGGCACTGGTGCTGGTGTGAGGCTTAATAAATCAGCGTTTCCTTAACTGCCTTTTTATTAGCTGTCTTTAGCGCCTTGCACTGGCTTGCCGTCGACTTCGGCTTCTTTGAGCATGATCTGGTATTCCTTGCCGTCTTCTTCTTTCTGGTGCAAGCGCACCAGCAAGTAGCTCCAGTCTTTGGCGAACCACAGCACAGTAGTGCGGCCGGATTTGGTTGGGTCGCGCACACGCTCGACTTTAATCGCGTCGAGCAGGCCGGCCTTAGTGCGGACTTTCTCTTCACCCAGCACGCGGAAGTCGTAAACGTCGATCTCGTCGCCGTCCACCACTTGGTAGCTCATGCTCTTTTTGCCGTCGGCGACGTCGTTACGCAGGGCCAGCTGGTAGCTGGATTTGTCTTGCAGGCCGCTTTTTAAGGTCAGTTTGACCGCTTCGCCACGGTCGCTGCCGGTGACTTGCTTGTTGGCCCAGTCAAAGTCGTGGCTGATCTCTTTGCTCTTGCCGAGGCCGCCGCGCTTAAAGCGGTATTGGTCTGGCTGAATTTGCTGGCCGTTCAAGTGAAACACGCTGCGTTCGGTCAGTTCGGCCACCAGCATGGAGGCGCGGAATTGGTATTCCCATTGGCCGGACTCCAGCTTAACTAAGCTGCGTTCGGCTGAGCCGCTCACGGGTAGTTGTTTCCAGTCGGCGGTGTAGCTGGCGGTAAAGGGCAGTAGCTCACTGGCGCTGGCCAGCAGCGGCAGGGCGGTGAGTAAGCTAATCAATAGCAGGCGCATCAGTGCATCTCTCCGTTACGCAAGGTTTTGCCTGTGGCGGGCAGCGCTTGCCCGTCGAGCAGTGGGCCGCTGGCGGCGAGGCTTAAACGGCCTTCGGCAAACCAGCGAGCGACTTGAGGATACAGCAGGTGTTCTTGCTGGTGCACACGCTGCGCCAGTGTTTCGGCGCTGTCGCCCGGCAGAATGTCGATTGCTGCACGGGCGATAACCGGCCCGCCATCTAGCTCGGCGGTGACAAAGTGCACGCTGCAGCCGTGTTCGCTATCGCCTTCATCCAGCGCGCGCTGATGGGTGTTTAAACCCTTGTGGCGCGGCAACAGCGATGGATGAATGTTCAGCAAGCGGCCTTGATAGTGCTCGACAAAGGTCGGCGTGAGGATGCGCATGAACCCAGCGAGGATGACCAAATCAGGCTGGTAGGCATCCATGGCGCTGATCATGGCGCGGTCGAAGGCTTCGCGGTCGGCGTAGGCTTTGTGATCGAGCACTAAGGTGTCGATACCGGCGTTTTGCGCGCGGATTAAACCGTAGGCATCGGCTTTGTTCGACAACACAGCGGCGATGTGCAAAGGCGCATCGCTGCTGTGCAGTTGGTCGATCAAGGCTTGCAGATTGCTGCCGGAGCCGGAAATCAGCACCAGCGCACGACAGGGCTGCGCCATTAGTGTTGCTTCAGGTTGTTCAGCTTAACCGCGGCTTCGCCGGCTTGCGCTTGGGCAATCTGGCCGATCACCCATGGCTGTTCGCCGTTGGCGCGCAGGCTGGCCAGTGCGGTGTCTACTTGGTCTTGCGCGACGCAAATCACCATGCCCACGCCGCAGTTGAGTACGCGGTGCATTTCGTGCTCGTCGACGTTGCCTTGTTCTTGCAGCCAGTCGAACACTACTGGGCGCGTCCAGCTGGCCACGTCGATCACCGCTTGGCTGTTTTCTGGCAGCACGCGCGGGATGTTATCCAGCAGGCCGCCGCCGGTGATGTGGGCCATGGCTTTCACCGCGCCGGTGTCTTTGATCAGCTGCAGCAGCGGCTTCACATAGATGCGCGTCGGGGCCATCAGCAGGTCGGTCAGCGGCTTGCCGTCGAGGCTGATGGTTTCGATATCGCTGCCGCTAACTTCGATGATCTTGCGGATCAGCGAGTAGCCGTTGGAGTGCGGGCCCGAAGACGGCAGGGCGATCAGTGCGTCGCCGGTCTGCACTTTGCTGCCGTCGATGATTTCGCTTTTTTCCACCACGCCCACGCAGAAGCCGGCTAGGTCGTAATCTTCGCCTTCATACATGCCGGGCATTTCGGCAGTCTCACCGCCTACCAGCGAGCAGCCAGCCAGTTCGCAGCCAGCGCCAATGCCGGTCACGACGGTGGCAGCGACGTCGACGTTCAGCTTGCCGGTGGCGTAGTAGTCGAGGAAGAACAGCGGCTCGGCGCCACACACGACTAAGTCATTCACGCACATGGCGACCAAGTCTTGGCCAATGCTGTCGTGCTTGTTCAGGTTCAGCGCCAAACGCAGTTTGGTGCCCACGCCGTCGGTGCCAGAGACCAGCACCGGCTGCTTGTAACCGGCAGGGATTTCACACAGGGCGCCGAAGCCGCCCAAGCCGCCCATCACTTCGGGGCGGGCAGTGCGCTTGGCGACACCTTTAATGCGCTCAACCAGGGCTTCGCCAGCATCGATGTCTACACCGGCGTCTTTGTAACTGATGGAGGGCTGCTTGTTGCTCATGAGTCCTGGCCTTGGCGGAAAATAGGGGGGAGAAAAAGAAAGGCGCACATTCTAGCAGGGCTGCCGCAGCGAGGACACCTTTGCCCCTTGCCGCTGGTGCGGTTGGCGCGCACGCCGGTGAGGCAAATCATGCCCATGTGGCGCGTGTCACTTGCTGTTACTGCGGTGCGCTTTTAAGGTATGCCAGCTTTATTTCGCCCAAGGACCCCGTCTATGTCCCGCCTGTTATGTGCGCTGCTGTTTTCTTTAGCCACTGCGTTAGCCTCGGCTGCGCCGGTGGAGAACCTCTACGACGTCTCTGAGCCGGTCGCCGGCCAGCAGGCAGAAGAGCGCACGGCGGCGCTTGGGCGTGCCTTGGCTACCTTAGTGCAGCGCCTGACCGGTAGTCGCGCCGCGCTGGATAATGCCGACATCCAAGCTGCGCTAAAAGCGCCGGAAGGTTTTGCTAACCAATACGGTTATCGCCAGCAGGGCGATGCGGTGAGCCTCGATGTGGCGTTTAATCCGTTGCTGGTCGATAACCTGCTGCGCCAAGCCGGGGTGCCGGTGTGGGGCGCAAGTCGCCCGGCGGTGCTGACCTGGTGGCTAAACCAAAATGCCGACGATACCTTCGCTTTAGTGGGCGATGGTCTTGAACAAGCGGCGAGCCTGCGCGAGGGCGCCCAACATGCCGGTTTACCGCTGCGTTTGCCTTTGGCAGATCTGGATGAGCAGCTGTTGGCCACCGCCGATGTGGTGGCCGGCCAGCCGCAAACGTTGGAAGTAGCCTCCACGCGTTACAACGCCGATGCGCGCTTGGCGGTGGTTAGCAAGCCTAATGGCGCCGGCGTGCAAGCCACTTGGCAGGCGTGGATGGGCGATTGGCAAGTGCAGGGCACGGCTGCCGGGGCGGATAACAGCGCCTTGGCCAAAGAGATCTATCAGCAACTGGCCGCACAGTTGGCTGGTCGCTTTGTCGCCAGTAGCGCCAGTCAGGGCGAGTTCATCTTGGTGGTGCATGGTGTCACTGAGCTAGGCCGCTATGCGCAGCTGGACCGTCTGCTCGAGCCCTTTGCACCGCGTTTGCTTAATGCCAATGCCGATCGCCTGACCTATCGCCTGCAAGCTAATCGCGAGCAATTGGCCGCGCAGCTTGGCTTGGCCGGTATCGTGGCGGCCCCGGAAATGGCCCCGCAGGTGCAGCCGGGCGTGGATGCCAATGGTCAGCCGGTATTGCCGGCGGCCGATAGCCTTGGCATGGCACAACACTACCGCTGGCCGTAAGCATGATGCAGCACTGGTTACGCCAGATCCCCAATGCGCTGACCGTAATGCGGGTCGTGCTGGTGCTGCCGATTGCTTGGCTACTGCTGGCTGAACGCTTCGGCCAAGCGCTGAGTTTGTTTTTTATCGCCGGTATTTCCGATGGGCTGGATGGCTTTCTGGCCCGGCGCTTTGGCTGGACCAGTCGCTTTGGCGCAGTGCTCGATCCATTGGCCGACAAACTGTTACTGGTCACCAGTTACCTGTGCTTGAGCGTGACCCAAGTATTGCCGTGGTGGCTGACTGTGCTGGTGCTGCTGCGCGATGCGCTGATCGTTAGCGGCGCTGTGGTCTATCGCTATTTGGTCGGCGCGCTGTCGATGGCGCCCAGCGTGCTGGGTAAGTGCTCCACCGTGCTGCAAATCTTACTGGTGCTGGTGGTGCTGATTGAGCTCAGCGTGTGGTCGGCGTTTGCTGATTACCGCAGTGCGCTGATTGTCTGTGTGGCGCTGCTCGCTGTGCTCAGCGGCGGGCATTATGTGTGGCAATGGACGCGACTGTATCGTGCAACGAGGATGAAAGCATGAGCACATCGAATCGCTGGTTGTGGCTGGCAGGTGGCGTGTTATTGGCGTGGTTGATCTATCTGCTGCAGCCGATTTTGACGCCTTTTTTGCTTGGCGTACTGATCGCCTATCTCGGTGACCCATTGGCTGACTGGCTAGAAAGCAAAGGCTTAGGCCGCACGTGGGCCGTGACCTTAGTGTTCGCGGTGTTCACCTTGCTGATGCTGTTGGCCTTACTGGTACTGCTGCCTTTGCTCGGTCGCCAGTTAGTGAAGTTGGCTGAATATGTACCGCTGGGCTTGGATTGGCTGCAAAACCAAGGCTTGCCGTGGGTGCAGGCGCAATTTGGCTTGCCAGAAGGTTTCTGGCAGCTGGATCAGTTGAAGAAGGTCTTGGCCGGGCATTTAGGCGATGCATCAGGCATCGCCAAAAACTTGCTGCTAGTGGTGGGTAACTCGGGCATGGCGCTGGCTTTGGCGCTGACTAACTTGGTGTTGGTGCCGGTGGTGAGTTTTTACCTGCTGCGCGACTGGGACATCGTCATGGCACGCCTGCGCACCTTGCTGCCGCGCCGCAATGAAGGTGTGATTGTTGGCCTGCTTGGTGAATGCCATGAGGTGATTGGCGCCTTCTTGCGCGGCCAGCTGCTGGTGATGTTAGCGCTGGGCACTGTGTATGCGCTGGGCTTGATGCTGTTGGGCCTCGACTTGGGGTTGCTCATCGGCATGCTCGCCGGTCTTGCCAGCATAGTGCCGTACATGGGCTTTGCAGTGGGCATCGTCGCCGCCTTAATTGCGGCGGTTTTCCAATTTGGGGCTGACCCACTGATGTTGGCCGGGGTGGCGGCGGTGTTTGGCGTGGGGCAAATGCTCGAGGGCATGGTGCTGACCCCGCTGTTGGTCGGCGATCGCATTGGTTTGCACCCGGTGGCGGTGATCTTCGCCATCATGGCTGGCGGCCAGCTGTTTGGCTTTGTCGGTATTTTGTTGGCCTTGCCGGTGGCTGCGGTGATTATGGTTTTGCTGCGCCATGTGCATGATTTATATAAACTTTCCGACCTTTACGGAGAGTCGACGGTCGCCCCGCCTACACAGCAAGACACCTGATGAAACCAGTACAGCTTCCCTTGGGGGTGCGTCTGCGTGATGACGCCACCTTCGCCAACTTTTACCCCGGTATTAACGCCGCAGCACAAGGCTACGTTGAGCGCCTGTGCGAGCCGGAAGCCGGCTGGGTGGAAAGCTTGGTGTACCTCTGGGGGCCGCTGGGGGTAGGGCGCAGTCATCTGTTACAAGCGGCGTGTCATCGCCTAGAGCAACAAGGCGCGGCGGCTTTGTACTTGCCCTTAGAAGAAGTCGCCGAGCTTGGCCCGGCCTTGTTAGAGGGCTTGGAGCAATTTGAACTGGTCTGCTTGGACGATGTGCAGCGGGTAGCGACCGACCCGCAGTGGCAAGAAGCGCTGTTCCATTTATTCAATCGTCTACGCGATAGCGGGCGGCGTTTGCTGCTTAGCGCCGATGCCGCGCCGCGTGAATTGCCGCTGACCTTGGCGGATTTGCGTTCACGTTTATCGCAAGCCTTGGTGTTTCAGCTGCATGAGCTGTCGGATGAAGACAAGCTGCGCGCCTTGCAGCTACGCGCCTTTCGCCGTGGCCTGCAAATGTCGGAAGAAGCCGGGCGGTTTATTCTCACCCGTAGCGGGCGCAGTATGAATGAGCTATTCGATGTGCTGGAGCGCCTGGATCAGGCCTCGCTGCAGGCGCAGCGCAAGCTGACTATTCCCTTCTTAAAAGAAGTGCTCGACTGGTAGCGAAAGCGCCGCTTAAACCGCTGCACAGCACCATCACTGCGTTGCGCGGTGCTGGAGTCGTTCGCTGGTTTAATCAACGCTTTCGATACGGCTAGCTTTTACAGCCCTAACTCACGACGTGCGCGTTGCATATCGGCGCGGGCATACAGCATGGCGGCGATAAATACCGCCGTGGTGATCGCTGCCTCGGCAGTGCCAAGCCACATATGCCCCGGCTCAAAGGCCTTAGTCACGCCCTGAATAAAGTACAGGTTGAGCACGAAGCACAGGCCTTGAAAGGCTTTGCGCCGGCCCATGAGCAGCCACGGTAAAAAGATCAGCAGCGGCACTAAATGCACGCTCAGTACCGCCAGCTTGCTGTTTATAGTGAGCTCAAGCGACAGCACCCAAGCGCTTAAAAAGGCCAATAACACGGCATACAGCGCAAGGCTGGCCCAATACCAAGGACGCGGGTTCATCAATTACTTCTCCAATTGCATGGCCAAACGGCCAACGCGCTCGCCCAAGGCTTTGCACAGGCGTTTTTCATGTTCATCCAAGGCGCGCTTGCCATCTTGCCCGGCAAAGTGACTGGCGCCGTAGGGCGTGCCGCCACCGCGGGTTTCCAGCAGCGCGCTTTCGCTGTAGGGCAAGCCGCAGATCAGCATGCCGTGGTGCAGTAGCGGTAACAGCATCGACAACAGCGTGCTCTCTTGGCCGCCATGCAAGCTGGCGGTGGAGGTAAACACCGCCGCCGGTTTACCCACCAATGCGCCAGACAGCCACAGGCTGCTGCTGCCGTCGATAAAGTGCTTCAGTGCGCTGGCCATATTGCCGAAGCGCGTTGGACTGCCGAGCACTAAACCGCTGCAATGTTGCAGGTCGTCTTGGCTGCAGTAGATAGCGCCATCGGCGGGAACTTCCGCGGCGCTGGCCTCGGTGTCTGGCGAAACATTAGGCACTGTGCGTAAGCGCGCTTCGATGCCGCTGGCCTCGACGCCACGGGCAATCAGACGGGCCATTTCGGCGGTGCTACCGTGGCGGCTGTAGTACAGCACCAGCACATAGGGCGTCACGCTAATAACTCCAGCACGCGCTCTGGCGGGCGGCCGACCACGGCGCGCTCACCGACCACCAAAATCGGCCGCTCGATGAGTTTTGGGTGGCTGGCCATGGCGGCTATCAGCTGCGCTTCGCTGAGCGAGGTGTCGGCCAAATTTAGCGCTTTGTAGTCGTCTTCGCCTTTGCGTAGCAGTTCGCGGGCGCTGAGGCCTAGTTTGTTCAGCAGCTCGGCAATGGCCTCGGCGTTTAGCGGCTCGTCGAGATAGCGAACGATCTGCGGTTGTAGGCCGCGTTGCTCAAGAATTTCTAATGCGCCACGGGACTTAGAACAGCGCGGGTTATGCAAAAGAATAAGGTCGCTCATGGTAAGGTCGCAGTCGTCGTCAGCTCAGAGGGCGACTATTCTAGCCGCAAGCGTGCGCCAAGACGAACGCCTAAGCCGCAGGGGAGAGCGAATGCAGCGAGCCAAAGATGCCTGGGATTTTGTGATTTTCTTGCTGACCCGCTTTGTCGAAGACAAGGCGCTAAACAGCGCTGCCGCCCTAACCTATACCACCTTGTTTGCGGTGGTGCCGATCATGACCGTGACCTTCACTATGTTGGCGGCGGTCCCGGCGTTTCAGGGTGCGGGCGAGCAAATCCAGAACTTTGTCTTTCAGAACTTTGTGCCGTCGGCCGGCAGTGTGGTGCAGGAGCACCTCAAGGGCTTTGCCGCGCAGGCGCGCAACCTCACTTGGGTGGGGGTGGCGGTGCTGGCGTTTACCGCCTTTATGATGCTGGTGACGATTGAGAAGGCCTTCAATGCCATCTGGCGGGTGCAGCAGCCGCGTCGTGGGGTGTCGAGCTTCTTGCTTTATTGGGCAATCTTAAGCCTTGGCCCGCTGCTGTTGGGCGCCGGTTTTGCCCTGAGCACCTATGTCACCTCGCTGTCGATTATGTCCGATGCCGAAGCCTTGCCAGGTGTGGCCACCTTGCTGCGTTTTGTGCCGTTTGTGCTTAGCGTGGGCGCGTTTACCTTACTGTACAGCGCGGTGCCCAATGCGCGGGTCAAGTTGGGCCGGGCAGTGGCGGGGGCTTTGGTCACCGCGCTGTTGTTTGAGGCTGCCAAGGCTGCATTTGGCTTGTACGTAAAAATGTTCCCCAGCTTTCAGCTGATCTATGGCGCGTTCGCTGCCTTTCCGGTGTTTTTGCTGTGGATTTACCTGTCGTGGGTCATCGTGCTGTTTGGCGCTGAACTGGTCTGCCATTTGAGCTCCAGCGGCGCTTGGCGGCGTTTGTCGTTGCCGCCGCTGTTGATCATGATGGGGGTATTGCGGGTCTTTCATGATGCGCAGCAGGCCGGCAAAACCGTGCGTTTAAAGCATGTGCAAAAAGCCGGGTGGCCGCTGCCGGAAGCCGATTGGGCCGATATGCTGGCGCTGCTGCAAAGTTTGGATCTGGTTTGCCGTACCAGCGATGGTGATTGGGTGCTGTCCCGCGATCTGGATCGCTTGAGTTTGTATGAGCTGGTGATTGCCTGCCCTTGGCCGTTGCCCACTACCGAGCAATTGCCTGAGAAGCTAAGCCAAGAGGCCGTCTGGTATCCAGCACTGCGCAGCGCGCTGTGTACCTTGCAGCAAGAGCGTGAAGCCCGCTTGTCGCCCAGTGTGGCCAGCTGGCTGGAGGCCGAGACAGTGGCGTCTTGATGTGGCAAAGTTTGTCACTGCCTGCCGCAAGCGGTGAGTACTGACGGGCAGAGGCGGCGTGCGGGGCAGATGACAGGGGAAGTGTGATCTGGCACGCATTTGGCTTTATCGGGAAAAGGAGTTTCCGAATGAGTGACGACATGCATTCCAACAACACGGTGGTGGCGCTCAATCAGCAAGACCCGCAAGGGGCGTTGGAGCGACTGAATCGATTGACCGGCCTAAGCTTTCACAGCGTGCCTGAGTCGTTGGTCAATAGCGCCGCGCACGACGCTGAGCAAGCCAATAACGAAAAAGGCGAGGTGTCGCCACCTCGCCCTTTGTGCGGATAACTGCGCTGACGCGCTAGCAGCTGTGCTTAGCTGGCTGCCCACAGCTGTGGCTGAGCCTGCTTGGCGCTTTCGGCCATCTCGACCGGCTGCACAAATAACTCTTCTACGAGCACTTTCTTCAGCTCGATTCCACTGCGCACTTGCACGCGCACGTTGCTGATCGACTTGCGCATCGGCAAGCGTGCAATACCCGAGAGCATCACCTTGCCCAGTGCATTGAGCTTGCCGTGGTCTACTTGTACTTCGCGCACTTGGCTGCCGTCTTGGTAGCTGACCAGCAGGCTGATTTGCAGCTCGGCAAGGCCGGGCATTTGTAGCCAGCTGGCAACGTTCAGTTCAATCAGCTTGCCCTCGTAAGGCGTCACAATCATTTTTGCGCTGCTGATCATGCGCTCAGGCACGTTGCCTAAGGTGTAAGCGCTTTGGGCTTGGGCGTTTTGGTTCATGGCCGAGTCTCACGCACGGTTAACGGTGTAGTGAGGCCAATGTATGGAATGAACGTCAGGAAAACTGTGCGCCACGGCGCGAAAGTGGTCGCAGAGGGTACTTGGATTGCTAAAAATGTGACCTAAAGCGTCAGTGGGTGACGTGAAACCCAACGTGTGGTGTGGCTAGGGGTCGCCAAATGGATGTTTTGGTGGTTCTTGCCTTCCAGCTCAATCAGCACATCTTCTTGCAGGGTGAATTCACCCGCGCCGAGCCAGAGGCTGTGTTCCCAGTTTTGCCCCGGCTGCGGGGTGCTTAGCAGTAGGGCGTGATGGGCGCGGGTTTCTGGTGTGCGGCGGATTAACGCCGGGCGCACCGAGCCTTTGAGGTAGCGCAGGCCAACGTGCAGAGTGCTGTCGTCCTGATGCCGCCATTGCACTAGGGTAAGTACGCGCAGCGAGCCACTTTGCATCCACACCAATTGACCCACCGGTAAATGCAGGCCGTTGGCGGTTAAGCGAATGCGCGCACCGCCTGGGCTGGTGTCGCATAGAACGCCCTCAAGGCTGGGCATGGAGCCTTGGGTGATCTGGCTGTAAATGGCGGTCAAGCCCATGATCAGGCTGCATGGCGCCTCGCGCTCGTGGCGCTCGTGCTCGCGTTGCTCGCTGTTTTGCCAGTGTTTGACGGCATGCTCGAGCAAGCGGTTTTGCTCTTCGCTGCGTAGCGGCGAGCTTTGTCGCGCCGCAACCAAGGCCGCTGCTAAGTTCAGTTGGCGCAGTGTTTGGTCTTCTGGATCGATTTCTTGCAGCTGTCGGGTTGGCCCTTTGCCGCCCATATCAATCCAAGGGCCACTGCGATTCAGCGGGTTGAACTGCTCAAGACGCGCTTGTCCGGCAAAGGGCGCTAAGGCAGTAAACAGCTCATGCAGCTCGTGGCTAGATAAGTGAAATGGGCTAGACAGTGCCAACAGCAAGGCTTGTTGGTAGGCGCCGCGCAAACTGCTCGCCGGTGTCGGGGCGAAGGGTACCGACAGTGGCTCGTCCAAACAGCCGTGATGTTCGGCTAAAAGGTAGATCAGGTGGCAGTCACGCCAGAGGTTTTCGTGCGGCTCTTGGTAGCGCTGTAAGTGGCGCAGAATGGCTTGCACCAGATACTGCATGATCATGAACAGGCACCAAGCTAAGTGCGCTTGCGAAGGCTGGCGGCCTTGCAGAATTTGCAGCAGTAGGCGCTTGTAGCCACTGGCTAGGTGTTCGCTCCAATCCAGCAGGGTTTCATTGGGTGGCCGGTCGACGAGCTGATGGCCGCGCTTGGCAAAGCGGTCGGTAAGGTTTTGCAGCAAACGCTGGCGTTCGAGCAAATTCAGTGGTGTTTGGTTCAGTTCGTGGGTGACTCGTGCCAGACTGCGGTCATCCTGCTCGGGCATGGCTTGCAGGTATTCGACCCATTCGTTGAGTGGGCGAGGGTTGTGCGGCAGTAGCTCCGGCACATCCAAGTGCAGGCTTTGCAGATTCATGCCCGGCCCTTAAACGCAGACTGACAGGCAAGTGAGATCAACATGCAGAAGCTATTCCTCGTGGCCGGATTATTGTGGCTATTGAGTGGCTGTTCGGGGGAGCAGGCAGTACTGACTAATGGTGACAAGGTAACGGTTCAGTTCGCTGATAGCCAGTGGCTAGTGGTGAATTATTGGGCGATTTGGTGTGCGCCTTGCCGTGAGGAAATCCCCCAGTTCAACGCGCTGGCTAAACAGTCGTCAGCCCTGACGGTGCTGGGGGTTAACTATGATGGCGAGCAGGGCGAGCGCTTGCAGGCGCAGATGCAGCAGTTAAAAGTGGGTTTCGCGGTGCTCCTGCAAGATCCCGCGCAGCGCTGGGGCATTGCGCGGCCACAGGTGCTGCCAACCACGCTGTTGATCGACCCGCAGGGAACGCTGCAGGCCACCTTAGTGGGCCCGCAAACGCTGGAGTCGTTGCAGGCCGCGTTAGCGCAGGCTGGCTTTACAGGCGATTAATGCGCCTGTTGCAAGGCTTGGATGAATTCTTCTTGCAGTTCGGGATCGTTCGCCGTGAGGGCGAGCAGGCTTTGCTCTAAATTGGCGGCTTCGCTGTCTAGCCCCAGTGCCTGCAGACGGCGCACGCGTTGCACCCATTCACTGACGTCGTCGTCTTCTAGATCATCAAAGATCAGCGCCTGAGCTTCGCTTAGGGTTTGCCGTAGCGAGCGGTCAAGCTGCAGCTCGGCGTGCGCTTCGGTGTCATCCAGCGGGTCTAACACGCTTAAGCGCAGTTGCTTGACGTTGCGTAAATCCAGATCGGCAAAGGGCGGCTGGAGTAAGTTCAGCGCCAGTTTGCCGTTGCTGTCGGTGAGTAGCTCGAAGCCTTCATGGCCGGGCACATCGACTCGCAGCGGGCGCTCTGCCCAAGGCAAGTTGAGGGTTTCTTCGCGCTGGTTGAGCTCTTTTTGCGTTAGGCGCTGCAGGCTCTGTTGTGCGCGGCTGTTGGACTCAACGTTCATCGCCGGGTTAAGGCCGTCGAACCCGTACTTCAGCCAGCCACGGGTTACCGAGGTGGGCAGACTGTCGAGGGTAATGACGTTCACCACGTTGGCGCTGAGCCCGGCGACGATAGCCACGGCGCCCAAAGGCACTTCGTACAGCTCGCGCCACGGCTGGTAGGGGGTGTAGCGCAGCAGGTAGCGGGTTTCTTCGATCTCAGTGACATCGAAGGTTTTGCTCTCGTGCACGCGGATATTGCGCTGCGGCAGAGCCAGTGGCTCGGTTTGTCCGGCTTCTAAGGTGAGCGAGTGGCTGATCAATTTGCGCTCGAAGCGCGACTCGACATCTTTACGCTGCGGTAATTGATTGGCGCAACCGACCAGCGTCACCAACAGGGTGACGCTTAACGCGGTTTGCAACGGACGAAAACGAGCCAAAAGCATCATGGTTAGCGCGCAATACGCTCCTTGAGTAGCGCCAGTAGGTCGGCGCGGGCAATGTTTTGCGCCTCGCTGTCACGGCGGTTTTTGTATTCCAGCAGACCTTCATTGAGGCCGCGCTCGCTGACCACGATACGGTGCGGAATGCCGATCAGCTCCATGTCGGCGAATTTAACGCCGGGGCTGGTCTTGCGGTCGCGGTCATCCAGCAGTACTTCATAACCGGCAGCAGTCAGTTCTTGGTAGAGCGCGTCGGTGGCTTCGCGTACGGCGTCGTTTTCGTACTTCAGCGGTACCAGAGCGATCTGGAAGGGCGCCAAAGCGTCGGTCCAGAGGATGCCGCGCTCGTCGTAGTTCTGCTCGATCGCCGCCGCCACCACGCGGGTGACGCCGATGCCGTAGCAGCCCATGGTCAGGGTGATTGGCTTGCCGCTTTCGCCCAGCACTTGGCAGTTCATGGCTTCGCTGTATTTAGTGCCGAGCTGGAAGATGTGCCCCACTTCGATGCCGCGCTTAATTTCCAGCGTGCCCTGGCCGTCTGGGCTTGGGTCGCCTTCCACTACGTCGCGCAGGTCAGCTACTTCTGGAACTGGCAGGTCACGCTCCCAGTTAATGCCGAAGTAGTGCTTGTCGTCGATATTGGCGCCGGCGCCGAAGTCGCTCATTAGCGCTACGCTACGGTCGATGATGCACGGGATCGGCAAGTTGACTGGGCCTAGCGAGCCTGGGCCAGCGCCAATCGCGGCGCGAATTTCTGCTTCGCTGGCAAACACCAGCGGGCTGGCCACTTGCGCCAAGTTAGCGGCTTTGATTTCGTTCAGGCTGTGGTCGCCGCGCACGATCAGGGCGATCAGTTGGCCTTTTTCAGCACCGTGCACCACCAGGGTTTTCACGGTTTTTTCGATGGCCAAGCCAAACTGTTCAACCAGTTCGTCGATGGTTTTCGCGTTGGGGGTATCCACCAAGCGCAGTTCTTCGGTGGCTGCGCCGCGCACGCTTTCTTGCGGCAGGGCTTCGGCTTTTTCGATGTTGGCGGCGTAATCCGAGCTAGTAGAGAAGGCGATATCGTCTTCGCCGGAATCGGCCAGTACGTGGAATTCATGCGAGCCAGTGCCACCAATCGAGCCGGTATCGGCCTGCACTGGGCGGAAGTTCAGGCCCAGACGGGTGAAGATGTTGCAGTAGGCCTGATGCATGCGGTCGTAGGTTTGCTGCAGCGACGCTTGATCGGCATGGAAGGAGTAGGCGTCCTTCATGATGAATTCGCGGCCACGCATCACGCCAAAGCGCGGGCGGATTTCGTCGCGGAACTTGGTCTGAATTTGGTACATGTTGATCGGCAGCTGCTTGTAGCTGTTCAGCTCGTTGCGTGCCAGATCGGTGATGACTTCTTCGTGGGTGGGGCCGGCGCAGAAGTCACGTTGGTGACGGTCTTTTAAGCGCAGCAGCTCGGGGCCGTATTGCTCCCAGCGGCCAGACTCTTGCCACAGCTCAGCCGGTTGCACGCTGGGCATCAGCACTTCGATAGCGCCGGCGGCGTTCATTTCTTCGCGCACCACGTTTTCTACTTTGCGCAGTACCCGCAGGCCCATGGGCAGCCAAGTGTAGAGGCCTGAGGCCAGTTTGCGGATCATCCCGGCGCGCAGCATCAGCTGGTGGCTGATCACCACGGCGTCGGAGGGGGTTTCCTTAAGGGTAGAAAGCAGGTACTGACTGGTACGCATGTTTGGCCGTTCTGTCGGTTGTCAGAGGAAAAAACAACGCGGCATTGTACGAGCATGCGCTACAGCCGTACAGGTTGCGCGGTCTGGAATAAGGAGAAGAGTGTGCCTGAGTTAACCGCCAGCATGGTGGAAGCCTTGATTCGTCATGGCGTGCCGATGGCCGAAGACATCGACTTAAAGGTCGACAGTATCGACGGTCATCATGCCCGCGCCCGCGTGCCGTTCAGCCCGCGCATGGTGCGCCCCGGCGGCACGTTATCGGGGCCGATTATCATGTCGCTGGCCGATGCGGCTATGTATGCGGTGATCTTAGGTGCCTTAGGCAAGGTCGAGATGGCGGTCACGTCGCACTTAAATATCAACTTTTTAGCGCGGCCAAAGCCCGAAGATTTAGTCGCTGACGCACGGATTATTAAGCTCGGTCGTCGCCAAGCGGTGTGTGAGGTGACACTGTTCTCCGCTTCTGATGAGGAAAGCCCTGTGGCGCATGTGACGGGTGCCTACGCGCTGCCGCTGTAAGCGGGAATCGTCAGGTTGGCAAAGATGCGCTAGGCTCGAAGGCGTCTCGTACACGAGTTATCAAGGACGACAGTATGTTCAGGTGGTTTAAACAAAGCCTGATAGTGGCGCTCAGCATGCTGGCTTTACCGCTGGCAGCGGAAACTTTGCAAGTGGGCTTTGGCCCGCATCGCCCACCCTATGTCTTTGAAAACCAAGCCAAGGGGCTGGAGTACGAGCTTTTTGTCGCAGCAGCGCATTCAGCGGGCTTTATCGTACAAGGGTATTTTGGCCCCGTGGCGCGGCTTAAAGTGATGCTCGAAGAACGCAAGCTCGACGCGCTGTCGTCGATGTTTTTCGAGCATGAGTTGGTCAGCCATTTCAGTGAGCCCTACGTAACCTATCGCGATATGGCCGTGGCCTTAGACAAGCGCGGCTTGCAGATTCGCAGCATTGCGGATTTGTCGAAGTATTCGATCAGCACCTTTAAGCATGCGAGCCGTATATTGGGGCCCGAGTTCTCGGCGATGGCGGCGAGTAATAAGGCCTACCGTGAAGAACTGCGCCAAGTAAATCGCAATAAGCTGCTCTACAGCGGACGTGTCGATGTGGTGGTTGCGGACCCGATGATTCTGCAGTTCTTCAACACCGAAGTGGCCCACAGTGTGGATATCCACCAGCCACTGCGCTGGTACGACGTATTTAAACCCGTGCATTATCAAGGCGCGTTTGCGCGTGACGTACAGCGCGATCGCTTCAATATCGGCTTAGCCGCGATCCGCGCTGATGGCACCTATGCCCGTATCGAAGCCAAATACCGCAAAACCCTCCCTAAGCAGCACGTAGGGCGCTGATTCGCCAGCAGATTTCTGCACGCCAGCCATACTCTCTATAGGCCGTTGCCGTTAGGGAGTTGCTATGCATCCGTTGTCACCCGAAATGCTCCTCGATTATTGGTCGCTGGATATGCTGCAGACCAATGTGCTGATTTTTTTGCACGTACTGGGCGCGCTTTTTTTAGGTTGTGTGGTGGGCTATGAGCGCGCTTATCGTGGTCGTGCCGCCGGCATGCGTACTTACGGTTTGGTCTGCATGGCTTCGGCAGCGTTGACGGTGCTGTCGGGCTTGTCCACCACTTGGTACGGCGGCCACGGGGTTACCACGCCGATGGGGGTTGACCCCACGCGGGTGATTCAGGGCGTGGTGACCGGCATCGGCTTTCTCGGTGCCGGGGTGATCATGAAAACCGGCCTGAATATCAGCGGGCTAACCACGGCAGCCTCGATTTGGGCCTCATCGGCGATTGGCGTGCTAGTAGGGGTGGGGTTTTACAGTGCAGCCGTGCTGATGACCTTGCTGGCAGCGGCCAGCATGATGGGTCTGGCGCGTTTGGAAACCCGCTTGCCGCAGCGTCCAGCGATTGGCTTACAGGTGTTGTTTGAGCCGCAGTTTGTGCCGAAAGAGGGCGAGATTCGGGCGTTCTTAATGGCCCACGGCTTTGATATGGCCATGGGCTCGGTGGCGGTGAGCTGCAAAGAATCCGCGATTGAATGGCGCTTTGTTGCCGTGGCGCATTGTCGCCGCTGCGGCACACCCATGATCGATCTGGCGCAAAACCTGCGTGAGCACCCCGGCGTGCATAGCTTTCACATTTCCCACGCGCGTAACTGAGTAGGGCTTGACCGCAGCCAGCAACCTCGCCAGCCTGCTGCACTCAGCAATCAGGATAGGTGCAGATGGCTAAGGTGTTGGTGGTCGAAGACGAGGCGGCAATTGCCGATACCTTGTTGTTCAGCTTGCGCAGCGAAGGGCATGAGGTGCAGTGGCTGCAACTGGCGCAAGCGGCGTTGCAGGCCCAGCAAGAATCGCCGGCGGATGTATGGCTGTTGGATGTCGGCCTGCCGGATATCGACGGCTTTGAAGCGTGTCGTCGCTTACGGCAGTTCTCCCAAGTGCCGGTGCTGTTTTTAACCGCTCGTGACAGCGAGATCGACCGCGTGGTGGGCTTTGAAATTGGTGCCGATGATTACGTCACTAAGCCTTTTAGCCCGCGCGAAGTAGCCGCGCGGGTGCGCGCCATTCTAAAGCGCACGCAGGTGCAAGAGCCGCTGGCAGAGCCAACCTCGGCACAGTCTTGCGGCGTGTTTGTGGTTGACCAAGCGCGGGCGCAAATCCGTTACCGCGAGCAAACCTTAGTGCTCACCAGTCATGAATGGCATCTGCTGCATACCTTATTGGCGCAACCTGAGCGGGTGTTCAGTCGCGAGCAGTTGCTCGATGCCATCGGCACGCCCAGTCACGCCGGTTATGAGCGTAACATCGACAGCCATATCAAAACCCTGCGCGGCAAATTACGCGCCGTGTATGCCGAGGGCGAGCCGATCCAAACCCACCGTGGCTTGGGTTACAGCTATCAGCCGGAGCGCGCCTAATGCGTTTAGGCATCCGCATTTTTCTGGTGTATTTCCTCTTTGTCGGGCTGGGCGGTTACTTTTTGCTAAATACCGTGAATGAAGAAATCCGCCCTGGCGTGCGCCAGAGCAGCGAAGAAACCTTAGTCGATACCGCCAACCTACTCGCCGAGTTGCTGCGCGATGACCTGAAACACGGTCGCTTGGCGCAAAGCCAGTTTGCCGAGTTGCTCACCCGGTATGGCCAGCGTGAACCCAATGCGACCATCTGGGGGATTAGCAAAAGCTCGGTGAGCCACCGCATTTACGTCACCGATGCGCAAGGGCGGGTGATTTTGGATTCCAGCGGACAAGCGGTGGGCGAAGACTACTCGCGCTGGAACGATGTCTATCTCACCTTGCGCGGCGAATACGGTGCGCGTTCCACCCGTGAGCTGGCCGATGATGCAGATTCTTCGGTGATGTATGTCGCCGCACCCATCAAAGACGGCAACGAGATCATCGGTGTGGTGTCGGTGGCCAAACCCAATCGCACCTTGCAGCCGTATATCGCGCGCACCGAGGCGCGCTTAACCGCATTGGCGGTGGGCCTGATTGTGCTGGGGCTGTTGGTTGGCGCGCTGCTGTCGTGGTGGCTGACCCGCTCGCTGCGTTTGTTGGGTGCCTATGCCGGCGCGGTCAGTCAGGGCGCTAAAGCGCAAGTGCCGCAGTTTCGCGGTGGCGAGCTGGCGCGTTTGGCCGAGGCGCTAGAGCAGATGCGCCGCGAGCTGGACGGCAAGCAATACGTTGAGCGTTACGTGCACACCTTAACCCACGAGCTGAAAAGCCCGTTGGCTGCCGTGCGCGCCGCCGGTGAGCTACTGCGCGAGCCGTTGAGCGAAGCCGAGCGCGAGCGTTTTGCCGATAACGTGGTGAGCGAAAGCCAGCGCATGCAACAGCTGATTGAGCGTTTGCTCAATCTGGCCGTGGTCGAGCAGCGCCAGGCTTTACAGCAGGTCAGCGAGATTTCCTTAAAAGCCTTGTGTGACGAGGTGCTCGCCGCACAGCACGCGCGCTTAAGCGAAGCGCAGCTCCACGTGGTGCTAGATGTGTCGGGCACCCTGAGTGTGCGTGGCGAACGCTGGCTGCTGGCGCAAGCGCTGCATAACCTGCTGGACAACGCCATCGACTTTGCCCCGCCCGAGAGTGCTTTGCACTGGTGGGCCGAGCAGCGCGACGGTCAGTTGGCACTCTCGTTGTTCAACCCCGCAGAACCGATTCCTGAATACGCCTTGAATCGTCTTAGCGAACGCTTCTATTCGCTGCCAAGGCCAGCCAGCGGGCGCAAAAGCAGCGGCTTGGGGCTGAACTTTGTGCAGGAAGTGCTGCACTTGCACGGCGGAAAACTGCACATCGCTAATGTCAGCACGCCGAGTGTGGGTGTGTGCGTCACGGTGTGTTTGCCGCTATAGCCTGACTAGCTGGCAGCGCGCCTAGGTGGCAGCAAGGCTTAGTCGCAGACGCCGGCACTCTCCACACAATCTCCACATTAGCCCCATACAGTGCCCACACGGGCAGCGCAGGCTAGCGACTCCAACCAATCACAGGGAGTCGCCGCATGACCCGTACCTTAGGCTTTAAAGTGCTCACTATTGTGGGCTTGGTGTTCTTTCTACTGATACCGCTGACCATGATCGATGGCTTAGTCAGTAGCCGGCAGTATTTGCGCGAAGGCGTCGAGCGCGATATCGCCCGCTCCAGCAGTTATGCCCAGCAGATCACCGGGCCCATCTTGGTGGTGCCCTTTGTGGAAATTAAACGCACGTGGCGGCAAGACCCGCAAACCGGCGAGCGCTATGAAGATGTCAAAGAGTTCAGCAAGCGGCTGTACTTCTTGCCCGAGCAACTGCAGCTGGACGGCCAGCTAGGCACCGAAGTGCGTCAGCGTGGCATCTACAAAATTCGCCAATATCAAAGCCTCAGCCACATCAGCGGCCAGTTTGTGTTGCCCAAGCGCTTGGGGCTCAAAGGCGAGGATGAGAACTACCGCCTCGGTACGCCGTTTATCGCCGTGGGTATTAGCGATATTCGCGGCATTGGCAACAAGATGACCGCCAACGTGAACAACCACCAGCGGGCATTTGCCCCGGGTACGCAGATAGGGTTTCTGCAAAATGGTGTACACGCCAAGTTAGGCAAGTTCAATTTGGGCGCCGCACAAAGCCTGCGCTTTGCCTTCGACCTGCAACTGCAAGGCACCAGCACTTTTGCTGTGGTGCCGGTTGGCGCCGATACCCAAGTCAAGCTGACCTCCGACTGGCCGCACCCTAGTTTTGTTGGCGAATACTTGCCGCGTGAACGCGAAATAAGCAGTCAAGGTTTTACCGCTGCGTGGCAAACCAGCTTCTTTGCCACCGATATGCAGCAAGCGTTGAATGACTGCCGCTTCAAGCAGAAATGCAGCGGGCTGAACGATCGAGCCATGAAGGTCAATTTGATCGACCCCGTGGATCAATACTTAAAAACCGAGCGCGCGATTAAATACGCCTTACTGTTTATCGGCCTGACATTCGCGGTGTTCTTCTTGTTCGAAGTGCTCAAACGCTTGGCCATTCACCCCGTGCAATACACCTTGGTCGGGTTGGCGTTAGCGTTCTTCTACCTGCTGTTGTTATCGCTGGCCGAACACATGAGCTTCGCGCGCGCCTACGCCTTGGCCGCAGCGGCCTGTGTGAGCTTGCTGGCGGTTTACACCCACAGCGTGCTGCGCGACTTCTGGCGGGCACTGAGCTTTAGCGCCTTACTCACTGGCCTCTACGGCATGCTCTACGTGCTACTCAGCGCCGAAGACTTCGCCCTGTTGATGGGCTCAGTACTGGTGTTTGGCCTGCTCGCCGCCTTCATGCTGCTCACCCGCAAACTCGACTGGTATGCCATTGGCCGCAACAACAACGCGGAGGTGGCTCATGAGTCAGCAGCGCAGTGAACGCCACGACTGGCACTGGCGGGCAGAGCGCTGCCAATTGAGGGATTGGTTGGCTAGTCAGCGGGTGTTTTGGATAGGGTGAGTGATGGTTTTGATTATTGGAGTCTAAGAGTTAGCAGCGAAGGGCTGGGATAGCCCTTCGCTGTATTTACTAAGTGGTGGGCGTGGTGTGGCGCTTTGGGTGTGGGTCGAAGTGGTAATGTTCCTTTAAATAATAGTTTGGGTTTTCTTGTGCGAATATTTAATTTGAAGTTGATGATTTTTATGGGGGCTTCATTGTTTTTTGGTTTTAAATTATTTCTGCTGATTGATGGTGCGTTTGATCGTGACGAGTGGGTGCGACCTGTTACTAATCAAGAAAGTGCTGGCTGTTATCGTGGTGCGATGGTTGAGGACCTGATTGCAAGGCATCTTTTCGTTGGTATGAGAAGGTCTGATGTGGTTGCCCTGCTGGGCCAGCCGGACTATAGGTCTGGAACTGGCGAATTGCAGTATGTACTGGGAATGTGTAGTGGGGTTGGTTTCGATTATGACTATCTAAATATTTATTTTGATGGTGCGGGTGGTTTTGTGAGTGCGAAGGTTTTTCAACATTGATGCTGGGTATGGGGTGGTGTGATCGGAAACTATAGGGCCGGGGGTATTTGGGCTTGCTATTGAAGTGAGATTTAAAGATCTGATTTCGCCTCCCGGCGACTTACTATTCTTTGCGAAAGAATAGTATGCACAAGAAACAGGCCCCCGCCATTGGCCCGGCTGCGCCGGGTTCCCTCGCTCCAGGTTTCTTCGGCTTTGGCATCCTGCGTCGCCCTAACTCCTGCATCCATGCAGTCGTCCAGAGGCCCAGCCCTATGGGCCATCCATGGCCCATAGGGCTTTGCGCGGCATCCATGCCGCTTAACCTCTTCCAGAAACCTTCCACTCGGCCTGCTGAAGGGGGCATTGGTGCAAGTCGATGGCTTGGCGGTTTGCAGGTTGAGCTACAAAAAATACTTAGCGAAGCCATCACTGATGGTGCGATTTGCACCAACCGCCCCTTTTATCCGGCTGAGTGCAGGCTGGCTGTAGTGGGGTAAGCCGCAGGGATGCGGCGCAAGCGGCGATGGGCCATGGAGGGCCCTTCGCCGTGGCCCCATGAAAGCCTGCCGGAGCGAAGGTATCCAGCGCAGCTGGACCGGATAGTGGGGCAAGCGCTTTTGGTTACTTTTGGCGCGACTGCCAAAAGTGACTCGCCCGGGAAGGGCGAAACAAATGGGTTCAGCAAGCTCAGTAATCAGCTTAACCCTGCCAATGGGTTGCTCACCGGTTGGTTGACCAAATGCATTTCACTCGATGCGATCGGTAATCAGCTTGGCTCAATATGTCAGAGATTCTTGCGGCATTTCGGGGTGGTTATCTCGCTGGTACCGGCTAGCCATTTCCAGCCATCACCCCTTCATACAGCCCGGTAATCTCATGCATTTTTTTCAGCAGTTGCTCGCTGGTGGTGAAGATCACCACCGGCACGTAACGCTGTTCGTCGGTGAGGCGGAAGCCGGCTTGTGAGAAGCGCCATTGCATGGCCACTTTGTTGAGTTTTAGCTTGATGTCGGCGGTGTTTTCTTCGGCGTTTTGCAGGTATTGCAGGGCTTGGTCGAACTCGTTAACCGCCTGTTGGAATTGCGGCGCGAGGCTGTCGTCGTTAATCCGCCAGCTCAGTGCTAAGTACAGTTTGGCAATGCGCTGGCTGAGCATGCGCTGGCGGCCTGAGCGGTTGACCAGCACGGCGCTGTGGCTGCCGGCGTGGGCTTCGATCAGCTTGACCACGTTTTCGCAGGCGCCGAGCAGTAAATCGCTTTGGCTGAGCAGGGCTTGGGCGGTGGTTTTATCGGGTTGGCGCAGGGCGTGTTCGCGGTAGTCCTGCCAAATCAGGCGCACCCGGCCCAGTGCTTCGCGCACTTCTTGCGTGGGGGCGTAGGCGTCCAATTGTTCTAGGTTGCTGTCAAACAGTGCCAAGGCATCGTCGAGCTGCTGTTGCGCAACATCCGGGCGTACATCTTGGCCAAGCATGAGGTAGGCCTTGGCGATGCGTTGGCTCAGCATGCGCTGCAAGCCCGACATGTTGACGGCTTCGGCATTATTCAGCACGGCCTGTGCCGGGAGTGACGCAACGGCCAGTAAGCAGGATAAGAGCAGGGCAAATACAGGATTGCGTGAGGTGTTCATGGGCAGCTCCTTGCCAAGGCGCGTGAAAGCAGATGAAAGACGCCGGAGCAGCACAGCGCAGCCCCGGCAAAGGCCCCGATTGCTCGGGGCGTACCTACAGTGAAATCACAGGCTGTATTGCAGTTGCAGCCAGAGCTTCTGGGTGTCGACACCGAAGTCATCAGCATCGTATTGCGCGTACTTAACCAGAGCGCTCAGGTTCTTAACGCCGGGGATGGCACGGCCGTAAGCCACGTCGAACTCTTCACCGTACTGGCTAGAGCCTGTTTCGGCGCGGAAGTCGTGGTACCAAGCCTGCAGGCTGCCACCGAGCAGCGGAATGCTGCCGCCAAAGTAGGCGTCTTTCACACCGGCTTGCGGGGTGGTTAAGAAGACATCCGCCCAGCCTTGGAACATGTGCTTGGTGGCCAACGGAGTTTGGAAGGCGCCTTTGCTGGTGTCTTTGTCGCCTTCGAGCACTTCGTAACCGCCTTTGAGCATCAGGCCGCCGAGGTCTTTGAAGGTGTAACCGGCTTCCAGCAGGTAGTAGTCGGCATCGAGTTTTTTCGGGTTGCCGGCGTACTCGCTCTGGCTGGCGTACTCGGCGGCGTAGGTGACGCCGGCCACGGTGCCGTTCAAGCGCAGGCCATTGGTCGCGCTGGATTGGGTTTTGTTGGCCAGGTCGTCCAAGCCCAGCATATAGCGGTAGGCGGTGACGGTTAGCTCGGGGGCCACTATGTATTGGGCGTTCATCAAGTGGCTGTGGCCGTCGATGTTGGCCGGGTTGCCGGCTGCGGTGTAGCGGTTATCGTCGGGGCTGAAGATGGTGTTGACCTGATCGATGTAGCCGTAGGTTAAGGTCATGCCATCGAACGGTTTGAACTGCGTCAGCGCGCCGTCATAGGTTTGCTCGTTTTGCCGCCACGCAACACCACCGACAAAACGCTGATTGTCGAGGTTGATGCGCTGACGACCAACCACCACGTTGCCCATGCTGTAGTCATAACGCAGCAGGGCTTGGTTGACTTCGCCGCCATCCGGGTCAGCCACAACGGAGTATTGGCTCTGGCCGTTGCGGGTATCGTTATAGGCGTCATCGCCGATGCGCAGCACGTGATCGCCTTCTACCAAGGCGGATAGGCCGTACCACTTGCCGGTTTGCAGAGTGATGCGCGAGCGCAGGGTTTGTGCGTTGGCGTTGTTCAGGGCGTTGTCTTGGTCAACGTGCTCGTAGCGGTAGCGAGCGTCGAGGTTGACCTTGCCGTCTTTCCACAGCTGGCTGAATTCTTCAGCGTGTACGTTGCTGCTGACGATTGCCAAACTGAGGGCAGAGAGGGTGAAAACAGCGGGCACAAAGGTGCGTTGTTGCATGGCGTGTCTCCTTGCGGATGGTATGAAAAACCGTTGCCGCGCCGGTGTGGCTAAAGCCACCGCGAGGCTTAAAAGGGTTTGGCAGACACGCCGTTGTGCTGACCGTGCTTAGCCTTAAGCAGGCAGCGTGCCAATCTTTGTAATGGCTTTGAAACAAGCGTTTTATTGGCCTTTTTCAGCCGCGCAATGGGCCTTGCGCACACAATTTGCCCACCTTTTGCGCGCAAGCTGTGTCTTTGCGCATGGCTTTGGTGCAGATAGGGTGGTGAGCAGCGAATGGGTCAATCATTAGGGAGAACACGATGGCTACAACGTTTTATCAAGTAGATGCTTTTACCGCGCAGGCTTTTGCCGGCAACCCCGCCATGGTGTATCGCCTAGAGCAGTGGCCAAGCGATGCGCGTATGCAAGCGATTGCCGCTGAACATAACCTTTCAGAAACCGTATTCGTTGGCCCCGATGCCGAGCTAGGCCTGCGGATTCGCTGGTTTACTCCGGCGGTCGAGGTGGACTTATGTGGCCATGCCACCTTAGCCGCCGCCCAAGTGCTGAGCGAAGTGTACGGCCTGCCGCTGCCACTGCGTTTTGCCAGCTTATCCGGTGAGTTGCGTGTGGCTGAGGATGCGCAAGGGCGCCTGCAATTGGACTTTCCGCAGCAAGCCTGTGCGCCGTTTGCGGTAACGCCTGAGCTGCAAGCCGCGCTGGGACAAACCGTGGTGGAGGCCGTGGCCGGCTTAAACCTGCTGGTGCGTTTAGAGAGTGCTGCTGCGGTGTTGGCCTGCACGCCGGATATGCGCGCCATTCGTGGTTGGCCACAGCAGGGCGTGATTGTGACCGCTGAAGGCGACGATTGTGATTTCGTCTCGCGTTATTTCGCCCCGCAAGTGGGTGTCGATGAAGACCCGGTCACCGGCTCAGCGCACTGTGCGCTGATGCCCTTTTGGCAAGCACGCTTAAACAAAAGCCAGATGTTTGCCTGCCAAGTGTCGGCACGTGGTGGCGAGCTGTGGTGCGAGCTTAAAGGCGAGCGCGTGCTGATTGCCGGGCAGGCGGTGATCGTCGCCCGTGGTGAGCTGCTGGTTTAAGCGCTGACTTATTGATAAGCAAGTGCTAAAAAGCCCCATGCACGGTAATGCATGGGGCTTTGTTTAGCGTCGGCGGGTATGGGCTTACAGCAGACCAAACACCTTCTTGGCCAAACTGCCCGCTGCTTCGGCGGGGTTCTGGCGAATCTTCTGTTCTTCTTGGCCGATCAGGGTGAACAGGCCGTCCAGCGCTTGCTCGGTGACGTAGCTTTCTAAGTTGGCGCTTTTGGCGTCAATCACACCAAAGCTCGCGGCTTGGCCAGCGAAGGCGTTGTACTGCTGAGCAAGGCCAACCTTGTCGGTCATCTGCTTCACAATGGGCAAGAAGCGCGCTTGCAGCTGTTCGCGGCTGGAGCGGTTTAGGTATTCGGTGCCGGCGGTGTCGCCGCCGGTGAGAATGCCTTTGGCATCGCTCACGCTCATGTTCTTCACCGCATCCACCAGTAACTTACGGGCCTCGGGCACGGCGGCTTCGGCGGCGCGGTTCATGGCGGTTTCCAGTGCGGTCACTTCGCTGCCCATGCCAAAGGTTTTCATCATCTTGGCGGCTTTGCCTAAGTCGCCGGGCAACTCAATGCGCACTTCGGGGTTGCCGAGTAAACCATCGGTGCGGCCTAGGCTATCTACCGCCATCTCGGCGCCTTGGGTGAGGGCCGAGCGCAGTGCGCCGGTGGCGTCGCCTTGGCTTAAATCGCTAAGGCTTAAGGCCATAGCAGAGAGGCTTAGGCTTAAACCGGCAAAGAGGGTGAGGGCAGGGCGAGCGAAGCGCATGGTGTTCTCCTTTACAAAGTGTCGGGGCTTGGGAAGCCGTGCTTAAACCGTGCTTCCCTTGGTTACCCCGCGTTCATCCAGTCAGTGTAGTTAAGCCGCCTGATTTGGTTTAGGCAGGCTTTGCTTGTTGGCCACTTGGCGAATCGACAGGCGCAGCTCCGCTGGCAATACACGCTTGGCGGCGCTTTCGACGGTGAGGCTTAGCTCGTCGTGATAGGCCAGCCGGCCGTATTCGCCAATGCGCACCACGCCTTGCTCCAGCAGGGTGGCAATGAAGTGGCGGAACAGGGTTTTGTCGAAGAACTCCGGTGCATTTAAGCCATGCAGAATCGACAAACGCTGGGCCATCACGGCGCAGAGGTTTTCCAGCTCGGCAGCATCCAACGCGTGTTGGCCATGATTAACCAGCAAAGCAATCGCCATATAGAAGCGCTGCAAGGTTTGGCTAATGGCGCGCGAGAGGAGGTTGAGCAGCACGAATTCGCGGCTGCTGGCCTCGGGGGCGCTCAGTTGGCCGTCGTGCTCGTTCAGCAAGCCTTGCTCGACCAAGGTGTTGAGCCACTGATCGATCACCGGGGCCAGTTCATCGCTGCGCCAACGAATAAACAGCTCGGCTTGCAGGAAGGGGTACAGCGCTTGGGTTAAGCGCTGTACTTCTTGGCGGCTAATGCTTTGGCTGCTCTGGAAGTAGCTGGCGAGCAGGCTGGGCAGCGCTAGGGCATGCAGAATGTTGTTGCGGTAGTAGGTCATCTGCACGGCGTTGCTTTCATCAAGCAGGAAGATATCGCCGAGGGCGTCTTTCTGTCGCTCGATCAAATCCAACGCTTCGACGTGTTCGATCATCGCCGCGCCATCGCCTTGCGGCAGGCTGGCGTGCGCGGAATACGGCTGACGGCGCAGCAGTTGCAAATACAGGTCGAGCAACTGCGCCAGCGAGGTGCCATCCAAGGCCTGACGCGGCGTGGACAACAGCGCCATCGCCACCAAGTTAACCGGCGTGATGGCTGCTGCAGCGTTGATGCGCTGGGCAATGCAGTCGCCCAAGGCGCCGGTAGCGCTGTTCAGCCAATCGGGGCGGTAGTTGGCACCGTGGTCTTCGTTTTGCCAGCCGGGGCGCTGCTGGTTGAGGAACTCGGTTAAGTGAATCGGCTCGCCGAAGTTCACCGATACGCGACCAAAGCGCTGTTTCAGGGCACCGAGCACACGGAAGATATCGAACACCGACTCTTTCTTTTTGCTCGCGCCGCGCAGCTCGCCCAAGTAAGTGCGGCCTTCCAGTACGCGTTCGTAGCCGATATACACCGGCACAAAGACAATCGGCTTGCGCGACGAGCGCAGGTAGCTGCGCAGGGTGATCGCCAGCATGCCGGGGCGTGGCTGCAAGGTGCGGCCGGTACGCGAGCGGCCGCCCTCAACGAAGAACTCCACCGGGAAGCCACGCGCATACAGGGTGTGCAGGTATTCGTTAAAGATCGCCGTGTACAGGCGGTTGTCTTTAAAGCTGCGGCGCATAAAGAAGGCGCCGCCACGGCGCAACAGGCTGCCAACCACCGGCATGTTGAGGTTAATGCCGGCGGCAATGTGCGGCGGGGTTAGGCCGTGAGTAAACAGCAGGTACGACAGCAGCAGGTAGTCGATATGGCTGCGGTGGCAGGGCACGTAGATGATCTCGCTGCCCTGGGCGACGCGCTGCACTTCGTCGAGGTTATGCACGTCGATGCCGTCGTAGATCTTGTTCCAGAACCACTTCAGCACCACTTCTAGAAAGCGAATGGCGATGTAGGAGTAATCCGACGCCACTTCGTTGGCGTAAGACAGCGCGCGTTTCTCGGCCTTTTTCGGGCTGATCTTGCTGCGCTCGACTTCTTCGGCAATCGCTTGCTTAACCAGTGGTGATACCAGCAGGCCTTTGACCAAGTTGCGGCGGTGCGAGAGGTCAGGCCCGATCACCGAGGTTTTAATGTTGTGGAAGTGCACGCGCAGCAGGCGATGCGCCATGCGCACGGTGCGCTCTTGGTCTTTCTCGTGCTGTAGCAAGTCGCTGACGCGAATCGGCGTGGAAAACTGCACGCGGGTTTTGCGGCCCAGAATAAAAATCGCCAGCAATTTACGCAGGCGACCGGTAACGGCCCAGCTGTCGGCGAAAATCAGCTTCCACGCGCTGGATTCGCTGCGCGGCGATTGGCCCCAGAACACGGTGACCGGGACAATTTGCGCATCGGCGACTTGGCCTTGGCTAACCGCTTCAATGGTGCGCTCAAGGCGCGGCGGCATCTGCCGTTTGTGGGTGCGACCAAACCAACCGGGCGCTTGATCGAGGGTGAAATAACTGTGCGGCTCGCTGCTATCGCCCAAGGCCAGCGGCAGAATAGGCCGCGGTAGCTCGGCTTTGCTGCATTCCAAATCCATTACCGCCAAATCGGCGACGGCCGTTTGTTGCAGCACGTAGATGATCGGTAGCGTCGGGTCGAGCTTCAGATCGAAGGCGCTTTGATGGATGGTTTCTGAGCGAACCCACAGAAACAGCAAGCGGCGCAGGGCACCAAAGCCCAAGCGGCGGAAGGGATTACGGGTCATAACGACGTCTTAACCTGGCACCACAGATGCGGCGAAAGGCCGTTAGTGTGCCCCAACTTGGGCTGTCGGTAAAATCCGCTTACATAGCGGCTTGTGAGGCTAACTGCCTGAAAATACTGGGCTTGGCGCAACTTTTTTGTGCTTTGTTGGTCTTGAACAGCCAGCGGCCAGTTCATAGAGTATCGGCTCGCAGAATCCGACGGGCATCGGCCCAGTCGGGCACTCCATTGGGAAGTGGAAGGTCATGATAGAAATCCAACAATTGACGAAACGTTTTGCCGCGCACACGGCTGTCGATGGCTTGTCCTTTACGGTCGCGCCGGGTGAAGTGCTCGGTTTTCTCGGCCCTAACGGCGCCGGTAAATCCACCACCATGAAGATGTTGACCGGCTTTTTAGCGCCCACCAGCGGTACGGCGCGCGTGTTTGGCCACGATATTCAGCGTGACACCCTCGCCGCGCAGCGCCTGATTGGCTACTTGCCCGAAGGCGCGCCCTGTTATGGCGATATGACCGTGGCCGGCTTTTTAGGCTTTATCGCCGAAGTGCGCGGTTTAAAAGGCGCGCTCAAGCGCCAAGCGGTGCAGACCGCCTCTGAGAAAGTGCAGCTTGAGAGCGTGCTTAATCAGCGTATCGAAACCCTGTCTAAGGGTTTTAAGCGCCGCGTGGGGCTGGCCCAAGCCATTTTGCACGACCCTAAGGTGCTGATCCTCGACGAGCCCACCGATGGCCTCGACCCCAATCAAAAGCACCAAGTGCGCAAGCTGATTCAAAGCTTGGCGAAAGACAAAATCGTGATTGTCTCGACGCATATCTTGGAAGAAGTCGCCGCCGTTTGTACCCGCGCACTGATCATCGCCCACGGCAAAGTGGTCGCCGATGGCACGCCCTACGAGCTGGAACGCCAGTCGAAATACCATCAGGCGGTCAGCTTAGTGCTGGAGCAGCCGGTGGATGTGCAGCCGCTCACCGCCTTGGCCGGTGTGGCTGGCGTTGAGCAAAGCGAAGACGGCTTGCAGCTGACTGTGCTGCCAGAGGGCGATGCGGTGATCTTCCCCGCAGTGAATGCCTTGCTGGCCGCACAGAACTGGCCGGTGCGTGAAGTGAATGTGGAACGCGGGCGCCTCGATGAGGTATTCCGCCGTCTGACCGTGGGGGATGCGGCATGATGGGCTTGTCAGTAGTGTTCAAGCGCGAGCTGGCGAGCTACTTCGCCACGCCCTTGGCCTATGTGTTTTTGGTGATCTTTCTGGTCATGGCCGGGGTGTTCACCTTTTATCTGGGTGGTTTTTTCGAGCGCGGCCAAGCGGATCTGCAGCCGTTCTTTAACTTCCACCCGTGGCTGTATTTGTTCTTGATTCCCGCCATTGGCATGCGCCTGTGGTCGGAAGAGCGCAAGAGCGGCACCATCGAACTGCTGATGACCCTGCCCATCAGCCGCACCGCCAGCGTGCTGGGCAAGTTTTTAGCCGCGTGGGTGTTTGCCGGTTTGGCGCTGCTGCTGACCTTCCCCATGGTGATCACCGTTAACTATCTGGGTAACCCGGATAATGGCGCGATCATCACCGGCTACTTGGGCAGCTGGCTGTTGGCTGGCGGTTATCTGGCGATTGCCTCGTGCATGTCGGCGCTAACCCGCAACCAAGTGATCGCCTTTATCTTGGCGGTGGCGACCTGTTTTGTGTTTGTGGTCAGCGGCTTTCCGCTGGTGCTGGATGCCTTTAATGGCTGGGCACCGCAAAGCGTGCTGGATGCGGTGTCGTCCTTGTCGTTCTTGATTCGTTTCCAAGCCATCAGTCAGGGCGTGGTGGATCTGCGTGATCTGCTGTATTTCCTCTCGCTGATCGCTGCCTGGCTCGCTGCCACGGCAGTGGTGGTTGATCTGAAGAAAGCCGACTAAGGAGCCTGCCGATGAAACGTGTGATTTATTCCGGCACTGGCTTGCTGCTGATTGCGCTGGCTTTTGTCGTCTTTAACAGTTTTTCTAGCCTCACCTTAACCGGCGCACGGCTGGATTTAACCGAGCAAAAACTGTTCACCATCTCTGACGGCACCCGCGAGATTCTCGCTGGGCTGGATGAGCCGGTGAACCTGTACTTTTTCTATTCCAACAAGGCCGCCAAAGACTTAGTGGCGCTGCGTAACTACGCCAGCCGCGTGGAAGAACTGCTGCGTGCTTACGAGCGTGCCGCCGATGGCAAGATCAAGCTTAACGTGGTCGACCCAGAGCCCTTCTCGGAAGCCGAAGACAAAGCCGCCAGCTTTGGCCTGCAAGGCGTACCGCTGAATGCCACGGGCGATACCTTGTACTTTGGCTTGGCCGGCACCAACGCGTTGGATGATGTGCAGACCATTCCGTTCTTCCCGCTCGATCAGGAAGAGTTTCTCGAGTACCAGTTAAGCCAGCTGATTCAAGGCTTGGCTAAACCACAGAAGCCAGCGGTGGGTTTGCTCTCCAGCCTGCCGATTAATGGCGGCTACGACATGATGCAGCGCCAGCCCACCCAACCGTGGATGGTGCTGGAAGAAATGCGTCAGCTGTTCGAGATCAAGAGTCTTAAAGCTGGCCTAGATAAGATCCCCGACGACATCGGCGTGCTGCTGCTGGTGCACCCTAAGCAACTGCCGGAAGCGACCTTGTACGCCATCGACCAGTTTGTGCTGCGCGGCGGAAAGCTGTTGGTGTTTGTCGACCCCTTTGCTGAAGGCGAGCAAACCAACGACTTCACCGATGCCATGAGCAACAACAAGGCCTCTGACCTTGCGCCGCTGTTTAAAGCGTGGGGCGTGCAGTACGACCCCATGCAAGTGCTTGGCGATGCGCGCTACGCGATGAGCGTGACCGTCGCCCAGGGCCAGCAGCCGGTGCGCCATGTGGGCTGGGTGAATCTTGATAGCGACAGCCTCGACCATGACGACGTGGTCAGTGCAGGCCTGGATAACTTGGCCTTTGCCACCAGCGGCATGCTGGCGGCTAGCGAAGGGGCGGGCACCACGTTCACCCCGTTAGTGCAAAGCTCTGATATGGCCATGCCGTTTGCCAGCAACCGTTTCGCCATGCTGCGCAACCCCGAAGAGCTGTACCGCGAAATGGAGCCCACCGGCGAGCGTTACACCTTGGCAGCGCGCGTCACTGGCCCGGCTAAATCCGCTTATCCAGAGGGTATCGAAGGGCAGCAGGACGGCCTCAAAGAAGCCAGCAACATCAACCTGATTGTGGTGGCCGATACCGACGTACTGGCTGATCGCATGTGGGTGCAAGTGCAGGACTTCTTCGGCCAGCGCATTCCGCAGCCGTTTGCCTCTAACGCCAACTTTGTGATCAACGCGCTGGATAACCTGTCCGGCAGCGAAGCGCTGATCAGCGTGCGCTCGCGGGGCCGCTTCAGTCGTCCGTTCACTGTGGTCGAAGCGCTGCAGCGTCAGGCCGAAGTGCGTTTGCAAGACAAAGAGCAAGTGCTGCAACAACGCCTGACCGAGACCGAGCAAAAGCTCGCCTCGCTGCAGCAAAGCGACGATCCGAGCAAGGTGTTTGAACTGACCCCCGAACAGCAAGCCACCGTGCAGCAGTTCCTCAACGAGAAGATTCGCCTGCGCAAAGAACTGCGCGAAGTGCGTTATCAGCTCAATGCCGAGATCGAACAGCTGGCTGGCCAGCTAAAGTTCATCAACATTGGCCTGGTGCCGCTGCTGCTGACGCTGCTGGGCCTAGGCTTGATGCTGCTGCGCCGCCGTCGCGGCTAAGGAGAAGCGCATGGGACATCGAAATCTATGGGCATTACTCGCGGCCACGCTGCTGATGCTGGTGGTCATCGCGCTACAGCGCGATGACGAAGGCGCCGGCTTAAGCAGTGAAGTGCTGTTTAGCGACCTGAAACTGCGTGGCCCCAGCCTGACGCGCATTACCGTGAGCCGTGGCGAAGCGCCGAAAATTGAACTGCGTTTGAGTCACGGCCAGTGGATGCTCACCAGTGAGCACGGCTACCCGGCGGATACCCTGCCGGTTACCGAGCTGCTGCGTAACTTAGGCGAGGCGAAAAAGCTTGAAGCGAAAACCGCCAGCCCTGAGTTTCATGCCCGCTTAGGGCTGGCCGAGCCAGACAGCGCCGAAGGGGCGGCTACCTTGCTCACGCTCAAGTTCACCAAGGGCAAAACCCTCAAGCTGTTGGTCGGCAATGCCGGGCAAAGTGGTGGTCAGCTAGTGCGTATGCCCGGCGATAATCAGGTTTGGTTGATCGATAAACCGCTGTTGCTGCCGTCCACCGACATGGATTGGTTGAACAACGAAATCCTCAACCTGCCGCTGGATCGCATCCAATCGCTGACTGTGAAGCGTGCCGATGGCCAGACCATTACCGTGCAGCGCGATAGCGCCGAGCAAATCAACTTTGCCGTGGCCGAGCTGAAAGACGCGACCTTGGATAACCGCCTAGTTAACGGTATGCCCAACGCCTTTAGCGTGTTGAGCTTTAACGAGGTAGTGCCGCGCGAGCAGCTCACCCTGCCGGGTAAGCCGAAGCTTAGCTTTACGCTGAAAACCTTCGCCGGTGACAGCCTAACTGGCGAGCTGTTTGAGCAAGCCGAACAGCCTTGGCTGCGCTTAGGCGAGCTTAAAACCGCCAAAGAGGGCAGTGTGTTGAAACTCACCGCGCCGGAGGGCTGGTTGTTCCGCCTGCAGCCTTACCAGTACCAAGCGCTGAACCAGCCGCTGAGTGCGCTCAAAGCCAAAGCCGCTGAGCCGGCGCAGTAAGCGGGTTGGGTTGTGGTAAAGCCGCACGGCACTGCCCTGCGGCTTTTTTTATCCGCTATTTTCAATAAAACATTGAAAGTGCCTGCGCGGTTTGCCGGTTTTTCTCGCTGATTAGCGCGTGCAGACTAGGCTCCACTGCAATCAACACTTGCCAAGGGATTCCCCATGAAAGCTGTCGGCTATTACCAATCGCTACCTATCGATAACCCCCAAGCCCTGCAAGATATTCAACTGCCGGAACCCATTCCCGGCGCACATGACTTGCTGGTGGAAGTACGGGCGATTTCGGTGAACCCCGTAGACACGAAAATTCGCCAGCGTGTTGCCCCGCAGAACGGCGAAGCCAAAGTGCTCGGCTGGGACGTCGCCGGCGTGGTGCGCGCGGTGGGCGAGAAGGTCAGCCTGTTCCAGCCCGGTGACGCGGTGTACTACGCCGGCGCCTTAGATCGCCCCGGCAGCAACAGCGAGCTGCACGTAGTGGACGAGCGCATCGTCGGCCGCAAGCCCGCGAGCTTAAGCTTTGCCGAAACCGCCGCTTTGCCGCTGACCGCCATCACCGCGTGGGAGTTGCTGTTTGATCGGCTCAAAGTAGCGCAAGGCAAAACCGCCGATGGCAGCCTGCTGATTATCGGCGCCGCCGGTGGCGTGGGTTCGATCCTCACTCAACTGGCTCGTCAGCTGACTGGCTTACAAGTCATCGGCACCGCCTCGCGCGCAGAAACCCGCGATTGGGTACGCGAACTGGGCGCCCATGTGGTCATCGACCACAGTCAGCTGCTTACCGAACAGCTCAAAGCGCAAGGCATCGACGCCGTGCAGCGCGTTGCCAGTCTCACGCATACCGATCAGCATCTGCCGCAACTGGTCGAAGCCCTCGCGCCACAAGGCCAGCTGGCGCTGATCGACGACCCAGAAAACCTCGACATCCGCGCCCTCAAACAAAAGAGCCTGTCGCTGCACTGGGAGTTTATGTACACCCGCTCACTGTTTGGTACCGCCGACATGATCGAACAACACAAGCTGCTCAACCGCGTGACAGACCTGATCGACGCCGGCCAACTGCGCACCACCCTCGGCGAGCACTTCGGCACTATTAACGCCGCCAATCTGCGTAAAGCTCATGCCCTGCTGGAAAGCGGCAAAGCGCGCGGCAAGATCGTTTTGGAGGGATTTAGCTGAGAGACGAGCGTGGCAGCGTGCGCTTAAGAGGGCTCTGTTGTTGAAGTGCTGCGGTTAGGCTGGGTTTGAGTTCTGCGAAGTTGCTGGCATGAATAGCGCTGCACTGATGCGGTCTTACGGGTTGCTTGAAGGTCATCTTTGACTCAGCAGCACTAGCAGCCGCCATGTTGATGGCGGCTGCTAAGGGTTTAATTAGTTGTCATAGCCCAAATTCGGCGATAACCAGCGCTCGCTGATGCTGATGTCCTGTTCTTTGCGTTTGCTGTACACCTCGATTTGGTCGCGGTCGACCTTTCCGACGGCGAAGTACTGCGCTTCGGGGTGGGCGAAGTACCAGCCGGATACCGCGGCAGCGGGGAACATGGCGAAGTGTTCGGTGAGGAATACGCCGCTCTGGCCGGCTTTGCCGATGTCGGCGCTGGGGTCGAGCAGTTTGAACAGGGTGGCTTTTTCGGTGTGGTCCGGGCAGGCGGGGTAACCGGGCGCCGGGCGAATACCGCGATACTGTTCTTTGATCAGCGCTTCGTTATCCAGCACTTCGTCTTGGGCGTAGCCCCAGTAGTCTTTACGCACGCGTTCGTGCAGCCACTCGGCGCAGGCTTCGGCCAGGCGGTCGGCGAGGGCTTTGACCATGATGCTGTTGTAGTCGTCGCCTTTGGCCTCGTAGGCTTTGGCGACTTCTTCGGCGCCAATGCCCGCGGTGGTGATAAAGCCGCCGACGTAGTCGGTGATGCCGGTTTCTTTCGGCGCCACGAAGTCGGCCAAACACAGGTTCGGTTTGCTGTCGGGCTTGATGGTTTGCTGGCGCAGGTGGTGCAGGGTGGCCAGCGCTTTGCCGTTGTCGCCGTAGACCTCGATATCGTCGAACTTGACCTGGTTGGCCGGCCAGAAGCCGAGCACGGCGCGGGCTTTGATGAGTTTCTCGTCGACCAGCTTAGTGAGCATGGCCTGCGCGTCATTAAACAGGCTGGTGGCTGCTTCGCCGACCACTTCATCCTGCAGGATGCGCGGGTACTTGCCGGCCAAATCCCAGCTGATAAAGAACGGTGTCCAGTCGATGTAGGGCACCAGTTCGTTAAGGTCGATGTCTTCCAGCACTTTCACGCCGGTAAAGCTTGGCTTGGGTGGCTGGTAGCCTTGCCAGTCGAAGTCCAGCTTGTTGGCGATGGCATCGCTGTAGGGCAGGCGCTCGGTGCGCGCGCTACGGTTGGCGGTGCGTTCACGCACGACGGTGTATTCGTCGCGGATCTTCTGCACGTAATCGGGCTTGAGTTCTTTCGATAGCAAGCTGGTGGCCACACCCACCGCGCGCGAGGCGTCGGTGACGTAGATCACCGCATCGTTTTTGTACTGCGGCTCGATTTTTACCGCGGTGTGCGCCTTGGAGGTGGTCGCGCCACCGATCATCAGCGGCAGGGCAAAGCCTTGGCGCTGCATCTCTTTGGCGACGTGCACCATCTCATCAAGTGACGGCGTAATCAGCCCGGAGAGGCCGATGATGTCGCACTTTTCTTCTTTGGCGACCTGGAGGATTTTCTCCGCCGGCACCATCACGCCCAAGTCGACGATGTCGTAGCCGTTACAGCCCAGCACCACGCCGACGATGTTCTTGCCGATGTCGTGCACGTCACCTTTCACCGTGGCCATGAGAATCTTGCCCTTGGCTTCGGGGGTGTCGCCTTTTTCCGCTTCGATAAAGGGAATCAAGTGCGCGACGGCTTGTTTCATTACCCGCGCCGACTTCACCACCTGGGGGAGGAACATCTTGCCCGCGCCGAACAAGTCGCCGACCACGTTCATGCCGCTCATCAGTGGGCCTTCGATGACTTCAATCGGGCGCGCGCATTGCTGGCGGCACAGCTCGGTGTCTTCGACGATATGGCTGGTGATGCCTTTCACCAGCGCGTATTCCAAACGTTTTTCCACCGGGAAGCTGCGCCATTCTTCGGTTTCGGCTTCTTTAACGCTGCCGTCGCCTCTAAAGCTGTCGGCAATCGCTAGCAGGGCTTCGGTGCCGCCGGCGTGTTTGTTCAGTACTACATCTTCAACTTTGTCACGCAGCGCCTTGGGGATCTCGTCGTAAATCTCCAGCTGACCGGCATTGACGATGCCCATGGTCAGGCCATTTTGGATGGCGTAGTAGAGGAATACCGAGTGAATCGCCTCGCGCACCGGGTTGTTACCGCGGAACGAGAACGACACGTTGGATACGCCGCCGGAGGTGAGCGCGTAGGGCAGGTTGTCGCGGATAAACGCACAGGCGTTGATGAAGTCCACGGCGTAGTTGTTGTGTTCTTCAATGCCGGTGGCCACGGCGAAGATGTTCGGGTCGAAGATGATGTCTTCCGGCGGGAAGCCCACTTCGTTGACCAGAATGTCGTAGCTGCGCTTACAGATTTCGTTCTTGCGCGCTTCGGTGTCGGCCTGGCCTTGTTCGTCGAAGGCCATCACCACCACGGCGGCGCCGTAGCGTTTGCACAGGTGGGCGTGGTGCTTGAACTGCTCGACGCCTTCTTTCATCGAGATCGAGTTGACGATGCCCTTGCCCTGAATGCACTTGAGGCCTGCTTCGATCACTTCCCACTTGGAGGAGTCGATCATGATCGGCACGCGCGAAATGTCCGGCTCGGAGGCGATCAGGTTCAAGAAGGTGACCATCGCTGCCTGCGAGTCCAACATGCCTTCGTCCATGTTGATGTCGATCACCTGCGCACCGGCTTCCACCTGTTGCAGGGCGACTTCTAGCGCCTCGGCGTAGTTTTCTTCACGAATCAGCCGAGCGAACTTGGCCGAACCGGTGATGTTGGTGCGCTCGCCGACGTTTACGAACAGCGAGTTGCGGTCGATGGTGAAGGGCTCAAGGCCAGCCAAACGGCAGGCGCGGGGAATATCCGGCAGGGCGCGCGGCGGGTATTTGCTCACCGCTTCGGCAATCGCTTGGATATGCCCCGGCGTAGTGCCGCAGCAGCCGCCGACAATGTTTAAGAAGCCTGCGGCGGCGAATTCTTCGACCACCGCAGCCATCTCGGCGGGCGTTTCGTCGTATTCGCCAAAGGCGTTAGGCAGGCCGGCGTTGGGGTGGGCAGACACATGGGTGTCGGCCTTGTTGCTCAACTCTTCCAGATACGGGCGCAGATCAGAGGCGCCGAGGGCACAGTTGAGGCCCACGGAGATCGGCTTGGCGTGACGAATCGAGTTCCAGAACGCTTCGGTGGTCTGCCCCGACAGGGTGCGGCCCGAGGCGTCGGTGATGGTGCCGGAGATCATGATCGGCAGCTCGATGCCCAGCTGCTCAAATACTTCCTGCACGGCAAAGATCGCCGCCTTGGCGTTTAGGGTGTCAAAGATGGTTTCGATCAGGATCAGGTCAGAGCCGCCTTCGATCAGGCCGCGCGTGGCCTCAACGTAGTTTTCTACCAGTTCATCGAAGGTGACATTACGAAAGCCAGGGTTGTTGACGTCCGGACTGATCGAGCAAGTTCGGCTGGTTGGGCCGAGTACGCCGGCAACAAAGCGCGGGCGATCTGGGGTTTCAGCGGTTTTCGCATCGGCCACTTGGCGGGCCAAGCGCGCACCTTCCACGTTAAGTTCGTAAACCAGCTCTTCCATGCCGTAGTCGGCTTGCGACACGCGGGTGGCGTTGAAGGTGTTGGTTTCTAGAATGTCGGCTCCGGCATCCAGATAGGCCTTTTCAATAGCGCCAATCACGTCCGGGCGGGTGAGGATCAGCAGGTCGTTGTTGCCTTTGACGTCCTGCGGCCAATCAGCAAAGCGCGCGCCACGGTAATCGGCTTCTTCCAGCTTGTAGCTCTGGATCATAGTGCCCATGCCGCCATCCAAAATCAGGATGCGTTCTTGCAGTGCTTTAGTGAGAGCCTGTTGGCGGGCGGCGCGATCAGTCATGGCAAATCCTAGACAACTACTACTTAAAGGTGCGCGATGATAGCAAAGTCGCGGCCAAAGAGACGTAAAACCCCCGTCCGGGCGCTTTACAGGTGCTGTTTTAGTGCCTTTTATTAATAAAAGCGCAATTTGTTGGTGTTGCCGGCGTGGTTGAACTTTCCCGATCAGCGGCCGATAACGCTATGACCCCCAAGGCAAGCGAGAGCACCTGTGGCTGCGATTCCATTATTGGTATGTGATGACTCGGGCATGGCCCGTAAACAGCTGATCCGGGCACTGCCGGCGGATTGGCCGGTCTCTATCACCCAGGCAGCCAACGGCAAAGAAGGCCTTAAGGCCATCATGGATGGTCTTGGGCAGGTGGTATTGCTTGACCTAACAATGCCGGAGATGGACGGCTATCAGGTTCTGCAGATGCTCAAGGCCAACGCCATTGAGGCTAAGGTCATCGTGGTGTCGGGCGACGTTCAAGAAGAGGCAGTGCGCCGTGTTACCGAGCTAGGCGCGCTGGCCTTTCTGAAAAAACCGGCGGCGCCCGAGCTGGTGTTGGAGACTTTGCAGCAGTTGGGCATCTACGACCCCCGGCCCGCCGGTAGCCCACTGCATGCCGAAATTGATCGGCCAGAATTTAAAGTCGGCTTTCGCGATGCGTTTCGCGAGGTCAACAACGTGGCCATGGGGCAGGCTGCGGCGCTGTTGGCCAAGGCCTTAGGCGTGTTTGTGCAGCTGCCTATCCCTAACGTGAATATTTTTGAGGTGGGCGAGCTGTCCATGGCCTTGGCCGATATCGATCAGGGGCAGCGTTTGTCGGCGGTGTGCCAGGGCTATATCGGCGACGGTATCGCCGGTGAAGCGCTGCTGATCTTCCATGACTCGGAAGTGATTGATATCGCCAAGCTCTTGGGTATCGAGCACTTAGACAACGAGCTGCAAGAGCAAGAGCTGTTGATGGACTTGGCGAGCATTTTGATTGGTGCTTGCCTGTCGGGCATTGCGCGGCAGCTGGATGTGCGCTTCTCGCAGGGCCATCCACAAATGCTCGGCCAGCACTGTGCGATTGGTGATTTGATGCACGTAAACAAAAGCCGCTGGAAGAAGACCTTGGCGGTAGAAATCAGTTACGGCATCGAAGGCATGCGTATTCATTTCGATCTGCTGCTGTTGTTCACCGAAGATTCGGTTAAGCGCCTGACCGATAAAATTGGCCACATGATGGACTGAGCATGACCGTTACCGATGAACTGAAGTCGTTTCACTGGTTGCTGGAAATCATCCACAGCGTCGATGTGGGCGTGATGGTGCTTGATCGTGAGTATCAGGTCGAAGTGTGGAACGGCTTTATGGAGAACCACTCCGGCTTAGCGCCTGATCAGACGCAAGGGCAGTCGGTGTTTGCCTTGTTCCCAGAAATCGAAGAAGCCTGGTTTCGCCGCAAGGTAGAAAGCGTGGCCTTGTTGGGCACCCCGGCGTTTAGCATTTGGGAACAACGGCCGTTTTTGATGAACTTTAAAAGCTATCAGCCCATCACCGGCATGGCTGATTTCATGTACCAGAACATCACCTTGTTGCCGCTGAAATCCACCACTGGCGTGGTTGAGCACATTGGTGTGGTGATTTACGATGTGACCGATGTGGCGGTGAACAAAAGCCAGCTGCAAGACGCCAACATGAAGCTGGAGCGCTTGTCGCGTACCGACCGTCTTACCCAGCTGTTCAATCGTGGCTATTGGGAAGAGTGCCTTCACGCCGAATACCACCGCTTTAACCGCTACCACCAGCCGGTGTCGTTGCTGATTTTTGATATCGACCACTTCAAGAAGATCAACGACACCTACGGTCACCCAGCCGGCGATGAAGTGATTCGGCAGGTGGCGGAAGCCATGCGCAGCTTAGTGCGCAACACCGATATTCCCGGGCGCTATGGTGGTGAGGAGTTTGTCTGTCTGCTGCCCGACACGCCCGGTGATGGGGCGATGATTCTCGCGGAGCGCATTCGCACCCACATCGAGCGTTTGTTGGTGATGCATGAAGGGCGCGAGATTCGCTTTACCGTGAGCTTAGGCGTTGCCGAGCTGGTTGACGGTATCGCCTCGGCGGGTACATGGCTAGAGCAGGCCGATCAAATGCTCTATCAATCCAAGCACGGTGGACGCAACCAAAGCAGCTTGTTGCCTAAGAGCGAATAAGCGGCTGTGAAATAGTTGAGTAAAATACTTGGGCTTTCGTCGCAAGGCCTGATCCCTTACACTGCGCGCATAGCCTTGTGAGGAGTTGTCATGAGCAATATCACCATCACCGAAGCCGCCCAAGCCTACCTAGCTGATCTGCTCAGTAAGCAGAATGTCGAAGGCATCGGTATTCGCGTTTTTATCACCCAGCCCGGCACTCAATACGCAGAAACCTGTATTGCGTATTGCAAGCCCGGCGAACAAAAGGCCGAAGACACGGCGTTTGCCTTAAAAGATTTCACCGCGTGGATCGATGCGGTCAGTGAGCCGTTTCTAGATGATGCCGTGGTGGACTACGCCACCGACCGCATGGGTGGTCAGCTGACCATCAAAGCGCCAAACGCTAAGGTGCCGCAGGTGGGTGAAGACAGCCCGCTGAACGAGCGCATCAACTACTACCTGCAAACCGAAGTAAACCCGGGTTTGGCTAGCCATGGTGGGCAGGTTTCGTTGGTGGATATCGACGAGGGCATTGCTGTATTGCAGTTTGGTGGCGGTTGCCAAGGCTGCGGCATGGTCGACGTCACCCTGAAAGACGGCGTTGAGAAAACCTTGATGGAACGCATCCCGGAGCTGAAAGGCGTGCGCGATGTGACTGACCATAGCAATAAAGAAAACGCGTTTTACTAAGTGCTCTTCTGCCAACAACGCTCCGTCTCGTCGGGGCGTTGTTGTTTTTCTAGGAAAATGAAAAAAGTTCAAAGAAATGATTGACTTGCGCGAGGTGGATGCGTAAATTGCGCGCTCTCGACACAGGGGTGGTTAGCTCAGCTGGGAGAGCAGCTGCCTTACAAGCAGCGGGTCGGCGGTTCGATCCCGTCACCACCCACCAAGTCGAGAAATGCGCAGCGGTAGTTCAGTCGGTTAGAATACCGGCCTGTCACGCCGGGGGTCGCGGGTTCGAGTCCCGTCCGCTGCGCCACTCTTAAAGCCCTTGCACTTCGGTGCAGGGGCTTTTTAATTTCCCATGACCCTTGTCATGTGTTTGTCACTGTTCTAGGTTTATCCTGTGCTCGCAAATGAAGAGAAGAAGCATAGGAAACAAGAAGATGGACGATTATTTGGAAGAGCTGCTCGAAGGTCATGCTGATGACTGGGACGACAGCGAAGGCGTGGAAGACGCCACTGAGATGTAACCCAGCTTAACGAGCTGGATGATAAAAAAAGCCGCGACTGGATCGCGGCTTTTGCATTTCTGGCGTTTGCTTAGCGTGTGCCGCGCATTTTTTCGAGAATTTTCGTTTCGCCTTGCAGAATGCTCTGCACAAAGGGCAGGGCTTTGATGCGCTCAGCGAGGGCGTGCAGCTTAGGCCAGCGGCTTTGTTCAATTTGCTCGCCGCCGTGGCCCATGTTGATGATTTGGCAGGTGAAGGCGATATCCGCCATGCTCAGTGCGTTGCCGACAAAGTAGGCCTGCTCGCCTAGGGTGCTCTCAAGGTAGTCAAAGTGCTTAGGCAGTAGGTTGTCGAGCGTGTCGCGGATGGCTTCTTCGTTCGGCTTGCCGCCGGTCATGGGTTTTAACACGCGGTTGCGAAACACCACGAAAGTGGTCAGTGGTGCCAGCTCGTAGTCGGCATATTTCTCTAACCAGCGAATCTTGGCGCTGTCGGCGGCGTTGTTGCCGTACAGGGTGCCGCCTGGGTAGTGCTCCTCAAGGTATTGGCAGATCACGCTGGAGTCGGCCAGAGCGAGGTCGCCGTCTTTCAGGGCGGGGATGCGGCCCAGTGGGCTCAAATCGTAATACCACTCAGGCTGGCCAAAGGGCATGACGACTTCCAGCTGGTAGTCCATCTCACGCTGGCCTAAGTACAGGCGCACTTTGCGCACGAAGGGCGAGAGTGGGGCGCCAAATACGGTCAAGCTCATAACGACTCCAAGGCAATGGGCGGAGCTTGGGTTATAGCACGACTGTGCGGAAATTAAGCTGGCAGATGCGCCAAGTTGGCTTGTGGCTTGGCGCGTTTGTTAGGCGGGCAGGTAAGCGCGGGATGGCGGCGCTGAGTGGTGGGGGATTAGAAGGTCTTCTTCTTCCACTCTTCCTCTTGGCTTTGTTCCTGAACGGCATCGCCAAGCGCGCTGGTGTCTTCGGCGCTGGCTTTGTCTTGATCAAGCACCATGTCGTTGGCCTTGGCTAAGCGCGCTTCAAATTCAGCAAGAGCCGGTTGATGTTGGTCGATATCGGGTTGTTTCTTTAGAAACGTCACGCCGCGCTCAAAGGCGAGGCGCGCTTGGCGGGGTTGGTCTTTCTTTAAGAACATTTCGCCTTGGGTAGAAAACAGTTGGATATGCAGCTTGACCAGCATGTTGCGCACTTCTTTTGCCCAGGCTTTGGCGTCTTTTTGCGCTAGCAGGCCTTCATGGGTGGCGCGCTGTAATTGGTGCATGAGCACCTCAAGCAGTTGCTTAATCTTTTTCGCCTTGGCTTCGTTGTCGACCCGTACTTTGGCGTTGGTGATGGCGATTTCGTCGGGCTTTTCGAGGATTTTTTTCAGTTCGGCGACGCGGCTGTTCTGACTGCCTTTGTCTATGTCGTTAAGTTTTTCGGCAAAGTGCAGTTCAAGTCGGGTGAGCAGGACTTTCAGTTCCTTGCTCATAAATTGCCCGGGGAAGTGCTCGGAGAGTTCTGTTAAGCGGCGGATGCGCTCGCTGCATTCGGCTTTTAAACGCATCTTTTGCAGCTTGGCTTGCTCCATGGAGTGATTAATAAAGGCAATCACGCCCAGCACAATCACGCCGGCAAGTATCAGCAGAACAATAATCAGTGGGGACACTGGCAACTCCGAATCGATAACAATGTCTTAAGGCAGTGTAGTGGTTTGTCGGCAAGAGGCCCAGCGAGTTGAGAAAAACACGCCAAGGCATTGATTTGCAAAAAAAACTGCAAAAGGGGGTTGACGCTATTGGAGGTGCTCCATAGAATGCGCGCCACTTCCGCTGCACAGCGAGAAGCCTGGAAAGCTCCAGGGCCACGTCCCCTTCGTCTAGTGGCCTAGGACACCGCCCTTTCACGGCGGTAACAGGGGTTCGAGTCCCCTAGGGGACGCCATGCGGGAATAGCTCAGTTGGTAGAGCACGACCTTGCCAAGGTCGGGGTCGCGAGTTCGAGTCTCGTTTCCCGCTCCAAATTTTCTCAGGTTTTTTGAAAATCTGAATTGTCCTAGTGGCGTCTGCTGGTTTATCCAGTTTGCGTCCCCTTCGTCTAGTGGCCTAGGACACCGCCCTTTCACGGCGGTAACAGGGGTTCGAGTCCCCTAGGGGACGCCATTGCGGGAATAGCTCAGTTGGTAGAGCACGACCTTGCCAAGGTCGGGGTCGCGAGTTCGAGTCTCGTTTCCCGCTCCAAATATGAAAAACGCCACCTTCGGGTGGCGTTTTTTTATGTCTTGATTTCCTCTCTTGGCCTAGCGCCGTGGGCTTAGCGCTAGGCCAATCAATGTCGGCCTTAGTGACGCTGGCCGTCGTCTTGGCTTAATTGCAGCTGGCGGGCTTTGCCCCAATCAAAGGTTTCACCGGCTTGTTCGGCGGCATGGCGCTGCTCGTCGAGTGCTTGGAAGGCTTCGATCTCTTCATCGGGCATAAAGTGCAGGCAGTCACCACCAAAGAACCACAGTAAGTCCCGTGGGATGAGATGCGCGACTTGCGGGTAGCGGTTGAATACCTTGCACAGCACGTCTTGGCCGCTGAACCAGTCATCAAATTGGCCTTGCTCTAAGGCACTGCACAGGCCGTTGAGCTCTTCCAGCAGTTCGCTATGGCTCTCGGCTGACCAATGATCGAGGTCGGTCAGGGCGCTCAGCAGGGTGTGCAACTGTTTAAGCAGGCCGAGGTGAAATTGGGTGTGGGCGTCGAGGGTCATGAGTACTCGTTGGCTAGTCGACAAAGGTCGCAGTATAGAGACTTGCGCGGCTAAGCCCCAAGCCAGAGAGGTGGCTTTTCTGCTGTATGGTTATTGCGCTGGTGACTTTTCTCGTTAGGTGTCGCAAAACTGTTTCTTTTTGTTGAAAGTGCGTCCGAATTTAGAAATTAATCCTGTGTTAATGCCGCTACCATCCGGGCTCCCGAAACTCCAACAATGCGCTCTTTGCCACAAGCGAGGCGCAACAACCACAACAAGCAAGGGGATCCCTTCCATGCAAGACCTGGTCAATACCTTAAATGGCCTGGTCTGGAGTCCAGCACTGATTTACCTGTGTTTGGGCGCCGGCCTGTTCTACTCCATCGTTACCCGTTTCGTGCAGGTTCGTCATTTTGGCGAAATGTGCCGTCTGCTGTTCTCCGGCAAAAAGTCGGAAAAGGGTATTTCGTCTTTCCAAGCCTTGGCGGTATCGCTGTCGGGCCGCGTAGGTACCGGTAACATTGCCGGTGTGGCTGCGGCTATCGGTTTTGGTGGCCCGGGTGCGGTGTTCTGGATGTGGATGGTGGCCTTCTTGGGCGCCGCTACTGCCTATGCCGAGTCCACCTTGGCGCAGATCTACAAAGAAGAAGACGAAGGCCAATATCGCGGCGGCCCGGCTTACTACATCGAGAAAGCCATGGGGCAGAAGTGGTACGCCTGGATCTTCGCCATCGCGACTGTGCTGGCGTGTGGTTTGTTGCTGCCGGGCGTGCAGTCCAACAGTATCGGTAATGCGGTGGAAACCGCGTTCGGCGCCGGCACTATGATCGAAACCGGTTTCGGTTTGATCAGCTCTGCCAAGCTTTTGACCGGCACCGTACTGGTAGTGATTCTGGGCTTCATCATCTTCGGCGGCGTGAAGCGTATTTCGCGTTTTGCTGAGATCGTGGTGCCGTTCATGGCGCTGGGCTACATCATCGTGGCCTGTGTGATCGTGGCGATGAACATCGAGCAAGTGCCGGGCATTATTGCGCTGATCGTTGGCGATGCCTTCTCGCCGATGGCGGGTGTCGGTGCGGCGATTGGTTGGGGCGTTAAGCGTGGCGTTTACTCCAACGAAGCCGGTCAGGGTACTGGCCCGCACGCGGCCGCGGCTGCCGAGGTTGATCACCCGGCTCAGCAGGGCTTAGTGCAGTCGTTCTCGATTTACATCGATACCCTGTTCGTCTGCTCCGCAACCGCTTTCATGATTTTGATCACCGGCATGTACAACGTGCATGGTGCGGGTGAAGGCGTGTTCCTGATCCAAAACATGGGTGCGGATGTGGCGGCTAACAGCCCGGCATTCACCCAGGCAGCGATCGAAAGCATGATGCCGGGCGTAGGTAAGCCGTTTGTGGCCTTGGCGCTGTTCTTCTTCTCGTTCACCACCATTTTGGCGTACTACTACATTGCCGAAACCAACGTGGCGTATATCCGTCGCACCATCAAGGTGCCGGGTGCCATGTTCGTCCTCAAGGTCGGCATCATGGCGGCCACCCTGTACGGTGCTGTGAAAACTGCTGACCTGGCTTGGGGCTTAGGTGACTTGGGTGTGGGCTTGATGGCGTGGTTGAACATCATCGGTATTCTGATCATCTTCTTTGCGGTGCGCCCGGCCATGGCCTCGCTGAAAGACTATGAAGATCAGCAGAAGGCGGGTGTTAGTGAGTACGTCTTCGATCCCGAGAAGCTGGGCATCAAGAATGCTGACTACTGGGTGAAGCGCTTGAAGCGTCGCCAAGCGACTGCGCAGAACGAGATGGATGTACCCGGTGCTGTGCCGAGCGCCGACTAACGCTGTCGTTGTTTGTAAGTGCTAAATAGCCGCCCTACGGGGCGGTTATTTTTTGTGCTGAAAATGCCGACTGCTGGCATAAATAGCGCCTTGCTTGTCGAGTCTGTCGTTTGTGCTGTGTGCCGCATGGTTGAAGACTGAATGGCGGAGGACTGACCATGCACGCATTCTTAAACCCCAGCACGTATATCGACAGCGATCACCCGGCGGTGATGGCCTTTGCTGAGCAGCATCGCGGTAGCGATGCCTCGCCAGTGGCGCAGGCGGTGGCGCTGTATTACGCGGTGCGCGATGAGATTCGCTACAACCCGTATGTGTTTAGTTTTGACGATGCCACGTTTAAGGCTAGCCATGCGGTAGTGCAGGGTGAGAGTTACTGCGTGCCGAAGGCCGCGCTGCTGGCGGCCTGTGCGCGGCACTGCGGGATTCCCGCACGGATTGGCTTGGCCGATGTGCGTAACCACTTGTCCACGCCGCGTTTAATTGAAGCGCTCGGTAGCGATGTGTTTGCCATGCACGGCTTCACCGAGCTGTACCTGAATGAGCGCTGGGTGAAGGCCACGCCCACCTTTAACCAAGCCTTGTGCCGCTTGATGAAAGTGGCCCCGCTGGATTTTAACGGCCACGACGACAGCGTGTTCCATGCCTTTAATGGCGCAGGCCACAAGCACATGGAGTACTTACGCCAGCACGGCAGCTTTGCCGATGTGCCGGTGGCGATGGCTAAGGCGTATCTGCTGGATTTCTACCCCAAGTTTCAGAGCATTGCCGCTCAAGGCTCGCTGGGTGATTGCCTGCAAGGCGATATGCATGCCGAGGCGGCAGCCTTATAAAACAGCGCCTTGTAAACCTGCCGGTTTGCCCCCATAACAGAGGGCTTACGAATAAGCACTCTAGGCAGTTTTATGACCACGGCACTGCGCATTAGCGGGCTGCAAAAAACCTACGCGAACGGTTTTACCGCGCTGAAGGGCATCGATCTTGCGGTGCAAGAAGGCGATTTCTTTGCCTTGCTGGGCCCCAATGGCGCCGGCAAGTCGACCACCATCGGCATTCTTTCCTCGCTGGTGACCAAGAGCGCCGGCAAAGTTGAGGTGTTCGGTCACGACCTCGATGCCGATCTAATCGGCGTGAAGCGCTGCTTGGGCGTGGTGCCGCAAGAGTTCAACTTTAACCAGTTTGAAAAAGCCTTCGATATTCTCGTCACCCAAGCCGGCTACTACGGCATTCCCGCCAAAGAAGCCGCGCAGCGTGCGGAAAAATACCTGAAGCAACTGGGCCTCTGGGATAAGCGCGACGTACCAACGCGGATGCTTTCCGGCGGCATGAAACGCCGCCTGATGATTGCCCGCGCGCTGATCCACGAGCCGCGCCTGTTGATTCTCGATGAGCCGACTGCCGGCGTGGATATCGAACTGCGCCGTTCGATGTGGACATTTTTGACCGAGCTAAACCAGCAAGGCGTGACGATTATTCTCACCACCCACTATCTGGAAGAAGCTGAGCAGCTGTGCCGCAATATCGCGATTATCGATCACGGCCAGATTGCCGAGCACACCAGCATGCGCGAGTTGCTGAAGAAGCTGCATGTGGAAACCTTCGTGCTGGATATCGCCCAAGAGTTGACTAGCTTGCCCACGCTCAATGGCTATCAGGCCAGCTTGTTGGATGCGCACAGCGTGGAAGTGCAAGTCGAGAAAGAGCAGGGCATGACCGCTTTGTTTACTCAGCTGGCCGAACAGGGCATTGAAGTGCTGAGCCTGCGCAATAAAACCAACCGCCTTGAAGAGCTGTTTGTCTCGCTGGTGGAAAAAAACCTCCAGGAGAACCGCGCATGAGCCTAGAACTTCGCGCCGCTGCGGTGGCCCTGCAAACCATTGTGGTGAAAGAAGTGCGCCGCTTTATGCGCATTTGGCCGCAAACCTTGCTGCCCCCGGCGATCACCATGGCGCTGTATTTCGTCATCTTCGGCAACCTGATCGGCAGCCGCATTGGCGAGATGGGCGGCTTCGACTACATGCAGTACATAGTGCCGGGGCTGATCATGATGTCGGTGATCACCAACTCGTACAGCAACGTGGTATCGAGCTTCTTTAGCACTAAGTTTCAGCGCTCGATTGAAGAGCTGATGGTGGCGCCGGTATCGGCCCACGTGATCTTGGTCGGCTTTGTGGTGGGCGGCGTGCTACGCGGTTTGGCGGTGGGCTTTATCGTTACCTTGCTGTCGTTGTTCTTCACTAAGCTCAGCGTGCATCACTTAGGCCTAACTGCCTTGGTGGTGCTGCTCACCGCTACCGTGTTTGCCTTGGGCGGCTTTATCAATGCCGTGTATGCGCGCAGTTTTGACGATATTTCGATTATCCCCACCTTTGTCCTTACGCCGCTGACTTACTTGGGCGGGGTGTTTTATTCCATCGACCTGCTGCCAGAGTTTTGGCAAAACGTGTCGTTGATAAACCCGATTCTGCATATGGTTAACGCCTTCCGCTTTGGCATCCTCGGGGTGTCGGATATTTCCATCGGCATCGCCTTGGGCATGATGCTGCTGGCGGTGGTGTTGCTGTATGGCTTTGCATGGCGTTTGCTGGTGACTGGCACCGGCATGCGTCAGTAACGAGATTGCTATGACTAACGATGTTTTGCATTCCCCGCTGGGCAAATCCAGCGAATACCGCGACACCTACAGCCCTGAGTTGCTGTATCCGATTCCCCGCGCACCGAAGTGGGCCGAGCTGGGCTTAAGCGCCGACGCCCTGCCGTTTGCCGGTGTCGATGTCTGGACCTGTTACGAGCTGTCGTGGCTGGCGCCCGGCGGCAAGCCGGTGGTGGCGATTGCTGAGTTCAGCATTCCCGCTGCCTCGCCGAATATCATCGAGTCGAAGTCATTCAAGCTGTACCTCAACTCGCTGAATCAAACCCGCTATGCCTCGCCAAACGAGGTGCAAGACGTTCTGCAGCGCGACTTATCCGCCGCTGCCGGTGCGCAGGTTTCGGTGGTTGTTTACCGTCTCGATCAGGCGCCTGCCATACAGTCGCTTAAGGGCGTGTGCTTGGATGAGCTGGACGTGGCGATTGATAGCTATCAGCTCGACGCGCGCCTGCTCAAGCTCGCTGCACCGAGTCAGAGCGTGGTGGAGCGCTTATATAGCCATCTGCTCAAATCTAACTGCCCGGTAACGGGCCAGCCGGACTGGGGCACGGTGGTGATTGATTACCGTGGCCCGCAGTTGGATCACGCCAGTGTGTTGGCTTACTTAGTGTCGTTCCGTCAGCACGCGGATTTTCACGAGCAGTGTGTGGAGCGCATCTTCTGCGACTTGCGCGCTTTGCTCGGTGATGGCGCCGAGCTGACGGTGTATGCGCGTTATGTGCGCCGTGGCGGTTTGGATATCAACCCCTATCGCTCGACCTCGCAAGCGGCCCCGCAGTGGGGACGTTTGCCGCGCCAGTAACACGCTGCGCCAAGCCGCCGCTGGTTTTGGGCGTGGCTTGGCGCTGGTGGTGTTTAGATACCCATGTTGGCCAGTGCTTGCAGCACATTGCGCAAGGTGCTGGTCAGCGCCGGAAATTCGGCTTCGAAACGCTCCACGGCCAAGTTCACCCCGTCGACTAGGTTGTCGTCGGGCATGTGAGGCTCGTCGGTATCGGCAAAGCGCTCGATATCTTTGGCCAGTTCGAGCAGCGCGTGACGGTCGTCATCGCTGAGTCGATCTGGTTCGGCCAGCTGCTGACGCAGGGTTTCGAGTTGTTGCTGCAAAGTTTTGCGCGGCATAGTGAGCCCCCGATTGCTTGTTCACTTTCAGGGTAATGCATAAGTGCTTGCTGTGCCTGACCTGTATCAAGGCCGCTCGCCGCGCGCTAAACGGTGGGCAATATCATCTAAGCAATCGGGCAGCTCACTGACGCTGTCGATCACCGAATGCACGCCCAGTTTGAACAACCCCAAGGTTGCTTGAGCGCGCAAGGCGTCTTGCTGTGGCGCGGGCAGGGCATGCCACTCTGATTCGCTAAGGCCAATATGCTGGCTGCTCACGGCTAGGCCTATGCACCATAAGCCAGCGTTCATGCCGGCTTGCAGGGTGGCCGGGTCGCTGGATACCAGCACACTACCGTGCAGTGCAGGGGCTTCTAAGTGGCTGAGCGCGTGCCAGAGGCGATCAGGTGCGGGCCAAGGGCGCAGGTGTTGGGCATTCCATTGCAAGGCGTCCACGTTGCTGGCGCTGATCTCGCTTAATGGGCGCTGCAACACGGCGCAGGCCGGTGCCGGTAAGTCATCCACCCACAGGTAACGCAGCTGGCGTTGGTGCAGGTGTTGCAAACACTGCCGCGCTCCGGCGGCCAAGCGTTTGGCATGCTGCTCGGCCTCGTGAATTAAGCCCGGCAAATCGGCATGCCGCTGCCAGTGCGTGCGGCAGTGACTGCCAAAGTCGACCAAGCTACCGCATAGGCTAAAGAGCACTGAGTGCAGGGCATAGGGTGTCTGCATGGCCATCTCGCTCAAGCATTTTTACCCACCTTAGTGGGTGAGTGTGACGCTTAGATGAAGCACAGGTTGCTGTCATGGCTTTGTTACATTGCCTACGCAGACTCCGCCCAGCTCAACTGAACTGGCTAGGGAGTAAATGGCATGTGGGGTAAATCCATCGTTGGCTGCGGCTTAGTGGTTATGGCATTACCGCTGTCGGCGGCGCAGCTAACACTGCAACAGGTGTGGAACTCGGGTTTTGCCAAAGGCACAGAAATTGTCAGCGTGCAGGCGGCCACCCAGCGGGTTGCGGTATCTAATAGCGAAGAAGGCTTAGTGGATGTCTTGCAGCTCAGCCCGCAAGGCCTGCAACCCATCGCGCGTTTTGCTGACGTGCTGAGCGATGGCGAAGAGATGACCGCCGTGGCGTTTCATCCACTGCATGATTACTTGGCGCTGGCGGTACGCAGCGGCGATGCACTCAAGCCGGGGCGCGTATTGGTGCTCGATGGTAAAGCCGGCCAGCCTTTGGCCAGTCTGCCGATAGGCGTTTGGCCGGATAGCTTGGCGTTTAGCCCCGACGGCCAGCATTTGCTGGTCGCCAACGAGGGCGAGGGCTATGTGCCCGTGGGCGCCGGCTATGTCACTGCGCGTGGCTCGCTCAGCTTGTTGCGCACGGTGGGCGAGCCTGCGGCCTGGCAGCATCAGGAGATTGCGTTGCCGGCGCTGCATGGCCACCCAGGCATGGTCGAGCCGCTGCACGGCCGTAAGCTGGAGCGCGAAATCAACGGCCAAGAGCTCACGCTGCCTTTCGATAACAGCCCAGAGCATCTGGAGCCTGAATACGTCACCTTCAGCCCCGATAGCCGCTTTGCCTACGTCAGCCTGCAGGAAAACAACGCCGTGCTGAAGGTGGATGTGGCGCAAGCCAGCATCGCGCAAATTTGGGGCTTGGGCATGACGCAGCACCCGGCCGATGTGAAAGAGGATGGCCAATACCGCCCCGACTATGCCCTGACGGCGTTGCGCGAACCCGATGGGATTAGCGTTACCCCCGACGGCGCCTACCTGCTGACGGCCGATGAAGGCGACACCGAGCCCAAAGTGAAAAAACTTAAAGCCGGGCAACCGGCTGCCGGTGGCCGCACCTTGAGTATTTTTGCTGCCAGTAATGGCCAGCTGATTGCCGATACGGCCAGTCAGTTGGATGACATGGCCGCCGCAGCCGGTGTTTACCCCGATGCGCGCAGCCCGGCTAAAGGTGCTGAGCCTGAAAATGTGTTGAGCTTTATCGCTGGCGACACGCTGTGGGCCGTGGTGGCGCTAGAGCGTGCCGATGCCTTGGCGTTGGTCGATTTAAGCGACATTAAGGCGCCGAAAGTGGTGCAAGTGCTTGGTTTAGGCGAGGGTGCCGGTAGCGGCAACTTGGCCCCCGAGGGCTTGGCGTACTTGCCGTTGGATGGCCGGCATTATGTGCTCGCAGGCCTGGAAAAAAGCGGCCAAGTGGCGCTGGTAGAGCTCAAGCTGTAACGCGCTAGCAGGCCAAGCCGCAGGGTTAATGCCCTGCGGCTTGGTGATTTACATGCCGTTGGTAAAGCGCTTGTCGTGCATGTCTACCGCTGCGCGGACGGACTCCAACGCATCGCTGTACAGGCCCAGCACGCCTAAGGTGTAGTCGATGCGCTCGCGAATGCGCTGATCGTCGTCACTGCTGGCTTCGGGCAGGTTGAGTACCTGTTCCACCTGACGAATGATCAAATGCTCAGGCAGATAGCACAGGCGGCAGTTTTTGTAGCTGCTGGCACGCAGCTCGCTGATCGGGTAGCTGCCACCCACGCCGGAAGAAACCCCGACCAACAAGCCCGGCTTATGGGCTAATTGCGCTTTGCTGGCGTAGATAAAGAAGTTTTTGATCGCCGGGCAGGCCATGCCATTCCATTCTGGGCTAATCACCACCACCGCATCGGCATCGCCCAGTTGCTCGGCATACAGTGCCCACGGGCCTTGGTCTTCGGCGGGCCACAGGGGCAAGGGCGCGAGGCCTAAGTCGATCACACTGCTGTCTTGCTCGGTGGTTAAGCCCAAGATGCAGGCGCGTTGACGCAAAAAGCGCGCGACCTTGCTGGATTGACTGTTGGCACGGCTGGAGCCGGCGATAAAGGCAATATTGGCCATGAGATTCCTTCATGCTCGGGGAAAAGCGCAGGCTAGCCCTGTGCTGCCGTGGGGGCAAGGCAGTACGGGGCCAGTTTGAGGGGCTTTTGCGGCCACCGCTTAGGTGCGGAACTGCTCCATCAGTTGCTGCTGGTGGTTGGCCAAGTCATTCAGTGCCTGACTGATGCGCGCCGATTCGTCGGCTTGCCCAGACAGCGATTCGGTGACATCGCGAATGCTCGATACGTTGCGCGTCACCTCTTCGGCCACGGCGCTTTGTTCTTCTGCCGCGCTGGCAATCTGTAGGTTCATGTCGTTGATGACGCCGACGGCCTGACGGATTTTTTCCAGCGCCTCGACGGCTTTTTCGACCTGACTGACACTGCCTTGCGCGTGTTGATGGCTGGACTGCATGGCGCCCACTACTTCGACGGTGCCTTTTTGCAGGTCTTCGATCACTTGGCGAATTTCTTCTACCGAGTCTTGCGTGCGCTTGGCCAAGTTGCGCACTTCGTCAGCCACCACGGCAAAGCCACGGCCTTGCTCGCCGGCGCGGGCGGCCTCGATGGCGGCGTTTAACGCCAGCAGGTTGGTTTGCTCGGCAATCGCACGGATCACCTCCAGCACCGAGCCAATTTGCTCGCTGTTGGCAGCCAGTTTTTCAACTCGCGCCATGGCGGTGCTCATGTCGCCGGCTAAGGTGTCGATGCTCTGGGTGGTGCTGTTGATCACCCGCATGCCTTGCTCGCTGGCGCCGTCGGCATTGCGCGCCGCCTCGGCGGCTTGTGCAGCGCTGGCCGCTACCTCTTGGGCAGTGTGGGCCATTTCTTGGCTGGCGGTGGCGACTTGGTCAATTTCACGGAACTGCTGCTGCATGCCATCGCTGGTTTGCCCGGCGATATTGGCGGCGCTGTCGGCGGTGCTGCGCGCATCGACCACTGACTGCTTAACGTCGGCAATCACGGGCTGCAGTTTGTCCAAGAAACGGTTAAACCAGCCCGACAGCTCGCCCAGTTCGTCGGCATTGTTGTAACGCAGGCGTTGGGTGAGGTCGCCATCGCCGGTGGCGATTTCTTTCAGGCGGGCCGAAACCTGCTTAAGCGGCACCACGACGTTGCGTGCGTTGAGCCATGCCAGCAATAAGCCGAGCAAGGTCATCAGCATGCCGCCGCCAATCGCCAAGGTTGTCGAGGTGGCGTTTTGGCTGTCCATTTGTTCGGCCAGCTCGATAGCAGGGGCGAGTAAGGATTTCTCCGGCACTTGCAGCAGCAAGCCCCAAGGCTTGGCATTGGGGATAGGCACAATGGGGCTGTAAAAACTTAAGAAGTCATTATCAGCAAAGGCGCTGGGCGTGGTGCCGCCTATATAGCTGGCGAGTTTTTGATGCAGCTCTGGCAAGGCACTGGCTAACGGTTTGCCGAGCATGTCAGGGTGATTACTGCTGCCTGCAATCAGTCCGCTGGGGCTGAAAATGCTGATTTCACCGTTGCCATCAAACAGGGTTGCGCCGCCTTGGGTGGCGGTGGCTTGGAAGTTTTTCAGTGAAATATCTAAGCCGACCACGCCGACAATGCGCTCGCCGGCATGCAGCGGGAAGGCGATGCTGGTCATCAGCGTGTCTTTGCCGTCGACTTGATCGACATACGGCTCGAGCACGCAGGTTTGTTTAGTGTTGATCGGGCAGGTGTACCACGCGTTATAGGGAGCGCCGCTGGGGCCGGGGGTGGTGTCGGCGAGGTTTTCTTCGCTCATCACTTCCAGCGCCGGTTGGCGGTTGTCGTCCCAGCTCCAATACACCGAAAAACGCCCTTTGCCGTTACTGCCGAGGGCTTCTTGGTTGGCGAACATGTAGTCCTTGTTGTCGAGGCCGTCGGGCTCGAAGGCGACATAGACGCCAATCAGTTCGGGGAAATCTTCCAACGCGCCGCGAATCTGCGCAGTCATATCTTCACGCAGGCCGGAAGCCGCGAGCATGCGTTTTTGCTGTTGCGAGCGGAGAAACTCAACCTGGGCGGCCAAGCCACGGCCATAGTTGTAGGCGTCACGAAAATCGCTTTGCAGGGCCAGTGCCCACTCATTGCCGCGGGCTTCGATGCGTTTCTTGGCCCAGTCATCCAGTAGCGCTTGTGACGAGGCTTTAATCCCATCGCGCATTTCGTCGGCGCGGTAGATGGATAAACCGACGAGCACCATGACCACCGTCAGCAGGCTAATGGCGCTCAGTAATAAGATGCGTGACTGAATGGATAACCGGTTCAACAGCATGGCGGTGTCCTTGAACAAGCGTATTAATAGTCTGCCTCTGTTATCGACCATAGCTTATGGAGCTTGAGCCGGCATAGCGCCTGCTTGCAAAAGCCTGCGGTTTGCGCGTGCAGGCCGTAAATCTAGGGGGGAGAGGTGAACTGTTCAGGCGTCTCTTGCTGGTTGCTGCGCGGGTGTTGTTGCCGCTTATAGGGCTTTGTCGAGCAGAGGAGATAGGCGAGGTTCTGAGTGCATTGCACCTGTGGCTTGCATCCTTCAGTCACAGCGTTAGGCTGAGTAAAACGTGGCTTGTGGAGGCTCTGATGCGTTTGCTGCGATCCTGTGGGTTTGCTGTGTTGCTGCTGTTAAGTGCTGGGCTGAGTGCGGCGCAGTGGGTGACGCAGCAGCAACTGCTCGCCGAGCCACCGGCTTTGCTGCTGGATGTGCGCAGCGCCAATGAATATGCCGCCGGGCATATCAGTGGCGCGCACAATATCAGTCACGATCAGTTAGGTATGCGCTTGGCCGAGCTCACGGCCTACCGCGATCAGCCGGTGGTGGTGTATTGCCACAGCGGCACTCGCACTCGCTATGCCATCGAGTTGCTGGAGGCCAAAGGCTTTAGCCACGTGCGGCACTTGCGTGGCGATTATTTGGAATGGCGCGGCGCCGGCAGGCCCGTGGTGATGGGCGACGCGCCATAAGGCGTGGTTAAGCGCTCTTGCGCTGTTTGCTGACCCAAGCCCAAAGCATTTCACAGGCGATGGGCTCGATGCCGGCTTCGTCGGTGACGACCACCTTAACCAGAACCTCGCCTTTATCTTGCGTGTGAATCGCGTGGATTTGCTCAGGCGTCAGCGAAGCCACGGCTTTTAGGCCGCCGGTGGTGCGCTTTAGGTAATCCACTTTTAACGACTTCATCAGCGGCAGCTTGTCGTCCGGCACATTCATGCCGACTAAGAAGCCGGTGGCCGACTCGGCCAGCAGGGCCATGGCAGCGGCGTGCACGCCCTGAATATGGTTTTGCACTTTCTTGCGGTTGGCGATGCTCAGCTCAGAGCGCTCGTGCGTCAGCTGATGCACGCGTACCTTGGCAGTGCCAGCAAACTTAACGCTCTTGCCGAACACCAGTGACAGCAGCCCAGTACGCCAGCCGGCGGGGGCTTTGTCGATTAGGTTAACGACACGGGTGAGGCGGTTGGCTTTGGTTTTACTCATACGGCTCTCCAATTCAGGTGCCGGCGAGTCTGGCATAGCGGTTAGGGTAGCACCAAGGGCTGTGCGGCAGTGCTGGCGGGCATTTGTGCCAATCAGAAACAACAAGCCCCGCACGAGGCGGGGCTTGTTGAGCTAAACGCTGCGATTAGGCCTGAACGACCGGAATCTTCGCGTTAGCAGCGGCTTCCTTGAACTCAGCGATCTGGTCGAAGGACAGGTAGCGATACACGTCGGCAGCCATGCTGTCGATGTTCTTCGCGTATTCCATGTACTCCGCCACAGTCGGCAGCTTGCCTACGATAGAGGCAACTGCCGCCAGTTCCGCCGATGCCAGGAACACGTTAGTCGCGTCACCCAGACGGTTCGGGAAGTTACGGGTCGAGGTCGACACCACAGTCGAGCCAGTCTTCACACGTGCTTGGTTACCCATGCACAGCGAGCAGCCCGGCATTTCCATGCGCGCACCGGCCTTGCCGTAGATGCCGTAGTAGCCTTCTTCAACCAGCTGGTGTTGGTCCATCTTGGTCGGCGGAGCCAGCCACAGGGTGGTCGGAATGCCGCCCTTGACTTTCTCCAGCAGCTTACCGGCAGCGCGGAAGTGACCGATGTTGGTCATGCACGAACCGATGAACACTTCGTCGATCTTCTGACCTTCAACGCTGGACAGCAGACGCGCGTCGTCCGGATCGTTCGGGGCGCAGAGGATAGGCTCTTTGACGTCGGCTAGATCGATTTCGATCACGGCAGCGTATTCGGCGTCTTTGTCGGCTTCCAGCAGTTCTGGGTTGGCCAGCCATGCTTCCATAGCCTGAGCACGACGCTCCAGAGTACGCGGGTCACCGTAGCCTTCGCTGATCATCCAACGCAGCAGGGTGATGTTGGACTTCAGGTACTCAGCAATCGCGTCTTCCGGCAGCTTGATGGTGCAGCCAGCCGCGGAACGCTCAGCAGAGGCGTCAGACAGTTCGAACGCTTGCTCAACGGTCAGTTCGTTCAGACCTTCGATTTCCAGCACGCGGCCAGAGAAGATGTTCTTCTTGCCTTTCTTCTCTACGGTCAGCAGGCCTGCCTGAATCGCGTAGTAAGGAATGGCATGCACGAGGTCACGCAGGGTGATGCCCGGCTGCATTTTGCCTTTGAAGCGCACCAGTACCGATTCCGGCATGTCCAGCGGCATAACGCCAGTGGCGGCAGCGAACGCCACCAGACCAGAACCGGCCGGGAAGGAGATGCCCAGCGGGAAGCGGGTGTGCGAGTCACCACCAGTACCAACGGTGTCCGGCAGCAGCATACGGTTCAGCCAGCTGTGGATGATGCCGTCGCCCGGACGCAGGGAAACGCCACCACGGGTCATGATGAAGTCAGGCAGGGTGTGGTGTGTGGTCACGTCGATCGGCTTCGGATAGGCCGCGGTGTGACAGAAAGACTGCATGGTCAGGTCGGCAGAGAAGCCCAAGCAAGCCAAGTCTTTCAGCTCGTCACGGGTCATCGGGCCTGTGGTGTCCTGCGAACCCACGGTGGTCATCTTCGGCTCACAGTAGGTGCCCGGACGCACGCCTTGGCCTTCCGGCAAGCCGCACGCACGACCAACCATCTTCTGCGCCAGGGTGAAGCCCTTGCCGCTGTCAGCCGGAGCAACCGGCTTCTTGAACACGTCAGACGGTGCCAGACCCAGCTCAGCGCGCGCCTTTTCAGTCAGGCCACGGCCGATGATCAGCGGGATACGGCCGCCAGCGCGAACTTCGTCGAGCAGTACGTCAGTCTTCAGTTCGAAGGTGCTGATCACTTCGTCGGTGCCGTGTTTGCACACTTTGCCGGCGTAGGGGTACACGTCGATCACGTCGCCCATGTTCAGGTTGGCAACATCCATTTCCAGCGGCAGAGCGCCGGCGTCTTCCATGGTGTTGTAGAAGATCGGGGCGATCTTGTTGCCGAAGCAGAAGCCGCCAGCGCGCTTGTTCGGCACGTAAGGAATGTCGTCACCGAAGAACCACAGCACCGAGTTGGTGGCGGACTTACGCGAAGAACCAGTACCGACAACGTCACCCACGTAGGCAACCGGGAAGCCTTTGGCTTTCACCGCTTCGATTTGCTTCAGCGGGCCAACCGAGCCCGGCTGCTCCGGCTCAATACCGTCGCGGGCCATTTTCAGCATGGCTTGCGCGTGCAGCGGGATGTCCGGACGCGACCAAGCATCCGGCGCCGGCGACAGGTCGTCGGTGTTGGTTTCGCCCGGTACTTTGAACACGGTCAGGGAGATTTTTTCTTCCAGCGCAGGGCGCGCCTTGAACCACTCAGCGTCAGCCCAAGACTGCAGCACGGCTTTGGCGTTAGCGTTGCCGGCTTTGGCTTTTTCTGCCACGTCGTGGAAGGCATCAAACATCAGCAGGGTGTGCTTCAGTTGCTCAGCAGCAACAGTGCCCAGCTCGGCGTTGTCCAGCAGTTCAACCAGTGTGGCGATGTTGTAGCCGCCCTGCATGGTGCCCAGCAGCTCAACGGCGCGTTGCTTGCTGATCAGCGGGGAAGTGGCTTCGCCTTTGGCTACGGCGGACAGGAAACCAGCCTTAACGTAGGCAGCTTCGTCAACGCCCGGCGGAATGCGGTTGGTGATCAGATCAAGCAGAAACTCTTCCTCGCCCGCCGGCGGGTTCTTCAGCAGTTCTACCAGCGCGGCAGTCTGCTCAGCGGTCAAAGGCTGAGGTACAACGCCAAGGGCGGCGCGTTCTTCTACGTGTTTGCGATAGGCTTCAAGCACAGTTATACCCTCATCAGTGATCCCACAGGCTGTGGGACTTATATCCAGCATCCCGTTACCTGACTGCGCTCGCCGCTTTGTGAGCGACCCCGCCAATCAGTGCTACGGCTTAAGCGAAGCTGCTTTCAAAGTTTTACGCCGCCTTGATAAAACGTGTGGGGTGCGCAGGGAGGGAACGCTGCGCGAGGCCCCAGGCGGATCGGAAGCTCGTGACGCTTTGAAAACAGCTTCGATTCTTGGGCTTTGGCAAAGATAGAAAACCGTCATGTTGGCCATGCTAGAGCATGTCTTGTGGTGACGACTTTCATCAAAAGCGCACCGATTCTAATGGAATGCGCCATCAAAGTTAAGCAGAGCGACAGACGTCCGGCGGGTGAATGGCACTCGACAAAGGGCTAAGATGCGCCGTTGTTTGCGTTAAGAGTTAGGGTTTATGCAGGGCGAGCGGGTTAAAACACCGTGTGTAGGGCTGTGCTCTACCGTGTATGGCGATGTGGTCTGCCGTGGCTGTAAGCGTTTTCACCATGAAGTGGTGGACTGGAATGGCTACGACGAAGAGGCCAAACGCGCGGTGTGGCGGCGTTTAGAGTCTTTATTGGTGCAGGTGATCAGCTCGCGCGTCGAGGTGTTTGACTTGCCGCGTTTAAAGAATGAGCTGAGTGCGCGCAGCATGCTGCCAAAAGACAGTCACAACGCTTATTTTTTGGCCTATCGGCTGATTCAGCGTGGCGCCGGGCAAATCAGCGATTTAACCGCCTACGGCGTGGCCGTCACCCGCGAGTTTCAGGACGTCAGCCTGACCACCCTGCGCGATGCTATCGAGCAAGAGTATTTTTTGCTCTCGCAGGCGCATTACCAGCGCTATATCGAGCCGGGCCTACTGCTCAATAGCGAGGCCAAGTGAACTGAACGGCTCAGCCACTTTGCCAAGCTAAGCGCTGAATAACCTCGACGTTTTAACACTTCGACGGTTTGTTACGCCTAAGCCGTGGTGTGCTTACAGCGCGCAAGGCATGATGGCGGTTTGTTGCCCAGTTGCGATTTAAGGCCTGCCATGTCTCTTGCCACCCAAGCGGCGTATCTGGATTTTTGCGCGCACAGTGTTGTTGGTGCGGTGCGTGAACATAACGAAGACGCGGTGCTCGCAGACCCAGCGCTGGGGCTGTGGGCCGTGGCCGATGGCATGGGCGGCTACCAGAAAGGTGAGTTGGCCAGCGCCTTGGTGATCGAAGCCTTGCAGAGCCAGTTGACTGCCGGGGCCACGTTAGAAGCGGCCATCCAGCATGCCAATGACTATGTGCGCGCCGAGGCTGAAGGCCATGCCGATCGCATCGGTATGGGCTCTACGGTGGTCGCGGCCCGCTTTGACGGTTTTCACTTCGAATTGGCTTGGGTAGGCGATAGCCGAGCCTATCGTGTAGGCGCTGGGTATATCGAACAGCTCAGCCATGATCACAGCTGGGTGCAAGCGATGATCGATGCCGGCCAACTGTCGGTCGATGAAGCGCGTGAGCACCCACGGCGCAATATCGTGACCCAGTGTTTAGGGCGTGAGCCCGGGCCTCTGCAGGTAGGCCTGCTAGACGGCGAGCTGCGCAGTGGCGAGCTGCTCTTATTATGTAGCGACGGCCTGACCGGCGAGTTGGACGATGCGCAGATTGCTCTGTTGGCACACGGCGAAGGCACGCTGCAAAGCCGCTTGCTGGCCTTGATTAGCGCGGCAGAAGCCGCCGGTGGCCACGACAATATTTCTTGCGTGCTGCTCGCGCGGCCTTATGATGCGCCGCCGCTGGCAGAAGCGCGGCCTTGGTACAAACGAATTTGGCGACGTGGTTGAGGGTGTGTTGGCGATGAGCGAAACGCTGATCGAAATTCCCGGTTATCAGGTGCATGGCCGCTTAGGTAAAGGCGGTATGGCCGAGGTGTATTTGGCCACCCAGTTGTCGCTCAAACGTAAAGTGGCGATCAAGGTGCTGCTCAAAACCGACGAGGACTTCAGCGCCCGCTTTGTGCGTGAAGGGCACATGTTGGCCTCGCTGAATCACCCGTCGATCATCACCATTTATGACATCGGCCAGCTGGACGATGGACGCCATTACATTGCCATGGAGTTTGTCGCCGGTGGCGATCTGACCCAGTTTAAAGGCCAGCCGTTAGATCCTAAGCGTGCGCTGGAGATTCTCCGTCAGCTGGCCAGTGGCCTGCGGGTGGTGCATGAGCGCGGCTTGGTACATCGCGATTTAAAGCCGGCGAATATCCTCTTTCGCGCCGATGGCAGTGCGGTGATCAGCGACTTTGGTATCGCCAAAGAGCTGGCAGTGGATAGCGAGCTGACTCAGTTCGGCATTGCTGTCGGTAGCCCCTCGTATATCAGCCCAGAGCAAGCACGTGGCGAGCAAATCGACGCGCGTTGCGACCTGTATAGCTTGGGCGTGATGTGGCTAGAAATGCTCACCGGCGTTAATCCGTTTCGTGGCGATAACTACACGCAGACGGTGCTCAAACATGTGCAGTTGCCCATTCCGCAATTGCCGGCGGGTTTGCAGCACTACCAGCCGCTAGTCAACAGCCTGCTGGCCAAAGACCCGGCGCAGCGCCTAGACAGCTGTGCCAGCTTGTTGCAGCAGCTGGATGCCCTAGAAAGCGACGACGAAGATCTAGACGAAACCCAATTACGTCCCGCTCTGGCGCTGCCTACGAAGACAACGCCAGCAGCGCCGGCAGTGGCCGGTAAACGCGCCGGGGCACAGGGTTTGAGCGTACTGAGCTGGACGCTTTTGAGCTTGGGTGTAGGTTTAGTGATTGCTGGTGCTTGGCTGTTTTGGCTGCGCCAAGAACGTATCAGCGATTACTTGCAGCTTGCCGAGCAGCAAATGGCGCTGGGCCAGTTGATGACGCCAGCGGGCGATAACGCGCAAGCCAGCTTTAACCAGGTGCTGCGCTTAGACGGTGATAACGAACAAGCGCTCAATGGCCTTGAGCGAGTCAAGGCGGCGCGCATTGCCGAGCTGCTGTTGCTGGCCGAAGAGCGCTTGCAACAAGGCCAGCTGCGCAGCCCGGCTGAAGATAACGCCGAATACTATTTCGAGCAGGTGCTCTTGCTGCAACCTGAGCAAGCCGAGGCAAGTCAGGGTTTAGTGCGTGTGCAGCAGGCGCATTGGGCGTGGCTGGTTGCGCAAGGCCATGCACGCTTACAGTCCGGCCAGTTGCTCGAGCCTGAGCAAGACAGTGCTGTGTACTACTTTAATCAGGTGTTGGCGCAAGACCCGGATAACGGCCCAGCGCGCACGGGGCTTGAGCAAGTGGGTAAACGCTTTGCGCAACTGGCGCGCGCGGCTTACCGTCAGCCGAATTTCCCGCAGGCGCTGGCGTATATCCAGCAGGGCCTCAGCGTAGCGCCGCAAGATGCCGAGCTGCTGCGTTTAAAGCGCGAGCACGAGTCGCTGTTAAGCTCGGCACGGGCGGCGCGCCAACAGCGGCAGGCTGAGCCCGCTAGGCCCAGCGCCGGCAGCGCAGCAGAGCAGCCCAGCCAGCCAGAAGCTAATCCGTTAAAACGCCTGTGGAATCGGGTGTTTAACTGACGTTGTGCTGCCAACGTAAGCGCAGCGTTTTTGTGTTTTGCACCCAGAGGTGATGCACACCATGTTGAAACTGCATTTTCGTGATCAATCGCAAGCCGACCGTTGGCTCACCGAAGACAGCTTGCTGCTCGGTAGTGGCGCTACGGCCACTTTGCAGCTGCAAGGTCAGGGCATTAGCGCTGAGCATGCACGCCTTGAGCACGAAGGAGGCCACTACTACTTAAGCGATTGCGGCAGCGAAAAAGGCACTTACGTTAACGGTGAGCGTATCGGCAGTCGTTACCAGTTGCGTGCTGGTGATGTGCTGCGCTTGGGGCTGACAGAGCTGGAGCTGAGCGACCCCAATCAGCGCCCGGCGCGTAGCCATCAGCCGGCTTTGTGGAGCCTGCAAGTGATGCAAGGCGAGGGGCAGGGCAAGAAGTTCCCGCTCAAGGGCTCGTTGACCTTGGGCCGCTCGGTGAAGTGCGATGCCTGCTTCGAAGACCCGCAGCTGTCGCGCCGGCATGCCGAATTTTTCTTCCGCGATGGCGTGCTGGAGGTGAAAGACTTAGGTTCTGCCAATGGCATTTTGGTTAACCAGAAGAAAGTCGCTGCTGCCAGCCTGCAACCCGGTGATTTGGTGCAGATGGGCGGTGTCTTGCTGCTGGTGATTGGCCCCAAAGTCAGCGGCGTGCAAGCGCACGAGGAAGAAGACGCTACCTTGTTCATGAAGGCGTTGGACTTGCCCAAGCCGGTACCTCAGTCGGTGCAGTCGGGGCGTATCGAAGTGCCACAAACGGCGCCGAAAGCGGCATTGGCTGCCGCGCCGGCTAGCTCGAAGGCACCGCTGTTACTGGGCCTGTCGGTGTTGGTGTTGGCTGTCGCCGCTGGGGTTGTGCTGCTGGCATAACGCTGCCCGCTGGTCTGTTCTATACAACAAGGCCCGCATGATGCGGGCCTTGTTGTTAACGGCTTATTTAATCCAGTGTTTGCCCCAATGGGTGATGTCATACGCAGCGGAGCGCGCTTTCATCAGCGGAGCTGGGGTTGGTGGAGTGGCTTTCTCGTCGTCGATCAGCTTGGTCGATAAGGCAAACCAGCTGGTGACAAACGCGATAGCGTCGCCGTTGACCTCCAAAGCGCGTCTATCCAAGTTATTGATGTTGTCGCAGGCTTGGTGATAGCAAGGGTCGAAGGCTTCGCCGGCCGTGCCGCCGTAACGGCTGGCTTGTTCTTCACTCTTGATGTCTTCGGCGCCGGTAAACAGGCCGCCAAAGGCAATGCCGTCCAAGAAGAACTGCGCATAGTCGGAGCGGAAGCTGATTTCATCACCCTGCGATGGCAGGCCGCGCAGGCGATAGTACTTCTCGAACAAGGCTTCGACCGCTTTTGAGCCGGGCGGGCCTTCAAGGCCGAACTCCGAGCCATCGCCGTCATAGATGAAGTAGGCAAAGTTCGGTGAGGCGATCATGTCAAAGTTCAGATAGACCTTGATCTTCGCCTTCTCTTCGGCAGGCAAGTTGGTGACGTAGTGGGTGGAACCCACCAAGCCCGACTCCTCCGCGCCCCACCAAGCAAAGCGCAGCTTGTTCACTGGCCGCGCTTTGCGCATCTGCAAGGCTAGCTCCAATAAGGCGGCGCTACCGCTGCCGTTGTCATTAACCCCGGCGCCTTCAAACACTGAATCCAAGTGCGCCCCGAGCATCACCACATTCTCGGGGTTGCCGCGCTTGCTTTCGGCAATCAGGTTGAAGGTTTCGGTTTGCTCGCGCACCACATCCACCGCTAGGGCGACTTGCGTGCCGGCGGCCTGATTCAGCTCTTCGCCCACCGCATAGGTGGCAAAAACTGCTGGAATACCGCCGGCGTAGGCGTCACCTAGCGTGGCGTTGAGCAGGCCTTTACGGTCTTCGCTGTTGCCTTGGTTGAAGATGATGACCGCGCTGGCACCAGCGGCGGCCGCGTTTTCGACTTTTTGCGCAAAGGTACAGGCGCCACGTTGCACTAACGCCACGGCACCGGCTGGGAAGCCGGTAAAGTCCTCGGTTTCGCAACCGCTGGTGGAGCTGTTGCCGTCACCCAATTGCAGGTCAACCGCGTGAATGCTCGCGGTCAGGTTGCCCGGCTCGGTTTGCGACAGGTAGGTGAAGTCGGTTTCCCAGGCATAGCTTTTCGGGCTGGGCAGGGTGATGGCCAATGCCCCGGGGCCTTGCGGGTAGAAGGCCGTGAAGGGGAAAGCCTGCAGCTGGGTACGGTAGCCAGCATTTTCTAAGGTGTTCTGGATGTAATCCAGTGATGCCTGATAGCCCGGTAAGCCGGCTGCGCGAGTGCCATTATTGGCTTGGGCAATGCTGTCGAGCATTTGTAGGTGATGCAGGGTGTTACTGGCCTGCATGCAGCGCGGCAGGGTGAGCGGGCTGTTGCTGAATAAGCCGCTACGGCATTCATGCGGATGCAGCCGTTCTGGGCTCCAGAAGTGGTCAAACAGCGAGCTGCTACTGGCGGGTGCGGCCAGCAGAGGGGCGCTCAGGCCAAAAAGACAGACAGCACCGAGTGTTGCGGTGGGTCGTAGGGTTTTTCTTAGCATGGCTCCAATCCTTATTTGGAGTGAGTTGGGTGCGGCCTAGGCTTGTGGCTGCAGCCGCGTGCGTCCTTTACTGCGTCGATCAGACCTGTTGCAGCGTAGATGCTTTATGGGCTCATGCTGAGAAATCGTCAGTTTTGTGCGCCTGCTGGCGAAAATGCTGTGAACAGGCACAAAAAAGCCCTGCAGAGCAGGGCTTTGGCTGGCAAGTGGCTATTAACTGGCGCTAGCTATTGCTGGCCAGCAGGGTTTCCAGATGCTCCATCACGTCTTCCGGCTTGAGCACCAGAATGTCGGTTTCCAGCGCATCCAGCACCACTTCGGCGGTGTTGCCGATCAGCGCGCCGGCAATGCCGGAGCGGGCCACAGTGCCCATCACAGTGACTACGGCGCCAATCTCATGCGCGGTTTGCGGAATCAGCACGTCGGCTGGGCCTTCGGCTAAGTGCAGTTGCGCTTCGCTCAAGCCGTGCTCTTGCATAAAGCCAGCACAAGCACTGCGGTAGCGCGCTTCGATGGTTTCTTTCAGTTGGAAGGTAGGGTCCGCCGCAGACAGCATAGGCGCTGGGTAAGCACTGACGATGTGCGCTTCGGTTTTCGCTAAGTTGGCGATATCCACAGCGTGGCTAACTAAGCTGGCATGCAGCATTTTGTGCTCGCCATCGTTGTTGCCGACATCCACGGCGGCCAACACTTTGCCATCGGCCCACGGACGGTCGTGCTTAACCATCAGCACCGGAGCGGGGCAGTGGCGCAGCAGCTTCCAGTCATCGGGGGTGAGCAGGGCTTTTTTCAGCGGGTTATCTGGCAGGTGCTGTTTAACCACTAAGCCGCAGCCTTCGGTTTGCTGCACCATGATGATGGTTTCGTGCAGGCTCTTGTGCCATGCAGTCTGCGCGCTGGCGCTAAAACCGTCGGCTTGGAGCTTGTCGGTTAGGTCAGTTAAGAAGTCGGTTTGCTCATCTTTACTGCAAGCCAGCAGATGCAGGTGCGATTGCGTCACGCCGGCAATCAGCTTGGCGCGTTTAAGAGCAAGGGTCTCGGGTAGGCTGGGATGAACCACAACCAAAATACTTCGAATGGCTTGCATACGTGTCTCCCTGAATGGTTCTAGTTATTTCTGCAAGTACTCTAGCCCGACAGCTGGCTGGGCGTTTGACGTATATCAATACGAGCTCAAACAGGCGTTTGATTTTTTATCGTTATAATCCGCCACCACGTTCAGCCTGCCACAGCTTATGGTGCGGGTGAATGGTTATTCCTGCATTGGTTGATTGATTGAAGGTTATTGGTGATGACTGCACCGGCGATTCTGGAGCCGATTATTGAGTTTTTAGGCCATGTGACCACGCCGCAAGCCTGGATAGAGCGTGCTTTGCGCGAGCAAGAGATACTGCTGCTCGATCACCGCGTGCTGGAATATAAAGCTGCGCAAAGTGCCTTGAGCTTGCTCGGCCGGCACATCAACCGCCCCGAGCTGACGGCCAAGATGTCGCGCTTAGTGCGCGAAGAGCTGGTGCATTTCGAGCAAGTGACGCGGCTGATTAAAAAACGCGGCATTGCCCTCAAAGGCTTAAGCGCCTCGCGCTATGCAGCCGGTTTACGCACACTGGTGCGCCCTCAGGAGCCGCACAAGCTGATCGATATCTTGATTGTCGGCGCGTTTATTGAGGCGCGTTCGTGCGAGCGCTTTGCCGCATTGGTGCCGCACTTAGATGCAGAACTGGCGAAGTTCTACGCAGGGCTACTGGAAAGCGAAGGGCGCCACTACCAGGGCTATATCGAGTTAGCGCGCCTGTATGCCGAGGGCGAGGATGTTGAAGCGCGGATTGCCGAGATTCGTGCCGAAGAAAACCGCCTGATTAGCACGCCGGATGAGCAGTTTCGCTTTCACTCCGGCGTGCCGGTCTGATTACAGGGGTTGTTGTTGCAGGGTTAAGCCTTGCTCATTGGCTTCAATAAACCACAGGGCTTTATCCCAGTCGCCCAATACCCAGCGCTCAGCGGTGTGGCCGTCGACGTTGTGCTGATGCTGCGCGGGGCGGTGGGTATGACCGTGGATCAGCGTGTTGCAGGCATAGCGCTCTAGATACTCGCTGACCGTGCGGTTGTTCACGTCCATGATCTCGGCGGCCTTCATCTGCGTGCTGTTTTTGCTCTGGTTGCGCAGCTTGCGCGCCAGTTGCTGGCGCTTGGCCAGTGGCAGGTGGCGCAAAATCCACAAGGTGATGGGGTTGCGCAGAATACGTCGCAGCTTTTGATAGCCCACGTCGTCGCTGCACAGCAAATCGCCGTGGGTGAGCAGCACGGGCTGGCCGTTGAGCGGGATGACGGTCGGGTCTTTCAGTAAGGTGGCGCCGGCCTGCTGGCAAAAGCGCTTGCCGAGCATAAAGTCGCGGTTGCCGTGCATCAGGTACAGCTTGCAGCCGCTGGCGCTTAAGGCCTTGAGCTTAGCGGCGATGTCGCGCTGAAACGGCGCTTGCGCATCGTCGCCAATCCACACTTCAAAGAAGTCGCCCAAGATATACAGCGCATCACAGCCGGTGGCCTGCTGATCAAGAAAACGTAGGAGCGCCCGGGTAATGTCCGGGCGCTCCTCTTCTAAGTGCAGGTCTGAAATGAACAGAACGCGCACGCGTTACTCGACGATCTCAGCACGCTCGATCACCACATCTTCCGCTGGCACATCTTGATGGCCCATGCGGCTGGTGGTGGCCACTTGCTTGATGCTGTTAACCACGTCCATGCCCTCGGTGACTTCACCGAATACCGCATAGCCCCAGCCCTGAATCGACTTGCTGGAGTGGTTCAAGAAGTCGTTATCCGCCACGTTGATAAAGAACTGTGCGCTGGCAGAGTGCGGGTCTTGGGTGCGTGCCATGGCGATGGTGCCGACTTTGTTGGCCACGCCGTTGTCGGCTTCGTTTTCGATCGGTGCGCGGGTGGATTTTTGCTCCATGCCCTGAGCAAAGCCGCCGCCTTGAATCATGAAGTTGTTAATCACGCGGTGAAACACGGTGCCGTCGTAATGGCCGCTTTTTACGTATTCCTTGAAGTTGGCGCAGGTCTTGGGCGCCTTGTCTTCAAACAGGTTCAAGGTAATCACGCCAAAGTTGGTATGCAGTTTGATCATGCCTGAGTGCTCATGCCGATAAAGAAAGAGGAGGGCCGACAGTTTTCGCCTGCTTGCCTGTCAGGGGCTTGGCCGCTTCGGGTATGATACGGCCTTTGATTTTTCTGGCCTACCCCGGCCGCTAAGCACAGCGAAAAGGACTCATGAGTAAACCCACCGTCGAAAAAGCTGCCAATTTCCTGCGCGCGGTCGTGCAGGGCGACTTAGAGAGCGGCAAGCACGCTGCCATCGTGACCCGTTTTCCGCCGGAGCCCAATGGCTACCTGCATATCGGGCATGCCAAGAGCATTTGTTTGAACTTCGGCTTGGCAGAAGAGTTTGGCGGGCAGTGCAACTTACGTTTCGACGACACTAATCCGGCCAAAGAAGACCAAGAGTACATCGACGCGATCAAGAGCGATGTGCAGTGGCTGGGTTTCCAGTGGGCGGGTGAAGAGCGCTATGCCTCGAACTACTTCGAGCAGCTGCATGATTGGGCGGTGCACCTGATCAACGCTGGCAAAGCTTATGTGTGTGACCTGTCGCCGGAAGAAGCCCGCGAATACCGCGGCAGCCTCACCGAGCCGGGCAAGAACAGCCCGTTCCGCGAGCGCAGTGTGGCGGAAAACCTCGACCTGTTTGCGCGCATGAAAGCCGGTGAGTTCCCCGATGGCGCCCGTGCGCTGCGTGCCAAGATTGACATGGCGTCGCCGAACATGAACCTGCGCGACCCGATTCTTTACCGCATTCGTCACGCCCATCACCATCAGACAGGCGACAAGTGGTGCATCTACCCCAGCTACGATTTCACCCATGGTCAGTCGGATGCACTGGAAGGCATCACTCACTCCATCTGCACGCTGGAATTTGAAGACCACCGCCCGCTGTACGAGTGGTTCTTGGAAAACCTGCCGGTGCCGGCGCAGCCGCGTCAGTACGAATTTGCCCGCCTAAACCTCAACTACACCATCACCAGCAAGCGCAAACTCAAACAGCTGGTGGATGAAAACCATGTGGCCGGTTGGGATGACCCGCGCATGAGCACGCTATCGGGCTATCGCCGCCGTGGTTATACCCCTGCGTCGATTCGCACCTTCTGCGACATGATCGGCGTTAACCGCGCCGGTGGTGTGGTGGATGTTGGCATGCTCGAGTTCGCCATTCGCGATGACTTGGATGCCAACGCGCCGCGCGCCATGTGCGTGCTCAAGCCGCTCAAGGTAGTGATTACCAACTACCCAGAAGGCCAAGTCGAAAACCTCGAACTGCCCTGCCACCCCAAGCAAGACATGGGCGTGCGCGTGCTGCCGTTTAGCCGTGAGATCTACATCGACGCCAGCGACTTCGAAGAAGTGCCTCCAGCAGGCTTTAAGCGTTTGATTCCCGGCGGCGAAGTGCGCCTGCGCGGCAGCTATGTGATCCGCGCCGATGAGGCGATCAAAGACGCCGCCGGCAACATCGTTGAGCTGCGCTGCAGCTACGACGAGAACACCCTGGGTAAGAACCCCGAGGGCCGCAAGGTCAAGGGCGTGATCCACTGGGTGCCGGCTGCCGAGAGCGTCGAGTGCGAAGTGCGTTTGTACGACCGCCTGTTCAAATCCGCTAACCCGGAGAAGAGCGAAGACGGCGGCAGCTTCCTCGACAACATCAACCCCGAGTCGCTGCAAGTGCTCACCGGTTGCCGTGCCGAGCCGTCGCTGGGCAATGCCGCAGCGGAAGACCGCTTCCAGTTCGAGCGCGAAGGCTACTTTGTCGCCGACTTAAAAGACTCCAAGCCAGGCCTGCCGGTGTTTAACCGCACCGTAACCCTGCGCGATAGCTGGGGAGGCTAAGCGTGGCGCTTTCCATTTACAGCACCCTGAGCAAAGAAAAAGCCGAATTCAAACCGCTGGTGGGCAACCAAGTGCGTTTGTACGTGTGTGGCATGACGGTCTATGACTTCTGCCACATCGGCCACGCCCGCGTGATGGTCGCTTTTGACGTGGTCACTCGCTGGCTGCGCGCGCGCGGTTACGACGTAACCTACGTGCGCAATATCACCGACATCGACGACAAGATCATCAAGCGCGCCAACGAAAACGGCGAGCCGTTTGAAGTGCTGGTCGAGCGCATGATCGCCGCTATGCATGAAGACGAAGCGCGCCTCAATGTGCTGCGCCCGGATATCGAGCCGCGCGCTACTGCGCATATCGACGGCATGCACAGCATGATCCAAACCCTGATCGACAAAGGCTTTGCCTACCCCGCCAGCAATGGTGATGTGTACTACCGCGTGGTCAAGTTTGTCGGCTACGGCAAGCTGTCGCGGCGCAAAATTGAAGACTTAAAAATCGGTGCGCGCATCGAGGTTGATGAGTCCAAAGAAGATCCGCTGGATTTCGTGCTGTGGAAAGCCGCCAAGCCCGGCGAGCCGAGCTGGGATTCGCCGTGGGGCAAAGGCCGACCCGGTTGGCACATCGAGTGCTCGGTGATGTCCACCTGCTGCTTGGGCGACACCTTCGATATTCATGGCGGTGGCCCAGACTTAGTCTTCCCGCACCACGAAAACGAAATCGCCCAGAGCGAAGCGGCCACCGGCAAGCAGTACGCCAACGCGTGGATGCACGCCGGCGCTGTGCGCGTGGATGGCGAGAAGATGTCCAAGAGCTTGGGTAACTTCTTCACCATCCGCGAAGTGCTGGAAAAGTACCACCCCGAGGTAGTGCGCTACCTGCTGGTGTCCAGCCACTACCGCAGCCCGATCAACTACGCCGAAGACAGCTTAAAAGAAGCCAAAGCGGCGCTGGAACGCTTCTACAACGCCTTAAAAGGCCTGCCAGAAGTGCCTGTTGCAGGCGGCGAGGCGTATGCCGAGCGTTTTGCGGCAGCGATGGACGACGATTTCAACAGCCCCGAAGCCTGCGCCGTGCTGTTTGAGCTGGCACGTGAAGTGAACCGCCTGCGCGACACCGACCTGCAAGCCGCCGCTGGCTTAGCGGCGCGCTTGAAAGCGTTGGCTGAGGTGCTGGGTGTGCTGCAACTGGCACCGGAAGAGTTCCTCCAAGCGGGTGCTGCCGGCAAAGTGGATGCCGCCGAAGTCGACGCCTTGATCGCCGCTCGCCTGCAAGCGCGTGCCGATAAGAACTGGGCGGAAAGCGACCGCATCCGCGACCAGCTCACCGCCATGGGCGTGGTGCTGGAAGACGGCAAAGGCGGCACAACCTGGCGCTTGGCGGACTAAGCCAGCGTTACTTAAGCGCCTTACAACAAAAAGCCCGGCAGCGTTAAGCGAGCCGGGCTTTTTGTTGTGTGCTGATCCCTATTGAGTCGGCGAACAGCCGAAGCGCAAGGCGCCCGGAGCGCAGCATACGAGACATACCTTTTGGTAGGCGAGGATGTGAGCACCGCGTAACGCCGTGCTTAGGTTGTGCAGCCACTCAATCTATTTGCAGGCTTCTAGCGTGTAACACATGGGCAGCTGAATCGCTTGGCTCTCGTACTGCTCGTAGCACTCTTCGCGATTGCAGTGCGGGTATTCGGCAAAGTGGCTGATCTGTAAGCCGTTGGCGAGTAGGGCGCTGAACACCTCCGCCAAACTGTGGGTAAACCACACGCTCGGGTGTTCGCTGGCCGGCGCTGCGCCCTCGTAAACAATCGCCTCATAATCGACGCAGGGGCCGGCCTGAAAGTAGCTGTTTACCAGTTGCAGCGGCGTGCTGCTGTATGGGTCGAGCATTTCCAGTAGCGGGTGGGTTTCGTAGATCAGCACTTGCCCGCCACTGCGTAATAGGGCGCTGGCTGCGGCAAAAAATGCCGTGAGGTTGGGCATCCAATTCAGCACGCCGATGGTGATCAGTAATACATCGAACTGGCCGTGCAACTCGCTCGGCGCTTGGTGGATGTCGCAGGCGACAAAACGCACCTCGTGCGGGCTCAGTTGGTTTAGCTCGGCGCCTTGGGCAAGAAACTCCGCCGATTGGTCGATGCCGGTCACCGCAGCGGCGCCGAGTGCATATAAGGCAAAACACTCGCGGCCATTGTTGCAGCCCACTTGCACCACGTGTTTACCGGCTATATCGAGGGCGGTTAAGCGGGCGAGCAGGGTGGCGTCGAAGCAATTAAAGTCTGCGGCGCGAATGGCCGTACACAGCGCCTGCCAGCTAGCACTTTGCCGGTGCAGGGCGGCGGAGTAGTCCCACGCTTGCCGATTGGCGTCGATGGGGTTGAGGGTGGTGCTGGTCATGGGGCTGTCCTTAGCGGTGAGGGCTTAAGCATGAGCTTGAATAGGCGTTATTTCAGGCCTTGCTCGCGCAAACGTTTATACAGAGTGTTGCGGCTAACACCTAGCTGACGGGCGAGCTCCGAGACATTGCCGTCACTGGCTGCCCATAGCGCGGCGAGGTCGTCGCTGTCGCTGCTGTCTCCCGGTGTTATTTGCTTAGGCATTAGATTGCTTGGCTGAGACGGCAAGTCGGCGAAGAAATCATCCGGCAGGTGCTCAGCTTGAATGGCTTGTTCGTCGGCCATGGCTAAGGCGATTTGCATCACGCTGCTGAGCTGGCGCAGGTTGCCGGGCCAAGGGTGTTGGTCAAACAGCGTCAGCACTTCGGCGCTTAAGCCTGCCTGTTGGTGGGGTTCGCGATGGTGTTGCCAGAGGCGCTGGAACAAAGCTTGGCGGTCGCTGCGCTCACGCAGCGGCGGCAGTTCAAGGTTTAGGCCACTGATGCGGTAATACAGGTCTTGGCGAAACAGTTGCTGCTCTACGTCTAAGCGCAGCGGCCGGTTGGTGGCGGAGATCAAGCGGATATCCACCGGATACAGCTCGCTACTGCCCAGCGGTTGCACGCAGCGCTCTTGCAGTACACGCAGCAGGCGAGCCTGCACGCGCAGCGGCATGTCGCCGACTTCATCTAAAAACAGGGTGCCTTTGTGCGCTTTGCGAATCAGCCCGACGCTGCCTTTTTGGCTGGCACCTGTGAAGGCGCCTTTTTCGTAGCCAAACAGCTCGGACTCCACCAGCTCGGCGGGAATCGCCGCGCAGTTAACCGCCACTAAGTTTTGCTTGGCGCGCGAGCTCGCGTGGTGCAGGGCTTTGACGAACACCTCTTTGCCCACGCCGGTTTCGCCCTGCACCAGAATCGGGATGTCTTTTTCCAGCAACCGCTCGGCTTGGCGCACAGCTTTATCCACGCGCGGGTCGCCTAGGTTAATCGCCTCTAAGGTCAGTACGCCAGGCGCAGCCTCGCTGTTGCTTGGCGGCGCTGGAGTGCTCGCTGCGCTGCTGGGGCGAAAGTCGCGGGCTTTGATCGGCGCTGGCTGAGTAGGGCGCTCAAGGCGTGCATGAAAGCGCAGCTGGCCGTGGGTGCGCAGGCTAAAGGGTAGGCCGTCAGGTTGATTGAGTAGGCGGTTTAACGGCGCGTCGAACAGTTTATCCAGACTTAAACGGGTGAGCTGCACGCCCAGCAAGCTGTCGGCACGGCGGTTGGCCGAGACAATAAAGCCGTCTTCATCAAACACCAGTAGGCCCGACCACGGGCTGGTGAGGTTCTCTAGGCTGGTGTTAAAGGTCAGCTGGAAATAGCGCTCGCGAAACAGGTTAAGAATCAGTCGGTTTTCCACCGACTGGCTCATCATTTTCACCATGCCCAAGGTGTGCGCCGCCGGCAGATAGCTGTCGCTGGAGACATCCAACACGGCGACCATCTCGCGCTGCTCGTTAAAAATCGGCGAGGCGGAGCCGGTCATAAAGCGGTTGGCTTTTAAGAAGTGCTCATCGTGTTGGATATGCACCGCATGCCCGCAAGATAGCGCCGTGCCAATGGCATTGGTGCCGGTGCCGCGTTCCAGCCAATTGGCGCCGGGGGCGAAGCCTGCGCTGTACGGCGCGTCGATAAAGCGCTGGTCGCCCCAGGTTTGCAGCAGTTGGCCTTGGTTATCGGCCAGCATGATCAAGCACTTGGAGTTGGCCAGAATATTGCGGTAATAGGGCAGCACTTCCAGTTGCGTGGTTTTTACCAGCTGATGGTGGCTGTCTTGCAGGGCGCTGACGGCACCGGCTGAGGCCTGGCCAAAGCTGGGGGCGCTGCCGTGTGTCAGACCAAAGGCGCGGCAGCGCGACCACGAATCTTCAATCAATGCTTCATGCGAAAGGGGCGTGTTGGCCTCTGTCATGGGGGTCCCTGCCTGTGCCGCTGTTTGTTGTTGTGCGCGGTGCTAATTGCTCACAGGGTGTTGTTCAACACTGTTCAGTGTCAACACCTTGCGCAGTGTTCAATTGTTCAGAGTGAACACGCCGCGCCATGTTCGCTAGGCAGGTGGAGGGCCGGTTTTTTTAATGATTTATCAATAAAAACAACAAGATAGAAAATTATTTCACCCAAGTTGCAGTGTTTGGCATGCGCCTCGCTTAGTGGTTGTAAGCAGCGTAAGGGCGTGCGCAGGTTGCGCAATCGCTCACAAGTACGCAAAAGGCATCAACAAGAATAAGGGCCTGCTATGTCTCTGACCCTCGAACACGTCAGCCGTGTCGTGGATAACCAGGTGTATATCGACGACGCCTGTTTAAGTTTCGAACCCGGATCGTTCAATGTTCTGCTCGGGCGCACCCTGGCCGGGAAAACCAGCTTGATGCGTTTACTGGCCGGCTTAGATCGCCCGACTTCTGGCCGCGTGCTGATGAACGGCGCGGATGTTACCGGCGTGCCGGTTCGCCAACGCAACGTGTCGATGGTCTATCAGCAATTCATCAACTACCCGACCATGACGGTGTTCGACAACATCGCCTCGCCGCTGCGTCAAGCGCGCATGGCGCAGGAGGAGATCGAACAGCGCGTGCGTGATACCGCGCGCATGCTGCATATCGAGCCATTGTTGGCGCGTTACCCGCTGGAGTTGTCCGGCGGTCAGCAGCAGCGCACCGCCATGGCCCGCGCCTTAGTAAAAGACGCCGAGTTGGTGCTGTTTGACGAGCCGCTGGTCAACTTGGACTACAAGCTACGCGAAGAGCTGCGCCAAGAAATGCGCGAGCTGTTCAAAACTCGCCACACCATTGCCGTGTACGCCACCACCGAGCCTAACGAGGCACTGGCGCTGGGCGGTACCACCACGCTGCTGCATGAAGGACGAGTGATTCAGAGTGGCAAAACCGCCGAGGTATATCACCGCCCGCAGCAGGTGCTGGCCGCTGAGTTGTTCTCCGAGCCGCCGATCAATCTGATCCCCGGCAAAATCAGTAGCACCGAAGTGAGCTTCGCCGATGCGGTGCATTTCCCGCTGAACAATGATCTGCAAGACCTGCCCGTGGCCGACTACCGCTTTGGTGTACGTCCGAGCCACATTGGTTTGGTGCCCTCCAATGACGATGACTTGGAGCTGGCTGTGCAGGTCGACTTGGCCGAGATCAGCGGCTCAGAAACCTTTTTGCACGTGCGCAACGAACACTTTGTGTTGGTGCTGCACTTGCCCGGCGTGCACGAATACGCCGTCGATAGCGACATCCTGATTTATATCCCCACCCACAAGCTGTTTGCCTTCGATCAGGCCGGCCAGTTGGTGCAGGCGCCACGCAGCAAAGTAGGGAGGGTCGCCTGATGGCCGAGATTCGCTTACAGGATTTGGCGCATAGCTACAGCGCCGCGCCACAAGGCCATGACGATTACGCCATTCGCGCCATGACCCACGTGTGGGAGCAAGGCGGGGCGTATGCCTTGTTGGGACCGTCGGGCTGCGGCAAGTCGACCTTGCTGAACATTATTTCCGGCCTGTTGGTGCCGTCTGAAGGGCAAGTGCAGTTCGATGGCCAAGTGGTTAACGAACTCACCCCGCAAGCGCGCAACATTGCCCAGGTTTTCCAGTTTCCGGTGGTCTACGACACCATGACGGTGTACGACAACCTGGCTTTTCCGCTGCGCAATCAGGGCATGGATGAGCCGCGCATCATGAGCAAGGTGCACGAGATTGCCGAAGTGCTCGAGCTGCACCCACTGCTGAAGAAAAAGGCCAGCAACTTAAGCGCCGACGAGAAACAAAAAGTCTCCATGGGCCGTGGCTTAGTGCGCGATGACGTGTCGGCGATTCTGTTCGACGAGCCGCTCACGGTGATCGACCCGCACCTCAAGTGGAAGCTGCGCCGCAAGCTCAAACAGATTCACGAGCAGTTCAATATCACCATGATTTACGTCACCCACGATCAGCTGGAGGCCTCGACCTTCGCGGATAAGATCGCGGTGATGTACGGCGGGCAGATCGTCCAGTTCGGCACCCCGCGCGAACTGTTCGAGCGGCCGCGGCACACCTTTGTTGGCTACTTCATCGGTAGTCCCGGCATGAATCTGATCGACGTTACCCCGTGCGACGGCGGCGTGCGCTTTGCCAACACCGAGGTGCCGTTGTCGGCGGCGCTGAATGCGCGATTGGCTGAGCTAAAGCCACAGCGCTTACAGCTGGGCATTCGCCCAGAGTTTGTCCACGTGTGGGAAGGCCAGCATGACGAGGCAATGCACGCCGAACTCGTGCATGTCGAAGACCTCGGCACCTACAAGATTCTCAGCCTGCAGTTGGATGGCCAGCCGCTCAAAGTGCGCCTGCAAGAAGACCAGCCGGTGCCGCAGCGCAGCGTGTACATCAGCTTCCCCAGCCAGTGGTTGATGCTCTACGCCGATGATTACCTGCTGGAGGTCGCGCCATGAATAAGGTGCCGAATAACAAGGCCTGGTGGTTAGTGCTGCCGGTATTTTTGCTGGTCGCCTTCAGCGCCATCGTGCCGATGATGACGGTGGTGAATTACTCGGTGCAGGACATCTTCGATGCCTCGACGCGCTTCTTCGTCGGCGCCGATTGGTACAAGCAAGTGCTGCAAGACAGTCGTCTGCACGACTCGCTGCTGCGCCAGTTTATTTTCTCCGCCTGCGTGCTGCTGATCGAGATTCCGCTCGGCATCGCCATCGCCCTGTGTATGCCCACCAAAGGCCGTTGGGTGTCGGTGTGCTTGATCGTGCTGGCGATTCCCTTGCTGATCCCGTGGAACGTGGTCGGCACCATCTGGCAAATCTTCGGCCGTGCGGATATCGGCCTCATGGGGTGGGCGCTGAATGCGCTGGGTTTTGACTACAACTACGCCGCCAACACGATGGATGCCTGGGTCACTGTGCTGGTGATGGATGTGTGGCACTGGACCTCTCTGGTGGCGCTGTTGTGTTACTCGGGGCTTAGGGCGATTCCCGATGTGTATTACCAGGCGGCGCGCATCGACCGCGCCACGCCGTGGGCGGTGTTCCGCTACATCCAGCTGCCGAAGATGAAAAGCGTGTTGCTGATCGCCGTGCTGCTGCGCTTTATGGACAGCTTCATGATCTATACCGAGCCCTTCGTGCTCACCGGCGGCGGGCCGGGCAATGCCACCACCTTCTTGAGTCAAACCCTGACGCAGATGGCAGTGGGGCAGTTCGACCTAGGGCCGGCGGCGGCGTTCTCGCTGGTGTACTTCCTGATCATCTTGCTGGTGTCGTGGCTGTTCTATACCGCCATGACCCATGCCGACCAGAATCGTTGAGGGGCCTATGAATATCCGCAAACGTGTGGTGCTGGCGCTGTTTATTGTGTTTTTGCTGGTGCCTATTTACTGGCTGCTGAACATGTCGTTCAAGAGCAATACCGAGATCTTGGGCGGGCTGACCTTGTGGCCGCAGGATTTCACCTTGGCTAACTACCAAGTGATCTTCACCGACCCGAGTTGGTATCAGGGCTATCTCAACTCGCTGTATTACGTGTGCCTGAACACGCTGATCTCGCTGTTGGTGGCGTTGCCGGCGGCTTATGCCTTCTCGCGGTATCGCTTCTTGGGCGACAAGCACTTGTTCTTCTGGCTGCTGACCAACCGCATGGCGCCGCCAGCGGTGTTTTTGCTGCCGTTCTTTCAGCTGTATTCCTCGATTGGCTTGTTCGATACGCACATTGCTGTGGCGCTGGCGCACTGTTTATTCAGTGTGCCGCTGGCGGTGTGGATTCTCGAAGGGTTTATCTCCGGCGTGCCGAAAGAGATCGACGAGACCGCCTATATCGACGGTTACAGCTTCCCCAAATTCTTCGTGAAGATCTTTATCCCGCTGATTGGCTCGGGCATCGGCGTGACGGCGTTTTTCTGCTTCATGTTCTCGTGGGTTGAGCTGCTGCTGGCGCGCACGTTGACCTCGGTGAATGCCAAACCGATTGCCGCGGTGATGACCCGCACTGTGTCGGCCTCGGGCATCGACTGGGGCGTGTTGGCCGCTGCTGGGGTGCTGACCATTTTGCCCGGCGTGCTGGTGATTTGGTTTGTGCGTAACCATGTGGCTAAAGGCTTTGCCTTGGGCCGAGTGTAAGGAGCAAAGCATGGAATGGATGGCGTGGACGCTGCCGACGGCAGCCTTCTTTAGCAGCATCGCGGTGCTCTTGGTGGTGATGACGGTGTGGGAAATCCGCTCGCCGTGTGTCGAGCGCAAGGGCTTTCTGCCTATCACCACCACCCGCGGTGACCGTTTGTTTATTGGCCTGCTGGGCAGTGCTTACTTGCACCTGATGGTGCTCGGGCTGACCAGCTGGCCGTTATGGATTGCCTCTGTACTGGCGCTGCTGTGGTTGGCGCTGGTACTGCGTTGGGGTTAGTAGCAAGCCCCAAGTGCGGGGTGCAAGGCAACAGCGCCGTTGGCTGATGGGTTGATGGCGTTTCATTACTAAAAGGAGAGCTCGATGTTTAACAAAAACAACAAAAGGCAACAGAGCCGAGCGTTGGCCGCGTTTATCGCGCTGGCCAGTGTGAGCGGGGCAGCATGGGCGGATGCCTATGAAGAAGCGGCGAAAAAATGGATTGCGGCGGAGTTCAGCCCATCCACCTTAACCGCCGAGCAGCAGCTGCAAGAGTTGCAGTGGTTTATCAAGGCGGCTGAGCCGTTCCGTGGCATGGAAATTAACGTCGCCTCGGAAACCATCGCCACCCACGAGTACGAATCCAAGGTGCTGGCCAAGGCCTTCACTGAGATCACCGGCATTAAGCTCAACCACGATCTGATCCAAGAAGGTGACGTGGTCGAGAAGCTGCAAACCCAAATGCAGTCGGACAAAAACATCTACGACGGCTACATCAATGACTCCGACCTGATCGGTACGCACTTCCGCTACGGCAAAGTAGTACCCATCAGCGACATGATGGCCGGCGACGGTAAGGACTACACCTTGCCAACGCTGGATCTGGACGACTTTATCGGCCTGTCGTTCACTACCGGCCCAGATGGCAAGCTGTATCAGCTGCCCGATCAGCAGTTCGCCAACTTGTATTGGTTCCGTGCCGACTGGTTTGAGCGTGCCGACTTAAAGGCCAAGTTCAAAGAAATCTACGGCTACGAGCTGGGCGTGCCAGTGAACTGGTCGGCCTATGAAGACATCGCCGAGTTTTTCTCCGAGAAGGTTAAAGACATCGACGGTCAACGCGTCTACGGCCACATGGACTACGGCAAGAAAGACCCGTCGCTGGGTTGGCGCTTCACCGATGCTTGGTTCTCCATGGCCGGTGCTGGCGACAAAGGCCTGCCCAATGGTCTGCCGGTGGATGAGTGGGGCATTCGTGTGGAAGGCTGCCGCCCAGCGGGCTCCAGCGTCGCGCGTGGTGGCGATACCAACGGCCCGGCGGCTGTGTATGCAACCACGAAATACGTGGATTGGATGCGCCAATACGCGCCGCCAGAAGCGCAAGGCATGACCTTCTCTGAAGCAGGCCCAGTGCCGGCGCAGGGTAACGTCGCGCAGCAAATCTTCTGGTACACCGCCTTTACTGCCGATATGACCAAGGCCGGTCTGCCGGTAGTGAATGAAGACGGCACGCCGAAGTGGCGTATGGCGCCGTCGCCTAAAGGTCCGTATTGGGAAGAGGGCATGAAGCTTGGCTATCAAGACACCGGCTCTTGGACCTTCCTCAACTCAACCCCGCAAAAGCAGCGTTTGGCAGCATGGCTGTACGCGCAGTTTGTGGTGTCGAAAACCGTATCGCTGAAGAAAACCTTGGTGGGTTTAACGCCGATTCGCGCCTCCGACATTAACTCGCAAGCCATGACCGACGCCGCGCCGAAGCTTGGCGGCTTGGTGGAGTTCTATCGCAGCCCCGCACGCGTGCAGTGGACGCCCACCGGCACCAATGTGCCGGATTACCCGCGCTTGGCGCAGCTGTGGTGGCAGTTTATTGCCGAAGCCGCCAGTGGCGACAAAACCCCGCAGCAAGCCCTAGATGGCTTGGCTAACGCGCAAGACACCATGCTGGCGCGTATCGAGCGTTCCGGCGTGCAGGGCGAGTGTGGGCCTAAGCTGAACGAGCCGCGTGACCCGCAGTACTGGCTCGACCAGCCGGGCGCGCCGAAGCCCAAGCTGGACAATGAAAAGCCGCAAGGCCAGACCATTGCCTATAAAGACTTGCTGAAGTCTTGGGAGCAGGCCGCCGAGTAACGCAGGCCGATAAAAAACGCCCCGGCTGCTGTTTGGCAGTCGGGGCGTTTTTGTTGCTGCCAGCAATAACGTCGGGCTGGCTAGACTGCTGATGCTACTTAAGGGTGCAAGCGCTCGGCAGCGTACAAGGTGTTTTCCAGCAGGCAGGCGCGGGTCATCGGGCCAACACCGCCGGGTACCGGGGTGATAAACGCAGCGCGTTCGGCGGCCACGGCAAAATCCACATCGCCCACCAAGCGGCCATCGTCCAAACGGTTGATGCCCACGTCGATCACGATGGCGCCTGGTTTAATCCACTCACCTTTAACCAAGCCCGGCTTGCCCACCGCGACCACCACCAGATCAGCGTTGCGCACATGGCTTTCTAAGTCGCGGGTAAAGCGGTGGGTCACAGTGGTGGTGCAGCCGGCGAGTAGCAGCTCTAGCGCCATCGGGCGGCCAACAATGTTCGATGCACCGACGATCACGGCATTTAAGCCGTGCAGGTCAACGCCGGTGGTTTCCAGCAAGGTCATGATGCCTTTCGGTGTGCAGGGGCGTAGCAGCGGCATACGCTGCGACAGGCGACCCACGTTGTAGGGGTGGAAGCCGTCGACGTCTTTATCGGGGCGGATGCGCTCTAACAGTTGCGAGGCGTCTAAATGCTCCGGTAGCGGCAGCTGCACCAGAATGCCGTCGATGGCGGCATCATTATTAAGCTGATCGATCAGGGTCAGTAGCTCGTCTTGTTTGGTGCTGGCCGGCAGGTCGAAGGCGCGGGACACAAAGCCCACTTCTTCACAATCTTTGCGCTTATGGCTCACGTACACCTGCGAGGCTGGGTCGCTACCGACCAGAATCACCGCCAAGCCCGGCGCGCGCTGGCCTTGGCTGCGGCGTTCTTTGACGCGTTCGGCAATAGTAAGACGAAGGTCGGCAGCGATTTGCTTGCCATCAATCAGCGTGGCGGTCATGGGAGCCCGTATAGAAAGGTAATGAAAACTGCCGCGTATTTTCGCATTGCCTGGGCCTTGGGGCCAAGGCTGTCCTGTGTTTTGCATGTAACTGATTGCTTAGGCTGAAATTTTTTGTTTTTTTCGTTGACGCCTATCAGGCCCCTGAGTATGATTCGCCCCGCTTGTCGAACGCTGCCAGCAGCGAGATAAGAAGGCGGTGCGAGCCGGTCTTGCGGCGGCATATCGAGGCTGCAAAGTCGTGATAGCCAAATCAAGCGCCCGTAGCTCAGCTGGATAGAGCATCCGCCTTCTAAGCGGATGGTCGCAGGTTCGAGTCCTGCCGGGTGCGCCAATTTGGCCGCTAGGTACAAGCGAAGTAGTTGTTCTCTATATGGTGGGCGTAGCTCAGTTGGTAGAGCACAGGATTGTGGCTCCTGTTGTCGTGGGTTCGATTCCCATCGTCCACCCCATATTTAGAAGCGTTAGATGCTCATCTGACGTTTGGCTGTAAGCCACTTGCGGAAGTGGTGGAATTGGTAGACACACTGGATTTAGGTTCCAGCGCCGCGAGGCGTGAGAGTTCGAGTCTCTCCTTCCGCACCATTATTACTGCACCCTCCCACCCCTTTATAAGTTGCTGTCACAGTCGTCGTCGGCTGCGTGACTTATGGGCGTTCAGGCACTAGAATGCCCGCCTTGGTTTGGGGCGGTGTGCCCTTCTGTATCTGTTGGTGAGGATGATTCATGCAAGTTTCCATTGAAGCCACCACGGCTCTCGAGCGTCGTATGACCATCGGCGTACCTGCCGAGCGCATCGAGAAAGAAGTGGACAAGCGTCTGCAGCAGACTGCCCGTCGCGTTAAAGTTCCGGGCTTCCGTCCGGGCAAAGTACCGATGACTGTTGTGCGTCAGCGCTACGAGGACTCAGCGCGTCAGGAAGTGCTGGGCGACGTTATCCAGTCTTCTTTCTATGAAGCTGTGGTGCAGGAAAAGCTGAACCCGGCCGGTGCGCCGTCGGTTGAGCCGAAAGTATTCGAAAAAGGTAAAGACCTCGAGTACATCGCGACCTTTGAAGTGTTCCCGGAAATCGACGTAGCCGGCTTCGAAACTATCGAAGTTGAGCGTCTGCAATCTGATGTGGCTGACGCTGATCTGGACAAAATGCTCGACGTGCTGCGTAAGCAGAACATCAGCTACGTCGATGCTGATCGCGCCGCACAAAACGATGACCAAGTGGTTATCGATTTCGTCGGTAAGAAAGACGGCGAAGCCTTCGCCGGCGGTAGCGCCAAGGGCACTCAGCTGGTGCTGGGCAGCGGCCGCATGATCCCGGGCTTTGAAGATGGCCTAGTTGGCGCCAAGGCCGGTGAAGAGCGCGTGCTCAACCTGTCTTTCCCTGAGGAATACCACAACAAGGATTTGGCCGGTCAAGCGGTTGAGTTCACTGTGACGGTTACTAAGGTGCAAGCCCCGCAACTGCCTGAGCTGAATGAAGAGTTCTTCGCTCAGTTCGGTATCAGCGAAGGTGGCGAAGCCGGCTTCCGCGAAGAAGTTCGCAAGAACATGCAGCGTGAACTGAAGCAAGCAATCAAAACCAAGGTGAAAAACCAGGTAATGGACGGCTTGTTGGCGGCTAACGCGATCGAAGTGCCGAAAGCCGCTATCGAATCTGAAGTTAACCGTCTGCGTCAGCAAGCTGTGCAGCAGTTTGGTGGTGGCCTGAAGGCTGACCAGCTGCCGGCTGAGTTGTTCGAAGAGCAAGCCAAGCGCCGTGTAAGCCTAGGTCTGATCGTCGCTGAAGTGGTGAAGAAGTTCGACCTGAAGCCCGACGAAGCACGCGTTAAAGCGATGATCGAAGAGCTGGCCGGTGCTTACCAAGAGCCTGAGCAGGTTGTTAGCTGGTACTACAAGAACGATCAGCAGATGAACGAAGTTCGCTCGGTTGTCTTGGAAGAACAAGTTGTAGATACTGTGCTCGAGAAGGCCAAGGTGACCGATAAACAGGTCTCCTACGAGGAGGCGGTCAAGGCCGCTGGAGCCGAGCAGGAATAAGCTCAGCTCAACCTCAAGCACATGCACATAAGCCAGCCTTCGGGCTGGCTTATGTTTTTCTGATTAAGGAGTGATGCATGTCCGTAATGAATAGCGGCAAATTCCCCCCGATGATTGAAGCAGCCGGCGGCTTAGTGCCTATGGTGGTCGAGCAGTCGGCCCGTGGTGAGCGTGCTTACGATATCTACTCGCGCTTATTAAAGGAGCGCGTGATCTTCTTGGTGGGGCAGGTTGAAGATTACATGGCCAACTTGGTCGTGGCGCAGCTGCTGTTTTTGGAAGCTGAAAACCCGGACAAAGACATTCACCTGTACATCAACTCGCCGGGCGGTTCGGTGACTGCCGGTATGTCGATCTACGACACCATGCAATTCATTAAGCCGGACGTATCGACCATCTGTATCGGTCAGGCATGCAGTATGGGTGCTTTGCTGTTGGCCGGTGGCGCCAAAGACAAGCGTTACTGCCTGCCGCATTCACGCATGATGATTCACCAGCCGCTGGGTGGTTTCCAAGGGCAGGCTTCGGATATCGAAATCCATGCCCGTGAGATCCTCACCATTCGCGAGCGCCTGAACAAAATCTTGGCCGATCACTGCGGTCAGCCGATTGATGTGATTGCCCGTGATACCGATCGCGACAACTTCATGAGTGGCGATGATGCGGTGAAATACGGCTTGATTGACAAGGTTTTGTCGCGCCGTGAGATGCCCGCCTGATTGACGTGATAGGTTTGATCGTCGCAGTAAGTGCTTTGTGGGCTTGAAAATAGCCCACTTTGCCTTCATCTTGTTTTTGAAGCCTTTTACGACTGGATTGAGCGAATGAGTAATTCCCGCAACGGCGAGGACAACGGCAAGCTGCTGTACTGTTCCTTTTGCGGCAAGAGCCAGCATGAAGTACGCAAGCTGATTGCCGGCCCGTCGGTTTTTATCTGTGACGAATGTGTTGATCTGTGTAATGACATCATTCGCGAAGAAGTGCAGGAAGCGCAGACTGACAGTGCCAGTCAGAAACTGCCCGCACCGAAAGAAATTAGCGGCATTCTTGACCAATATGTGATCGGTCAGGAGCGTGCCAAGAAGGTGCTTTCAGTAGCGGTGTACAACCACTACAAGCGCCTGAACCAGCGTGACAAAAAAGACGATGTTGAGCTGGGTAAGAGTAATATCTTGCTGATTGGCCCCACTGGCTCGGGTAAAACCCTGCTGGCTGAGACCTTGGCGCGCTTGCTGAATGTGCCATTCACCATCGCCGATGCCACCACCCTGACCGAAGCCGGTTATGTGGGTGAGGACGTTGAGAACATCATTCAAAAGCTGCTGCAAAAGTGCGACTACGATGTAGAAAAGGCCCAAATGGGCATCGTCTACATCGACGAAATCGACAAGATTTCCCGTAAGTCCGACAACCCGTCGATCACTCGTGACGTATCGGGTGAGGGCGTGCAGCAAGCACTGCTTAAGCTGATCGAAGGCACGGTTGCTTCGGTACCGCCGCAAGGTGGCCGTAAGCACCCGCAGCAGGAGTTCTTGCAGGTCGATACCCGCAATATTCTGTTCATCTGCGGTGGTGCGTTTGCCGGGCTTGAGAAAGTTGTGCAAATGCGCTCCACCAAAGGTGGCATCGGCTTTAATGCCGAAGTGCGCAGCAAGGACGAAGGCAAGAAGGTCGGCGACGCGCTGCGCGAAGTCGAGCCGGAAGATCTGGTTAAGTTCGGTCTGATTCCTGAGTTCGTCGGCCGTCTGCCGGTCTTGGCAACGCTGGAAGAGCTGGACGAAGCGGCCCTGGTACAAATCTTGTCTGAGCCGAAAAACGCCCTGACTAAGCAGTACGCCCGCCTGTTCGATATGGAAGATGTGGAGTTGGAGTTCCGCCCCGATGCGCTGACGGCAATCGCCAACAAAGCGCTGGAGCGTAAAACCGGCGCCCGTGGCCTGCGTTCGATCATGGAAGGCATCTTGCTCGACACTATGTACGAAATCCCCTCGCTGGAAGGCATCAGCAAGGTGGTGATCGACGAGAGTGTCGTGACCGGTGACTCCAAACCGTTACAAATTTACGAGAACAGCGAGCCTAGCGCGAAAGCCGCGCCAGACGCCTGATTCCTAAGGGAGCCGTAAGGCTCCCATTTTGTTTGTGCCGCTAATGTTTTAACGCGCGGCCAGTCTATTGCGCTCTTTTCCTTGTTTTTTCCCTAGGCTGCCCCCATCTTGGAGGTAAGCCTATGCGCGTCGACGCGCTTCACCGTCGCCCGAGAATGAATATGACCGAAGTAGTGAATCTCCCTCTGTTACCCCTGCGCGATGTGGTGGTGTTCCCCCACATGGTCATCCCGCTGTTTGTCGGTCGGGATAAATCCATCGCTGCGCTTGAGCAAGCGATGCGCGGCAGTAAGCAGATTCTGTTGGTGTCGCAGCGCAATCCGGGTGACGACGATCCGTCTGCCGACGCCCTGTATGACATGGGCTGTGTTGCCACCGTATTACAGCTGTTAAAACTCCCCGATGGCACCGTGAAGGTGTTGGTCGAGGGTGAGGCGCGCGGCACGCTGCAGGCCATTCAGCAGCAGGACAATTACCTGACCGCCGATGTTGCGGTGCTAGCAGAAAGTGCCCCCAATGATCGTGAGATGGAAGTGCTGGGGCGCAGTCTCATGACCCAATTTGAACAGTACGTGCAGCTGGGTAAAAAAGTCCCGGCTGAGGTGCTGTCGTCGCTGCAGAGCATCGAAGAGCCAAGCCGCTTGGTCGATACCATGGCGGCGCATATGCAGCTCAAGCTTGAGCAGAAACAAGCGATTCTTGAAGTTGTACCCTTGGTTGAGCGTGTCGAGCAGGTATTAGGCCTGCTCGAGGCGGAAATCGATCTGCTGCAAGTTGAAAAGCGCATCCGTGGTCGGGTGAAAAAGCAGATGGAACGCAGCCAGCGCGAGTACTACTTGAATGAGCAAATGAAAGCCATTCAGAAAGAACTCGGTGATATCGACGAAGGCCATAACGAGATTGATGAGCTGAAAAAGCGCATCGACTCGGCCGGGATGACCAAAGAAGCGCAAACCAAAGCCATGGCTGAGCTGAATAAGCTCAAGCAAATGTCGCCGATGTCGGCAGAGGCGACCGTGGTGCGCTCGTATCTGGATTGGATGCTTAACGTGCCGTGGCAAGCCAAGACCAAAGTGCGTTTGGATCTGGCTAAAGCTGAGGATGTTCTCGAAGCCGACCATTTTGGCCTTGAGGATGTCAAAGAACGCATCCTTGAGTATCTCGCCGTGCAAAAACGGGTGAAAAAGCTCAAAGGCCCAGTACTGTGCTTGGTGGGACCGCCGGGTGTGGGGAAAACCTCGCTGGCCGAATCGATTGCCCGCTCAACCAACCGTAAGTTCGTGCGCATGGCTTTAGGTGGTGTGCGCGATGAGGCGGAAATTCGTGGTCATCGCCGTACCTACATTGGCTCTATGCCGGGTCGCTTGGTGCAGAAAATGACCAAGGTAGGGGTGCGCAACCCGCTCTTCTTGCTCGATGAAATCGACAAGATGGCCAGCGATATGCGCGGCGATCCGGCTTCGGCGCTGCTCGAAGTGCTTGATCCTGAGCAGAACCACACCTTTAACGATCACTACCTGGAGGTCGATTACGACCTGTCGGACGTGATGTTCATCTGTACCTCCAACTCGATGAATATCCCCGGGCCTTTGCTCGACCGCATGGAAGTGATCCGTATCCCGGGTTATACCGAGGATGAAAAACTCAATATCGCCAAGCGTTACCTGCTGCCTAAGCAGCTGAAAGCCAATGGCTTGAAAGACACCGAACTGAGCATGGCCGATGCGGCGCTGTTGGATGTGGTGCGTTACTACACCCGCGAAGCCGGCGTGCGCAGCCTGGAGCGTCAGCTGGCTAAGGTGTGCCGCAAGGTGGTGCGTGAGAACGCAGCGAAGAAGAAATTCAGCGTTGAAGTGCAGGCTGATCAGCTTGAACACTACTTGGGTGTGCGCAAGTTCAAATACGGTTTGGCCGAAGAGCAAGACCAGATCGGCCAAGTTACTGGCCTTGCCTGGACACAAGTCGGTGGTGAGTTGCTTACCCTAGAAGCCGCTGTGGTGCCCGGTAAGGGCGCTGTGACGAAAACCGGCTCGTTGGGTGATGTGATGCAGGAATCCATCGTGGCGGCGCTCACAGTGGTTCGTAGCCGTGCTCGCTCGTTGGGGATCGCCAGTGACTTCAATGAGAAGCACGATGTGCATATCCACGTGCCCGAAGGTGCCACCCCCAAAGATGGCCCCAGTGCCGGTATCGGTATGTGCACGGCGCTGGTTTCAGCGCTCACCGGCATTCCGGTGAAAGCCGATGTGGCGATGACCGGTGAAATCACCCTGCGTGGGCAAGTGCTGGCCATTGGCGGCTTGAAAGAGAAGCTCCTAGCGGCGCATCGTGGCGGGATCAAAACCGTGGTCATTCCGGAGGATAATCGCCGTGATCTACGCGACATCCCCGACAACATCTTGGCCGATCTGACCATTAAGCCGGTGAAATGGATTGACGAGGTCCTGCAAATTGCGCTGCAATACGCCCCGGAACCCTTGTCCGAAGCGGCTTCCGGTTTGGTAGCCGGGGACGAGAAACGAGAGCCTGACGCAAACGATCGCGTTAGCACACATTGAGCTTGGGGGCTTCCTTGACACTGGTTTTTCGCGCTTGCTATAAAGCGGCGCCTATAGTGTCGGCAAGCCACTCAGCCCGAATTGCTTAGACCAGACATTAGAAACATAACTCCGTACCAAAAAGGGGACATAAGAGTGAACAAGTCGGAACTGATTGATGCTATCGCCGCATCTGCTGATATCCCGAAGGCTGCTGCTGCTCGCGCACTGGACGCAGTGACCGAATCCATCACCGACGCGCTGAAGAAAGGCGAGTCTGTTGTGTTGGTAGGCTTTGGTACTTTCGCGGTTAAAGAGCGTGCTGCTCGTACTGGCCGTAACCCACAGACTGGCAACCCGATCGAAATCGCGGCTGCTAAGATCCCGGGCTTCAAAGCCGGTAAAGCTCTGAAAGACGCCGTTAACTAAGCGTCGGTCGGACTAGGAGTGCTGTAAGGCGCTCCTCTGCGCAGCGGTAGTTCAGTCGGTTAGAATACCGGCCTGTCACGCCGGGGGTCGCGGGTTCGAGTCCCGTCCGCTGCGCCACTATTCCAGAAAGGCGCATCCTTACGAGGATGCGCCTTTTTTGTTAAGGCCCAAGGTTTTTGGGCAGACAAGCACGCTGGGGGAAGCATGCTGCAAAACATTCGTGACAATTCGCAGAGCTGGATCTCGAAGGTTGTGATCGGCGCTGTGGTGCTGGTGATGGCACTGTTTGGCTTTGACGGCATCGTGAACTTGGCCTCCAACAGCCAAGACGCGGCTGAAGTGAACGGCGAAGTGATCAGCAAGGTAGAGCTGGAACGCGCGGTTGAGCGTCAGCGTCGTGCGCTGTACCAGCAGTTAGGTAATCAGTTTGATGAGTCGCTGATTGACGACAAACTGCTGCGCGAAGCGGCCCTGAAGGGCTTAATCGAGCGCAGTGTGCTGATCCAAGCCGCCCGCGACGGCAAAATGGATCTGGCCCCGCAGGCACTCGATCAGTTGATTCTGCAAGAGCCGGCCTTCCAGCTGGAAGGCAAGTTCAATGCCCAGCGTTTCGATCAGCTGATTAGCCAGAGTGGCATGAACCGCCAAAGCTTCCGCGATTCGATGACTCAAGATGTGCTGCTCAATCAGCTGCGCTTGGGCGTTGGTGCCAGTGATTTTTCCACCGGCAAAGAAGTGCGTGAGCTGGCTGCGTTAGAGCAGCAAAAGCGTGATTTCGCCCTGCATGTGATCAAGGCAGACAGCAGCGCGATTACTCCCAGCGATGACGAAGTAAAAGCTTACTTTGAAGCGCATAAAGCGGAGTTCATGAGCCCTGAGCAGGTCGTGGTTAACTACCTGAGCCTGAACAAAGCGCATTACTTCGATCAGGTGGAAATCACCGAAGAAGCGCTGGAAGAGTTGTATCGTCAGCAAATTGCTAATTTGGGCGAGCAGCGCCGCGCTGCGCACATTTTGGTAGAAGTCGGCGAGCTGAACGACGACCAAGCCAAAGCCAAACTAGAAGCTGTGCAAGAACGCCTGAACAAAGGCGAAGACTTTGCCGCGCTGGCCAAAGAGCTGTCTGACGACAAAGGTTCAGCCACCGACGGTGGCGATCTGGGTTACGCCGGTACTGGCGTTTATGACCCAGAGTTTGAAAAAGCCCTGTATGCGCTGGGCGCTGACGAAGTGTCGCAGCCGGTGCGTACTGAGTTCGGTTGGCACCTGATCAAGCTGTTGGGCGTGCAAGCGGCTGAAGTTCCTACGCTGGAAGCCCTGCGTCCGCAGCTGGAGCAAGAGCTGAAGAACAGCGAAGTGGAAAAACTGTTTGTCGAAGGCAGCCGTCAGCTGGAAAGCTTTGCTTACGAGTCGTCAGACCTGCAGCAGCCTGCTGAAGAGTTGGGCCTGAAGGTGGAAACCAGTGCCGCGTTTACCCGTAACGGTGGCGAAGGCGTGCTGGCTAACCCGCAGGTAGCGCGTGCAGCCTTTAGCCAAGAAGTGCTGGAAGAGGGGGCCAACAGCTCACTGATCGAGCTGGATGCCGACACTGTGTTGGTGCTGCGCGTAAAAGAGCACCTGAAGCCCAAGCAGCAGAAGCTGGAAGACGTCTCTACCGCGATTGCCGATCTGCTCAAGCAAGAGCAAGCCAACGAGCAAGCTAAAGCGGCTGCTGACGCTTTGCTGGCCAAGCTTGAGGCTGGTGAAGCCGCTAATGTGGCTTGGGAAGAAACCAAGGCCGGCACACGCATGCAAGAAGGCGTGAACCCGCAAGTGCTGCAGGTGGTGTTCCGCCAGGCTAAGCCTGAAGCCGGTAAGCCTGTGTATACCCAGGCAGTGCTGGGTAGCGGTGACGTTGTGGTGATCCGTGTGGATGCTGTGACTGAGGGTGAGGTTGAGCTCGCTAGCGAAGAGCAGGCGATGTTCCAGCGCTACTTGGCCTCGCGTAATGGCCAGCAAACGTTTGAGGCTTATCGCAACGCGCTGCAAAGCACAGCGGAAGTCGAGAAGTTTTAAGCGATATTGCCCGGCGCGGGAAACCGCGCTTGGGCTTTAGCGATAAACAAAGAGGCCGCTCATTGAGCGGCCTCTTTGTTTATGGGGTAGTAGAGACTGTGATTACTCCTCTAAGCCACCCATAGCGGTGATATTGAAGCCGCCGTCGACATAGGTGATTTCACCGCTCATGCCTGAAGCCAAATCAGAGCAGAGGAAGGCAGCCACGTTACCGACTTCGTCGATGGTCACGTTGCGGCGCAGCGGGGTTTGCCGTTCGTTCGCGGCGAGCATCTTGCGGAAGCTCTTAATGCCACTGGCCGCCAAAGTACGGATTGGGCCGGCGGAGATCGCATTCACGCGGGTGCCTTCTGGGCCCAAGCTGGTGGCTAAGTAGCGCACACCGGCTTCCAAGCTGGCCTTGGCCATGCCCATCACGTTGTAGTTAGGCATAGTGCGCTCGGCGCCCAAGTACGACAGGGTCAGCAGGCTGCCGTTGCGACCGGCCATCATCTTGCGACCAGCGCGGGCCAGGGCGACAAAGCTGTAAGCGCTGATGTCGTGGGCAATCTTGAAGCCTTCGCGGGTGGTGACGTCGGTAAAGTCGCCATCCAGTTGATCGCCGGGGGCGAAACCGACCGAGTGCACGATGCAGTCGAGGCCGTCCCACTTTTGGCTAAGGGCTTCGAACACTGATTCAATTTCGGCGTCGCTGGCCACATCACAGGGGAAGCACAGCTCAGGGCCGGAGCCCCAGCCAGCGGCGAACTCTTCGACACGGCCCTTGAGCTTGTCGTTCTGGTAGGTGAAGGCCAGTTCTGCGCCTTCACGGTGCATGGCGGCGGCGATGCCGGAGGCAATCGACAATTTGCTGGCTACGCCAACGATCAAAACGCGTTTACCTGCGAGAAAACCCATGGTCATTCCTTCCTTTTGTCTGGGCAGTGTTAGTGGCGCATAAACGCCGCTTCTAACAGCTGCCGGGTATAGGCATGCTGGGGATCACGGAAGATTCCGGCTGCCTCGCCTTGCTCCACCACTTGACCTTGGCGCACCACCATCAGGTGATGGCTGAGCGCCTTGACCACGGCCAAATCGTGGCTGATGAACAGGTAGGTCAGGTTGTACTTGACCTGCAAGTCGCGCAATAACTCGACCACTTGCCGCTGCACGGTGCGGTCTAGGGCTGAGGTGGGCTCATCCAACAGGATCAGCTCAGGTTTCAGCACCAGTGCACGAGCAATGGCGATACGCTGGCGCTGCCCGCCAGAGAACTCGTGCGGGTAGCGATGGCGCGTTTCGGGGTCGAGCCCCACTTCCGTGAGCACCTCAATAATCGCTTGTTCACGCTCGTCGGCAGAGCCCATGCCGTGGATCTCAAGGCCTTCACCAATGATCTGGCCCACCGACATACGCGGGCTCAGACTGCCGTAAGGGTCTTGAAACACCACTTGCAGTTGCCGGCGCAGCGGGCGTACTTCGTGCTGCGACAGCCCTTGCAGGCTTTGTCCGTGAAAGCGGATTTGGCCCTCGCTACCCAGCAAGCGCAGTAGCGCCATGCCGAGGGTCGATTTGCCAGAACCACTTTCGCCGACAATCCCTAAGGTGTGCCCGCGCGGCAAACTGAAGCTGATGCCGTTAACCGCTTTAACGTGGTCGACGGTGCGGCGCAGAATGCCTTTCTTGATCGGGAACCAGACCTTCAGCTGTTCGGCTTGCAGAATAATCTCACCGGGGGCGTTAGCCGCCGGATCGCCACTGGGGTCGGCTGCGATCAACTCGCGGGTATAGGGATGACCGGGCGAGGTGAACAGTGCTTCACAATCGTTGGTTTCGACGATCTCACCTTGCTTCATGACACATACGCGATGGGCAATTCGCCGCACCAAGTTCAAATCGTGGCTGATCAGCAAAATCGCCATGCCCAAACGGGCCTGCAAATCTTTCAGGAGATCGAGGATTTTTAGCTGTACGGTGACGTCCAGCGCGGTGGTCGGCTCGTCGGCGATCAGCACGTCGGGCTCGCAGGCCAGCGCCATGGCGATCATCACGCGCTGCCGCTGGCCGCCGGACATTTCGTGCGGGTAGGCGCTTAAGCGCTTGGCTGGCTCTGGCAGACCGACTAAGTCAAATAGCTCGATGATGCGCTGCTTGGCTTCTTCGCCGCGTAGGCCTTTATGCAGCTCCAGCACTTCGGCGATTTGCTTGCCGACACTGTGCAGCGGGTTCAGCGAGGTCATCGGCTCTTGGAACACCATGGCCACACGATTGCCGCGAATGCCGCGCAGGGCGCTTTCATCCATGCCCAGCAGGTTTTGCCCGTCGAGCAGAATCTCTCCGGCAGGGTAGCGGGTGATGGCTTTGGGCAGCAGGCGCAAAATCGAGTTGGCCGAGACGGATTTGCCGGAGCCGCTTTCGCCCACGAGGGCTAAGGTTTCGCCTTTACGAATCTCAAAGCTCACCCCGTGCACCACGCGGGTGGGCTTCACGCCTTGTAAAAACTCGACGGTTAGGTTGTTAACGCTGATTAAGGCTTGTTCGCTCATGGCTTACTTCCGTGGGTCGAAGGCGTCACGGGCGGCTTCGCCGATGAACACAAGAAGGGTGAGCATGACCGACAGCACCATAAAGGCGCTGATGCCGAGCCACGGCGCTTGTAGGTTGCTCTTGCCTTGGGCAACCAGTTCACCCAGCGATGGCGAGCCAGCAGGCAGGCCAAAACCTAGGAAGTCCAGCGAGGTCAGGGTGCCAATCGCGCTGGTGAGAATAAACGGCATAAAGGTGATGGTAGAGACCATGGCATTGGGCAGGATGTGCCGGTACATGATCGCGCCATTGCCCATGCCCAGTGCCCGTGCAGCACGCACGTATTCGAGGTTACGGCCGCGCAAAAACTCAGCGCGCACCACATCAACCAAGCTCATCCACGAGAACAGCAGCATGATGCCCAGCAGCCACCAAAAATTCGGCTGCACGAAGCTGGCGAGAATAATCAGCAAATACAGCACCGGCAGGCCCGACCAGACTTCTAAGAAGCGCTGGCCGACCAAGTCGACCCAGCCGCCATAGAAGCCCTGCAAGGCCCCGGCAAACACGCCAATGATCGAGCTGATGATGGTCAAGGTAAGGGCAAACAGTACCGAGATGCGGAAGCCGTAAATTACCCGCGCCATCACGTCGCGGCCTTGGTCGTCGGTGCCCAGCCAGTTATCCGCTGAGGGCGGCGCGGGGGCCGGTACTTTAAGGTCGTAGTTAATGCTGTCGTAGCTAAAGGGGATCGGCGGAAAGACCATCCAGCCGTCTTTCTCGGCGATCAGCTCGCGGATGTACGGGCTTTTGTAGTTGGCCTCTAGGGGGAATTCGCCGCCGAAGTCGGTCTCGGCATAGCGCTTGAGTACTGGCACATAAAGGCCGCCGTCATAGACCACCAGCAAAGGTTTGTCGTTGGCGATCAGCTCGGCGCCGAGGCTCAAAATAAACAGGGCGAGGAACACCCATAGCGACCAATAGCCACGGCGGTTGGCCATAAATCGGCGCAGACGACGTTGATTGACCGGATTTAGGCGGGGCAGTAAGCGATGCAACATGACTCAGCCCTCGCGACTTTCGAAGTCGATACGCGGATCGACCAAGGTGTAAGTGATATCGCCGATCAGCTTCACGATCAGGCCCAGCAAGGTAAAGATAAACAGGGTGCCGAATACCACCGGGTAATCGCGGTTCAGTGCTGCCTCGAAGGACAGCAGCCCCAAGCCGTCGAGGGAGAAGATCACCTCAATCAGCAGGGAACCGGTAAAGAACACGCCGACAAACGCTGCGGGAAAACCAGCGACGATAATCAGCATGGCGTTACGGAATACATGGCCGTACAGCACGCGGTTTTCGGTGAGGCCCTTGGCGCGCGCGGTGACCACGTACTGCTTGTTGATCTCATCGAGAAAGGAGTTTTTCGTCAGTAGGGTTAAGGTGGCGAAACCGCTGATGGTGAGCGCCGTGACGGGCAGCACTAAGTGCCAGAGGTAATCGACGATCTGCTGGCCGAGGGTCATTTCTTCGAAGTGATTGCTGGTCAGGCCGCGCAGTGGGAACCAATCCAGATAGCTGCCGCCGGCGAACACCACAATCAACATAATCGCCAGCAAGAAGCCGGGAATTGCATAGCCGACGATCACTGCCGTGCTACTCCAGACATCAAACGGGCTGCCATGATGCACGGCTTTGCGGATGCCTAGCGGAATAGATATCAGATACGTGAGCAGGGTGCTCCACAGACCGAGGGAGATCGACACGGGCATTTTTTCTTCGATCAGGCTGATCACCGAGGCATCGCGGAAGAAACTGTCGCCAAAGTCGAAGTGCAGGTAGTTCACCAGCATGATCCAGAAGCGCTCGACCGGTGGTTTGTCGAAGCCGTACATTTTTTCGATTTCGGCAATCAGCTCGGGGTCGAGGCCTTGCGCGCCACGGTAGTTGGAGCCAGCTACCGAGACCTCCGCACCGCCACCTGAGATGCGGCTGGTAGCGCCGTCAAAGCCTTCTAGCTTGGCGATCATCTGCTCAACCGGGCCACCGGGGGCGGCCTGAATGATGACGAAGTTGAGCAGCAGAATCCCCAAGAGGGTGGGGATGATCAGCAGCAAGCGGCGAATGATGTAGGCGAGCATTTACTCGGCGTCCTTGTCGGTGACAGCAGCGTCGGAGATAGCGGCATTGTCAGGCGCCGGGGTGGGTGCTGCCGTGGCGGCGGCAGATGGCTCGGTGGGGGCTTTCCACCAGGTGAACAGGGCGTAATCCAGCGGTGCCGGGTTGGCTGGGCGTTGCAGCGGTTGCCAGTAGGCAACGCGCCAGGTGTCGACATACCAGTTGGGCACTACGTAATGGCCCCACTGCAGCACGCGATCGAGGGCGCGCACATGATTGATTAAGTTTTCACGGGTGGTGGATTTGATCAGGCTTTCTACCAGCGCATCCACGGCCGGGTCTTTTAGGCCCATCAGGTTGCGGCTGCCGGGGTTGTCGGCGCTGCTGGAATGCCAATATTCCAACTGTTCGTTGCCCGGTGAGCTGGACTGGCCAAAGCCAGAAACAATCATGTCGAAATCACGTGAGCGCAGGCGGTTGATGTACTGCGAGACATCCACGCGGCGGATTTCCATCTCGATGCCCAGCTCTTTGAGGTTGCGCTTGTAGGGCAGCAGTACGCGCTCAAAGTCGGTTTGCGCCAGCAGAAATTCAAAGCGCAGCGGCTGGCCTTGAGCATTGACGAGTTGGTCGCCTTCAATACGCCAGCCAGCCTCTTGCAGCAGCTTAAACGCCGCGCGGCGTTGCTCGCGGATTACTCCAGAGCCATCGGTTTTGCTCGGCTGGTATTCCTTATCAAACACCTCGGCTGGCAAGTGTTTGCGCCAAGGCTCCAGCAGGTATTGCTGGTGGGTGTCCGGCAAACCGGTGGCGGCCAGTTCTGAGTTGTCGAAATAACTGCGGGTGCGGGTGTAGGCGCCGTAAAACAGCTGACGGTTGGTCCACTCGAAATCGAATAGCAGGCTCAGCGCTTCACGCACGCGGCGGTCGGCAAACAGCGGGCGGCGCAGGTTGAAGACAAAGCCTTGCATGCCAGCTGGGTTGCGGTTGGCCAGCTCTTCTTTAATCAGGCGGCCGTCTTTGATGGCGGGGGTGTCGTAGGCGGTGGCCCAGTTTTTTGAGCTCATCTCTAAGAAAAAGTCGAACTGCCCGGCCTTAAAGGCCTCTAGCGCTACGGTGTTGTCGCGGTAGTAGTCGATCTGCACCTTGGCGAAGTTATAAAAGCCGCGATTAACCGCAAGGTCTTTGCCCCACCAGTCGGCCACTTTACTGAAGCTTAACTGCCGTCCGGCTTCGACTTGAGTAATCTTATACGGGCCGCTGCCCAGTGGTGGCTCTAAGGTGGTTTTGCTGAAATCGCGCTCGGCCCACCAATGCGCGGGCAGTACCGGCAGCTGGCCGAGAATCATCGGCAGTTCGCGGTTGTGGCTGTGTTTAAAGTCAAAGCGCACTTGCCGTTCGGACTCAACCACGACCTTATCGACATCGGCGTAATAGGCTTTGTAGCCCGGCGCACCATGCTCCATGAGGGCATTGAAGGTGAACGCTACGTCGTTAGCCGTCACGGGTTGGCCATCGTGAAAGCGGGCCTGTGGACGCAGAGTGAAGCGCACCCATTGGTTGGCCGGGTCTTTCTCGATGGTTTCCGCCAGCAGGCCGTATTCGGTAAACGGCTCATCGAGGCTGTGAAAGGTCAAGGTTTCGTACAGCAGGTGTAATTGATCGCCGGCCACCCCTTTGCTGATATACGGGTGCAGGCTGTCAAAGCTGCCAAAGCCACCTAAACGCAGGGTGCCACCCTGCGGTGCGTCTGGGTTTACATAGTCGAAGTGCTGGAAGTCAGCGGGGTATTTAGGCGCTTCGTCATACAGGGTAATGGCATGTTGGCCAGCAGCTAACAGGTGGCTGCTGGAGAAGCAAAAGCCCAGCAATAAAGCGATGTGGCGCATCTTAGACATGCGAGTTCCTTGCAAAGACGGGCGTTACAGGCGGTATTCAGGCTTCAGCCACCAGGCGCGTAGGCCCAGGGTATAAGGCGGCGTGGCGCCTTTTTCGAAGCGGTTCCAGTAGGCAACGCGGTGGTAGTCGATATACCAGTTGGGAATCATGTAGTGCTCGTGCATCAGCACGCGGTCAATCGCACGTGCCGCGCCGACTTGCCGTTCGCGGGTTTTCGCGTTGATCAGTTGGTCGAGCAATGCGTCGATGATCGGGCTGCGCACTCCCGCATAGTTACGCGCGCCACGCACATTGGCTTGGCCGGAATGAAAGTACTGCAACTGCTCAAGACTGGGGCTTAACGACTGCGACAGGGTCATTAGGATCATGTCGAAGTCATAACCATCGAGGCGCTGTTTGTATTGCGAGCGATCAACGGTGCGCAGTTCAGTGATGATGCCAACGCGGGCGAGGTTCTCGCGGTAGGGCTGCAGAATGCGCTCAAAATTGGGGTTAACCAGCAGCATTTCAAAGCGTAGCGGTTGACCATCGGCATTGACCATAGCGCCGCCGCGGTGGCGATAGCCGGCTTCATTGAGCAAGGCGAGGACTTCGCGCAGGGTGTCGCGCGGAATGCCGTGGCCGGCGGTTTCCGGGATCTCAATCGGTTGGGTGAACAGCTCTGCGGGCAGCTGTTTGCGGAAGGGCTTAAGCAGCAGCCACTCTTCGCCAGAGGGCAAGCCATCGGCGCGGAATTGGCTGTTGGGGTAATAACTGCGCGAGCGTTTGTAGCTGGAGTTAAACAGCGTGCGGTTAGTCCATTCAAAATCAAATAGCAGGCTCAGCGCCTTGCGCACGCGCACATCGGCAAATACCGGGCGGCGGGTGTTAAAGAAAAAGCCTTGGGTTTGCGTGGGAATTTGGTGGGCAATTTCTTCTTTTAATACCGCGCCACGGTGTAGGGCAGGGAAGTTGTAGCCGTTGGCCCAGTTTTTCGCTTGATGCTCGATATACACATCAAATTCGCCGGCCTTGAAGGCTTCAAAGGCCACGTGGCTGTCGCGGTAGAACTCCACGGTCATGCGGTTGACGTTGTACTTGCCGCGATTAACCGGCAGTTTCTCACCCCACCAATTGCGCACGCGCTCGAAGGTTAAGCGGCGCCCGGGCACCACTTCAGTGATCTTGTACGGGCCGCTGCCTAGCGGCGGCTCGAAGGTGGTGGCGCGGAAGTCGCGGTTTTTCCAGTAGTGCTGGGGCAGTACGGGCAGTTCAGCGAGTTGCAGAATCAGCTGTGGATTGCCGCTGCGCTTGAGCACAAAGCGGATGCGGTGGCGATCCAAGATATCCACCCGCGCCACTTCTTGCAGGTAGGTGCGGTACTGCGGGTGGCCTTCTTTTAATAGCAGACGGTACGAAAACGCCACGTCATAGGCGGTGATCGGCTTGCCATCGTGAAAGCGTGCTTCGGGGCGCAGGTTAAACACCGCCCAGCTGCGATCGTCCGAGTACTCGACGCTTTTGGCAATCAAGCCATAGGCGGTGGAGGGCTCCTCCCCATTGGGGTCGTAGAAGCCATTGCCGACCATCAGTGGCTCGTTTAGCTCGGTGATGCCGTACTGAATAAAGTTCGGTGTGCCAATCGGGCTGGTGCCCTTAAGGCTGTAGGGATTCAGGGTATCGAAGGTGCCGTTACCCATAATGCGCAGCGTGCCACCCTTGGGCGCATCGGGGTTCACCCAGTCGAAGTGAGTGAAGTTGGCGGGGTACTTAAGGCTGCCAAACTGCGTATAGCCATGGCTTTCTGTTACGCCGCCCAGCACAAGCGGAGAGCAAGCAAGGCTGGTTAATAAAAAAGTAAACAAGCGCAACATGATGTGGATGAAATCCGTAGATAAACGACGCGTTACGTTACCAGTTTGCGGGGCGGTGAAGAAAGCCTGTCACCGTGGAGGTGTGATGGCGTTTTGCTGTCTACACTCTGTAATGGGATCTTCAGTTTGCTCCACGGAAGGCTTTGACGTGTGAGGCTTGTGTGACGCAAACAACCGGACTTGATTACTGGCTCAAACGGTTCACCGACAGCGATTTGCCGGCTTTGGCGAGTGTGGTGAACGATTTACAGCAGCTCGCCGCCGACGACGACACCTCGGTTAAACAGTTGGCTGATGTGCTTTTGCATGATGCAGCGCTGACATCGCATGTGCTTAAGGTAGCCAACAGCATTTATTACAACCCTATGCAGGAAAGCATTCGCACCATTTCGCGGGCGATTGTGTTGCTGGGGTTTGCCAATGTGCGCAGCATTTGTTTGTCCACCAGTTTGGTCGATGCCTTGCTGCAACAGCGGCCGCACCAACAGCTGCTGGAGTTGCTCGCACGGGCCTTTCATGCTGCCGTGCAAGCCCGCAATATCGCCAGTTACCTGATGGCGCGTGATCAGGAAGAAGTGTTTATCGCCGCTTTGCTTTATCACCTCGGCGAGCTGGCGTTTTGGAGCTGTGCCGGCGAAGCCGCAGACCGCTTGGTAACCCTGCAAAGCGCGCCGGGGGCCGATGCGGATGCGTGCGTGCGCCAGGTGTTGGGGGTGAGCTTTGCGCAGCTGAGCCAAGGCTTGGCCAAGGCGTGGAATTTGGGAGAGAACGTCGTGTTGGCGCATGCCGGCGGCACCCGTAAAGAGCCGCAGGTGCAGGCGATTGTGTTGGGCGTGCAGATTAGCGATCAGTCCTTAACTGGCTGGGACCACCCTGCGATGGAAAAGCACCTGCAGGAATTTGCCCAGCTGGCGGGGATTACCGCGCAAGAAGCCTTAGAGCAGGTACTGCAAAGTGCCGAAGAGGCAGTGCGGGTGGTGGCTACCTTTGGCGATGAGCGCTTAGCGGGGCTGATACCGGCCACCGACCCCGAGCAAATCGCTCGCCAACAGCAGCAACGTAAAGCCTGTTTGTTGCAGCCGGATTTGACGGTGTTGCAAAGCTGCCTGCAAGACATGGGCATGCTGGCCAATAAGCAGGTCGGCGTGGATGTTTTGCTGCAAACCTTGCTGCGTGGCTTACATCAAGGCGCGGGCCTTGAGCGGGTGATGGTTGCGGTGCTCGCGGAGGGGCAGAGTTGCTTTCGCGTACGACAGGCGGTGGGTGAGGGCTTTGCGCACAAGCTGCTGGATTGGCGCTTGCCGGTCGACAATCCCGCGCAGCGGCACTTGTTCAGCTACGTGCTGCGCGATCGAGAGGTCTTGTGGATGGGCGTGCCGGCGACCAGCAGTTTGCTCGATTTGGTCACCCAGCCCATGTTGCAGTACCTAGAAAAAGGCATGTTCTTTATTGCCCCGGTGATGGCCGGCAGCAGGCCGGTGGGCGTGCTCTATGCCGACTCGCGGTTGTCTGGACGGGCGCTACTCAATGAGCAATTTGTCGCCTTCAAGCGCTTTGTGCAGCTGGTCAATCGCGCCTTAGACAAAATGACCGCACGGTAGAAAAGCAACAGGCCACCGCTGGGTGGCCTGTTTGAAGAGGGGACCTGTAAGCATCCTTGCAATACAGGTCAGAGGGGACCGTTAAAGCAGGTCGTGCCGAATTAGCGACTGTATAAGGTGAGCAACTGTCCGGGTTTGAGTGCTTTGTTGGCACTTGGGTTCCAGCGCTGAATATCTTTTACGCTGACGCCATGATTACGGGCGATCAACCATAAGTTATCACCACGTTTGACGGTGTAGCGCTTATGGCTTTTGTCCGCTTTGCCGGCCTTGCTGGTTGCCTGAGCTGAGCTGGGCTTGCCGGTATCGGGCACCACTAAGGTTTGCCCAATGCGCAGGTTGTTGCTGCGCAGGTTGTTTAGCTCTTTCAGGCTGCTGACCGACAGCGAATAGCGACTAGCAATGCCCCACAGGTTATCCCCCGAACGCACCGTGTGCTGCGCCCAAGCGCTGGCCGGTTGCTTGTCTAGCGATTGAAGGCTGAGGGTGAAATCTTCCAGCTTATCCACCGGCACTAGCAGTGCTTGCGGGCCATCTAGGGTGATGTTCTTTTTAAAGGCGGGGTTGAGCTGTTTGAGCTCGTCTTCGGTAATCTCTGACAGGCTGGCCAGTTTGCGCAGATTAACCCGCTGCTTCAGCTCAACCACTTCGAAGTAGGGCTCGTTGGCCACCGGGGTAAAGCTCACGCCATAGGCTTTGGGGCTCATCAGCAGTTCCGAGAGCGCCAGTAGCTTGGGCACGTAGTTCATGGTTTCGCCGGGTAGCTGCAAGTTCCAGTAGTCGGTCGGCAGACCGCGTTTCTGGTTGCGCTCCATGGCGCGCATCACTGTGCCTTCACCGGCGTTATAGGCGGCCAGCGAGAGCAGCCAATCACCGTTAAACATAGTGTTTAAACGCTGCAGATAACGAATCGCCGCTTGCGTAGAAGCCATCACATCGCGGCGGCCGTCGTACCACTGAGTTTGCTTCAAGTTGAAGTTGCGCCCGGTAGAAGGAATGAACTGCCACAGGCCGCTGGCATGGCTGCGCGAGTATGCATAGGGGTTGTAGGAGCTTTCGATGATCGGCAGCAGCGCCAGCTCAAGCGGCATGTTGTTGGCTTCGAGCTGCTCAATGATGAAATACAGGTACGGTTCGCTACGCTCGGCGGCGACGCTGATGACTTTGCCATTGCTGACGTACCACAGGCGCTGCTGTTCGATACGCGGGTTGGCGCCGATCAGCTCGTCCTGCAGCTGCAGGCCGTCACGCACGCGCTGCCACAGGTCTTCTGGGCTGGCGTCTTCTTCAATCACCACTAACTCTACCGGCTCCTGCAAGTGCAGGTTGGTATCTAAGGTGTCTGGGTCGGGCTGCGACTGAAAGCTTTGACAAGCACTCAGTAGCAGCACGGCTAAGACAAGGCTAGCGGTTTGGCAGGCGCTGCGCCCGCGATCCCAACCATGGGACTTGCTTGGCTTTTGCGGCATGGGCAAGGTCTGACATGTGGCTCGACAAGCGGGCGATTTTGTTGATCGACGGCGCTTTGGTCAAGATGACCGGCGTCTCAAAATTCGTTCTTCCACTGGCGGAGCAAGGCGAAGGCGTTGTGATTGCTGGATTTGGGCTGATTTTTTGACGCCTGCCATTCGTCGATTTTTTTACGGATCTGTGCTGAGTCACTGCGTAAAAAGGGGTTGGTGGCCCGCTCCAAAGCGATGGTCGAGGGCAATGTGGGCAGATTGGCGGCACGTAAACGCTGCACTTCAACAATGCGTTGTGCCAAAGCCGGGTTATCTGGTTCGACGGCGGCGGCAAAGCGTAAGTTGCTGGCGGTGTACTCATGCGCGCAGCACACCAAGGTGTTGTCGGGCAGGGCGCTTAGCTGGGTGAGCGAGTGATGCATTTGTTCCGGGGTGCCTTCAAACAACCGACCACAGCCACCGCTAAACAAGCTGTCACCGCAAAACAGCCAAGGTGCTTGGGCACCATCGCTGATTAGATAGGCGATGTGGCCAAGGGTATGCCCCGGCACGGCCAGCACTTGGCAGGTTAAGCCGTGCAGTGGGGTGAGTTGTTCGCCGCCGTGCAGGGCAATGTCGCGCGCGGGAATTTTCTCGCTGCTGGGGCCGTACACCTGAGCCCCGGTGAGCTGCTTGAGCTCACTAATGCCGCCAATATGATCGGGGTGGTGATGGGTGATCAGGATGTTGGTCAGCTGCACTTTGGGGTGCTGGCTCAGCCAAGCTTTCACCGGCTCGGCAGTGCCGGGGTCTACCACCAAGCAGGTTGCTGTGGGTGTGTGTTCCAGTAGCCAAATGTAGTTGTCAGTAAAAGAAGGCAGGGCGATTAACTGATACATGGCAGATCTCGGTAGGCAGCGTTTACAGAGGTGGATTCGAGGTTGACACCGGCTTGCCCAGTGTTATCTATGGAGATGTTAACAAGCTTTGCACACGCCATTGGCGTGGCAACTAAATCGGCTTACATCACAGGTGAGGGCATGTTGGAGCTACAACCCCCCCCGCAATGGACATCCTGCGAAAACCCCTTGGTCGCGGCACGTCAGTGGTTTGCCGGTGATGTGGGTAGCCAGCTATGGCAGGCCGAGCAGCAGCACTTGCAACAGATGCTGGAAAGCTTGTTCGGCAGTTATTGGGTGCATTACGGCCCCTGCCACGGCTTGCCGCTAAAGGCCGAGCAGATGCGCCACCGCATCAGTTTGGGGCCGCAAGGCATGGCGGCCGAGATTATCTGCGCCGAGCAAGCGTGGCCGGTGCTGGAGCATGGCGTGGATATGGTGTTGTTGCAGCATGGGCTGGATTTCAGCCCGGCGCCGCATACCTTGCTGCGCGAAGCGGCGCGCGTGGTGCGCCCCGGTGGTCATTTGCTGATCTTAGGCTTCAACCCGTGGAGCACTTGGGGCGTGCAGCACCGTTGGCGTCAGCGTGGCTTTGCGGGGCTTAAGCCGGTGGCGGTCAACCGCTTGGTCGACTGGTTACACCTGCTGGGCTTTGCGGTGGAGAAACGCCGCGCTGGGTGTTATTGTCCGCCGCTTTCCAGCCCCGACTGGCAGCAGCGCCTGGCTTGGTTAGAGCCCGTAGGCGCTCGTTTGCAGTTGCCGGGCGCCGGGTTTTATCTGCTGCAAGCGCGCAAATTGATGAGCGGCTTGCGCCCGCTGCAACAACCGCGCAGCGGCAAAGTGGTGCAGCTGCTGCCTATGCCAGTAGCACGCGCCAATCGCCGGCAGAATGACCCCTTAGATCCGTAAGGAAACCGCATGACCGACGTGGTCGAAATTTTTACCGACGGCGCCTGTAAAGGTAACCCCGGCCCCGGCGGCTGGGGTGCACTGCTGTGCTACAAAGGCCATGAGCACGAACTGTGGGGTGGCGAGCGCGATACCACCAATAACCGCATGGAGCTCACCGCCGCTATCCAAGCTTTAGCCACCCTCAAACGCCCCTGTGACGTGCGCTTGGTCACCGACTCGGAATACGTGATGAAAGGCATCAATGAATGGATGCCCGGGTGGAAAAAACGCGGCTGGAAGACCGCCGCCAAGCAGCCGGTTAAAAATGCTGACTTGTGGCAGCAGCTTGATGAGCAAGCGGCACGCCACAAGATTGAATGGCGTTGGGTGCGCGGCCATACCGGTCACCCCGGCAATGAGCGCGCCGATGCCTTGGCCAACCGTGGCGTCGCTGAGCTGTAATTTGCATTGTTCGCCGCGTGCCTAGTGCGCGGTCATCACCGATTGAGGAAACCCCATGCGCCAAGTGGTGTTGGATACAGAAACCACCGGTATGCCGGCCAGCGATGGCCACCGCATTATTGAGATTGGTTGCGTCGAAGTGATTGGTCGCCGTCTCACCGGGCGGCACTACCACGTCTACCTGCAGCCGGACCGCGAAGTGGATGAAGGCGCGTTCCAAGTGCACGGCATCAGCAACGAGTTTCTCGCCGATAAGCCGCGTTTTGGCGACGTGGTGGCCGAGTTCGTCGAGTTTGTGAAGGGCGCCGAACTGGTCATTCATAACGCCGACTTCGACGTCGGCTTCTTGAATGCCGAGTTCGAGCGCTTAAACCGCGCCAAAGGCACAAGCCATCCGCTGGTCGAAGACATCTGCGGCGTGCTCGATACCCTGAAGATGGCCCGCGAACGCCATCCGGGTCAGCGCAACAACCTCGATGCGCTGTGTAAGCGCTATGGCGTAGATAACTCCGGCCGCGACTTGCACGGTGCCTTGCTCGACGCCGAGATTCTCGCCGACGTGTATCTAGCCATGACCGGCGGGCAGACCAGCCTGTCGCTGGCTAATCAAGGCGCCGAAGGCGGTGGCGATGCTGCCTCTGCCACCGCGATTCGTCGTTTGGCCGCTGGGCGCGCGCCGTTGCCGGTGGTGCAGGCCAGCAGCGCCGAGCTGGAAGCCCATGAACAGTGGCTGGCTAAGTTGGATAAAGCCAGCGGCGGTAGCAGCGTATGGCGGCAGCTGGAAGGCGGCGAAACGCTGAACTAAGTCAGCACGGCTTTATGGAAACGCTGATTTAATCGGCGAATGGTTCAAGCGCAAGGCTTACGGAGCACAGCAGCCGAGACATATCGCCTGGTAGGCGAGGTTGTGTGCACCGCACAACGTAGTGATTGCGCCGTGCAGGCATTAAATCAGTGTTTCCTTATATCTAGGCGACATTTCACGCGCTTAGCAGTTCCATCCCTTTGCTGGGCGTTCTAGGCTCAAGCGAATAACAAAATTCGCGTCAAAGGGATGCGCATGTACAAAGACCTGAATTTTCCCGTGCTGATCGTGCACCGGGATATTAAAACCGACAGCGTTGCCGGCGAGCGCGTACGTGCCATTGCCAAAGCTTTGGAAGAGGAAGGCCTCGGCGTACTGCTCACCGCCAGTGCCAGCGATGGCCGCATTGTGGCGGCCACTCACCATGGTTTGGCGTGCGTGTTGGTCGCCGCAGAAGGCGCAGGCGAGAACCAGCGTTTGCTCGCCGATGTCGTCGAGTTGATTCGCGTAGCGCGGGTACGTTCGCCCAAGCTGCCGATTTTTGCCTTGGGTGAACAAAGCACCATCGAAAATGCCCCCGCTGAGGCCATGGCCGACCTCAACCAGCTGCGTGGCATTCTGTATCTGTACGAAGACACTGTGTCTTTTCTAGCTCGCCAAGTGGCCCGCGCCGCGCGCAGTTATTTAGATGCCTTACTGCCGCCGTTTTTTCGTGCCTTGCTGCAACACACTGCGCAATCTAATTATTCGTGGCATACCCCCGGGCACGGCGGTGGCGTGGCCTACCGTAAAAGCCCCGTAGGGCAAGCGTTTCACGAGTTTTTTGGCGAGAACACGCTGCGTTCCGATCTGTCCGTTTCGGTGCCAGAGCTTGGCTCGCTGCTCGATCACACCGGTCCCTTAGCCGAGGCAGAAGCCCGCGCGGCGCGCAACTTCGGCGCCGATCACACCTTCTTCGTGATTAACGGCACCTCGACAGCGAATAAGATTGTCTGGCATTCCATGGTCGGGCGTGGCGATTTAGTGCTGGTCGACCGTAACTGCCATAAATCGATTCTGCATTCGATCATCATGACCGGGGCGATACCGCTGTATCTGTGCCCGACGCGCAACGAGCTGGGCATTATCGGGCCAATACCGCGCAGCGAATTTAGTGCCGAGTCCATCGCCGCGAAAATTGCCGCTAACCCATTGGCGGCTGGCCGTGAGGCGAAAGTAAAGCTCTGCGTGGTGACCAACTCGACCTACGATGGCCTGTGCTACAGCGCGGATATGATTCGTGATGAGTTGGGCTCGCGCGTTGATGTGTTGCACTTTGACGAGGCGTGGTTTGCCTACGCGGCCTTCCACGAGTTTTACGCTGGTCGTAACGGCATGGGCGTATCGCACGGCCGCGAACGCTGTCAGCACCCGCTGGTGTTTGCTACCCATTCCACGCACAAAATGCTCGCCGCGTTCAGTCAGGCTTCGATGATTCATGTGCAGAACAGCGAGGCGCGCAGCCTTGATGTGGCGCGCTTTAACGATGCCTTCATGATGCACACCTCGACCTCGCCGCAGTACGGCATCATCGCCTCGCTGGACGTCGCCTCGGCGATGATGGAAGGCCCGGCAGGGCGCTCGCTGATTCAAGAAACCTTCGATGAAGCGCTGAGTTTCCGCCGTGCGCTGAGCCATATCCGCCAGAACCTCAAAGCCGATGAGTGGTGGTTTAGCGTCTGGCAGCCCGAAGCGGTGGAGGGCACCGATGCCGCGCAAAGTAGCGACTGGCAACTGGCGCCTGAGGCCAGTTGGCATGGCTTTGACGGTTTGGATGAAGGCTACGCACTGCTCGACCCGATCAAGGTCACCTTGTTGATGCCGGGCTTAAGCGTGGATGGTCAGCACGCCGAGTGGGGCATTCCCGCTGTGGTGGTGAGCAAGTTCCTCTGGGAGCGCGGCTTGGTGGTGGAAAAAACCGGCCTGTACTCGTTTTTGGTGCTGTTCTCCATGGGCATCACTAAGGGCAAGTGGAGCACGCTGGTTACTGAACTGTTGGAGTTCAAGCGCCTTTATGACGATAACGCGCCGCTGGCTGAGGCCTTGCCGTCGATTTGCGCGCAGCACCCGCAGCGGTATGCCCGTTTTGGTTTGCGTGATTTGTGCGATCAGCTGCACGCCTGCTATCGCCAACACAAAGCCCCGCGCACGTTGCGCGCTATGTATACCGCGCTGCCGGAGCTGGTGCTGAGCCCTGCCGAGGCGTACGACGCCTTAGTGCGTGGCGCCGTGGAGTCGGTGCCGCTAGATCAGCTGGAAGGCCGGATTGCCGCGGTGATGCTGGTGCCGTATCCACCGGGTATTCCGTTGATTATGCCCGGCGAGCGCTTTGCCAAAGGCGACGACGCGATCCGTGGCTATCTGCACTTTGCCCGGCAGTTGGATGCGCAATTCCCCGGCTTTGAGAGTGATATTCATGGTCTGCGCCGCGATGACAACGGCCAGCTTTTGATGGATTGCTTGAGCGAATAAAACCACTGCCAACAAAAAGCCCCGCAGGCAAAATGCGCTGCGGGGCTTTTTTATGACTGTCAGTGACGGGTTACAGCCAGTAGCTCACGCCAACCCAGCCAAGACCACCCATTACGATGGTGTACGGCAGGGCCATCCACACCATGCGGCCGTAAGACAGCTTCACCAGCGGCGCAATCGCGCTGGTGAGCAAGAACAGAAATGCCGCTTGGCCATTGGGGGTGGCCACGCTGGGCAGGTTAGTGCCGGTGTTAATCGCCACGGCGAGCTTTTCGAAATGCTCGCGCGAGATAGTGCCGGCATCCAGCGCTTGTTTCACTTCGCTGATATACACAGTGGCAACAAACACGTTGTCACTGATGGCCGAAAGCAGGCCGTTGGCAATAAAGAACATGCCCGGCTGCTGGGCTTCGGGCAGCGACAGCACCCAGTTGATTACCGGGGTGAACAGGTGCTGTTGGTGAATCACCGCAACCACGGCAAAGAACACCACCAGTAGCGAGGTGAACGGCAGCGCTTCTTCAAACGCCTTACCAATCGCATGCTCTTCGGTGATGCCGACAAACGCGGTGATCAGTACGATGATCATCAGACCGATCAGACCAACCTCGGCCACATGGAAGGCGAGGGCCAAAATCAGCAGCACCGCCGCGCAAGCTTGAATCATCAGGTGAGCGCGGTGGCCGTGGGTCATGCTCAGGCGCTCATGCTCGGCGAAGTCCCACAAAATTAAACGCACCGGCTCTGGCAGCTCGGCGCCATAGCCAAACCAGTGGGTTTTCTCTAGTACCAAGCAGGTTACTAAACCGGCAGCCAGTACCGGCAGGGTGATGGGCGCCATCACGGTGAAGAACTCGACAAAGTGCCAGCCGGCCTCGTGGCCGATCAGCAGGTTTTGCGGCTCGCCGACCAGCGTGCAGACGCCACCTAATGCGGTGCCGACCGCGCCGTGCATCAGTAGCGAACGTAAGAAAGCGCGGAACTGCTCGAGGTCGTTATGGTGAACGGCCACGACGTCGGAATCGCTGAGAATGTGGTGGTCATCGTGCAGTTTTTTGCCGGAAGCGACCTTGTGGTACACCGAGTAGAAACCCACCGCCACACTGATGATCACGGCCGTTACCGTCAGGGCATCAAGGAACGCCGACAGTACCGCGCACATCAGCGAGAAGATCAGCGACAGCACCACCTTGGAGCGAACCCCGAGCAAGATGCGGGTAAAGGTGAACAGCAGCAGGTCCTTCATAAAGAAGATGCCGGCGACCATAAACATCAGCAGCAAAATCACCGGAAAGTTGTGTTCGACCTCTTTGTAGAGGGTTTCCGGTGTGGTCAGGCCGATAATCAGCGCCTCAATCACCAGCAAGCCACCGGGCTGTAATGGGTAGCATTTCAGCGCCATGGCGAGGGTGAAAATAAACTCCAGCACCAGCAGCCAGCCGGTGACGACCGGGCCAAACACAAACAGCATCAGCGGGTTGATGAGCAGGAAGGCAATGATGGTCTGCTTGTACCAGTTCGGCGCATGGCCTAAGAAGCTCTGGCGGAAAGCCTGACCTAGCGAGGCATAGGCGTGTGGCATGGCGTGATCCTTATTATGAGTAAATCGTTATCTCGGGCTCTAATGGCGCGCTAGAGTAATGCTCGAGGGCTAAAAGTGCACCCATCAGCAAACGCTTCACGGCACGCTTGTCGGATGTAGTTGGACTTAGCGCACAAACCTAGAACGTGTCGGCATCGACATTTATCGGTTGCTTGTTATAGTGAACGTCAGTCTGGCAGAAGTATTTCTAAATCCAGAGCTTAGCCGATGAATCTGTCACACAGTGAAAAGAACATGACGCAGTTGCGTAGGGACTTTTCCGGCGTTCTGGTGCGGCAACATTAATAATCAAAAGGCTGATACAAAGCAGCTTGGGAGATGCATAAGGCATGAGCAGTGGCGCCAACTCTTTGAGCATGGTTCGCGATGTGCTGTTTGCGACCATGGAGCAGGCGGAGCAGAACCTCGAGCACTTTATTGCTGAGCGGGACAACAGCAGTCTGTTGCAGTCGTCGGTAGAGTGTCTGCAGCAAATCTATGGCAGCCTGAAAATTATCGATCTGCCCGGTGCTGCCTTGCTGGCGCAAGAGCTTTGCCAAGCCGCGATGGATATCCCCGAAGGTGCGGGCAATGAGCGCGATGGCCAACTCTCTGCCATCAGTAATGGCTTGTTTGTTTTGCGCCGCTATCTGGAAAACCTCGAAACCAACCGTGTTGAGTTGCCGGAACTACTGATTCCGGTGATTAACGAGCTGCGCCAAGTGCGCAGTGAACCCTTGTTGGACGAAAGCTTCTTTTTCAGCGTGCGTCTGGATCACACCCGCGCCACGCAAGGCGCCGTGCAAGATAACCCAGAGCTGCAAAAGCGCCTGCGCCAGATGTACCAAGTGGGCTTGCTCGACTTACTGCGCGAGAATAAGCCCTACGCTGGCATGAAGATCATGCTGCGCGCGCTGCACCGCTTAGATGGCCAACTCGGCGCGGGGCCGCTGACGCGTCTGTGCTGGGTTGCCGCTGCCGCGCTGGAAACCATGGTTGATGCACACATGCTGCTGCGTCCGTCGCGTAAGCGCCTGTTCGCGCGCGTCGATCGCGAGCTGCGGCAAATACTGCAAGCCACGGCGGGCTACGAAGCGCCCAAGCCGCTGCTCAAAGAGTTGCTCTACTTAGTTTCGCTGGGCGATGGCAAGGGCTCGTTGGCCCAGCAAGTGCGCACGGTATTTAACCTAACGGCGCTGCCGTTCAACGATCAGTACCTGGAAGAGCAATACCAGCAGATGGCTGGTCCCGGGCATTCGGTGATGCGCTCGGTGTCTGTCGCGCTGCGCGAAGAGCTATCCAGCCTGAAAGATTTGGTCGATCTGATCGAACGTGGCGCTGCGCAAAGCGATGCGTTTGCCCAGCTGCATGCCTTGATGGGCCGCTTGGCGAAAACCTTGGGCGTGGTGGGTTTAACCTCCGCCGGCAATGCCTTAGATGCCCAATTGCCAGTGGTGAAAAACTGGATTGATGCCGAGCAATTAGGCAGCCGTGACGAGCTGAATAACCTCGCCGATGCTGTGCTGTATACCGAAAGCATGGTGGCCAGCCTTGAGCGCGGTGAGCGCAAATTGCGCCCCAGCGAAGCGCAGCCGGGCAGTGAGGCGGAGTCTTTCGCGGCTAACCAACTGGCTGAAGCACGCATTGTGCTGTTGGATGAAGCGGCGTCTGGTTTGGCTTTGGCCAAGCGTGCAATTACCGCGTATCTGGAGTCCAACGGCGACAAGATGCACTTGGCCAATGTGCCGGCCAGCTTGCAAGCGGTACGCGGTGGCTTGTGGTTCTTGGGCCAAGAGCGTGCTGGCGAGCTGATTGGCTTGTGCGCCGACTACATTCTGCAGCAAATGATTGAAAGCCCTGCGATGCCGTCGGAGCCCATGCTGGAAACCTTAGCCGATGCGCTGACCAGCTTGGAGTACTTCTTAGAAGGTGGCGCCACACAAAGCGCGGGGCAGCCGGATGTGCTCGGTTTGGCGGGTGAAAGTGTGCGTGCCTTGGGCATGAACGCGGCCTAAAGATGAGCTGGCTGCCGGAGCTGTTTGACGACCACGGCGCTGCACCGTGGGTGTTGGTGCATAGCCAACAGCAGTTTCTCTGTGACGAACTCGGCGCCCTGCTGCCGCAGGCTTTTTGGCGCAGCCGTGGTGCGGCGAGTCTGCTGGAAGTGCCGCTCGGCCAGTGGCGCGGTGAGCGCGTGTTATTGGTCGAGTTGGACGCGCCGGATCACTCGCTTGGCCAGTGGCAAGCAGTCCGCCAGCTGATGTTCAGCGCCACGGGCGATGAGTTCTCGCTATACCGTTATGCCACGCAAATTGGCTTGTGGGCACGCCAGCACCGCTTTTGTGGCAGCTGTGGTGCACCCACGCAACTGCTGGGTTACGAGCGTGGCGCACATTGCCCGCACTGCCGATTAACCCAATACCCGCGCTTGTCGCCTTCGATCATCACCCTGATTACCCGTGGTGATGAGGTGCTGTTGGGGCGTGCGCCGCATTTTCCACCGGGTATGTACAGCACCTTGGCGGGTTTTGTAGAGCCCGGCGAAAGCCTAGAGGCGTGCCTTAAGCGTGAAGTGCGTGAAGAGGTGGGTGTCGAGCTGGGCGCTACGCGCTATCTGGCTAGCCAAAACTGGCCGATGCCGCATTCGCTGATGGTCGGCTTCTTCGCGGAATACGCCAGTGGCGAAATTCGTGTGCAGGAAGAAGAGTTAGAAGACGCGCGCTGGTTTGCACTCGATCAGCTGCCGCACTTGCCGCCTCGGCAAACGATTTCACGCTACCTGATCGACACCTATCTGCTTGAGCGTGGCCGGTTAGTGGAACCAGTGCTGCCAGGCTAAGCGCGCGGTTAATGCCAACACCACCAAAATAAATACCGGGCGAATCAGTTTAGAACCGCCGGCAATGGCTGTGCGTGCACCAAAAAAAGCGCCCAGCATCAACGCTAAGCCCATGGCAATGCCCAATACCCAGGCCACGTGGCCGTGGATGGCAAACACGGCCAGCGCCATGCCATTGCTGACAAAGTTCATCGTCCGCGCCACGCCGCTGGCACGCACTAGCTCTAGCGGGTAGAGCAGCAGGGTAGAGACCGTCCAGAAAGCACCGGTGCCGGGGCCCGCCACGCCGTCGTAAAAACCAAGGCCTAAGCCTTGCGGCCACTGCCGGCCTTGGCGAATAGGAATGTCATCGTGCTTGGGGTGTTCGGGCGTTTTACCCAACAGCAGATACAGGCCACAGGCAAACACCACCGCCGGCAGCATTTGGTTGATCCATTCTGCCGGCAGCGCATCAGCAATCAGGGCGCCGATCGCAGAGCCAATGGCGGTGGCGATCAGCGCCGGTTTCCACTGCGTAGGGTTAAACAGTTTGCGGCGGTAAAAGGTTACCGTGGCGGTGGCCGAGCCAAAGGTGGCGGCTAGTTTGTTGGTGCCTAATACCAAGTGCCCAGGCAGGCCTGCCATCATCAGTGCGGGAATGGTTAAAAGGCCACCGCCGCCGGCAATCGCATCAATAAAACCTGCGGTAAATGCCACCGCGGCCAGCACCAAAACCACCTCTGGTGAGACCATCATTTCAATCAGCATGAGTGACCTTTGTGCAGACTGTGACCGTCTCGGCTGGCGGTGTGCCGGCGGGCCACGCATAATTCGGGCATTGATCCTAACAGGGAAGCAAAGTGCATGCAGTATCTGGGTTTGGCGCTGTTGGTGGGTTTGCTGGCGCTGGTGTGCGTGTTGGTGGCGCTGCGTATTTTGCTCGGCGGCAATTGGCTGCTCGGTTGGCTGCGCGGCACCTTAGGCCTGTTGGTGTTAGCGGTCAGCGCGGTGATCGGCGTGGTCGCGTGGGACGTCACCAGCTATCAAGTGTTGCCGCAAGATAAGCCACTGGCGACGCTGAGCTTTCAGCGCCAAGGGCCGCAACAGTTTCGCGTGACTTTGCAGGAGCACGGTGACGAGCGCCTGTATGAAATGCGCGGCGACCTGTGGCAGCTGGATGTGCGCGTGCTGCACTTTAAAGGCGTGGCGGCGTTGCTGGGCTTTCAGACGGCCTATCGTTTAGAGGCCTTGGCGGGCCGCTATTTGGCCTTGGAGCAGCAAAATAACTCGTTGCCGAGCCAAACCGCACTGGCCAAAAGCCCTTACGGCATCGATTTTTGGCGTTTGCTGCGGGAAAACCAGCGCGATTTGATGCTGTTTAAGCCCGAAGCCGGGCGCATCACCTTTTTACCTATGGCCGACGGCGCGCTGTTTGCCGTACGCCAGAGTGCCACTGGCTTAGTGGTTGAGCCGTTGAACACGGCGGCTGAGCAAGCGCTGCGCGATTGGCAGTGATTCTCTCGCGCTAAAACAACACAGGGGCCGATTGGCCCCTGTGTTGTTTTACTGAGTAGCGTTTTAGGCTAAGAAGCCGCCATCGACGTTCAGCGTCACGCCGGTGGTGTAGCTCGAAGCAGCGCTGGCTAAGTACAGCACGGCACCGGCCATTTCTTCCGGCATCGCCACGCGGCTGGCGGGGATGCGCTGCAGAGCGGTTTTCAGAATCGCATCGTTGCTGGTCAGGGCAGAAGCGAACTTAGTATCGGTCAGGCCCGGTAGCAGGGCGTTGCAGCGAATGCCAAGGCCAGCGCACTCTTTGGCGAACACTTTGGTCATGTTGATCACGGCGGCTTTAGTCACCGAGTAAATGCCTTGGAAGTGGCCCGGTGTGACGCCATTGATCGAGGCTACGTTGATGATGCTGCCGCCGCCGTTTTTCTTCATCAGCTTGCCGGCTTCTACCGACATGAAGAAATAACCACGGATATTCACATCGACGGTTTTCTGGAAGGCGACTAAGTCAGTGTCCAGCACGTGGCAGAACTGCGGATTCGTGGCCGCGTTGTTGACCAGAATATCCAGCTTGCCGAACTGCTCGCTGATGGTGGCGAAGGCGGAGCTGATTTGCTCCATTTCGCCAATGTGGCAGGCCAGTGCGGTGGCTTGGCCGCCGGCTTCGCGAATGCTCGCGGCTACGGCTTCGCAGCCATCCAGCTTGCGGCTGGAAACAATCACGTGGGCACCTTGTTGGGCCAGCAGGCGGGCGATGGCCTCACCAATGCCGCGGCTGGCGCCAGTGACGAGTGCTACTTTGCCTTCGAGGTCGAACAGATCGGTCTTTTGCATGGGAATCTCCGCTTACAGCTGTGATTGTTTGATGACGTTAAGGGCGACCTGCTCCAGCAGCTTGTTCATCATACTGAACTGCGCAAAGCGCTTGTCCTGGGTTTGGCCATGGTAATAGCGGTAGTAAATCTGCTGCACGATGCCGGCTAGACGGAACAGCCCGTAGCAGTAGTAGAAGTTGATGCACGGTAGCTCAATGCCGGCTTTCTCCGCGTAATAAGCAGCGAACTCGGCGCGGGTCAGCATGCCGGGGGCATTGCTCGGTTGGCGGCGCATCATCTGCATGGGTTGTGGGTCGCCGGCTTCAATCCAATAGGCGAGGGTGTTGCCCAGATCCATCAGCGGATCGCCAATGGTGGTCAGCTCCCAGTCCAGCACGCCGATGATGTTCATCGGGTCTGCGGGGTCGAGTAGCACGTTGTCGAAGCGATAGTCGTTGTGCACGATGCCGGGCTTGGCGTGGTCGGCGGGCATTTTTTCGCGCAGCCACGTTTTCACGCTGTCCCACTGTGGCACATCGGGGGTGATGGCTTTTTCGTAACGGTCGATCCAGCCTTCGATTTGCCGCTTCACGTAGCCTTCGGGGTTGCCCAAGTCGCCTAGGCCGCAGGCCTTGTAGTCGACGTTATGCAGCTCAACCAGTTTGTCGATAAAGCTGTGGCACAGGGCGCGGGTTTGCTCGGCGCTAAAGTTCATTTCGCTGGGCAAATCGCTGCGCAAAATGATGCCTTTAACGCGCTGCATTACATAAAACTCATCGCCAATCACGCTGTCATCGGTGCAATGCAGATAGGCTTTAGGGCAGTAAGGGAAGCCGTCGTTAAGCTGATTAAGAATGCGGAACTCGCGGCCCATATCGTGGGCCGATTTGGCGCGACGACCAAAGGGCGGACGACGCAGCACAAATTCGTGTTCGGGGTACTTGATCAGGTAAGTCAGGTTGGAAGCGCCACCGGGGAACTGGCTAATTTCCGGTGTGCCGCTTAAGTTCATAGCAGGCAGGTGCTGCTTTAGATAGGCGTCGATGGTCTGAGAGTTGAGCTCTTCGCCTTGGCGAATCTGGGTGGCCTGATCGGTTAAGGTCATGCTTATCCCGCCTGTTTATGATGGTAGGGGAAAACTATTTGTTAATCTAATGATCCTGCGGCTGGCAAACAAGCGAGCCAAGAAAGGATCAGCTTGGGTGTTGTAGCAGAATTTGCGGGGGTTATAAGTGACGGCGCAATGGCGTTTTTGGCGCAATTGGTTAATCAAGGATGGACAACCGCCCTCGGTGAATTGGAGCTTAGGGCCCGGTGCGTTTTTGTCCTATGACGAGTTGCTCAAGCACAGAGCCGGCTTGCCGGAAGATTTGCAGCAGGTATTGAGCCTAGAACCTTTACCGGCGGGCAGTCCGCTCTTTGTGCTCAACCAGCAAGCCCGTCAACAGCTGCACCAGCAGTTAATCCGTTGGCAGCAAGGCGGTGTGGCGAATATTGCCTTGGTCGGCCCGGAAGGCGTGGGTAAAACCACGTTGCTCAATCAGCTTGAAGCCGATATCGAACAGGATATTTTGGTCCAGCGCTTGAGCGTGTCGGAGCGCATTCGTTCTGAGCCCGATTTACTGCGCTTTTTTGCCAAGGCCTTTGCCTTGCAGGATTGCCGCGATGTGCCCAGCCTGTGTGAGCAGCTAGAAGGCCTGTCGCCGCGCGTCATTCTGTTAGATGAAGCGGCGCTGCTAAACCTGCGGGTCTTGGATGCCGGCGTTGTGCTGCGGGCTTTGTGGCGCATCATGCTGGCGTCGCGGCATTTGGCGTGGGTGCATGTGTGGCCCGAGCAAACGTGGCGGCGGATTAAATGGCAGTGGCAGCTTGAGCCGTTGGTAAGCCAAGAAATCAACCTGCCGTGGCCGAACCAAGAAGAGTTTCTGCATGCGCTGCAGGTGCGTTTTGCGCTGTTAAAAGGGCAGGATCGCGACTTGTGGTGGCAAGCGCTCGATGCTCTGCCGGCCAGACCATTTGATCTGCAACACGAAGGGCTCACGGCCTTATATAAGCCTTGTCAGGGTAATTTTTTTAGCGCGGTGTATGCCGCCTTATGCGCCCTGCACCGTGATGTGGATGGGCGCATTTGGTTGCGTGGTTTTCGCATTCCCGAGCAGATAAGTCTTCAGAATGTTGATGCTCGCACGCGGCTGACCTTGGCGGAGATCATGGCTCACGGTGCCTTATCAGCGGCTGAGCACGCCGAGATTTTCCAGCAGTCGGCAGATAACAGCGCATGGCTGCTGGGAGCTTTGCAGGCACGGCAGTGGTTGTTGCACGACCAATTGGGCGAGCAAGAGGTATTTCGTATTAATCCCTTGTTCGCACGCAGCTTGCTGACGGCACTGCGTGCCGCCAATGCGCTGTATTAACGGGCGCAACAGGGCCGCGAGGAGGCAACATGGATAACGCGTTCGTACAGTTTTTGCAGCAAATATCGTGGTGGCAGTTAGGGCGCATCGCGCTGGTGTTGCTGGTGACGGCTGCGGTGTATTGGGGCAGTGCTTGGCTGCTGTTGAAAGCAGCTGAAAAACACCCCAAGCGCCGCTTGTTACTCTTGCGCTGGCGGCCGGGGGTTGGCCTGTTGCTGTGGAGTTCGGCGCTGGTTTACATCGCCATGGTGATTCTGGCCTTGCCGACGCAGCTGTTAATGGGCGTTTTGGCCACACTGGGCTTGGCGGTGGGGCTGGGCGCGCAAGACTTACTGCGTAACCTGATTGCCGGTTTGGTGATTGTCTTCGACCGCCCGTTTGGCGTCGGCGATATGCTCGAAGTGGCAGAGCGCTATGGCGAAGTCACTCATATCGGTCTGCTCAGCACGCGCTTGCAGACCTTCGACGACAACGAAATTTACGTGCCCAACCAGCTGTTACTGCAGCAGACCTTAAGCGACAGCAACGCGGGCTCCGTGGTTGAGCAGGTCAAGGTGCCCGTTAAAGTGCGTGCCAGCAGTGATTTAGCGGCACTGCGGCGCGTGGGCGAGCAAGTGGCGCGGGTGTCGCCGTATTGCTACTTGGCGCGGCCCGTGAGTGTGCAGCTGGAAGAAAGTAATGACTGGCAAGGCAGCGTGACGCTGAATATCAAGGCCTATGTGCTGGATGTGCGTTTAGAACGCGAACTGGCCAGCGATATCTTGGCGCGCTTTAAAGCGCATGTGCCGGAGGCCTTGCTCGAGGCGGCGCCCAGTCAACATTAAGCTGGCCTCGCTAACCGCAACTGGTTAGACTGCGCAAAACATCTGTATGGATAACCAGTTTGGCGCTTATTCTCGGTATCGACCCCGGCTCACGCTTAACCGGCTTTGGCATTGTGCGCAGCTTGGCGCGCGGCCAGTGCGAATACATTGCCTCGGGCTGCGTGCGAGCCGGCGACGGCCCGTTTGCCGAGCGCTTAGCGTTGATTTATCGCAGCCTTCGTGAAGTGATTAGCCAATATCAGCCCGAGTACGCGGCTATCGAGCAGGTGTTTCTGGCCCGCAACGCCGATTCAGCCCTTAAGCTTGGCCAAGCCCGCGGCGCGGCGGTTGTTGCGTTGGTGGAGTCCGGCTTGCCGGTGGAGGAGTACACAGCCACGCAGGTCAAACAAGCCTTAGTCGGCAAAGGCAGCGCCGATAAAGAGCAAGTACGGCAGATGGTCATGCACTTGCTCAAACTCACGCAAGCGCCGCAGATGGATGCCTCCGACGCATTGGCTATCGCCATTTGCCACGCCCATCATCAGCAGTCGCTGGTGCCTCACCAATTAACCGCCACGCGCCGCCGCAGTGGCCGTTTGCGCTTTAAGGAAATGCCATGATTGGTCGCTTAAGCGGCACTCTGTTGGAAAAACAACCGCCGCACTTGCTGATTGATGTTGCCGGCGTGGGTTATGAAGTCGATGTGCCGATGAGTACTTTGTATCGCCTGCCGGCGCTGAATAATCCGCTCACGCTGCACATCCACATGGTGGTGCGTGAGGATGCGCAGCTTCTATATGGCTTTTATGAAAAGCGCGAGCGCGAACTGTTCCGCGAGCTGATCCGCTTAAACGGCGTCGGGCCCAAGCTAGCGCTGACGTTAATGTCCGGGCTGGATGTCGACGATCTGGTGCGCTGCGTACAAGCGCAGGACACCTCCGCACTGGTGAAAATCCCCGGCGTGGGCAAGAAAACCGCCGAGCGTTTGTTGGTCGAACTCAAAGACCGCTTTAAAGCCTGGGAAGCACTGCCGCAAATGGCCCCGCTGGTGCTGCCCAGTCAGCCAGAACCTTTGCCGGCCAGTGCTGAGAGTGATGCCGTGGCTGCGCTGGTGGCGCTCGGCTTTAAGCCGCAAGAGGCGAGCAAAGCGGTGGGGCGGATTAACGGCGAAGGCCTCAGCAGCGAAGAGCTGATCCGCCAAGCCTTAAAAGGCATGGTGTGAGTGCGTGGCTCGTTCTGCGTGGCGCACACAGGTACACTGCGGCCACGACGTTTGAGAGTGCCCCATGATTGAACAGGACCGCCTGATTACCGCCGCTGCCAGCCCGCGTGAGCGTGAAGAGCAGCAAGACCGCGCCATCCGCCCGTTAAAACTGACCGACTACACCGGTCAAGCCACGGTGCGTGAGCAAATGGCGCTGTTTATTCAGGCCGCCCGCCAGCGTAATGAAGCGCTCGACCACACGCTGATCTTTGGCCCGCCAGGCCTTGGTAAAACCACGTTGGCGAACATCATCGCCAACGAAATGGGCGTGTCGATCAAAAGCACCTCAGGCCCAGTGCTGGAGCGCCCGGGTGATTTGGCGGCCTTGCTGACCAACCTTGAAGCCGGCGATGTGCTGTTTGTCGATGAAATCCACCGCCTTTCCCCGGTGGTGGAAGAGGTGTTGTATCCGGCGATGGAAGACTACCAGTTGGATATCATGATCGGCGAAGGCCCCGCCGCACGCTCTATCAAGCTGGATTTGCCGCCGTTTACCTTGGTCGGTGCTACCACGCGTGCCGGCTCGCTGACCTCGCCGCTGCGTGATCGCTTCGGCATTGTGCAGCGCTTGGAGTTTTATCAGGTGGCTGACTTAGCGACGATTGTTAGCCGCTCGGCGCAGATTCTGGGTTTGAGTATCGATAACCAAGGCGCGTTAGAAATTGCCCGTCGCGCCCGTGGCACCCCGCGGATTGCCAATCGCTTACTGCGCCGTGTGCGCGATTTTGCCGAGGTGCGCGGGCAGGGTGTGATCAGCGCACAGATCGCGGATCAGGCGCTGAATCTTTTAGATGTGGATGCCTGTGGCTTCGACCACCAAGACCGACGTCTACTGCTGGCGATGATGGAAAAGTTCGATGGCGGCCCAGTGGGGGTAGAAAGCTTGGCCGCAGCCATTGGCGAAGAGCGCCACACCATCGAGGATGTGCTCGAGCCTTATCTGATTCAACAGGGTTTTATGATGCGCACGCCGCGCGGCCGGGTGGTCACACGGCATGCCTATTTGCACTTTGGTTTGAACTTGCCCAAGCGCCTAAACGAGCCTGTGAGCAACGATTTATTCGCAGGCGACGAATAACTGTAAAAAGTCATGTCTGGCCGATTGGCAAGACCTAAGCGAGGCACTAATATGCGCGCGCCCAATGGCGTCCTGCCATTTGCCCACACGGTGCGGGTCTACTACGAAGACACCGATGCGGGCGGGATTGTTTATTACGTCAATTATTTAAAGTTTATGGAGCGGGCTCGCACCGAGGCGCTGCGTCAGCTGGGGTATGCCCAGTCGCAGTTAGCAGAGGCGAACCTGCTGTTCGTTGTGCATAGCGCAGAGGCGCGTTATCTCAAGCCGGCCAAGCTAGATGACACGCTTTTGGTGCGCAGCGCGGTGGTGGAACTTGCCCGCGCGAGCCTGGTCTTTGAACAGGTTATCGAACACCAAGACAGCAAAACGCCGCTGTGTCAGGGGCGTTTTAAAGTGGCCTGTGTACGGGCCGACAATTTAAAACCGCAGGCTTTGCCTGCCACGCTGCGCGAGGCCTTTTCCCGCCAGCTATTGAGTGAATGACAGGAGAGTCCTTAGGTGGAAGCTAACGCCGCAGATCATATGTCCATGTGGAGCTTGATCAGCAACGCCAGTTTGCTGGTGCAGCTGGTCATGCTCAGCCTAGTCGCCGCCTCGGTGATCTCTTGGGTGATGATTTTCCAGCGCAGCACCGCGATGCGTGCGGCGAAAAAAGCCCTTGAGAATTTCGAAGATCGCTTCTGGTCAGGCATCGACCTGTCCAAGCTGTATCGCCAAGCTGGCAGCAGCCCAGACCCCGACAGCGGTGTGGAGCAAATCTTCCGCGCCGGCTTTAAAGAATTCTCGCGCATGCGTCAGCAGCCGGGTGTTGACCCTGATGCTGTGATGGACGCCGTGCAGCGCGCCATGCGTGTAGCTATCTCGCGCGAAGAAGAAAAGCTCGAACAAGCGCTGCCGTTTTTGGCCACCGTGGGCTCGACCAGCCCGTATGTGGGGCTGTTCGGCACCGTGTGGGGCATCATGAACTCCTTCCGTGGTCTGGCCCAAGTGCAACAGGCCACACTGGCCACGGTGGCGCCGGGTATTGCCGAAGCGCTGATCGCCACTGCGATTGGCCTGTTTGCCGCGATCCCGGCGGTGATTGCCTATAACCGCTTCTCTGCCCGTGCAGAAAACCTGATCGGCCGTTATTACACCTTCGCCGATGAGTTCAGCAGCATTCTGCACCGCAAAGTACACACCAAGGACGACTGAGGACAGACTGATGGGTCCGATGCGAGTGCGCAGCAAGCGCAAGCCAGTCGCCGAAATGAACGTAGTGCCGTACATCGACGTGATGTTGGTGCTGTTGGTGATTTTCATGGTGACCGCCCCGATGCTTAACCAAGGCGTTAAGGTGGATCTGCCGAAGGTTTCCAGCGAAGTGTTGCCGCAAGACAACAACGCCAAAGTGCTGACTATCTCTATCAAGGCTGACAAAACCTACTACTGGAACACCGGCGATGCGGTACAAACCGAGCAGGAAAAAAGCAGCGAAACGGCCGTTAGCCTAGAAGAGCTAGTGCAAGCCGCTGGTGCCATCCTGCGCCAGAACGCTACAGGCGGGCAGGCTATTCAGGTATTTGTGCGCGCCGACAAAGCGGTGGATTACGGCAGCGTGATGGCGGTGATGGGCGGTTTGCAGGAAGCCGGTATTACTAATGTTGGCTTGATTACCGAAGCACCCTGATGGAAGAGCGCGCGCGTCCCTCATCGCAGAGCTATTTCTGGCCGATTACTTGGGCAGTCACCATTCACGTGGTGTTGTTTGCTTTGCTGTTTGTGAGCTTTCAGTTCACCCCGGATTTGCCGCCGGCTAAGCCGATCGTGACGGCGACTTTAGTGTCGTTAAAGTCCAAGAGCCCAGCGCAGGTGCAAACCAATCAGAAAATTGCTGGCGAAGCGAAGAAAACTGCTGCCCAGCAATACGAAGCTGAGCAGCTAGAGCAGAAAAAAGCCGAAGCGCAAAAACAAGCCGAGGCGAAGAAGGCCGCTGAAGTAAAGAAAGCCGAAGACGCTAAGAAACAAGCCGAAGCGAAGAAGCAAGAAGACGCGAAAAAAGCTGCCGAAGCGAAAAAGCAGGCCGAGATAGCTAAAAAGAAAGCCGCCGACGAAGCCGCAAAAAAGAAAGCGGCCGAAGACGCGAAGAAAAAAGCCGCTGAAGAAGCGCGCAAAAAGGCCGAAGCCGAGAAGGCGCGTAAGAAAGCTGCCGAAGACGCCAAGCGAGCCGCCGATGCCGCTAAGCGCAAGGCGCAAGCCGATGCTAAAGCCAAAGCGCTGGCTGAGCTGATGAGCGACGAGCCGCAGCACCAGATGGCCATGGGCGAAGAGTTGGGCGACCAAGTCACCGCCAGCTTCGATGACTTGATCGTGCGTTTGGTCAGTGAGCAGTGGTCGCGCCCGCCGTCGGCACGTAACGGCATGAGTGTGGAAGTGCTGATTGAAATGCTGCCGTCGGGGCAAATCATTAACGTCAGCGTCACGCGCAGCAGTAACGATGCCGCGTTTGACCAGTCTGCTATCGCCGCTGTGCGCAACGTGGCACGCATCCCAGAGATGCAGCAGCTGGATCGTGCTAGTTTTGACCGCTATTACCGTCAGCGGCGAATGATTTTTAAACCGGAGGATTTGTCTCTGTGAATATCGTAAAGAGCCTGGTTTTATTGGCGTTGGTCTGGGCTGGGATGGCCCAAGCGGCCGACCCATTGGTGGTGTCACATGGCGCCGACCGCGCGATTCCTATCGCTGTGGTGCCGTTTGGCTGGCAGGGCGGCGCTATGCTGCCCGAAGACATGGCCGAGATCATCGGTAACGACCTGCGTAACTCCGGTTACTTCGAGCCGATCCCACGGCAGAACATGCTGAGCATGCCCAACAGCGCTGAAGGCGTGTTCTATCGCGACTGGAAGGCCCTCGGCGCGCAGTACGTATTGGTTGGTAATGTGGTGCCCGACGGCGGCCGCTTGTCGATCACTTACGGCGTGTTTAACGTCTCCACCGAGCAGCAGATTCTCACCGGCAACGTCGGCGGCACGCAGCAGCAGCTGCGCGACATGGCGCACTACATCAGTGATCAGTCGTTTGAAAAAATGACCGGCGTAAAAGGCGCGTTTTCGACCCGTCTGCTTTACGTCACGGCAGAAAACCTAGCCACCAATAACACCCGCTACACCTTGCAGCGTGCCGACTACGACGGTGCCCGTGCGGTGACCTTGCTGCAATCGCGTGAGCCGATTTTGTCGCCGACCTTCGCGCCGGATGGCAAGCGCATTGCCTACGTGTCGTTTGAACAAAAGCGCCCGCGCATTTTTATTCAGCATATCGATACCGGTCGCCGTGAGCAGATCACCAACTTTGAAGGCCTAAACGGTGCGCCGGCGTTCTCGCCGGATGGCAACCGCTTGGCGTTTGTGTTGTCGCGTGACGGCAACCCAGAAATCTATGTGATGAATTTGATGACCCGTCAGTTGAGCCGAGTGACCAATCACTTCGCCATCGATACCGAACCCTTCTGGGGCGCTGATGGGCAAACGCTGTATTTCACTTCGGACCGCGCCGGTAAACCACAGATTTACCGCACCAATGTTAATGGTGGCAGCGCTGAAAGGGTGACGTTCGTTGGCAACTACAATGCCAACCCCAAGCTGTCGGCTGACGGAAAGACCATGGTGATGGTGCATCGTCAGGATGGTTACCACGTGTTCCAAGTGGCGGCGTTTGATCTACAAACCAGCCGCTTACGGATCCTGTCGCAAACCAACCTTGATGAGTCGCCAACGGTTGCCGCTAATGGCACCATGCTTATTTACGCGACCCGCCAGCAAGGCCGTGGTGTGCTTATGCTCGTTTCTACCAACGGGCGTGTGCGCATTCCGCTGCCAACCGCACAGGGTGATGTGCGTGAACCTTCTTTGTCACCGTTCCTGCGTTAAGGTCGGGACAAACAACCTTTGTTAACTGATGCACTTTTGCAATCTGGGGAAATACCATGGAAATGTTCAAATTCGGTAAGTTGGCTGCTCTGAGCCTGGCTCTGGCTATCGCTGCAGGCTGTTCTTCTAAAGGCGGTGACTCTGCCGGTGAAGGCGCTGTTGATCCTAACGCTGGCTACGGCGCTAACAGCGGTGCAGTAGATGGCAGCCTGAGCGCTCAAGAAGCCGCTCTGCGCGCTATCACTACTTTCTACTTCGAGTACGACAGCTCTGACCTGAAGCCAGAAGCTATGCAGGCTCTGGACGTGCACGCTAAAGACCTGAAAGCCAACGGCAACCGCGTAGTGCTGGAAGGCCACGCTGACGAGCGCGGCACCCGTGAGTACAACATGGCTCTGGGCGAGCGTCGTGCCGGTGCGGTACAGCGTTACCTGGTCCTGCAGGGCGTGTCTCCGGCTCAGCTGGAGCTGGTGTCCTACGGTGAAGAGCGTCCGGTGGCTATGGGCACCAGCGAAGAAAGCTGGGCGCAGAACCGTCGCGTAGAACTGCGCAAGTAAGTTCTGAGCGAGGCGCTAGTCATCTGGCGCCTCACCCCTGTTACGCAAGAGGATCGAAGAATGTCGTTGACCAGGAACGTACTGTTTACTGCTGCACTGTTGCCGCTGTTGGCGCAGGCCGAAGTCCAGGTGGTGGATAACTCCGCTCAGCTGGGTGGCTATGCCAACAATGCCTATGGCAACAACACGGCGTATGCGGGCGGCCCAGCGACGGCACCTTCGGCGCAGGGTGGGTTGTTTCTCCAGCTGCAACAGATGGAGCAAGAACTCACTCGCTTGCGTGGCATGGTTGAAGAGCAGCAGTACAAGATTCAGCAGTTAGAGCGCGACAGCAAAGAGCGCTATGACGATTTGAATAGCCGCTTGGGCTCGGGGGCGCCTGTCGCTCCAGTGCAGGCAGGCAGCGGTGCCGTGGATGCTTCGCAAGCACCGACACCACCAGTGGCGCAACAACCAGCGCCTGCGGCCAACGCCGCTCCGGCTGACCCGGAAAAAGAAAAGCTGTATTACGAAGCCGCGTTCGATCTGATCAAGAACAAAGACTTCGATAATGCCATCAAGGCCTTCAATGCCTTCCTGCGTAAGTATCCGCAGAGTGCCTATGCCGGTAATGCTCAGTATTGGCTGGGTGAAGTGCATTTAGCGCAAGGCAGCCTGCAAGACGCCGGTAAGGCCTTTGCCTTGGTGAATCAGAATTACGCCAGCCATGCCAAAGTCAGCGATGCGCTGTACAAGTTGGGCGTGGTGGAACAGCGCTTGGGCAATGCCGATAGAGCGCGCACTATCTTCCAGCAAGTGGCTGCGCAATACCCGAGCTCTTCAGCAGCGGGTTTGGCCAAGCGCGAACTCGGCCAGTAACACCCTCTAACTGACTGGCTTGTCAGCAAGGCAAGCCAGTTAAGTGTTTTTTCAGTACAATCCCGCGCCTGTTTAACTGCGGAGGCGGACAGCCTGTTTCGCTGTCACGCCCGTGGATGGTATGAAAGACACCCTGCGTATTACCGAAGTCTTCTATTCGCTGCAGGGCGAAACGCGCACCTTGGGTTTGCCCACCGTGTTTGTTCGCCTGACCGGTTGCCCCCTGCGTTGCCAATACTGCGACACCGCTTACGCCTTTGCCGGCGGCGAGCTGATGAGCCTTGAGGCGATTGTCGCCAAGGTCGCCAGCTTCAACCCGCGCTATGTCTGTGTGACTGGCGGCGAGCCGTTGGCGCAGCCCAATGCACTGCCTTTGCTACGCCTGCTGTGTGACGCCGGTTATGAGGTATCGCTGGAAACCAGCGGCGCCATCGATGTCACCGGCGTTGATCCGCGAGTGGTGAAAGTGCTGGACTTAAAAACCCCAGGCTCGGCGGAAGTGGCGCGCAATCGTTACGACAACATCGCACTGCTTAATCCGCACGATCAGGTGAAGTTCGTGATCTGTTCGCGCGAAGACTACGACTGGGCCGTCAGCAAGCTGATTGAATATCGCCTCGCGGAGCGCGTGCAGGATGTGCTGTTCTCACCAAGCTTTAGCGAGCTGGACAGCCGAGCGCTGGCCGACTGGATTGTCAGCGACAATCTGCCAGTACGCTTTCAGCTACAGCTGCACAAAATTCTTTGGCAAGACGAACCGGGGCACTGAGATGAGTCACGAAAAACGCGCCGTCATTTTGCTCTCTGGCGGTTTAGATTCGGCCACTATCTTGGCCATGGCCAACGCCGAGGGCTTTGCCTGTTACACCATGGCGTTTGATTACGGTCAGCGCCATCGCGCTGAATTGGTCGCGGCTGAGCGTGTCTCGCAAGCGCTCGGCGCGCGCGAGCACAAAGTGGTGGGGCTTAACTTAAACGGCATTGGCGGCTCAGCGCTCACCGATAGCAGCCTTGCGGTGCCGGAAGGCCCGACTGAAGGTATTCCGATCACCTATGTGCCGGCGCGCAACACCACTTTTTTAGCCTTGGCCTTGGGTTGGGCTGAGGTGTTAGAAGCCAGCGATATTTTTATCGGCGTGAATGCGGTGGATTACTCCGGCTACCCCGATTGTCGACCAGAGTTTATTGAGGCCTTCGAACGCACCGCCAACTTGGCGACGCGTGCCGGTGTGGAAGGCGCGGGCTTTAAGATTCGTGCGCCGCTGCAAAACCTATCGAAGGCGGAGATTATTCAGGCGGGTGTGCAGCTGGGGGTCGATTACGCTTTGACCATCTCTTGCTACCAAGCCAACAGCCAAGGCTTGGCGTGCGGCAAGTGCGATAGCTGTCGTTTGCGCGCGCAGGGTTTTGCCGCTGCCGGTGTCGCTGATCCGACGCCATACGCGTAAAAAAGTTTTCCGAAGGTGTTGATTAATCTAAAAAAATCAGTAAGATAGCGCGCCATTGGGTCGTTAGCTCAGTCGGTAGAGCAGTTGGCTTTTAACCAATTGGTCGTAGGTTCGAATCCTACACGACCCACCATTATTTCAAGGGCCAGCCATCGTGCTGGCCCTTTTCATTGGTGCCGGCAAAAACTGCCCGAGGTGTATACTCGCAGGCCGGATTAGCCAGGGTTTACCGTGATGTCGCAAATTCCTGAACGGGTACTGGTCCAAGCGCACTTGGAAGCCAGACAGCCGAAGCCATTAACCGCAGAAGAGATCGCGCAGTATAAGCGCGACATCGCCGCCGAGCTGAAAAAGCAAAACGCGGTGCTGGTGGCGCATTACTACACCGATCCGCTCATTCAGGCGCTGGCTGAAGAAACCGGCGGCTGCGTCTCTGATTCGCTGGAAATGGCTCGTTTTGGCAATCAACACTCGGCGCAAACCGTGCTGGTGGCGGGCGTTAAGTTTATGGGCGAAACCGCCAAGATTCTTAACCCAGAAAAGCGCGTGCTGATGCCGACGCTGGATGCCACTTGCTCGCTGGACTTAGGCTGCCCGGTGGATGAGTTTTCGGCGTTTTGCGATGCGCGCCCCGATCGCACTGTGGTGGTGTATGCCAACACCTCGGCAGCCGTTAAAGCACGGGCCGATTGGGTGGTGACCTCCAGTTGCGCGCTGGAGATTGTCGAAAGCCTGATGGATAAAGGCGAGAAGATTATCTGGGCGCCGGATCAGCACTTGGGTCGCTATATCCAGCGCGAAACTGGCGCCGATATGTTGCTTTGGCAGGGCAGCTGTATCGTGCATGAAGAGTTTAAGGCCAAGCAGCTGGCGGACCTTAAGGCGATCTACCCGGATGCTGCCGTGTTGGTGCACCCAGAATCGCCGGAGTCAGTGATCGAGCTGGCCGATGCGGTGGGTTCTACCAGTCAGCTGATCAAGGCGGCGCAAACGTTGCCGAACCCGCAGTTTATCGTCGCTACCGATCGCGGCATCTTCTACAAAATGCAGCAGCTGTGCCCGGGTAAGTCGTTTATTGAGGCGCCCACGGCGGGTAACGGCGCGGCGTGCCGCAGCTGTGCACATTGCCCGTGGATGGCTATGAATACTCTTGAGCGCACGCTGAATTGCCTGCGTGAGGGCTCTAATGAGATTCATGTGGACCCGGCATTGGTGCCTGAGGCGGTGCGGCCGCTCAAGCGCATGCTGGACTTCACCCAAGCGCTGCAGCTTAGTCGTGTGGGTAATGCCTGAGAGGCGTTGCGGCATATAGAGTGAGACACAAAAAAGGCTGTCGTGATGACAGCCTTTTTTATTATTGGGGCGGGGGTTACAGCTTTTTCGCCTCAAGGATGAACACCGGGTCTTTCGGTACGTTTTGGTGCATGCCGTAGTTGCCGGTTTGCACGCGTGCGATCTTGTCCACCACATCCATGCCGCTCACCACTTTGCCAAACACGGCGTAGCCGAAATCGCGCGAGCCGTGGTTGAGGAAGTCGTTGTCTTTTAAGTTAATAAAAAACTGGCTGGTCGCACTGTCGACCACTTGGGTGCGGGCCATGGCAATGGTGCCGCGCGCGTTTTTAAGGCCATTGTCGGCTTCGTTTTTCACCGGTGCTTGGGTGGGCTTTTGTTCCAGTGTCTCGGTGAAGCCGCCGCCTTGGATCATAAAGCCGGGAATCACCCGGTGAAACACGGTGTCGCGGTAGTGGCCGGCTTCCACGTATTGCAGAAAGTTGCGCACGCTCAGCGGAGCGGCGTCGCCATCCAACTCCAGCTCGATATCGCCATAGTTAGTGCTCAGCAGTACATGAGGACGGTCGGCGGCATGCGCCAGTGAGGTAACGAGCAGGCTAGCGGCCAGCAGCAAATGCTTAAGCATTGAGAGGTTCCTTGTTCAGGCTGTGGAGGAAATTCAGCACGCATTGATTAAAGCGTTCGGGTTGATCCAGTGGTGTAGCGTGACGCGAGTCTTCGATCACCACCAGGCGCGCGTTGGGCATTTCGCGCACATATTGGCGCTTGAGTTCGACGGGGCTGTAATCGCGGTCGGCAGTAATCACTAGGGTTGGTGTTTTGATGTCGACAAGGTGCTCGCGCACGCCCCAGCCAATAATGGCGTGCAGGGCGCTTAAATAGGCACGTTTGCTGTTCTCGGGCCAGCGAGTAGCGATTTTTTCGCGCAGTTCAGCTTGTTCAGGCTTGGGGAAGAGCATATTACCCAGGGCTTTGCCGAGGGTTTTCAGGCCCAGCACGCGGGCCAGAAAAAGGCGTTTGAACACCTGTAGGCGATCACTGGCGGTGCGCACTTTAACCTCGGGGCTGCTGTTAACAATGATCAGGCTTTTTAGCCGCTGCTGATCGCTGCTGGCGAGCTGGAAGCCAATCATGCCGCCCATGGAAATGCCTAGGTAATGCACTTGGGCGAGTTGCAGGTGGTCGAGTAGGGCGCGTACGTCGTCAGCAAAGCCGGCGATGCTGTAACGCTCGCGGGGTTTATCAGACTGGCCGTGGCCGCGCACATCCATGCAGATGACTTGATAATGCTCGGCTAAAAACGGCACTTGATACTCCCAGTCACGCAGGCTGGAGCCCAGGCCGTGAATTAACAGCAAAGGTTCGCCGCTACCGTGGACTTGGTAGTGCAGCTGGCAGCCTTTATGGGTGAAATAGGCCATGGCGGGCTCCTGATTATTCCGTGTCGGTGGGCGACTGGCGCAGTAAGTCGGCGAGGATTCGCGCTGCCGGGCCCAATGGGCGATTGCGGTTGGGGTAAAGGCTGAAGCGTACTTCGCGATGGCTGCCATTTTCCAGTGGCAAGATTTTCAGCAGGCCGCTTGCTAGGTCGTCGGTGATCAGTTGCTGCGGTAGCCAGGCAAAGCCCAGGCCTTGGCGCACTAAAGTGGCGGCCGTGGCTAGGCTGGTCACTGTCCAGCGCTGTGCGGCGCCGAGCCAGCCGACATCTTTGGGGCTGTGTTTGCCGGAGTCGCGAATCACCACTTGCAGCTGGCTGATCAGGTCTTGCGCGGTGATGGAGCGGCCCAGCTGGTGCAGTGGGTGATCGTGGTGGGCGACGGCGTGAAAGCTTGAGCTGCGTAGGTCGTCACCCAGGTAACCGGGAATGTTCAGGCCGCTGATCGCCAGATCGGCACGATCTTCGCGCAGTGCATCTTCCACGCCGGAGAGGGTTTCTTCATGCAGCTGCACGCGGCAGCCATGGCTAAAAGGCTGGAAGGCAGACAGGGCATGGGTGAGGCGTGTGGTGGGGTAGGCGGCATCGACCACTAAGCGCACCTCGGCTTCCCAGCCTTGCTCCATTTGTTCGGCAAGTTCTTCTAGCTGATTGGCTTGCGTGACGAGGTTACGTGAGCGCTGCAGTAGTGTGGTGCCGGCTTCGGTGAGCACAGCTTTGCGCCCTTCGATATGCAGCAGTGGGACACCCAGCTGTTCTTGCATGCGCGCTAAGGTGTAACTTACCGATGATTGCGAGCGGTGCAGTGCCTCGGCAGCTTGTGCATAGCCGCCGTGATCAATCACAGCTTGTAGCGTGCGCCATTGATCGAGTGTGACACGCGGTGTTTTCACAGCTTAAGCCTTGCCTAACGGAGAGGAGCTTGCATGCTAAAGCAAATTGTTGCCTGGGGTGGACTGTGTTGTGCGTTGCCGGCTTGGGCTTTTCCCATTGAGGTAACGCCGCAGTTTGTCGGTGCGCCCCTGCAATACGAGGCTCAGGCATTGGCACGCAATATGGCGGTGCTGCATGTGCGCAATGACACGTCGCAAGCACAGCGCTGCTCGGTGCGCTTAAGTAACGGGCCGGAAGGGGATCAGTGGCGGCGCGTGCAGTTGGCGCCCGGTGAGAAAGCCGCTGTATCGGCAAGCTTTCAGCGTGAGGTGGTGCGGCTGCGCATTTGGTTGAATTGCCAGCCGCAGTAGCTGTTATTCCGCGTCGTTGTTGGGCGCTTCTTGGGCAATAAGAGCAACCAAGGCGTTTTGTTGGCGTTGGGTCAGTTGACGGAAGCGCAGCAGCAATTCGCGTTCGTGATGGCTGAGCTTGTTGCTGTCGAGGGTAATGCTGCTGGCATCGCTCTCGGGCAGGTCAATGCTCAGGCTTTGCTCGAGGCGATTGATGATCTCTGAATTCATGCTGCGGTGATGCTGGCGCGCCACTTCGGCGACGCGGTCGCGCATCCCTTCCGGCAAGCGCAGAACAAACTTATCGGCGGTGCGGCTGGAGTACAAATTTTGCGCGTGTTTCATGGTATTGCCTGAATAAGTGAGGTTATTTTTGCGCCATCACAATCATCTCATGGTGATTGCAGATTGCTGTCAAAAAAATGGTGCTATTAATTTGACGCCCATTTTAAACCCTTTAGCAAAAAGTTTCGACCAGAAGCAGTGGGCTGGCCACTACCGAATGTCTGGAATTGTGCACCAGTTCCGTGCTATGGCGGCCTTTTGCGGCCTGTATCGGGCATGACAAGCGCGTGGGTGCTGGGTAAGATGCACACCCTTGCGTGCGCTTGTAGCTCAGCTGGATAGAGCAACCGCCTCCTAAGCGGTAGGTCCCGGGTTCGAATCCCGGCTCGCGCACCAGTTTTTTTGCAGGGGCTTTATTGTCTGTGCCTAAGTGGCGGCTGGCCAGTTAGCGAGTGTTATTAGATGTTGCGCAGGTTTGTGCGCGCATAAAAAAACCCGAAGCAATGCTTCGGGTTTTTTATTGGTTGCGGGAGCTGGATTTGAACCAACGACCTTCGGGTTATGAGCCCGACGAGCTACCAGACTGCTCCATCCCGCGTCAAAGCTGACGCTGTTCGATTCGCCTTGGCGAATCAGGCAAGAAGACCTTGCCGAAAAGTGGTTGCGGGAGCTGGATTTGAACCAACGACCTTCGGGTTATGAGCCCGACGAGCTACCAGACTGCTCCATCCCGCGTCAGAGAGGGCGCATTCTATGAGCCAAGTTGTTGTCTGTCAAAGAATATTTTTCATTTAGTGGAATTTCCTCGGCTTGGCCTGCGGAGCGCGCAGGGGTAAGCTTGCCTGTATGTAATCACAGTATTTCTTGGCTGAGGTTAGTGCGTGACGGCGCGCAAAATTATTCATATTGATTGCGATTGCTTTTATGCCGCGATTGAAATGCGCGATAACCCGCAACTGGCCTCGCGCCCCATCGCTGTGGGTGGCAGCGCCGATCGCCGTGGGGTGATCGCCACGTGCAACTATGAAGCACGGGCTTACGGAGTGCGCTCGGCGATGGCCACACGTCAGGCGTTGCAGTTATGCCCGCAGCTCACCTTGGTGAAGCCACGCATGGAGGTATACCGCGAGGTTTCGCAGCAGATTCAGCAGATTTTTCGCCGCTACACCGAGTTGATTGAGCCCTTATCGCTTGATGAGGCGTATCTGGATGTCACCGAAAGCCCGCATTGCGGCGGCAGTGCCACGCGGATGGCCGAAGAGATTCGCCAGCAGGTGTGGGAGAAGTTGCGCATCACCGTCTCGGCTGGGGTGGCGCCGAATAAGTTTCTCGCCAAAATTGCCAGTGACTGGCGTAAGCCCAATGGCTTGTTTGTGATTACCCCGGCAGAGGTTGAAGCGTTTGTCAGCGATTTGCCGGTCAAGCGCCTGCATGGCGTGGGGCAGGTTACGGCGCGCAAGTTAGAGCGCTTAGGCGTCACCACCTGCCGTGATGTCCGGCGCCTAGATGCCCTGTCGTTGGCCAAAGAGCTGGGCGGTTTTGGTGAGCGGCTGTGGCAGTTGGCGCAAGGCATCGATGAGCGGCCTGTGGTGGTCGATAGCCGCCGGCAATCGTTGAGCGTTGAGCACACCTTTGATCAAGATCTGCCCGATTTACCCGCCTGCGAGGCAGAGCTGCCGATGTTGTTTGCGCAGTTTGAAACGCGTTTAGCGCGGTTACGCAGCCGCTATCGCGCAGAGAAGCCGTTTGTGAAGGTGAAGTTTCATGACTTCAGCCAAACCACCTTGGAGCAGGCGGGCACCGGCTGGACGGAAGAAGGTTTTCGCCAGCTTTTGCAGCAGGCGTTTGCAAGGGGTAATAAGCCGGTGCGTTTGCTGGGCGTTGGCGTGCGGCTATCGCCGTTAGGGGTGCCCGGTGAGCAATTTCGCTTGTTTTAAAAGGCGGCGCGCAGCGTGGCTACGCGCCGTTTGTCTTATGGCGCTTTGACTAGGCGCAGGGTGTGACTGCCTTTTAGCTCTAGCGTGTCGCTGTTGACCAGCTGCCAGTGCGTGACGCCTTGCAGCGCTTTGAGATAGCGCTGTTCTTGCTCCATCAGCGCTTCGCTGCAGGCCATCATAGTGCTGCCTACGGGGCCGAGCGTGAGTTTGTCGCCTTCTACGGTGTACGGGGCAAACCAGCGATTACAGCCTGCGGTGCCGACGGCGCGGCCTTCTTCGTGCAGGGTGAAGCTCAAGTGGCTGCGATCAACCAGCGGCAGGCTATCAATACTTTCGGCTTTCCATTCGGTGCCGATTGCCAGCGACGGCGCGCTGGGTTGTTGGGCGCAGCCGGCCAGTAGAGCACCGGTGATCAACAGGCTAAGCCAAGGGCGAAAAGTCATGTGTGCTCCTTTAGGCAGCGGGGACAAAGGTGTTGTGGTTCTGCTTGCCAGCCTAGCTCCAGTAAGCGCGCATTGGCGGCCTTCGGCAGGCTAGCTTTGTCGGCTTTGGCATCGGTAGCGAACTCAAGTTCCTCACGGTTACCACATTGTTCGCATTGCACTTGCCATTGGTGAATGGCTAGCTCGTTAAACACTGGGCCGCTGGCCACGGCAAGCCATTGGCCGGCGGGGCGAATCATGTGGCGAACCTTTTCTACACACAGGCGCAGCGGCAAATCGCGACTGCCTTTGAGGGTGACGATTAAGGTATCGCCACTGTGGATAGCGCCGCCAATGCCGGTCACTTGGTAACGCCCGGGGCTCAAGGCGCGGCACTCGGTGAGGGTGTGCTGCGGGTTGAGAAGGGCGTAACGAAAATCATGCTCGGCCATCAGTAACGCTCATCAAATAAAACGGGTGGGCATGCTAACTGCTTACGTTCAGGCATGCACCTGATTGCACGGCTGGCCTTGTTGCCAGTGATGCAGGTTGCCCAAGGTGGTGCTGGCAATCGCGTGGATGGCCTCTTGGGTAAAAAACGCCTGATGCGCGGTGACAATCACGTTGGGGAAGGTGAGCAGGCGGGCTAAGACGTCATCCTGCAGGGGGTGATCGGAGTGATCGGCAAAAAACAGCGACGCCTCTTCTTCATAGACATCCAGCCCGACATGGCCAAGTTGGCCGCTTTTCAGTGCGGCAATTAAGGCTTTGGTGTCGACCAGTGCACCACGGCTGGTGTTGATCAGCATGGCGCCGCGTTTCATGGTAGCTAGGCGTTGCTGGTTGATCAGGTGTTCGGTGGCGTTGGTCAGTGGGCAGTGCAGGCTAACGATGTCAGCCTCTTGAAGCAGGGCAGGTAGTTCGCAGTAGTGCACGCCTTGCTGCGCTAGTTGTGTATCGGGTTGCGGGTCGCAGGCTAATACCTTGCAACCGAAGCCGAGCATGATCTGGCTGAAGGCGCGGCCAATTTTGCCGGTGCCGACCACGCCAACGGTTTTGCCGTGCACATCAAAGCCCAGCAAGCCGTGCAGCGAAAAGTCGCCCTCGCGGGTGCGGTTGAACGCGCGGTGAATGCGTCGGTTGAGGGTAAGGATTAAGCCCACGGCATGCTCAGCCACCGCATACGGCGAATACGCCGGCACGCGCATAATGCTGATGCCCAGCTCAGCGGCGCTTGGCAGGTCGACTTGATTGAAGCCGGCGCAGCGCAAGGCAATCGCGCGCACCCCCACGCAGTGCAGGGCGCGCAGGGTGCTGGCATCGACGGGGTCGTTGACGAAGGTGCAGATGGCGCTAAAACCTTCGGCCAGCGCGCAGCTGGCTGGGGTTAGCGGGGCTTCGGTGAAGTGCAGGTCAATGCCGGGAAAGTCGGCCGCTACGGCCTCGAAACTGTCCCGGTCATAGGGGCGGCAGCTATAAAGAAGTACTCGCATGGGCTTCATCCGGCGTGTGCTGGTCTTTCTCGTAGAGTGCCTGTTGCAGGCGCTCGATGGCCTGATCTAGGTCATGCAGGGCTACTTCCGGCAGCGGCAAGCCATCGGCGAGGCGCGACTCTTTGAGCAAGGTTTCGCACTGCTGGCAGGTGGTGCGTAGCTCAGGCACGCCGCAATAGCGGGTGGCGCCGTGCAGGCGGTGTACTTGGTTGAGCAGCTCTTCTTTATCTTTGTTGCGCAGTGCTAAGCGAATGTTGGTGCGCGCTTCGCCAAGGCTGGCGGCCAACATGCTGAGCATGTCGCGGGCCAGATCGGCTTTGCCGGCGGCTAAGCGTAAGCCTTCTTGCTCATCCAGCACGGGCAGGTCACTGGAGCGGCGCATAGGTAAATCTTCGTGACTGCCGTGCAGACTTTTGCCCGTCCATTTTTCGATCACTTGCACCAGCTGGCGCTCGCTGATCGGTTTGGTCAGGTAGTCATCCATGCCGCCTTGCAGCAGCGCGCGTTTTTCGTTGGCCAGCGCATGGGCGGTGAGGGCGATGATGGGCATGGCGGTTTGCCCTTCTAGCTGCTCTTGGCGGCGGATCTCTTGGGTTGTTTGCAGGCCATCGAGGCCGGGCATTTGTACATCCATAAAGATCAGGTCAAAGCGCTGCTGGTGACACAGACGCAAGGCGGCAAAGCCGTCTTCGGCCGCCGCCGTTTGCGCGCCCAAATCACTCAGTAGCGTGGTGACTAGCTTGAGGTTGGCCGGGTTGTCATCGACGCAGAGAATGTGCGGCGGGCGCGCTGGATCGTGGGGGGCTGGCAGGCTGACCGCTTTGGGTTGCGCATGGCTGGCGTAGAGCTGCTCGATAGCTTCTTTCAGCTTGCCCGGGCATACCGGCTTGCTGAGGATGGTGGCAACCTCTTCGCCGATCAGGCTGGCGTACAAGCTTTGCTCGGTGCTGGGGCAGAGTACGATCACTTTGCAGCCGTCTTCGTGCCAGTTTTCTAGCAGGCCTTCCAGCCTGCCGGGGGGGAGTTGGCGGTTATCGGCGCTGATAATCAGCAGTAAGTCTTGAGTGGTTTTGGCGATGCGCTGCTTCACGTAGGCGCTACGCAGGGCATCTATCTGGCTGAAACTTTGGTGCTCAAGACCTAAGTCTTCCAGCTCATTGCTCAGCACGGTATGGGCCAGTTTGTGTGGCTCAAACAGCAGGGCTGGGTATTTGAGTGGGTGTTGCAAACGGCACGGTTCGTCTTGCTCTTTGCTCAGCGGCAGGGTCACGCTGATCCAAAACTCCGAGCCTTCGCCGGGCAGTGATTGCACACCAATTTCGCCGCCCATTTGCTCGATCAAGCGTTTGGAAATCACCAAGCCAAGGCCGGTGCCGCCTTGTTGGCGATACTTGCCATGCGAGGCTTGGCTAAAGGCGAGGAATAGGCGCTGTTGCTCGGCATCCGATAGACCGATGCCGGTGTCTTGCACGCTGATGCGCAAGGTGGCGCGCTGCTGAATGTCGTCTTCGAGCATCACCCGCACGCACACGCTGCCGTGCTCGGTGAACTTGATCGCGTTGTTGATCAGATTGGTGAGGATTTGCCGCAAGCGCAGCGGGTCGCCGACCAGATTGACCGGGGTGTCGCGGTAAATCAGGCACAGCAGCTCAAGGTGTTTGCTGTGCGCTGCCGGGGCCAGCAAGGTCATGATTTCTTGCAGCAGTTCGCGCAGGTTAAACGGCAGGTTATCCAGCACCAGCTTGCCGGCTTCGATTTTCGAGAAGTCGAGAATTTCGTTGATGATCGCCAGCAGGCTTTCGGCAGAGCTTTCGATGGTGTTAACAAAGTCGCGCTGGCGGTTGTTGAGCGTGCTTTTTTGCAGCATGCGGGTGAAACCCAGAATGCCGTTGAGCGGCGTGCGGATTTCATGGCTCATGTTGGCGAGAAATTCCGACTTAATCCGGCTGGCTTCGAGGGCTTCCTTGCGCGCCATGTCCAGCTCGATGTTTTGCACCTCGATGGTTTCCATGTTCTCGCGCAGGTCTTCGACGGCAATGTCGATGTTGTGTTGCATTTCTTCCTGCGCGCCTTGCAGGGCTTCGGCCATGCGGTTGAGGGCGCTGGCAAGGCGATCAAGCTCAGGGTTGCCCAGCGCAGGCAAGCGCGTGTCGAGATGGCCTTCACGCAGGCGAGCCACGGCGGCACCAATTTTGCGCAGCGGTGCGCTCACGCTGCGTTGCAGGTGCAGGGCCAGCAAAGTAATGGTGATCATGCCGGTGGCCAGCAGCGCCAGACTGATCAATAGCGTGCGGTAGGTGCGCACTAAGGTGCTGTGATGGCTTAGCTCGATCTCGACCCAGCCGAGGATCGGGTCTTCTGAGGGTTGCAGCTGGTTGCCGCGCGGCTCCAGCTGGCTTTGTCGTACCGGCAGGCTAAAGCGGCTGACGCCGTCGAGGTGTTCGGTTTGCAAGCGGTGCACGGCCAGCCAGTTAGGTAAGCCGGGCATGCGCGGGCCAGCATGCGCGAGCAGCTCGCCGTTTCTATTAAAGATGCGCGCGGCGCGCACGTCTTCATCGTTGAGTGCTTCATCGCACAGCGCTTCCAGCACTTCTTCGGCCTGTTCGGCTTTTAATTGGCTGGCGGCTAGGCGGCCAAGTTGGCGCACGTTGAGTTCGCCGCGTTCTACCAAGCGCAGTTGGTGATCGGCTAGCTGCCAATACACAAAGACCCCGGCCAACAGCACACTGAGCACGCTGGCTGGCAGCAGGGTCAGTAGCAGAATCCGTCCTCTCAGGCCCAAGCCTGTGGTCATGGTGAGCTCTCCAAGCAAATGCGGCGGGCGCTGGGGTGCGGGCTGCCGGGTGGCTTTCAGTGTAACCAGATGCGCAGCGCTTCCCAACAAGACCGCGCCGCTGCTTTGCCGTTATCATAGAGCGTTTGATGCTAGTCACAGTTATGAGGATGCCCGCTGCCATGTCCGACGCCTTGCCGCCTTTCCCCAGCATTGCCGAATGCGTCGGCAATACGCCGTTGGTGCGTTTACAGCGCTTGCCGGGTAATACCAGCAATACCGTGCTGGTGAAGTTAGAAGGCAACAACCCGGCCGGTTCGGTGAAAGACCGCCCAGCGCTGTCGATGATTAGCCGTGCCGAAGCACGCGGGCAGATCAAACCGGGCGATACGCTGATTGAAGCCACCAGCGGCAACACCGGCATTGCCTTGGCCATGGCTGCCGCCATTAAGGGCTACCGCATGGTGCTGATCATGCCGGATAACTCGACCGCCGAGCGTAAAGCGGCGATGACGGCCTACGGCGCCGAATTGATTTTGGTGACTAAAGAGCAGGGCATGGAAGGCGCCCGCGACTTGGCTTTGCAGATGCAGGCCGAGGGTAAAGGCTTAGTGCTTAACCAGTTTGGCAATTTCGATAACCCCGAAGCGCATTACCAAGGCACCGGGCCAGAAATTTGGCAGCAAACCGCCGGCTGCGTGACCCACTTTGTCAGCGCTATGGGCACCACGGGCACCATTATGGGTACCTCGCGGTACCTGAAAGAGCAAAACCCCGCGGTGCAGATTGTCGGCTTGCAGCCGATGGAAGGCGCGTCGATTCCCGGTATCCGCCGCTGGCCCGAGGCGTATTTGCCGACCATTTTTGAAGCCTCGCGGGTTGATCAAGTGATCGACATGAGCCAAGAGGAAGCCGAGCAAACCATGCGCCGTTTGGCCCGCGAAGAAGGCATCTTCTGTGGTGTTTCCTCGGGTGGCGCGGTGGCCGGTGCACTGCGTTTGAGTGCGCAGGTCGAGAACGCCGTGATCGTGGCGATTATTTGTGATCGCGGCGATCGCTACTTATCGACGGGTATTTATGAAGCGTAAGGCCACCAGCCAACTGCGTCTGCAGCCCGCTGGCGGTAAAGCGGCGGCGGTGCCGGTGGGGCGCAAGGTGCAACTGCAGATCGAGCGCATGGCGCACGATGGCCGTGGCATCGCCTACCTGGAAGGCCGCACTTGGTTTGTCAGCGGTGCCTTGCCCGGTGAGCAGGTGCAGGCGCAAGTGCTTGGCGGTCGGCAGAAGTTGGTCGAAGCGCGCATGCTGGCGGTGTTAACGCCCAGCGCGCAGCGCCGTGAGCCAGCTTGCCCGCATACCGAACGCTGTGGCGGCTGCAACTTACAGCATTGGCCTGAGGCGCAGCAGCTGGCTTTTAAACAGCAGAGCCTGGCTGATCAGCTCAAGCGTGTCGCGCAACTGGAGCCCGAGCATTGGGCGGCGCCCTTGGCCGGCGAGCCGTTGGCTTATCGCCGCCGCGCGCGGGTTGCCGTGCGTTGGAACGCGCAGCGCCAGCAGCTGGATGTCGGCTTTCGTGCCGAAGCCAGTCAAGAGGTGGTGGCGCTCAACGACTGTGCGGTGCTGGTACAGCCTTTGCAGAAAATCCTTCACGCTTTGCCCGCTACGCTAAACGCCTTAGAAGCCCCGCAAAGTGTCGGTCATGTTGAGCTGTTTTATGGCGATGCCAGCGCTGTTTTGGTGCGCCACACCAAGCCACTGAGCGAGAGCGATCAGCAAGCGTTGCAGCGCTGGGCAGACAGCCATGCGGCGCAACTGTGGCTGCAAGGCAAAGGCGAGCCTGAGGCTAGTGTGGCCGGTCAGGTGCTGAGTTACAGCTTGCCAAGCTGGCAGGTGCAGCTGGGTTATCGGCCGGGTGATTTTGTTCAGGTCAATGCCGCGCTTAACGAGCGCATGGTGGCGCAAGCGCTGGATTGGCTGGGTGATGTGCAAGGCTTGCGCGTGCTGGATTTGTTCAGTGGCTTAGGTAACTTCAGCTTGCCGTTGGCACGCTGTGGTGCCGAGGTGACTGCGGTGGAAGGCGTGGCCGGTATGGTGGCACGGGCGCAACAGAATGCCGAGGCCAATGGCCTGAATGTGCGCTGTGTGCAGGCTGATTTGTTTGCGCCGCTGGCAGGCAATTGGCTGGCGGATGGTTGCGATATCGTCTTGCTCGACCCGCCGCGTGATGGTGCGCAGCAAGTGGCCAAGCAGATTAAGGAACTTGGCGCGGCGCGGGTGCTCTATGTTTCGTGTAACCCGGCGACCTTGGCGCGCGATGCGGCGCTGCTGGCCGAGCAGGGTTATCGTTTGGTCAAGGCGGGGCTGTTAGACATGTTTCCGCAAACAGCGCATGCCGAAGCCATGGCGTTGTTTGCACAGTACTAGGTAGGCGCCTCGGCGCCGCGACAATGGCCCCGCCGCTTGCGGTGAGAAGGCCGGTAACGATGGAGTTGTTATGGTTCAGGTGCGGGCCCAAAACGCCGTCAACGAGGACGGCAGTGTTAATCAGGAAAGCTGGCTCAACGAGATCGGGCCGCAGGTGCCGGGGCTGGATATCCAGCTGCTGCGCGATGCCTGCGACTTTGCGCGCGAGGCCGAAGAGCGTGCCTTGGCCAGTGAAAACGTCTGGATTGAAGGCGTATCGAGCTACCGCACCGGCCTAGAAATGGCCGAAATTCTCGCTGAGCTGAAACTCGACCCAGAAAGCATTATCGCCGCCGTGGTGTACCGCGCCGTGCGTGAAGGCAAAACCAGCCTTGAGTCTGTCGCCACCCACTTTGGCCCAGTGGTGGCCAAGCTGGTGGAGGGTGTGCTGCGCATGGCGGCCATCACCGCGAGCTTGAACCCGCGGCAGTCGATGGTGATGGGCACCCAAGCGCAGGTCGAGAACCTGCGCAAAATGCTGGTCGCCATGGTCGATGACGTGCGTGTGGCGCTGATCAAGCTGGCAGAGCGAACTTGCGCCATCCGCGAGGTTAAAACCGCTCCGGAAGACAAACGCTACCGCGTAGCGCGCGAAGTGTTCGACATCTATGCACCACTGGCGCACCGCTTAGGTATCGGTCATATCAAGTGGGAGCTGGAAGACCTGTCGTTCCGCTACCTAGAGCCTGAGCAATACAAACGCATTGCCAAGCTGCTCGACGAGCGCCGTCTCGATCGGCAGGAGTACATCAAGCAAGTCATGCAGCGTTTGCGCGCGGCCTTGGGTGAGAACGGCATCGATGCCGACATCACCGGGCGCGCCAAACACATCTATTCCATCTGGCGGAAGATGCAGCGCAAAGGCCTCGACTTCGACCAGATTTACGACGTGCGTGCCGTGCGTGTGTTAGTGCCGCGCGTCGCCGACTGCTATACCGCACTGGGGGTGATTCACTCGCTGTGGCGGCATATCCCGCGCGAGTTCGACGACTACATCGCCAACCCGAAAGAAAACGGCTACCGCTCGCTGCACACCGCAGTGATGGGCCCGGAAGGCAAAGTGCTCGAAGTGCAGATCCGCACCAAGGACATGCACGAAGAAGCCGAGCTAGGTGTGTGCGCCCACTGGCGCTATAAAGGCACCGACACCAAGAGCAACTCCAACGCCTACGAAGACAAAATTGCTTGGCTGCGCCAAGTGTTGGAATGGCACGAAGAACTCGGCGATATCGGCGGTTTGGCCGATCAGTTGCGCGTCGATTTCGAGCCCGATCGGGTTTACGTGCTCACCCCCGAGGGCCATGCGATCGACTTGCCCACCGGCTCTACGCCGCTGGACTTTGCCTACCGCGTGCACACCGAAGTAGGCCACAGCTGCCGTGGCGCTAAGGTTAACGGGCGCATCGTGCCGCTGACCTATCAGCTGCAAACCGGCGATCAAGTGGTGATCATCACCGCCAAGAACAGCGGCCCCAGCCGCGATTGGCTGAACCCCAACTTGGGCTACGTGAACACCTCGCGCGCGCGGGCCAAGATCGTGCATTGGTTCAAGCTGCAGGCACGTGATCAGAACGTCGCCGCCGGTAAAGCTCTGCTCGACCGCGAACTATCGCGTTTGGCGCTTACCGCAGTGGATTACACCGTGCTGGCCGAGCGTTGCCAGCAAAAAACCGTCGAAGACCTGTACGCCGCCTTGGGTTCGGGCGATCTGCGCTTGGGGCCGGTGATGAACCAGGCCGTTGCGCTGATCGAGCCGGAACGTTCTAGCGAGCAGCTGGAGCTGATTCCGCGCCGGCACGCGGGCACTAAACCCGGCAAGCGAGATGTGCAAATTCTCGGCGTGGGCAACCTGCTGACCAGCATCGCCAATTGCTGCCAACCGTTACCCGGCGATGCGATCACCGGCTACATCACCCAAGGCCGTGGCGTGAGCATTCACCGCCAAGACTGCCCTAGTTTGTTGCAGCTGGCCGAGCGCGAGCCAGAGCGCATCGTGCAGGTCAGCTGGGGCGAAGGGCAGAAGCAAACCTACCCGGTGGATATCTTGGTACGTGCCTACGACCGCTCTGGTCTGCTGCGCGATATCTCGCAACTGCTGCTCAACGAGCGACTGAACGTGATTGCGGTGAACACCCTCACCGATAAGCAAGACAATACCGCCGATATGAAATTGACCATCGAGATTCCCGATCTCAATGCGCTGGGCCGCTTGTTGTCGCGCATTTCGCAGCTGCCCAACATCATCGAAGCCTACCGGCAGAAGGCGGGCAGCTGATGTACAACATAGATGATCTGAAAAACCTCATGGCGCGCTTGCGCCACCCCGAGCACGGCTGCCCGTGGGATGTGAAGCAAGACTACGCCAGCATAGTGCCCTACACCTTAGAAGAAGCCTACGAAGTGGCCGATGCCATTGAACAAGGCGACTTTGCCCAGCTGGAAGGCGAGTTGGGCGACTTGTTGTTTCAGGTGATCTACTACTGCCAACTTGCCAGCGAAGAACAGCGCTTTGCCTGGGAGCAAGTGGTCGATGGGATTACCCGCAAGCTGATTCGTCGCCATCCGCATGTGTTCCCCGATGGCGATTTGTACGGCCCGCTGGATGCGCCCAAGTTGTCTGAAGCGGCGATCAAATCACGCTGGGAAGCAATCAAAGCCGAAGAGCGCGCCGAAAAAGCTCAGCAGCCGGAGCAACTCTCGCTGCTGGATGACGTGCCGCAAGCGCTACCGGCGCTAAAGCGTGCCGCCAAACTGCAAAAGCGTGCCGCGCAAGTCGGTTTCGATTGGCCCGCTGCTTTGCCGGTGGTGGATAAACTGCGCGAAGAACTCGACGAAGTGCTTGAGGCCATGGCCGATGGCGATGCCGAAGGTATCTTTGAAGAAGTCGGCGACCTGCTGTTTGTGGTGGTCAATTTGGCTCGCCACTTAAAGGTGGATGCGGAAAGCGCTTTGCGCGCGGGTAATCAAAAGTTTGAGCGGCGCTTTCGTTATATCGAAGCAGTGCTGCGCAGTGAGCAGCGCGCCATTGCCGACTGCTCGCTAGAGCAACTGGAAGCACTTTGGGTGCTGGCCAAGAAAGAAGAGAAGCAAGCCGCCGCACATTGCGGCGCATAAGGGTTAAGTACGTCATGAGTAATTCGCTGCGCGACCAGTTGTTAAAGTCCGGGCTGGTCAACGAGAAGCAGGTCAAACAGGCCGAGCGCAAGCAAAAGAAAGAGAAAAAACTCGAGCGCCAAGGTCTTGCCGAAGAAAAGCCCGTGGCCGCGCCCAAAGGCCCAAGCAAAGCCGAGCGCGACCGTGAACTGATGCGTCAGCGCCAAGCCGAGCAGCAACAAAAAGAAGCCCAAGCGCAAATTCGTCAGATGGTCGAGCAAAGCAAGATCAGCCGCGAAGGCGCGGACGTGACCTACCGCTTCACCCACGGCAGCAAGGTCAAGCAGCTGCTGGTTACCGCCGAGCAACAAGAGCACCTAAGCCGTGGTCGCTTGGCCGTGGTGTCGGTCAATGGCAAGTACGAGATCGTCCCAGCCAAGCTGCTGGAAGGCCTGCGTGCGCGGGATGAGCGCTGTATTGTCTCGCACCACGCGGCGAAAACCGTGGACGAAGATGACCCGTATAAAGACTTCCAAATCCCCGATGATTTGATGTGGTAAACACCGTCGGTCGCACTGACTGATCTTTGTTACCAATATTCTCAGAAAAACCACCGTTGGCCCGGCGTTTGCTGTATAGTGCGCGCCGGCCAATGATTGGCCTCGTCAGGTTTTTACGCGCTCCGGTCTCTCCCGGCTTGCTTCGCCAGCAACTCAGGCTTTGCTTAATCAGGTACAGCGAGTACCGATCGCCTGCTCTGGCTGCCTAACGCCACATATCCATTATCTTTGATTCGGTTGCACAGCATCCCACCCGTCGCTGCCAGGGGCTATTTTATTGGTTTAGCAGCACGGCCTCGGTGCATGGCAACCCATGAGGCACACCATGTCCGAACAACTCAGCGGCTTTGCCGCACTTAATCTGCATTCTGACGTTCTCGCCGCGCTGACCGCGGTGGGCTACGAAGAGCCGTCGCCGATTCAGGCGCAGGCTATCCCCGTGATTCTTGATGGCCACGACGTGATTGGCCAGGCGCAAACCGGTACCGGTAAAACCGCCGCCTTTGCGCTGCCGCTGCTCAGCCAGTTGGATGTCAAAGCCAACACCCCGCAGGCGCTGATTCTGGTGCCGACCCGCGAGCTGGCCATTCAGGTGGCTACCGCGTTTGAAAAATATTCCAGCCAAATGCGTGGCGTAAAAGTGCTGGCCATGTACGGCGGCGCACCGATGGGCCCGCAGCTCAAAGCCCTGCGTATGGGCGCACAAGTAGTGGTGGCTACTCCGGGCCGTCTGTGTGACCACCTGCGCCGCGACGAAGCCCTGCTGGACGACGTACAACAGCTGGTACTCGACGAAGCCGACGAAATGCTCAAGCTGGGCTTTATGGAAGACCTCGAAGTGATCTTCGATGCCTGCCCGGAAGACCGCCAGAGCGTGCTGTTCTCTGCGACTTTGCCGGCATCAATCAAGGCCATTGCGGAAAAACACTTAAACCAGCCCAAGCACATCAAGATTGCTGCCAAGACACAAACCGTATCGCGCATCGAGCAGTCGCACGTGTTTGTGCATGCCGACCAAAAGCCGGCCGTGGTGCTGCGTTTGCTCGAAGTAGAGCGCTTCGACGCCCTGATCGGCTTTGTGCGTACCAAGCAAGCGACCGTCGATATGGCCGAGCTGCTGGTCAAAAACGGCTACCGCGCCGCTGCCCTGAACGGTGATATTCCGCAGGCGCAGCGTGAGCAAGTGGTCGATAAGTTACGTGATGGCAGCCTCGATATCGTTATCGCGACCGACGTTGCCGCACGTGGCTTGGACGTGGCGCGCATCACCCACGTACTGAACATCGACATGCCGTATGACCCCGAGTCTTACGTGCACCGTATTGGCCGTACTGGCCGTGCCGGTCGTGAAGGCCGTGCCTTGCTGTTGGTCACCCCGCGCGAGCGCCGCATGCTGCAGGTGATCGAGCGTGTCACCAACCAGCCGGTTCCGGCAATTGACCTGCCTAACGGCCAAGCGGTGCGTGAAGCGCGTTTGCTGCGTTTGCTGGACCAATTGCAACCGCTGGCTGAAAAGGCCGAAGCCCACCGTGGCGCGGTGCGTGATGAGCTGTGCCAGCGCTTAGGCTGCGATGCTGCAGCTTTGGCCGCCATGCTGCTGAGCCGCATGACTGCCGGCCAAGCCTTTACCGAGGCAGAGCTGGCCGCCGAACAACCGGCACAGCCGAGCAGCCGCCCCGAGCGTAAGCGTGGCGAGCGCCCGGAGCGCGGCGAGCGTAGCAGCCGTGGTGAGCGCAGCGAGCGTGCCCCGCGTGGTGATCGCGCCGGTGCTGAGCGTGGCGAGCGTCCGCGCCGCCAGCGTGAAGAAGCGCCCTACGAGCCGACCCCCGGCCGCGTGCGCGTGCGCATCGGTTTAGGTCGCCGTGACGGCGTGCAGCCGAAGAACCTGCTCGGCGCCATCCTCAATGAAGGTGGTCTGAACAAAGACCAAGTCGGCCGCATTCAACTGCGCGACACCTTCAGCCTGATCGAACTGCCGGAACAAGGCCTGAACCAGATCATGGATCGCCTGAAAGAAACCCGTCTGGCCGGTAAGCCGCTGAAGATGCGCCGCTACCGCGAAGATTAATTCGTTTTTTTGTGGTTTTAGCCCGCCCGGACACGCGTCCCGGCGGGCTTCTTTTTGTCTGTCATTAAATCTTCATGGTTTTGTGGCAGCGCCAGCGAACAACTTTCATCACACTCTTGCATTCTGGGGTGACTAACGAAAGGGCAGGGTGATGTGCGCTTGGCGGCCAATCGGGGTGCTATGGATCGGTTTATGCGCAATGCTGTGTGCCACACCGCTGTGGGCCAGCTGTGCCCCGCAGGCAGCGACAGAAATCGTTGAGCTGGGCGAGGTGCGCTTGGCCTATCAAAGCGTGGGCCGCGAGCAGGACCCGGCAGTGCTGCTGCTGATGGGGCTGGGCGGGCAACTGATCGACTGGCCCGATGAAGTGGTTAGCGCCTTGTGCCGCCAAGGGTTGCGGGTGATTCGTTTCGATAACCGGGGCATTGGCTTGTCGCTGTGGCATGGCCAGCCAGAGAGCTTGCCCAGCCTTGAGTTTCAGGCGCTCCGGTATCGGCTCGACCTGCCGGTCTCGGCGCCGTACGGCTTGCGTGATTTAGCCGGCGATGCCTTGGCGCTACTTGATGCACTGCAGATCCACAAGGCGCATATTCTCGGCGCCTCGATGGGTGGCATGGTGGCGCAACATGTGGCGGCCTTAGCGCCGCAGCGCGTGTTGTCGCTGACCTTAGTGATGTCGACCAGCAGCGATCGGGGTTTGCCGCCGCCCGATGAGCACGTGCTGCGTTTATTGGCGCGGCGCGGCGCGACCGATTATGAGCAGCGCGTTAATCAGCAGGTCGAGCTATTGGCTGCGCTGGGTAATCGGCAATGGCCCACCGATATGCAGCAGCTCAAAGAGGGCGCCGAGCAGAGTCTGGCTCGTGCCGGTAGCCCTGATGGCATTCGTTTGCAGTTATTGGCCCTGCTGGCGGAGGCGCCGCGTACTGAGCTGCTGCATCGCTTGCAGGCGCCCACCTTAGTGGTGCACGGCACCGCCGATCCGTTATTGCCGGTGATGCACGGCGTGCATTTGGCCGCCCAAGTGCCGGGGGCGCAGCTGCGCTTGATTCCCGGTTTGGCGCATCGTTTTCAGCCGGCCTTTGCCGCGCCTCTGCTGGCGGCGGTGTTGCCGCATTTGCGCGCGCATACTCAGCCGGCTTCGTTAGCCGCCGATTGGGCGCTACGGCTGCCGTTGCATAGCCGTGCGCCGTTCGCCCTGTAAGCCGTAAGCCTGCCTGGGGTCAATAAAGCCGACAGCGTCTGCCTTACACTGAGCGCCTGATCAGCGTGCAAGGGGGCGGGGATGGCCGTTGCGGTATTTTTATTAGGCGGGCTTGGGCTGCTGTTACTGGGCATGGAGTTGCTCACCCAAGGCTTGCGTCAAGCGGCTGGCGAGCGCTTACGCGTGTGGCTGCAACGCTCCACGCGTACCCGCTGGCGCGGGGCGTTGAGCGGCTTTTTGATCACCGCGCTGGTGCAGTCTTCCAGCGCCGTTACCGTCGCCACCTTAGGATTAACCAACGCGGCGATGGTTAATTTGCGTCAGGCAGCGTGGGTGGTGTTTGGCAGCAACCTAGGCACCACCATGACCGCCTGGATCGTCGCTTTGATCGGCTTAAGCTGGAAGGTAGAAGCCTTAGCCTTGCCGCTGATTGGTTTGGGCGTATTGCTACACGTGCTGCGTAGCGGCAAAACCTCGGGCTTTATAGGCACCGCCTTGGCCGGCTTCGGCTTGCTGTTTTTTGGCCTGGAAATGCTCAAAGATGCCTTCGATGGCGCTGGGCAATGGTTGCCGGTTGAGTACTTAACCCTACAAAGCCCGCTGCACTTGTTGGCCGGTGTGCTGCTGGGCATGGTGCTGACCACGCTGCTGCAATCTTCCAGCGCGGCGCTGGCTGTGGTGCTGACAGCCGCTTCACAAGGTTTTATCGGCCCATTAATGGGCGCCGCCTTAGTGATTGGCGCCAACCTAGGCACGACGTCGACGGCCTTGTTGGCCACCTTAGGCGCCACCAGCGAGGCCAAGCGCTTAGCCTTGGTGCATGTGATGTTCAATGTGCTGACGGCGGTGGTGGCACTCGTGCTGCTCTGGCCGTTGTGGTGGGTGACGACGTGGCTGACCGATGCCGCCAGCAGCGCGGTGTTGGCCACTCAGCTGGCGCTGTTTCACACCTTGTTCAATGTCTTGGGCCTGTTGCTTATGTGGCCCTTGGCCGACCCGCTGCTGCGCTGGGTAGCGGGGCGCTACCGAACTCAGCAAGAAGATGCCGCCGCTTTACGCTTTTTGGATGACACCGTGCTCGGCGTGGCCGAGCTGGGCTTGGCGGCGCTTAACCAAGAGCTCAAGCAGGTGTTAGCCGAGCAAATGCAGCAGCTGGCCGCGCAGGCCGACAGCGACCGGCAAGCAGCGGCGCGGGCGGCACTGGAGCAGCGCCTGTTAAAAATCGCCAGTGCAGCCGGGCACTTGCCCAGCGTGTGCGCCACCGGCGAACAACAGCGTGGCTTACTGCATGGTTTGCATGCCCTTGAAGAGCTGCGTGAACTGAGTGAATTGCAGCCGCACTTGCACGTGAGTTCGCGCGAGCCGTTACCGGCAGAATTACAAAGCGCGCTGCATAGCCTGCTGGCGGCGCTGCACCGCGGCGCCATCGCCGCCGATGAACTGGCGGCGTTGCGCTTGGGGGTGAGTGAGGCACGCCAAGCCGTGCGTGAGCGTTTACTGCATCAGCTACAAGGCACTAACCAGCAGACTTCGGCAGAGGCCGTGGCGCGTAGCTTGGCCTTGTGCGCGCGCTGGGAGCGCGTCGCCGATCAGCTGGCCCGTTGTGCGCGCCTGTTGTGGCTAAAGGCGGCCGACACAGATCAACCGTCGGCCACCGTTTAACCGGCGCCGTTTAGTAAACCCACACCTCAACACGGCGATTTTTAATCCGCCCGTCGTCGCCATCATTAGCGGCTACGGGCAGGGCGTCACCTAGGCCGATAAAGTCGCGGAACATCACGCCTTGCTTCACCAGCTCGCGGCGGACTGCCATGGCGCGCAGCTTGGACAGCAACTCAGCACGGCCGGGGCGACTCGCCGCTTTCGGGTCACCAAAACCGACCAGCACCACATCGCGCTCCAGTTTGTCGGCTTGGTAGAGGTAGTCGAATACGCGCTCAAGATCGCGCTGGGCCTTGTTATCCAGTTGCGAGCTGCCTTCAGCAAAACGGAAGTTCACCGTTAAGCGCTGTGCCTCGCGGGCTAGCTGCTGATAGTCCGCCGGCATTTGTGGGTTAACGGCCACCTGCATGGGCTTGATCTGTTGGCCGACAAAGCCGAACTCTTCGACCAATTGCTGGCCGGCTGTGCTGGTGGCGAGCTCCATCAGTGCCGCTACCCAGGGGTTATTGCTGTTGGGGGCTTGATACAAATACAGGCGGCGCGACAGCGGGTAGTCTTCGGTGGCTAGCAAGCCAATGTCGGGCGCCATGGGTTGTGAGTCGCCAGCGGCGATGGCCAAGGCTTTGGCTTGGCGAATATATGGCAGGCCAATAAAGCCGATGGCACCGGGGTCGCGGCTGACGTCATCGGATAACTGATCGCTAGACTCATAACGCTTGGCGTTGCCGATAAGCTCTTTACCGTTGGCCTTTAATACCAACTCTTTGAACGTGTCGTAGGTGCCGGAAAGCTCATCACGGGCATACACAGTGACCGGCAGATGGCTGCCGCCAAGCTCTGCCCAGTTAGTGATCTCCCCGGCGAACAGACGCGCGAGGGTGGCGGTATCCAAATGGGCGATGGGGTTTTTCGGGTTGACCACAATGGCTAGCCCGTCGATGGCGATGATGTGCTCGGCTGCGCGGCTTTTTAAGTCGCCCAGTGCGCTCAAGCTTGCCGCTTCGTCGTCTTTAATGGCGCGCGACGCGGCACCGATATCGGCGCTGCCTTGGGCAAGGCCGCTAAACGCAGTGCTTGAACCGTGTGCTGCCAGTTCGGCGCGAATCAGCTGGCCTTCGGCATTGCGGCCTTCAATGGCGAGCTCGTTTTCTGCGGCGCCGGGCAGGCGCTTGATGTGGCTGTAGCCTTGTTGGCGAAACAGCGCTTCGACCAGCGCGGGCGATAGCTGCGAGCCTATCGTGTTCGAGCCTTGAATACGCAGCACGGTGGCTTGCTGGGCCGTTGGGGTGAGGGTTTGTGCCTGCAGGTAAAACGGCCAGAGATAAAAGGCCGCGGCGAGAATAAACAGCGCGCAGGCTGCCAGAACGTTTTGTCGGCTGGGGAGGTTGTCGCGGGTCATGTTCTTGTCCTCGAACACTTGGGATGCGCGGCGACAATAAGTCAGAAATGTTTCGTTTAGATGAAAGCGATATAAAAAAGCCGCTCAGTAGAGCGGCTTAGCGTGTATCAGCGGTGCTGCTGACACCACGGCGCGGGCTTAGCAGTATTCGCACAGGTAGGCGGTATCCACTTCAACCTTGAGCTGGAACTTGCTGTCGCCCGGTACATTAAAGCGTGTACCAGCGGCGAAGGTTTCCCAGCTGTCGCTGCCCGGCAGTTTAACGGTCAGGGCACCGGCTACGACGTGCATCACTTCCGGCTTGGCAGTACCAAATTCGTACTCGCCCGGGGCCATCACGCCAACGGTGGCCGGTGCTTGGTTCAGTTCGAAGCCCAGCGACTTCACCTTGCCATCAAAATACTCATTTACCTGGATCATGCTGTGCTCCTAAGGCGTGCGGTAAAAAGGGCGCCAAGTATGCCCAAGGCCGTGGGCAGCGTCACTAGGGGCTGTTATGGCGCTTGTCGGCAAAACTGTGGCTAGGCGCGTCTTAACAGGCGGTGCTAGGCTGCCGACCAGCTTTGGATAAGGAGTTAGTCATGGGCAAAGTGGCATTCATTGGTTTGGGCGTTATGGGGTATCCCATGGCCGGGCACCTGCAAAAGGCCGGTTTTGAGGTGTGCGTCTACAACCGCACGGTGGCCAAAGCCGCGCAATGGGTGAGCGAATACGGCGGCACCAGCGCAGCTACCCCGCGTGAAGCGGCCGCAGGCGCTGAGTTTGTTTGCGTGTGCGTGGGTAACGACAACGATTTGCGCAGTGTGGTGCTCGGTGAGCACGGCGCGCTAGCCGGTATGCAAGCGGGCAGCATCTTAATCGACCACACCACGGCCTCGGCCAATGTGGCGCGTGAGTTGGCGGTGGCCTGCGCCGAGCGCGAAGCAGGCTTTTTGGATGCGCCGGTCTCAGGCGGCCAAGCCGGTGCAGAAAACGGCGCGCTGACGGTGATGGTCGGCGGCGATGAGGCGTTTTATCAACGCGCCGAGCCAGTGATTGCCCACTATGCACGCATGTGCAAGCGCATGGGCCCGGTGGGCAGCGGCCAACTGACCAAGATGGTCAACCAGATTTGCATCGGCGGCTTAGTGCAGGGGCTGTCTGAAGCGCTGCACTTTGCGCAAAAAGCCGGGCTCGATGCCGAGCTGGCCATGAGTGTGATCAGCAAAGGTGCGGCGCAGTCGTGGCAGCTGGAAAACCGTCACAAGACCATGCTGGCCGATCACTTTGAGCACGGTTTTGCCGTGGATTGGATGCGCAAAGACTTTGCCATCGTGTTGGAAGAAGCGCGCAGCAACGGCGCGCAACTGCCGGTCACCGCCTTGGTCGATCAGTTCTATGCCGACGTGCAGGCCATGGGCGGCGGCCGTTGGGATACCTCAAGCCTGATTAAGCGGTTGAAGTAACTCCGCAAGGCGTGGCGTGATGGGTGAGGCTTCCTGTCACGCTGCGCCTAGCAAGTCTATACAGGCGCGGATTTAATCGGTGAACGCCCTAAGCACCGCGCGTACTTGGGCTGTGCAGCTCTCTAGCTGCGAAAGATAAAGTACACCGCACCCAGCAGGCACAGCCCGGCCCACAGGTAATCCAGTTTTAGCGGTTGCTGCAAAAACCACACGCTAAAAGGCACAAACACCGCCAAAGTGATAACTTCCTGCATGATTTTTAGCTGGCTGACATTCAGCTCGCTGAAACCAATGCGGTTGGCCGGCACCATGATCAGATATTCAAAAAAAGCGATGCCCCAACTGGCAAAAATGGCAATCCACAACGGCTTGTTATGAAACTTCAGGTGGCCGTACCACGCGAAGGTCATAAACAGGTTGGATAAGGTCAGCAGTAACGCGGTTTGTAACCAGACTGGCATGGCGAGCTCCGAAAGTGCGCGCGGCGAGCCTAGAACTCGCCGCAGCGTTTGCCAAGACAATAACGATAAGACACCCGAGGAAAACCATGGGACGCGTGACAAAAACACTACTAGGCCTCACCGCGGTCGGTGCCTTGGGCTGGTTAGCCCACGACAGCTATCAGGCCTGGCTCAAGCGCCCGGTGTGGAGCGAACTCGTTGTGCCGTCGGCCTTGGCGCAAGCGCGGCAGTTTGATTTTGGCGCGTATCGTTTGGATTGGCGTGGCCAAGGTTTCAGCATCAGCGCGCAGAGTAATCCAGAGAAAACCCTCTGGGCGGTAGACGGTGGCTTTCTTGCCGCCGGCGTTGGCCATGCTGAGGTAGAAGAACATCGCGGCGCGCTGTTTGTCGATGAGCGCCGCCAGGTGTTGTGTCAGCAGCAATCATTGGAGTCGTTCACTCAGCAAGGCGAGCGCTTAACCCTGCGCGGCCATCTGCAATGTGATGACGGCCGCGTGAGCGGCTATGCGCTGATCCTGCAGGCCGATGGTCAGCGTGGCGTGAGCATGGCCGTGGCGGTGGATGAACCGGCGCTAAACCGTTTGTACTTAAGCTGGCAAAGCGAAGCCGACGAGGCTTTTTACGGCTTTGGCGAGCAATTTACCGAATTCAATTTAAAGCACTGGCGCTTGCCGATTTTGGTGCAAGAGCAGGGCATTGGTCGCGGCCTAGAGCCGCTGACCACCGGCGCGAATTTAAACGCCCGCGCAGGTGGTGATTGGTGGACCAGCTACGCGCCGGTGCCGCATTACTTAACCAGCAAGCTGCGTAGTTTTTTCAGTGAGTCAGCGGCGTATCAAGTGTTCGACCTGCGTGCGGAAGACAAAGTGCAGCTTGAAGTACACGCTAGCACACTGGTGGCGCGTATTTACCAAGGGGAAGATCCCGCCGCACTGATCGAAGCGCACACCTCGGTGGTTGGTCGCATGCCGCCGCTGCCAGCGTGGACGCAGCAGGGCGCCATCCTCGGTATGCAAGGCGGCACCGACAAGGTGCGTGAGGTGCTTAACACCTTAAAAACCGCCGACGTGCCGGTCAGTGGTCTGTGGGTACAGGATTGGGTCGGCCAGCGCACCACCACCTTTGGCAAGCAACTGTGGTGGAGCTGGACGTTGGACCAACAGCATTACCACGGCTGGCCAGCGCTGAATGCCGAGTTGAACGCGCAAGGCATCCGCACCTTGGCCTACGTGAACCCGTTTTTAGTGGACGTGGCGGAGAAGGGCGACGACAGCCGTAACCTCTATCAAGAAGCGCTGAAAGCCGATTACTTAGTCAAAGACCACAGCGGCAAGCCGCTGGAGCTGCTTAACACCAGTTTCTCGGCAGGTTTGGTGGATTTGACCAACCCGGCGGCGCATGCCTGGCTTAAAGGCGTGTTGAATGAAGAAATGCTCGCGCAGGGCTTCTCCGGCTGGATGGCTGACTTTGGTGAGGCGCTGCCGTTTGAATCGGTGCTCGCCAGTGGCGAACCGGCTGAGCTGGTGCATAACCGTTTCCCCGAGCTGTGGGCGGGCCTTAACCGCCAAGTGGTGGAAGAAAGCCCGCGCCGTGATGAGCTGTTTTTCTACACCCGCGCCGCCTATAGCCGCAGTCCGGGGCTGACCACCGCCATGTGGTTGGGCGATCAAATGGTCACTTGGGATCGTCACGATGGCTTGCACAGCGCGCTGATTGGCTTGCTCTCCGGCGGTTTGTCTGGCTTTAGCATTAACCACAGCGATATCGGGGGTTACACCACCATCAATCACCCGATCAGCAACTATCACCGCAGCGAAGAATTGCTGCTGCGCTGGATGGAGTTCGCCGCGTTTACCGCGCTGTTCCGCAGCCATGAAGGCAACCGCCCGGATGAAAACGTGCAGCCGTGGAGCAACGAGGTCACTCAGCAGCAATTTGCCCGCATGGGCAAAGTCTTCGCGGCGCTGGCAGATTACCGCAGCACGTTAATGGCCGAGGCCAGCACACGCGGCCTGCCGCTGGTGCGCCCGCTGTGGCTGCATTACCCGCAAGACCCAGCCAGCCAAGCACCGGTGCCAGAAAGCTTTATGCTCGGTAGCGAACTGTTGATTGCCCCGGTGCTGGCGCCGGATGTCACTGAGCTGGAAGTTGCCCTGCCAGAAGGCACTTGGGTGCACCTCTGGTCGGGGCAAACCCATCAGGTAAACGCAGCTGATAAAGTGCGCACCCCAGTGCCAGTCGGCGAACCGGCGGTGTTCTACCGTGCCGGCTCTGCCGCTGGCCAAGCCTTGCGGGAAACCCTGCAAGCACAGGGCCTGATCACCGCCAGTCAAGAGTAAGAGGTTGTATGGAGTGCCGTTTGGGCTGCGCTGCCTGTTGCATAGCCCCTTCGATCAGCTCACCGATTCCCGGCATGCCGCAGGGCAAGCCGGCCGGCGTGCGCTGCGTGCAGCTCGATGAACGTAACCTCTGTCGCTTATTTGGCCAGCCAGAGCGCCCCAAGGTGTGCTTAGGCTTTACTGCTGAGCCGTGGGTGTGTGGCGACTCTGCCGAACAAGCGCTGCGCATTATTAGCGACTTAGAAGGGCTCACTGTGTGAGCGCGGTGCGGGTCTACCTCACCTTAGTGTCGGCGCTGTGTCTTGGCTTGGGCTTAATGGGGCTTGTGTGGCCAGAGCGTTTGGCGTGGCTGCTGCTGCACAGCGAATTGCCTGATGTGGCGCTGGGAGAGTGGCGCGCCCGCACCGGTGGTGTACCGCTGGTGCTGGCCTTGTATGCCCTGTACGCCGGGCTTAGCGGACGCGGCCAAGTCAGTGCCGTGCTAGTGCTGGTGCTGTTCAGCGGTGGTCTGTTACTGGGGCGCTTGATCAGTATTGCTGCTGATGGCTGGCCCGGTGGCTGGGGCGCGGGATTTACCATACTCGAGGCCGGGGCGCTTATCGTCGGTCTACGCTTACTCTTGCGCTGGCCGCGCTAAGCTTGGATCAGTACCTCGTGCTGTGGCCGCAATAACAACAAGGAGTGCAGTAATGGTGAAGGTTTGCAGGTCTGTGGTGGCTGTCGTGGCAGCAGGCATGATGAGTGTGGCGGTGCAGGCCGCCGAGCTTAACTGGCAGTTGGCCAAAGATGAGCAGGGCGTGAAAGTCTATTTGGCCAAGGTCGAAGGCTCTAAATACAAGGCCTACAAAGGCGTGGCGGTGATGAACACCACGCTGGCACGCTTAGTGGCGCTGCAAGAAGACGTCAGTGGCTCATGTAAGTGGATGTACGAGTGCCGCGAGCAAAAGCGCGTTGCCCAAGAAGGTGAAGCCGGTGTGGTGTACTCGCGCATCAACACCCCGTGGCCGGTGACCCCGCGCGATACCTTCACCGAAGTGGTGACGGAAAAAGCCGCCGATGGCAGCATCACCCGCCGCTTAACCGGCAAGCCCGATTATCAGCCAGAAGAGTCCGGCTTTGTGCGCGTCAGTAAGCTGGAAGGTTTCTGGCAGTTTGTGCCCAAAGGCAACGGCCAAGTGGAAGTGATCTACCAAGTGCACACCGAGCCCGGCGGTAGCGTGCCATCGTGGTTGGCCAACAGCTTTGTGGTGGATGCGCCGTTTACTACCTTGGTTGAGCTGAAAAAACTCGCCGAGCAAAAGTAACCCGCGCTATGCAAAAAGCCCCGGCAGTGCCGGGGCTTTTTTATGCGTGACTGCTAAGCAGTCGCGGCATTAAACCGGGAACAGTTCGCCCAGTTTCATCGCCAGCATCATGTCGCCTTCAGCGCGCAGCTTGCCGCCCATGAAAGCTTGCATGCCGTCGGTTTCGCCGGTCATGATGCCAACCATGGTAGCGCTGTCCATGATCAGGGTAACGTTCGGCTCAGCAGCGTCGCCTTGTTGGATGTCGCAAGCGCCATCTTTAACAACCACGTAATGGTTGTCGCCGTCTTCAATGTTGAACTGGAAAGTCAGGTCCAGGCCGGCAGCGGCGCTGGCGTTAAACTTGGACTGCATTTGAGCGACGATGTCAGCAACACTAGTCATGGTTCTATCCTTTGTTTGCAGGTTTTTCGGCAGCTTGATGGCTGCTTTATTAGCCGCCTCAGCGATAAGTGATGAGGTCGGGGTTCTTCAACAGCTCCAGATGGCTGTGGCTGTTGAAGGAGGCCAAAGTCATTCGACCGCCGCGAAAGCGTAGCCGACTGACCGAGGTGTTCACAATCTGCCAGTTAAGCTCGAAGGCGTGATTGGCCGAAATGCCGGTGATCAAATGTAGTGCAGCGGTGATAGTACCGCCTGAGGTGAACACGGCAATGTTTTCGCCTTTTTCGGCGCGCTCCAACAGACGCGCTAGGCCTTGCTCGACGCGGTTTAAAAAGTCTTGCCAGCGCTCAAAACCGGCGCGCGGCTCGTTATCGGCCAGCCACATCTCAATCACTTGCACAAACAGACGCTGAAAAGCACCCCGTTGCTGCGCGGCATTTTGCAGCACCTCCAGGGCGCCGGGTTCACGCTTAAGAAGCTCCGGCAGGTAGGTACGAATCACTTGGTCGGCATCGAACTCATCGAAGGCGGCATCGCATTCCAGTTCTGGAATGCGCAAACCGCGCTGCGCCTGCTTGGCGAGGGCGGCATTGCCGGTGTGCTTTTGCCGTTGAAGTTGGCCACTCACGGCGCGATCAAAGGTCAGCTCCAGATCACTTAAATAAGTGCCCAAGTGTTCGGCTTGCTGCACGCCGACAGCAGACAGCACGTCATAGTTGGCGGCGCCAAACGATGCTTGACCATGACGGATTAAGTAGATGCTGCCCACGCGAAGCCCTGTGTTGTGATGCCAAAGATGGGCCGAGGTTATCGACCCCCAGCAAAGCCTGTCAATGCAAAAGCATACGCTTGTTTGAACGCAAATACAGGCCTATTCAGCAGGCTCGGGGTTGTCTTGCTGGGCATAGTGCTGGAGCTAGCCAGCCGGCATGGGTATCCTCGGGCGTTTGCTCAAGCACAGTGTTTAGAAAGGGGACGTTCGTGGAGCACTTGATTGAATACGCCGGCTTCTTGGCCAAAACCGTGACCGTGGTGATCGCTATTATCGTGGTGCTCAGCATGGCGGCGGCGCTGCGCATGCGTGGGCGTGAACAGGGCAGTTTGCAGGTCAGTAAGCTGAATGACTTTTACGACGACCTGCGCGATGAGCTTAAAGAGCAGGTGGTCGATAAAGCCGAGCTAAAGGCCGAGCGCAAAGCGGAAGCCAAAGCAGAAAAGGCGCGCAAGAAAGCCGCGAAAAAAGGCGAGGTGGATGAGGTCAAGTCGCGCACCTATGTGCTGGACTTCGATGGCGACATTAAGGCCTCGGCCGTTGATCAGCTGCGCCATGAAGTCAGCGCGGTACTGAGCTTAGCGCGCAGCGAAGATGAAATTGTTCTGCGCCTAGAAAGCCCCGGCGGCATGGTGCATGGCTATGGTTTGGCCGCTTCGCAGCTGGCGCGCATTCGCTCGGCCGGTGTGCCGCTGACCATCTGCGTGGATAAAGTCGCTGCTAGCGGCGGTTACATGATGGCCTGTTTGGGGCAGCGTATTCTCGCCGCGCCGTTTGCCATGATCGGCAGCATTGGCGTGGTCGCCCAGGTGCCTAACCTGCACCGTCTGCTGAAAAAACACGACATCGATTACGACGTGTTCACCGCCGGCGAATTCAAACGCACTGTGACCGTATTTGGCGAAAACAACGACAAAGGCAAAGAGAAATTCCAACAAGACTTGGAAGACACCCACGAGCAGTTCAAGAGCTTTATTAGCCAATACCGCCCGCAAGTGAAGATCGACCAAGTGGCCACCGGCGAAGTCTGGCTGGGCCAAGTGGCGGTGTCGCAGCAGTTGGTGGATGAAGTGATGACCAGCGACGAATACCTCACCCGTCGCGCCAAAGAAGGCGATGTATTTCAGCTGCGTTACGTGGAAAAGAAATCTTTGCAAGAGCGCTTTGGTCTAGGTGCGGCCGTAGCGCTCGATCGCTTTATGCTTAACTGGGTTTCACGCTTGCAACAGCGTTACTGGTCTTAAGGAGTTTATCGATGAGCGCGTTTAAAGCCCTGTGGGTAACAGAAAACAGCGAAGGCGGCACCACGATTGAAATCACCGAGCGTGACAGCAGTGCACTGCCCGCTGGCGAAGTGCTGGTGCAGGTCAGCTACTCGTCGCTGAACTACAAAGACGCTCTATCGGCCAGTGGCAACAAAGGCGTGACGCGCAACTACCCGCACACCCCCGGCATCGACGCAGCGGGCACTGTGCTGGAGTCCAGCGTGGCGGAATTTAACCCCGGCGATGAAGTAATCTGCACCGGCTACGACTTAGGCATGAACACCTGCGGTGGCTTTGCTCAGCAGATTCGCGTGCCGGCGGCATGGCTGCTCAAGCGCCCGCAAGGCCTGAGCCTGCGCGAAGCCATGGTGCTGGGTACCGCGGGTTTAACCGCCGCGCTGTGCGTCGATAAGTTAGAAAAAGCCGGTGTCGAGCCCGGCCAAGGCCCTGTGCTGGTCACCGGTGCCACCGGCGGCGTGGGCAGCGTGGCGGTTAAGCTGCTGGCGCAGCTGGGCTATGAGGTGGTCGCGGCTACCGGCAAAGAGGCCGAGCACGAGCTGCTGTTAAGCCTCGGCGCCAGTGCGGTGATTAGCCGTGCCGAGTTAGCCGCTAATGCCAATAAGCCCATGCTCAAAGAGCAGTGGGCCGCTGCGGTGGATACTGTCGGCGGTGAGCTGCTGTTTAACGTGGTCAAGTCGCTGAAATACGGTGGTAGCGTGGCGTGCTGCGGCTTAACCGCCGGTACTAACTTTAATGCCAACGTGTTTCCGTTCATCTTGCGCGGGGTAAACCTGCTGGGTGTCGACTCGGTCGAGCTGCCGCTGGTGGTCAAAGCCTCTATGTGGGATAAGCTGTCGCTGCAGTGGAAACTCGATCTGTCGGCCTTGGTGCGTGAGGTCTCTCTGCACGAACTGCCCGCTGCCATCGAGCAGATTCTGGCCGGGCAAGCCACCGGGCGCACCTTGGTTAAGCTGCGTTAATCGTTAGCCAACACGGCGGCATCATCAAGCGCACGTCTCTGGCGCCACAAAGCGGTTGATGATGTCGCAGGCGACCGGAGCCAGCTCCAGCAAGGCGCTGGCATGGTCGTCGATCAGATAGTGCAGAATCAACTCATTGATGCCCGCCACAATGGCCACGGCGCAGGCCTGACTAATCGGGCGAATCTTTTCCCCTAGCTGACGCCTGTGCTCCACCTGTTGCTGCAAAAACGCCGCAAAGGTTTCGGCAATGCGCCGCCGCACCTGCAAGCCTTCAAGCCCCAGAGTGGCGGTTTCGATATACAGCGCCTTCATAAGCGCCGGCTGCGCCTGAATCACGTTTAAGTAAGCGTGGGTGACCTGCTGCACGGTGGTTGACCAGTCTGCGGCCTGCTGCACGGCGCTGAGCAGTGTGTGCATCATCTTCGTGCTGGTGTCGGCGGTGAGCGCCAACAGGCAGTCATCTTGATTGGCAAAGTGTTGATAAAACGTGCGTCGCGACACGCGGGCGGCGGCGGTGATATCGCTCAGTGTTACTTCGCGGTATGGCTTATTTGCCAAGCTGTCTGTCAGGCCTGCGAGCAGGCGTTCGCGGTGATCGGTAGCGGCTTGAACCATGTTGGCTGCTCAGGTTATTTGCCCGCAGCATAGCATTGGGTACTTGACCGTACCAATGTGTCGCTCTAGCGTTGGTACTTATAAGTACCAATGAGGATGCAGCATGAGCCACTCTTACCCCGCACGACACGGCAAAGACTTACCCATCGCCCGGCGCATTGCGGCACCTCTGTTGTGGCTGGTGCGCCAGCAAGACGCCGAACCCAGTGATGCCGAATGGACCCGACTAGGCCAAGCGCTGCTTGAGGGCGACCCGTTAGCCGATGACGTGGTGAGGTATTTTCAGCATGTGGGCCACCGCGCCGGTTGGGGCGAAATGCAACGGGCCACAGCCGGGCACTGGCACGAGTTGCCGCATAATAGTGCGGTGCGCGCGTTGTTTGCTCGCTGCGCACAGACGCCTGACTGGGTCGATGAGCCGGCGTTACGTCGCGGCGCTGCGGTGATCGCTCGCTCCGGTAAAACCGGCATGCGCGTACTGCGCGACTTCGGTTTGATGGCCGGCTATCAAGCCAGCGCCATCAATCAAACCTTGGTGAAAACCGGCGCGCTGGAAAAGGGCGCCCAGCGCCGCGTGGCAGAAACCACCAAATGGTGGATGGATTGCACCGCTGAAGGCGGCGTGCTGCCGGGCCACACAGGCTTTAACACCACGCTAAAAGTGCGCGTCATTCATGCCTTAGTGCGCGCCAACTTAAGCCAGCGTGACGATTGGGATACGGCGTATCTTGGCCTGCCGGTGAACCAGTTGGATATGCAAGTCACGTGGCTGGCGTTCTCGGTCATGTTCTTGATCGGCCAGCGGGTACTCGGTGTGCCGGTATCCAAAGCCGAAGCCGCCGATGTGATGCAGCTTTGGCGCTATATCGGTTGGTTGATGGGTGTCGATGAAAAGCATTTGTGTGCCTCGGAGTACGCAGGGCGGATTGCCCTGTACCGCAACCTGCTAAGCCAAGCGCAGGCCGACGAGACCACAGTGCAACTGGCGCAGGCGCTGGCGGATGAGCCTTTGCAGCGCTATTACGGCGAGTTTCAGTGGTTGCGCAGCCATTGGGATAAACAGGTACACCTGAGCATTATTCGCCTGTTTGTCGGCGCTAAAGGTATGCGGGCTTTGGGTTTATCTCGCTGGGTGCTGCCGTGGTATCCGCTGCTGTTTGCGCCGGTTAATTTCCTTTTGCACAGCACTGTACGTGTGTTGCCGGGCGGCAAGGCGTGGCTGACGCAGCGCGGGCGACGTAGGCAGGAGCACATGCTCAGCATCTTGTTTGGCACGGCTGCGCCAGACATTATCCAGCTGGCTGAGCATTGATCGCGCTATGGGCGATTTGGCACTGACTCAGCGATAGAACCCACAAAGCAAGGAGGCTGCTATGCAAGCTATCGATCTATTGGTGTTTATCGACGTACAACCGGGTAAGCGACAGGCGCAGTTAGAGGCCTTTGCGCGTCTAGAACCGCAGGTGTTAGCTGAGCCCGGCTGTCTGCGTTACGAGCTATTGGCTGATGCAGAGGATGACCACAAGTTTGTCATCGTCGAGCGTTGGGCTAGCGAAGCAGCGCTGACTGCCCATGAAAACAGTGCGCATATGCAGGCCGCCGATGCCGGTAATGCGGCGTTCAGGGCTAAGCCGGCGACGGTGCTTAAACTACAGCAAGTTATCTAGAGAAAAGGGCATCCCAGCGATGCCCTTTTTTATTGCGTGACGGCGCGCTGCTTACGCTTCGCTCACATACATGGTGATTTCGCCACGCAGCACCACTTTATCGCCCACATAGGCCGTGACCGGCACTTTAAAGTCGCCGGTTTCGCCCCACGGCAGACTGCTGCCGTCGGCGATGACTTTCACGTCGCCATCGGCTTTGGCGGTGTATTCCACCGTCATGCCGCGCGGAATCCAACGCTGGCCTTGGCTGATAGACGCATCGGTCATGGTGCCGGCGGCGAGTTCCGCGCCGTTACACAGCGCAATCGCGTGTACGGTGCCGATGTGGTTACACACTTCGCGGCGCTTAGGGAAGTGCACTTCGGCAAAGGTAGGGCGCAGCTCAATGACTTGCGCCGCGATGCTGCCGAAATACGGGGCGACTTGACCAATCATGCCGCTAAAGGCGGCGCTGCCAGCGCTCTGGAACATCTGTAACATCTGACTCATAACGGTTCTCGCAGTTATTTGAGGAAGTTGCGCGCCGAGTCAGTATAATCAAGCTAGAATTTAATTCTAGAAAAATATTCTATTTGTGAGGGCGTATGCCACGCGCATCGCGTAAAGACAGCATCCTAGAGGCCGCGCTGGCGTGCTTTAGTGAGCACGGCGTTGAAGCCACCACCATTGAAATGATTCGCGACCGCTCCGGCGCGAGCATCGGTAGTCTGTACCACCATTTCGGCAATAAAGAGCGCATTCTCGCGGCGCTGTATGTGGCAGGCACCGAGGCCTATCACGGCTTTCTGCAAGATGCTTGGCAGCACGTCGATGGTGCGCAAAGCGCGGTAGAAACCTTAGTGGGCAGCTATATCGACTGGGTTGGGCAAAACCCTGACTGGGCGCGTTTTCTGTTGCACTGCCGGGGGCGGGTTGAGGCAGGGGAGCAGGGTGACACGCTGCGCCAGCACAACCGCGAGCATTTCTTGTGGATTGAGCGGCAGCTCAAGATGTACCGCGAGCAGGGCTTGCTGCGCGAATTGCCGCGCGATGTGTTTACTGCACTGTTGATTGGCCCCACACAAGACTACATGCGCCACTGGTTGGCTGGCCGCGTGCAAACGCCGCTGGAGCAATGCCGACCTTTGCTGGCGCAGGCGGCGTGGATGGTAGTGAAAACATAAACGACCAAGGGCGACTTGAAAGTCGCCCTTGGTCACTGCGCTGACGCTGGCCGATTAGGCTTTGGAAATAATGTTGCCGGCGTGCAAGCCACACTCTTTATGCGTGGCTTCTTCCCACCACCAGCGGCCTTCGCGCTCGTGCTGGTTGGGTAGCACGGCGCGGGTGCACGGCTCGCAGCCGATGCTGATAAAACCGCGCTCGTGCAGGCTGTTGTAGGGCAACTCGAGCATGCGGATATAACCCCAAACCTCTTCGCTGCTCATGTTCGCCAGCGGGTTGAACTTGTACAGCGGGCGCTCGGCGCTGCCGAAGCTGCCGTCGAGTTCGACCACCGCCACTTGGCTGCGGGTGCCGGGGCTTTGGTCTTTACGCTGGCCGGTGGCCCATGCGCGCACGGTGCTCAGTTTGCGCTTGAGCGGGGCGATCTTGCGCACGCCGCAGCATTCTTGATGGCCGTCTTTATAAAAGCTGAACAAGCCTTTTTGTTTTACCAAGGCCTCCACGGCGGCGGCCTCGGGGTAGAGCACTTCCAGTTCGATCTGGTAATGCTCGCGCACTTTTTCCAGAAACTGGTACGTCTCGGGGTGCAGGCGGCCGGTGTCTAAGGTGAAGACTTTTACCTTGGGGTTGATCTTCCATGCCATGTCCAGCAGCACCACATCTTCGGCGCCCGAGAAGGACAGCCACAGCTGGTCATCGAACAATTCCAGCGCGCGCTTGATGATGGTTTGCGGGGCTTGGTCGGTCAGTTCGGCGCGCAAGGCGTCGATATCAGGCAGAGTCTGCGACATGGGTGTCCTTGGAATTTAGGCTAATCGTTTTAGTGCGGCGATCTTAGCAAAGCTTGCTTATGCCTTGAATGAAGCTTTTCCACTAAGAATCTAAGGAAACGCTGATTTATTCCTCAGCAGCTCTCTTGGCTGGCACAATCGCGGGAAGCCCATCGCCTGAGTCAGCCGCATGCAAAAAACCTTTTCCGAAGCCGAATATGCCGGCAAGAAAAAGCTGACACGCCGCGATCGATTTCTCAGCGATCTTGAGCAGCTCACGCCTTGGACCTTGCTTGAAGCTCAGATTGCCCCCTTCTATGCAGACAACACGGGCAAGCGAGGGCGTCCCAGCATTGGTTTGCCACGCATGCTTCGCTTGTACGTTGTGCAGCAGTGCTTTGGTCTTTCGGACGAAGGCACAGAAGATGCGGTTTACGACAGTCAGGCTATTCGCGGCTTTGT
>NZ_FOAS01000020.1 GCF_900109735.1 Atopomonas hussainii
ACCGACAAAGCCGCGAATAGCCTGACTGTCGTAAACCGCATCTTCTGTGCCTTCGTCCGAAAGACCAAAGCACTGCTGCACAACGTACAAGCGAAGCATGCGTGGCAAACCAATGCTGGGACGCCCACGCTTGCCCGTGTTGTCTGCATAGAAGGGGGCAATCTGAGCTTCAAGCAAGGTCCAAGGCGTGAGCTGCTCAAGATCGCTGAGAAATCGATCGCGGCGTGTCAGCTTTTTCTTGCCGGCATATTCGGCTTCGGAAAAGGTTTTTTGCATGCGGCTGACTCAGGCGATGGGCTTCCCGCGATTGTGCCAGCCAAGAGAGCTGCTGAGGAATAAATCAGCGTTTCCTTAGCATCGACCACGGTGCGCAAGATGGCTTTGACGATATGGAAGCCTTCGACCTCTTCCAGAGTCGTGACAATTTTGTCCTCCTCTTGGTCAGCGCTCTCTTCGTTGGTGGCAGGCTCGTGGGCAATCTGAGTCTGAACTACCGCGCCACTCATGGCTGACTTGAGGCGGTCGTTTATCTGGTCATTTAAGAACTGAGCCAGTGCTTTGCGGGTAAGCTCGTAAAACTGCTCACGCACTTTCTGAGTCAGCATGCCGTCATAGACTCGGCTGGCGAATAGCTTCACAAAGTCGTCGTCTGGCTTGGAGAACTGCCCAGCAATGGCTTTCTTGAGCTGTCCAACGTATTTCAATTCACCCGCTGCATTGATGATTGAGTCCACGTCAAAAGCATCCTTGGTCAGCTTTTGCAGCTCGGGGATTACATGCTCGTCAATGTCCAGCAAGTCCAGCTCCAAGAAGGGTTTTTCGTCCATCTTGTTAGGAGCATCGAGGTCTGTGAAGAACTTGAAAATGCGACCGTTGGTGAGAATGGAAATACGGGCATTGGTGACGTGGAAATAGCGGAAAAGCTGGCTTGCGTGGTTGAGGCTTAGTGGCTCGCCAATTTTTTTGCACTCAATCAGAATCTGCACTTCGCCACCTTTGAGAATGGCGTAGTCAATTTTTTCCCCTTTCTTGGTGCCAACGTCGCACACATATTCTGGGGTCACTTCTGTGGGGTCGAATACGTCGTAGCCCAAAACAGAATGGATGAAGGGCATAACGAAAGCGTTTTTTGTAGCTTCTTCGGTTTGAATGGGCGCGCTTTGCTGGCGAACCTTTGAGGCGAGAGCGTTCAGCTTGTCAATGAATTCCATGTCCTGCTCCTTTTTAGGGACTGCCTGCATCCTAGTAGCACTTGAGCTTGTCTTGCAATCCGTGAAGTGCTGAGCAGTTTTTGGGCGAAAAATCTGAATGGCCTTTAATAAATAAGGCTTCGGCCCAGTTCCCCCCGTAGGCGGGGTGGTCTCTTTGAGAATTGCTGCCCAGCCTCTTAGCAGCAAGCTAAGCGTAAACCTCCAACCCCTTACCATCCTGCCGCGCAAGCGGGCTGGGTTGCTGCGTTCACTCTGTTCCTTTTGGGTATACCTAAGCGACTACGGCTAAAGGGGCGGTCTTTGTTGTTGTTTGTTGGCGATTGACAACTCAAACGACAACAGTAATAGTGACAACACTTAAACGACCACAAGGACTCCTCCCTATGTTTATCCGTGCTTACCTGCGCGCCAGTACCAGCGAGCAAGACTCTAACCGCGCTCGCAGCTCTCTTGCCAAGTTCGCTGAAGAGAAAGGGAAGAAGGTCGCCGCTTACTATGTGGAGAACGAAAGCGGGGCATCACTACAGCGGCCTGAGCTGTTCCGCCTGCTGGACGAAGCGCACGCTGGAGACGTTCTCTTAGTGGAACAGGTAGACCGCCTATCACGCCTCACTGAAAGCGACTGGCAGAGCTTACGCGCTGCGATTAAGGCTAAGCAGGTCAAGGTAGTGGCTCTGGACTTACCGACCTCTCACCAGTTCCTTAGCGATGCTGAGACGGCTACAGACGCCTTTACCTCCCGCATGCTGGCGGCAGTGAATGACATGATGCTGGACATGCTCGCCGCTGTGGCTCGCAAAGACTACGAAGACAGGCGCCGACGCCAGAATGAGGGCATTGCCAAGGCCAAGGAGAAGGGAGCCTATAAGGGCCGAGGCATCGACAAGGAGAAGCACGCGCGCATTCTCAAGATGTTGGGCGATGGCTACGGCATCCGAGAGACAGCCCAGACTTTACAGGTCAGCACCAGTACGGTCTTGAGGGCGCGAGACAGAGCTAAGTAGCAGGCTTAAACCACCAGTACTAGGGAGGGGTGAGGGTTGTTGGCACTATATATTGTGTTGCCTTTCCCTTTGGGGTCGATGGAACACTACCTAGCCGCACTCAAAGCCTCTTCATGTACGTCCGAGTGGCCTTCATGCAGCTCTACAGCGAACACGACGTCCTCAAAGACTTCCGCGAACAGGTACTCCTCCAGTTAGACCCGGCGCAGCTCGACGACCTCCCGCCACTCCCCAGTAAAGGCAACTTGGAACTGCACTCTGTCCTTCAGAGCAAGTACTGCTTTGCCTAAAAGAACCGCAACCGTTGATAAATACATAACCGTTAGGAACACTGAACAATGAACGCACTGACCTCCCTGAACACCGCCAACACCCTGACCATGAGCAGCCTAGAGATTGCCGAGCTGTTGGGCTGCCGCCACGACAACGTGAAGGTGACCATCGAGCGCCTTGTGGCGAAGGGTGTGATTGTCCGTCCTGCAATGCAGGATGAACCCACCAAAGACGCTATGGGCCGTACCCGCATGATGAGCGTCTACCGCATCGGCAAGCGTGACAGCTACGTCATCGTCGCTCAGCTATCCCCTGAGTTCACCGCCAAGCTGGTTGACCGCTGGCAGGAACTGGAAGCCCAAGTCACCCAGCCAGTCTTCCAAATCCCTCAGACCTACGCTGAAGCCCTGCGCTTAGCGGCCACTACGATGGAAGAGAAGGAAACCTTGCGCCTCCAGAACGAAGCCATGAAACCAGCGGCCACTATCGGCACCGCCGTAGGCTCCCGTAAGCGCACCACTATCATGGACTTCGCTCGCAAGCTGCCCTACGTCAACACCATGCAAGTGCAGGCCACGCTGGCCGCTAAGGGCCACCTTCACAAGCGCCAAGGCATCTGGGCGGTCTATGCCAAGTCCAAGAAGTTCTTCGTTGAGGGATTCGATGGGCGCGGCTTCTCGGTTATCACCCTGACCGACAAGGGTATGGAGTTGGTGGCCTGAGTATCACCATGAGCAGCCGAGAGCTTGCTGAGCTGCTGGGTTGTCGCCAAGGAGTACCGCACTTACCCACTCCTCCAGCTCAAGGACGACGAGGTGGGGGTCTTAAAAATTCAGACCTTTAGCGGGGAGGAAAAGAGGGTAGGCAAACTACTGGGCTTTCGTGGTCACGGCGCGCTGACCATCTCCGAGTCCGGCCTTCACAAGCTCATCATGCGTTCGGGCAAACCTCGCCTTTCTGTCGTCCGTCTCTAAGCCCCTGCTGTTTTACCACCAGTACTAGCTGAACCAGCCATCGTCATAGCGACGGCTCAGCAATCCCTTAACACCCACTAAGCGCCCCCTGCCAAATACCTAGGCGGGGTCTCTGCGCTTGCCTATCACAAGGACATTAATCCATGAAAAAAGAACGAGCGCTAACTCGCCTCAATCTACACATTCGCCCGCGCCACCTAGACGAACTAACCAACCTTGCCGACTTGTTGTCACGCTGGCAGGGGCGCGAGGTTCGCCTAGGGGAGGCGCTTGAGCTTGCGCTTGAGGGCAGCTTCACACGCTTTGATGAGTTTGAATTGCTGGAGTTTGCCAAGCCGGACGCTGAGCAGCCGCATTGGAAAGCCCTCGGGCCAATCTTTCGGACGCGCTGAGGTCAAGCAATGAAGGGACGATACCAATCCATTCCCCTGACAAACATCATCACCAGCGCACGCCTACAGAATCGCAACACGAAAGCGCCCATAGTGAGGCACAGGGCACCGCTCACGCCGTCGAGCTTTGAACATCTGGACGACTTAAAGCAGGCCATAAGCCAAGGTGTAAGGCTGCCGCCTGTTCAGGTCGTTAAAGCTGAGGCCGACAAGGGCGGGCGCTTCTACTTGGTCGATGGCTTCCACCGCTTCTGGGCACATGAGCAACTCAAGAAAAAGGTCATTGCTGCCGAGGTCTTGGACGGTTGCGGTATAGCGCATGCCCTGATTGCAGCGGGAAGAGCGAACCTGAGCCACGGCCTAAGGCTCGACAAGCACCAGCGCGCTGAGAACGCTTGGCGATGTCTGAACCTCCCCGAGTCTGACCACTTCAGACGGTTGAATAAAACCGAGGCTGCGGGAGCGCTAGGCGTAAGCAGCGAGACGATTAAGAAAATGCGCAAGAACATCCGAAAGAGAGGTGTTGAGGCGGGTCTAATAAACTCAGACTTGAGCGGCAGCGCTGGCGAAGAGGCTTTACAAGCATACTGGGATGAACACCCAGCGCCGGACACTTGGCGAGACGCAAGGCGAGGCACTACGCCTACGCGCAAGGGCGATGACTGGAAGGTGCAAAGAGCGGGGCGAGAGATTGCCCAGCTATTAGTCAGCCTTGCCGAGGCATACGGCCCCGAGGTGATGAAGAGCGCTCACAACGCTGTCGGCTTCCACCTGCGCGACCTCAAGCCCGCCGAGGGAGTCACCAAGCTGACCAAGGCTTTCTCAGTAACCCCCAAGCCACTGCTTAGTGATGATGAGGCTGCAATCTCTACAGAGGCCATGGCGGGGTTCTTGGAGTGGCAACAAGCGCAAGGCTTTGACCACGACCCTAAATCACTATTTAACGACGTTGAACTGGAGGACAGCTCCTCGGACTTTTGAGGGGTTGTCAGGTGGGTCTCATCAGGGGGGTCTCATACCCACCCTGAGGCGACCTTTTCACCCAGTAAAGGACATTCATCCAATGACCAAATACACGATTTACACCGACGGCGCATGCCTGAACAACGGCACCAGCAAAGCCAAGGCAGGCTTCGGAGCTGTCTTAACCAACCCGCAAGGGAAGCGCTTAGAGATTGCTGGGCCAGTTCCTGCTGACCAACAACAGACCAACTCAAGGGCTGAGCTTATGGCGATTGTCGAAGCGTTAAAGCGTTGCACTAAGGTGGCGCCTATCACCGTCTTCACCGACAGCAAATACATAGCCGACGCTTGTAATGAGTGGTTAGACGGCTGGAAGCAAAGAGGCTGGAAGAAGGCAGACGGTAAGCCACCCAGCCATAGCGACCTATGGGAAGAAGTTGACCAGCAGTTACAGACTAAAGGCGTCACTGTCGTCTGGGTTAGAGGTCACAGCGGCATTATCGGCAATGAACAGGCTGACGCTTTGGCAGGGCTTGGCGCGCAAGGTAAAACGGTGAATAGACTGCGCACTAAGGCTTAACGAAAAAGCCCCTGAGAGCGTATCTCGGGGGCTTCTTGGGGGCTTGCTTAGTGCAGGTAGTCGGTTAGGCCTAAGTCGCTCAGGGCGGCCTCGGGCGAAGGGTTGCTACACCGCCACCAATACGAGAAAGCGTCAGTGAGGACAACTTCGTCCATAGTCTCAAGGCGCTCGGCTAAGGTCTTGCTAACTAACCACCAAGAGCTGCCAACGGCGTCCCGCTCTTCGACTAGCGTACCGAGATACAGCGCCAACGAGTCGGTCTGCTCAGCGAATACATGAGGGCTAGGTCTGAAGGTGGGGGTGGTTGCTGCTACTACTACGGACATTGTTCCTTTCTCCTTGTCACGTTCTTTAAGGCCTGCACAGCGCGTGCTGTGAGTGCTGAAAAGCCTACCTAGGAGAAACTAAAAATTGCAGTCTGCCGTTTTCGTTTTGTAGCATATAGACGCACGTTTACAGGAGATATGCACCGCTTCCGTAACTTTTCAAGCGTTGCTGTCTTTCTCTCTGCTGTGGGCTTAGCGTCTAAGCGGCAGGAGCTGCTAAAGCGTGAATCGTTGTTTACCTCTGTCAGTCAGGCCTCTTTCAATAAGCCAGCTTCAACTGCTAGGCGCGGGAATTTCGTCAGCTCTCGGGCCATGCGCGTTAGTGGATTTTCCCCGTAAGAGTCCCCGACTGTTGGGGATGAGTGGCCCACCATCCAGTCACCCACCTCTCGGGGGATGCCTACCTCTCGACATAAGGTCTTGAAGGTGTGACGGAAGCCATGCGAAGGGCTAACACTGCTTATCAGGCCTAGCTCTTTGGTCAGGTACTTTTGCCAGAGCTTCCCAAACGCCGCCCCGTAACCGTTGCGAGCGTTGTAGGGTAGGGCAGGGAACAGCCTCCCGTCTTTGGGCAGGCTCTGCGCGTACTCAACGAACCCAAGGGCCAGAAGGTCGCCGTGCAGCGGCATGCGTCTATTGCTGTCGGCTGTCTTGGTTGTTTTACCGTCGCTGTCGCTTATGTCCAGATACCAGCAGGCAGCTTCAGCGTCGTGCTTTACGTCTTTGGTCAGAAGTTGGGCCAGCTCTTCACGCCTTGCGCCTGTATACGCCATAAGCAGCGGGAGCCAATAAGGCGCTTTGCCATAGTCGGCGCGAGCGGGCGACCACTTGCCATGGAACAAGGCGCTGCCAAGAATCGCCGTGAGTTCTTTGCGGGTGTAGGTCTTGTCGCTGCGGCTCCTAGTCTCGACTTTGCGGGCTGACTTGGAGAGGCGAGACAGAACGCCTGAAGCTGAGACGGGTTCCTCGGCTATATGGCCTTGCTGGCGGGCGTGAGATAGCACAGCGGCAAGGCTCTTTAAGCGCTTCTTAACGCTGTGGATGCTCGGAAGGGGTAAGCCCTGAGCCTTTGCTTGTTCGATGGCTGCGGCAGCGGCGAGGCCTCTTGGAATGCCCTTCACAGGAATCTGGCTCAATGCTTCGTAGAAGCTGAAGACCTTGGCGCGGCTTATCTCTGTTACGGGGAGGTCGCCGTACAGCTCAACAAAGCGGCGCACAGTGGTGGCGTAGTCGTTGCTGGTGTTGTCGCTGGTGCGCTGGCTGGTTGCAGTGGCTTTGGTGAATGACGACCAAGCATCAAAGGCTTCAGATAGCTTGGGTGCTTTGGGGGTGGTCGCTTCCAGAGCAAGGGGCTGGCCCGCTGCTGAGGTGTCGGGGGCTGACCTCCAATCGTCGTGGGCGCGTAGCTCGGCGTATTCGCAGAGCGACACCCAGCTTCGTGCAAATTCAGCTACTAAGGGTGCGTACGTGGGTGAGTGCTGCGCAGGCATCGGTAGTTTTTGGCGCTGTAGTTCCTCTCTCAGCAAAGGGAGGACGGTGTCTTCAGGCGCTGCCGGTGCCACTGAAGAGAAGGCGACGGCGCCACCTTCACTATCACGCGCCAAGAAGGCTTCGATGCTTGAGTGGTCTTGTTGCCAAGTCTCCAGCACATGCTTTTTCCAGCGGTCGGCCAGCTTGGGGGCGTCTGAGGGAATGAGTAGAACAACGCCTTGGAGCTGGGCTTCGGCGGCAGCGAAGGCAGCCTCACACTTGGCGCTTTCAGCAGCAAAGCGGATGCGCGCTTCTGAGAAGTCTTTGGTGTGTAGAGAGACCTTCCACTCACGCTTACCAATGAGGCTGCGTAGGCGCTCAGGAACAGCTTTGCGGTAAAGGTAAGTCCCTGTTTTAGGGCATCTGGTAGGGCTTGGCATGCAGGCCATTTTGTACGACACCTTTGTACGAATTCAAGGGTGCAGCACTGGCCTAGAAATGAAAAAGGCCCGCAAGTTATTGATTTTGCAGGCCTTTCTTAAAATGGCGGAGAGATAGGGATTTGAACCCTAGGTACGGTTGCCCGTACAACGGATTTCGAATCCGTCCCGTTCGACCACTCCGGCATCTCTCCGTGGGCGCGCATCATAGCAGCTTAGGCGTGCGGTGGCACGCGCTAGGCTGATGATTTTGCGGCTTTTTTACAGCGGCACGCCGATGCGGCGGGCGACTTCTTCGTAAGACTCGATCACGTCGCCAAGGCCTTGGCGGAAGCGGTCTTTGTCCATTTTCTTGCGGGTTTCTTTGTCCCACAGGCGGCAGCCATCCGGGGAGAACTCGTCGCCGAGGACGATCTGGCCGTGGAACACGCCGAATTCCAGTTTGAAGTCGACCAGCAGCAGGCCAGCCGCGTCGAACAGGGCGCTGAGCACTTGGTTCACTTTCAGCGACAGGGCTTTCATCTCGACCAGTTGCTCGGGCTTGGCCCAGCCGAAGGCTTCGACGTGCGATTCGTTGATGAAGGGGTCGCCCAAGGCGTCGTTCTTCAAAAACAGCTCGAAGGTGGAGGGCTTCAGCTCAATGCCTTCTTCCAAGCCCAAGCGGCGTACCAAGGAGCCGGCGGCGAAGTTACGCACCACGCACTCGACAGGGATCATGTCGAGTTTTTTCACCAAGCATTCGTTGTCGGAGAGCAGGGCGTCGAACTGAGTCGGTACGCCGGCTTCTTCGAGCTTTTGCATGATGAATGCGTTGAATTTGTTGTTGACCATGCCCTTGCGGTCGAGCTGTTCGACTTTCTTGCCGTCAAAGGCCGAGGTGTCGTTACGGAACAGCAATACCAAGCGGTCGGCATCATCGGTGGTGTACACGGACTTGGCTTTGCCGCGGTACAGCTCGTTACGTTTTTCCATGGGAGTTCTCCACAGGGCGGTGAATGGGCAAGGGCCAGACATTGCAGTCTAGCCCTTGCTGAGTCGCTAAAACCTGCGCGCGTTAGGCGCGCAGTGTTTGGTTTAGTACAGGTATTCCTGAATGCGTTGCAGCACTTCGCGGGATACCTCGGCCGGTGCGGCGGTTTCGATGCTCTTTTCCAGGTTGATCTGGATGCGCTCGCCGTATTGGCTTAGGCGCAGCTGATAGCGCTCGCCAGGGGTGTTTTCGTCATATTTTTCATCGGACGAGAACGCGCCGCTGAACCAGCCTTTTTTCTCTTCGGCTTTTTTGCGCGAGCCTTCGGCGATGTTGATGTAGTAGATGCCTTGGGTGCGGTTTAAGTCGTCGACGCGAATGTCGGCTTCTTCCAAGGCGCGGCCAACGCTGGACCAAGCGCGATTGAAGTCGGTGTCGAGATTCAGCAGCGGCATGCCGTTGCCGTCTTCGCTGTAGCTAACGCGACCGGGGCTGTCGAACTGTTGGCCTTGCGGACGTTCGCCGCCAGCGAGCAGGGATACCGAGCCGCCGCGTTCTTCGTTACGGGCCAGCGCCAGCATCAGCTCGTCCAGCAGGGCGCCTTCAAGGCTCGGGCTGGAAGGGGCAGCAGAGATGTGCAGTTCGCTGGTGTTGCGCTGCACGCCAGGCTCGATGCGCACGGCTAAATGCTGGGTCGGTGAGAGGTTCTGCACGCGGCTATTGAGGCGGCTTTGCAGACCGGCGCTGAGTTGGCTCAGCTGGCTCCAGCTGGCGTCTAGCTCGCCGGTTTGCGGGCGCTCGCGGGTCAGATTGAAGCCGTTGTCTTCAAAGTACTGACGGGTCGCTGGCCACATTTCGCTGGGCAGGCGCTGGGCAATTACCCAACGGCGCTCGCCTTGCTTTTGCAGGCTGAATTCGCTGGTGTTTTCTTTCAGGCGCAGCGCAGTGGGGCGCGGCACTTCGTATTCGCCCGGGGTGGTGCTCGGCAGCGGCACATGGCTGGGGATGGCCAACAGCGGGTCGAGCGGGCGGGTTTCTACGCCAGCCGGCACTTGCATGACCGGGGCGACGCGGTCTTTTAGGTAGTCGTCGCTGCGATCGCGGAAGTAGCCTTTCTCACCGTACAGCCAGCCACATCCTGAGGCGCCGGCTATGGCGACGGTAAGAACAGACAACTTAACAAGGTGCTTCATGAATTCCCCCAAATCCTTAATTAGGCGATAACGCCGGTCTGACGCATGGCTTGGCGCACGGCTTCGTGGCAGCGCGGGCTGAGCCAAGTCATGGGCAGACGAATCCCTTCCTGAATCAGACCCATTTCGTGCAATGCGAACTTGGCCGGAATCGGGTTGGCTTCGATGAACAGGTTTTTGTGCAACGGCATCATTTGGTCGTTCAGCGCGCGGGCTTTGTCGGCGTCGCCGGCCAGTGCGGCGGCGCACATTTCGCTCATTAAGCGCGGCGCGACGTTGGCGGTGACCGAGATATTGCCTTTGCCGCCCATCAGCATCAGCTCGACGGCGGTTGGGTCGTCACCGGAGTACACGGCGAAGTCTTTCGGCAGGCGCTCAAGCAGCTCTTTGCCGCGCTCCAGATTACCGGTGGCGTCTTTAATGCCGATGATGTTGCTGATCTTGGCTAGACGCTCGGTGGTTTCCGGCAGCATGTCGCAGGCGGTGCGGCCCGGTACGTTGTAGAGAATCTGCGGAATGGCCACCGCTTCAGCGATGGCGCGGTGGTGCAGGTACAGGCCTTCTTGGGTCGGCTTGTTGTAGTAAGGCGTGACCAGCAGCGCGGCATCGGCGCCGACTTCTTTGGCCGCTTGCGTCCACTCGATGGCTTCGCGCGTGCAGTTAGCGCCGGTGCCGGCGATGACCGGGATGCGCCCGTTCACCTGATCGACCACGCGGCGGATGACTTCTAAGTGTTCGGTGTCGAAGTCCAGCGTGGCGGATTCGCCGGTGGTGCCGACCGCGACAATGGCGTTGGTGCCCTCTTGCAGGTGGAAGTCCACCAGTTTGTGCAGGGCGTCCATATCCAGACGACCTTGAGCATCCATGGGGGTGACGAGCGCCACCATACTGCCGCAAATCATGCGCACCACTCCTGCGGGGTGTATAAACGAAAGGCGTAATGGTACTGGTCATTAAAGGCTGCCGACAAGCCGCCAAGGGGCGCTGAGTGCTCTGTGGGCGTGGTTTCTTGTCTGCTACCGTGCTTGTACTAATCCGTAATGTGGCATGCGCCGAGTCGCTGTCGAGTGTGGTAGAGCTCGGCTAGGCTTTTGGGTAACCTTGCCGGCCTTTTTTATTTCTTTAGCGATTCGCCCCACCATGAGCCAAGAAGCACCGCGTGAGCAGCAACTGTTAATTTCTGTGTTAGGCGACGACCCGCGCAGCATGGCCAGCGAGCTGTGTCGTTTGTCGTTGGAGGCACGCTGCTCGGTGAGTTCGTCACGCTTAAGCCGTCACGCACAAGCCGGCGCTATGGTGCTACAAGTGTCAGGCAGCTGGGATGCCTTAGTGCGTCTAGAGAACAACCTCGCCCCGCTGGGCAAGCGTATGGGCTGGCAGGTGTCGGTTTTACGCACCCCGGTCAACGCCCCGCGCAGTGATGGCCTGCCTTACGTGGTGTATGCCAATGCGGCGTATCGCCCCGATGTGCTGAATGAGCTGTGCCACTTTTTTGCTCTGCACAACATCGAGCTAGAAGCGATGACCTGCGACACCTATCAGGCGCCGCACAGCTCGAGCCTGCTGATGACCGCCACGCTGACGGTGAACTTGCCGCAAGGCATCCAGATCAGCTGGTTACGTGAGCAATTCCTAGATTTTGCCGACTCGCTGAACCTAGACGCGATCATCGAGCCGTGGCGCCCAACCCATGGCTAAGCCGCTGTTGATGATTTATTAAGTGCTGACGGAGGACGACCTATGCGCGTACAACTCGATCAAGCCCTGCCGGCTTTTACTGCCCAAGCCACCAGTGGCGTTACGCTGGATAACGCCGCGCTGGCGGGCAAGCAAGTAGTGGTGTACTTCTACCCCAAAGACAACACCCCGGGTTGCACCACCGAAGGCCAAGGCTTTCGCGACCAGATCGACGCCTTTGCGGCGGCTAATACGGTGATTTTTGGCGTATCGAAAGACAGCCTGCGCACCCACGAAAACTTTAAGGCCAAGCACAGTTTTCCCTTCGAGCTGATCAGCGATCCGGACGAAACCTTCTGCCGTCTGTTCGATGTCATCCAGCTGAAAAAGCTCTACGGCCGCGAATACGAAGGTATCGAACGCAGCACCTTCTTAATCGATGCTCAAGGCGTGCTGCGCCGTGAGTGGCGCAAGGTCAAAGTCAAAGGCCATGTGGATGAGGTGCTGGCCGCCGCGCAGGCTTTAGCGAAACACTGATTTAATGTCTGCACGATTCAATCACTGCGTTGTGCGGTGCTCGCAAGCTCGTCTACCAAGCGGTATGCCTCGCTTGCTGCGCGCCGTACGCCTTGTGCTTGAACCGTTCGACGATTAAATCAGCGCTTCGTTAACCAAGAGCGAGTAATCACGTTGCACACTGCGCCCGCCCGCTGGGACATCTTTTGTGCCGTGGTGGATAACTACGGCGACATTGGCGTGACCTGGCGCTTGGCGCGGCAGTTGGTGGCCGAGCATGGCCAGCAGGTGCGCTTGTGGGTGGATGAGCCCGCCGCCTTGGCGCACCTGTGGCCAGCCGCTAACCCGCATCTCGAGCAGCAAGTCTTAGCGGGTGTCGATGTATGGCGCTGGGATGCCCAAGCCGAACAGGCCGAACCGCCGGATGTGGTGATCGAGGCTTTTGCCTGCGAGCTGCCCGCCGCGTATGTGGCGCGCATGGCGGCACAACCCCGCCCACCCTTGTGGCTGAACTTGGAATACCTGTCTGCCGAGGATTGGGTGGAAGGCTGTCACGGTTTGCCATCGCCACAGGCAGGGTTAAAAAAACACTTCTTCTTCCCCGGTTTTACTGCCAAGACCGGCGGTTTGCTGCGCGAGCAAGGGCTCATGGCCGCGCAGGCAGGGTTTGATCGGCGGGCGTTTTTACAAACTTTAAATGTGCCGCTGGCGCAGTTAGAGCAAGCGCTGCTGGTGTCACTGTTTGCCTACGCCGATGCGCCGTTGGCGTCTTTGTTAGCCGCCTGGCAGGTCGATAGCGCGCCGGTTATCGCTTTGTTACCAGCGGGGCGCTTAGTGCCGCTGGCCGCGCAAGCCTTGGGCGTTGAGCAGCTAGCGGTGGGCGATGTGCTGACGCGCGGCGCCTTAACCTTAGTGGTGCTGCCGTTTTTGCCGCAGGACGATTACGACCAGCTGCTGTGGAGTTGCGACCTGAACTTTGTGCGCGGTGAGGATTCTTTTGTGCGCGCGCAGTGGGCCGCGGCACCGCTGCTGTGGCATATCTATCGGCAAGCTGACGATGCGCATCTAGACAAGCTGAACGCGTTTCTTGATCGCTACGTGAGCGGGCTTGCTGCTGAGCAGGCGGCTTTGGTGCGTCAGGTGCAGCTGGCGTGGAACCAACAGACCGACATGCGGCAGAGGTGGCCTGAGCTGCGTAACTCCTTGCCGGTACTGCAAAAACATCACGCAGCGTGGCGCGCCGGCCTCATGGCGCAAGAGGATGCCGCATTAAAATTGATGCATTTTTACGCGACTTGGTTATAGTGCGCGGCTTTCCAATCTATTTATTTGTTTCGGATAGTCCGTATGAAAACCGCACAAGAGTTTCGCGCTGGCCAAGTTGCCATGGTCGATGGCAGCCCATGGGTGATCCAGAAGGCTGAATTCAACAAGTCTGGCCGTAACGCCGCCGTGGTGAAGATGAAGCTGAAGAACCTGCTCGATGGCCGCGCCACCGAGACAGTGTACAAAGCCGACGACAAGCTGGAGCCGGTGATCCTTGAGCGTAAGGAAGTGACCTACTCCTACTTCGCTGACCCGATGTTTGTGTTCATGGACCCCGAGTTCAACCAGCACGAAGTCGAGAAAGAAGACCTGGGCGATGTAGCCAACTTCATCGAAGACGGCATGAGCGACGTGTGTGAAGCCGTGTTCTACAACGACCGCGTGATCTCCATCGAACTGCCGACCACCATCGTGCGTAAAGTGGTGTACACCGAGCCAGCCGCGCGTGGCGATACCTCGGGCAAAGTCATGAAGCTGGCCCGTTTGGGCAGTGGTTTCGAGCTGCAAGTAGCGGCGTTCATTGAGAACGACGAGCTGATCGAGATCGACACCCGTACCAACGAGTACAAAGGCCGCGCCAAGGGTTAATTAATCCTCTCGCGTAGCACCAGAAAGCCTCGGCATTGCCGGGGCTTTTTGCTGTTTGGGGTGCCAAGGTGCGATGGCAGAATGGTCATCGACAGGGCGAATGCCGACAAACGGTGAAAAAATTAGGCTGTGTTTTCTAGATATTGGCCAAAAAGGCTTTTCAGTCATCTTGCCGTGGGTATACTCGGGACAGGCCGCGATAGGAACGCCTTTGCCTATGCGCCTCCCAAGTCTTAGACCGGGAAGCCCAATAAGCATAATAAGAAGCGTGTTTAAGTCGGTCGCACCCTGTGGGTGTTTTGCCCTCAGGTCATCACATCGCAAGATTTGGAGAGAGTGGTAATGGCTGATCGTGAGATCGGAACCGTAAAATGGTTCAACGACACCAAAGGCTTTGGTTTTATTTCTCGTGCTGCTGGTCCGGACGTGTTCGTGCACTTCCGCGCCATCCGTGGCGAAGGCCACCGCAGTCTGGCCGAAGGTCAGAAGGTGGAGTTCTCTGTGACCCAAGGTCAAAAGGGTCTGCAAGCTGAGGACGTTGCCAAGATCTAAGTCTTGGATACTAGGCACCAGGCATTTTTAACTGGTGCCGCTAAACACCCTGCTCAAGCTACCTTGTGCAGGGTGTTTTGTTTCTGGTTGCGGGCGTTTGGCTTGGTTCTTTTAGCTTGTAGCTAAGCGTATGGCCACTTCATCAACACTCAATAATATTCACCGCCAAACCGCCGCGTGCGGTCTCTTTATATTTGCTCTTCATGTCAGCACCGGTCTGGCGCATGGTGCGGATGACTTTATCCAGCGAGACAAAGTGCTGACCGTCGCCGCGCAGGGCCATGCGGGCGGCGTTGATGGCTTTGATCGCGCCCATGGCGTTGCGCTCGATGCACGGTACTTGCACTAGGCCGCCGATGGGGTCGCAGGTTAGGCCTAGGTTGTGTTCCATGCCAATCTCGGCGGCGTTTTCCACTTGCGCGGTGCTGCCGCCTAACACTTCGCACAGCGCGCCGGCGGCCATGGAACAGGCGACGCCCACTTCACCTTGGCAGCCGACTTCCGCGCCGGAGATCGACGCTTGCTCTTTATATAGAATGCCAATCGCCGCAGCGGTGAGTAGAAAGCGCACCACGCCGTCGTTGCCCGCGCCGTGGGTAAAGCGGGTGTAGTAGTGCAGCACAGCGGGCACGATACCGGCGGCGCCGTTGGTGGGCGCGGTGACTACGCGGCCGCCGCTGGCGTTTTCTTCATTCACCGCCAGCGCGTAGAGGTTGACCCAGTCCAGCACGTTAAGGTGGTCACGCAGGTTGGCTTCGGGGTTGTCGCTAAGCTGGCGCTTGAGGGCTGGGGCGCGGCGTTTCACTTTCAGCCCGCCGGGCATGATGCCTTCGGTGCGGCAGCCGTTATCGACGCAGGTTTGCATCACTTGCCAAATCTTCAGCAGGCCGGCGCGGGTCTCGGCTTCGCTGCGCCATACGCTTTCGTTACGCAGCATCACTTCGCTGATCGACAGTTTGTGTTCCGCGCAGTGCGCCAGCAGTTGCTTGGCGGTGGTGAAGGGCAGGGGCAGAGCGGTGGTGTCGGCGACGATGCGGTCGGCACCGGCGGCGCTGTCATCCACCACAAAACCGCCACCGACCGAGTAGTACTCGCGTTCGCGCAGTTGCACGCCGGCGCTATCCAGCGCGCGGAAGATCATGCCGTTGGGGTGATAGGGCAGCGGCTTGCGAATCATCAGCACATGCTGTTTTTCGACAAAGGCGATGGCGTGTTCACCGAGCAGTTTGAGCCGGCCGCTGCTACGAATAGCAGCGAGGTAATCCGGCACGCGCTGGGTATCCACTTGATCGGGGTAGTGACCTTCCAAGCCCAGTAGCACAGCGGTGTCGCTGCCGTGGCCTTTGCCAGTGGCACCGAGCGAGCCATACAGCTCAGCCTTCACATTAGCCACTTGGCTGAGTAGGCCATCGCGCTTTAGCCCCTCGACAAAACGCACGGCCGCCAGCATCGGCCCCACCGTGTGCGAGCTAGAGGGGCCGATACCGATTTTGAACAGGTCAAACACACTTAACGCCATGGGATTCTCGCGCGGTAGTCACTGCTTACAGCTTAGTCAGCTGGTTGAGCGTTGACGCGCGAGGATGCGACACCCCTGTAAGCGGCGGCGACGCGTTGGGTTGTCAGGCGGTGACCGGTTCAGCTGTGGCAGCCAGTGCTTGCAGAAAACACTCCAGCACCAAGTTAGGCCGCCGCCCTTTGCGGGTGACCGAGGCCAGCTGCAAATCGTAGAAACGGCTCTCGGCTTTTAGGGCACGCAAGCGGCCCTGCTGCACCCAGCTTTCGGCGTAGTGGTCGGGCAGATAGCCGATATAGCGCCCGGTTAAGATCAAAAAAGCCATGCCTTCGCGGTCGCTGGCGCTGGCGGTGCAGTTCAGCCGTTGGTAGTGCGCTTGCACATCGGCTGGCAAGCGGAAGGTCGGGGCGATGGCCTCTTGCTCATCTAAGCGCGCATCGCTGAGTTTGCGGTCGTCGACATAAAACAGCGGGTGGCCAACGGCGCAGTACAGCAGCGAGCGCTCGCCATACAGGGCTTGGTAATCCAGCCCTGAGAGCGGCGCGGTTTGCGGCACCACGCCCACTTGCAGGCGGCCATCGAGCACGCCTTGCTCCACTTCATCCGGCGGGCTCATGCGGATGTTGATCTGCACGTCTGGGCCTTGCTCTTTCAGCTGGCTAAGCGCGTTGCTGATGCGCATGTATTGGATGGTGACCAAGTTGTCGGTCAGGCCAATGTTCAGCTCGCCGCGTAAATGTTGGTGCAGGCTGTTCACTTCGCTGCGAAAGCCTTCCAGTGCGGCGAGCAGTTGCAGGCTGGCTTGGTACACCTCTTGGCCTTCTTCGGTTAAGGCAAAGCCGGCGCGACCACGTTGGCACAGGCGCAGGCCTAGGCGCTGTTCCAAGTCGCTCATTTGCTGGCTGATGGCCGAGCGGCCAATACCGAGGGCGCTTTCCGCTGCTGAAAAGCCGCCGCATTCCACCACGGCGCGAAACACGCGCAGTAGACGGATTTCAAAGTCGCTGACTTGGGCGAGGGGTTCGGCGCGGCGCTGGCTCATTGTTTAGTTACTCTGCAACTTAAGGTTTAAAGAGTTGGATTTTTGTGAATCTAACCGCGTGGCAGTCTAGGCTCAATCTTTATCGCGTTCGGCCTGTGGGTGGTTGCCGGGCGCGGCCCTTATTGCTTGGAGCCAACCCATGAACATGCCGCACAGTTTGTCCGCGACAGCCCCATCGTCCACCGCCGGTTTGAAGCTGGACAGCTTCTGGATGCCGACCACTGCTAACCGCAGCTTTCACCGCGATCCGCGGATGATTGTCGGCGCCGAAGGCAAATACCTGATTGATGCCGATGGCCGTCGCGTGTTCGACAGCCTCTCCGGCCTGTGGACCTGCGGTGCCGGCCATTGCCGTAGCGAGATTGCTGCGGCGGTGAGCAAGCAGATGAGTACGCTGGATTACTCGCCGGGCTTTCAGTTTGGCCAGCCGCTGGCGTTTCAGCTCGCCGAAAAGGTCGCCCAGTGGATGCCCAGCGAGCTGGGCCATGTGTTCTTTACCAACTCCGGCAGCGAGTGCGCCGACACCGCAATCAAGATGGCCCGCGCCTATTGGCGCTTAAAAGGCCATGCCACCAAGACCAAGCTGATTGGTCGGGCGCGTGGTTATCACGGCGTTAACGTCGCTGGCACCAGCTTGGGCGGCATCGGCGGTAACCGTAAGCTGTTCGGCACACTGATGGACGCCGACCACCTGCCGCACACCTTGCAGCCGCAGCTGGCCTTTACCAAAGGCATGGCAGAAACCGGCGGGGTCGAGCTGGCCAACGAATTGCTCAAGCTGATTGAGCTACACGATGCCTCGAACATTGCCGCGGTGATCGTCGAGCCCATGGCCGGTTCTGCCGGCGTCATCGTGCCGCCGCAGGGTTACTTGCAGCGTCTGCGTGAGATCTGCACGCAGCACAACATCCTGCTGATTTTCGATGAGGTGATCACCGCCTTTGGCCGTATGGGCAAGCGCACTGGCGCGGAATACTTCGGTGTCACGCCAGACATCATCAACTGCGCCAAGCAGATCACTAACGGTGCCATCCCCATGGGCGCGGTGGTCACCAGTGGCGAGATTTATCAGACCTTTATGAACCAAGCCGCGCCGGAGCACATGATCGAGTTTCCGCATGGCTACACCTATTCCGCCCATCCGGTGGCGTGCGCCGCAGGCTTGGCCACGCTGGAACTGCTCGAGCGCGAACAGCTGATCGAACAATCCGCCGCGCTGGCGCCAGTGTTTGAAGAAAAACTGCACGGCCTAAAGGGCAGCCAGCATGTGCTGGATATCCGTAACTGCGGCTTGGCAGGTGCCCTGCAATTGGCGCCGCGTGATGGCGATGCGGTGATCCGCCCCTTCGAGGCCGGTTTGGCTTTATGGCGCGCCGGTTTCTACGTGCGCTTTGGCGGCGACACGCTGCAATTTGGCCCCACCTTTAACACCACCGCCGACGAGCTGGACACCTTGTTCAACGCAGTGGGCGACGCGCTAACTCAATTGGATTAATGGCCAGCCCCGCGCTGCCACAACGCTTTTAGGTTTGGAGAAAACAGATGACCACCCCGATTGTGCATTTTATTAATGGTGAACTCGTAGCCGGCGGCGGCCGCGAAGCCGAGGTGTTTAACCCCTCGCAGGGCGAAGCCTTTCGCCGCGTAGAGCTGGCCGACAAGGCCACCGTCGAGCAAGCCATTGCTGCCGCTAAAGCCGCATTTCCCGCGTGGCGCAACACGCCGCCGGCCAAGCGTGCGCAGGTGATGTTCCGCTTTAAGCAACTGCTGGAAGAAAACGAAAGCAAGATTGCCGAGCTGATCAGCCAAGAGCACGGCAAAACCATCGAAGACGCTATTGGCGAACTCAAGCGCGGCATCGAGAACGTCGAATTTGCCTGTGGCGCACCGCAGCTGCTCAAAGGCGAATACAGCCGTAATGCTGGGCCAAATATCGACAGCTGGAGCGACTTCCAACCGCTGGGCGTAGTAGCTGGCATTACCCCGTTTAACTTCCCGGCCATGGTGCCGCTGTGGATGTATCCGCTGGCCATCGTGTGCGGCAACACCTTCGTGTTGAAGCCGTCTGAGCGTGACCCAAGCTCCACCCTGATGATCGCCCAGCTGCTGCACGAAGCCGGTCTGCCTGCCGGTGTGATCAACGTCGTGCAGGGCGATAAGCTGGCGGTGGATACGCTGATCGAATCGCCTACGGTAAAAGCCATCAGCTTTGTCGGCTCCACGCCGATTGCCGAATACATCTACACCGAGGCCAACCGTCGCGGTAAGCGCGTGCAGGCCTTGGGCGGGGCGAAAAACCACGCGGTGGTCATGCCCGATGCCGATTTGGATAACGCCGTGAATGCTTTGATGGGCGCGGCTTACGGCTCGTGCGGCGAGCGCTGCATGGCGATCTCGGTAGCCGTGGCGGTAGGCGATCAAGTGGCCGACGCGTTGGTGGCCAAGCTAACCCCGAAAATTCAGGCACTGAAGATCGGTGCGGGCACTTCTTGTGGCCTCGACATGGGGCCGCTGGTCACTCGTCAGCATTGCGACAAGGTGCGTGGTTATGTGGACACCGGCGTTAGCGAAGGCGCTGAGCTGGTGGTCGATGGCCGCGGCCTCAGCGTAGCCGGTAACGAGGCGGGCTTCTTCTTGGGCGGCTGCCTGTTCGACAAGGTCACCGCAGAGATGACCATTTACCGCGACGAAATCTTCGGTCCTGTGCTGTGCATCGTGCGTGTCGGCAGCTTGGAAGAAGCCATGCAGTTGATCAACGACCACGAATACGGCAACGGTACCTGCATCTTCACTCGCGACGGTGAGTCGGCGCGCTTGTTCTGCGACGAAATCGAAGTGGGCATGGTCGGCGTCAACGTACCCCTGCCGGTGCCGGTGAGCTACCACAGCTTCGGCGGCTGGAAGCGTTCGCTGTTCGGCGACCTGCACGCCTACGGCCCCGATGGCGTGCGCTTCTACACCAAGCGCAAAACCATCACCCAACGCTGGCCAGAACGCGCCAGCCACGAAGCAGCGCAGTTTGCTTTTCCTAGTAATGGTTAAGTAATTAGCGGTGCGTAAAAAAGCCGGCGTTTGCCGGCTTTTTGCTGTCTTGGCTTGGGCGCTTAGGGCTTAGAAATAGCTGTTCTTAATCGCGGTTAACTCGCCTTGTGCACGCAGTTCATCCAGCGCTGTTTGCAATGCCTGCACGACCTCGTCAGGGGTTTCGTGGTTCAGTGCCAAATACAGGTCAGCGCTGTTGAAGCGATAGACGACTTTCAGGCTGCCCAACGGTGATTGTTTAGCCATGAAACGCCCGGTGACATCATCGGTAGCCCACAAATCGATCAGGCCTTTCTCAAGTTTGTTGAGGTTTTCTTTGTCTTGCAGGCTAGTTTGTACCGCTAGGCCGCGGTCGAGCAGAAATTGCGAAATGGCATCGTTACGGTAGCCGCCGATGCGGTACGTGGCGGCTTGTTCCAGGCTATCTAGACTGATCGGGCTGTCCACCTTGGCCAGCAGTACCCAGTCACTGACAGCAATGGGGCCGACCCACTTGAACAGCGTTTCGCGCTCTGGTGTGCGAATCGTGGAAAACAAGCCATAGCCTTTGTGCTCCAGCGTTTGCTTGTACAGACGATCCCAGGGGAAGCGCAGAATCAGTTGGCATTCTTGTGCGGCCTTTTGGCACATGGCGCGCACGGTGTCGCTACTGATGCCTTGCACGTCAGCCTCTTTAGCAAAGTTACCGCCACTGGCGGCCATGCTGAAGGGCGGTAGGTTTTCCGTCAGCAGAACTAGGGGTTGTGCTGGCGCTAGGCTGGCAAAAGACAATAACCAAAGTGCGGTCAAAAGCCGAATAGCGGGCATAAGGACTCCGTGAAGTGATAAGGCCACATAAAGGTGAGGCGCATTGCCTGAAGCAGCCAAGGCCACAAAGGCAACGCTCATGAGCTGATTTTAGCGGTTCAGCCGCTGCTGTGTTGTCGACTTGGCAGCACGGAAGTATCGCGGTGAGGAATAGTTGAGCAGTGGTGCGGTAAGTGGCTGTCTTAGCTATAGCCACTTAATAAGTGGAGAATTGTTCCGGTAATCCTTAGACCGGCCCAACGTGATGTGTCCGTTAGGCCGGCTTGGGTTGGTGCGGACAGTTATTGCTGGCGTTGATAGGCTGCCGCATCAATAAACGGCACTGCATCGCCAGGCAATACCGTGGTGGGCAAAACACCATTCCAGCGCTCGGCTTTGGTTAATTCCACCAGATTCTTATTGCTCGCCAGTGCTTCGGCACGAGCGCGAATGGCTTCGGCTTCGGCTTGGCCGCGTAGGCGAGTGGCTTCGGCATCGGCTTTGGCTTGGGCCAGTTTTGAGTCCGCTTCAGCTTGCGCTTGAGTGACGCGAATCTGCGCCTGTACTTGCTCGGTGGCTAGTTGTTGCTCGCGCGTTTTGACCTGCACCTCGGCGGTCATACGCGCCTCAACTGCTTTCTCGTAGGCATCGGAGAAGTCGATGTTTTCGATCTGCACGCTATCAATCACCACGGGGCCTTTGATGCTGTTTTTGATGGCTGTGGAGATGTCGCTCACAAGCTGGCCACGGTTTTGCACGGCAGCCACGGCGTTATAGCGGCCAAACACATTTTCGACTTGCGTCGGCACTTGGCGGCTGATCAGGCGTTCGCGCATGGAGTCGCTGGTTTGATAGGCGGTATAGACCTTGGCTACCTCGGAAGGCGCTACATGCCATGACACGGATACGCGCAGCGTGGCGGCCTGCTGGTCTTTACTGTAGGCCTGCAAGCGGTCATACAGGGTGACTTGGCTTTGAATGGAAATCAGCTTAACGCTCTCGATAAAGGGCACTTTGAAGGACAGCCCCGGCTCAATAACGCCAACCAGCGCGCCATTGCGCAGTAAAACCCCGCGCTCGGTTTCGTCGATGGTGTACCAAGAGCTGGCTAAGGCGAAAATGCCCAGTACTACAGTGGCACCGATGGCGACAGCCTTGTTGCTGATCTTCGGGGGTGTGGGCAGGTTGTTCATTCAAGCATCCTTATTTGAGGGGATAACGGCGGCGTTCGTTTTGCGAGTGCTGTCTGGCGCAGAGGGGCAACCCTAACCTTGTAAGGCCTGTGGAACAAGGTTGGCTGAGTGAGTGTGTGGCGCCCGTCGTGGTTATGACGTTTTGCGCGGTGAGTCTTCCGCTGGGCCTTTACTGCTAAGCACGCAGAGCAGTGCCAACACCGCACAAGCCCCCATCACCCACGCTAACGGCTGAGCCGTGCCGTTGTGCAACACGCCGACCAGTGCCGAGGTAAAACCGGCCACGGCAAACTGGCTAAAGCCGAGCATGGCAGAGGCGCTGCCAGCGTTGGCGGCTTGGCCGCTCATGGCGCAGGCGGTGGCGTTGGGCAGTAGGCAGCCGATGCTGGCGATATAGCCAAACAACGGCACTAATATTGGCCACAGGCTGCGTGGCTGCAGTTGGGCAATCACCAGTAAGACTAAGGCACACGCCACGGTAATCAGCATGATGCGGCCTAGCCAAACCTGCGGCGGGGCATAGCGCAGCAAGCGGGCGTTGATTTGCGCGGCGATGATAAAACCCGCGGCATTGGCGCCGAACAGCCAGCCGTAGTGCTGCTCGCTAATGCCGTACAGGCTGATAAACACATAGGGCGAGCCGGCGATGTAGGCAAACATGCCCGCCATGACTAAGCCGCCGCTTAAACCATAGGCCATAAAGCGCCGATCGCTGAGCAAGCGGCGGTATTGTTTACCGGCTTGGCTGAGCTTGGCGCGGGGGAGTTCGCTGGGCAGGGTTTCCGGCAGATACAGCGCCACAGCGAGCAAACACAGGCTGGCGATGAGCGCCAGCCAGAGGAAAATCCACGGCCAGCTGGCATGCACCAATAACCAGCCACCGGCAATGGGCGCCAGAATTGGCGCGAGGCCCATCACCAGCATGAGCTGCGAAAACACTTTGGCAGTGGTCAGGGTGTCGCACAAATCGCGCACCACCGCGCGAGCCACCACCATCCCGGCGCAACCGCCCAGGGCTTGCACAAAGCGCGCGGCAATCAGTTGTTCCAGCGTGGTAGCCATAGCGCAGGCGACCGAGGCCAAGGCAAACAGGGTGATGCCCACCAGCAAAGGTTTGCGCCGCCCATAGCGGTCGGCCATTGGGCCGTAAAATAACTGCCCTAGTGCCACGCCAACAAAGTAGGCCGACAGGCTCCACTGCACGTGCTGCACGTCGGTGGCAAAGGCTTTAGCGAGAGTCGGGAAGCTGGGCAGGTAAAAGTCGATGGCCAGTGGGCCAAAGGCGCTGAGCGCGCCCAGTATCAGCAATAAACGCAGTGGCATGCGGTATCCAAATGGGTTGTTGGTCTGCTTGCAGGGGGCGCTCGGGCAGCGATGCGTACCCTGTGCAATACTCAAACAGCATGCTTGAGTCTAACGAGGCCTCGTCATGGCCGATACCTTTGTTTTAGGGCATTCCAGTGCCGCTACCGAGCAACCGGGGTGGGCGGCCTTGCAAGTGGCCGGCCTACAGTTGCAACTGCTGCACAATGCCGAGGCCCCGCTGCCGTGCCAGTTGGTGTTGCTGGATGACGCCCTGTTGGATGTCGCGCCGCTAACCCAGTGGCAGCAGACAGGGGCGGGGTTGCTGAGCTTTCGGGCGCTGCCGGGAGTGCTGCCGCTGCCGCTGCAAGCTTCGCCTGATGAGCTATGTGCCTTGCTCGGTTTTGCTGTGGAGCAGCAGCGCTTGCAGCAGATTACCGCTGAGCTGGCGGGTGCCTTGCACAAGAAAGATGCCGATTTGCGCCAGTTGGTGGATGTCGGCTTGGCGCTCTCAGCAGAGCGCGATCTGGATTGTCTGCTGGAAAAAATCCTCGAAGAAGGCCGCCGCTTGTCACATTGTGATGCGGCTTCACTGTTCTTGATCGAGCGCCGCGCGGGCGAGGCCGAACAGTTGTTGTTCAAACTCACCCAAAACGCCAGCCTCAATACCAGCCAATTTCAGTCGCAACGTCTGCCGTTAAGCAAGGCGTCGATTGTGGGCTATGTGGCGCTGACCAGTGAGGAGCTCAACCTGCCGAATGTGTATGCGCTGGCGGCGGATGCGCCGTATCGCTTTAACCGTTCGTTCGATTTGCAGATGGGTTATCGCACCGAGTCTTTGCTGGCGATACCGATGCTCAATCACCGGCAAGAGGTGGTTGGCGTGCTGGAGTTTATTAATCGGCACAGTGAGGCCCAAGCCGGCGAGCCCTTGCACTGCTTGCCATTTAGCGAAGAGGTGGCCGCTTCGTTACGCGCGTTGGCCAGTCAGGCGGCGGTGGCGATTGAGAATCGCCAGTTGTTGGATGACATCAGCCGGTTATTCGATGGTTTTGTGCAGGCCTCGGTGTTTGCGATTGAGCAGCGCGACCCGACCACTAGCGGCCATTCGTTTCGTGTCGCCGAGTTGTGCTTAGCGCTGGCAGGGCAGCTGGCTAATGCGCCACAAGCGCATTTGCGCCAGCAGCGCTTTTCGGCGCAGGCCTTGCGCGAGCTGCGCTATGCCGCGCTGTTGCATGACTTTGGCAAGGTTGGCGTGCGTGAGCATGTGCTAACGAAGGCACGCAAGCTTAACGATACTGTGCTGGAGAACCTGCACTACCGCGTGGCGTTAGCCAAAGAGAACCTCACCAACCACTGCTTGCGGCGAATGCTGGCGGCCTGTCGTAGTCAGGGCGGGTTGAGTGACGAACAACGCGCGCTTATGGAGCTTGAATTAGCTCAAGAGTGCTCACGGCTGGACAACTACTTAGCGCGCATTGTGGCGGCGAACGAGCCGACCATGCTCAGTGAGGGCGATTTCGCGGATTTGCGTGAGGTGCAGAGTGAGCTGGTGAAAGCACCGGATAATCGCTTGATCAGCCTGTTGGATGAAGGCGAGTTCTGCGCGCTGGCCGTGCGTAAAGGCAGTCTGACCCCCGAAGAGCGCGAAGAAATTGAGCGCCACGTAGTACATACCCGCGACTTTCTGAATCTGATTCCTTGGACGCCCGACCTGCAAGCCGTGCCGAAAATTGCTGCGGCGCACCATGAAAAGCTCAATGGCAGCGGCTATCCCTATGGGTTGAGCGGTGACGATATTCCCTGTGCTTCGCGGATCATGACGATTTGCGACATCTTCGATGCGCTAACCGCTGCTGATCGCCCTTATAAGCCGGCGATGCCAGTAGAGCGGGCTTTGGATGTGCTGCAGAGCGAGGTGAAAAGTGGCTTGTTAGATCAAGACTTAGTACAGGTCTTTATTGATTCACGCTGCTTTTTGCCGGCGGTGGCGAGCTCCCCGCATCAGGCGCCGCCGTTTAGCCATCATGTGTGTGATTACGAGCCCAGCTGCAATCACGACAGCCATCATCAGGGCAAAAGTACATAGCCTTGATAACGCTCTGCTAAGGTGGCGCCGCTGTTGGGTGCTTGCTTGTCGAGGTATTGATAGGTCTTCTCCAACGCTTGCAGGCGGTCGCCTAAGTTGGGGTGCACCTTAAGGAAGCTCACCAGCGCCGGGGTGTCGGCGCGCTCACTGCTCATTAATTGCAGCACACTGGCCAGGCCATAGGCGTCGTAGCCGGCACGCCGCGCTAACACGACTCCCATGGTGTCGGCTTCGTACTCATCGCTGCGTTGCAGGCCACGGCTGTACAGGTCGCTGACACTTTGCTTGAAGCGCTCGCCCATCGCGGTGTCTTTGCTGCTCATGCCGCCTTGTCGACTGACTTGGCTGGCTTGCGCCGCGAGCAGGGCTAAATCGCTAAGCAGGCCGCTTTGCGCCTGCTGCTGTAAGGCGGTGAGGTGGTGCTTTTGCACGACATGGGCAATTTCATGGGCGAGTACGCCGGCTAACTCAGCCTCGCTGTTGAGGCGCTGCAATAAGCCGTTGGTGATCACGATATAGCCGCCAGGGGCTGCATAGGCGCCCACGCTGGGGCTGTCGAGCACGGCAAACCGCCACGCTAGTTCGGGGCGTTCGCTGTGCAAGGCAATCCATACGCCGACCAAATTCACGTAGCGCTGAATGCGTTGATCGGCCAGCAATGGCGCTTTTTCTAGCAGCACGCTGGTCGCGCCTTGGCCGATCTGTTGCTCTTCGTCGAGGTCTTTGGCGCCGAGGTTGCCGAGGTTGCGCCCAGCGCTAACGAGGTTGCCTAAGTCGACGCCTTGTATGCTGAGGCCTTCGACACCTTGGCAGCCGGTGAATAGGCCCAAGCTGAGGAGCAATAAGGCGCGCGGCCAGTAATGTCGAGACATGGGGCCTCCGTTAGCGTGGGTAGTCCAGCGTTTCGCTGCGCAGCGGCGCTTGCGCGGCAAAGGCGCGTGCTTGTTCGGCGTTGGCGCGGTAACGGTCCAGCGGCTGTAGGTCAGCAGGCAGGCTGCTGCTCGGGCCGCTCAGTTGTTCTTCGTTAACACCGCGTACGCCACTGCTCAGCGTGCTGCCTTGGCTGGCGCTGGTGCTGCCCAGTAGTTGGCCAAGGTCGCTGCGTTGCTGGTTGTTGCTGGGGGCTAGGCGCACATGCAGTAAGGGCAGCCAGCCTTCTTGGCCATTAGCAAGCTTGACCTGATACCAGCCGCCTTCGCGCTTTAGCAGCGTCAGCGATTGGTTGGCAGGCAGGGCTTGTACAGCGCTGGCTTGATGGGCGGGCGTTAAGCGCAGTTGGGTGGCTTGGCTGGTGAAGGCCGCTTGGTTTGCCCAGGCGTGGCTGAGCAGGGCCGTTAAGGCGAAGAGCAGGCCGGCGAGCGGCAGGGTTACTTTCATGGTGCTCTCCTGTGCGGGGTGAAGAGCTCAACGGCTTCAAGGCGGCCTTTAACCTGATGCGCACCTTGCGGGGTAAAGTCAAAGTGCTCGGCACACGCTGCGCGAGTGGCGGCCGAAACCAGCAGGCTGGCGCGGCCTTTGGTAAGGCCTTCGATGCGACTGGCTAAATTAACGGTGTCTCCAATGGCAGTGTAGTCGTAGCGTTGCGAGGCGCCGATCAAGCCGACGACCGCTGGTCCGGTGTGAATGCCAATGCCGATATCGAACTCTGGGCACTGGTAGTCGCGGCGAAAGGCCTCTAGGTTGTCGAGCATTTGCAAGGCCGCTTCGATTGCCAGACGAGCGTGGTCGGGGGTATCCAGAGGCGCGCCCCAGAAGGCCATCACCGCATCGCCGATAAACTTGTCGAGCGTGGCTTGATGCTGGAACAGCACATCGACTTGGCGCGCAAAGTAGCCTTCCAGCAAGGCGACGATTTCGCGCGGCGGACGTTGTTCCGACAAGCTAGTAAAACTGCGGATATCAGAGAACAACACGGTGATTTGGCACTCTTTGCTGCTGAGCAGGGCTTCGGGGTCTTCCCGCGAGAGCAAGGCGTGCACGACGTTGGGGTCCATAAAGCGGTTGAACACGCGCACTGTGCTTTCCAGTTGCAGTTGCCGCTGCCGGTGCAGCATAGCCAAGGCCATGAGGCTAACCAGCATGAGGCTGGCTGCGCTGGGCACAATATCCAGCAGCCAACCCTGCCGCGCTAACCACCAACTGCCGAGTGCCAAGCTCGTTAGATACGCTGCCAATAGTGCATAGGCATAACGCGGCTGGGCCTTGGCAAACAGCAGGCAGCTTAAAAACAGTATTAGCGAACTGGCTATCAGGCTACTCAGCGCTGGTAAGCGCTGCAGCGCGTGGCCATTGAGCAGGTTGTCGAGCACGCTGGTGAGAATAAATGGCGCAGGGTAAAGCGGGTCGATGGGCGTGCGGCGAATGTCGTGCAGACCGCTGGCGCTGGTGCCAATCACGATGAGGCGCTGCTGCAAATTGGGGATGGCGCTGAGGGCTAGTTGGCCGCGAGCGACGGCCAGCACGTTGGCATAACTAACGCGGCTATGCGGGGTGCGCTGTGCACTGGGCCAGTCGATCAGCCACTCTTGGCTAGTGGGCAGCGGCATCTGCAAGTCGTGGGCAACTCGCGCGGGCAGACTGGGGAGGCGCCAACCATCGTGTTGCCAAAACAGTTGGTGGCGGCGCGCTACGCCATCGGCATCGGTGCTGAGGTTGATGTGGCCGCTGCGCCAGAGGTTAGCCTCAATAGCATTCGGGGTTAACAGTAAGGCGCGGCTGTCGTTGTGCCCGCGCTGTGCTGGTGCACGCCAGAGACTGGCGGGGTAGCTGCTTAACAGTGGCGCTTGGCTGGGTGTTTGTGCCTGCTGCACAAGCATGGCGAGGTAGCTATGTGGGGCACGGGCCAGTGCTTCATTGAAGTAGGCGTCAGCAGCGGGTAGCTGGGTATCTGCCTCACTGAACAACAGATCAAAAATCACCGCGCTAGGTGTTTGCGTGGTTAGGAAATCGAGCAGCTCGGCATGTATGGCGCGTGGCCAAGGCCAGGGCCCGGCTTCGGCACTGAGCGCGGTGAGGCTGAGGTCGTCGATATCGATGAGTACAAGGCGAGGGTCTGCCGTGCGAGTTGCTGCGCGCTCGCGAGTTAGCCAGTCTAAATAGGTTTGGCTAGGCGCGTATAACAGCGCCGAAAAATGGCTGAGTAACAGCAGGCTCAGCCCGAGCCCAGCTAAGCCAAGCCAGTAGGCGCGAAGTGAATGCGCGAGGACAGGGGAGGCCACCAGCACTCCTTGTGGCGCGCGGCACCACGGTATGGCGCAACGCGCCGGAGTACTTTCAACTGTAGACGTTGGGCGGGTGGAGTGCTGATTTTGCCGTGCTTAGTTTAGGCGTAAAACAGCGTGGCTAAGCCGAGGAAGGCCATAAAGCCAACCACGTCGGTCACGGTGGTGAGAATCACACCGCCCGCCAGAGCGGGGTCGATGTCCATCTTCTTTAAGATTTGCGGAATCAACGCGCCGGCCAGCGCTGCGGCGAGCAGGTTGATGACAATCGCGGCGCCAATCACGATGCCGATGGTCGGGTCTTTAAACCAGGCCACCGCCACGGCGGCGATCACTAAGGCCCAGAGCACGCCATTCAATAGGCTGACCACCACTTCGCGGCGTAGCAGCCAGCTGGCGTTGCCGGGGTTGATTTGCCCCAAGGCCATGCCGCGAATAATCAGCGTTAAAGTTTGGCTGCCGGCAATGCCGCCCATGCTGGCGACCACGGGCATCAAGATCGCCAAGGCGACGACTTTTTCGATGGTGGCATCAAACAGGCCAATTACCGCCGAGGCGATAAACGCGGTGATCAGGTTAATGCCTAGCCAGATGGCGCGGCCTTTGGCGGCTTTGCGCGCGGGGGCGAAGGTGTCTTCTTCTTCATCCAGACCGACCGAGGCGAGCAGTGAGTGGTCGGCCTCGTCACGCATAACGTCGACGGCATCGTCAATGGTGATACGGCCAAGCAGCTTGCCGTGAATATCGACTACCGGCGCGGAGACTAAGTCGTCGCGGGCAAACAGTTCGGCCACTTCGTGCGATGGCATGTCGGCGGGAATGGCTTCGATGTCGGTGTCCATCAGCTCGCGCACGCTGAGCTCGGGGTCGGAAATCAAAATGCGTGACAGTGGCAGCACGCCAATAAAGTCTTCCTGACGGTTCACCACCATCAGGCTGTCGGTCATCGGCGGCAGTTCGTCAAAACGGCGCAGGTAGCGCAACACCACGTCGAGCGTGTGGGTGGGGCGCACGCTGATGACGTCGGTGTTCATCAAGCCGCCGGCGCTGTCTTCCTCGAACGCCATGACTTGCTCAACGCGCTGGCGGTCTTCATCTTCCAGCGATTGCAGCACTTGCTGGGTGATGGCCTCGGGCAACTCTTGCAGCAGGTCGGCGAGGTCGTCGGTGTCGAGTTCTTCGATCAGTTCGGCCAGCTCGTCGGCATCCATGTGCGCGATGTAGTACTGGCGGATGTCTTCGGGCAGGTGCGCGAGCACCTCGGGCTTGAGCTCTTCGTCGATCAGTGGCCAGAGCAAATTACGCTGGCGCTGCGGCAGGCTGGTCAGTAAGTGGGCGCAATCGGCGCCGCTTAAACTGTTGAGCTGACGGCGAACAGGGCGCGACACGCCACTCTCGAGCATTTCCTCGAGGGCATGAATATCGATGTGCTGGGCGTTTTCGATGTCGGCCATGACAAGCTCCCTGTTTTGCTCAATCGGCGGGTGTGACGGGTGACTAACTAGTCAAGTCACGCCAGCTATTCAGGTTCGTCAAAGCGATTGTTGATCAGGCCAATCACGGCCTCGAGCGCCTGATCGGCATCGTTTCCTTCGGTGTGTACATGCAAGGTGGAGCCCTTGGCGGCGGCGAGCATCATCACGGACATGATGCTTTTGCCGTCGACCAGTTTTTCCGCGTTACGGCCGACACTCACCTTGGCCTGAAACTGCGTAGCCACGCCTACCAGTTTGGCAGCGGCGCGGGCATGCAGGCCCAGTTTATTGATGATGAGGATGTCGGTACTTGGCATGCGGGTCCTTAGCCGTGCAAATCACGGTGACGGACCTGCACATGGCGCAAACTGGGTTTTAGGGCGGCGGCTAACTGCTCGGCAATGTACACCGAGCGGTGATGCCCGCCGGTACAGCCAATCGCTACGGTGACATACGAGCGATTACTGGCGGCAAAGCGCGGTAGCCATTTGCTCAGGTAAGTGAAGATGTCGCTGAACATTTCGTCCACCTCGGGCTGCGCCTTGAGGTAGTCGATCACTGGCTGGTCCAGTCCGGAAAAGCCGCGAATATCCGGCTTCCAATACGGATTGGGCAGGCAGCGCACATCAAATACCACATCGGCATCGACCGGTACGCCACGCTTGAAGCCAAACGATTCTAGCAGAAAAGCCGTGCCCGGCTCAGGCTCGGCCAATAAGCGCAGCTTGAGTAAGTCTTTGAGTTGATAGAGGTTTAGCTCGCTGGTGTCGACTTTGAGGTCGCACAGATCGCTAATGCTCGAGAGCAGCTTGGCTTCATCGGCGATGGCTTCGGCCAGCGAGCGATCGTTACCCGTTAGCGGGTGTTTGCGGCGCGTTTCCGAAAAGCGTTTGAGCAAAATTTCGTCGGCCGCATCGAGGTACACCACATCGCAACGAATGTTGCGACTGCGCACTTCTTGCAGCAGCTCGGGAAAGCGCTCCAGCTGGCTGGGCAAGTTGCGCGCGTCAATTGAGACGGCCACTTTGGGGTAGAGCAAGTCTTGGCTGGGCAAGGTGCGCTCAGCCAAGTCGATCAACAGGCCGGCAGGTAGATTGTCGATGCAGTAAAAGCCGTGATCTTCCAGCACATTCAGGGCGGTACTTTTGCCTGAGCCGGAGCGGCCACTGACGACAATCAGGCGCATGTTAGGCCGCCTGCTGCAGGGTGACGATGGTTTGGTACAGCGCTTGGTTGCTGTCGGCGGCGCGTAGCTGCTGACGAATATCGGCTTTATCGAGCAGGCCGGCGATTTGGCTGAGTAGCTCTAAGTGTTCGTCGGTGGCTTCTTCAGGCACCAACAGCACAAACAGCAGATCTACCGGCGCGCCGTCGAGGGCGTCGAAGTCGATGGCGTTGGCCAAATGCATGACCAAACTTAGCGGCTCGCTGGCGCCGGGAATGCGGCAGTGGGGAATGGCAATACCGTTGCCAAAGCCCGTGGAGCCCAGTCGCTCGCGGCCAATCAGGCTGTCGAAGATGTTATCGGCACTTAAGCCAGGTTGGTCTTTAGCGACCAGCTCGGCAATGTGTTCGAGAACGCGTTTTTTGCTGCCGCCCTGAACGTTCACTAAAGAACGTTCAGGGGTCAGGATATGCTCCAGTCGGATCATAGAGTAATAAGTCGTGAATTAACGGGCATTAACGCCGTTTTGACGGTCGTTATGTTTTTCTTTGTGCTTGATCAGTTGGCGATCGAGCTTGTCGGTCAGCAGGTCGATGGCGGCGTACATGTCATCGTGCTCGGCGTTGGCGGCAATCGCAGCGCCGGTAACGTGTAAGGTGGCTTCCACTTTCTGGCGCAGCTTTTCGACTTCCATGGTGACTTGCACATTGGTGATTTTGTCGAAATGGCGTTCCAGTTTTTTCAGTTTCTCCTGGATGTACTCGCGCAGGGGTTCAGTTACTTCAAGCTGATGGCCACTGATGTTGACTTGCATACAGCTGTCTCCTTGTTGCCCGTGGTTTTACTGACAGGTTAGCTAACCTGCCAGACGGATGCCTGCTTCAGATCAAAAAAATCACACCAGTCGTTTGCGTTCGCTGGATGACAAAATGCCGAGAGACTCACGGTATTTGGCGATGGTGCGACGGGCGACCTGAATGCCTTGTTCTTCCAGTAAACCAGCGATCTTACTGTCGCTCAACGGCTTTTTCGGGTTTTCCGCGCTGACCAATTTCTTGATCATGGCGCGGATGGCGGTGGACGAACACTCGCCACCTTCAGCGGTGCTAACGTGGCTGGAGAAGAAGTATTTCAGCTCAAAAATACCGCGCGGGGTGTGCATGAATTTTTGCGTAGTAACCCGCGAAATGGTCGACTCATGCATGCCCACGGCCTCGGCAATATCGGCCAGCACCATGGGTTTCATGGCCTCTTCGCCGTACTCCAAAAAGCCGCGCTGTTGCTCAACGATTTGCGTGGAGACTTTCATCAGGGTTTCGTTGCGGCTTTGCAGGCTTTTGATAAACCAACGCGCTTCTTGCAGCTGGTTGCGCATGTAGCTGTTGTCGGCGCTGTTGTCGGCGCGTTTGACCATCGATGAGTACTGGCGATTAACCCGCAGACGCGGCATAGCATCGCTGTTCAGTTCCACCAGCCAACGGCCGTTATCGCGGGTGACGATCACATCAGGGGTGACGTACTCCGGCTCTTCGGCGCTGATCTGCGCAGCAGGGCGCGGGTTAAGCGTTTGGATCAGAGTGATGATGCCTTTGAGCTCGTCTTCGCTGAGCTTCATGCGGCGCATCAGTTGGCTGTAATCGCGGCTGCCGAGTACGTCTAAGTAGTCATTCACCAAGCGCTTGGCTTGCGCTAGCAGTGGCACATCCTCGGGCAATTGGCGCAGCTGCAGGGTCAGGCACTCGCCTAAATTGCGTGCGGCAATGCCGACGGGCTCAAACTGCTGGATGTGGTGCAGCACCATTTCGACTTCGTCGAGTTCGATATCTAGCTCTGCATCGAAGGCGCTGAGAATTTCTTCGAGGGTTTCCTCGAGATAGCCGTCGCTGTTGATGGCGTCGATCAAGGTGATGGCGATCATGCGATCACGATCATTCAGCGGCAGTAGATTCAACTGCCAGAGCAAGTGGCTTTGCAGGCTCTCGCCGCTGCTGGTGCGTTGAGTGAAGTCCCACTCATCATCGCTGGAGGCGGGCAGGCTGCTGGCGGAGGTTTGGTAGATGTCTTCCCAAGCGGTATCGACGGGTAATTCGTTGGGGATGCGGTCTTCCCATTGATTGGCGTCGAGGTCATCGGGGCTGGCGTTGTCGCTGTTCAGTGCCTCGATCTTGCTCGGCTCGGGGTGCTGGATGTCGTCGCCGTCGCTCTCGTTGCTGTCGTTGTCGGCGCTGTGGTCATCGTCGCCGTCTTCGGGCATTTCCAGCATGGGGTTGGAGTCCAGCGCCTCTTGGATTTCTTGGCGCAAATCCAGCGTGGAAAGTTGCAGGAGGCGGATGGCTTGCTGCAGCTGCGGGGTCATTGTCAGCTGCTGGCCCATTTTTAGGACGAGCGTAGGTTTCATGAGCGGAAGCTTAGCACCTTGTCTTCAAAGCGCCGCAAGGCGGCGATCACTGCGGAAGCCAAGCGCGAGAGCGCTTTAGCAAATTATATGCCCGACTTAGGTGGTTTTGCCTAGGCGTAGAGGAGAAAAGCTGCGGAAAACTGCGCGCCTCTACGCAAGGCGCGCGTGAAAAGATTACAGGCGGAAGCTTTCACCCAAGTACACATCGCGCACTTGTTGGTTAGCCAGTACTTCGGCGGCACTGCCTTCGGCGATCAGGCGACCTTCGCTAACAATGTAAGCGTGCTCACATATGTCTAGTGTTTCGCGCACGTTGTGGTCGGTGATCAGCACGCCGATGCCACGGTCTTTCAGCTGCTGAATGATTTGCTTGATGTCGCCGACCGAGATGGGGTCAACACCGGCAAACGGCTCGTCGAGCAGAATAAAACGCGGTTCGGTGGCCAGTGCACGGGCGATTTCTACCCGGCGGCGCTCACCACCGGACAGGCTCATGCCGAGGCTGTCGCGGATATGGGTAATGTGGAACTCGTGCAGTAGGCTTTCCAGCATCTCGCGGCGCTGGCTGCGGGATAGCTCGCTGCGGGTTTCCAGAATGCCCATGATGTTTTCCGCCACGGTGAGCTTGCGGAAAATCGACGCTTCTTGCGGCAAATAGCCAATGCCGGCGCGCGCACGGCCATGCATGGGGCGGCGGGTAACGTCGAGGTCGTCAATCATGACGCGGCCTTGGTCGGCACCCACCAAGCCTACGATCATATAAAAGCAGGTGGTTTTGCCGGCGCCGTTGGGGCCGAGCAGACCTACGACTTGACCGCTTTCAATGGCAACCGACACATCACGCACCACTTGGCGCTTGTTGTAACTTTTGGCCAGGTGTTGAGCCTTCAGGATTGCCATTAGTTGTCCTGTTTCTTCTTCGGCTGAATAACCATGTCGATACGTGGGCGCGGGCTGCTGACATTGCTGCCCGTGGCGCGGCCGGCATTGACGATCTGGCGAGCCGTGTCGTAAACGATTTTTTCGCCTTCGAAGGTGTTGCCTTCCTGCACGACCTTGGCTTGGTCGATGAGGATGATGCGCTCATTGGCGGCTTTGTACTGAATGGTTTTGCCCCAGGCTTTGACCAGTTGTTTGTCGCTGGAAGGCTGCTGCTGGTACTGCGCGAGGTTGCCGGTAGCGGTCACTACATCGACTTCGCCGCTGGCGTCGCGGGTCAGGGTGACCTTTTCACCGGTGATGCGCAGGCTGCCTTGGGTAACCACCACGCTGCCGGTATACACGGCAACGCCTTGGCGGTCGTCGAGTTCGGCGGCGTCGGCTTGAATACGAATGGGCTGCTCGCGATCCGACGGCAGTGCCCAGCTATGCATGCATCCCAGCAGCAGGCTCAGGCCGAGTAGGCCGGCAGAAAAATCAAGGCGCTTCATGCTGTCCTCTTACATTTGAAAGCAGTTGCATGCGGCCTTCTTTAAGGTAGGCGCGCATACCGGTGGCGGTGGTGACTCCGTTTGCGGCGTCGATTCTAACGGGTTGTGCGGTTTCGGCATAATCCTTGTCAGGAATAACCGTCAGGCGCGAGGTTTGCAGTTGCGTGCGGCGTTGTTTGACGTCGAGGTGGTCGATGTTGACTTGATCGATCAGCTCGACCTCTTTGCCGCCGGGGCCGACTTCGCCTTTCAGTGCGTCAACCACCCAAGGTTGGCTTTCGTCGCTGCGAAACAGCTTTAGGTGCGGCACGCTAACGTGAGTGATGTCACTGGCTTGCACGTGGTCTAAGCGCGTGGCAGTCATAAAGTACTTTTGGCTGCCGTCAGCTTTGAACTCGCGGCTGGTCGCGCCGACCACAAAATAGTCGATGTCTTGGTTTTGCTGGCCGACGGCTGCTGGCTTGTTAAAGCTATCTGGGCTGATGTTCCAGTAGCCCACTGCTAAAAGCCCCAGCCCGGCAATGCTTAATAAGAGAATTTGCAGATAGCGTGGCATGCTGTCCCTCAAAGATAGTGCTCTTGCAGGGCGTCCAATTTGCCCTGTGCGCGTAAAATAAATTCACAAAACTCGCGTGCCGCACCCGCACCGCCAGCGGCAATGGTGACACCATGGGCGTGCTGGCGAACAAAGCTGTCGGCGCTGGCCACGGCCATGCCCAGGCCCACTCGGCGAATGGCGGGTAGGTCGGGTAAATCGTCGCCCAAGTAGGCTACTTGCTCAAGCGTTGGTGCATCGCTGAGGCTGCTGAGCAGCTCTTGCAAGGCAACGAATTTGTCTTCGCGGCCTTGGAATAAATGCTGAATGCCGAGGTTCTTCGCGCGTCGCTCCACCACGGGGCTGCTGCGCCCGGTGATGATGGCGGTTTGGATGCCGGCCTGCATGAGCATCTTGATGCCGTGGCCGTCCAAGGTATTGAAGGTTTTAAACTCACTGCCATCGGGGAGAAAGTACAGCTTGCCGTCGGTCAGTACGCCGTCGACATCAAGCACGGCGAGGCGAATCTTTTGCGCGCGTTGGATGAGTTCTTGGTTCATTAAACGACTCCCGCACGCAGCAAATCGTGCATATTCAGCGCGCCAACGGGGCGCTCGTGCTCATCTACGACGATTAAGCCGCCAATCTTAAATTGTTCCATGATGTTCAGCGCTTCGGCGGCCAGATGCCCGGCTTGTGCGGTTTTGCAGGCTTTGGTCATCACAGCATCGATACGCGTGTTGGCGAGGTCGATGGGCTTGTCGAGCGTGCGGCGCAAGTCGCCATCGGTAAAGATGCCGGCCAGACGGCCTTGCTCATCAATGACGGCGGTTAAGCCCAAGCCTTTACGGGTCATTTCCAGCAGGGCGTCTTTTACCGACGTGTGTGGGCTAACTTGGGGGAAGCGTTCGCCACTGTGCATGATGTCATCGACTTTAAGCAGCAAACGTCGGCCCAGGGCGCCGCCGGGGTGCGAGAAGGCAAAGTCTTCAGCGGTAAAGCCGCGCGCTTCTAATAAGGCAATCGCTAGCGCATCGCCGAGTACCAGTGCCACGGTGGTTGACGAGGTGGGCGCCAAGTTGAGCGGACAGGCTTCCTCGGCAACGCGGGCATTTAGTGCTGCATCGGCGCTGCGTGCCAGTGCTGAATCTGGGTTGCCGGTGATGCTGATCAGCGGGATGCCCAAGCGCTTAATCAGCGGCAGCAGGGTGACGATTTCGCTGGTCGAGCCAGAGTTAGACAGGGCGATCACTACGTCATCTTTAGTGATCATGCCCATGTCGCCGTGGCTGGCTTCGGCGGGGTGCACGAAGAACGCTGGGGTGCCGGTGCTGGCCAAGGTGGCGGCTAGCTTGTTGCCAATGTGCCCCGACTTGCCCATGCCGACCACGACCACGCGACCGGCGCAGGCCAAAATCAGCTCGCACGCGCGAATAAAATGCTGGTCGATTTGTTCGAGAAGATCGTTGATGGCGTCGCGCTCAAGGGCAATCGTGCGTTGCGCGGACAGCAAATGCGGGTGCGTCTGGCTCATGGTTTTATCGGCGACGATAGAAAGCCCGGCAGTATACCTTGAAACCATGGCGGGGGTGTGAAGCAGCTACAGAGTTGGGCAATAAGCGTGCCGGATGGCTTTGGTAAGGCGTCTTGCCAGTGATATAGTGCGCGCCGCGCGCCTGCTCGGGCAGGAAGCCCTTACTGTTGGGGGTAATTTGCCCGTTTAATGCGGCGCGTTTGGCGCTGATCGGATGGTTTTACAAGGAGTCGGCATGACGTCTGACGCTCGCTACGCCGTTGAGTTGAAGGGGGTTTCCTTCAAGCGCGGCGAACGCTTCATCTTTAAGGACGTGGATATCGTCATCCCCCGCGGCAAGGTCACCGGCATTATGGGGCCTTCAGGCTGCGGTAAAACCACTTTGCTGCGCTTGATCGGTGCTCAATTACGCGCCGAGAAGGGTGAGATTTGGGTGGCGGGTAGCAACGTGCCTGCACTCTCGCGCAGCGATTTGTTTGACCTGCGTAAGCGCATGGGCGTGCTGTTCCAAAGCGGCGCTTTATTTACCGATTTAAGTGTGTTTGAAAACGTGGCTTTTCCGCTGCGCGTACACACAGCGCTGCCCGATGACATGATTCGCGACATCGTCTTAATGAAGTTGCAAGCGGTGGGCCTGCGCGGCGCTATCGATCTGATGCCCGATGAGCTCTCTGGTGGCATGAAGCGCCGTGTGGCACTGGCGCGGGCGATTGCCTTGGATCCGGAAATTCTCCTCTATGACGAGCCGTTCGTCGGCCAAGACCCGATTGCTATGGGTGTTTTGGTGCGTTTGATTCGCAAGCTTAACGATGCCTTGGGGATCACCAGTGTGGTGGTCTCCCATGACCTAGCAGAAACCGCCAGCATTGCCGACTACATCTATGTGGTGGGTGACTCCCAGGTGTTGGGCCATGGCACGCCGGAATCTTTGATGGAGTCTGATAACCCACGGATTCGCCAATTTATGAAAGGCGATCCGGACGGCCCGGTGCCGTTCCACTTCCCGGCCGCTAAGTTGGCCGACGATTTACTGGGAGGTGGTCATGCGTAACAAATCCATGCTCGATCGCTTAGCGTTGCTCGGCCGCTCGGGTATCGCGGTGGTTGAGGCGCTTGGTCGCTCGGTGGTGTTTTTGCTCATGGCGCTGGGCGGGCGTGCCTCGTTTGGCAATCGCTTCGAGCTATTGATGAAACAACTGTATGCCGTTGGCGTCTTGTCACTGGCGATTATTGTCGTGTCGGGGCTGTTTATTGGCATGGTATTGGCCCTGCAGGGTTACAACATCCTCTCGGATTACGGCTCAGAGCAAGCCGTCGGGCAGATGGTGGCTCTGACCTTGCTGCGTGAATTAGGCCCCGTGGTGACGGCGCTGTTATTCGCCGGGCGTGCGGGTTCGGCGTTGACCGCTGAGATCGGCAATATGAAGTCGACCGAGCAGCTGTCTAGCCTCGAGATGATCGGTGTCGATCCGCTCAAGTACGTTATCGCCCCGCGCCTGTGGGCGGGCTTTATTTCCATGCCGCTGTTGGCCTGCATTTTTAGTGTGGTCGGCATTTGGGGCGGCAGCATGGTGGCCGTCGATTGGCTGGGCGTTTTTGAAGGCTCCTACTGGAGCAACATGCAGAATTCGGTGGACTTCTTTGATGATGTGCTCAACGGCACCATCAAAAGCGTGGTGTTCGCCATTGTGGTGACTTGGATCGCTGTGTTCCAGGGCTACGACTGTGAGCCAACTTCGGAAGGCATCAGTCGGGCGACCACACGTACCGTGGTTCATGCCTCGCTGGCAGTGCTGGGCTTGGACTTTATTTTGACTGCTCTGATGTTCGGAGATTACTGATGAAAACCCGTACTTTGGAAATCAGTGTCGGGCTGTTCCTGCTAGCGGGATTGCTGGCATTGCTGTTGTTGGCGCTGCGCGTAAGCGGCTTAACCGTGGCCAGCACGCAGGACACTTACCGGGTCTATGCTTATTTCGACAATATTTCCGGCTTATCGGTGCGTGCCAAAGTCACTATGGCGGGCGTCACCATCGGTAAGGTGGTGGGTATTGATCTGGATCGCGACAGTTATATGGGTCGTGTGGCGATGGATATTCGCGGTGATGTGAATAACCTGCCGACCGACTCTACCGCTTCCATTCTGACCGCGGGTTTGCTGGGTGAGAAATACATCGGCATCAGTGTTGGTGGCGATGAAGAGCTGTTGGCTGAAGGTGACACCATTCGTGATACCCAGTCGGCACTGGTGTTGGAAGAATTGATTGGTAAGTTCCTGCTCAACTCCGTCAATAAAGACGAGTAACTAGGAAGCGTTAAGAGAGTTTGCTGATGAAAAAGTTATTTGCGCCGATTCTGTTTTGCTTTGCCGTGCTGCTGCCGTTGGCGGCGCAGGCCAATACCGCGCAGCAAGTTGTGCAGAAGACCGTTGACCAGATGATCCACGAGCTGACCACTCGCCGTGCCGAGTTTCAGCAAGACCCCGAGCTGTTCTATCAGTCGCTCAATGGCATCTTGAGTCCGGTGACCGATTTTCCGGGTATTGCGCGTGGCGTGATGACGGCCAAGTTCATCGGTCGCGCTTCAAAAGATCAAATGAGCCGCTTTGAAGAAACTTTCAAGCGCAGCTTGGTGCAGTTCTATGGCAACGCGCTGTTGTCGTACAACAATCAAGCGATTCGCGTGCTGCCCAGTAATGGCCGCGACAGCGCAGAGCGCGCCAGTGTGGATATGGAAGTGCAGGGCGATAACGGCGCGCTGTATAAGGTCAGCTACACCATGGTCAACAACGCCGGCCAATGGCAGCTGCGCAATGTGATCATTGAAGGCATCAATGTCGGCAAGTTGTTCCGCGACCAGTTCGCCGACGCCATGCGCCGCAACGGCAACAACATGGATAAAGTGATCGACTCGTGGGCGGACACCGTGGCGCGTGCGCGTAAAGCCGCTGAGGATCAGCAGTAATGGCCGCCGCCAGCTTGCAAGGCAGTCTGCTTAAACTCTCTGGTGTGCTAGACCACCGCAGCGTAGTGGCAGTGCGCCAAGAGGCAGAGCGCCTGCTGCGTGATGCTGGGCAGGCGGTCGTGGTGGATTGCAGTGGCGTGGAAAAATCCAACAGCGTGGGTTTGTCGTTGCTGCTGGTGTTAAAGCGTGCGGCGGCGGCTCGCCAGCAAACGCTGCGGATTCAAGGCCTGCCGCATGACCTGCAGCAAATGGCGCAAGTCACTGAGCTGACAGAGCTTCTGGTCTAATTCTGGCAGCGTTAAACAGGAAAGCCGGTGGCTCAGTTCACCGGCTTTCCTGTATTATTCGGCGTTCTTTTCGCCCGCTAGGGGCGCAGTTGTTTGAGGACCGCCATGCAAGCGCTCGACGTAAAACGTCATCTGGAAAGCCAACTGGCCGACACACAGGTTGAAGTCGAAGGCGAAGGCTGCAACTTCACCTTGAATTTGATCAGCGATGAGTTAGCCGCTTTGCGCCCTGTGCAGCGTCAACAGCGTGTGTACGCACAGCTCAATCACTGGATTGCCGATGGCAGCATGCACGCTGTCACGATGAATTTCTTTACCCGCGCGGCCTGGGCCGAGCGCAACTGAGAAGCCCGCTATGGACAAACTGATCATCACGGGCGGTAAGCGCCTAGACGGCGAGATTCGTATCTCTGGCGCAAAGAACTCTGCGCTGCCGATTTTGGCCGCCACCCTGTTGGCCGATGGGCCGATCACCATCGGTAACCTGCCACACCTGCACGACATCACCACCATGATCGAGCTGTTCGGTCGCATGGGCGTGCAGCCGACCATCGACGAAAAGCTTAATGTCGAAGTGGATACTTCCAGCATCACCACCTTAGTCGCGCCGTACGAACTGGTGAAAACCATGCGTGCGTCGATTCTGGTGTTGGGCCCGATGGTGGCGCGCTTTGGTTATGCCGAAGTAGCGTTGCCCGGTGGTTGTGCGATTGGTTCGCGTCCGGTTGATTTGCACATTCGTGGTCTAGAAGCCATGGGCGCCGATATCGTCGTCGAGAACGGCTATATCAAGGCCAAGGCGCCGGAAGGCGGCCTGCGTGGCGCGCATTATTTCTTCGATACCGTCTCAGTTACGGGTACCGAGAACATCCTCATGGCTGCTGCGTTGGCTAATGGCCGCAGCGTGATCGAAAACGCCGCGCGTGAGCCAGAAGTGGTCGACTTGGCCAACTGCCTGATCGCCATGGGTGCCAATATTCAAGGCGCCGGCACCGCGACTATTACCGTGGACGGCGTCAAGCGTCTGGCCGGCGGTCGCTACATGGTGATGCCCGACCGTATCGAAACCGGCACCTATTTGGTGGCCGCTGCCGCCACTGGTGGCCGCGTTAAGCTTAAAGACACCGATCCGACGATTCTCGAGTCCGTGCTGCTCAAGCTTGAAGAAGCGGGCGCTATGGTTGATACCGGCAACAATTGGATCAGCCTCGACATGAAGGGCAATCGCCCGCGTGCGGTGAACATCCGTACCGCGCCGTACCCGGCGTTCCCCACCGACATGCAGGCGCAGTTCGTCAGCCTGAATGCTGTGGCTGAAGGCACCGGTACGGTGATCGAAACCGTGTTTGAAAACCGCTTCATGCACGTTTACGAGATGATTCGCATGGGCGCGAAGATTCAAGTCGAAGGTAACACCTGCATCGTCACTGGCGTGCCGCAGCTGAAGTCAGCACCGGTGATGGCCACTGACTTGCGCGCCTCGGCATCGCTAGTAATCGCTGGTCTGGTGGCCGAGGGCGACACCTTGGTCGACCGCATTTACCACATCGACCGTGGTTATGAGTGCATCGAAGAGAAACTGCAATTACTCGGTGCCACCATTCGCCGCGTGCCGGGTTAATCGGCCGCGTTTGTTTGCCTGCCGCAGCGCTATGGCTGCGGCACTGCGTTAAGAGAGCTGCGTGATGCTGACCATCGCCTTGTCCAAGGGCCGTATCCTCGACGATACCCTGCCGCTACTGGCCGAAGCTGGGATTGCCCCGGCGGAGAACCCGGAAAAAAGCCGCAAGCTGATCATCCCCACCACCCGTGATGATGTGCAGCTGCTGATCGTGCGCGCTACCGATGTGCCGACTTACGTTGAGCACGGCGCGGCCGACTTGGGCGTGGCCGGTAAAGACGTGTTGATGGAATACGGTGGTCAGCTGTATGAGCCGCTGGATCTGAACATCGCCCGCTGCAAACTGATGACCGCCGGCAAGGTTGGCGCTCCGGAGCCCAAAGGCCGCCTGCGTGTGGCCACTAAGTTCGTCAACATTGCGCGTCGTTACTACGCCGAGCAGGGCCGTCAGGTTGAGATCATCAAGCTGTATGGCTCGATGGAGCTGGCCCCGCTGGTGGGCTTGGCGGACAAGATCATCGACGTGGTGGATACCGGCAACACCCTGCGTGCCAACGGGCTGGAGCCGCAAGAACTGATCGCCCACATCAGCTCGCGCTTGATCGTTAACAAGGCGTCGATGAAGATGAAGCACGCCGAACTGGATACCCTGATCCAAGCCTTGCGACAGGCCGTGGAGGCCCGCGCGTAAGGTTATTTGTAGTCCCTAGTTAAAAGAGAAAGACCATGAGCCAGAACTTCGCTATCCGCCGTCTCAACGCCAGTGACCAGGACTTCGCGCAGCATCTGGATCATCTACTGGCTTGGGAAAGTGTCTCCGACGACAGCGTTAATCAGCGCGTGCTGGAGATCATCGCCGCCGTGCGCAGCCGAGGCGATGCCGCGCTGGTGGAGTTCACTCAGCGCTTTGATGGCGTTGACGCACAGGCCATGGCTGAGCTGATTCTGCCGCGCGAGCGCTTGGAGCTGGCGCTGACGCGGATTACCGCCGAGCAACGTGCGGCGCTTGAGCAAGCCGCCGAACGTGTGCGCAGTTATCACGAAAAGCAAAAGCAAGACTCTTGGCAGTACACCGAAGCCGACGGCACGGTGCTCGGCCAGCAAGTCACCCCGCTGGATCGCGCCGGTTTGTATGTGCCCGGCGGCAAGGCGGCGTACCCGTCATCAGTGTTGATGAATGCCATCCCCGCCAAAGTGGCCGGTGTGCCCGAGGTGGTGATGGTGGTGCCGACCCCGCGTGGCGAGCTTAACGAGTTGGTGCTCGCCGCAGCCTGTGTGGCCGGTGTCGACCGCGTGTTCACCATCGGTGGCGCGCAAGCCGTGGCTGCGCTGGCGTATGGCACCGAGAGCGTACCGCGCGTGGACAAGATCGTCGGCCCGGGCAACATCTATGTCGCCACCGCCAAGCGCCATGTGTTCGGCCAAGTGGGTATCGACATGATCGCCGGCCCGTCGGAGATTCTCGTCGTGTGTGACGGCCAAACCGACCCGGACTGGATCGCCATGGACCTGTTCTCGCAAGCCGAGCACGACGAAGATGCGCAGAGCATTCTGGTCAGTCCCGATGCGGCCTTCCTTGAGCAAGTCGCAGCGAGCATCGAAAAACTGCTGCCGAGCATGGAGCGCGCCGAGATCATTCGCACTTCGCTGCAAGGTCGTGGTGCCTTGATTCAGGTTGCCGATATGGCGCAAGCCATCGAAGTGGCCAACCGCATCGCGCCGGAGCACTTGGAGCTGTCGGTGGCTAATCCTGAGCAATATCTGGCGCAGATTCGCCATGCCGGGGCCATCTTCATGGGCCGTTACACCGCCGAGGCGCTGGGCGACTACTGTGCAGGCCCCAATCACGTGCTGCCGACCTCAGGCACGGCGCGCTTCTCTTCGCCGCTGGGCGTGTATGACTTCCAGAAGCGTTCGTCGATTATCCATTGCTCGGCGCACGGCGCTTCCGAGCTGGGCAAGGTGGCTTCTGTGCTGGCCCGTGGCGAGTCGCTGACCGCTCATGCGCGCAGCGCCGAATACCGCATTAACGACTAAACGCAGTGTTGTGACCGCCGGTGGCTGATGCCGTTGCACGGCTTAGCCGCCCTGCGCCTATCGAACGAACTGAAGAGGAGAAGGGCAGATGAGCAAATTCTGGAGCCCCTTCGTGAAAGACCTGGTGCCTTACGTGCCGGGCGAGCAGCCCAAGCTGCAAAAGCTGGTGAAGTTGAACACCAACGAAAACCCCTATGGCCCGTCGCCGAAAGCTGTGGCGGCCATGCAAGCCGAGCTAGGCGATAGCCTGCGTCTGTACCCAGACCCGAACAGCGACCAGCTCAAGCAAGCAGTGGCCGACTATTACGGCGTGCAGCGCGCGCAAGTGTTTGTCGGCAATGGCTCGGACGAAGTGCTCGCTCACCTGTTTTACGGTTTGTTCAAGCAAGACCAGCCGATCCTGTTTCCGGATATCACCTACAGCTTCTACCCGGTGTATTGCGGGTTGTACGGCATTGCCTACGAAAATGTGCCGCTGCGGGATGATTTCAGCATCGACGTGGCCGCGTATTTAAAGCCTAACGGCGGGATTATCTTCGCTAATCCCAACGCGCCCACCGGTCGCTTGCTGGCTTTGGATGAGATTCGCCGTTTGCTGCAAGGCAACCCTGATTCTGTGGTGGTGATCGACGAAGCCTATATCGACTTCGGCGGGCAGAGTGCGATCAGTCTGGTGAATGACTTCCCGAACCTGCTGGTGACGCAAACCTTGTCCAAATCGCGTTCGCTGGCCGGTTTGCGGGTCGGTTTGGCGGTTGGTCATGCGGATCTGATTGAAGCACTGGAGCGAGTGAAGAACAGCTTTAACTCCTATCCGCTGGATCGCTTAGCGATTGTCGGCGCCGCTGCCGCGTTTGCCGATGAAGACTACTTTATCGAGACCTGTAGCAAAGTGATCGCCAGCCGCGAGCAAGTGACTGCTGAGCTGATCAAGCTGGGCTTTAACGTGCTGCCCTCGGCGGCCAACTTTATCTTCGCTACGCACCCAGAGCGGGATGCCGCCGCTTTAGCCCAGGGCTTGCGCGAGCAAGGGGTGATCGTGCGGCACTTTAACAGTGCGCGTATCGATCAATACCTGCGGATCAGTATCGGCACGCCGGAGCAAAATCAGGCCTTGCTAGAGGCGCTAAAGCCCTTGGTTTGAGCCTAAAACACAGAGCCCGCGTAAGCGGGCTCTGTGTTTATACGCGCTGATGGGTTCAGGCGTTCTGCTTGGTGCTTTGGCCAGATAGCGCGCCCGGTGCGTTCGGGTCTTTCGGTGCGTAGTCTTTAGGTGCCTCGGTGCTGGCCGGGGTTTCACGCTTGGGCTTGGGCGCTTCGCTTTTCAGCGCAGCGATAAGGCGCTGACGGGTGATTTCATCCAGCGCTAGGCGGTTGGCGCTGCTGTTCAAGTGGTCTTGCACGTCTTGATAGCTCTTAGTGAGCTTTTTCACCAAGCTGGCGGTGGTGTTGAAATGGGTGACGACTTCATGCTGGTAGTCGCTGAATTGCTCCTGCAGGTCTTCTAGGCGCTGCTGCACTTTGCCTGCGGTGCTGCCGGGAATGATTCGCCCTAAGGCAAAACCAAGGCCTAAACCTATAACCAAAGCGGCCGCTGGAATCAGCCAGGTGGAGAGAAATGCTTCCACGTCGTTGTCCTCAATCTTTTGCTACAGCTTAACGTTAACCCTGTTCTACATGGCAGTATAGCGGGCCTCATGTCAGCTAGACGCCGGCTTTAGTCGAACAAGTCACGGAGAAATACCATGCCTGCAGAAAAACCAGTACTCATTGACGGGCCGCAAGGGCCGCTGCAGGGGCTTTATCAAGAAGGTGAGCAACCGGCAGCCGTGGTGCTTATTTGCCATCCGCACCCCTTGTTTGGCGGCAGTATGCTTAACAAAGTGGTGAGCACCGTACAGCGCACTGGGCGTGATCTGGGTTTGGCGACACTGCGGTTTAACTTTCGCGGTGTTGGGCAAAGTGCTGGTGAGCACGCCGGCGGCGAAGGCGAGATTGACGATGCGCAAGCGGCGCTCGCTTGGCTTACCGCGCAGCATGCGGGGTTGCCGGTGTATTTGGTGGGGTTTTCGTTTGGCTCCTGTGTGGCTGCCTGTTTGGCGGGGCGCATGGAGCAACAAGGCACTGCGATCGCACGCTTAATCATGCTGGCGCCGCCAGTGGAACGCTTTAATGTGGATGGCCGTTTGCCGCATCACGCGCTGTTTAGCGTGATTCAGCCTGAGGATGATGAGGTCGTGACGCCAGAGAAGGTCTACGCCTGGTCGCAGAGCCTAGAGATCGCCCATGAGCTTATCCATGTGCCGCAGTGCAGCCATTTCTTTCACGGCAAATTGGTCGAGTTGAAAGCCTTGCTGGAGCCGCGCCTGGGTTAATCGACGCGGATATTTGCCAAGCGTGGGGTTGGCGAGTAAATTGTCGGCCCCTTGTCACAACCCAGAACTCGCCCATGACGCCGCTTGAGCGCTATCGCGCGGATCTCGAACGCCCCGATTTTGTTTACGACACCGCCCAAGAAATGGCGGTTAAGCACTTGCAGCGCCTCTACGACGACTTGGTCGCCGCCGAGCAAGAGCGCGGCAAGCTGCTCAATAAGCTGTTGGCGCGTAAGCCGAAAAAGCCGGTCAAAGGCTTGTATTTTTGGGGCGGGGTAGGGCGCGGTAAAACCTATCTGGTCGATACCTTCTTCGACGCTTTGCCGTTTGAGCAAAAAAACCGTACCCACTTTCACCGCTTTATGAAGCGTGTGCATGACGAACTCAAGCAGTTAAAAGACCAAAAAAACCCGCTGAAAATCATTGCCGCGCGTTTTGCTGGCGAGGCGCGGGTGATCTGCTTCGATGAGTTTTTCGTCTCAGATATCGCCGATGCGATGATCTTAGCCACCCTGATGCAAGAGTTGTTCGCCTTGGGTGTGAGCCTGGTGGCGACCTCTAACATCGTGCCCGATGGCTTGTACAAAGACGGCCTACAGCGCGCGCGCTTCTTGCCGGCGATTGCTCTGCTCAAAGAACACACCGAGGTGGTGAACGTCGATAGCGGCGTCGATTACCGCCTGCGCGCCTTGGAACAAGCCGAGATTTATCACTACCCGCTCGACCCGGCTGCCGAAGAAAGCCTCGAACGCAGCTTTATCAGCCTGATTCCCGATGCCGAGCACATCACCATCGGTGAGCCGTTGATGATCGAGAATCGCCCGATTCAGTCGCGCAAAATCGCCGACGACGTGGCGTGGTTTGACTTCCGTGCCCTGTGCGACGGCCCGCGCAGCCAGAATGACTACATTGAACTGGCTAAAGAATTTCACGCGGTCTTGCTGGCCAATGTCGAGCAGATGAGCGTGAGCACCGATGACATCGCGCGGCGCTTTATCAACTTGGTGGACGAGTTCTACGACCGCAACGTCAAGCTGATTATCTCCGCCCAAGTGCCCCTCAAAGACCTCTACACCGGTGGGCGTCTGGAGTTTGAATTCCAGCGCACTTTAAGCCGCTTGCTAGAGATGCAGTCGCACGAATACCTCGCCAGACCGCACAAGCCATAAAACAAAAAGCCCAGCATGATGCTGGGCTTTTTGTTGGTAGAGAGGTTATCCAGCCTGCGCTTCTGGCTCTTCTTCTTTTAATTCATCGCCATGGCGCCAGTTCACCCACAGGCCGAACAGGGCGGCGGTGAAGAACATGATGATGCTGTAAATGGCTGCGGGAATGGCCATGGTGGCGTTGTTCAGCAGCACCGGGCTTAAGGCGAGGGCGATGGCTAGCGTGCCGTTGTGGATGCCGATTTCCATGCCGATGGCAATTGACTGGCGCTTGTTAAGGCTCAGCAGCTGCGGCACGTAATAGCCCACGGCCATGCTGACTAAGTTAAACAGCAGTGCGGCGGCACCCACCACAGGCGCGTAATCCACTAAGGTTTGCCAGTCTTGCACCATGGCCAGCACCACGATCAGGGCGAGGAACAGTGCCGACATGATCTTCACTGGTTTTTCCATGCGCTGGGCAAAGTTGGGCAGTTTGCTTTTTAGCAACATGCCGATGGCAACCGGGCCGAGCACAATCACGAACACTTGCAGCACTTTGGTGAACTGCAGCGGGATGGCTTGATCAGCGGTCATGAAGTAGATCAGCGACAAGTTGACGATGATCGGCATGGTCAAGATGGCGATCACCGAGTTGACGGCAGTCAGGGTGATGTTCAGGGCGACATCGCCATGGGCTAGATGGCTGTACAGGTTGGCGCTGGTACCGCCGGGGGAGGCGGCGAGCAGCATCAAACCGACGGCCAATGCCGGTTCGAGTTCGAAGCCTAAGGCAATCCCGAAACAGGCCAGTGGCAGTAGCAGGATTTGGCAGCCAAGGCCGATCAGTACCGGTTTGGGGTAGCGGGCAACGCGTTTGAAGTCGTCGAGGGTGAGCGACATACCCAAGCCCAGCATGATGATGCCTAGGGCAATGGGTAGGGCTAGGGTTAGCAAGGGATCGTTGGTCATTGTTGGAATTCTTGTGGCTGAACAGATGCGCCTCGGTGGCTAGCCTACTGTACGGGGCTAAACCCCGTGCGACTAGCCTCAGACGCCTGCGAATAGTGCCGCCTTGATCCGCTGAATAACGTAAACCCCGCGACAGTTGCCTGTGCGGGGTTGCGTGTGCACCGCTTGTGTTACCGCTGTGCTAGCTGCGTTTCTTGTTCGCGCAGGAGCTTTTTCGCCAGCTCTACCTCGAGGGCTTCCATGGCGTAGCGTGGTTTTAGGTTGGCGGCCAAACGCAGGTGATCAATCACTTTGCGCTGTTCGTCATCGCCGTACACATAGGTGAGGGCGTTGGCATATTCAAAGTGGCTGATGGGAATGTCATCCACTACCGCCATCGACTGAGCAAAGTACTTCTCCATATCACCTTTATTGGCGCCGTAGGTCATGCGCGCCATCATGCTGCCGACTTTGCGGATCACCCCGGCGTGGTAGCCGCCTAAGGTGGCTAAGGCGAAGGCGTGTTGTTGATCTTGCTTAAGCAGCTGCTCTAGCTCAGCGGGGATCTGCGAGGTGTAGCCGCGTTTTAGCACCGTGCCAATCGGCAGTTCTTCACCGAGGCGCGCTTTGGCATAGGCGCGGCCGAATTGCGCCAAAGTATCGGCCTGCACCAGTTCGCCGGCGGCATCGGTACGGCTAATCACTTCTTCGAGTAGCTGATGTTTGCGCTCGGTATTGGGCTCTAAATAGAGGGCGTAGGTGACTTGAGCGAACATGGCCGGTACTTGGCCGGCGGGGCCGAGTTTTAACCCCTTGGCTTTGGCTTTGGCGTAGTCGCCGCGAAACATATCGCGCCAGACGTCTTGCAGGGCTTGGCTGTAAGCCTCGGCATCACCATTAAACGCTGTCTGCTCGCGTACCTCTGGGTAGCGCTGGGCCATTTCCGTCACTTTGGCGGCATCAGGAAATGGGTAATTAAAACCACGGGTGAGCACCGGCCATTGTTCTTGCAGCTTGGTGCCGCTGAAGTCATAGGCTGATTGATCGAGCGGGAAGGGTTGCCAGTCATCATTGGCATGGGCCTGGAGGGCCGCAACGCCAGCTAAAGCGAGGAGGAGAGAGCGCATGGTGGTCTGCCTTTGTTGTTATGGATGCAGTCACACCATGCTAGAGGGCGCAAGCAGCACCGGCGCCCATCCAAGGTTTAGGCCGATTAAGCAGGGATAGTTTCGCGCGCGAAGGTGCCGCTCACCAGTTGCCCGGTGTTTTGTGCGTAATGGCGCGAAACTCTCGGGTCATGTGGGCTTGATCGCTAAAGGCGCAGGCGTGGGCAATCTCCGCCAAGCTGCTCGGCTGGGGTTGTGCGAGCATCTGGACGGCTTTATTCACGCGGGCAATTCGTTGATAGAACTTTGGTGTCATGTTTAGCCAATGGCTAAATAGGCGCTCCAATTGACGCTGACTCATGCCGGTGTGCTGATCCAACGCGCCAGCGGGGATGTCATTGCCGATACAGGCTAGGGCCCTTTGGATTGCCTTGGGGATGGGCTGCTGAGGCGTTAAGCCACTGGCTGACCAAGCCTGCAAGATATCGAGCATGGCAGCGCTGTCTGTTTGCTGGCAGAGGGTTCGATAAAGTCGATCCAGCTGTTGCGCCAGTGGGCTTGCTAGGGGCAGCGCGGTTGGCTGGGGGAAGCTGTGTGCAATCAGAGCATGACCGCTGGCCGGGGTGAGATGAATGCCGGCCAAGCGTGTGCCGGCCGATAAGGTCATGCTTTTACTGGTCTTTAAGGTGGGTAGAACGATCACCCCGTGAGGCAGGGGGCGCTGATCTATGGTTATGTCGCCGGCACAATGAAAAATCAGCCCGCTGCCGGCATTGGCATGCAAGGATTTAACAACCGGCTGCGCCGCCGAGTTGTTAACCGACGCGACCCACAAGTCTTTAACCAGCGCTGCGGCGGGCAGCGCTGGGTGGCGAAGATGCAGCCTGAAAGCAGGCGTGCTGGCGTTACTCTGCGGGATGGCTACCAACCTCGGGTTTAAAGGTTTTGGCGATGCGGTTCCAACTATTGATGGCATTCACCGCGATGGTTAACTCTACCAGCGCTGGCTCGCCAAGCAGGTTACACGTGTCTTGGTAACACTGATCGTCAATTGGCTGGGCAGCGCTGATGAGTTCTGCCCACTGCAGCGCGGCGATCTCTTGCGGTGAATAAAAAGGCATGTCTCGCCAGGCACTCAAGCCAATAATTCGCTCTGTGCTTTCCCCATAACGTTGGGCGGCCTTGCTGTGCATGTCGATGCAGAAGGCACACTGATTAAGTTGAGAAACGCGCAACTTAACCAGTTCCCATAGGCTTACCGACAGCGTTGTTGAACTGCGGAACTGTTCGTGGAGGTGTTCTTCCAAGGCCAGTAGTTGCTGCATGGCTTGCGGCGCAAGGCGAAAGTAATTGGCACGTCGACTCATGATGGCGTCACTCGAAAAGGGATGAGTGCGCACCGTAACGAGTGCTCGTTGGCGGGTATTGAATGTTTTCGACAGGCTTGCTCGCCGTTAACGCCTAGCGCGCGAGCCTGTCGGTGTGCGCAGTCGGTGATGTGGTTATCCCGGCTGGTTTTGTCGGCGGTACTGATGCGGTGATAGCTCAGTATGTTGGCGGAACAGCCGGGCGAAGAAGCTGGCGTCGTCATAGCCCACTTCATAGCTGATGGTTTTAATGCTCTTGCGGGTGCTGGAAAGCAGCGTTTTGGCGGTTTCGATGCGTAAGCGCTGTAGGTAATGCAGCGGTTTTTCGCCGGTGGCCGCCTGAAAACGGCGCATAAAATTGCGAATGCTCATGCCGTGCAGGCGGGCCACGTCTTCGAAGCGGAACTTTTCGGCAAAGTGTTCTTCGAGCCAGTGCTGAATCTGCAAAATCAGCGGGTCTTGATGCAGTTTCTGCCCGCCAAAGCCGAGGCGTCCGGGGGTGTAGCTGCGTTGCACTTCAAACAGGCTATCGCGCGCCACCGCTTGGGCAACGGGCAGGCCGCAGAGTTGCTCAATCACATACAAGTACAAGTCGCAGCTGGAGGTCACGCCGCTGGCGCAATACAGCTGATCGGCATCGGTGAGGTGCTTGTCCTCGTTGAGCTGCACCTGCGGAAAGCGCTGGCGAAACTCCTGATAAAAACGCCAATAGGTGGTGGCTTCTTTTCCCGTCATCAGCCCGCTGGCGGCCATCCAGAACACCCCGGTGGCCACGCCGCAGAGAATCGCGCCGGCGGCATGGCGGCGTTGTAGCCACGGAATAATCTGCGGGTAACGTTGGCGAAGTTCGTCAAAGTCGCCCCAAAAAGCCGGCAAAACGATAACTTCGGCTTCATCATCCAGCGCGCTGTGCACCGCCACGGGAACATCGCCAAAACCGCTCACCGGTTCGCCCGTGGGGCTGACCAGCGTGGTGCGGAAGGCGGCCTCGGGGCTTTGGTGGCGGTTGATGCGTTGCGCGGCCATTTGGAACTGATCCATGGCCTGCATGGCCGTGGAGGCGAACACGCCGTCGATCACCAAAATGCTGACACGGCTAAGGTTAGATGGGCTATTTGGCATAGTTATAACGCGATAGTGGTCAAGCGATGGCTGGATCGTCCTGATTTTTGGCTGCTATGTCCAGCGCTAACTGAGCAAGCGCTTGTTTATAGTCGAAAAGGTTGACCCGCAATCCCCCTACAGCGTTGAGTGTTTTGCCATGATCCCAAGAACAGTGTTTAGCTCCGACCACGAGATTTTCCGCGACAGTGTGCGCAAGTTTTTTGAGACCGAGGCGGTGCCTTTCCACGCCCAGTGGGAAGAAGACGGCCAGGTATCCCGCGAGCTGTGGCGCAAGGCCGGCGAGCAAGGTTTGCTCTGTGCGCCTATTCCAGAAGCCGATGGTGGTCTGGGGGCGGATTTCCTCTACAGCGCCGTGGTGATCGAAGAAGCCGCGCGTCTGGGTTTATCCGGCGTGGGCTTCTCGCTGCACTCGGACATCGCCGTGCCGTATATCCAGCGTTACGGCAGTGCTGCGCAAAAGCAGAAGTACATTCCTAAGTGCACCAGCGGCGAAATCGTCACCGCGATTGCCATGACTGAACCGGGCACCGGCTCCGACCTGCAGAGCGTAAAAACCACCGCCGTGCTGGATGGCGACGAATACGTCATCAATGGCTCGAAGACCTTTATCACCAACGGTCAGATGGCTGATTTGGTGATCGTGGTGGCCAAGACCGACCCCAAAGGCGGCGCCAAAGGCACTAGCCTGTTCTTGGTCGAGGCCGGCACGCCGGGCTTCACCAAAGGGCAGAACCTGCACAAGGTGGGCATGAAGGCGCAGGACACCTCCGAGCTGTTCTTCCAAGACGTGCGCGTGCCGAAAGAAAACCTGCTGGGCCAGCCCGGCATGGGCTTTATCTACCTGATGCAAGAGCTGCCGCAGGAGCGTTTGTCGGTGGCCGTCGGCGCCATCGCCAACGCCGAAGCGGCGCTGAAGTGGACGCTGGACTACACCCGCGAGCGCAAAGCCTTTGGCCGTAGTGTGTTTGACTTCCAAAATACCCGCTTCAAGCTGGCTGAGATCGCCACCGAGCTGCAAATTGCCCGCGTGTTTGTCGATCGCTGCCTTGAACTGCACATGCATAAAAAGCTCGATGTGCCGACTGCCGCCATGGCCAAGTACTGGTGTACCGACCTGCAGTGCAAAGTGCTGGATGAGTGCGTGCAGCTGCACGGTGGCTACGGCTATATGTGGGAGTACCCGGTAGCACGTGCGTGGGCCGATGCGCGCGTGCAGCGGATTTACGCCGGCACCAACGAGATCATGAAGGAAATTATTTCCCGTTCGCTGTAAAGCGCCCGTACTTTGGTCGATAGCGAGGCATTGCGGTTAGTTTGGCTTGCCTGTGAGCTACCTAAATCGGCTAGTCTTACGGTATTCCGGCTTTGCCGGATGAGTTGCGGTTTTCCCTGGCGGGTCCCGCAGTCTCCTTCAGCCCCGGCACTGCCGGGGTTTTTTATGCCTGCGCGCTTAGCAGCTGTTCTAACAATTGCTGGCTGGAGGCAAGCACCGCTTTTTGCGCAGCCTCGGTGGCCAGCATGCGTGCCAACACAATGCTGCCGACACATTGCGCCAGCATGCCCCAGGCTAGCTCGGGCTGTGGGTGCTCGTTGGCCCAGCGGCTGACTAAGGTTTGTAGCGCTTGCTCAACGTTTTCGCGCACCTCTGGCGCGGCGCGGCTGATCTCGCTGCCTAGGCTCGGCAGCATGCAGCCTTGACCCACCGCAGCGACGTGCTTGGGGTTTAAGTACAAGGCAAAGGCCTGGCGCAGCTTCTCGGCGCCTTGGCCGGGCAGTTCCGAGAGCAGGGCCACGCTGCGGGCTAATTCTTGCGCCACTAGGCTGGCAAACAAGTCTTCTTTGCTGCTGAAGTGGCTGTAAAAGGCCCCGCCGGTTAGGCCGATGGCCTTCATCAACGCATCAACCCCAGTGCTGGCGAAGCCGCCTTCTTTGGCTAGGCAGGCGCTGCTGTCGAGTAATTTCTGCCGGGTTTGGGCTTTGTGCTCGTTGCTGTAACGCATGGCGAACTCTCATGGCTTGCATTTGTGGGTAGCGTAGCATAACGTTCGTTTACTAAGTGATCGTTTAGTAAAAGGCATTGATAGCAGTCAGCTAACTAAAAGAGGCGCGATATGGCTGAACAGAGCAATAAGGTGGCTTTAGTGATAGGCGCTGGCGACGCCACCGGCGGGGCGATTGCCAAGCGCTTTGCGCGCGAAGGCTATATCGCCTGTATCACGCGGCGCAGTGTGGACAAACTGCAGCCGCTGTTGGATGAGATTCATGCCGCTGGTGGCCAAGCGCATGGCTTTGCCTCCGATGCGCGTAGAGAAGAGCAGGTGGCCGAGCTGATCGACACCATCGAGCGCGATATCGGCCCGATCGAAGTGTATGTCTTTAATATCGGTGCCAACGTGCCGTGCAGCGTGCTGGAAGAAACCCCACGCAAGTATTTCAAGATTTGGGAAATGGCCTGCTTTGCCGCGTTTCTAACCGCGCAAGCCGTGGCCAAGCGTATGGTCACCCGGCAGCGCGGCACTGTGCTGTTTACCGGCGCCACCGCTGCCTTGCGTGGCGCTGCGCACTTTGCGGCGTTTGCCGGGGCTAAACATGCCTTGCGTGCCTTGGCGCAAAGCATGGCGCGGGAGTTAGGCCCGCAGAATATTCACGTCGCCCATGTGGTGGTGGATGGCGCGATTGATACCGACTTTATCCGCACCACGTTCCCGGCCATCTACGCCAAGAAAGATCAGGACGGCATCTTAAACCCCGAACATATCGCCGATAACTACTGGCACCTGCACGCGCAGCCGCGCGATGCCTGGACCTTCGAACTCGACCTGCGCCCGTGGCAAGAGCGCTGGTAATTCACCTTTAGGAGTCATGCAATGAGCAAAACCGTCGAGTTTTTCTTTGATTTCGGTAGTCCAACCACCTATTTGGCGCACACCCAACTGCCGGCGATCTGTGCCGCGCACGGCGCTAACTTAGAGTATCGGCCCATCTTGTTGGGCGGCCTGTTTCAGGCCACCAAGAATGCCTCGCCGGTTATGGTGCCGGCCAAAGGCCGTTACATGATGATTGACCTAGCGCGCTTCGCCACACGCTATGGTGTGCCGTTTAAGCTCAATCCGCACTTTCCCATCAATACCTTGCAGCTGATGCGCATGGCCGTTGGCGTGCAAGAACAACATCCTGAACGCTTTATGGATTTCGCCAGTGCGGTGTTTAACGCCCTGTGGGTTGCGGGAAAAAATTTGGGTGATCCTGCTGTGCTGGCTGAGGTGTTAAGCGCAGCCGGTTTTGCCCCGCCAGCGTTACTCGCGCTTACCGCCGATGAGGCGGTTAAGACCAAGCTCAAGGCCAATACTGAAGAAGCCGTGCGTCGCGGTGCCTTTGGTGCGCCGACCTTTTATATCGGCGAGCAGATGTATTTTGGCCAAGATCGCCTGGACTTTGTCGCCGAGGCGCTACGCGACTAATTGCCAAGTGGTTGGCAGGGCGTGACGAGCGCTTTCGGCAGTTGACGCCGAGCTGTTAAGCTCGGCGTTCTTATTTCTGCCCGTTGGGCTGTGCACAAGGATCCGACATGAAACGTTTTGCCCTGGCTGCTGCGGTGGCTGTTGCAACCCTGACTCTGGCTGGCTGCGGTGAGCAAGAAACCGCTGCAGAGCTGAAAACGCCGGCTCAGAAAGCCTCCTACGGCTTGGGTCTGAACATGGGCCGCAGCCTCGCGGAAGATGGTCTGGAAGACCTCGACCCGCAAGCCGTCGCACTGGGCATTAGCGATGCATTGGCGAAAACCGAGCAGCGCTTAAAAGATGACGAGCTGATGGCTGCCTTTGAGTTTCTGCAAAAGCGCAGCGAAGACCGCATGAAAGCGCTTAACGACGAAGCGTCGAAGAAGGGCAAAGAGTTCCTTAGCGAGAACGCCAAGCGTGACGGCATCGTGACCACCGAATCGGGCCTGCAGTACGAAGTACTGAAAAAAGGCGAAGGCGCGCAGCCCAAGGCCAGCGACGTGGTGACCGTTCACTACGAAGGCACCTTGGTCGATGGCAGCGTGTTCGACAGCTCGCGTGAGCGTGGTAGCCCGATCGAGCTGCCGGTAGGCGGTGTGATTCCGGGTTGGGTAGAAGCCCTGCAACTGATGAAAGTGGGTGATCAGTGGAAGCTGTACATCCCCTCTGAGCTGGCCTACGGCGCGCAAAGCCCGAGCCCGAAGATTCCGGCCAACTCAGTGCTGGTCTTTGAGCTGGAATTGCTGGGCATTCAAGGCCAAGAAGGTGGCGAAAAAGCCGCGGCTGAGAGCAACGAAGCGGGTTGATTCTGCTTGGCTGTTACCCTTATACACATGCCGGGAACAGCTCAACGGAAACCTGTCAAGCCACTCAGGGCAACCTGAGTGGCTTTTTTAATCCTTTGATTTTATTAGGTTTTTTGCGCTGTTCGTTTTTTGTTCAGTCTGTAGCAAAGGCCCATGGTATGCGGCTTGCTGCGATTAATTCAGAGACTGTTCACAGAGTTATCCACAGATACGGTGGATAACCAGCGCAAGCCCGCAAGGCATGGGCTTTGCCCGCGCCAAGTGGTTTTGCGGGGCCTGTGTGAGCAGGGCCAAGACTGTTACCTGAGTCTGCGTCTGGCCGTGTAGCGGGTGTACTATGAACTTAATAAAGTCATAGCTCAGTGATGGCATGGCGCAAGTAATCCTGGGGGAACGATGTCAGACGTACAGATTATTCGCCGCAACGGTGAGCCCGAATACGCCGTCTTAGCATGGGCCGACTACCAAGCCTTGCTGCAAGCGGCTGGGCAGGCCAGCAGTCAGCCGGCAACACCGGCGGTGGCTGAAGCTGCACCCGCGCAGCGGCTAGATTTGCAGACCTTGCGTGAAGCGCGAGGGCTAACCGTAGAGGCTTTAGCACGTGAGGTAGGCATCAGCCCGGCTTATCTGCTGATGTTCGAGCGTGGTGAGCGCGCACTGGAAGGTGCCATTCGCAGCGCCATGGCGCGGGCTTTGAACGTTAACGAAATGGACTTGGGCTAATGTCGGTACAAATCCTCAAGCGTGATTGGGAAAAACTGCTCGGCGTGCTCGACGACGCTCGCCAGCAGCGCCATGTGCTGACCTATCGTGCGGTGATTGAGCGCGTCGGCTTGCCAAGCCCCGCGATGCAAGTGCTGACTGCCGCGCTGGAGTACTTAGCCAGACTCGACGCCGAAGCCGAGCGCCCGCTTCGCAGTGCTTTGGTGGTCAGTCAGGGCGCGAGCCGTTTGCCGCGCGTGGGTTTCTTTCTGCATGTGCAGCAGTTAGGCCTCTTGGAAGGCGAGCCAGACGGCCTAGAGGCCGCCAGCTGGCACTCGGCAGAAATTGCCCGGGTATACGCCCACGACTACGCCAGCGCTCCTTAAGCGCTGTGCGGCTACACATGCAAGCTGTAACCGGGTAGCGCCTTGGCCTGATGCTTGGCCTTAGACGCTAAGGCCGCCAGCTGCCCGGCATCCAGCTCGCTGCAGCGCTCTGGCGTTAGCTCGACCACGCCAATCGACAGCGACAACAGCGGGAAAGTCTGCACTTTGCCTTCGCGGTTGGTACTAATAAAGGCGCCCGCATTGAGATGCTCGGGCAAATAAAAGCGCCGGCTCTGGCTTTGAAAGTCCTGCAAAATCTTCTGTAACACGCCGCGCCAATTTGGCTGGCCGAGTACCAGCATGAAATCATCGTCACCAATATGGCCAACAAAGTCGCACAGTGGGGCTCAGTAACTATGCAGCATATATGAGGGTGGTTTCGCAAAAAAGGGGGCTGCAGAGTTTTCCTAACTACTTTAAAAAGTACAACCGGCTACACTCAACCCAATACAGAAATTTCTGTGGGGGTGCGTTGAACAGGGTAGTGCTGTCTGCTTACTAATTCCGCTAAGTTTTAGTTTTTGATTTGCTGGAGATAGGAAACTAGTTCGTGAACTTTGGTTAAAGGATTTATAGATCCAGTCCTTTCCGACTCGGCCAGCAATCGAGCGCCAAAAACTTTGGCGGTTTCTAGTTTCGTCAGCAAGTAATTGAAGGATCCGTTGGCGCCTTTCGTATAGTCTGGCCAGTATTTTTCAAGCTCCTCGAGAGTCCGCGCGCCGCAACTTTTCAACCCGGCAGACTCTAGAGGAGATGATGTGTAGGTAAAATGCAAAATGAACCACAACTCAAAGCAAGGTGTGGATGTGATCTCTTTAAATGTATTGTTAGGGAAACGCTGATTTATTCCTCAGCAGCTCTCTTGGCTGGCACAATCGCGGGAAGCCCATCGCCTGAGTCAGCCGCATGCAAAAAACCTTT
>NZ_FOAS01000028.1:0-1862 GCF_900109735.1 Atopomonas hussainii
CAGGCCAAACCCAAACGAAAAGACCCGAAACGCCGAAGTGATGACTTTCTAAAGTAGTTATTTGCGACTCGATCCATGCTGTCAAAACCTTCCGATGCTTACCGCAAATAACCCGCCGGCGAACCCACAGGCGGCGCCGCGGAGCTTGAACGAAACAGCAAAGCTAACGACAAAACCGAGCGCTGAAAAGCGGCGTGTGGCGTCGTTGTGGCTAGGTGCTTTCCGAGCATATTTAAAGCGCCCTAACGTTTGGTTAAGGGGCGGCCAAAAGCGCAGCTTTTGGACGTCCCAGTGAGCGAAGCGAACGGTTTGAACCAATTGTTAGGTGATGTGTTTCGAAGAGTGGATTTAATATATGAATTCGTTCTGGTAAAGGAGGGATGATATTTCTTTTGGTACAAAGCCGATCATTATTGTGTCATCATCCATTAGATTTATGAACTCTCCTGCCTCGCACTCCTTAGAGTGCTCCATGACAAGATAAAGGAACTCTTCGCTCAGGCTGTCTGACTCTTGCTGAAATTCCCAAGAATACTCTTTGTTATTATGCTTAAATTTTATTTTTACATTGTCTTTGATTGTGCTTGAGTCAATAATTTCATAAATTATTGTGCCGCCGGAAGCCTTGCTGAACATACGCATGATCGCTACGTAGTCTTCATCTGCATCGTTTTCAGTGCCAATGTCTTCATCGTAGAATTTAACTTGTGTATTTTTTGTATGCTCTCTAATTGCCTTCATTAGTGAGTATTCATCTTGTATATTCTCTGGGCTGAAGTCGGAAGGGAATATTTTATTTTCCTTGAGCTTCTCGGCGATTACCAGTATTGGATTGTTTGTATTGTCCATCTTCGCAGTCTCCTGGTTGTTGTTTGGAATTTTATCTATTGTTTCATTGCCCTGGGCGGCCCAGAGCGTGCCATGTGTGCTTAACCATATCAGAAGTGCTATGAGGTTGAATTTTTTCATTTTATTTCCTGTTGGAAATGCTGAGAAGATATTACCTAACGATTAAGCTAAGGGGCGGCAAAAAGCGCAGCTTTTTGACGTCCAGTGAGCGAAGCGAGCGGCCTTAAGCGCATTGTTATATGACTATTGCACTTGCGATTGATGCTCGCCAAAGATTTTATATTGTTTTTTTCAATTCATTGTTGAGTCTTTTGAGGGTGGTTTCGCCGCCCATTTTTGACCACTCGCTCTCTGAGGTAATGCCTTTAACCATGTTCATGATTTGTATTTTTTGTATTGTAACGCACTGGTATAGCTCAATTTTGTACAACGAGTCTCGGTAGTTGTCTGGAATTTCTTTTCCCTGCTCTTTGGCTTTACTTTTAACGGCCTCCCACTTGGCATTTGTAAGTACGCTTGCATACCCCGCGCACTCTTTTTCAACAGATGCCATTGAATGCTCAATTTTTTCCTTTGTGTCGGTTGCGTAAGCATGCCCTGCGGTAATAGTAATTGTTAGGATGAATTTTAATTTGGTTATAAATTTCATGTTTTTTCCTGGAAGTTGATGCTGATTTTGCTAGGCATATAATGAGGGAGCTAAGCGGCACCGAGGCTCTGCCGAGGGAACGGCAAAAGCATGCTTTTGCCGTGTCCGCTTGAGCGACTTGTTAGGTGACACACTAATGCCGGTGTTAGGAAAAGCATCCGTTCAAATTCCTGTGTAGTTGAGAAGAACACGCAAAAGGTAAATAAGGATGGGTTCTTCGACGCTACGTGGTCGCTGCCAAGTGTCGTTCCAAGCCCGCTTGAGCGTCACTTGGCAGCGACCACGCTAGCATAAAAAAATGGAAGAGGGCATCAGCCATTTCCCCGCTGTTGTGTCCGCCAAAACGGACATCTGATGTTCGGTT
>NZ_FOAS01000028.1:3418-7376 GCF_900109735.1 Atopomonas hussainii
TTAAGCGCATTGTTAGGATGGCTCGTTGTGGCTGTGGAGCCGCAGGCCAAACCTAAGCGAAAAGTCGATACGCGCCGAAGCGGAAGAGGGCTAAAGCTGTTATTTGCGACTCGCTCCATGATGTCAGACGACTCCTTCGTTTAACGCAAATAACCCGCAGGCGATAACACATGCAGCGCTGCGGAGCTTGAACACAACGCCAAAACTACCGGCAAAACGTTGCGCAGAAAAGTGGCGCGCGGTGTCGTTGTGGCTGGGTAGTTTACGAGCATATTTGAAGCGCCCTAACGTTTGGTTAAGGGGCGGCCAAAAGCGTAGCTTTTGGGCGTCCCAGTGAGCGAAGCGAACGACTTGAACCAATTGTTATACGCACTATGCCCCGGATTCAATTTCGGCAATGTGTTTAAAAACACAGGTTAGCACGAGGTCTTTGTGGCTAATTTTATGTTTTGCACAAAAGGTTTTAATTTTGTGATGGTCGTCAGCGTCAATTAGCAAGTTGAATGCTTTTTGAGCCTTTGCCTTTGTTACGCTGCCCGCATTTTTGTTTAGTAGCGGCCCCGTCCCAAGGTCTAGCCGACCGTAAAGAGATATTAGCTCTGCTTCTTTTTTGAAAGCCTCTATCTCATTTTCTGTTTGGAAGACGATTTCCAATTTTGGAGACTGACCTCTCGCCTTGATGTCGTCGATTTTGTTGGCGACTTCTGGGCTGTGAGATTTGAGCGAGGTTACTTCAATGCGATTTCCAGAGCCCTTGCCAATGTAGAAAGGGATTCCGCTTGAATATCTGGCTTCGTAAACGTAGTACATCAGTGTTAACTACTCCGTACGGTTTTGGCTCTGTGTGTATAACGATTAAGCTAACGGGCAGACAAAAGCGCAGCTTTTGGCTGTCCAGCGAGTGAAACGAGCGGCGTTTAGCGCATTGTTAGGATGGCTCGTTGTAGCTTCGGAGCGACAGGCCAAACCTAAGCAAAAAGACTTGAAACGCCGAAGTGATGACTTTCTAAAGTAGTTATTTGCGACCTGATCCATGCTGTCAAAACCTTCCGCTGCTTACCGCAAATAACCCGCCGGCGAACCTACAAACGGCGCCGAGGAACTGTCAGAAAACCGTAAAGCTAACGACAAAAAAACGCACTTAAAAGTGGCGTGTGGAATCGTTGTGGCTGGGTGGTTTCTGAGCATTATGTGAAGCGCCCTAACGATTAAGCTAACGGGCGGCCAAAAGCGCAGCTTTTGGACGTCCAGCGAACGAAGTGAGCGGCGTTGAGCGCATTGTTAGGATGGCTCGTTGTGGCTGCGGAGCCACAGGCCAAACCTAAGCGAGAAGTCGATACGCGCCGAAGCGGAAGAGGGCTAAAGCTGTTATTTGCGACTCGCTCCATGATGTCAGACGACTCCTTCCTTTAACGCAAATAACCCGCAGGCGATAAGGCAGATAGCGCTGCGAGGCTTGAACAGAACGCCAAAACTACCGGCAAAATGTCGCGCAGAATAGTGGCGCGATGTGTCGTTGTGGTTGGGTAGTTTCCGAGCATTATGTGAAGCGCCCTAACGTTTGGTTAAGGGGCCGGCCTTAGCCGGTCCCGAGCGAGCGAAGCGAGCGGCTTGAACCAGTAGTTAGGGATAAGCCAGCACGATTTAACTAGATGCCTTCTTCTTCGTCTTCTTTGTATAGGTCCCACCAAACATCAATATTTGCATTTGCCAGTGGCAGCATTTGACTTGGCGATATGGTGGGACCACCTTGAGAGTAGCTGTAGAAAATTACAATATCGACATTGCAACCTTGTTCTTGCAATGTCAGGATTGCAGGGCCGTCTTGTAAGATATTGTTTATTATTATATCTAGATGGCGACGGCAGTCACGAGATATAGATAGCTCTTTGGTGCAATAAAACCAGCCGTTATAGGTGAAGTAACGATTTTTTGATGAGGCTCGTTCTGACCGTAACTCCCCTTTATGGAATGTACGTGTTGGGTTCTTCTTGAGGATTCCAGATATTTCTTCAGGCGAAAGCGCATCCGATGTAATTCGCAACGTTGCATACGTGCTCATGCAAGTTCTGTAATTGTCGTCGTACTCATGCATAAATTTATACGCTTTCCCTAACGATTAAGCTAACGGGCGGCCAAAAGCGCAGCTTTTGGACGTCCAGCGAACGAAGTGAGCGGCGTTGAGCGCATTGTTAGATTTCACGGCCGCTGGATTTCATAGCCAGCTCTCGCAGTTTTCTATATTTTTCTTTAACGTCGCCATAAATATCTTCATATTCGGACACTCCGAATTTTTCGTAATTCTCAATGGCCCATTGAGAGAATTTTGCAACGTATTCTGAGATGATTTTTAACTCTTGAGGATGCTCTACGAGCTTTCTTAGTAAAAGCTCGGCCAGAGCACTATAAACATCGGCGTCATCTCTAGATTTTTCATCCTGCAGATACCTGCAGGCACCCAGTATGTAATAGCGAAATGCGAAAGCGCCTACATGACTCCAGTCATGGAGAACAGACAGTGAGCAGTATGTATGGTAGCGCTTACGAGCAAACTCAATGTCTTTGCCGAGATAGTGCTCTCTAGCCCATTTTTCATCAGGCTCCCCGTCGTAGTAGAAGTCCTCTGACGAAGGAAGTGATTCAAAAATTGGTTCATCAAGCACGGGTTCACTCCGTGATATCTAACGATAAGCTAACGGGCAGGCAAAAGCGCAGCTTTTGGCTGTCCAGCGAGTGAAACGAGCGGCGTTTAGCGCATTGTTAGGATGGCTCGTTGTGGCTGTGAAGCTACAGGCTAAACCCAAACGAAAAGACCCAAAACGCCGAAGTGATGACCTTCTAAAGTAGTTATTTGCGACTCGATCCATGCTGTCAAAATCTTCCATTGCTTACCGCAAATAACCCGCCGGCGAACCTACAAGCGGCACCGCGGAGGCTGCGCGAAACACCAAAGCTACCGACAAAACAGCGTGCTGAAAAGCGGCGTGTGGATTAGTTGTGGCTAGGTGGTTTCCGAGCATCATGTGAAGCGCCTAACGATAAGCTAACGGGCAGGCAAAAGCGCAGCTTTTGACTGTCCAGCGAGTGAAACGAGCGGCGTTTAGCGCATTGTTAGGATGCCTCGTAGTGGCCGTGAAGGTGCAGGCCAAACCCAAGCGAAAAGACCCGAAACGCCGAAGTGATGACTTTCTAAAGTAGTTATTTGCGACTCGATCCATGCTGTCAAAACCTTCCGATGCTTACCGCAAATAACCCGCCGGCGAACCTACAAGCGGCACCGCGGAGCTTGAGCGAAATACCAAAGCTAACGACAAAAAAACGCGCTGAAAAGTGGCGTGTGGTGTCGTTGTAGCGGTGTAGTTTCCGAGCATATTTGAAGCGCCCTAACGTTTGGTTAAGGGGCGGACAAAAGCGCAGCTTTTGGACGTCCCAGTGAGCGAAGCGAACGGCTTGAACCATTTGTTAGGTTTAGCCCGTTACAGATCAAACCAGTCATGCTCTTCACTTTTTTCTGGAATATATATTGCCGAACTTCCATCTCGCTCCTGAAATGTAAGTGTGTCGATTTTGTAGATAGCGTAAGGCAAAGGAGATAATCCGGTTTTTGACAACCTGCCGGTAATTTTTGCTGTACCAGCAAAACCAACCATGGTTCCGCACCTGACAGCGAGTTGATCGAGAAATTGCTCATACAAGCCAGGCGCGATTACTAAGATTGCGTTTTCTTCTTTTGACTCGGACGCTGTCAGATAGCTCAACGGTTTTGCCACCACCAACCATCCTTCAATCTCGATTTGATGGCCTGGACCAAAACCAATTTCACTTTGAAATATATCGTCTACTGATCGCATGAGATCGAAACCTAATGAGGGAGCTAAGCGGCACCGAGGCTCTGCCGAGGGAACGGCAAAAGCATGCTTTTGCCGTGTCCGCTTGAGCGACTTGTTAGGTGACACAC
>NZ_FOAS01000014.1 GCF_900109735.1 Atopomonas hussainii
CTCCAGAAGGCCAGTTGCAAGAGCAAATAGAACGCCTGAAAGCCAAAGTGCGCGCCAAAGTCGAGCATCCCTTTCACGTGGTTAAAAATCTGTTTCATTACCGCAAAACGCGCTATCGCGGTCTGACGAAAAACACGGCGCAGCTGTTCAGCCTGTTTGGCTTCGCGAATTTGCTGCTATCCAAGCGACATTTGATGCGTGCTCACGGGATAAATCCGTCTTGCTGACGGGAAATGGCCTCTACGGAGGCTGCGCTAACGCCAAAAGGCGCTAGTCATGCGGGGAATCGAGCTGGTTTTCTGATTTTGCGCTGCGAATCGGCACTGGTGCTGGTGTGAGGCTTAATAAATCAGCGTTTCCTTAACAACAAATCTTCAAGTCTGCACCCTCCGCCCCTTTCAGCCGGCTGCTGGGGCAAGACCTCTTGCTTTCTTTGGGGACGACTGCCATAAGCGAGCCGCCCAGCAGGGCGGAACAAATGCCTAAGCCCCCCACAAATAATCAGCTGCAAACACCAGAACACCCAGCAGTTCGAACAGCTTTAAGGTTGAATACGGCTCGCTCGGAGAGCGCTAAGACTTTAGCCCGTCACTTGACCGATCTGGCTTTGGAGAGCTCTAGCAAACTTCGTTTCTCAGTAGTTCAGCAGCTGATGGCCAACTGCTACAATGCGCCGCCCGAACAGCCGCTCGGGTCAAGCAAAGCAGTATGCCAAGGATGTCTACATGTCGATAAAAACCTACCTATTACTCGCTGTATTGGCGCTCAGCGCAACGGGCTGCGTGTCCTTCACGCCAACAGGACCACTGGCTCCCTCCCAGCAATTTGCTAGCAAAACACTTCCTTACGCAGCCATGCTGGACAGCGTTGAAGTGAGCGACCCTAAAATCAATGAGGATCAACAACGCACTATTGCTGATCAGCTCAGCGTACAGCTCGTCCCGCATCTACAGCGCGGCGAATACTTTGAGAAAGTTGTAACCTTCCCTGCCAAGTTGCAAGGCAACGATGTAACTCTGCACTTTAACTTTGCAAGTCTAAGAGCGCGTAGAACGCCACACCCGGCGTACATTCCAGGCGCCTTAGCCACGTTAACGATGTGGATTTGGTTTAACGGTCCTATCTATGTTGACAGCTATGATATTGCTGCCGAGCTAACCATCAAAGACACCAATGGCAAGGTGTTAGCAGCATCAACGAAAATGCTAAAACAAGATAAAAATACCGGCCTTTGGGATAAAGACTACATGTTCCCCAACGGAGCAAAACAGCTTTCTACGGTCATTGATCAGCTTATTTCCGAAAGCACTCAGCGCTTACAAAGCAATTAACAAGGAGGTTCGCCATGAAACGTTTTATCTCTTTAGCACTACTCATGTCTCTTGCGGTGCTGCAGGGCTGCGCTAGCTATTCCCACAACTTACAAAGCGAGCCTACTCAGTGGCCGCTGAGTAGCGAAAAGCCAACAAAAGCTTATCTCAGTGTGCATGCTGAGTACCAACTTAATGATGCGGCAGCTAATAGCATCACCAATATCACTGCTCTCGAAAATCTGGTTAAAAAAGACCTTGAAGAAAGTGGTTACTTTTCAGCAGTCACCACCCAAAAAGAAGCCGCGGATGTCTACGCGACAGTCACATTGCGTAATCACGAAGAAGGCAGCATGGGACTGGCCTTTATTACAGGGCTAAGCTTGTTCTTGATTCCGGGAGCGTTCGACAATACCTACAGTGTTGAAATGCGTTTCCGTGATGCCGAAGGCAATGTGATTGGAAAAACCAGTGCACAAGAGCGCGTTACCACCTGGATGCACTTGATTTTATTACCTGCTGCGCCCTTCGCTCGTGCGGATATTGACGAAACAATTTCTATCCTAACCAAGCGAGCCCTGGAAAAGGCAATTCAAGAAAAGATCATTTGACACAAAATGTTAACTATAAAAACACCGGCCATGTGCCGGTGTTTTTATATGGATCTATGTTAAAAATCTAAACCAACGGGATAAACCGCCCCACCCATTTTCGCCATTATCCGAGTCACTTGACTCGCATCGCTGTAATCAGCCACATGTTACTGTCGATTTCAGAGCTTGCCGCCCTCGCCCCTTTCAGCCGGCTGAACGCAGTCGTTGTGTAAGAGGTTAAGCGGCAAAGCACCCAGCAGCTCGAACGTCTTTAGCCCTTAGCTACAGAAGAAGCACGAACCGAGTTGACGTGCTCAACCACCTTCTTATAGGTATCCACAAACGGCAAAACAATCAGGCTATACAGCGTCAAATACCGATGCGGATCACGCTCAGCAGTGCCAAAGTTAATCTTCTCCGGCGTTGGCGTGGTGGTGTACAAGGTGCCGAACATCCAATCCCAAATCGACAAATTAGTGCCAAAGTTCTTGTGGAAGTGATGCGGCGCATCGCTGTGGTGAATCTGGTGCTGCGCCGGGCTATTGATAAAGCGCTCGATACGCGGACCAAACGACAGCCAAACATGGCTATGGCGCAAATTGGCCGCAAGGCTGTTGAAGATAAACACCAGATACGTCACGCCAAATAAGGTGTAGCGGCTCACCTTGTCGCCACACAAATACCAGAACACTCCAGCAAACAACCCCACCAGCATGATGCTCAGCAGTCGATCGACGAGTTTTTCCAGAAAGTGCGCGCGGCTGGCCGTGAGCGGCACCAGCACAGGCGCCGCATGGTGCACTTTGTGGAACTCCCACAACCAGCGGCTGTGAAAGGCGCGGTGCACCCAATAACTAACAAAGTCGTTAATCAAAAACACACCCAAGCCATACAGCAAGCTGATGCCAAGGTTGTAGCCCAGCTGCGGGCGCTCGCCCCATAGGTTATTGAAGAAGCTCACGTAGTCGGCGGCGCGCCACACGATGGGGTCGACCAGCGCAATGAAAGGCACCACCACCAGCACCTTGAGCAAGGCGCTGACAAAGTAATAGCGGTAATCGAGTAACGCCGAGGGGTGAAAATGCACCCGGTTACCACCGATAAACGCCCAAAAACTGCGCGCTTCGGTTAGGCCGTGGTGTTTGCGGTAACGAAACAGGCCGTAGGCCACGGTGTAGGAAAGGCCGATAAAGAACACGCCGATGCGCCCGTTCAAATCAAACAGGCCTGTGAGCTGCTTAATGACCGGCGTCGCCAGCCAGTTCACTGCTTGATAGACCTGCTCCAACCACTCCACGCCGACTGCCCCTAACTAGCAAAAGGCCGCCATTATAGGTAAGCGTCAATCGTTCGCCAATGACAATGAGAACGCCTCTTAGCCTTAATCGCTAAACGGTTGCAGCGCCGAGGGGCAGTCGCGCCGGTTAAGGGGCGGCGAACACGGCTGTCCAATAGATGCCGGCATCGCTTTTCGGGTCGGCCGCATAAGCCGCGCCTAACCATGTAAAGCTGGGGTTCATTAGGTTGGCGCAGTGGCTTGGGCTGGCCAGCCAGGCCTTAACGACCTTGTCGCTGCTATCTACGCTGGCGGCAATGTTCTCGCCCACCGCGCCACCGAGAAAACCGGCCAACTCAGCGCGATCACCAGGGGTCGAGCCATCCTGCCCTTTATGAGCAAAGAAGTTGCCGTTGGCCATTGCGCGGCTATGCAAGTGGGCGGCATCGGCTAAAGCGCCTTGCCAGCTGAGCGGCTGGGCCGCAGCAAAGGCTTGCGTGCCGCACTGGCGGCTCTGCTGGCGGGCGTTATTGATGGCGGCCAAGAGCTTTTCACCCTCTTGCTGCCAGTCGCCCAGCTTGCCGCTAAGCAGCGGGCGAGCAAACACGATGCGCCATTCGCGGTCGAGCCGGGCAATGCCGATATCCACGTACTGTGGGTCTAACAGCACTTGGCAAAACCCTTCACGCAGCGCATCAAACGCCGCCAAGCCATCGCGCGGGCCAGATAAATACACCGCTTGCGCTTGCTGCATGGGGTAGCCGCGCGCGGTGAGGTCGGCCTGCAAATCACCTCCGGCCGCCACTGGCAGTTGCAACTGGGTTTGCGCATTGAGTGGCGGCAGCACTTCGCTACCCTGCCCCGCACAGCGCTGCACTTCACTGCGGTATTGGTTAAGGCTGGCGATCAGCGCAGGGTCGGCCTGGCTGCACAAGCTAACGGTCATCAAAACAAGCCCGGCAACAGCGTGGCTAACGTGGCGCATGGGGGAGTCTCAGCAGAGAAGGTTTCGCGCAGTGTGCGGCGCGCGCGCAGGCATGGCAAGCCTGTGACTACGGCCTGCGGGTAACGCTGTGAGTGTTTTAAAGGCAATAAAAAAGCGACCGTTAGAGGTCGCTTTTTTGGGCTGCGGATGCAGCGAATTTGGTAGGCACAATTGGATTCGAACCAACGACCCCCACCATGTCAAGGTGGTGCTCTAACCAACTGAGCTATGTGCCTGAAGTGGTGCGAAATTTAAGGATAAAGGCGTTCACTGTCAACCACTTAAGGCGATTTTTCATGATTACTCTGGCAGGCTGTTATGCAAGCCATGGCGTTCTAGAACCGGTGACAGCTGGCCTGCGCGATTAAGCCCTTGCAGCAATTTCATCAGTTTGGCGGCCGATAGTTCGCTGCCGCGCCGCGCTAGCACCTCATGGCGATAGACCTGGTCGTACTTTTGCGACACGAGAAACTCTTTGCCCAACTCGGGGTTTTCTTGCAGAAAGCGGCGCAAAAACGATTCCGTGACGACGACCATATCCACCCGGCCGCGCTCCAGCATGCGCAGGTTACTTTCGTGCGAATAGGTCAGCGTGGCATTGAACTGCTCGCGCAAAAACTCGGGGTTGGAGTTAAACCCAGCAAATTGGTAGTGATAGCCATTGAATAGCGCCATGTTCTTATCGGCGAAGCTGTCGAAGTAGCTTTGGTCTTGCGCTTGGCTGAGCTGGGCGACGTACACCTCGGCGTCATTCAGGCCCAGCGAGGCGCTGTCCAGGTCATGGCTTTGCCAGCCCCACTCGCGGGACTCGAACAAAATCATGTCGTAACGCCCGTCCATCAGATCGCGATAACGGCGCTTGGTAGAGGTAGGCACAAACTTGAAGTGCCAACGCTGTTGATAGGCGTTAAGCGCATTGAGCAGATCTGGCACTAAGCCGCGCACTTGCGAGTTGCTTTCAGACAGCATCACGTACGGCGGAAAATCATAACCGCCGACTTTGATTTCAGATTGATGGGCTTGGGCCTGGCCGGCCGTGAGCAGCACAGCCAACCAGCACAGCCAACAGCGAACAGCACTTCCCATGCGCAAACCTGCGAACAACAAGCCATGCTAAAAAAGTAACAGGTTTTGCAGAACTTGCACGAAAGGTGCGGTTTTTTACTTATTTCAGCACTAACGCCAATGCCGCTTCGGCCAGCTCATCCAAGCTCATGCTGCCTTCGGCTTTAAACCAAGTGGTGGTCCACGACAGCGCACCGGTTAAAAAACGCCGCTGCACAAACGGGTCGCTCGGGGTTAAGCCCTCATCACGCGCGGCTTGCAGCTCAGCCAGCCACATCTGCTCATACACATCACGCAGCTTAAGAATGTCGGCACGGCCACTGTCGGACAGCGAGCGCCATTCGTACACCAGCACGCCCATGGCTTCGCCGGTGCCACCCATGATCGACTGTAATTCACAGCGAATCAGCGCCAGCAAACGTTCGCGCGGGCCATGGGCATGGCTTAAGGCTTCGCGCATAAGCGCGGTGTTATAGAGGATGGTCTCTTCCATCACCGCTTTAAGGATTTCGTCCTTACTTTTGAAGTGATGAAAGATGCTGCCGGACTGAATGCCCACCGAGCTGGCTAAGTCACGCACAGTGGTGCGCTCGTACCCTTTATGACGAAACAAATGTGCGGCGCATTGCAGCAGCTTGCCTTTGGCGCTGTGCGGATCGGTGATTTCGCCGCGGCTAACCAGCGCGTGCAAAACCTGCTGGGCCTGTTGTTCGTCGTGACTTGCCATACACCTCTACCCTTTCATTACGGTGACACCTTGGTGAAGGCGAACTGTATGCAGCTCAGCCTTGCCCTGCAAGCCAAGCAAGCGCTTGGCAGAAATGCCTGAGCAAATTAGCACAATCGCCCTTTTCAAACCAAGCGCTTGCTTGGTAGATTGCATGCAACGTCACATCAACAAGAAACCTTGATTATGTCTGACAAGATTGTGCGCATCGGCTGTGCTTCAGCCTTCTGGGGTGACACCTGCACCGCTGCCGCGCAGCTGGTGAATGGTGCCGAGCTGGATTACTTAGTGTTCGACTACTTGGCCGAAGTAACCATGTCGATCATGGCCGGCGCCAAGATGAAAAAGCCCGACGAAGGCTACGCCCGCGACTTTGTTGAGGTGCTGGAGCCCTTGCTGCCCACCTTGGCGGAAAAACGCATCCGCGTGATCAGCAACGCCGGCGGGGTTAACCCCAGCGCCTGCGCGCAAGCCCTACAAGCCGCCTGTGAACGCGCCGGGGTTAACCTGAAGATTGCCGTGCTGCACGGTGACAACCTGCAACCCAAGCTGGGTGAGTTAGCCAAAGCCGGCACGCGCGAGATGTTTACTGATGCCCCGCTGCCGCCGTTTTGCGTGTCGGTGAATGCTTACCTGGGCGCGCCGGGGATTGTCGCAGCCTTGGCGCAAGACGCCGATATCGTGATCACTGGCCGCGTGGTGGATAGCGCCGTGGTTAGCGCCGCGCTAGTCCATGAGTTTGGCTGGCAGTGGACCGATTACGACCAGCTCGCCCAAGCCGCGTTGGCGGGGCACATCATCGAATGTGGCGCGCAGTGCACCGGCGGTAACTTTACCGACTGGCAGAGCGTGCCGGACTACGAGCACATCGGCTTTCCCGTGGTGGAAGTCAGCGCCAATGGCGACTTTATCGTCACTAAGCCGGCTAACACCGGCGGGCTCGTGACGCCCTTTAGCGTTGGCGAGCAGATGCTCTATGAAATTGGCAATCCGCAGGCTTATTACCTGCCGGATGTGATCTGCGATTTCAGCCACGTGCAGCTCAGCCAAGCCGGCGATGCACGCGTAGCCGTATCTGGCGCGCTGGGCCGTGCGCCGACTGAGCAATACAAAGTCAGCGCCACCTACCCCGATGGTTTCCGCTGCACCGCCAGCTGTTTATTAGCCGGTGTCGATGCGGTGGCCAAAGCGCAGCGCGTCAGCCAAGCCATCATTAATAAGACCGAAGAGCTATTCGCCGCGCGCGGCTGGGGCAAATACCAAGAAGTCAGCATCGAGCTATTAGGCTCCGAAGCCACTTACGGCGAACACGCCCAGCGTGCCGACACCCGCGAAGTGGTGGTGAAGATCGCCGTGCACCACGCCAAAAAAGAAGCGCTGATTCTGTTCAGCCGCGAGATTGCCCAAGCCGCCACCGGCATGGCGCCGGGGCTGACTGGCATCGTCGGCGGCCGCCCTACTGTGTACCCAGTGATTCGTCTGTTTAGCCTGCTAGCCGACAAATCCCGTTGCGAGCTGAGCGTCGAGATCGGCGATACCCGCAGCGCCGTCACCCTGCCAGAGCTTTCCGCCCCCAGCAGCGAGCCTGCGCCCGCAGAAATACCAACGGCCAATGGCGCAGCAGAAGTTAGCGTACCGCTGATCAAGCTGGCCGTGGCGCGCTCTGGCGACAAGGGCAATCACAGCAACATTGGCGTGATGGCCCGCGAGGCCGAATTCCTGCCTTGGATTGCCGCCGCGTTAACGGAACAAGCCGTAGCTGGCTGGATGCAGCACGTTCTGGATGCCGAGCACGGCCGCGTTAGCCGCTGGTATCTGCCCGGCACGCACAGCCTGAATTTTCTGCTGGAAAACAGCTTAGGCGGCGGCGGTGTAGCCAGCCTGCGTATCGACCCGCAAGGTAAAGCCTTTGCCCAGCAGTTATTGCAATTCCCTGTGCCGGTGCCGCGTGCGCTGGCCGAGCGACTGGCTTAAGGAGCCCGCATGTCTTACGACTCCGTGTACAAGCCCGGCCTGTTCGCCGAGCAAACCATTCTGGTCACCGGCGGCGGCAGCGGCATTGGTCGCTGCGTCGCGCACGAATTAGCGCACTTAGGCGCCCATGTGGTGCTGGTGGGCCGCAAGCAAGACAAGCTGGAAGCTACCTGCGGCGAAATCGCTGAAGACGGCGGCAGCGCCAGCTGGCAAGTCTGTGACATTCGCGACGAAGTCTCGGTACAAGGCATGGTCAAGGCCGTGCTGGCCGAGCGCGGGCGCATTCATCACTTGGTGAATAACGCCGGCGGGCAGTTTCCCGCACCGCTGATCGGCATTAACCAGAAAGGCTTTGAAACCGTGGTGCGCACCAACTTAGTCGGCGGTTTTCTGGTGGCTAAAGAGGTGTACCTGCAAAGCTTAAGCAAGCACGGCGGCGCCATCGTCAACATGCTGGCTGATATGTGGGGCGGCATGCCCGGCATGGGGCATTCCGGTGCTGCGCGTGCCGGTATGGATAACTTCACCAAAACAGCTGCCTACGAATGGGGCCATGCCGGCGTACGAGTGAATGCCGTCGCGCCGGGCTGGATTGCCTCCAGCGGCATGGACACCTACCCCGAGTCGATGAAAGCCATGATTCGCGGCCTGAAAGACCACGTGCCACTACAGCGCATTGGCACCGAGTCGGAAGTCGCCTCTGCGATTGTCTTCCTGCTCAGCCCCGGCGCGAACTTTATCAGCGGCAACACCATCCGTATCGACGGTGCGGCCAGCCAAGGGACCCGTGCGTGGACGCTGGGCAAAGGCGACACCAGCCAGCCGTATGACGGCTTCCACCGCGCCTACCTGCCCGATGTGTTTAAGGAGGACTGAGCATGCCGCGTATCGAATCGCAATTAGACGTGCACGGCAGCGAGTTCGCCGCCAACCGCGAAGCCATGCTGGCCGCTATCGCCAGCTTCCGCGACGTCGAGCAGAAAGTGCTCGATAAAGCCCAAGAGGCCAAGGCTAAGTTCGACAAGCGCGGGCAAATTCTGCCACGTGAACGCTTAAATCTGCTGTTGGATGCCGGCAGCCCGTTTCTGGAGCTGTCATCACTGGCCGGCTACAAGCTGCACGATGACAAAGACGGCACCTTAGCCGGCAGCGGCATCATCGCTGGTATTGGTTATGTGGCGGGCGTGCGCTGCTTGGTGATTGCCAATAACAGCGCCATCAAGGGCGGCACCATTTCCCCCACCGGCCTGCGTAAATCGCTGCGTTTGCAGCAAGTGGCGGCGGAAAACAAACTGCCCATCGTGACGCTGGCCGAAAGCGGCGGCGCTAACCTCACCTATGCGGCGGATATCTTTGTGGAAGGCGCGCGCGCATTCGCTAACCAAGCGCGCCTGTCGGCGGCCGGTATTCCGCAGATTACTGTGGTGCACGGCTCGTCCACCGCTGGCGGCGCCTATCAGCCGGGGCTGTCGGACTATGTGGTGGTGGTGCGCGGCAAGGCCAAGATGTTCCTCGCTGGCCCGCCACTACTGAAAGCCGCCACCGGCGAAATCGCCACGGACGAAGAACTTGGCGGCGCCGAAATGCACGCGCAAATCGCTGGCACCGCCGAATATCTGGCCGAGAACGACGCCGACGGCGTGCGCTTAGCGCGCAATATCATCAGCATGCTGCCGTGGAATGCGCAGCTGCCAGTGCGCCAGAAGCCCAGCTACGCCGAGCCGCTGTACCCCGCCCACGAACTACTCGGTATTCTGCCGGCGGATGCGAAAAAGCCCTACGACGTGCGCGAAATCATCGCCCGCATTGCTGATGGCTCGGAGTTTCTCGACTTTAAAAACGAGTTCGACAACCAAACCGTGTGTGGCCACTTGGCCATCGAAGGTCAGCCCTGCGGCTTTATCGGCAACAACGGGCCGATCACCCCGCAAGGCGCGGCCAAAGCGGCGCAATTTATTCAGCTGTGCGACCAGAGCAACACGCCGATTCTGTTCTTCCATAACACCACCGGCTTTATGGTCGGCACCGAAAGCGAGCAGCACGGCGTGATCAAACACGGCTCTAAGCTAATCCAGGCGGTAGCCAATGCCCGCGTGCCCAAACTCACCATCGTGGTCGGCGGCTCGTACGGTGCGGGCAACTATGCCATGTGCGGTCGTGGGCTAGACCCGCGTTTTATCTTCGCCTGGCCGAATAGCCGCACGGCAGTGATGGGGGGCGCGCAGGCCGGCAAGGTGCTGCGTATCGTCACCGAAGAGAAGCAGCTCAAGCAGGGCATGACCCCCGACCCGAAAATGCTCGACATGCTGGAAACCGTCACCGCGCAAAAGCTCGATAGCCAGTCCACCGCGCTGTACGGCACCGCCAACCTGTGGGACGACGGCCTGATCGACCCGCGTGACACGCGCACCCTGCTCGGCTTGCTGCTGGATATTTGCCGCGAAGCCGAAGCACGCCCCTTAAAACCCAATGCCTTTGGCGTAGCCCGTTTATAAGTCCCTCTCCCATTGGGAGAGGGTTAGGGTGAGGGAATTTCCCGTGCACCCTCACCCCGGCCCTCTCCCTCAGGGAGAGGGAGAAAAGATTAGGAGAACCCGCAATGATTTTTACCCAAGAACACGAAGAACTTCGCCGCACGATCAAGAACTTCGTCGACAACGAAATTAACCCGCATGTGGATCAGTGGGAAAAAGACGGCCGCTTCCCGATTCACGAGATCTTCAAAAAAGCCGGTGACTTAGGTCTTCTGGGCATCTCTAAGCCGGAGCAATTCGGCGGCATGGGTTTGGATTACAGCTTCTCGGTCGTCGCTGCCGAAGAATGGGGCCGTATTCACTGCGGCGGCATTCCGATGTCCATCGGCGTGCAGACCGACATGTGTACCCCGGCACTGGCACGCTTTGGCTCCGACGAGCTACGCGAAGAGTTCTTAAAGCCGGCGATTGCTGGCGACATGGTTGGCTGTATCGGTGTGTCGGAAGTCGGTGCTGGTTCCGACGTGGCGGGGCTGAAAACCACCGCGCAAAAAGACGGCGACGACTATGTGATCAACGGCAGTAAGATGTGGATCACCAACTCGCCCAGCGCCGACTTTATCTGCCTGTTAGCCAATACCAGCGACGGCAAGCCGCACAGCAACAAGTCGCTGATCATGGTGCCGATGAACACTAAAGGCGTCAGCGTCAGCCCGCATCTGGACAAACTCGGCATGCGCAGTTCAGAAACCGCGCAGGTGTTCTTCGACAACGTGCGTGTGCCGCAGCGCAACCGCGTCGGCCATGAAGGCGCGGGCTTTATGATGCAAATGATGCAGTTCCAAGAAGAGCGCCTGTTCGCCGCGGCCAACATTATTAAAGGCTTGGAATACTGCATCGACAGCACTATCGAGTACTGCAAAGAGCGCAAAACCTTTGGCCAAGCGCTGATCGACAACCAAGTGATTCATTTCCGCATGGCCGAGCTGCAAAGCGAGCTCGAAGCCTTGCGTGCCCTCACCTACCAAGCCACCGAGCTGTATGTGGCGGGCAAAGACGTCACTAAGCTCGCTTCGATGGCCAAGCTGAAAGCCGGTCGCCTAGGTCGCGAAGTGACCGACAGCTGCCTGCAATATTGGGGCGGCATGGGTTACATGTGGGACAACCCCGTAGCCCGTGCTTACCGCGACGTGCGCTTGGTGAGCATTGGCGGCGGTGCCGACGAAATCATGCTGGGCATTATCTGCAAGCTGATGGGCATTCTGCCGGGCAAGAAAAAGTAAGGAGGCACCATGGCCGAGTTACCGCACTGCGACACCCTGCAACTGAACCTTGAAGCTGGCGTGCTGCATGTCACCTTGAATCGCCCCGACTGTCGCAATGCGATGAGTCTGGCGATGGTTAACGAGCTGCGCCAAGTGCTCGCCAGCGTTAAGCAAAACACCGGCGTGCGCGCCTTAGTGCTGCGTGGCGCGGGTGGGCATTTCTGCGCCGGTGGCGACATTAAAGACATGGCCAGCGCGCGCAGCGCTGGCAGCAAGGCTTACCGCGAGCTGAATCGCGCGTTCGGTAGCCTGCTGGAGCAAGCGCAGAACGTGCCGCAGGTGGTGATCGCCGTGCTGGAAGGCGCTGTGCTCGGCGGCGGCTTCGGCTTGGCGTGTATTTCCGACATCGCCATCGCCGCCGAAAGCAGCAAGTTCGGCCTGCCAGAAACCACCCTTGGGGTAATCCCCGCGCAAATCGCGCCGTTTGTGGTGAAGCGCATTGGCTTAACCCAAGCGCGCCGTTTGGCGCTTACCGGGGCACGTTTTGACGGTGCCGAGGCGCTGCGTTTAGGGCTAGTGCACTACTGCGAAGCCGAGGTTGAAACGCGTCTTTCTGAAGTGCTCGGCCAAGTACGCCAGTGCGCGCCAAATGCCAACGCACAGACCAAAGCCCTGCTGCTGGCCACCGAAGAAGAGCCGCTTGAGGCGCTACTGGACGGCGCTGCCGAGCAGTTTGCCGCTGCTGTGACTGGCCCGGAAGGCGCCGAAGGCACCATGGCCTTTATGCAAAAACGCCCGCCCAAATGGGCCGAATAAGCGGGCCGAATAAGCCGGCGGAATTAGATAGTTAAGTTAACGCTACGCCCTGCTCTAGCCCCTCTCCCAGCATGGGAGAGGGGCTGGGGTGAGGGTGAAAACAATCAGCAGGAGCACCACGATGCCCGCCTTTGACAAGATTCTGATCGCCAACCGTGGCGAGATTGCCTGCCGGGTAATGCGCACTGCGCAAGCGCTGGGCTACCGCACCGTGGCGGTGTATTCCGAGGCGGACGCCGACAGCCGCCATGTGCACATGGCCGACGAAGCGGTGTGCATTGGCCCCGCACAGGTCAATCAGTCGTACTTGGTTATCGACAACATCATCCAAGCCGCGCAGCAAACCGGCGCCAACGCCATCCACCCCGGCTACGGTTTTCTCTCCGAGAACGCCGACTTTGCCCGTGCGTGCGAAGCTGCCGGCATCGTGTTTATTGGCCCCAGCGTGGAAGCCATTCACCTGATGGGCAGCAAGCGCCTGTCGAAAATCGCCATGCTCGAAGCCGGCGTGCCGTGCATCCCTGGCTACGAAGGTGCCGAGCAAGACGACGCCACCCTCGCCCGCGAAGCCGAGCGTATTGGCTACCCGCTGATGATTAAAGCCAGCGCCGGTGGCGGTGGCCGTGGCATGCGCTTAGTGACTGAGGCCAGTGAGCTGGCCGCGCAAATTTGCACCGCGCGCTCGGAGGCGTTGAACGCCTTTGGCTCTGGCGAGCTGATTGTGGAAAAAGCCGTGCTGCAGCCGCGCCATGTGGAAATCCAAGTATTTGGCGACCAGCACGGCAATATCGTCTATTTGGGCGAACGTGATTGCTCGGTACAGCGCCGCCACCAAAAAGTGGTCGAAGAAGCGCCCTGCCCGGTCATGACGCCTGAGCTGCGCCAAGCCATGGGCGAGGCCGCAGTCAAAGCCGCACAGCAGGTCAATTATGTTGGCGCGGGCACCGTAGAATTTCTGCTCGCCGCCGATGGCAGCTTTTACTTCTTAGAGATGAACACCCGCCTGCAGGTGGAGCATCCGGTGACCGAACTGATCACCGGGCAAGATTTAGTCGCATGGCAAATCCGCGTGGCCGAAGGCCAGCCACTGCCGCTTCAGCAAGCCGACATTCAGCTTAATGGCCACGCCATCGAAGTGCGCCTGTATGCCGAAGACGCGGCGAATAACTTTCTGCCGCAAACCGGCCACGTGCTGCGCTGGGCGCCGGAACTGTTAGACGGCATTCGCATCGACCACGGCCTGCAAGAAGGCCAAGCGGTGACGCCCTTCTACGATCCGATGCTGGCCAAAGTCATCGCCTACGGCGCCACCCGTGAAGATGCCCGCCGCAAGCTGATTCGTGCACTGGATAACTGCGTGCTGCTGGGCGTTAACGCCAACCAGCGCTTTTTGGCCAACCTGCTGGCGCACCCCGAGTTTGCTGCCGGCAATGCCACCACGGCGTTTATTGGCGAGCACTTCAGCAACGACCCCAGCCTGCAGTCGCATTCGCTCACCGCGAACGAGTTGGCGATTGCTGCCGCGCTGCGCTACTGGCATGGCGGCAATGTGGCGGCGCAAGCACAGCTCAGCGGCTGGCGCAGCGCCGGCAATGCGCCGTGGCAGTTTATCTTCGCCCATGGCGAGCAGCGTCATGCAGTGAGCCTCAGCGTGCTGCAAAGCGGCGTGCAGCCCAAGCTGAGCGCACAAGTCGGTGAAAGCACGGTTGAACTAACCCTGCTCGCCGATGACGGCCAGCAACTCACCTTGATCGAAAACGGTGTGCGTCGCCGCCAAGCCTACGTCGCCCAAGGCGAGCAGCTATGGCTGCACGGCCACAGTGGCAACCTGTGCCTCACTGACATCACGCATGCGCCCGCCAGTGCACAAGACAGCGCCAGCGGCGGCGCAGTGAAAGCCCCCATGGATGGCGCGATTGTCGATGTACTGATCGACGAAGGCGCGCACGTCAGCAAAGGCCAACTGCTGGTGGTGCTCGAAGCCATGAAGATGGAGCACCCGCTGAAAGCTGCCGTCGACGGCATCGTGCGCCGCGTGCAGGTCAGCAAAGGCGATCAAGTTAAAAATCGCCAATTGCTGGTCGAAGTCGAAGCTGCCGAAGCCTAGGAGGCCCTGATTTAATGGCTGCACAACCCAAGCACAGCGTTACACGGTGCGCGCAACTTCGCCTACCAGACGGTATGTCTCAGTTGCTGTGCGCCGGGCGCCTTGTGCTTGGGCCGTTCGCCGATTAAAGCAGCGCCTCCCCACATATAACCATTGCAACCTTACCCCTAGAGAATACTCATGAGCCTTAACGGTAAAACCCTATTTATCACCGGCGCCAGCCGTGGCATTGGCCGCGAGATCGCCTTAAAAGCCGCCGCCGAAGGCGCCAATATCGTCATCGCGGCGAAAAGTGCCGAGCCGCATCCTAAGCTGCCGGGCACCATTTTTAGCGTGGCCGAAGAAGTGGTCGCCGCTGGTGGCCAAGCGCTGCCGCTGCAAATGGATGTGCGCGACGAAGCCGCAGTAAAAGCCGCCATGGCCGAAGCGGCAGAGAAATTCGGTGGCATCGACGCGCTGATCAACAACGCCGGAGCCATCCGCCTGATGGGCGTCGAGCACTTAGAGCCCAAGCGCTACGACCTGATGTTCCAAATCAACACCCGCGCGGTGATGGTCGCCAGCCAAGCGGCGCTACCGTACTTGAAAAAGTCCAAGGGCCATATTTTAAGCCTGTGCCCGCCGCTGAACCTCGACCCTAAGTGGTTCGCCAACTACGGTCCCTACACCACCACCAAGTACGGCATGAGCATGCTCACCATTGGTATGCACGAAGAGTTCAAAAAGTACGGCATCAGCGTGAACGCACTGTGGCCAAAAACCGTGATCGCCACCGCCGCTATCGAGTTCGAAGCCGGCGGCCCCGCAGTGATGAAAGCAGCGCGCAAGCCAGCGATTATGGCCGATGCCGCGCAGGTGATTTTGTCCAGCAGCGAGCGGCAAATCAGCGGCCGCCTGTTGATCGACGAAGAAATTCTGCGTGAGCACGGCGTCAGCGATTTCGAGCATTACCGCTACGATCCGGCCGGCAAATTGATGACCGATTTATTTGTTGATTGACTCAACTGACCAGCCTTCAGGCGGCAAGGCCAAGGGGTCTTGCCTTGAAGCTGATTAGCATTCGGGTTTACCTTCGCCTTAAGGCCGGATGCCCGGCCCTTCACAACAATAAGCGCAAGGACAGCTCATGAGCCAAGCCGACCTGATCACCCCTTCCCGTTTTATTCGCCAACTGCCCAGTCAACTGCCCCGCTTGCCCCGCCTACTGAAAGGCCTCTACTACGCGGGCATTCGCAACCGCGATAAGCCATTGTCACTGGCTTGGGCACTGCAAAAAGCCACCGAGCGCAACCCGGATGGTTTAGCCGTTTTAGATGAACAGCGCCGCCTGACTTATCGCCAGTTCAATGCGTGGGCTAATCGCCTAGCGCATGTATTTAAGGCCGATGGCGTGCAGCACGGCGATGTCGTGGCCATCATGTTGGAAAACCGCCTAGAGCTACTAGCCACGCTAGCTGCGTTAACTAAGCTCGGTGCCATTGGCGCGCTGATCAACACAACCCAGCGCGGCAAAGTGCTGATCCACAGTTTGAACTTGGTCAGCCCCAAGCGTTTTGTGGTCGGCGAAGAAATGCAAGAAGCCTTTGCCGAAGTGCATGACGAGATTGCCGGCGCCGCCGCGCAAGGCGTGCGCTATTTTGTCGCCGACGCCGATACCCTCACGAGCAATGCTCAGGCCCCGCAAGGTTGGCAAAACCTCGGCGAGCGCGCGCTGAGTGCCGCCGACAGCAATCTGCCAGAAACCGCGCAGGTGCGCTTAAAAGACGCCTGCTTCTATATCTACACCTCCGGCACCACGGGCCTTCCGAAAGCGTCGATCATGAGCCACGGCAAGTGGATCAAGTGCTACGGCGGTTTTGGCCATTCGGGCTTGGCCCTCAGCAGCGACGATGTGCTGTATGTGACGCTGCCCTGCTACCACAACAACGCCGTGACTGTGTGCTGGAGCTCGGCACTGGCCGGTGGCGCGGCCATTGCCCTGCGGCGCAAATTCTCGGCGAGCAACTTCTGGAAAGACGTGGCCTTCTACCAAGCCACCAGCTTTGGCTATATCGGCGAACTGTGCCGCTATTTGCTCAACCAGCCGGAGTGCCCGGAAGAAAAGCACAACACCCTGCGCTCGATGATCGGCAACGGCCTGCGCCCATCAATTTGGCAGGAGTTCAAAACCCGCTTTGGCATTGAGCGCGTCACCGAGTTCTACGCCGCCAGCGAAGGCAATATTGGCTTTACCAACGTGTTCAACTTCGACAACACCGTGGGTTACTCGCCAGCCACCTTTGCCATCGTGCGTTATGACATGGACAACAACCGCCCGGTGCGCTGCGCCAAAGGACGTCTTGAGCAAGTGGCCGACGGCGAGCCGGGTTTGTTGATCAGCGAGATCAGCAAAAAATGGCCATTCGATGGCTACACCGACCCCGCGAAAAGCGAAGCGGTGATTCTGCGCGACGTGTTTAAACAGGGCGATGCGTGGTTTAACACCGGCGACATGATGCGCGCCATTGGCTGCAAACATGCGCAGTTTGTCGACCGTTTAGGTGACACCTTCCGCTGGAAAGGCGAAAACGTCTCCACCACCGAAGTGGAAAGCGCGCTGATGGCTTTCCCCGGTGTCGAGCATGCGATTGTCTACGGCGTGGAGATTCCCAACACCAACGGTCGCTGCGGTATGGCCGCCATTGGCTTGGCAGCGGGCAGGCAGGCAGACGCCGCCTTCTGCCAAGCCTTGCTGGCACATTTGCAAAATGAACTGCCGGTGTACGCCATTCCGCTGTTCTTGCGCATTCAAACGCAGCTGCAAACCACCGGCACCTTCAAATATCAAAAAACCGATTTAAAGCGTGCCGGCTTTAACCCTGCCGAGTGCTCTGGCGAGCCGCTGTGGGCATGGCTACCCGGCGAGGCTGGTTATCAAGCCCTTAACGACAGCCTTTATCAGCATATTCAGCAAGCGGATTTACGCTGGTAACTAGGAGGCACTGCTTTAATGGCTGCACATCACAATCACTGCGTTGTGCGGTGCTCGCAAGCTTGCCTACCAGACGGTATGTCTCGCTTACTGCGCTCCGTACGCCTTGTGCTTGAGCCGTTCGCCGATTAAATCAGCGCCCCCAAATCTTTGCTATTGAGCCACTAGGCCGCCAGCACGCACTGGCGGCCTTTTTTTTGCCCGGCGTTTAAGCCACTACCGGCGTTAGTTCTGGCTCAAATGGGCGCGGCAGCGGCGGCAAACCATGCGCTGCCCGTGCTTTGTCGCAATCGGGGTTATGTACGCCGTTTTCCCAGGAACTCGCGAACTCGCGGCAGGTGCTCGAGCGCTGCTCATACATAGTGCAGCGCACTTCGCTGCCAACATCGCCAAGCAGGTTGGCACAACGCGCCGGCTTGCGATCGGTGCCGATCATGGCCACCAAATGCGGTGATACGGCGATCACCTGTGAGTCCGGCACCGTACCACCGGCCGACTGACACTCCCCCCAATAAAACGACACACGAAAATACGCGCAGCAGGCGCCACACGACATACACGGACTTTGAGCCGACATGTTAGACCACTCACCAATAACGAAATTGCCCGAGAAAAGAGGATTGCAGCGGCGCTGAAGTGGTCAAAACAACCAGCAACAAATAAATGACGCCAAAAATTCATCAAATTTTGCCAACCGCCCCGCAGATTCTAGCGATACTGCAAGCAGTGCCAAGCCCCCAACGCTAGCCTCAACACGTTCCCTGTGGAATCAGGCACTATCTGCGGAGGTCATCATGTTCTCGAACCCTAAAACCATGCTCAGTTTCTTCTGCGCCGTGTTTGGCTCCCTGATGGGCAGCCTCTGCACCGCTTCACCGGTTAGCATTCCGCCGACGTCCAGTTGGCACTGGCAGCTCAGTGGCACCTTGCAGTACCCCAATCGCCACGTGTACGACATCGACTTGTACGACACCCCTGCCAGCACCATCGCCAACTTGAAAGCGCAAGGCCGCATTGTGGTGTGCTATTTCAGCGCCGGGAGCTGGGAAGACTGGCGCGACGATGCCGCGCAGTACCCGCAGAGTGCCTTGGGCAATAACTTATCGGGCTGGCCGGGCGAGCGCTGGCTAGACATCCGCAACCCGCAAGTGCGCACCTTATTGGCCAAACGCCTTGATTTGGCCGCCAGCAAAGGCTGCCACGCAGTCGAGCCGGACAACATAGACGGTTACAGCAACGATAACGGCCTAGGCCTGAGCGAAGCGGATCAGGTTGATTTCAACCGCTGGCTGGCCGACCAAGCGCATGCCCGCCAATTAGGCATTGCACTGAAAAACGCCGTAGAGCTGATCCCGCAGCTGGTTAACCACTTTGACTTTGCGCTAAACGAAAGCTGCTATCGCTACAACGAGTGTGGCGGCTACAGCGCCTTTACCGCACAGGGTAAAGCGGTGTTTATCGCCGAATACCGCAAATACAGCACTAAGCTGTGCAACAAAGCGGCTAGTTCGGGCTACCAACTGCAGTTCTTTAAGCGTGCGCTGACCTCGGTAGGCCAGCCCTGCCAGTAAGCTTGAACACCCGCTGCGCCACTGTGCTCAACACAGGCGCAGCGGGGGCCGACAAGGCCACGAGCAAGCGCCAGAACGCACCCTCACCCGCCGTGTTTTTTCTTTACACGCCCTGCCACACCGTTAGAATGAGCCACCCTTAGCCAGACCCCGCCTGCTGACGCAATGTCTCTGTCGACCTTACGCATTATTGGCTTCATTCTCGGTATTTTTCTGATCACCCTCGCCATTGCCATGTTGGTACCTATGGTTGGCCTGCTGGTGATGAATCAACCGCAAGACTTGAACGCCTTTCTTTGGTCGAGCCTGATTACCGCTGTCACCGGCTGCTTCTTAGTCGGCCAAGGTCGGCCAAAAAACGCCAGTCTGCGTCCGCGCGATATGTACTTTCTCACCAGTGCCAGCTGGATTGTGGTGTGCACCTTCGGTGCGCTGCCCATGGTGCTGATTGAGCACATGAGCTACACCGATGCCTTCTTCGAAACCATGTCGGGCATCACCACCACCGGCTCTACGGTATTAAGCGGGTTGGATAACCTCTCACCGGGTTTGTTGCTGTGGCGCTCGTTGCTGCAGTGGCTTGGCGGTATTGGCTTTATCGGCATGGCGGTAGCGATTCTGCCCTTGCTGCGCGTCGGTGGTATGAAACTGTTCCAGACCGAGTCGTCCGACTGGGGCGACAAAATCATGCCGCGCTCGCACGTGGCGGCTAAGTACATTGTGTTGGTGTATTTCACCTTCACCTTTGCCTGCATCGGCGCTTATCTGGCTTCGGGCATGGGGTGGTTCGATGCCATCAACCACGCCTTAACCACGGTTTCTACCGGCGGTTATTCCACCTCCGACAACTCGATGGGCAAGTTCAGTGATGCGGCGCACTGGGCGGCGATCCCCTTCATGTTGCTCGCCAGCTTACCCTTTACCCTGTATGTCGCGGCGTTTCGCGGCAACTTGCGCCCTCTGTGGAAAGACGAACAAGTGCGCGGCTTTTTGCTGATTCTGTGCGGCATCTGGTTTGTCTTTACCCTGTGGCAATGGCACAGCGGCGACCATGCCTTTATGGATTCGCTGCGTTTGGTGATGTTTAACTCCACCAGCATCATCACTGGCACCGGCTACGCCGTAGGCGATTACAGCCTGTGGGGCAGCTTCGCCTTTATGATCTTTTTCTACATCGCGTTTATCGGTGGCTGCTCAGGCTCGACCACCGGCGGTTTAAAGATCTTCCGCTTTCAAGTCGCCCTCACCTTACTGCGCGGCAACTTAAAGCAGATGGTGCACCCACGCGCGGTGCTGATTCAAAAGTACAACCGCCATGTGCTCGATGAAGATATCGTGCGCTCGATTTTGGCCTTCTCGTTCTTCTTCACCATCACCATTGGCTTGCTGGCCTTGGCGCTAAGCCTATTAGGGTTAGATCCGATTACCGCATTGACCGGTGCCGCCACTGCGGTGTGTAACGTCGGCCCCGGCCTTGGTGAAACCATCGGCCCGGCGGGCAACTTTGGTAGTCTGCCCGACACGGCCAAATGGCTGCTGTCGCTGGGCATGCTACTGGGCCGCTTAGAAATTGTTACCCTGCTGGTGCTGTTGACGGGCGCATTCTGGCGTCACTAATCCCCCTTGCGGAGCACTCACATGCCTCTGGCATCGCTGCGTAGTGTCAGTTACATCCTCGGCATTTTCTTGCTCGCACTGGCTGGCAGCATGCTGGTGCCCATGCTGATCGTGATTCTCGATCACCACCCCGAGCACTTATCAGCCTTTATTCATTCTGCCGGTATCACCTTTATTGCCGGTTCTGTGTTGATCGGCATGGGCTATCGCGATCGCGGCGAACTGCGCCCGCGCGACATGTACCTGCTGACCGGCACCAGCTGGATCGTGGTGTGTATTTTTGCCGCCCTGCCGATGGTGATCATTCAGGAAATCAGCTACACCGACGCCTTCTTCGAAACCATGTCCGGCATCACCACCACCGGCTCTACGGTATTGGTGGGGCTCGATCATGCCCCTGCCGGCCTGCTGATCTGGCGCTCGATGCTGCACTGGCTGGGCGGCATTGGCTTTATCGGCATGGCGGTAGCGATTCTGCCGTTGCTGCGCATTGGTGGCATGCGCCTGTTCCAAACCGAATCCTCCGACTGGGGCGATAAGGTGCTGCCGCGCTCGCACATGATCGCCAAATACATTCTCGGCTTGTACAGCCTGCTCACCTTGCTGGCTTTTCTCGCCTACTGGGCAGCAGGCATGCAGCCGTTCGATGCCATCAACCACGCTATGGCGACTATCTCCACCGGCGGGTTTTCTACCTCCGATAGCTCGCTGGCCAACTGGCAGCAACCTGCCGTGCATTGGGTGGCGGTGGTTTTTATGATTTTGGGCAGCCTACCCTTCACCCTGCTGGTGGCTGCTGGGCGCGGCAATTACCGCGCTCTGATTAAAGATCAACAAGTGCGCGGCTTCTGTGCCTTCTTGCTGGTCACCTGGGTTTTGCTCGCCCTGTGGCTCACCCTGCACTCCGAGCATGCTTGGTGGGATGCACTGCGCATCGTGGCGGTGAATGTCACCTCAGTCGTCACCACCACCGGTTTTGCCTTGGGCGACTACACCACCTGGGGCGGCTTTGCGATTTTGGTGTTTTTCTATCTCACCTTTGTCGGTGGCTGTTCTGGCTCCACCGCCGGCGGTTTAAAAATCTTCCGCTTTCAGGTGGCTTATGTGCTGCTTAAGGCCAACCTCACGTTAATGATCCATCCGCGTGCGGTGATTACCCAGCAGTACAATCGCCATCCGCTGGATGAGGACATCATCCGCTCGCTGATTACCTTTTCGTTCTTCTTCACCATCACCATCGGCGCCATTGCCTTGGGCCTTGGTTTATTGGGGCTAGATTGGGTGACGGCACTAACCGGCGCTGCCACGGCCGTGTGTAACGTCGGCCCGGGACTTGGCCCAGTGATTGGCCCGGCGGGTAACTTCTCCAGCCTGCCGGATGCGGCTAAGTGGCTGCTGACCTTAGGCATGCTGCTAGGCCGTTTGGAGATTCTGACCTTGCTAGTGCCGCTAACCCGCGCCTTTTGGCGTCACTGATGGGTATCGCCGGCGTGCTGCTCGCGATACTCGTTGGGCGTCATGGCAAACCAGCGACGGAAGGCGCGGAAGAAGTTACTCGGGTCAGCAAAGCCGAGTAAAAACGCCACTTCTAATAACGAGATCTCGGGCTGGCGCAGGTACTGCAACGCCAAGCCTTGCCGGCACTCATCGAGCAACTGCTGAAAGCCGCTGCCTTCTTCCTGCAAGCGGCGCTGCAAGGTGCGGCTGGACATATTTAGCTGCTGCGCCACCTCATCGCGCTTCGGCTCGCCTTGCGGCAATAAACGGCACAACAGCTGGCGCACCTGATGGGTTACGCGGCTGTCGCCAAAGCGCGCCAAATACTCGCCGGCATAGTGGTCGTGCAGTTGCGCCAGACTGTCGTTGGCACTGGGTAGCGGGTACTGCAGGTCATCACGGGAAAACCGCAGTGCATAGTCGACTTGAGCAAAGCGCGGACGAATGGCAAACACCTTCTGATAGGGGCTGATGTCGTCCGGTTCCGGCCCACATAAACGCACCTCTAAGGGCTCGATGGCGCGACCACTCAACCACCGACAAAAAGCTAGCGAAAACGCCAACGCCGCTTCGGCCGACTGCCGCGCCGGCGGCAGCTGGTCGCCATGAATGGCCAAGCACAAATCGACACTATCGGGCTGCACTTTCAGTGATAAGTCCGAGCCCTCGGCGATGATGCGCTGATAACGCACCATGCGCTGAAAGCCCTCGAGCAGATTGCGGCTAGACATCAGCGCATAGCCCACCAAGTTAAACGCCGACGGGCGAATCACCTGCGCCATATTTAGGCCAATCGCCGGGTTGCCGCTGCGCTCTACGGCGGTTTGCCAGAGCTGGGTCATGGCGTCTTGGGCGAAGCGCGCCTCGGGGTCATCCAGCGCGGCGTAGTCCAGCGCTAGCTCGGCAAAAATCGCTCGGCAGTCCACGCCGCCAAGCTCTAGCGCAGCCACCATGCTGCGCGCCCAATTGGAAGAAGTTGTACGTTGCGCCATCGTCTTGTGGTGTTTTTATGCGATACGCGCATCTTAATCTGGCCGCCAAAGTCAGTGCCAGCCCCAGTCGCTCGGCCTAAGGTAAGTGCATAAGAAGATGTCTACCGGAGGCGCCCCATGGACAACACCGTGAAACAAAGCGAATTCCACAGCTTTGCCGAGTTCTACCCCTACTACCTGCAAGAGCACAGCAACGACGTGTGCCGTCGCCTGCACTATGTTGGCAGCTTGCTGGTGCTGAGCATTTTGGCCTACGCCGTCATCAACCAAGCGTGGTTGTGGCTGTTGGCATTACCGGTGGCCGGTTACGGCTTTGCTTGGGTTGGGCATTTCGTGTTTGAGAAGAACAAACCTGCCACTTTCAAATACCCACTGTGGAGCTTCATGGGTGACTGGGTGATGCTCAAAGATGCCTTTACCGGGCGGATTCGCTTCTAACCCCTACCCCATCAACAAAAAGCCCGCGAAATTGTCGCGGGCTTTTTGTTAACAGCAGCACTTACTTGGCTAAGAAGCGCATGCCTTCTTCAAGGCCTTGCAAAGTCAGCGGGTACATTTGCTCGTGGGTTAACTCACGCACCAGCTGGGTGGATGCAGTGTAGTCCCAGGTGTGTTTTGGGTACGGGTTAATCCAAATCACCTTCTTGAACTTGTCCATAAAGCGGCGCATCCACACGTAGCCGGCTTCTTCGTTCCAGTGCTCAACGCTGCCGCCGGCTTGGGTGATTTCATACGGCGCCATCGCTGCATCGCCGACAAACACCACTTTGTAGTCCGAGCCGTATTTGTGCAGCAAATCGAAGGTGCTGGTGCGTTCGCTGGTACGGCGCAGGTTGTTCTTCCACACGCTTTCGTAAATGAAGTTGTGAAAGTAGAAGTACTCCAAGTGCTTAAACTCGGTTTTACAGGCCGAGAACAGCTCTTCGCAGACTTTGACGTGCGCGTCCATCGAGCCGCCGATATCCAGCAGCAGCAACAGTTTTACCGTGTTGCGGCGCTCGGGGCGCATTTGAATGTTCAGCAAGCCGCCGTCTTTGGCGGTGTGGTCGATGGTGCCGTTCAAATCGAACTCATCGGCGGCACCTTCACGGGCGAATTTACGCAAACGGCGCAGCGCCACTTTAATGTTGCGCGTGCCTAGCTCAACCTGATCGTCTAGGTTTTTGTACTCGCGCTGATCCCACACCTTAACGGCTTTACCTTGGCGCTTGCCGGCATCGCCGACGCGAATGCCTTCGGGGTTAAAGCCGCCCGAACCAAACGGGCTGGTGCCGCCGGTCCCGACCCACTTGTTACCGCCGGCGTGGCGTTCTTTCTGCTCTTCGAGGCGCTTTTTAAACTCCTCGATCAGCTTATCCAAGCCGCCGAGCGATTCGATTTTGGCGCGCTCTTCATCCGTTAGCGTGCGTTCGAATTCTTTGCGCAGCCACTCATCGGGGATCAGCGCTTCGATATGCTCGTTAAGGTTTTCTAGGCCCTTAAAGTACGCGCCGAAGGCACGGTCGAACTTATCGAAATGGCGCTCGTCCTTCACCAAGATGGCGCGGGCGAGGTAGTAAAACTCGTCCATGTCAGCGAACACGACGTTGTGCTTGAGCGCATTGATCAAGTCGAGCAGCTCGCGTACCGACACCGGCACTTTGGCCGAGCGCATTTCATTGAACAGGTTAAGCAGCATAACAGCGGCCTCACGAATATCCGTAGGGTGGGTTAGTCGCGTAGCGGCGTAACCCACCATGGGATGCCATCGGCATCGGCATGGCCAGCCTTGCGGCTGGTTGGTGGGTTACGGCCGAGCCTAACCCACCCTACAAGTGCGCGATCAGCGGCCTGCGCGACGGCTCATGAAAGCCAAACGCTCCAGCAGCTGCACATCTTGTTCGTTCTTCACCAAAGCACCGGCCAACGGCGGAATGGCTTTAGTCGGATCACGCTCACGCAGCACGGCTTCGCCAATGTTGTCGGCCATCAGCAGCTTCAACCAATCCACCAACTCGCTGGTCGACGGTTTCTTCTTCAGGCCCGGCACTTTGCGCACGTCGAAGAACACTTCCAGCGCTTCGTTGACTAAGTCAGCACTGATTTTCGGGTAATGCACATCGACGATCTTCTTCAGCGTGTCGCGATCGGGGAAGGCGATGTAATGGAAGAAACAGCGACGCAGGAAGGCATCCGGCAGCTCTTTTTCGTTGTTCGAGGTGATGATGATGATCGGGCGCTGCGCAGCCTTAATGGTTTCATCGGTCTCGTAAACGTAGAACTCCATCTTGTCGAGTTCTTGCAGCAAGTCGTTGGGGAACTCGATATCGGCCTTATCGATTTCGTCGATCAGCAGAATCACCCGCTCCTCAGACTCGAAGGCCTCCCACAACTTGCCCTTCTTGATGTAGTTGCGCACATCGTGAACTTTGTCGGAGTTCAGCTGCGAGTCACGCAGACGGCTCACCGCGTCGTATTCGTACAGACCCTGATGCGCCTTGGTGGTCGACTTAATGTGCCAGGTAATCAGCTTGGCGCCGAAGGCCTCGGCCAGCTGCTCAGCCAGCATGGTCTTGCCGGTGCCCGGCTCACCTTTAACCAGCAGCGGACGCTGCAGCGTGATGGAGGCATTGACGGCCAGCTTCAGGTCGTCGGTGGCAACGTAAGACTTAGTACCTTCGAACTTCATCGTTTTGATCCTGGGCATGAGCTTGCGAAAGACTTTCATGGTATGCCCCGAGCAAATTTCAAACAAGCGTTTGCCAGCCAATCAAAACGCCGGTAGTCGGCACAACAGAGCCTTATCCAGCACGCTGATTTAGCTCTATAGATGCTAGGGCCTGATCCCGTTTGTGCATGCACCGCGTTGCTGCGGCAAATGGCGCCAGGACTAGGCACACAGCGCAGGTAATGGTTATTCCCTGATCAAGCTGGGTAACGACGTATGGCACCATTTGCCGCGCAACCCGGAGGGACAAGCCTGTCGCCGCCTACACTCTACTTATAGGCAGCACCGTCAAAGGGCTGAAGCAAAAGGCTCAGCAAGCCTTGTCGCGGTCGTGCACAAACGGGCTCAGGCCCTAGACGCTATCGGCGCCGCGCCTTAGGCTTAGGGCTTTTAAGGCAAGGAACGACCATGAGCCGCATTTACAACGACAACTCGCAAGCCATTGGTAACACGCCGCTGATCCGCATCAACCGTTTAGGCCCAGAAGGCGTAACCATTCTGGCGAAAAACGAAGGCCGCAACCCCGCCTACTCCGTTAAATGCCGTATCGGCGCCAGCATGGTGTGGGATGCCGAAGAAGCCGGCCGTTTAAAGCCCGGCATGACCATCGTCGAGCCCACCAGCGGCAACACCGGCATTGGCTTGGCGTTTGTCGCCGCCTCGCGCGGCTATCCGCTGATTCTGACCATGCCGGCCTCGATGAGCTTAGAGCGCCGCAAAGTGTTGAAAGCCTTGGGTGCCGAGCTGATCCTCACCGAACCGGCCAAGGGCATGAAAGGCGCGATTGAAAAAGCCGCCGAAATTGCCGCCTCCGATAGCAGCAAATACTTACTGCTGCAGCAGTTCGAAAACCCAGCCAACCCGGCGATTCACGAAAAGACCACCGGCCCAGAAATCTGGAATGACACCGACGGCGCTATCGACGTGCTGGTCGCGGGCGTCGGCACTGGCGGCACCATCACCGGCGTGTCGCGTTATATCAAGCAAGCCTGCGGCAAGAAGATCACCTCGATTGCGGTTGAGCCGGTCAGCTCACCAGTCATCAGCCAGACCATCGCCGGCGCCGAGGTCAAACCGGCGCCGCACAAAATCCAAGGCATTGGCGCAGGTTTTGTGCCGAAGAACTTGGATCTGGATATGGTCGACCGCGTCGAGCAAGTTAATGATGACGACGCCAAAGCCATGGCCCTGCGCCTGATGCGTGAAGAAGGCATTCTCTGCGGTATCTCGTGCGGTGCGGCGATGGCAGCGGCCGTTAAAGTGGCGCAAGAGCCGGCCATGCAAGGCAAAACCATCGTGGTGATTCTGCCGGACTCTGGCGAGCGCTACCTGTCGAGCATGCTGTTTGACGGCCTGTTCACCGAACAGGAGCTCACCCAGTAAATGCGCGCCCTGCATTTCGGCATACTCGCGCTGTGTGCTTGCACCAGCGCGGTGGGCGTGGCCGCTGAGCTCAAACCCGGCACTGCAGAGCATTACTTAAATGCCGAGCAAGCCGCCCGCCATGGCGATAAAGCCGCCGCGCTGCACGAGCTAGAAATGGCCGCACGCGGTGGCCTGCCGGAAGCCCAACTCAAGCTAGCGCGCCAGTTGCCCGCTAACGAGGCCGAGCCCTGGCTGCGTAAAGCAGTGCGCGCGGGCTCGTTACCCGCCGCGAGCCTGTTGGCCGATCACTACTATGCCCGCGCTGCTTACCGCCGCGCGGCGCAGTGCTGGCTGCTTGCGGCAAAAGCCGGCAACAGCCAAGCACAGGCTCGCCTCGGCGCGCTGCAAGTGGTGGGTTACGGCCTGCCGAAAGACATTGAGCAGGCTTATGCTTGGCTCAATTTAGCCGCTAGCGCCGGCGACCCAGAGGTCGTCACCCTGCGTGACGGGCTGGAAAGCCGCTTAACAACCGAACAGCTGCATGCTGCGCAACGTCGCTCTCGCGAGTTGCCGGCAGCGATGACAGGCATTGCCGGCCAGCCGCCCTGCGGCGAATAAACCACTTATCGACTTTAAGCCTCGCAGAAGGACACCTTGATGCTCACCCCCAACCAGGCCAGCGATATTGCGCAGCTGATTCTTGATGGTTTTGATTCTTACCGCGCGCGTTTTCGCGAGATCACTCAAGGCGCGGCCGAGCGTTTTGAGCAGGCCCGCTGGCAAGAGGCACAACAAGCCTCGGCCGAGCGCATCAATTTATACGAGGCCAAAGTCGACGAAGTGGTTAAGCGCTTTAGCGCCCGCTATGGCGATCAAGCCATGCACAGCCTCGACGAATGGCCGATGGTGAAAAACGCCTACATCCAGCTGATCGAGCCACGCTTAGACGACGAGTTGTCGGAAACTTGGTTTAACTCGATCTTCTGCAGCGTGTTCCATCACGATCACATCAGCGATGGCTGCATGTTCGTGCACACCACACGCCCGTCCATGCACAGCCGCAATCGCCTGCCGCAAACGTGGCGCTACGAGGTGAAAGGCGAGCTAGAAGACGTCGCCGCACGCATTCTGCATGACTACCGTTTCGCCGTGCCCTACGACGATGTTGCGCGCGACGCCAAATTGCTGCTCGATCACTTACAAACTGCCCTGCCCGATTGGGTGCAGAAAGACCCAGAGCTGATCATCGAGTTCTTGCGCCCAGTGTTTTACCGCAACAAAGGCGCTTACTTGGTCGGCCGGATTAAAAGCTGCGACGAGCAGTGGCCACTGGTGATTCCGCTGGTGCATCGCGAAGGCAAAGGCATCGCGCTGGATACCGTGATCACCGATGAAGCCGAAGTGTCGATTATCTTCTCCTTCACCCGCTCTTACTTCCTCGTTGAAGTGCCGGTACCCGCTGAGTTTGTGGCTTTCTTAAAGCAGATTTTGCCCGGCAAACAAGCCGCCGAGCTGTACAGCTCGCTGGGCTTTTATAAGCACGGCAAAACCGAGTTCTACCGCGCCATGCTCAATCACCTGGCCAATACCGATGACAAGTTCATCATGGCCCCCGGCGTACGCGGCATGGTGATGAGCGTGTTCACCCTGCCGGGCTTTAACACCGTCTTCAAGATCATCAAAGACAAATTCGCCCCGCCTAAAGAGGTGAACAAACAGATCGTTAAGGAAAAATACGATCTGGTAAAACGCCACGACCGCGTGGGCCGCATGGCCGACACCCAACAGTTCAGCCACGTGCGTGTGCCTAAAGCCAAGTTTGAAAAAGAGTGCTTGGATGAGCTGCTTGAGGTAGCCAGCGAGATTATTCGTCTCGATGGCGACCACGTAGTGATTGAGCACATGTGGGTGGAACGGCGGATGATTCCGCTGAACATGTACTTAGAAACCGCCAGCGAGAACCAAACACTCGCCGCCATTGATGACTACGGCATGGCGATCAAACAACTCGCCGCGGCGAATATCTTCCCCGGCGATATGCTGCTGAAGAACTTCGGCGTAACCCGGCATGGCCGCGTGGTGTTCTATGACTACGACGAGATCTGCTACCTGACCGAAGTAAACTTCCGCAAGATTCCACCGCCACGCTACCCCGAAGACGAGATGGCCAGCGAACCTTGGTACAGCGTCGGGCCTAACGATGTGTTCCCGGAAGAGTTCCCGGTTTTCCTGTTTGCTGACATTAAGCTGCGCCGCCTATTCAGCAAGATGCACGCTGATTTGTTTGAGGCCAGTTACTGGCAAGGCCTGCAGGAGCAAATTCGCGCCGGTACTGTGATTGATGTGTTCCCATACCGCCGCAACCACCCTAACGGTTGAGGCAAACACTAAGGCCAGCAGATGCTGGCCTTAGTGCTATTTGCTATCGTCTAAGCAAGGGCGATCAATTAGGGATGCTGATACGCAACTCGGCGCCTTCGATACTTTTAGGGTCTAGCAAGAAGCTACCGCCACTGTCGCCCGTGGTTAAACTGCCATCCACCTTAACGCTACGCCCGCTTTGTGGCGCGAACATATCCGGCAATAACGCGCCATCCTCTATCACTTCAGCACTATGACGCTCAGCCTTAGGCGGGGTTAGGTCTAAGTCGCCTTGATACAAAGGCTGCCCCAAGCCAAAACCACCTGGGCTAGCCACAGATTCAGCATAAGCCGACGTCGATAGTAGCCCCAGTAAACACAACAGCGGTGTGAGTCGCATGCAGTCTCCCCCTTGCGCTTTCAGGGTTTGAGGCTCGCAAGCCGTTAAAGTTCAAGCAGTTAGCGCTCCAGTGTGCTGGCCACCTGCTTGAGCAGGGTCTGAAAGGCCTTGTCTTGCTCAGCGGTGGATTTAAATAAGTGGTTAATCCTCTCGCTGGATTCTGTCAGTAAGTGCATCAGGCGATCTTCCTCCGGCGCGGTTAAGCACAACTGGGAAAACTCAACATGCAGGTTATCCAGCATGCCTTCAAGCTCTTGGGTACTCACCCGCGTGAGTTGCAGCTTGGCGTCTTCCATCTCGGCAATCATCTGCTGTAGCACCGCCGCTGTGGCCTGAATGCGCACCGCGCGGTCTTTTGCCGCGCGCTCGGTGAGCATAGCGGCGACGCGCGCATCTAATGCGTTAGCGACAAAGCAAATATGATCTTTGATGACCCCATAACGAATGGGGTCGTGCAACGGCATGTTGCGCACCAACAAACCCACATGCGGGTAATTAACGATAGTGCGCGGGCCAAAGTCGGCAATGCGGCCTTGGTTACGGGCGATCTCCACCACTTCACGCTCAATGGTGCGTTCTAGGCCATCGTCATAGAAATACTCAAGCCCACCGGGATGGAAAATCCCTAAGCTGCAATGCAAGCCAAACTCAGCCAACGCGCTTAGTGCCAGCTGGGCCACGGTTTCAAAGGTTTGGCAAGCAAAGCTGGACTCCATGAACTGCAAGATGCGCCCGAGCTCGGCATTCAGGCTCATGGCCTGAAAAGCGATACGCGAGGATTCGTCCAGCTGCACCTTAAGCGTTTTTTGCTCGCGCAGTGTTTGCGCCGAACGACGTAAACGTGCGGCAAATGCAGCCGCGGAGATCGGCAAGTGCACATACTCGTCGGCCCCGGCGGCAAACGCGCGTAAGCACTGCGCTTCATCGGCTTCATTGAGCAAGAACAAAAACGGTGGGCGGTCTTCGTTGGCTACCGTAAAGGTCTCACCCAATTGCGCCATGGCGTGCGGCCAGGCCTCTTCAACCAGCACCAACTCGTAAGGCTGGCTGGCATCGTCGGTTAGCTCGATACCATAAGCATCTAAGTCTTTGCTCCATGTGCTGGCCAATTGCGGGCTGGCCAACAATAAAACGCTTAGCGCACTCGGCTCGCTGCTTGCGGCATCACCGACGTCGTCATCCCATAGGTCAATCCCAGACACGCTAACGCCCTCCCGTGAGGCTTCCTCAACAGTATCAGCCTAGCTCAAAGCTGGGCGAGCGTTGCAAGCGTGTCGACGAAGCCTTAAGGGCCGTGCGCGGCTGCGCCGTTCCAGGCCACCCAGCCGAACTGCCAGGTCAATAAAATCAGCCCGCCAAAAACGATGCGATACCAGCCAAAGACCACGTAGCTGTGGTGGGCGATAAACTTCAGCAACGCTTTGACGGCCAGCAAGGCGCTGATAAACGCCGCGACAAAGCCCGTTAGCAGCAACGGCAAGTCATCGCCGGCAAAGAGCGCATGGTGTTTATACAAGTCGTATACCGCTGCACCGGCGATGGTGGGCATGGCCAAAAAGAACGAAAACTCAGTGGCCGTTTTGCGTGACAAGCCAAATAGCAAACCGCCGATAATAGTTGCCCCCGAACGTGAAGTACCGGGAATCATCGCCAAGCATTGGGCGAAGCCAATCTTCAACGCATCCTGCCAGCGTAATTCATCAACCGACTCGACACGGATCTGATGCTCGCGGCGCTCTGCCCAGATCATCACCACCCCACCCACCACCAAGGCCGCAGCCACAGTCAGCGGGTTGAACAGATACTCCTTAATCACATCGGCAAACAACAAACCAAGCACCACGGCTGGTAAGAAGGCTATCAGCAGGTTGATGGTGAATTTTTGCGCCGCCGGTTGGTGCGTCACGCCTGTCGTCACTGCCCATACCTTGCGGCGGTATTCCCAAATAACCGCCAAAATAGCGCCGAGCTGGATGATCACATTGAAGGCTTTGGCTTTCTCGCCGGAAAAACCAATCAGGTCGGCGACGATAATTTGATGACCTGTGCTGGAAACCGGCAGAAATTCCGTCAACCCCTCCACCACACCCAGCAGTAACGCCTGCAACAACCCCACTACATCCACTGTGCCCTCTCCTTACGACCAAAGGACGACTACGCTAAAGGAAACACCGCCATTAAGTTCACCGGGGCGGCGCCGACATTTTACTTAGGCGCTGTGACATCACGATTGCAAATAAGTGCCGCTCTTTTTATGCCGGGAGAACAATAATGAACAACCTGCGCCAACTACCCATCCGCCGCCGTCTGCTCTCGATTTTGCTTTTAGTGGTCGTCGGCTTACTGGGCTTGAGTGCCTTTAGCCTGAGCAACCTGAAAAGCACCCTCTACGAAAGCAAGGTAGAGAAAACCAAGCACATTGCCGAATCGGCGTTAACCTTGGTGGCGCATTACCACGCACAGGTTAAAGCCGGCAAACTCAGCGAGGATGAAGCGCAGAACCTTGCCAAAAGCGCCGTCGGCAGCATTCGCTACGGCGACAACGATTATTTCTGGATTAACGACTTAAGCCCCAAAATGGTCATGCATCCGTTTAAGGCAGACTTAGTCGGTAAAGACCTCTCGGCCGTGAAAGACCCCAACGGCAAGTTCCTCTTCAACGAAATGGTTGCGCTGGCGAAAAAGTCTGATGATGGCGTGGTGGATTACTACTGGCCAAAACCCGGTGCAGACGCCCCCGTGGCTAAGGTGTCTTACATCCAGCACTTCCAGCCTTGGGGGTGGATTATTGGCACTGGCGTGTATGTGGATGATGTCGAGACGCAATTTGCCCAGCAAGCGGTGAGCTTAGGCTTAGCCACAGGCCTGTTACTGCTGGTGATCGCCGGATTAATCGTGTTGATAAGTCGCAGCATTACCCGTCCGCTGGATACCGTGGTAGATGCCCTGCAAGACATCGCCAGCGGCCGCGGCGACCTGACTCGGCGCTTGAATCAAGAGGGCCGCGATGAAATTTCCGCCTTGGCTGGGCACTTCAATCAATTTGCCGAAAAACTGCAAACCATCGTGCGTAAACTGGCAGGTAATGCCGGCGATCTTGAAGTATCTGCCGGCGATCTGGCGCAGATTAGCCGCGACGGCCAAGTACAAAGCCAAGAGCAAGCGCAACGCATGGAAATGGTCGCCACGGCAGTTAACGAAGTGTCTTACGGCGTACAAGACGTGGCAAAAAATGCCGAGCAAGCCGCCAATGAGGTTCGCCAAGCAGAAAAAGCCGCCGAACAAGGGCAGACCAGCATCCAAAGCGGCATCACGCAAATCAACGAGCTTTCCAACACCATCGGCAATGCGGTGGATGTTATTCAGCGCTTGGCCAGCGAGAGCAACGAAATCAACAAGGTGCTTGAGGTGATACGCACCATTGCCGAGCAAACCAATCTACTCGCGCTTAACGCGGCGATTGAAGCAGCTCGCGCCGGCGAGATGGGCCGCGGCTTTGCTGTGGTTGCTGACGAGGTGCGCCTTTTAGCCCAGCGCACGCAACAATCGACGCAAGAAATCCAAAGCATGATCGAAAAACTGCAAAGCAACTCCGATGCTGCGGTGAATGTGATTACCGAAAGCAGCCGCGTATCTAGCGTCACGGTTGAGCAAGCCAGCAAGGCCGGCGATAGCCTAGAAACGATCACCCAAGTGCTGCGCAATCTGTCTGGGCTGAATGCCTCAATTGCCAGCGCCATTTTGCAGCAGTCGCATGTAGTGGAGGACATTAATCGCAATGTCACCGAAGCTGCACAATACTCACACCAGAGTTTAAACTCTGCAGAGAAGACTACCCGTGCAGGCGACAGCCTCAAGCAGCTTGCCGATCAGGTCAGTGCGTTAGCTCAACAGTTCAAGGCGTAATATGACCAACAGCGAAGTGCTCAAACAACAGGACAACTCTGATCTTGTTTGGGACATGGATCACATCAGCAAAAGGGACTTTGCCGAGCGCTTTATTCGGCTGTTTGAAAACCGTTTGTGCGTCTACTCCGAATCGGTAGAGCAGATTTATACCAACTACAACCTGCACTTCCCTACCGAGCAAGGCCGCAAGATGGTTGTGCTGCCTAATCCGTATGCCTTTCACGACACCCTACACAGCATTCGCACTGCCGCAATTCGCAAAACAGGCCTGTGCATCATGCCCGGTGAGTTACTCGGCAAGCAGGGTTTAGTGCTCGCTGCGCACCTTGGCAAAGGGCAACCGGCACCTAAGTTCATGCCGTTTAAGCAGGCGATTGCGCGCATCATCAGCGATCAACGCAAGATCGGCGATGCGTTTTTGCCCATTCTTATGAAAGGTGATTTACGCGAATTCGATGAGCAGATGCCCTATCTGCACATGCATCGCTTACAACTAGAAAACCTGCCTCATCTCTCTGTTTTCGAGCGGCAGGATATTCAGCAGACGCTAACCAAGAAACTGCTCATGCTGTACCGCATGGCAGATACCTTAAAGGTCGGTTAGTTATTCGTCTTCGTTAACCCGATCGCGCAGTTCTTTGCCGGGCTTGAAGTGCGGCACGTACTTGCCATCCAGCGTTACTGAATCGCCGGTCTTAGGATTACGCCCTAAGCGAGGTGCACGGTAGTGCAAAGAAAAGCTCCCAAAGCCGCGTATCTCAATCCGTTCGCCGGTGGCGAGCGCTTGTGACATTTGCTCCAGCATGGTCTTAATGGCCAGCTCGACGTCTTTAGAAGACAGTTGCCCCTGATGCTGAACAATGCGGTCAATCAGCTCTGACTTGGTCATGCTTTTCCCTTAGTTTTCAAGCGACTAGGTAACTCCAGCACTGTTTTATCACGCGCCGCACATCACTTACAACTAAGCAAAACGCACTGTCAATAAAAAAGGGCGACCTAAGTCGCCCTTTTTTCGACAGAATGTAAGAACGTATTAGTTCTTGCCTTCCATCTGAGCCTTGATCAGATCACCAATGGTGGTCGGACCCGATGCTTCGACGTCCTGCTTGTTACGCAGTTCTTTCATAGCATCTTTCTCGTCGTCAAAATCCTTGGCCTTGATGGACAGGATGATGGCGCGAGACTTGCGGTCAACGCTGATGATCTTAGCTTCAACAGCTTCGCCTTCTTTCAGCACGTTACGCGCGTCTTCAACGCGGTCACGGCTCAGCTCAGAGGCCTTCAGCACGCCTTCAACTTCCGGAGCCAGAACGATCACAGCACCTTTAGCGTCAACTTCCTTAACGGTACCGTTAACGATGGCGCCTTTGTCGTTCAGAGATACGAAGTTGCTGAACGGATCGTCTTCCAGCTGCTTGATGCCCAGGGAGATGCGCTCACGCTCTGGATCAACAGACAGGATGACGGTTTCCAGCTCGTCGCCCTTCTTGAAGCGACGTACGGCTTCTTCGCCCACTTCGTTCCAAGAAATATCGGACAGGTGAACCAGACCGTCGATGCCGCCGTCCAAGCCGATGAAGATACCGAAATCGGTGATCGACTTGATGGTGCCGGAGATCTTGTCGCCCTTGTTGAAGTTGCTGGAGAAGTCTTCCCACGGGTTGCTCTTGCACTGCTTGATACCCAGGGAGATACGACGACGCTCTTCGTCGATGTCCAGAACCATAACTTCCACTTCGTCGCCAACATTAACGACTTTCGACGGGTGGATGTTCTTGTTGGTCCAGTCCATTTCAGACACGTGCACCAGACCTTCAACGCCTTCTTCCAGCTCAGCGAAGCAGCCGTAGTCGGTCAGGTTGGTAACGCGAGCCTGAACACGGGTGCCTTCCGGGTAACGACCGGTGATAGCTACCCATGGATCTTCGCCCAGTTGCTTCAGACCCAGCGATACACGGTTACGCTCGCGATCGAACTTCAGCACTTTAACGTCGATTTCGTCGCCAACATTCACGATCTCTGACGGATGCTTGATGCGCTTCCAAGCCATGTCAGTGATGTGCAGCAGGCCGTCTACGCCGCCCAAGTCAACGAACGCACCGTAGTCGGTGAGGTTCTTGACGATACCTTTAACTTGCTGACCTTCTTGCAGAGACTCGAGCAGAGCTTCGCGCTCGGCGCTGTTCTCGGCTTCCAGTACGCTGCGGCGGGAAACGACAACGTTGTTGCGCTTCTGGTCCAGCTTGATGACCTTGAATTCGAGTTCTTTGTTTTCCAGGTGGGCAGTGTCGCGCACCGGACGAACGTCAACCAAAGAACCCGGCAGGAAGGCGCGGATGCCATTGATGTCAACGGTGAAGCCACCCTTGACCTTGCCATTGATAACACCCTTGACGACTTCCTCGGCAGCGAAAGCTGCTTCCAGAACGATCCAGGATTCGGCGCGCTTGGCTTTTTCGCGGGACAGCTTGGTTTCACCGAAGCCATCTTCAACCGCGTCCAGAGCCACCTGAACTTCGTCACCAACCTTAATGGTCAGTTCACCCTGCTCGTCGAAGAACTGTTCGACTGGGATAACGCCCTCAGACTTCAGGCCAGCATGGACGGTAACCCAGTCACCATCGATGTCGACCACGATGCCGGAGATGATCGAACCCGGCTGCATGTCTAGGGATTTCAGGCTTTCTTCAAATAGTTCTGCAAAGCTTTCGCTCATGGTTATTCCTGTTTAACGGGCTTATGCCCTACACACCACATCACCAGTTGACGTGGGTCGGTTAGTTTTAATGAGGTCTTGGTGACAGCAGAAATGCTCGACTGGTACCTGTTACCGCCTCAAAAATTCAATCGCCGAGGCTTCGCGCTGCAAGCTCATCGTCGATTGCTTCGAGCACCTGATCGATGCTCATTTCCGTGGAGTCCATCAAGATCGCATCTGCGGCCGGCCGTAATGGCGCCACTGCACGATTCATGTCTCGCTCGTCTCGAGCCTGAATCTCCAACAAAAGACTCTCAAGGTTAACATCCAGCCCCTGCCCCTTCAACTGCAGGTAACGGCGGCGGGCACGTTCTTCGGCGCTAGCGGTCAGGAAAATCTTCAATGGCGCCTCAGGAAACACCACAGTGCCCATGTCACGACCATCGGCAATCAGCCCCGGCGCTTCACAAAACGCCCGCTGACGCTGCAACAGCGCCTCGCGCACGGCAGGCAAAGCCGCCACTTGCGATGCGCCAGCACCAGCTTCTTCAGTACGGATCAGCTGAGTGACTTCTTCGCCTTCGAGAATAATCTTCTGCCCTGCGCCATCATCTAGGAACTGCACATCCAAGTGCGCAGCCAGCACTTTCAGGGCCTCTTCGTTATCCAGCGCCACGCCATGGTTGCGCGCAGCAAACGCCAGCAAGCGGTACAGGGCGCCGGAATCCAGCAGATGAAAGCCTAATTTGCGCGCCAAACGCCCAGCCACCGTGCCTTTGCCGGAGCCGCTGGGGCCGTCAATAGCGATGACTAGCGGCTGCTCACTCATGCCTTGCTCTCCATCGCCACTTGAATACCGGCGCCTTGCGCAATGCCTAAGAAGTTGGGGAATGAGGTGGCTACGTTGGCGCAGTCACGGATCACGATGTCATCATGCGCACGCAGCGAGGCCACCGAGAAGGCCATAGCAATACGATGATCGCCGTGGCTGTCAATTTCGCCGCCGAGCATTTGCCCACCTTCGATCACGATACCGTCCGGCGTCGGCTCGGCTTTAATGCCCAGCACTTTCAAGCCATCGGCCATCACTTGAATACGGTCGGACTCTTTCACGCGCAGTTCTTCTGCACCACGCAGAATGGTGGTGCCTTCGGCACAGGCGGCAGCCACAAACAGCACAGGAAATTCGTCAATCGCCAGCGGCACCAGCTCTTCAGGAATTTCGATGCCCTTAAGCTTGGCAGCACGCACACGCAGATCAGCTACTGGCTCACCACCCACCACACGCTGGTTTTCAACCTGAATATCGCCGCCCATCAAGCGCAGGATATCGATCACGCCAGTACGGGTTGGGTTGATGCCCACGTGCTCCAACAGCAATTCAGAACCTTCAGCGATGCTCGCCGCCACCAAGAAGAAAGCCGCCGATGAAATATCCGCCGGTACTTCAATTTTGCCAGCAGACAGCTTGCCGCCACTCTTAACCGCGGCTTTATTGCCCTGCACGTCTACCGCATAGCCAAAGCCTTGCAGCATACGCTCGGTATGGTCACGCGTCGGCGCGGGCTCGCTCACTGAGGTTTCGCCAGCCGCGTACAGGCCAGCCAGCAACAAACAGGACTTCACCTGCGCACTAGCCATAGGCATGTCGTAATGCATGCCAGACAGGCGCTGACCGCCACGAATAGTCAGCGGCGGACGGCCTTCTGGACCAGTCTCAATCAACGCACCCATTTCACGCAGCGGCTTAGCCACACGGCCCATCGGGCGCTTGGACAGCGACTCATCGCCGGTCAGCACCGTGTCAAACGACTGCCCCGCCAACAGGCCTGAGAGCAAGCGCATTGAAGTGCCCGAGTTACCCAAATACAGCGGGCCCGGCGGCTGCTTGAGGCCATGCAAGCCTACGCCATGCACCACCACGCGACCGTTATGCGGGCCTTCAATCACCACGCCCATGTCGCGGAAGGCCTGCAAGGTCGCCAGCGCGTCTTCACCTTCAAGGAAACCTTCCACTTCGGTGGTGCCTTCGGCTAACGAGCCGAGCATGATCGAACGGTGTGAAATGGATTTGTCACCCGGTACGCGAACGCGACCACTCAGGCGACCGCCTGGCTTGGCCAGGTAGCTGACGTCTTGACTGTGCATAGTGTCCATGTAGGCCCTGCGGGCCAGCATCTTAGTGAAGTGTTCACGGGCCGCTTGGGCGCGGGTAAAAATCCCCAGCAAGCTGACGCCGTCCCCGGTGTCGATGGCAGCGCGCAGGCTGTCTAGATCGGCACGATAAATGTCTAAAATCCGCAGCACCGCCTCACGGTTAGCGCGGAAGATGTCATGCCACATCACCGGATCACTGCCGGCGATACGGGTAAAGTCGCGAAAACCACCCGCGGCATAACGGAAAATCTCGAGATTTTCGCTTTGTTTGGCCAAGGAGTCGACCAAACCAAACGCCAACAAGTGCGGCAAGTGACTGGTGGCGGCCAACACTTCGTCGTGATGGCTTATGTCCATAAACTCGACTTGCGCGCCCAGTGCTACCCACAGCTTGCGCACTAAACGCAGCGCCTGCTGATCGGTACGCTCGTGCGGGGTGAGGATGACTTTATGGCGCTGAAACAAGCTAGCGTTGGCGGCTTCAACGCCGCTCTGCTCGGAGCCGGCAATCGGGTGGCCCGGCACAAACGCAGCGGGGAATGCGCCAAACGCCTGCTCAGCAGCGCGCACCACGTTACCTTTGGCACTACCGACATCGGTAATCACTGCCTGCCCCAGCTCAACCGTGGCCAGCTCAGCCAGTACCTTCTCCATCGCCAGAATTGGCACGGCGAGCATGATCACATCGGCGCCTGCGCAGCCAGCGGCTAAGGTTGCTTCACAGCGATCAGCCACGCCCAACTCAACGGCACGGGCGCGACTGCGTGGGTCTTTGTCGACCCCAACCACTTCAGCAAACAGGCCGGTTTCGCGCAGGCCTTTGGCAAACGAGCCGCCAATCAGGCCTAAGCCAACGACTGTCAGTCGTTTGAGCTGCACGCTCACGCCGCCAGCACCTTACGCAAGGCCTCAAGGAAGCGCTGATTTTCTTCCGGCAAACCGATCGATACGCGCAAATGCTGTGGCATACCGTAACCCGCCACCGGACGCACGATCACCCCTTCACGCAGCAGTGCTTGATAAACCGGCCCGGCATCGCGCTGTACGTCCACGGCAATAAAGTTGCCGCGCGAAGCAATCCAGTTAAGGCCATGCTCGGCAAAGCCTGCTGTTAGCTGCTGCATGCCTTGGTCATTCAGCACACGGCTGCGCTCTAGGTAGGCATCATCTGTGAGTGCCGCAGCAGCCGCAGCCAGCGCGAGGCTATTGGCGTTAAACGGTTGGCGCACGCGGTTAAGCACATCGGCCACCACGGGGCTTGAAGCCGCATAGCCAATACGCAACGCAGCTAAACCGTAAGCCTTAGAGAAAGTGCGCGAGACCAGCAAGTTCGGGTAACGCGATAAATAATCCAAGCCATTAGGCAACTCGCCCGCTGCGCTGTATTCGGTATAGGCCTCATCCAACACCACCAGAATGTGCTCAGGCACTTGATCGAGGAAAGCCTCAAGCGCTGCCTGATCAAACCAAGTGCCGGTCGGGTTGTTAGGGTTGGCGATAAAAATGACCCGGGTATTGGCATCGCATGCGGCGAGCATCGCTGGCAGATCATGCCCCCAGTCTTTAGCCGGTACGCTGCGGCCTTCGGCACCCACCGCTTGGGTGGCTAGCGGATACACGGCAAACGCATGCTGGCTAAACACAGCATTTAAGCCGGGCGCCAAAAAGGCCCGAGCGACCAGCTCGAGAATGTCGTTAGAGCCATTGCCTAAGGTGATTTGCTCCAGCGCGAGGGCAAACTTATTGGCCAGCGCCTGCTTGAGCACAAAACCATTGCCATCGGGGTAGCGGGTTAGCTCTGGCAGTTCAGCCTGAATTGCTGCCAAAGCCTTCTGACTTGGCCCCAGCGGGTTTTCGTTGCTGGCCAGCTTAACGATGGAATCCACCGCCAAACCCAGCTCACGCGCCAGCTCATCCACCGGCTTACCGGGCACATAGGGCGACAGCTTTTGCACGCCCGCTACGGCTTGAGCGAGAAAATCACACGACATGCGTTACCTCACAGCGCTGGCACACTTTGCGCGCCAAGCCAATTACAGAACCGCTTTGGGGTAGGAACCCAGCACCTTGACGCCGACTTGGCTGTCATTGATGCGCTCAAGCACATCTTTGATCAGCGGGTCGTGGCGATGACCACGGAAGTCGATAAAGAACACGTAGCTCCACACACCGCTGCGTGAAGGACGGGTTTCGATGCGGGTCAGATCGATGCCATTGGTGTGGAACGGCGCTAGCAAATCGTGCAGCGCGCCGGGCTTATTGCGGCACGAGACGATGATCGAAGTCTTGTCCTCACCGGTCGGCGGTACTTCTTGGTTACCGATGATCAAGAAGCGCGTGGAGTTATCCGGGCGGTCTTCGATTTTTTCGTGCAGCTTGGTCAAGCCATACAGATCGGAGGCCATGTCGCCGGCAATCGCCGCGCTGTTCCACTCGCCTTTAATGCGCTTGGCGGCATCGGCGTTGCTCGATACGGCCACACGTTCGACATTCGGGTAGTGCGAGTCCAGCCACTTGCGGCACTGCGCCAGCGACTGCGCGTGCGAATAAATACGTGTGATGCGGTCAGTCTTGGTGTTTTCACCCACCAGCAAGTGGTGGTGAATGCGCAGCTCAACCTCGCCACAGATGTGCAGGTCGTGCTCCATAAAGCTATCGAGGGTGTGATTGATCGCACCCTCGGTGGAGTTCTCCACTGGCACCACGCCAAAGTTGACCGCACCGGCGGCGACTTCGCGGAACACTTCGTCGATCGCGGCCATCGGCACGCTGATCACCGCATTGCCGAAGTGTTTCAGCGCGGCGGCTTGCGTGAAGGTGCCTTCCGGGCCCAAGAAGGCCACTTTCAGCGGCTGCTCGAGTGCCAAGCAAGTGGACATAATTTCGCGGAACAAACGCGCCATCTCTTCGTTATCGAGCGGGCCTTTGTTCAGTTCCATGATGTGATTGAGCACCCACGCTTCCCGCTCGGGGCGGTAATACACCGGGCTTTCGCCTTCGGGCAGCGACTGCATCTTCACCCGCGCCACTTCTTGGGCGCAGCGCGCGCGGTCACTGATCAGCTCGAGGATTTTCTCGTCGATGCTGTCGATGCGCTTACGCAGCGCCTTGAGCTGGCTTTCTTCGGTGCTCGACATTAGCCCTGCTCCTTTTCGAATTCCTGCATGTACGCCACCAAGGCATCCACGGCTGCCTCGGGCACCGCGTTATAGATGCTGGCGCGCATGCCGCCCACCGAACGGTGTCCCTTGAGGTTCAGCAAACCGCGCGCTTCGGCGCCGGCCAAGAAAGGCTTTTCTAAGCGCTCATCGGCCAAGGTGAACGGCACGTTCATCCACGAACGATCCGCCACGGCAATCGGGTTGGCATACAGGCTGCTGTTATCAATCGCGGCATAGAGTTTTTCTTGCTTACGGCGGTTGAGCTGCTCGATAGCGGTCAGGCCGCCCTGCGCTTTCAGCCAGCTGAACACTAGGCCCGACAAATACCAAGCGAAGGTCGGCGGGGTGTTAAACATCGACTCGTTATCGGCCGCGACTTGGTAGTTGAACATGGTCGGGCAAGCGGCTTGCGCCTTGCCGAGCAAGTCTTCACGGATGATCACGATGGTCAGGCCGGCTGGGCCGATGTTCTTCTGCGCACCGGCGTAGATCATGCCGAAACGCGAAACATCCAGCGGACGCGACAAAATGGTCGACGACATATCCGCCACCAGCGGCGCATCCACTTCGGGAATCCAGCCAAACTCCAGACCGCCGATGGTCTCGTTCGGCGTGTAGTGCAGGTAGGCGGCGTCTTTGCTCAACTGCCAGCTAGCTTGCTCGGGGATGGCGAAATACTTGTCAGCTTTGGCGCTAGCCGCCACGTTCAGTTGGCCGTAACGCTGGCCTTCTTCAATGGCTTTTTTCGACCAGATGCCGGTGTCGATGTAATCGGCCACTTGGCCTGCACCGAGCAGGTTCAGCGGGATCATCGCAAACTGGCTGCTCGCGCCGCCCTGCAAGAACAGCACTTTGTAATTAGCGGGAATCGCCAGCAGGTCGCGCAGGTCTTGTTCGGCTTTCTGGGCGATACCAACAAACTCTTCACTGCGATGGCTCATTTCCATCACGGACAGGCCTTTGCCCTGCCAATCGGCCAATTCGGCCTGAGCTTGTTGCAAAACAGCTTCGGGTAACGCAGCTGGACCGGCACAGAAATTAAACGCGCGCATGCTGAACTCTTCTATCTCAACGCTTAAACAAACCAGCGCCTTAGGTAAGGCGCTGGTGGCTTTCCATTGGTTTTACTTACTCTTCGACAGAGTCCGCGCTGGCGGCTTCTGTTACCTGGGCAACGGCGTCCTCACCGTCTTCGAGCAGTTCGTCATCCTCGACAGAGGGCTCTTGAACTCGCTCCAAGCCAACCAACGACTCATCGCTGGCCAGTTTGATCAGGGTCACCCCTTGGGTATTACGCCCCAAGCTCGACACCTCATCCACACGGGTACGCACCAGGGTGCCTTGGTCAGAGATCAGCATGATCTCTTCGCCACATTGCACCTGAATGGCACCGACCAGCTGACCATTACGCTCGTTGCTGACCATGGCAATCACGCCCTGACCGCCACGACCGCGACGCGGGAACTCGGCCAGCTCAGTACGCTTACCGTAGCCACGCACCGAAGCGGTGAGGATTTCCGCGCCAGCCTCGGGGATCAGCATAGAAATCAGCCGCTGCTCATCGGCCAAGCGCATACCGCGCACACCGCGAGCGGTACGACCCATGGTACGCACGTGGCTTTCTTTAAAGCGGATTACTTTGCCGCCGTCGGAGAACAGCATGACCTCTTTGCTGCCATCGGTGATGGCGGCGGCGATCAGGGTGTCGCCCTCCTCCAGCTTCAGGGCAATCAGGCCCGAGCTGCGTGGCTTGCTGAACTGCACCAACGGGGTTTTCTTCACGGTACCGAAAGCGGTGGCCATGAAGATGTATTCGCCAGTGGGCTCATCCAAGGTGTCGTCGCTGTCATCGGCGTTGTCGTCGGCGTCATCCGCTTCGACCAGTTCGCCCTCGATCACGTTGCTGTCGTTATCGTCCAGCTCTTCTTCGTTAGCGGCTTTGGCTTGCAGCGCTTCGAGATCGATCTCAAGCATCGCGGTGATGCGCTCGCCTTCATCCAGCGGCAGCAAGTTAACCAGCGGGCGGCCACGCGCGGTACGCGAAGCCTCAGGAATTTCAAAGGTGCGCAGCCAGTACACCTTGCCCTTGCTGGAGAACAGCAGCAGCGTGGCGTGGCTGTTAGCGACTAGCAGGTGCTCGATGTAGTCTTCATCCTTCACGCCGGTGGCCGACTTACCTCGACCGCCGCGACGCTGCGCTTGATAGACCGACAGCGGCTGGGTCTTGGCATAGCCGCCGTGGGAGATGGTCACCACGCGCTCTTCCTGCGGAATCAGGTCGGCCATGGACAAGTCCATCTGCGAAGCGACGATTTCGCTGCGACGATCGTCGCCGAACTCGGCTTTTACTTGCTCCAGCTCTTCGGTGATCACTTCCATCAGGCGCTCAGCGCTGTTGAGGATGCGCAGCAACTCGCCGATCTGGACCAGAATCTCTTGATACTCGGCGAGCAGTTTTTCGTGCTCAAGGCCGGTCAAACGGTGCAGACGCAGCTCCAGAATGGCTTGCGCTTGCTCGGGCGACAGGTAGTACTTGCCGTCGCGCATGCCGTAATGCTCGGGCAGATCTTCCGGGCGGCAGCTTTCCGCGCCAGCACGCTCGACCATGTGCACCACGGCACCGGCTTCCCAACCGGTGGCGATCAAGGCTTCTTTGGCCTCGGCCGGGGTTGGCGACTTCTTGATCAGCTCAATCACCGGGTCGATATTCGACAGGGCAACCGCTTGGCCTTCCAGAATATGGCCACGCTCACGGGCTTTACGTAGCTCGTACACAGTACGGCGGGTGACCACTTCGCGGCGGTGGCGGATAAACGCCTCAAGCATTTCCTTGAGGTTTAAGGTGCGCGGCTGACCATCGACCAGCGCCACCATGTTGATACCGAACACACTCTGCAGCTGGGTTTGTGCGTAGAGGTTGTTCAGCACTACCTCGGCCACTTCGCCGCGGCGCAGCTCGATCACCACGCGCAAGCCGTCTTTGTCCGACTCGTCGCGCAGCTCGCTGATGCCTTCGATTTTCTTTTCTTTAACCAGCTCAGCGATCTTTTCGATCAGGCGCGCTTTGTTCAGCTGGTACGGCAGCTCGGTAATCACGATCTGCTGGCGGCCGCTCTTGTCGATATCTTCGAAATCGGCGCGAGCACGCATGTACACACGGCCACGGCCGGTGCGGTACGCCTCGATAATGCCAGCACGGCCATTGATGATTGCGGCTGTGGGGAAATCCGGGCCGGGGATGAACTGCATCAGATCATCGACACCCAGCTCTGGGTTTTGGATCAGCGCCAAGCAGCCGTCGATCACTTCGCGCAGGTTATGCGGCGGAATATTGGTCGCCATACCCACGGCAATACCGCTGGAGCCATTGACCAACAGGTTCGGCACCTTAGTAGGCATAACCGCCGGAATTTGCTCGGTGCCGTCGTAGTTAGGCACCCAGTCGACGGTTTCTTTATCGAGGTCAGCGAGAATTTCGTGAGCCAGCTTGGCCATGCGCACTTCGGTGTAACGCATCGCCGCGGCAGAGTCGCCGTCGATGGAACCGAAGTTACCTTGACCATCGACCAAGGTGTAACGCAGCGAGAAAGGCTGCGCCATACGCACGATGGTGTCGTACACCGCCGAGTCGCCGTGCGGGTGGTATTTACCGATGACGTCACCGACCACACGCGCCGACTTCTTGTAGGGCTTGTTCCAGTCGTTTTTCAGCTCGCTCATCGCGTAGAGCACGCGACGGTGCACGGGCTTTAAGCCATCGCGCACATCCGGGAGTGCACGCCCCACGATCACGCTCATGGCGTAATCGAGGTAGGACTGCTTCAGCTCATCTTCGATATTGACTGGGAGGATTTCTTTGGCCAGTTCGCCCATATGCTGCCTGGTTCCTTGTTATCTAGCTGTCCTGCCCGCCGCGCTTTGCGCGCCTTGGGCCAAGGCCTGCCAAGTAGGTCGGCAGGCGAAAAAATGCGCTTGATGCTACCACATCACGCGCGGTGCGCTCACGCGAATATCACCCATTTAAATCAGCAGCTTAAAGATGGCCGGCGAAAAACCACGCTGGCCATCTTGAGACGGGTTAATGCAGACGCTTACGACACATCAGTGCCTGCATTTTTTCTTCATCGGGACGCTCGACAATGCCCTTTTCGGTGACGATCACGTCGATCAAATCCGCCGGGGTGATATCGAACGAGGGATTGAACACCGGCATATCCACGGTGATGCGTTGCCCCGCCACCGACAGCAACTCGTCGGGATTGCGCTCTTCGATCTCAATGTCGTCGCCACATTCGCAATCCATGTCGATGCTGGAGCTAGGCGCCACCACCATCAGCTTGGCGCCGTGGTGCATGGCCGTGACCGCCAGCTGATAGGTGCCAATCTTGTTCGCCACGTCGCCGTTTTCGGCAATTCGGTCGGCGCCGACAATCACCCAGCGCACTTCGTGCTCACGCATCACATGCGCGGCGGCGGAATCCACATTCAGGCGCATCGGCACGCCCTCTTGCAGCAACTCCCACGCAGTCAAACGCGAGCCCTGTAGCCATGGACGGGTTTCATTGACGAACACGCGCTCCACCAGCCCAGCCAAATGCGCCGCACGCACCACACCCAGCGCGGTACCAAAGCCACCGGTCGCCAAAGCGCCGGCATTGCAGTGGGTATAAATGTGTTGCGGATGCGGATTGTCGCGCTCGATCACTTCGGCGCCCAACTGGGCCATCACCAAGTTAGCTTCGCGGTCGCTGGTGTAAATCTCCAGCGCCTCTTGCTCCAACGCTTGCAGGGCTGTGTCGTCGCTTTGCGCCGCCAAACATTCCGCCATTCGGCGCAGCGCCCAAAATAAGTTGACCGCTGTGGGCCTAGCTTCAGCGAGCTGCTGGCAATCGGCGGCTAACGCACCACGCCAATCACCGCCGGCGGCGTAACGCGCACGTGCCGCCAACACCACAGCAAAGGCCGCGGCAATGCCGATTGCCGGTGCGCCGCGCACCAGCATGTCGCGAATCGCCGTCGCCACATCGCTGCTGCGTTCAAACCGCTGCCAATGCTCTTTAAGCGGCAGCTGACGTTGATCAAGCAGGTACAAGCTGCCATCGTGCCAACGAATCGGTACCACCTTCTCGGCCGCTAGCAAACGCTCGCGCATGACAGTCTCCACCCTCAAAAAGCGCGGCATTATAGCCGCCCCGTGGCTTCTTGGCTCGGGTATACTGGCGCGACTTAAAATCGCCGGACACCCCATGCCAGACCACGCCGCCCCGCTCGATTTACTCGTCCTGCCCAGCTACCTCGTACCGGTTGAGCCTGCTGGTGTGGTACTGCGTGATCACGCACTGGGCGTTCGCGACGGCGTCATCACTATTATCTGCCCCGCAGAGCAAGCACGCACGCTTAACGCCAAACAAACCCTTGAGTTACCCGGCATGCTGCTGGCCCCCGGCCTGATCAATGCGCATGGCCATGCGGCGATGAGTTTGTTTCGCGGTTTAGCCGATGACCTGCCGCTGATGACCTGGCTGCAAGAGCACATCTGGCCCGCCGAAGGCCAATGGGTGAATGAAGACTTCGTGCGCTGCGGCACCGAACTCGCGGTTGCCGAGCAGGTGCTCGGCGGCATCACCAGCAGCGCCGATATGTACTTTTACCCCGGCATTGCCGCCGAGGTGTATCACGCTGCCGGCGTACGTGCGCAGATCAGCGTGCCAGTGATCGACTTCCCCGTGCCCGGCGCCAGCGATACCGCCAGCGCACTGCGCCAAGGCTTGCGCTTGCACGACGAGCTGAAGAACCACCCGCGCCTTAGCGTTGCGCTGGGCCCGCACGCGCCCTACACGGTTAACGATGACAACCTTAAGCAAGTGCGCCTGCTGGCTGAAGAATGTGACCTAAACATTCACATGCACATTCATGAAACCGCCCACGAGGTGCAAGAAGCGCTCGCCAATACCGGCCAACGCCCTTTGGCGCGCTTGGCTGAGTTAGGCCTGCTCGGCCCGCGCCTGCAAGCGGTGCACATGACGCAGATCAGCGACGACGATCTGGCCCTTTTGGTAGAAAGCAACACCAGCGTGATCCACTGCCCAGAGTCGAACATGAAACTCGCCAGCGGCTTTTGCCCCGTCGAACGTCTCTGGCAAGCCGGGGTGAATGTGGCGATTGGCACCGACGGCGCGGCGAGCAATAACGATTTGGATTTGCTCGGCGAAACCCGCACCGCCGCACTGTTAGCCAAAGCTGTCAGCGGTGATGCCACTGCTTTAGATGCACACCGCGCCTTGCGCATGGCCACCTTAAATGGCGCCCGCGCCTTAGGCCTAGACGCACAGATCGGCTCGCTGGAAGTCGGCAAACAGGCTGACATGGTCGCTTTTGATTTATCCGGGCTTACCCAGCAACCGCTGTACGACCCGGTATCACAACTGATTTACGCCAGCTCACGTGACTGCGTGCAGCATGTTTGGGTAGCCGGCAAGCCTTTGCTGAGCAACCGCCAACTGCAACGCCACGATAGCAGCGCCCTGCGCGCTGCTGCTCAACAGTGGGCTGAGCGCATTCGTCCTCGTTAAGGAATGCTTATGAGCAACGTTGACCGTAGTGAAGTCGCCAAATTCGAAGCCCTCGCCAGCCGCTGGTGGGACCGCAACAGCGAATTTAAACCGCTGCACGACATCAACCCGCTGCGCGTGCAGTGGATTGATCAGCGCGCCGGGCTTGCCGGCAAGACTGTGCTCGACGTCGGTTGTGGCGGCGGCATTTTGAGCGAAGCCATGGCGCTGCGTGGCGCCGATGTCACCGGCATCGACATGGGCGAAGCACCGCTGGCAGTGGCGCAGCTGCATCAGCTGGAGTCCGGCGCCAAGGTCAATTACCGCCGCTGCACCGCTGAAGAATTGGCTGCCGAAATGCCCGGCCAGTTCGATGTAGTCACCTGCCTAGAGATGCTCGAACACGTGCCGGACCCGGCCTCAGTCATTCGCGCCTGCTACACGCTGGTTAAGCCCGGTGGCGAAGTGTTCTTCTCCACCATCAACCGCAACCCCAAGGCCTATCTGTTCGCCATCATCGGTGCGGAATATGTGCTGCGCATGCTGCCGCGTGGCACCCACGACTTTAAAAAGTTTATTCGCCCCTCCGAGCTGGGCGCTTGGTGCCGCGCCGCCGACCTCGACGTGAAAGAAATCATCGGCCTGACCTACAACCCGCTGACCCGCACCTACAAGCTAGAAGCCGATGTGGACGTGAACTACATGATCCACACCCATAAGGACGCCTGATGCGCTTAAAAGCCGTACTGTTCGACCTCGATGGCACCTTGCTGGACACCGCGCCCGACTTTATCGCCGTGACCCAAGCCATGCGCGCCGCACGCGGCTTGCCGCCGGCTGATGAAGACGCCGTGCGTGCGGTGGTCAGTGATGGCGCCCGCGCCATGGTGGCCACCGCCTTTGCCATCGACCCCGACAGCGACGCGTTTGAGCCGCTTAGACAAGATTTTCTTGAGCGTTATTTGGATCACTGCGCTGTGTATTCGCGCCCCTATGCCGGCATCGAAGAACTGCTCGCCAGCCTTGAGCAAGCCCGCCTGCACTGGGGCGTGGTCACCAATAAGCCGGTGCGTTTTGCCGAGCCACTGATGCGTGCGCTTAACCTGCATGAACGCAGTGCGGTGCTGATTTGCCCAGACCACGTAGCCCGCAGCAAGCCTGACCCAGAGCCACTGCATTTAGCCTGCACGCAACTGAATATCGAGCCCAGCGAAGTGCTGTATGTGGGCGACCACGTGCGCGATATCGAAGCAGGCCGCGCCGCTGGTATGCGCACCTGCGCGGTGCGCTACGGCTACATTCACCCCGAGGACAACCCCGGCAACTGGGGCGCCGACGTGGTGATCGACCAGCCGCTAGACCTGCGCCGCGTGCTCGAACAAGCCCTGTGCGGCTGCTAATAACTGACTGATTTATTTGGCGCAGCGCGCCACCCAAGGAGCCCTTCATGTTCGACTACAGTGCCCCCGCCGAGCTGCTTAAAGGTCGCACGATTTTGGTCACTGGTGCCGGCAAAGGCATCGGTGCCGCTGCTGCGCGAAGCTTTGCCGCACACGGCGCCACGGTAATTTTGCTGGGCCGCAATATCGAAGCGCTGGAGCATATCTACGACCAGATTGAAGCCGCTGGCCACCCACAACCAGCCATCTACCCGCTGAACTTAGAAACCGCACAAGCCCACGAATACGACGAGCTAGCCGCCACCTTAGAGCGCGAATTCGGCCATATCGACGGCGTGCTGCATAACGCCGCGCAACTCGGCCCGATGGCGCCGATTGATCAGTACGCTGCCGACCACTGGCAGCGTGTGATGCAGGTGAACGTCAACGCTGCGTTCAACCTGACCCGCACCCTGCTACCGCTGCTGCGTTTATCCAGCGACGCCTCGGTGGTGTTCACCTCCAGCAGCGTGGGCCGCAAGGGCCGTGCTTTCTGGGGCGCCTATGCGGTATCGAAGTTTGCCACCGAAGGCTTAATGCAAGTGCTAGCCGACGAGTTGGACGGCACCGGCAACGTGCGCGCTAACTGCATCAACCCCGGCGCTACCCGCACCAGCATGCGCGCTGCGGCTTACCCCGGGGAAAACCCCGACAAGAACCCTGCCCCCGAAGACATCATGCCGGTGTATCTGTACCTCATGGGTGCCGATAGCCAAGGCATCAACGGGCAAAGTTTCGACGCTCAATAACCGTCAATAAAACGGCAACGTCTGCGGCAAGCACCTTGCCGCAGACGGCAAAAGCCTGCCAATTAGCTGGCACTACGCCACTGAGCGGCAGCACAAAAAACGCCAAAACCCGCTCCACAGCTAGCCTGCTTCGCTTCTGGCACAGTTTGCGCTTTAACCCTGTCAACCATGCCCATTAGTGTTTACTCCAGTAGAGGTTTCCATGGCAGGCTCGGTTCAAAGCAACACCATCGACTTCGACACCGCCCGGTTGCAAATCGCTCAGCCGCGTCGTCGTCGCGTGCAAAGCCAAACCCCGCGCAGCTTGGAGAGTATCCGCCAGCAGTTGGTGAGCATGCTGCAGACCAGCTTGGAGATGGAGCGCCTGCTGGCAATTTTCTTTCAGGAACTGCAACACGCCTGCCCGATTGACGCCCTGAGCTATCAAAACGCCCCGGTTGAGTTGCGTATCGAGCTGGGTCAGCGTGGCAGTCACTCGGCCAGCTATCGCCTCACCCACGAAAGCCAATACTTGGGCGAGCTGGTTCTGCGTCGCCAACAGCGTTTTGAAGAAGCTGAATTGGCGCGTATCGAAACCCTGATCGGCGCCCTGTTGTTCCCCATGCGCAATGCGCTGATGTACCGCGATGCCCTGCGCAGCGCGCTGCGTGACGGCCTGACCGGCACCGGCAACCGCGTCGCCATGGATAAAACCTTGGAGCGCGAAGTGGCCATGGCCAAGCGTCATCAGCAGCCGCTGTCGGCCTTGCTGATCGACATCGACCACTTCAAAAACCTCAATGATCAGTGGGGCCATCAATCCGGTGACGAAGCCCTGCGCTCGGTTGCTAATGCGATCAAAAGCTCGCTGCGCAACATCGACATGGTGTTTCGCTACGGCGGCGAAGAGTTTCTCGTGCTGCTGACCAACACCAGCCGCCAAGATGCGCTGATGATTGCCGAGCGCATTCGGCAAAACATCGACAGCCTGCAGTTCCGCGTCAACAGCCAGAACATTCCGCTGTCAGTCAGCCTTGGCTGTGCCAGTTTGCACAGCGACGAAAACGGCAGCGACTTGATCCAGCGCGCCGACCAAGCGCTCTATCAAGCCAAACGTAATGGCCGCAATCAGGTCAGCTTGGCTGTTTAAGCTCGCGGAATAACTGCTCGACCGTCGCCGCCTCACACAGCCGATCACTCGGCGTTAAGGTGGCGGCTGTTCCAGCAGCCATGCCATACAGCACGGCCGCACGCACACTAACGGCATCATTCGGCGGCTTGGTTAATGCCGCGGCGATAAAGCCGGCCACTAGACTATCCCCCGCTCCCACACTGCTGATGCTCGCCACCGTTGGCGCCTGCTGGCTATCCACGCCCCAAGGGCTTGCCCACGCCGCGCCGCTCGCGCCACAAGACACCAACACCAGCTGCGCCAAGCCACGCGCCACCAGTTGTTGCGCGGCCAGCCCCGCTTGCTCAATAGGTACGCTGGGTACGCCGAGCAAATCCGCCAGCTCATGCACATTGGGTTTGATCAAATACGCCGATTCTTCAGCAAGCACGGCGGCCAAGACGTTACCCGGCAAATCCAGCACGCAGCGCGCGCCAGCGTGCTTGGCCAGACGCATGGCACGCACCACGACTGCGGCATCACATCCTGCCGGCAAGCTGCCGCTGATCACCAGATACCGATAGCCAGACAAGTCCGCGAGCGCTTGCAAAACAGTATCGATTTCGCTGTGCGCCAAAGTCGCCCCCGGCATGATCAAGCGATATTCTCGGCCTGTGCTGCGTTCGTGCACGTTCAAACATTCGCGCAGCGGCGCCGCCACGGCCACGGCATGCGCGCTTACGCCAGCTTCTTCTAGCGCCTGCTGCAATAACGCGGCTGCCGGGCCGCCAGCGGGATACACCGCCTGCGCTGGGCAGCCCAAGCTCACCAATGCACGCGCTACGTTGAGCCCGCCACCTCCGGCACTTAACGTCGGCGCGCTGAGGCGTAATTTACTCTCGGGCCTGAGCGCTTCTAGGCTGCTGGCTTTATCAAGCGAGGGGTTTAGCGTCAGGGTTACGACGGCAGGCATGGCACTCTCCTAGGCATAGGGTAAGCCTAGGGTTTGTTGTGCTTTTGATACAAGCTGCACCGAAACAGCTCACTGCCCCCTCTTGCCGAGCCGTTAGCGTTGCAACGCCAGCATGGCGTCGTCGTATTGCGCGTGCAAAGCATCCAGCGAATGACTGGCTAGCTGGAAGAATTCCGTTGCGCCCAAGTCGACTTGGCCGCGTAACAGCACCCTGTCCAAGCACCCCAGCAAGGCCTGTAAGGCATTCTTCTGCTCACGACTGGGCGGCAGCTGCTGCCAGATCGCCTGACTGGCGTGCTCGACTTGTTCGCGCAGGTAGTTCAGGCGAATGCGTGTCACGCTGTCGCAATAGCCATCGGCACAGGCACCACTGCCGAGCGCACGTACTTGCCCCACGCATTCAGCCACTGCGAGTAATTCACGCCACAGAATGCGCACGTGCAAGCCATTGGCTAAGCGCAGGCGCGATAAGCGAAACTGCAAAGCCAAGTCTTCAATCAGGTACAGCACGTTCTGAATCAGATTATTGTGCTGCGCCAAGCAGTCTTCGGCATGCAGCTGCAAGCTGCTACTGCCCAAGCGCTGCCAGTGATCGGTGATGCCGAGCCAACGCTCATTGCTGGCCAGCCAAGGCAGCTCGGCGCTCAAAACAGTTAAGCGCTGATCAAGCTGACGCTGCAGCTGCTCACGCTCTTGCGCCATGGACTTGCTGCCGTGATGCCAGGCGTAACTCACCCCGCGATGACGCTGCATTTGCGCCAAAATCTCGCGCAGGCGGCCCAACCACATCAGACCTTGCTGCTGCGTGCGGCGTAAGCGTCGCGCGGTTTGCAGGTGAACCAGCCAGCTGACCAATGCCAACGACAACACCACACCGACAAAGGCTGCACCAGCCCATAACCATGCGTGCATTGTTCGCTCCTTAAACGTTGCCCTGACAAACCGTTAACACGTATTCGGCCACTTGTGCCCCTTGTTGTGCATGTTCGCGATTACGCTGTGCCAGCAAGCCAAGCTGCTGCAAACTGCTGTTAATGGTGGTGACGGCTTGGGTTTGTTCCATTCGCGCGTGTTCCAATTCGTGCATTTGATCATTCAGCACTTGGCTGCACTGATCGATATTTAACGTCGCCGCTTGCGCTTGCTCGGCGCATTGCTGAGTTTGTTCCGCGGCATCATCGACCCCTTGTACGCAGCCTTGCAGCGCATCAATTTGCGCCTGCATGGCTTCGATACTTTGCGCAATTTCACCGGCCGAGGCTTGGCTGCGTTGCGACAATGCCCTTACCTCGTCGGCGACAACCGCAAAACCACGGCCATATTTGCCGGCGCGCGCTGCCTCAATAGCCGCATTCAGGGCTAACAGGTTGGTTTGCTGAGCGATCATCGCAATGATCTTGCTGACATCGGCAATCTGCGCGCTGTGAGCTTGCAACATCTGTAATTGCTCACGGGTTTGGCAAACCTGCTGTGCCACGCTCTGCATTTGGCTGTGCATGCGCTGCACTAACTCTGTGGCCTGCGCGGATTGCTCACGCATCTTGCGCCCAGTGTGCTGGCAATGCCGACCAAGATCGGCGCCGGCCTGCAACGTGGCGTCAAATTGCTCTACCGCTGCGGCAATCGAGCTGGTCGCCAGACTTTGCTCAGAGATATCGCAGGCTAGCTGTTCACTGGTCGTGTTGAGTTCGCTGGCCGCATGCTCGACTTGCGCCAGCACTTGGCGCTGCCGCTCGCCCAAGCGCCGCTCTTCGAGGGGCAACCAAGCCTGCCCCGGCGGTAATTGGCGAACCCGCTGCAGCAATAACGCCAAGGCAAAATAAGCCAACAGCAGCGCCGTCAAAATCACCAAGGCCGGCTGTTGGCGCAACTGCCATAACAAGCTCACCGAGATAGACAGCAGCAAAGCAACCGTCGCCAGCGGCCCAAGTCGACGTAACAGCACTCCTGCGGGTTGCAGCAACATGACGTGCCTCCCTGGCATTGCGCCAAACCAATAAAGACTCCTCCGCTGAGCAAGAGGCGTTCCAGCTTTACGCAGCGCCATAATTTGGGCGTCAAATGTGCTTTAACCTTCGCCATCCTGCTCCGCATGGCCACTAAAACGCCACACGGCACACCCCTGAACGCACCAAAACAGCGCATTCGATCGACAAAGCATTCTTGACCCTACCGTAACGCGGTGCGTTACCCTGCAAGTCACCGCGCAGGAGCCGCCATGAGCAAACCGCACGCCTTCGACACCACCGTAGGGCTTTTCGAAACCGGGCAACGCAGCATGATGCTGTACCTACTGCTCTGGACTGCCGCCGTGCTGCTGCTATTCGCCGGTCTGCAATGGCAGGACGGCAACTGGCTGTTTGCCGGGCTAGAAGTAGCCTGCAGCCTGTTGCTGGCGTTCTCTGCCCTGCGGGTGCGCCGTATGTCGCGCATTACATGGCTGATCTATGCCTACTTGCTGCCCACCAGCGCTTTTTTGCTCTACATCATCGTCATGCCCGACGCCTCTAAAACGGCCTTTGTCTGGCTCTACAGCATTCCGCCGCTGGCTTACTTGTTATTAGGCAAAATGCGCGGCTTGCTGATCAGCGTGCCGTTCTTAATGCTCGGCTTTGCCGCTTACCTCAGCCAGTTTGGTTGGCCAAGTAATGCCCACCAAATGATTGACCTCGGCAATGCCGTGCTCTGCGCTTTGGCGATCTTGGTGTTTGTGCATTTATACGAGAGCCGCCGCCAAGAAGCCTATGCCGCGCTGGCCTTGCAAGCGCGGGTTGACTCGCTCACCGGCTTAGCCAATCGCGCTCATTTTCAGCAAACCCTGCAACACGGCCTCGCCGCTGCCGAACGCTCAGGGTTGCCGCAGGTGTTGGTCATCATGGATATCGACCACTTCAAACGCATCAACGACCAATACGGCCACCAAGCCGGTGATCAAGCGTTGCAGCAGGTTAGTAAGTGCCTGCGTGAGCGGGTGCGCTTGAGCGACAGCGTTGGCCGAATCGGCGGCGAAGAATTCGCCATTCTGCTACACAACACCGAGCTACACGCCGCAGAACCTATGATTCAGGCGTTACGCGAACAAATCGCCAACACGCCCCTGCAACTGGGCGAGGACACCTTAACCCTGTCGGCCACCTTCGGCTTGGCGCAGTGGCCAGCCGATGGTCGCAGCATGAATGAGCTGTTTCGCAAGGCGGACATGCGCCTGTATCGCGGCAAACAAGGAGGCCGCAATCGTTTGGTTTGCGACGATCACAGCAGCCTGTCGGCAAATCACACCAGCACTTCGCAAGACTAAGATGAGCGCTACACCCATAACCCCAGCACAAGCCCAACAACAGGCCCGCGAACTCCTCGCCAAGCGCGCTGAACTAGGCCCCGCTTGGCTCGATTGGGTCGCAGCGCAGCTGTTTGCCTGCCCATCACAGCAACATGCCCGTGCCATTCGCCGTGCCCTGCAGGCGCTGATGCAGGGCTAAAAGCTTTTTTGCGGCACAAAAAAAGAAGCCCTGATTGCTCAGGGCTTCTTTTTGATTTTGGCGGAGGCGGTGAGATTCGAACTCACGGAAGAGTTTCCCCTTCGACGGTTTTCAAGACCGTTGCTTTCAACCGCTCAGCCACACCTCCAAAATGTCCGCGCAATATACCTAAACTTTTTCATCTGTCAAAGCATCACCTTAAAAAATCAAAGAGTTACAGGATATTTTTGCTGGGTTTTGAGGTCTTGGCGAAATCAGTCGCTCTGGTATGATCAATCCCACACGTCCGTGTCGCGCATGGAGCGCGTTTTCCCTAAGGAGATAGCGATGCAACAGCAGCAATATCAAACACTGGAGCAGGCACAAGGCAGCAGCGACGTCAGTGCCGTGCTGCGCAACACCTATGGCCTGCTAGCGATGACACTGGCTTTCAGTGCTCTGATGGCTTATGTCTCGCAGCAAATGCGCCTGCCACACCCAGGCATCATCATCACCTTGGTGGCCTTCTACGGCCTGTTCTTTGCCACTTACAAACTGCGTAATTCAGGCTGGGGCTTAGTCACCACGTTCGCCCTGACCGGCTTTATGGGTTACACCTTAGGCCCGATTCTTAACCACTACCTCGGCATGGCCAATGGCGGTAGCATCATCAGCTCGGCCATGGGTATGACTGCGCTGGTGTTCTTCGGTTTGTCGGCCTATGTACTAACTACCCGTAAAGACATGAGCTTCTTAGGTGGCTTTATTGTCGCCGGCTTCTTTGTCTTGATCGGTGCCATGCTGCTGGGTTTCTTTTTCCAGATCCCGGGCTTGCAGCTGGCGATCAGCGCCGGTTTTGTGCTGTTTGCTTCGGCGTGCATCCTGTTTGAAACCAGCAACATCATCCACGGCGGCGAGCGTAACTACATCATGGCCACCATTGGCCTGTATGTATCGATCTACAACTTGTTCGTCAGCCTGCTACAGCTGATTGGCGCCTTCAGTGACGACTGATCAAGCCCGCACCACGGAGAGGCTCGCCTAGCGCGGGCCTTTTTTTCTATGCAATTTGCCATCGCCGTTTTCAGCGCCCCTGAACAAGCCTCTAACCGCCGCGCACTGCGCTTTGCCGAAGCCGTCTTGGCCGAAGGTCATGCGATTAGCCGCTTGTTCTTCTATCAAGCCGGTGTACACAGTGCGTCAAGCCAGCAAGTCACCGCGCAAGATGAGCTGGATTTGCCCCGCGCCTGGCACGAGTTTGTTACCCAGCACCAGCTCGATGCGGTGGTGTGCATTGCCGCTGCCCTGCGCCGTGGCCAGCTGAACCAAGCAGAAGCTGAACGCTATAACCGCGACGGCTACAGTGTGCAGACACCGTGGGAGTTGTCCGGCTTAGGCCAGCTGCACGACGCCGCGCAAAGCGCCGATCGACTGATCTGCTTTGGGGGGCCGTGATGAGCAAATCTCTGTTATTGGTCAGCCGTCATGCGCCCTGCTCCGGCAGCACGCCGCGCGAACTGTTAGACATCGCCCTCGCTGGCGGCGCGTTTGATTTACCGATCAGCCTGCTGTTTTTGGATGACGGCGTGTTTCAGTTATTTACCCCGAACTTCGCCGCCCTTGAGCAGAAAAACTTAAGCGCCAACCTGCAAGCCTTGCCGATGTTTGGCGTCGAGCAGCTTTACGTGGCCGAGCGCTGCCTGCGTGATCGCGGTTTAGACAGCACCAAAGCTCAACCTGCCGTGCAGTGTTTAGATGACGCCGCGATCAGTGCCTTGTATGCAAGCCACGACTTAGTGATAACGCTGTGATGAAAACCCTGCACTTACTCAGCCACTCGCCCTTTACCGACCAGCGCCTGACCAGCTGCCTGCATGTGATCGGCGCGAACGACGGTTTGTTACTCACCGGCGATGCCGTACTGGCGCTACAGCCCGGCAGTCTACAGCGCAAAGCGTTAGAGCTAATGCCCGCCGGGGTGCAGCTCTTTGCGCTAGAAGAAGACCTGATAGCCCGCCACTTGCAAGACTGTCTGCCCGAGCGCGTGAACAGCGTTGATTACCCTCGCTTCGTGGCATTAAGCCTGCAAGCGGACAAGGTCAACAGCTGGCTATGAGCATCTTGCTGCTAGCCGATGGCAGTCAGCTAGCGCTGGATAAAGACGGCTTTCTGGCTGACTTTAACCAGTGGAGCGAGCCCGCCGCGCAAGCCTTGGCTGCACTAGAAAACCTCACGCTGAGCGACGCGCACTGGCAGGTCATTCACTTGCAGCGTCAGTTTTATGCTGAATTTCAGCTGGCTCCGGCCATGCGTCCTTTGGTCAAATACATTGCGCAACACGCCGGCAGCGAGCTGGGCAATAGCCTGCGCTTGAATCAGCTGTTTCCCGGCAGCCCCGCCAAACTGTCTGCCCGCCTCGCGGGTTTGCCCAAACCGAATAATTGCTTATGACCCTGACCACGCCCGCAGAACACCCCTTCGCCACCTATGTCCGTATTCTCGGCAAGGGCCAGCGCGGCTCGCGCGGGCTCACCCGCGAAGAGGCTGAGCACGCCATGGGCATGGTGATGCGCGGCGAAGTGACCGATGAGCAACTCGGCGCCTTTCTCATGCTGCTGCGCTTTAAAGAAGAGTCGCCCGAAGAGCTGGCCGGTTTTTGCAGTGCCGTACGCGCCGAAATCAACGCCCCAGAGATTGCCGTCGACCTTGACTGGCCCAGCTATGCCGGCAAAAAACGTCAGCTGAATTGGTATCTGCTGGCGGCCAAGTGTTTGGCCAAGCAAGGCCATCGCGTGTTTTTGCATGGAGGCGGCGCGCACACCGCTGGGCGCTTGTATAGCGAAGCACTGCTCGCTGATCTCGACATTCCCCTCTGTCACGACTGGCAGAGCGTGGCGCAAGCGTTGGACCAGCACAACATTGCCTTCATGCCGCTGGCTGCTTGGTCGCCGCGTCTGCAACACATGATCGACCTGCGCAATATCTTAGGTCTGCGCTCGCCGATTCACTCCCTAGTGCGTTTGATCAACCCGCTGCAGGCCCGTTGCGGCCTGCAAAGTATTTTCCATCCCGGCTACCAAGCCGTACACCAAGAAGCTAGCCGCTTACTGGGCGACCATGCTTTGGTGATCAAAGGCGACGGTGGCGAAGTGGAAATGCGCCCCGACGTCGACAGCGACGTGCTCGGCACCCAAGCCGGAACCTCGTGGACGGAGCGCTGGTCGGCACTGAGCAACCAACGCCTGATGAAGCCCGAGCAGCTTGACCCAGCCCAGTTGCGTAGCGTGTGGACGAAAACCACCAGCGATGCGTACGGAGAACTGGCCGCACAGGCAACCATGGCCCTGGCCTTACGCGGCTTAGGCCTCGAACAAGACGAAGCCCAGCAGCGCGCGCAGCAGTATTGGCAAGCGCGTTAAGGGCTCTCTTTAGGCGCTATGTGGTTGCGTTGCTGCTCGCGCCAACGAGCAGCATTGATCGCCAGCAACTCTTCAGGCACGCCACTGCCGGCCAAACGCAACATCACTTGGGCTAACTGCCCGCGCAGTGTGGGTGTATTACAGGGTGAGGTGTGCGACAAGGTTAGATACAAGCCTTCCGCGCTAATGGCCGGGTCCTGAGCTTCTATCTGCCCGGTGAACCCTTGCTTATCCACATGCGCCTGCGCCGGATAACGCTCGTACAGCACGTAGTCGATACGCCCACGCAGCAACATGCCCAAGGCTTGATCTAAAGCCGGCACCTCTTCAACGGTCAGAAAGTCTTCGGCAAAGCGGTCAAAGGCTTGACCAAAGCTGTTATTCACCACTGTCGCGCCTTTGCGATTACGCAGACTTTCCCAACCCAGATACGGCCAGTCGGCCTCTTTGCGCTGCCACACGACGCTGGTGGCACTGAGAAATGCCGGATACACGTAATCCATCCAGCCCAAACGCTCTGCCGTTAAAAAAGCGCCAGCGAGCATGTCGTAGCGACCGCTTTTAACCTCTTGCTGGGCACGCGACCAAGGCCCCGTGTACAGCACTTGCACCTTAATGCCGAGCTCTAAGCCAATACGCTTGGCTAAATCGGCATTGGCACCTATCAGTTGCTGCGGCTGCTGCGGGTCGCGCCACAAATACGGCGGGTATTCGGGATTGCCCGTAAGTAACAACTGCTCACAACGATGCTCTGCAGCCTGCAACGACCAGCTGACACACAACGCACCTAGCAAAACCAGGCCTGACTTAAGCACGGCGTACTTCCTCTTAAGCTAGAACGGCAAACGCCTTATGGTAGTGTAGCCAAGCTACCCGCCCAAGCCGGCGGAATGACGCGCACTCTGTCCGCACGCCGCGCCGGCTCCTCGTGCAGCCAACCCATATAAGGAAATCCCATGCTTAAAAAAGCCGCTCTCGCCCTAGGCCTGCTGCTCGGCGCCGCTGCTGCCACCGTGTATTTCTATCCCCAAGCTGTACTGCCCGTGGCCCGCCAGTACGAACTACTGCGTGCTGATCTCGAGCATGAAAGCGCACGCGTGGGGCAAATCAATTACCACTTTTATCGCGGTGGCCCAACCGATGCACCAACGCTGGTGCTACTGCACGGCTTTGGCGCCAACAAAGACAATTGGGTGCGCATGGCCCAGCACTTAACCCAAGATTACCAAGTGATCGCCATCGACCTGCCCGGCTTTGGTGACAGCGATAAACCCAACAACATCAGTTACGACGTGGGCAGCCAAGCCGAGCGCGTTGCTCAGCTGACGAAAGAACTCGGCATCACGCGCTTTCACATTGCCGGCAACTCGATGGGCGGGCATATCGCCGCGTTAGTCGCGGCGCGTCACCCCAGTCGCGTGCTCAGCCTTGGTCTGTTGGATAACGGCGGCATTACCGCGCCGAAAAAAAGCGAACTGTTTGAGCGCCTAGAGCGCGGCGAACCGAACCCGCTGGTGGTGTATAAGCCGGAAGACTTCGACAAGCTGCTGGAGTTTGTCTTCGTAAAGCAGCCGCCGATCCCCGCCCCGCTGAAAGCGCACTTCGCCGCCGAAGCCTTGGCCAACCAAGGCCAGAATGACCTAATTTTTAGCCATCTGCGTGATCGTTATATTCCCCTTGAGCCGGAGCTGGGCAAAATCAAAGTTCCGACTTTGTTGCTGTGGGGCGATCAAGACCGCGTATTGGATGTGAGCAGCATCGAAGTGATGCAACCGCTGCTGGCCAAGCCCAGCGTGGTGATCATGAAAGACTGCGGCCACGCGCCGATGCTCGAACGCCCGGAAGAAACCGCCGAGCATTACCGTGCGTTTTTAAACAAAGCACGCAGTTAATCAATACTGCGCCAACAAAAAAGGGCATGCCGTGGCATGCCCTTTTTATTGACCGCGAAACGCTTACAGCTCAGCAGCTAGTCGCGAACCTTGGTTGATGGCGCGCTTGGCATCCAGCTCGGCAGCCACATCGGCACCGCCGATCAGGTGTACTGACTGCTTAGCAGCGACCAAGGCGTCTTGCAGCTCGCGCATCGGCTCTTGGCCGGCACACAGAATCACCGTATCCACCGGCAATACCTGCGGCTCGCCACCGGCGATGGTCAGGTGCAGACCTGCGTCGTCGATCTTCAGGTAGTCACAGGCGCTGATCATCTGCACTTGCTTGTTCTTCAGGGTGGCGCGGTGAATCCAGCCAGTGGTTTTACCCAAGCCGTCACCGACCTTGCTCTTCTTACGCTGCAGCAAGAACACTTCACGGGCCACTTGCGGATGCTCGGCCTTAACCCCAGCCACACCGCCACGGGCGTTCAGCGCTTGGTCGATGCCCCACTCTTTCCAGAACTCTTCACGCGACAAACTGGTGGACTCGCCGACTTGAGTGATCAGTTCAGACACGTCGAAGCCGATACCGCCAGCACCGATCACCGCAACCTTCTGACCAACCGGCTTGCGACCTAAGATGGCATCCAGATAGCTGATCACTTTAGCGTGTTCAACACCCGGAATACCCGGAGTACGCGGACTAATACCCGTGGCCAGCAAAATCTCATCAAAGCCGCCAGCGATCAGGTCGTCAGCACTCACGCGGGTGTTCAGCTGCAGGTTCACGCCGGTGACTTCGATACGCTTTTTGAAGTAACGCAGGGTTTCGTAGAACTCTTCCTTACCCGGAATACGCTTAGCCACGTTGAACTGGCCGCCGATTTCGCTGCTGCTGTCGAACAGGGTCACTTCGTGGCCACGCTCAGCCGCTACCGTGGCTGCCGCCAAACCCGCAGGGCCAGCACCGACCACGGCGATCTTCTTCACGTTGGTGGTCGGAATGTAGTTCAGCTCAGTTTCGTGACACGCGCGCGGGTTGACCAAGCAGCTGGTCAGCTTGCCGCCAAAGGTGTGGTCCAAACAGGCTTGGTTACAGCCGATACAAGTGTTGATTTCATCGGCGCGGCCTTCGGCGGCCTTGTTGACGAAATCCGGGTCAGCCAAGAACGGACGCGCCATGGAGATCATGTCCGCATCGCCTTCGGCCAGCACTTGCTCAGCCACTTCCGGGGTGTTGATGCGGTTGGTGGTGACCAGCGGAATGCCGATTTCGCCACGCAGCTTAGCGGTCACTTTGGTGAACGCCGCACGCGGCACCATAGTAGCGATGGTCGGTACACGCGCTTCGTGCCAGCCGATACCGGTGTTGATGATGGTCGCGCCAGCGGCTTCGATGGCTTTGGCCAGCTGGACGATTTCTTCCCAGTCGCTGCCGCCTTCTACCAAGTCGAGCATCGACAGACGGTAGATGATGATGAAGTTAGCGCCGACCTTTTCACGCACACGACGGACGATTTCGATCGGCAGACGGATACGGTTTTCGTAGCTGCCGCCCCACTGATCAGTACGCTGGTTGGTGTGTTTCGCGATGAACTGGTTAATGAAGTAACCTTCCGAGCCCATGATCTCTACGCCGTCATAGCCGGCGTATTGCGCCAGCGAGGCGCAGTTTACGAAGTCGGCAATCTGCTTTTCGATGCCGTCTTCGTCCAACTCAGTGGGCTTGAACGGGTTGATCGGCGCTTGAATGGCCGACGGCGCTACCGATTTGGGGCTGTAGGCATAACGGCCAGCGTGCAGAATCTGCATACAGATTTTGCCGTCGGCTTCATGCACCGCTTGGGTGACGATCTTGTGCTTTTCAGCTTCTTCAACGGTGCTCAGCTTGGCTGCGCCAGAGTACACGCCGCCTTCTTCGTTGGGGCCAATGCCGCCGGTGACCATCAAGCCAACGCCGCCGCGCGCACGCTCAGCAAAGTAAGCGGCCATGCGCTCAAAGCCGCCCGGACGCTCTTCTAGGCCGGTGTGCATCGAGCCCATCAGGGTGCGGTTTTTCAGCGTGGTAAAGCCCAGATCAAGCGGGGCCAACAGATTCGGGTACAAAGCGGCGGTCATGGAACCTCCAAACAAGCTGATTTCACAGAGCTGCCAAGGCATTATGAAGGGCACCTTGGTCAGGGTTGCAAAGACGATAAGCCCACAGGCTTTGTGTCACAATAACCCTAATTAACAAGTTAATAACCCTAACTAACAGACTGGAACCTGCCGTGTTTAACCGCCTAGTGCACCGTTCGCTGCGTCGTTTGGCCTTACCGGGCTTGATTGGCGCCAGCCTGATCGCTTTTTTATTCGCCTGGACGCAGATCCGCCCGGTCGAACTGTTTTTGTCCGATTTACGTGCCGAAGTGGCGCTCAATGTGGGCAACGATGCCGGGCGCGGCAACCTGCTCGGCATTGAGCCGCGCCTCTACCCCGGCGATTACCAAAGTGCTGGGCGCTTGTACTTAAAGCTGCAGGGGCATCTGCGTGAGGCCCGTGAGCAAGGCCTGCTGAATGCCAAAACCATCGTGGTGTTCCCCGAGCACATCGGCACTTGGCTGGTGGCGGCTAACGCCAAACCACATGTGTACTCCGCCGATACCTTGCTAGAAGCCACCCACTGGCTGATTGCCAGCCGCCCGTTCGACTACTTGAGTGCCCTGCTCAGTAGCGAAGCCCGTGAGGACTACAAAGCCGCCGTGTTCAAAATGCACGCCGACTACATGGCCGAGAACTACCAGCAAGTGTTTGGCTCGCTGGCCAGTGAATTTGGCGTGACGATCGTCGCCGGCTCGATTCTGCTGCCGACCCCCAGCCTAGTAGACGGCCAACTGCTGCCGGGCACCGGCCCGCTGTATAACGTCAGCCTGACCTTCGACCGCGACGGCCGTCCGCTGGGCTTGCCGCAGCGCAAAGTGTTCCCCATCAAGTCGGAACTAGCCTTTACCGAGCCCGGGCAAACTAGCCAGCTTGGCGTACTACAGAGCCCCGCCGGACGCTTAGGCGTATTGCTCGGCGCCGATAGCCTGCAAGAAAGCAGCTATGCGCCGCTGGCCCTGGCCAGCAGTCAGCTGCTCGTGGTACCGGCGTTTTTGCGCGGCGCAGGCCAATGGCAAGCCCTGTGGGAGGGCCTCGATGGCTCGCTACCTGGTGACGACATGCCAGAACCCGGCGAACTAACCGAAGAGCAAGCCTGGCACCAACTGGCACTCGGCGGGCAAATTGGTAAAAGTGGCGCCATCGCCGGCATGACGGTGTTTTCGCGCGGCAAACTGTGGGACTTAGACACCGACGGGCGTAGCTTTATCGCCCTGCCCGGACAAACCCCGCAAGGCATTCACGACAGCGACGTCGCGCAGCTGCTTAATCTATGGCTGTAAATCGCTTTGCTGTTCGCCTAGGGGATTTGTCCGTTGGTTTTATCCATAACCTGCTGGACACCGTGAATAGCTTGGGCCACGACACCCGCGAACTGCGCGAGCGCTTTGCCCTCACCCCACAGCGTTTAAGTGAAGCCGATGGGCGCTTGTCGATTCCGCGCTACATGCGCTTGGGCCACGCCTGCATAGAGCTGACCGGGCGCGCTGATATTGGTCTGCTGGCCGGTGCCCGGCATAACGCCACGCACTTAGGCCTAGCCGGCATTCTGGCCCGTAGCGCGCCGACCTTGCGTGAGGCGCTGCGCTGCATCACCGAATTTGAAAGCCTGTACGCACAGAACTACCGCGGCCAGTCGAGCTTTCACGAAGACGCCAGCGGCGCATGGCTGCGCTTCTACTCGATCAGCCCGTACAACGACTACAACCGCTTCGTGGTGGACTCGGTACTGGCCGGCTGGGCGACCCAGCTCAGCCAGCTGGCCGGCAGCCAGCCTTGTCTTGAGCAAGTACAGATCGAGTTTGCCGCACCGAGCTATCACGCCGCTTACAGCGCACACTTCAAGGCGCCGGTGGAGTTTTCCAGTGAGCGCAATCAACTGCGCTTAAGCAAAAGCTGCCTTGATATGGCCCTGCCCGAGCACTGCCCCAGCACCTGGAGCAAACTCAAGCAGCTGGCCGAGCGCGAGCGCGAGCAACGCACCCATACGCGCACCCTGCGGGAAAAAGTCATTCAGCAAATTGGCCCGCTGTTATTGGGCCATGAACCGGACATTGAAGACATCGCCGCGCGCTTAGGCCTGCCGAGCTGGACGCTACGCCGCAAACTCACCGACGAAGGCAGCGGCTTTCGCCAATTACTCAACGAAACCCGCCACGACCTCGCCACCACCTATGTGCGTGACACTGACCTAAGCTTTGGCGAAATCGCCTATTTGCTCGGCTTTGCCTCGGCCGGTGCGTTTCAGCGTGCCTTTAAACGCTGGAGCGGTAGTACACCGGGTGACTACCGCCGCCAGCAACGGCGCGGCTAAGAGGCGATGATTTAATGCCTGCACGGCTTAATCACTGCGTTGTGCGGTGCTCGCAAGCTCACCTACCACACGGTATGCCTCGCTTCCTGCGCTCCGTACGCCTTGTGCTTAAGCCGTCCGCCGATTAAATCAGATTATTGGCGATTACTGGCTGGTTGCCTTAGACAGCATCTTTTCCGTCATGGTGGTCATTTCTTTGTACAGCGCCTCAGGCTGCTGGCGCTTGAGCTGCCAAGCCATGCGGCCTTGCTCGTGCGGCAGAATCATAAATTCGCCGTTGGCCACCTGCTCATAAACGTAATTGGCAATGTCTTCGGCACTGATCGGCGAGCCGGCCAGCAGCTTGGCTACTTCACCTTTCATGGCCGGGGTTGGGCCACGGAACGAATCGAGCAGATTGGTCTGGAAGAACGACGGGCACACCACGTGCACATCCACCCCCATGGGCTTGAGCTCAATCAGCAGGCTTTCCGACAAGGCCACCACACCGGCTTTGGCCACATTGTAGTTACTCATCGCCGGGCCCTGCATCAGCGCTGCCATTGAGGCAATGTTGATGATCTTGCCGCGGCTTTTTAGCAGCATCGGCAAGAAGGCCTTACAACCTTTGACCACGCCCATCAGGTTGATCGACAGCTGCCAATCCCAATCGTCCAACGACAGCTGAGTAAAGAAACCGCCCGAGGCCACACCAGCGTTATTGATGATCACATCAATGCCGCCCAATTGCGCTTCACAGGCTTCGGCCAAGGCGCTCAGCTGGCTGTAATCACGCACATCACAACGGCGGGTAAAACCACTACCGCCCGCGGCTTTGACCATGCTTAATGTCTCTGCCAAACCGGCATCGTTAACATCGCTCAGCGCCAGTTGTGCGCCTTCCTTGGCCCAGCGCAGTGCCATTTCGCGGCCTAAGCCAGAGCCTGCGCCGGTAATCATTACCCGTTGTGCGGTCATAAGGGTTTTCCTTGTGGTTGTAGATTGCAGCCAGTGTAGGCAATCCCACGGCAAACCCCAGCTGCATCAGATTGGCGAATAGTCACGCCAAGCCAGCATCCATAAAGCCAATAACTAAGCGTCTAAATGCGCGTTACGTGCGGCAAAATCGGCCTGATAACGCTTGCTACCCATGGCGCTTATCTGCTGCTCGATTAACGCTTCAAACGGTGCTAATAACGACTGAAAACTACGCCCTTCTAACTGCTCTAAGGCGTAGGTGATGGCCTCGATGGTCGATAGCGCCTCCGCCGTCGGCACTTTGCGCAGCCGGTAGCGCGAGGGCGGCGGCGAAGCAAAACTTAATCGCGGCAAGGCAGCCAAACAGGGATTGCAGTGCAGCAGGCGCTTGGCCTTGCGCCAACTGCCATCCAACACAATCAAGCGCTGCCGTTGCCCGGCCTCACTCGCCACGCCCTGCTCCACTAACTGGGCGCTGGCAGCGGGAAACAACAGCCAATTCTGCCAACCGGGTTCGGCCAGCAGCGCGGGCAGCTGAGCAAACACTTCCCCATCCATCAAGCGGCACTGCTTAAGGCCCAACACGGCTAAGCGTGCAGTATTCAGCGCATGTTTGGCCTCACTGCTGTGGCGCAAAATCAGCACCTGCCAACGCGACTCTAAGCGTGGCAGGTAGGCACACAAACACTGTACTTCGGGGCGCAGACACTGCGCGCAGTTAATTCGCATAGCCATTCCTGATGCGACCTTGTGTCGCATTCACGCTTTGGGCCGCTGTCTCTAGAGTGCGTGCATTCTGCCACGTGATAAGAAAAGGATGCCCACGCATGCACCCTCGCCTGCCTAAGTTTCGCCTGCACCCACTCGCCTTGGCCTTGTTGCTGCTGCCCGGCGCCGCGTTAGCCGGCCACCCTGACGACGAATTTGCCGATAACAGCGCCAAACCGCTGCTGATTAAAAACGGCAAATACCAAGTCGACCCAACCCGTCCGAGCAAGAACGCCGTGCGCGCCAAACAGGCGCACATTCCCGGCGGCGCCACCTTAGTGGATGCCGAGCGCACCTACAAACAAGGCCGCGCCAGCACCCTGCAAGACAGCTTAGGCATGGCCACCGGGGTGTTTGTCCAGCCGCGCTTTGGCTCAGAAGAATCGCGCCTGTCGATTCGTGGCTCGGGCATTCAACGCACCTTTCACCAGCGCGGCATCTTGTTGATGCAAGACGGTGTGCCCATCAACTTGGCCGATGGCAGTGGCGACTTCCAAGCCATCGAGCCGCTCGCGTTGGATCACATTCAGGTCTATCGCGGTGCCAATGCGTGGCAATACGGCGCAGCCAACTTGGGCGGTGCGATTAACTTCGTCACCCCCAGTGTGCACGATATGGCGCCGTTGGACTTGCGCGCTGAGGGCGGCAGCTTTGGCTATCGCCGTTTGTTTGCCGCAGGCGGGCATGATTTTGGCGCGGCCGACGGCACGTTCAGCGTGTCGGATTACCGCCAAGACGGCTTTCGCGATCACAGCAAACAAGAAAACCAGCGCTACTTCGCCAACTTAGGCGGACGCATTAACGAGCGCGTCAGCACGCGGTTTTACTTCAGCAATATCAATAGCAATTCCGACTTGCCCGGCAACTTAACCAAAAGCCAACTGCGCGCCGACGCCAGCCAAGCTGCTGCCGGCAATATCACCGGCGATCAACAGCGCAACCTCACGCTCAACCGTATCGGCAACCTCACCACGTTGAGCCTTAACGACGAGCACAGCCTTGAGCTGGCGAGTTTCTACTCCGACAAGTACCTCGACCACCCGATTTTTCAGGTGCTCGACATTCACAACGAAGACTACGGCCTGCGCTTAACCCATCACTACCGCAGCCACGACGGCTGGCGCTTGGCCACAGGCATCGAGCACAGCCACGGCCGCGCGTGGGATTCCCGCTACGTCAACGTGGCCGGCAATAAAGGCCGCAAAGTCAACGAGCTACACAACACCGCGCGCAACAGCAATGTCTTCAGCGAGCTGGAAATCCCCCTAGCCGAACGCTGGGCTGCTATCGTGGGCGGTGCTTGGCTGCACAGCGATCGGCAAATTGACGATCGCCTCCAGTGCAACGCTTTTGTCAGCAGCTTTTGCTTAAAGCAAGACGAGTCCGTTGAGCAAAGCTACACCGGCCGCGTGGGGCGTTTAGGTCTGCGCCACGACTACGCGCCGGGCATTCAGTTCTACGGCAACCTCAGTCAAAGTCACGAGCCGCCGACGTTAAGCGAAATGGCCGGCGCACAAGTCATCAATAAAAACGCTGCGCAAACCGCCAACACCCTAGAGCTGGGCCTGCGCTGGAAATACGACACGCTGGACTTAGACTTGGCCGTGTACCGCAGCGAGATTCGTGACGAGCTGCTGGCTTTAAACGATGCCAACGGCAACGCTCTAGGCACCATCAACGCCGACCGTACTTTGCACCAAGGTGTCGAGTTTGGCGGCAGCTGGACGCTCGATCAGTTCGTGGTGCGCGGCCAATACCTGCTCAACGACTTCCGTTTCGATAACGATAACGTCTATGGTGACAATCGCTTAGGCGGCATTCCTAAGCAATTTGTTAAAGGTGAAGTACTCTGGCAGCAGAACGGCTGGTACGCCGGCCCCACGCTAGAATGGGTGCCCGGTCACTACAATGTCGACCACGCCGAAACCCTGTATGCCAAAGGCTATGCCATCTGGGGCGCCAAGTTGGGTTATCGCCAGCCACACGGCTTTGGCTTCTTTGTTGAAGGCCGCAACTTAAGCGATAAAACCTACATCGCCACCACCGGCGTGGTGGCCGATGCCAAAGGCCAAGACCAAGCGCAATTCCTGCCCGGCGATGGCCGTGCGGTATTTGCCGGCGTGGAGTGGCGCCTGTGACCGCCGCCTTACCCAGTACCCTCACCAGCACGCGTAGCCGCTGGCTGCGCGTGCTGCTCACTTGGCACCGCCGCTTGGCCGTGGCGGCCTGTATTGCCGTGCTGGCATGGAGCATCAGCGGCTTATTACACCCGCTAATGGGCGCGTTACAGCCTAAGCCTGCGGTGTTTACCCCGCCGAGCACCGCCATCAGCCTGCAACAGCCGCTACTGGCGCCTGCCCAGCTTGCGCTTAACGGCACTGAGCCCATTACCGCGCTGCGCTTGCTCAGCCTTAATCAGCGGCCCTACTATCAAGTGCGCAGTGCCAATCACGCGCGCTACTTCGATGCCCTCACAGGCCAAGAGCACGATCTACTGGCTAAGCATGCCGAGCAGCTCGCCCAGCACTATCTCGCCAGCCAAGAGCCGCTGAAATACGTCGGCCAGCAAAGCCGCTTTGATAACGAATATGTGTTTATCAACCGCTTACTACCGGTGGCGCGCGTCGACACCGCGCGTAGCGACGGCCTGCGGGTGTATGTAGATGTGTTTAACGACCGCCTCGCCAGCCTAATCGACACGCCGAAAGCCCTCTACAGCCAAGCCTTTAAGCTGCTGCATAACTTTGCTCCACTGAATGGCTTAGGGCTAGTGCGTGAGCTAATCATGGGCCTGTTACTGCTCAGCTGCCTGTGCGCCACGGCGCTGGGTTTAGGGCTGTTTTTTACTCGTCGCGCCGTTGCTCGCCATGCCCGCCAAGGGCACCGCCGTTGGCATGCGTGGTGCGGCTTAGGCATTGCTTTATCCACCCTCGCCTTTGCCAGCACCGGCCTGTGGCACCTAGTGCACAAAAAAGCCGGCACGCCACTGCCAGCCCAGTATGTGATGCAGCTCGATTGGCAACACGCCCAGCCCCCCAGCCAAACATGGCTACTGCCCAGCGAGCAGCTGTTAAGCGCAGCGCTGCTAGAGGCCGGCGGCCAGCACGCATGGGCGCTACGCGTGCAAAGTTCACAAGGCATCAGCACGCGTTGGCATGCGTTGGATGGCCGCCCGTTGCCTGAGCACACTGGCGCTAACTTGGGTGCGTTGTGGGCGCAGCACTACGCCAAAGCCCTAGGCCTCAAGGCTGCAATCAAGCAAGACTGGCAAACCCAGTTCAGCCATGAGTACGGCTTTATCTTCAAACGCCTACCGGTGTGGGCGAGCAGCTATGGCGATACCCGCAGCACCACGCTGTATATCGACCCTAGCGACGCCACGCTAGCGGCACGCATTCAAGGCGCCGATCGCTTCGAGGGCTTTGCCTTCGCCTACCTGCACAAAGCGCAGTGGCTAGAAGTGTTCGGCAAGCTCGGCAAAGACATCTTGTTAAGCCTCTTCGCCTTAGCCAATGCGCTGTTGGCCGCCAGCGGCCTCTGGTTATTCGCGCAACGGCAGCGGCGCAAAGCCTAATTCCAACCGCACCTGTTTGGGACGGCCCTGCGCAAACATCTCGTTTAGCAGGGCTTTTTTATTGCATATCAATAGGTTAACCAACACAGTAAAAGTAGCGCTTGCAGAGGCAAAAACACTGGATATAATCCCAATTACTGTATAAACAAACAGAGGAATATCCATGATCAAGCTGACGCCCCGCCAAGCGGAAATCCTTGGCTTCATTCGTCGCTGCGTGGAAGACAACGGCTACCCACCTACCCGTGCGGAAATCGCCCAAGAACTGGGCTTTCGTTCGCCCAACGCCGCTGAAGAACACTTAAAAGCGCTGGCGAAAAAAGGCGCGATTGAGATGATTCCCGGCGCCTCACGCGGCATTCGTCTGTGCGATGACCACCCCGCTGCCAACGACGATGGCTTGCCGGTGATTGGCCGCGTCGCCGCTGGCAGCCCCATTCTGGCTGAACAGCATGTGGATGATCACTGCAAGATTCCGCCAGAGTTCTTTAACCCGCGTGCCGATTATCTGCTGCGGGTACGCGGCGAAAGCATGAAAGACATCGGTATTTTGGATGGCGATTTGCTCGCCGTGCATATCACCCGCGAGGCCCGCAACGGCCAAGTGGTGGTGGCGCGTATCGGTGAAGAAGTCACCGTGAAACGCTTCCATCGCCAAGGCAACAAGGTCACTTTGTTTGCCGAAAACGCTGAGTTCGCGCCGATTGAGGTGGATTTAGCCAACGACGAATTTGTTATCGAAGGTTTAAGTGTCGGCGTTATTCGCCACTGATCGTGAGGGCTCACAGATGCAGTACGCGCTTTCCTCAGCTACCCCGCAAACCCACTCGGCACAGCTGGGTCTGTTTCAAGCAGACGCCACCAGCGCGGAAAACCGCTTAAACGAGTTGAGCTTAAGTGGCAGCAGCAGTCTTAGCCTGCACTTACTCACGCCAATGTTGCGTGAATTAAGCGCCGAGCAAGGTGATCGCTGGCTGACGCTGATTGCACCACCCAAAGCACTGAACCGTCAGTGGCTACGACAAAGCGGGGTAAACCGTGAGCGCATTCTGATGCTGGTGCCCAAAGCTGGGCAAAGCGCCCTGCAACTGGCCGAACAAGCGCTGCGCCTTGGGCATAGCCATACCGTCGTGAGTTTTGCTGACCTAAACAGCCAGGCCCGCGAACGTTTAGTGAATGCTGCCACGCAAGGGCAAAGCCAAGCACTGAACGTTGTGCTGCGCTAAAACCATGTAGCTATCCAGCCATGCGCTGGGTAGCCACACAAAAAATCTGGTAATAAAACAACAAACCCCGGCACTTGGCCGAGGTTTGTTGTTAAGCGCGAGGCTCTTACATGTTGGCGATCATAGCGTCGCCAAACTCGGAGCAAGACAGCAGCTTAGCGCCATCCATCAAACGCTCGAAGTCATAGGTCACGGTCTTGGCAGCAATCGCGCCTTCCATGCCCTTGACGATCAGGTCGGCGGCTTCAGTCCAACCCATGTGGCGCAGCATCATTTCCGCAGACAGGATCAGCGAACCGGGGTTCACTTTGTCCTGACCGGCGTACTTCGGTGCAGTACCGTGAGTCGCCTCGAACATAGCCACGCTGTCAGACAGGTTGGCGCCCGGTGCAATACCGATACCGCCTACTTGTGCAGCCAGTGCGTCAGACACGTAGTCGCCGTTCAGGTTCAGGGTCGCGATCACATCGTACTCATCCGGACGCAGCAGGATTTGCTGCAGGAAGGCGTCGGCGATGGAGTCTTTCACCACGATGTCGCGGCCAGTTTTCGGGTTCTTGAACGAGCACCACGGGCCGTTGTCGATCAGCTGTGCGCCGAACTCTTTCTGCGCCAAGCCGTAGCCCCAATCACGGAAGCCACCTTCGGTGAACTTCATGATGTTGCCCTTGTGGACCAAGGTCACAGAGTCGCGGTCGTTGTCGATCGCGTACTGAATGGCCTTGCGCACCAGACGCTCAGTACCTTCGCGGGAAACCGGCTTCACGCCGATACCGGAAGTTTCCGGGAAGCGAATCTTGTTCACGCCCATTTCAGTGCGCAGGAACTCGATTACTTTGCGCGCCGAATCGGTCTCGGCCTGGAATTCGATACCGCAGTAGATGTCTTCAGTGTTCTCACGGAAGATCACCATGTCGGTCTTCTCCGGCGCCTTCAGCGGGCTCGGAGTACCGGCGTAATAACGCACCGGACGCAGACATACGTACAGGTCAAGTTCCTGACGCAGCGCTACGTTCAGCGAGCGAATGCCACCGCCAACCGGGGTGGTCATCGGGCCTTTGATCGACACCACGAAGTCGCGTACGGCTTCGAGGGTTTCGGCCGGCAGCCAAGTGTCTGGAGTGTATTCACGGGTAGCTTTTTCGCCGGCGTAGACTTCCATCCAAGCGATTTTCTTGCTGCCGCCGTAGGCTTTCTCTACTGAGGCATCAACAACTTTCTGCATTACCGGGGTGATATCAACGCCGATGCCATCGCCTTCGATGAAAGGAATGATCGGGTTGTTCGGTACGTTCAGGGACTGGTCGGCATTGACGGTGATTTTGTCGCCGTCCGCCGGCACCACAATCTTCTGGTATCCCATGCTGGACTCCGTTGCTTAGGGTGACTAGCGCCGTACTGGGTCACAGATACAGCGCCGTTGAAATTGTTTTGCTTGCTCGGGAAGCGGCCTATTTTTGTAGTTTTCTTACAAAAAGTCACGCACCTTAGGCACTTAGCGCATCGAACTTTAGCCGCAAGCTAAGATCGTAATGACCTCGCTAAGTTCCACAGACCGCTACAATGACCGCCGCCGCTGTGTGTCGGCAAAGCCTAGCAGGCGTTTACCCGATCTGCCTTGAAAGGATGTTGCTATGCGTTTCACGCCCCATGTCACTGTCGCAACGGTTGTTGAACATAACGGCCGTTTCTTACTGGTTGAAGAAATCGCCAGCGGCCGCCAGGTGCTCAATCAACCGGCCGGCCATTTGGATGCCGATGAAACCCTGCTAGAAGCCGCCCTGCGTGAAACCCTTGAGGAAACCGGCTGGCAGGTTGAGTTAACCGGCGTAGTCGGCATTTACCTGTACACCGCGCCGGCTAATGGCGTGACCTATCAGCGCGTGTGCTTTGCCGCCAAGGCAATCCGCGAGGTGCCCGACGCGGTGCTGGACGACGGCATTCTCGGCCCACGCTGGCTAACCCGTGACGAGCTACTAGCCTGCCGTGAACAATGGCGCAGCCATTTGCTGCTGGAATGCATTGACGACTACCTTGCCGGCCATCGCTACCCATTAAGCCTGGTGCGCCCAGTCAGCCACGCAGAAAGCGCTGCGCCAGCCTAAGTGTATTCGTAGTACAATCGCGCGCTTTTACAGATTCCCGACACACCATGCCTGATCCAGCCAATACCCGCGTCATCGTCGGCATGTCCGGCGGCGTAGATTCCTCAGTTTCTGCCTTGCTGCTCCAGCAACAGGGCTATCAGGTCGAAGGCCTGTTTATGAAAAACTGGGACGAAGACGACGGCACCGACTACTGCACCGCCAAAGAAGACTTGGCCGATGCGCAAGCCGTTGCTGACAAGCTGGGCATGAAGCTGCACACCGCCAACTTTGCCGCTGAATACTGGGACAACGTGTTTGAGCACTTTCTGGCTGAATACAAAGCCGGTCGCACGCCGAACCCGGACATCCTGTGTAACCGCGAGATCAAGTTCAAAGCCTTTCTCGATTATGCCTTAAGTCTTGGCGCCGACCTGATCGCCACCGGCCACTATGTGCGCCGCCGGGATAGCCAAGGCCAATCGCTGCTGCTTAAAGGTTTGGATGGCAACAAGGACCAAAGCTACTTTCTGCATGCGGTAGGCGGCGAGCAAATCGGCAAAACCTTGTTCCCCGTGGGCGAGCTGGAAAAACCCAAAGTGCGCCGCATTGCCGAAGAGCACGGTCTGGCCACGGCGAAAAAGAAAGACTCCACCGGTATTTGCTTTATCGGCGAACGCCGTTTCAGTGACTTCTTAAAGCAGTACCTGCCCGCTCAGCCCGGCAAAATCGAAACTGTTGATGGCGAAGAAATCGGCCAGCATCACGGCTTGATGTACCACACTATCGGTCAGCGTCAGGGCTTGGGGATCGGCGGCATGAAAGACGCCAGTGACGAGCCTTGGTATGTGCTCGCTAAAGACCTAGCGCGCAACGTGCTGATTGTCGGCCAAGGCAACGATCATCCTTGGCTGTTTAGCGGCACCCTGCACGCCAGCGACATCTACTGGGTCAACCCCATCGACTTATCCAGCCCGCGCCGCTTAACCGCCAAAGTGCGTTATCGGCAGAGCGACCAAGCCTGTGTGCTGGAAAAAACCGCTGACGGCTATCGCGTCACTTTCGAGCAACCGCAGCGCGCGGTTACGCCGGGGCAATCCGTGGTGTTTTACGACGGCGAGGTGTGCTTAGGCGGCGGTGTAATTGAGCAAGCCGAACCCGCTGACGCGGGGATTCAGCGCCCATGAATCGCTACGAACAACAAGTGCTGGCCTTGGTTGGCGTGTTCACCGCCACCAGCCTGGTGGATAAGCTCGCGCGCACCGGCACCATTGCCGAAACCCCGCTGAGCTGCATGCTCAATAGCCTGCTGGAGCGTAACCCCGCCGACACCGGCGCGGTGTACGGCAATGACTTCACCGCGCTGCGTGATGGTATGCGCGCACTGGCCTCAGCACTGGAGCGCGACCCCAACGCCCTGCAGCGTCAGCCGCTGCGTTACTCGCTCAACCTGCTGCAACTGGAGCGCATGCTCGCCAAACGCGACGACATGCTGGAAGTCATGGGCCGGCGCCTTGAGCAAATCGAGAAACAAGTCGGCCACTTTGGCTTGGTCAACGACAACGTGATCGCCGCCTGCGCCAGCCTCTATCAAGACACCCTAAGCACCTTCAGCCTGCGCATTCAGGTGCAAGGTGATATGCGCCACCTGCAAGTCGCGCAAAACGCCGACAAGGTACGCGCCCTGCTGCTGTGCGGCATTCGTTCGGCACGCTTGTGGCATCAAGTGGGTGGCCGCCGCTGGCACTTAGTGTTCTACCGCGCCAAGCTGCTGAAAACCCTCTACAGCCTGATGCGCCACACGCAGCCGGAATAACCCCAGTGATCACCACACGCCAGCAGCGCATTCTGCCCGGCGCCATGCTGCTGGCGTTATCCGCGTTATTGTTCTCCCTCATGGGTGTGGGTATTCGCGAACTCTCAACCACTGTGAATAACGAGTCAGTGGTGTTTTTCCGCAATCTCGTCGGCGTGCTGTTCTTCTTGCCTTTAGTGTTCTGGCGCGGCGTGGCGCCACTGAAAACTACGCGACTACGCTCACACCTTTGGCGGGCCTTTTTTGGCTTGGCGGCGATGTACTGCTTCTTCTACGCCATCGCCCACCTGCCGCTGGCCGACGCCATGCTGTTTACCTATTCGGCGCCGGTGTTTACCCCGTTTATCGCCTACTTTTGGCTTAAAGAGCCACTGACGAAAAAGATCGCCGCCGCGGCTGCCATCGGCTTTTGCGGTGTGTTGTTAGTCGCCAAGCCATCGGACGCAATTTTTGAAGCGATTGCACTGGTCGGCCTTGCCGCGAGCATTCTGGCCGCCTTTGCGTTTGTCTCGATTCGCGAAATGAGTGACAGCGAGCCGGCGTTTCGCATTGTGTTTTATTTCGCCCTGTTCAGCACCCTGCTCTCGGCCATTCCTATGCTGTGGGCTTGGCAGCCACTTAACGCGCAGCAGTTAAGCCTGCTGGCGCTTGTAGGCGTGTTGGCCACCACCAGCCAGATCATCATGTCCAAGGCTTACAGTTTGGCGCCGCCAGGGGTGATTGGCCCGTTTGCTTATCTGGCCATTGTGTTCTCAGCGCTGATTGCTTGGTGGCAGTGGCACGAGGTGCCGAGCCTGTCGTCTTGCATAGGAGCTGTGCTGATCTTTATTTCCAGCTTGGCGGCACTCTGGGCCAATCGTCAGCCAAGCAATAACAAAGGCTGAGCCAACGGCGCTTTTGGTGTATAGTTTGCCGCCTTTTTTTCTTGCCCTCCTGACGAGAACAACCATGCAGCTTTCCACGCTCACGGCGGTTTCCCCCGTCGACGGCCGCTACGCCAGCAAAGCCGACGCCCTGCGCCCCATCTTCAGTGAATTTGGTTTGATTCGTTTCCGCGTTATTGTGGAAATCCGCTGGCTGCAACGCTTGGCCGCGCACCCGCAAGTGCAAGAAGTCGCGCCCTTCTCGGCAGAAGCGCAAGCGCTGCTGAACAACTTGGCCGACAACTTCAACGTGGAACACGCGCAGCGCATCAAAGAAATCGAGCGCACCACTAACCACGACGTGAAAGCCGTGGAGTACTTCCTCAAGGAACAGGTAAAAAACCTGCCTGAGCTGGACAAGATCAACGAATTTATCCACTTCGCCTGCACCAGCGAGGACATCAACAACCTGTCCCACGCCCTAATGCTGCGCGAAGGCCGCGACCAAGTATTGCTGCCACTGATGCGCAAAGTTGCTAACGCCATCCGCGCCCTGGCCCAGCAGCAAGCCGAAGTGCCCATGCTGTCGCGCACCCACGGCCAGCCGGCATCGCCCTCCACCATGGGCAAAGAAATGGCCAACGTCGTGTACCGCCTTGAACGGCAAATCGCTCAAGTGGCTGCCGCACCGCTGCTGGGCAAGATCAATGGCGCGGTGGGCAACTACAACGCGCACCTGTCGGCCTATCCCGAAATCGACTGGCAAGCCAACGCGCAAGCCTTTATCGAGCAAGATTTGGGCTTGGCATGGAACCCCTACACCACCCAGATCGAGCCGCACGACTACATCGCCGAGCTGTTCGACGCAGTAGCGCGCTTCAACACCATCCTGATCGACTTCGATCGCGATGTGTGGGGCTACATCAGCTTGGGCTTCTTCAAGCAAAAAACCGTCGCCGGTGAAGTGGGCTCGTCCACCATGCCGCACAAGGTCAACCCGATCGACTTCGAAAACAGCGAAGGCAATCTGGGCATCGCCAACGCCTTGCTGCAGCACTTGGCCAGCAAGTTGCCGATTTCCCGCTGGCAGCGCGACCTGACTGACTCCACCGTACTGCGTAACTTAGGTGTAGGCTTAGCGCACAGCCTGATCGCCTACGAAGCTAGCCTCAAAGGCATCGGCAAGCTGGAAATCAACGTGCAGCGCCTAGCCGACGACCTGAACAATTGCTGGGAAGTGCTCGCCGAGCCGATCCAGACCGTGATGCGCCGCTACGGCGTTGCCAACCCGTACGAGAAGCTCAAGGAAATGACCCGCGGCAAAGGCATCACTGCCGACGCGCTGAAGGTCTTTATCGACAGCCTTGAGATTCCGCAGCAAGCCAAAGACGAGCTGCACGCCATGACCCCGGCCAACTACATCGGCAACGCGGTCGCGCAGGCCAAAGCTATCTAAGGCAAATCAAGCACTTACGACGCCCGGCCAGTCGGCCGGGCGTTTTTGTTTTTTTAGCGAGTTAACATGCCCCACAACATCCCCCTCGCCCTTTTGGGCGGCCTGACTGCCGACGAATTTCTGCGTAACTATTGGCAGCAAAAGCCGCTACTGGTGCGCAACGCCATCGAAGACTTCGAAAGCCCCCTAAGCCCCGACGAGCTGGCTGGTCTTGCGCTGGAAGAAGAAGTCGAATCGCGGCTGATTCTGGAAAAAGGCGTTGAGCCCTACGAACTGCGCCGCGGCCCCTTCGTGGAAGAAGACTTCCAAGAACTGCCGAAAAGCCACTGGACCTTGCTAGTGCAGGCGGTTGATCAGTTCGTGCCGGAAGTCGCCGAGCTGCTGGAGCAGTTCCGTTTTCTGCCCAGCTGGCGCATCGACGACGTGATGATCAGCTACGCCACCTATGGCGGCGGCGTTGGCCCGCATTACGACAACTACGACGTATTCCTCCTGCAAGGCATGGGCCAGCGCCGCTGGCGCGTCGGCCAGCTGTGCGACAGCACCTCGCCGCTGATGCAGCACAGCGACCTGCGCATTCTTAACGAATTTAACGGCAGCGACGACTGGGTATTAAACCCCGGCGACATGCTCTATCTGCCGCCGCGCTTGGCGCACTTCGGCACCGCCGACAGCGACGATTGCATGACCTACTCGGTGGGCTTCCGCGCGCCCAGCGCCGCCGAAGTGCTGACCCACTTCACCGACTTCCTCGCTCAGCATTTGCCCGATGAAGAGCGCTACAGCGACGCTGCGTGCAAGCCCGCAGAAGACCCCAGCGAGATCGACGGCGAATCGCTCGAGCGCCTCAAGGCCCTGCTCGACAAGCACATGCAAGACAAAGGCGCGCTGCTGACTTGGTTCGGCCAGTTTATGACCGAGCCGCGCTACCCGGAGCTGGTGGAAGGCGAAGACATCGACGAAGACCAACTGCTCGACGCCCTCGAAGACGGTGCCGTGCTGGTGCGCAACCCCAGCGCGCGACTGGCCTGGGCCGAACGCGACGATGACCTAGTGATCTTTGTCAGCGGCTTATCGCGCGGCATGCCGGTTGAGCTGCGCGACTTCTTAAAACTGGTGTGCACCGCCGACTGCCTGCACGCAGAAAACCTGCTGGATTGGATCGAGTTCGACGACGCGCGCCTGCTGCTGGTAGAACTGCTCAAACAAGGCAGCTTGGAGTTTGCCGACGATGAGTGATATCCACGTACGCCTCGCCGACTGGCAGGCCGACCAAGCGCTGCTGACAGCCATTCGCCAAGCCGTGTTCATTGACGAACAAGCTGTGCCAGCGGAGCTGGAGTGGGACGCCGAAGACGCCCGCTGCCAGCACTTGCTGGCCATGGCCGGCGATACCGCGATTGGCACCGCCCGCCTGCTCGCCGATGGGCATATTGGCCGTGTTGCGGTATTAAAAGACTGGCGCGGTCATCAAGTCGGCCTTAAGTTGATGCAAGCCGCCATGCAGTTAGGCCTTGAGCAAGGCATGCGTGTGTTTCTGCTTTCTGCACAGGTTCACGCCATCGCCTTCTATGAGCGCTTAGGCTATCAAGTGACCAGCGAGCCTTATGACGACGCTGGCATTCCCCACGTCGATATGCGTTACGAGCACCCAGCATGAGCCAAGACCGCCCCAGCGATGCCCCCGATACCCGCGAAGAACTGCCCGCTATCGAGTTTGCATCCCCGGGGCGGTTTAGCATTCACAACCCCGAAGAAATCAGCAAAGACGTCGCCCACGTAGAGCCAGCGCCCTTTGTGCTGGGCGAACACCTAAGTCTTGAGCGCTTTAGCGAAGCCAACGCCGCCCGCGCCCACGCACTGGCTTTAGTGCAGCAAGCCCGTTTAGAGCTGTGCCTGTACAGCCCCGACGGCGAGCCTTGGCTGTATAACCACAGCGCGCTACGCGACGCCTGCCAGCGTTTTTTGCTGCAAAGCCCCAAAGCCCGCCTGCGCATTCTGCTCGGCGACAGCCAACGGATGATTCGCCACGGCCACGTGCTGCTGCAGCTTTGCCGCAAGTTCACCTCGCAAACCGACATTCGCCTGCGCCACCCCGAATACCCCGACAGCGGCGATGCCTATTTGCTGGTCGACCAGCGCGCCTACCTGCGCCGCCCAGAAGTCGACAGCTACGCCGGCTACGCGTGGTATCACGAGCCGGCAAAAGGCCGCCAGCGCGCTAATCTGTTTGAACAGCATTGGAATACCAGTCAATTCGATCCCAACCTACGGAGCCTGCCGCTGTGATCCGTTTGCTTGCCCTCACCCTCTGCCTGTTCAGCGCCTTAAGCTGGGCCGCGCCGCGCACTGAGATTATTCAGCTCAACTACAACACCGCGGAAGATTTGCTGCCCACAGTGCAGTCTATTTTGGGCAGCGAAGGCCGCGTGTCTGCTTACGGCAATCAGCTGATTATCAATGCCGAACACCAGAAGATTCGTGAAGTGCAGGACGTGCTGCGCCAGTTGGACAAAAGCCCGCAACGCTTGCTGATTACCGTGGACACCAGCAGCGACAGCCAGCTCAACGAGCGCGGCTATCGGGTTGACGGCGAACTCTCCGCCGGCGGCGTAAGCGTGATCAGTGGTGACGGCGAAATCGACGACAAAGACCAAGTACGGATTATTCGCCGCACCACCGAAACCCGTGGCGGCGGCCAGCAACAAGTACAAGCCACTGAAGGCTATCCCGCGTTTATTCAGATCGGCCAAAGCGTGCCACTGACCACCAACACCGTGACGCCCTACGGCGGCTGGAGTAATACCCAATACCGCGACGTCACCCGCGGCTACTACGTGACCGTCACCTTAAGCGGCAATATCGCGCATATCACCCTTTCCAGCCGTAACGACCGCCTGAGCCAAAGCCAACCCGGGGTGATCGACACCCAGAGCACCGACACGCGTCTAACCACGCGACTTGGCGAGTGGGTGACCTTTGGCGGCATCAGTGAATCATCAAGCGGCAACGACAGCGATTTTCTGCGCAACAAAACCACCCAAGGCCGTGAGGACGTTACCTTGCGCCTCAAGGTGGAGACCATGAACTGACGCTCGTCGTTTTTGTAGTGCCAGCAACAAACTCACTACAAAATTGATTTGACGTCAGCCGGTTTGCAGCGCATCATTTGCGCACCCGATAGCCAGAGGCGCTTAGATGCCTCCGTGAAACAACAGGTCACCCCAGGTTGTTTCTCGTGTCTCAGGGGCCCACAAGGCAGTTGAGTAGGGTTACGACTGGAAACAGATCGTCCTGAGGGACGGGAACACTGTGTGGTTACGGCCTTGCGCCGTCCCTGTGTATCGCCTCCTCGTACGCCGCCTCCATTCGCAATCCTATCGTCTTGTTTGCCCCAGCCTAGCTTCGGACTGTGCTTGAACAATCACTAACGTAGGATTGACCATGTCTGCATATCAAAACGACATCAAAGCCGTTGCCGCTCTGAAAGAAACTTTCGGCAGCAGCTGGAGCGCCATCAACCCAGAATCCGTAGCTCGTATGCGTGCCCAGAACCGCTTCAAGACCGGTCTGGACGTTGCCAAGTACACTGCGGCCATCATGCGCAAAGACATGGCTGAGTACGATGCTGATTCTTCTGTGTACACCCAGTCGCTGGGTTGCTGGCACGGCTTCATCGGTCAGCAGAAGCTGATCTCCATCAAGAAGCACCTGAAGACCACCAACAAGCGCTACCTGTACCTGTCCGGCTGGATGGTTGCTGCTCTGCGTTCTGAGTTCGGCCCGCTGCCTGACCAGTCCATGCACGAGAAAACTGCCGTTGCTGCGCTGATCGAAGAGCTGTACACCTTCCTGCGTCAAGCTGACAGCCGTGAGCTGGACCTGCTGTTCACCGCTCTGGACGCTGCCCGCGACGCTGGCGACAAGGCCAAGGCTGAAGAAATCCAGAAGCAAATCGACAACTACGAAACTCACGTAGTGCCGATCATCGCCGACATCGACGCTGGTTTCGGTAACCCGGAAGCCACCTACCTGCTGGCTAAGAAGATGATCGAAGCCGGTGCTTGCTGCATCCAGATCGAAAACCAAGTATCTGACGAGAAGCAGTGTGGCCACCAGGACGGCAAAGTAACCGTTCCGCACGCTGACTTCCTGGCCAAGATCGCCGCTGTACGTTACGCCTTCCTTGAGCTGGGCGTTGATGACGGCGTGATCGTTGCCCGTACTGACTCCCTGGGTGCTGGCCTGACCAAGCAAATCGCTGTAACCAACGAGCCGGGCGACCTGGGCGACCAGTACAACTCGTTCCTGGATTGCGACGAAATCTCCGAAGCCGAGCTGGGCAACGGTGACGTAGTGATCAAGCGTGACGGCAAGCTGCTGCGTCCGAAGCGTCTGCCTTCTAACCTGTTCCAGTTCCGTAAGGGCACTGGTGAAGCGCGCTGCGTACTGGACTGCATCACCTCGCTGCAGAACGGCGCTGACCTGCTGTGGATCGAAACCGAGAAGCCGCACGTTGGCCAGATCGCAGAAATGGTTAACGAAATTCGTAAGACCATCCCGAACGCCAAGCTGGTGTACAACAACAGCCCGTCGTTCAACTGGACTCTGAACTTCCGTCAGCAGGTATTCGATGCCATGGTTGCTGAAGGCAAGGACGTTTCTGCTTACGACCGCGCTAACCTGATGAGCGTTGAGTACGACGAAACCGAACTGGCTGCTGCCGCTGATGAGAAGATCCGTACCTTCCAGCGCGACGGTTCTGCTCAGGCCGGTATCTTCCACCACCTGATCACTCTGCCGACCTACCACACTGCGGCCCTGTCTACCGACAACCTGGCCAAAGGCTACTTCGCCGACCAAGGCATGCTGGCCTACGTGAAGGGCGTTCAGCGTCAAGAAATCCGTCAGGGCATCGCCTGCGTGAAGCACCAGAACATGGCTGGTTCCGACATCGGCGACAACCACAAAGAGTACTTCGCTGGCGAAGCCGCTCTGAAAGCCGGCGGTAAAGACAACACCATGAACCAGTTCGGCTGATACTCAGCAGACTGTTCCTAGTGTTTGAGAGAGGCCACCTTCGGGTGGCCTTTTTCTTGGCCGCGTTTTTTAAGCAACTAAATGCAGGCATAAAAAAACCGGCGCAAGGCCGGTTCTTGTTTAGCTAATTGCCTAGCCTGTGCTAGATCACGATCGGCTCAATCTCTAAATCCACCGCAAACCGTGCGGCAATATCGGCACGAATCGACTGCGCCAGCGCATAAATCTGCGCCCCTGTAGCACTGCCGTAATTTACCAACACCAAAGCCTGCTCACGATGCACACCGGCATCGCCCTCGCGGTGCCCTTTCCAACCCGCTTGCTCAATTAACCAGCCCGCCGCCAACTTCACTTGCCCGCCAGTTTGCGGGTAATGCGGCATCGCTGGGTATTGCGCCAACAACGCTTGGGCTTGCTCGGCACTCACCAACGGATTTTTAAAGAAGCTACCCGCGTTACCCAGTTTGGCTGGGTCTGGCAGCTTCTCACTTCGCACCGCGCACACCACGGCAGCAACGTCTTGCGCTGTCGGCGCAAGCACGCCCGCTAAGCGCTGACGAATTGGCCCGTAATCCACAGCAAGCTCGGCATGCTCCAGCGCGGTGAGTAAAAAGCGCACACGCAGGATAATCCAGCGCCCCGGCTCACGCTTAAAGCAGCTGTCACGGTAGGCAAAGGCGCACTGCTGAGGCAGAAGCGTGACCTGTTCGCCACGCTGGCAATCCCACGCATCCAGCGAATGCAGCCGATCTGCCAGCTCAACACCATAAGCACCGATGTTTTGTACCGGCGCGGCGCCGACTGTGCCGGGGATTAAAGACAGGTTTTCCAACCCCGCCCAGCCCTGCGCTAAGGTCCATTGCACAAACGGATGCCAAGCCTCACCGGCTTCGGCCTCGATAATCGCTTGCTCGCCCTGCTGTTCAAGCACCCGTTTGCCACGTGTAGCCATGTGCAGCACAAAAGCCGGCAGGTCTTGTGTCAGTAATAAGTTACTACCGCCACCCAGCACAAACAGCGGCAAGCCAGAAGCCGCTTGCTGCTCAAGCGCTGCAGATAATTGCTCAGCCACCTCTAGCCGGCAGAACTGCGCGGCGTTCGCCGGCAAGGCGAAGGTATTCAGTGCTCGCAGTGACGCATTGCTGACGGACTTCACAGCTGCTCCCGAACCCTTTGCAGCAAGGCATCGCTGGCCGCTTCGATCAAATCCAACACCTGTTCAAAGCCATCGGCGCCGCCGTAGTACGGGTCTGGCACTTCGCTTTCGCTTAAATCCGCCAAGGGCAAAAACAACTGCGGCTGTGTGCCACCGGCGAACTGACGGAGCTTCTGCAGATCAGCCAGATTGCTGCGATCCATCGCTAACACCCAGTCAAACCGAGCAAAATCAGTCGGTTGCACTTGGCGAGCACGCAAAGTCTCAAGATCGTATCCGCGCTGCTTGGCTGCCGCACGGGTGCGGCTGTCCGGCGATTTGCCGATATGCCACGCCGCAGTGCCGGCTGAGTCGATCTCAACGTGCTCGGCCAAACCCGCCGCTGCCACTTTGGCGCGAAATACGCCTTCGGCGGTGGGCGAGCGACAAATATTGCCTAAACAAACAAACAGCACACGAATCATGTACGACCTGCTAACAGCTGCCGCACGCGGGCTAAGTCTTCTGCGGTATCCACGCCCGCTGGCGGTGCTTCCAGCGCATCGGCCACATGAATCGCCACGCCATGCCACAAGGCGCGCAGCTGCTCTAGGCACTCGGTGTTTTCATAGTCACACGGCCCCCAGCGCACAAAGTCACGCAAGAAGCCAGCACGGTAGGCATAGATGCCGATATGGCGACGGAACGGCACACCCGTCGGCAGCGCGTCACGATTAGCGGCGAAGGCATCGCGTGCCCACGGTAGCGGCGCACGCGAGAAGGTCAGCGCCAAGCCTTGCGCATTGCTCACCACCTTCACCACGTTAGGGTTAAACAGACTCGCTGCATCGCTGATCGGCTCGGCCAGCGTAGCAATCCCCGCTTGCGGGTTCGCGGCTAAATTGGCCGCTACTTGATCGATAATCGCCGGCGGAATCAACGGCTCATCGCCCTGCACATTCACCACCAAGGCATCGTCAGGCAGACCTAACTGATCAGAGACTTCAGCCAGGCGATCGGTGCCAGAGTTATGCTCGGCGCGGGTCATCACCACTTCGGCACCGAAGGCCTGGCAAGCGGCTTGAATGCGCGCGTCGTCCGTTGCCACCACTACACGCCCGGCAGCGCTTTTTTTCGCCTGCTGCCACACATGCTGAATCATCGGCAGGCCGGCAATCTCTTGCAGCGGTTTGCCGGGCAGGCGCGACGAGGCATAACGCGCCGGAATCACCACAGTAAACATGGGTTATTTATCCAGACGTTCGTCAACGGTTAAGGTGCGTGCTTCGCCTTCCAGCATCACTGGAATACCGTCGCGAATCGGGTAAGCCAAGCCATCGGCCTTGCAGATCAGTTCGTGTTGATCGTCGCTGAGCTTCAGCGGGCCTTTGCACAGGGGGCAGGCGAGAATATCGAGCAGTTTCGGGTCCATGGTGACACCTCAAACAGAGTGGGTACGCACCTTCGCCAAGAGTTGCTCATCCAGCCATGCGGTGAAGGCTGCCGACAGCTCCGCATCGACGGCCAAATACCACCAGTTATCGCGGGCAAACGCGCGGCATTTAACTGCGTCTTTTTCGGTCATCACCAGCGGCAATTCATCAGCCGGCAACGACGCGGCGGTATAGATAGCGTGATCGGCGAAGGCATGCCGAATCGGGCGCCAGTGTAACCCTTCCAAGGTAGTGAAGAAACGCTCGGGATTGCCAATGCCAGCAACCGCGTGCAGGGTTTGCCCGCTGGCAAAGTGGCTGAGCGCAACACGCTGCCCGCTCCGCACATTCACCAGCATGATGGGGCGCAACTGCATGGCGTAGCCGGAGGCATCATCCTGCAATGCCCCGTTGAGCAAGCAGGCATCGACATCATGCAGTCGCTCCAGCGGCTCACGCAGTGGCCCAGCCGGCAGACAGCGACCATTGCCTAAACCGCGCGCATGATCAATCACCACCAGCTCTAGGTCGCGACCTAGCGCATGGTGCTGCAAGCCATCGTCACTTAAGAGGATATCCAGCGGCTCTTGGGCAAGCAGCGCTTGCGCCGCACGCGGACGATCTGGGTCGATCATCAACGGCACGCCGCTGCGCTGCACCAGCATCAATGGCTCGTCGCCACATTCGGCAGCCTTGCCATCGGCGGTAACGCGCCACGGATAACTCGGCGGCTGAGCGCCATAACCACGACTGACCACGCCAACGCGCAAGCCCAGCTGCCGACAGCGCTCGATTAGCCAGAGAATGGTCGGCGTCTTGCCCGTGCCGCCGACGGTGATATTGCCCACCACCAGCACAGGGACAGGGGCGCGGTAGACGACTTTCTCACCGCTTAAAAACTGCTGCCGCTGGCGGGCAACCACCTTGCGGTAGAGGCCCTCCAGCGGAGTGAGTACGTTGAGCAGCGGGTGCCCCTCATACCAAGCCTGCTGCAACCAGCGCGAAAGCCCCACTTACGGCGCCTCACTGGCCTCAACGGTGGTAATGCGTAAGCGCGCAAAGCCCAGCTTGCCGGCGGCATCCATGGCAATCACCACGGCTTGGTGCGGAGTATTGGCATCGGCACTGATCACCACAGGCAACTCGGCATTGCCCTTGGATTCGCGCTGTAAAGCGGCCATCAAGGTGCTCAAATCGTGCTTATTGAGGTTTTGCCCGTTAAGGGCAAACTCACCGCCGGCACTGATCAAAATTTCCAGCGTGTCTGGGGTTTGCTCAGCTGGCGCGGCGCTGCTGGCTTCCGGCAGATCAACGCGTAACTGCGTTTCGCGGGTGAACGTGGTGGTCACCACGAAAAACAGCAGCAGAATGAACACCACATCGATGAGTGAGGCCAGATTGATGCTGACCTCTTCACGGGGGCGGCGACGGAACTTCACGCCTTGCCCTCGCCCATGTCCACGTCACGGTTGCCTTGCACGACTTCCACCAGCTTGACCGCTTCTTGCTCCATACCGACGACCAGTTCGTCGACACGGCGCTGCAAATAGCGATGGAAGAACAGCGCAGGAATTGCCACCATCAAACCAGCGGCGGTGGTGATCAAGGCCTTCGAAATACCACTGGCGAGAATCGGCGCATTGGCCATGCCGGCACCGGTGAAGGCGCTAAAAATCTCGATCATCCCCAGCACAGTACCGAGCAAGCCCAGCAGCGGCGCAACCGCAGCAATAGTGCCGAGGGCGTTGAGGTATTTTTCCAAGTCGTGAATCACGCGCTGCGCGGCTTCTTCGATGCACTCTTTCATGATCTCGCGACCATGCTTGGAGTTCGCCAAACCGGCGGCAAGAATTTCCCCCAGCGGCGAGTCGGAGCGCAGCTCGCGCAGCTTTTGACTGTTCAGTTGTTTCTCTTTGATCCAGCGCCACACTTGGCCGACCAAGTGCGCCGGTGTGACCTTACTGGGGCGCAGCGACCATAAACGCTCAGCCGTAATGGCTGCCGCCACGATCGAGCTCAAGATAATCGGCAGCATCATCCAACCGCCTGCCTTGACCAATTCCCACACAGCAAGATCCCCCAAAAATCATGGACTTATAATGGTGCGCCACTGTAGCACAGGCGCACTGGACAACAGCGCGGCAGCTCTCATTTTTCGCGCCAGAATCCCCAGCGGGCAACGGCACGCTCCGGCTGCGGGCTATCGCCACCTAGACGCCAACGTAGGCTGCCATCGACGCCGGTATCGTATATCAGGCTTGCCGCTGCTCGGTAGCGCGCCAACACCGCCGGATGCGGATGAGCAAAGGCGTTATACGCCCCGCGACTAAACACGACATGAGCCGGCTTAAGCGTTTGAATAAACCGTGCCGATGATGAACTGTTGCTGCCATGATGCGGCGCAATCAGCCAATCGGCGCTCAGCCATGCTTCGCGAAGTAGCGCTGCCTCTTCACGCTGGCCGATATCACCGGTCAGCAACACCGACTGATCTCTTGCACGCACGTGCAGTACACACGAGGCGGCGTTTCCCTCTTCGCCTTCGGCCTGCCAAAGCCTAAAGCTCACCCCCTGCCACTGCCATGTTTGATGGGCTAAGCAGGGGCTACTGTCTGGCAAAGCCTCGCCGGCAATGACTGCTTTGGTTGGGATTTGCTGGGTCAGCACTTGCAGCCCTCCAGCGTGGTCATTGTCGGCATGACTGATGAGCAAAACATCCAACGCCGGCCAGCCGCGTTGACGTAAATATGGGATAACGACCTGCTCCGCTCGACTGCCGCCAGCCCAAGCGCTACCGGTGTCGTAAAGCAACACCTGCTCGGCCGTTTCAACCAGCACAGCCAGCCCCTGCCCTACATCTAATACAGTGATCTGCGCCTGACCGTGCGGCGGACGCTCCTTAGGCCAGAGCAACCCAAGCACTAACAAAGGAACCGCCAAACCATAAAGCGGCATGATTCTGGGCAACAGCAGTAATAAAGAGGCCAGCAACAACAAGGCAGACTGCCAACCACTGATCATGGGCAGCGGCCAGCTGCCGGCGTGCTCCACAAGCCAGGTAAAAAATGCAAAGCACATCGTTAGCAATGCACCGGCCAGCGACAGCACGACTTCAGCCGCACTGCTGACCGGCAATAGCAAGCAGCCCAGCAAAGCCAGCGGTACAACCACAAACCCCAGCAAAGGGATGGCCACTAAATTAGCCAACAAGCCAAGTCCACTGCCGGGCAAGTCGTGCCAATTCAGCCAGGGCAGCAAGGCCCAGCCAATTAACCATTGCAGGGCGATTAGTTCGAGCCACCACGACCGCCGGAGCAAGCGCCCGTGGGCGTATGCCAAGAGCAGCGCCACCGCCACGAACGACAGCCAAAAGCCTGCCTGCAAGGGCGCCATCGGCTGTAATAGCAGCACCAAGAGCAGCGCCAACCACCACGCCAGCCACGGGCTTAAGGCCCGCGCGCCCCAGCGGCAGAGCAGAAACACCAGCAACATCAGCCAAGCACGTTGCACCGGCAAAGACCATGCAGCCAACCAGGCGTACAGCGTGGCCAACAGCAAGCTCACGCAAAAAGCGGCGTCCCGCCAATACTCACTGGCGGGCACCCAAGGGATGCGTCGCAGCACACTGACCAAGCCAAAGGCAAACGCCGCCAGCAGCGCAATGTGTGAGCCAGACACCACAAACAAGTGCACCGTGCCGGTTTGCTGCAATAACGCCCAGCGCTCAGCCGCCATTGCACTGCCATCGGCCAGCGTGAGCGCCAGCAAGGCATCGGTATTGGGCACATCGAGCGCTAATAACTGCTCACGCAAGCGTTGGCGAAAGCTGGCCTGCGGCACATCCTCCAAGAGCTGCGCCTGCTTAACCACGGCATAAGCACCAACCCCTTGGCTGGCCAACCAGCGCGCTTTGTCGAAGCCCGCGAAGCTGGTCAAGCCAGCCTGGCGCCTCAGGCTAACCAACCAACGCCATTGCTGGCCCTGCTTAAGCGCAGGCGCCTCTGGCCACACCAGCCATATTTTTTCTGGCAGACGTGTCCGTCGCGAATAGGCACCCTCTACCAACAGCGCTGCCGTTGTGGCGTGCCATTGTGGTGCGTGCTCAATCTGTGCGGTTACCCATAAACGTGCGCCATCGAAGCGCGGCTCTAAGCGGTCAGCCTGCCAGCTCGATAGCGACCACTGCGCCACTGCCAAGCCGGCAAATAAGCTGGCTACAACGAGCCAACGCTTGGCAACCAAGAAGCCGATCAACAATAACGTCAACAGAAGATGGCTAGACTCAAGAGATGCCGGAAACACCCGTATACACAGCAAGCCCACAACAAAGGCGATTAGTCCTTTGTGCATATAGAGCCCTCGGCGCTTTGTCGGCATAATAGCCGCGCCTCAGCGAGTCGAATGAACATGCCCCGCCGTATCATCAAGCGCTATTTGCCCAGCCCCGAAGCGATCAAAAGCAACAAGTCTTTGCGCTTTATGGGGGACGTGATTCATGACCCAAACCTTTGGCATCTCAATCGGCATTCCGTTGCGCGGGCTATGGCAGTGGGCCTCTTCTGGGCATTAATCCCCATGCCGATGCAAATGGTCGCCGCCGCCATTTTTGCGGTGATGTGGCGGGCCAACCTACCCATTTCCATCGCCTTGGTGTGGCTGACCAACCCACTGACCATGCCGCCAATTTTTTATTGCACCTATAAACTCGGCGCTTGGATGCTCGACACGCCGCCGTTAGCGTTTCCAGAGAAACTAGACTTGGCTTGGTTTGAGCAGATTTTCTTAGAACACTGGCAGCCGCTGTATGCTGGCTCTGTGGTAATCGGCCTTGGCATGGCCGTGTTGGGCTATTTCACCGCCCATCTGCTATGGCGCTGGTGGGTGGCTAAAAGCTGGCGGCAACGCAAACAACGCCGCCTGCTCCGTAAACCCTAAGGGTTACTTCAAGCTCAATCGGGTGCGATTGTTTTCCAGAATCGCTGGCCCGATGCCCTTCACTTCCAACAACTCATCCAACGTCTGAAACGGCCCATGTTCGTTGCGGTAGGCCACAATCGCTTGCGCCTTGGCAGGGCCAACGCCGTGCAGAGCACGATCGAGGGTCGTTTCGTCAGCAGTATTGATGTTGATGGTGGCCACTTCGGCTTGCACCGCCGCAACGGGTTGCTCCGTAGCGACTGCCGCGTTAGCCATAGCCAAAGAAAGGGACAACAGAACAGCGTGCACATGATTGCGCATAGGATTCACCTCCTGTGAAAGTTGGATGCAGCACTTCCGAAGCTGCACAGCAAACCCTAGTCCAGCTTTAACTAAACACAAGCACGGCGAAAAAATATTTATGCGTGGCGGGTCTGCACAACGTGCATGAGTCCCGGCGCCACAAAATCGCCCTCCAGCGCCACTAAGCTTGCCGGCGCCATGGGGTAATAGCCTTGTAGATGCCCGTCAACCAATAGGCTGACTAACTGACTCACCAAGGGTTGATGGCTGACCAGCAAAACCTCCCAAACCTGTTCTTCGCCCTGCATGCGCTCCAGCGCATCAATCACCTGCTCAGGCGAAACATCGGGGGTTAGCCAGTCGACCGTTTGCGCCGTGAGCCCAAGTGGTCGCAGCACTTCGGCGCAGGTTTGCTGCGCACGCAGGTAAGGGCTGACGAAGACACGATCTATAGCGGCATGCTGAGCGATAAACTGCCCAACCCCTTGCGCCTGAGTGAGCCCCGTTGACGTCAGCGGGCGCTCTCGATCGCTAGCGGCCTGAGCCTGTGCTTCGCCATGGCGCAAAACCCAAACCTTCATAGTTTGGGTTCTTCATCGCGCGCCGGGTGGGCAGCCGGCGGTACAACATGCGCAGGCTCGCCCTGCGGGGCAGCGGCTGTTGGCCAATCAGCCACGGGCCAGGGCTTTTCATCGGTGTTAAAGGTCATAAAGCGGCCGATGTGCGCCATGAACTGACTCAAGCTGTCACCAAAGCTGAGCAAGTTGGCGCTTGGTGCGCCGTAAAACAGGCGGTAGCCCAGCTGCAAAAGCACCACCAAACCCAAGAGCATTTCGCCCAAGTGCCACGCGATAAAAAAGAACAACATCCATGCAAGCCGCAGAATCAATGACTCGCGTGCTTGCTGTTTGGCCATATCCATCGAGAGCTCTCCCTTGTGCATGGTTTAAACGTGATCGCTAAAGCCTTGTGTCGGAATGAAATCAACGTCACTTTTCGCTTCACCGCTCATTAATTGCGCAATGACTTGCTGCAAGGTCATCCCTTGGAAAATAACGGCAAACAGGCCAGCCACCAAGGGCATATAGACCCCCAGCTCATCGGCTTTTTCCTTAAGGGCCTTAAGCGTATTAACCCCTTCGGCGACCTGACCAAGCTCGCTCACCGCTTGCTCCAGCGTAGTGCCCTGCCCTAAAGCGTAGCCCACCTGAAAGTTACGGCTCTTCGGCGAGGTGCAGGTCACGATCAAGTCGCCCACCCCAGCCAAACCCAGGAACGTCATGGGGTTTGCGCCCAAATGCACGGCAAGCCGCGTCATTTCCGCCAACGCCCGAGTGATCAGCATGCTTTTGGTGTTCTCACCCATATCCAGCGCTGCGGCCATGCCGGCGATAATCGCGTAGACATTCTTTAGCGCACCACCCAGCTCAACCCCAAAACGATCACGACTGGCATAAACCCGCAAGGTGCGGCCATGCAAAGCGGACTGCACCGCTTTACAAAGCGCCTCATCCTCACTGGCAATCACTGTTGCGGTGAGTGCATTGGCGGCAATTTCGCCGGCAAGGTTGGGGCCGGACAGCACACCGATTGCAGCATCGGCAACCACTTCCTCGATGATTTGGCTCATCAGCTTGAAGCTGTGCTGTTCAATGCCTTTGGTGGTGCTGACAAGGTATTTGCCGTGCAAGCTGGCCGCAATGGGAGGCAACACACTGCGCAGCGCGCTCGAGGGCAAAGCGACAAAAATAAGCTGGCACTGCAGCAGCACCGCGCGCAAATCGGTGGTTGCCAAAATACCTTCCGGCAGCGCCACTTGGCTTAAATAGCGCGGGTTACGGCGTTCCAGATTAATGGCTTGCGCTTGCTCGCTATCGCGCATCCAAAACAAGACTTCACGACCATTTTCTGCCAACACCTTGGCCAAGGCGGTGCCAAAGCTGCCACCACCAAGTACCGCAACGGGTTGTTTTTCCTGCATAAAATCAGCCTCTTAGCTATTCAGGCTTGTCGTTAAAACGATGCGCGCACTATGGCGATTAATTACCTTAGATGCAAAACCTTGACTGTATTTTTCCACGATTCTGCCGATCACCCAGCATGCCGGCAAAAGACTGGCAATATCAAAGGCTTGGGTTAAGATACGGTGAAACAACAGTTAACTAAGGAGCTGCCATTGCGCCAAGGATTGCGACCACTTTGCGCAGCCTTATGGCTTTGCGCAGGCAGCTCAGCAGTAACTTCCCTGCCAATCGGCGCAGAGGACCTGTTCACTAATAGCAGTGAAGTGCCTGAAGTCCTCACCGCCACCCGCCTACGGCAACCCTCCACTGAAGTACCCGGCAGCGTCACAGTGCTAGACCGCGAGTTGATCCGCGCCTCTGGGGCACGCTCTATTCCCGAGCTTTTGCGCTTAGTGCCCGGCATGAAAGTGGGCTATCGCAACGGCAATCAGGTCAACGTTAATTATCACGGCACTAGCATTACTGAAGCACGGCGCATGCAAGTACTGGTCGATGGCCGCTCGGTGTACCGTCCGGGGCTTGCCAGTGTTGATTGGGTAGATATTCCACTGGCGATCGAAGATATCGAGCGCATTGAGGTATTCCGCGGCCCCAATACCGTCACTTACGGCGCCAACGCGCTGCAAGCCGTGGTCAATGTCATCACCCGCAACCCACAAGACAGCCTCGGCACACGCAGTAAAGTCACCGTCGGTGAGCGCGGCGTGCGTGAGTTTTACGGCTCGCATGGCTTTACCGCCGGCAACGCCAGTCTGCGTTTAAGCTTGGGTAGTCGCCAGTTCGATGGTTTCGATGAACTCGCCGACGGCAGCAATTACCACAATGGCAGCCACGCCGAATATTTCACCTTAAGTGCCCTGCATAACCTTGTCGGCGAGCAAACACTGGAATGGCAAGTGGGCGCCAAACAAGGTGAAAACGAGCGCCCTACGGAAGACTTTGGCCTGAGCGACCCAGATGTCGAAGCCGAAGACTACTTTGGTCTGATGCGCTGGAAAGGCGCGGTTTCAACCAGCCATGAGCTGCAGGTACAGGGGTATATCCAACAGCAAAACCGCAGCCAAGATTGGCATACACGGGTGCCGATTCCGTTGTTTGATCCGTCGCTGGGTAAGCTCTATCAATTAAATCCCCAGCTTGCGAATGCAACCGTTAAAAACCCATTTGCTGTTGTCGGCACTACGCCTGAAGAGACTGCACTGCTAACTGCGTTTCAAATGACGGTGGTAAACAACAACTGCATGACTTCATGCAACGAAAGCACCGGCACTACCCAAGCGCGCACCCACGAACGCCGCACCGATATAGAGCTGCAAGACACCTGGCGCCCCTTTGATAACTTCTCGCTGGTCAGCGGCTTAGGCGCGCGGCATGATCGCGCTGATTCGCAGACTTTTTTAGGCGGCACCGTCAGCAACGACAGTTGGCGAGCCTTCAGCAACGCGGAATGGCGCTTTGCACCGAATTGGCTGCTCAACGCTGGTGGCATGTTTGAGCATGACGAACTGTCGGGCAGCAACTTCTCTCCACGCATCGCATTGAACTGGCTATTCGTACCCGAGCAAAGCCTGCGCGCGGTTTATTCCGAAGCCGTACGCCGCCCCGACATGTTTGAGCAAAACGCGGTGTGGTCTTATCAGGGCCGCAATATGTCGCCGCTGATTAGCGGCAGCAGTACCGCCAGCTATTACCAAGTCGCGCGCGCGCCGGGCGACCTTGAGCCTGAGCACATTCATGCCAGCGAATTAGGCTGGAACGCCTACTGGAGCACCTGGCAGCTCTCCAGCGACATTCGTCTGTTTTATGAAGAGTTGCACAAACAGATCAGCGAACCGCTGCGCCTAGACAACTTCAACCCCAGCAATGCTAACCAGTCGCGCTTCCATGGCGCCGAAGGGCAATTAGACTGGCAAGCCAGCCCGCGTGACCGACTGCGCCTGACCTATGCGTATGTCGATAACACCGCGAGCGATAAAATTGATCGACGCCTCACCGCCCGCCATAGCGGTAGCGCCGGCTGGATGCACGAATGGAATCATGATTGGCACACCAGTGTGTTTTATTACGGCGCCGACCAGCTCAACGAATACCCCTTTGCCCGCACGGATTGGCGCTTGGCCAAGCGCTTTCAGCTGGCTCATGAGCAACGTCTCGAAATCGCCTTGATGTGGCAGTTACGTCTTGATGACGAGCCGCTTACTTGGGCCGAAAACAATCAGCGAAGCCGCTCGCAGTGGCTGCTAAGCGCCGAGCTGGACTTCTAAAGCATGCGGCGCACATGGATGTGGCAAACCTTCTGCAAACTGCTACTCGGCATGAGTCTGCTGGGCGGCGCCGCTATGTTGCAGGCAGCTTCTTTATGGGTGTTGGCCGAGCACGACACTGCCGCCGTACAAAGCTTCCAACACACCCTGCAAGCACAACGCCGACAAGACACCGTCAGCCTAGTGACCTTAAACCAAGCGGCAGCCACGCCTTCGCCGCAAGGTACGTGGATCTTACTCGGCGATAAGGCTCTCACCTGGCACCTGCAACACAATGCCAGCGCCCCGGCTTTAGCTTTGCTAATTAGCCAGCAACAAACTCAACACCTGAACATTCCAGCCAATCTGCCGCTGACTTTACTCTGGCGCGAGGCACCGGCCAGCCGGCAACTCAAGCTGGGGCAGCTATTAATGCCGCTGCATAGCCGTGTAGGGGTACTGTTCAGCGCCGCGAGCCAGCAGCAATTGAGGGCACTGGAGCAAACCGCGCAGCAGCGGCAGATCAAACTGGTCAGCAAATCATGGGATGGCACCTTCCCCTCTAGCCAAGTGCAGCGGGTTCTTGAAGACAGTCAGTGGCTATTGGCCCTCGATGACCCCAGCCTCTTCAACCCGACCACCATCAAACCCCTGTTGCTCGGTGCGTACCGGCAAAAGCGCGTGTTAATTGGCCCCAACGCTGGCTATGTACAGGCTGGCAGCTTAGCCAGCACTTATAGCGATCAGCAGGACTGGCTCAAGCAGCTCAACGAACTGCTCGACATGCCGGCCAAGCAACGGCCGCGCAGCGCCTTTGCGCGCTATTTCAAAGTCATGCTTAACCAGCAGGTTGCTCACTCGTTGGGCTTAACCAATGCTGACGCCGCGCAATTAGCCGAGCAGTTGCGCCAAGGAGAACAGCCATGAAGCTCAAACACAGCTGGGACATCCGTACCCGCACGCTGTTTATTAGCCTTGGCCCGGCCGTATTGCTGACGATTTTATTAACCGGCTTTTTTATGCAGCAGCGTTTGAGCGATTTACGTATTGAGCTTGAGCGCAACGGGCAAATGATTGCCGAGCAACTGGCACCCGCCGTCGAATACGCGGTGATTTCCGGCAACCTCACCGCGGTGGAAGGCCTGTTAGAAGCCACCCTCGAGACCACCCAAGTCCGCTTTATTGAGATCCGCAACGCCAGCAATCAGATGCTGGCCTTCCATGCCTCTAGCCAATACGACCAGCATAGCCGCGACGTGGCGGTGTTCTCCGCGCCGATCCGCTCTCAGCAGGTCAGCGTCGATAGCGAGCTGTTCGATGTACCCAGCCGCCCACAAACCAACTATGGCGCAACCATTGGCAAGGTGATGGTCGGGGTTTCCAACGATGCCTACTTAGTGCGCCAGCGTGACATTCTGCTGAGGGCCGGCGCGCTGATGCTGTTTGCCTTAAGCCTGACCTACGTGGTTGCGCGGCGCTTGGCTGCCAGCTTGTCGAAACCCCTCACGCAGATGGGCAGCAGCCTACAAGCCCTCAATGACGGCCAATACGATCAACGCCTACCGCGCTTTGACGAAGGCGAAATCGGCCAAGTCGCCGAACACATCAACACCCTGACACAAACCTTGACGCACAGCCGAGCCCAGCAAGAGCAAGCCATTGCTGAGCTGGTGCGCGCGCGCGAAGACGCCGAAGCCGCCAACCAAGCGAAAAGCGAATTTCTCGCCATGATGAGCCACGAGCTGCGCACCCCCATGAACGGCGTACTGGGTATGCTGCAGCTGCTCGAAACCACCGAACAAACCCACGAGCAAAGCGAATACACCTCGGTTGCGACTGAGTCCACCGAGCACTTGCTCAAAGTCATCAACGACATTCTCGACTTCTCCCGTATCGAGCGTGGTGCGCTGGAAATTGAGCGCATTCCTTTTGACTTGCACGACTTAGTGCATAACGCCGTACAGGTTTTTCAGCACAGCGCCGCGCAGCGCAACTTAGCCTTAGAGCTGGATTACGCCACCGAGCTAGACGCCCTAGAAGTTCGCGGCGACCCCACGCGCCTACGGCAAATCTTAGTGAACCTGATTGGCAACGCACTGAAGTTCACCGAGCAAGGTGGGGTGTATTTGACGGTGAAAGGCCAGCGTCTGGATGAAAATATCCTCTGGCTCAGCTGTGAAGTGCGCGACACCGGCATCGGTATCTCCGCCGACAACCTCAGCCGCATGTTCGATGCCTTTCAGCAAGCGGACACCTCCACTTCGCGGCGTTATGGCGGCACCGGGCTTGGTCTAGCCATCGCCCGCACCTTAGCGGAGCACATGGGCGGCAGCTTGCAAGCGCACAGCCAAGAAGGCGCAGGTTCAGTGTTTATTTTGGAAATCCCCCTGCCCTTTAACAGCAAAAAGCCCGCGCAAAAAGCCGCCAGCCGCGCGCTCAGCGACGAAGGCCAAGGGCAGCGTATATTGCTGGTTGAAGACAACCCCGTTAACCAAACCGTCATTGAGGCCATGTTACGGTCGCTGGGTTACGCGGTTACCTTGGTGGATGACGGCAGCCAAGCGGTACAACGTGCGCAAGAGCAGCACTTTGACCTGATCTTGATGGACTGCCGCCTTCCCTTAATGGATGGCTATGAAGCAACCCGACGCATTCGCCAGCTGGCCAACCCCATGGCACAGTGCCCAATCATTGCCCTGACCGCCAATGCGCTGCAGGGTGACCGTGAAGAATGTTTAGCCGCCGGTATGGACGACTACATGGCCAAGCCCTTCAAACGCGCCGACCTGCAAGAATTGATCGCTCACTGGCTTAAAACCCGACCGATGGCCGGTGGCGGTAGCACGACAAAAAATGAATCCTGATTCAGTTTACTGTGACTCGCTCTAGCCACCTGCTGTCTATGACAAGATCACAGCCCCAACGCTCAGGGGTTTGGACTTACGCGCACCCTGCCACAGGGACCACCAAGGAGCTTTTATGAGCAAACAAGCGGCCTATACCCGGGAAGAACTTTTAAGCTGCAGCCGCGGCGAACTGTTTGGCCCAGGTAATGCCCAGCTGCCGGCACCCAACATGCTAATGATGGACCGCATCACTCACATCAGCGAAACCGGCGGCAAATACGGCAAAGGCGAAGTGGTCGCCGAGCTGGATATCACCCCTGATTTGTGGTTCTTCGGTTGTCACTTCGAAGGCGACCCTGTAATGCCGGGCTGCTTAGGCCTAGATGCGATGTGGCAACTGGTGGGCTTTCACTTAGGCTGGCTGGGCCACCCCGGTCGTGGTCGTGCGTTGGGCTCTGGCGAGGTTAAGTTCTTCGGCCAAGTACTGCCCAGCGCGAAAAAAGTCACCTACACCCTGCATATTAAGCGCGTGATCAACCGCACCCTGATCATGGCGATTGCCGATGGCAGCGTAGCGGTTGATGGCCGCGAAATTTACAGTGCTGAAGGCCTGCGCGTAGGCCTGTTTACTTCTACCGACAATTTCTAAGGAGCCCGACATGCGTCGTGTCGTGATTACCGGTCTAGGCATTGTTTCGTGTCTGGGTAACGACAAAGCCACGGTCAGCAGCAATCTGCGCCAAGGCAAAAGCGGCATTCGTGCCAACCCCAGCTACGCCGAAATGGGCCTGCGTAGCCAAGTCTCTGGCAGCGTCGAGATCAATCTGGAAGAACTGATCGACCGCAAAGTGAAGCGCTTTATGGGCGATGCCGCTGCCTATGCCTATCTGGCCATGCAGCAAGCTATCGAAGACGCCAAGCTGTCTGAAGAGCAAGTCTCTAACGTACGCACGGGCTTAGTCGCTGGCTCCGGTGGCGCCTCCACCTTCAACCAAATGGAAGCGGTCGACACCCTGCGCGAGAAAGGCGTTAAGCGCGTTGGCCCCTACCGCGTGCCGCGCACCATGGGCAGCACAGTGTCGGCTTGTTTGGCCACACCGTTCCAGATCAAAGGCGTGAACTATTCGATTTCCTCGGCTTGTGCCACCAGTGCGCACTGTATTGGTCATGCGATGGAGCTGATCCAGCTCGGCAAGCAAGACATCGTGTTTGCTGGCGGCGGTGAAGAAGAACACTGGAGCCAGTCGTTCATGTTCGACGCCATGGGCGCGCTGTCGAGCAGCTATAACGACACCCCCGAGAAAGCCTCCCGCGCTTATGACGCTAACCGCGACGGTTTTGTTATCGCCGGTGGCGGCGGCATCGTGGTGGTGGAAGAACTGGAGCACGCACTCAAGCGTGGCGCACCGATTTATGCCGAAATCATCGGCTACGGCGCCACCAGCGATGGCTACGACATGGTAGCCCCGAGTGGCGAAGGCGCGATTCGCTGCATGCAGCAAGCGCTGGCCATGACCGACGGCAAGATCGACTACCTGAACACTCATGGCACCTCAACGCCAGTGGGCGATGTGGCCGAGCTGAAAGCCATTCGCGCTGTGTTTGCTGAGCAAGCGCCGCTGATTAGCTCGACCAAGAGCTTGTCCGGCCACTCCCTCGGCGCTGCCGGCGTACATGAGGCCATCTACAGCTTGCTGATGATGCAGGGCGACTATCTGACCGCCTCGGCCAACGTCGAAACCTTGGACGAGCAAGCCGAAGGTCTGCCGATTCTGCGCGAAACGTTGGAAAACCATCGTATCGATACGGTGATGTCCAACAGCTTCGGCTTCGGCGGCACTAACGCCACGCTGATTCTGCGTCGTTACAACGGCTAATCAATAACGCCTAAAGCGACAAACCTGCTGAACAACAGCCATCGTGCGCAAGCCGATGGCTGTTGTGCTTTCTGCGCGGTGTAAACTAGCGCCCCCAGCCTTATTGAGCAGTTCGCATGGCCCGTATCGACCTGAGTTATCCCGCCGAGTTATTCACCTACACCACCGCCATGCAGGTGCGCATCACCGATATCAATGCCGCCAACCACTTGGCCAACGACGCCATGATCAGCATGCTCAGCGAAGCACGAGCGCGCTATTTATTCGCCCTCGGCGTAGATGAAGCGCCGCACAATAGCGTGGGCATCATAGTCACCGATCTTGCCACCACTTATAAGGCCGAGGCTTACGCGCGGGACACCCTTGAGTTCGCCCTCGGCATGACCGACTTCAATGCCTACGGCGGCGACGTCATCTTCAAAGTCACCCGCCCTAGCGATCAGCGCCTGATCGCCGTGGCTAAATCGGGCTTTGTATTTTTCGACTATGCGGGCAAAAAAGTTGCGCCCATTCCGCAGGACTTCAAACACATGCTCGGTGCAAAGGACTAACCAATCGCGCTAAGCCGTCTATCTATGCCGGCCTATCTCTGTCTCTAGCTCTGCGCCTAGCGGCTGCTGACTAACACCCGCTAGGCCGGCCTGCTGCTTTATCGCGCATCACTGCGCACCGCAGTAACCCTGCGCACCAAAGCAGCTCTGCCCGCGCACCAAGATCACGCAGGCATAGGTTGCGCACGCACCGCCAGCGCGCACCATTGCGGCGCACAACGCTCACCGCCGCCTAGCAAAGCCACTAAATACAAGCCGCCACACATCTTGGCACGCCATCTGCTTTATTCAGGGCAGTGACCAATGGCGGTCATAGGCAACAGGACACAGGCGTCCCCGCAATCGCACCAACCAGACAAGGCTCGGGCTTGACTGGCATGGCGTGAACGCGCGGACGCTTTTTTGTGCCTGCCGGTTTTATACCGGGCAGATAACGGCTGTGATCCAGACGTCATCTGCATGCCGACCCAATTATCAGTCGGTGACTCGTTTCACCTTGCAGCCAGCCACAAGCCAGCTGCTGGTCAACGCCCAGACTGACGTAGCAATACCGCCAGTCTGGGCCGACCCTTTATATCGACCACTTGAGGTGACGTATGTCCAACAACAGCAGTTTCTGGAAAGCCGGCCACACGCCGACGCTGTTTGCCGCTTTCCTCTACTTCGACCTGGCCTTCATGGTCTGGTACGTGCTCGGCCCACTGGCCGTGCAAATTGCCGCCACCCTGGAGCTGACTGCCCAGCAGCGCTCAATGATGGTCGCCACACCGATCCTCTGCGGCGCTGTGCTGCGTTTGGTGTTGGGCTACATGGCCGACCGTATTTCCCCGAAAACCACCGCCATCATTTCGCAGCTGATTGTGATGGGCGCACTGGCCACCGCATGGTTCTTTGAAGTGAAGAGCTACGAGCAAGCACTGCTCTTGGGCGTGTTCCTTGGCGTGGCAGGCGCTTCGTTCGCGGTGTCGCTGCCGCTGGCCTCGCAGTGGTATCCGCCGGAGCACCAAGGCAAAGCCATGGGTATTGCTGGCGCGGGTAACTCTGGCACGGTACTGGCCGCCCTGTTCGCCCCCGGCCTTGCCGTGGCCTACGGCTGGAACAACGTCTTCGGTCTGGCGCTGATTCCGCTGGCAGTGGTGTTCGTGCTGTTCATCTTTATGGCTAAGAACGCACCGAATCGTCCGGCTCCGAAAGCCATGAGCGACTATCTGAAAGCCCTCGGCGACAAAGACAGCTGGTGGTTCATGTTCTTCTACAGCATGACCTTCGGCGGCTTCGTCGGCCTAGCCGGCTCGCTGCCTGCTTACTTCTATGACCAATACGGCCTAGACCCGGTTAAAGCCGGCTTCTACACCGCTGCCTGCGTTATGGGCGGTAGCTTGATGCGTCCGCTGGGCGGCGCGCTGGCCGACCGTATCGGCGGTATCCGCACCTTGCTGTTCATGTACATCATCGCCGCTAGCTGTATCGCTATCGTTGGCTTCAACCTGTCGAGCCAGTACGCCGCTCTGACCCTGTTCATCGTCGCCATGCTGGGTTTGGGCAGTGGCAATGGCGCGGTGTTCCAGCTGGTGCCGCAGCGCTTCCGCAACGAAATCGGCGTGATGACCGGTTTGGTCGGCATGGCCGGTGGCGTGGGCGGCTTCTGCCTGACCGCCGGCATGGGCGCGATTAAAACCTCCACCGGTAACTACCAGCTGGCCCTGTGGTTGTTCGCCAGCTTGGCTCTGGTGGCCTTCGTCGGTTTGTTCAGCGTGAAGCAGCGCTGGCGGACCACTTGGGGTTCAGCCGCGATGACCAGCGCACGCGTCTAAGCCCCGCACAGCCGGGCAGGACACCCGGCTGCTCCGACTTGATCTGCTGAAGGATTCAGCTCCCGCAGCCCGCACAGCTTGATTTTTCTCTGTGCGGGCTTTTTTCTTGCAAGGCATTGTCCTTCTGCCCAACGAGCCGTCGCCATGAGCCTAACCCTAAGCATTGCCGAAGCCAGCGCCAAAGGCCCGCGCAGCGTCAACCAAGACGCCGTGCGCGTGGTCACTCCACCCGCCGCCTTAGCGGCCAGCAAGGGGTATGTGTTCGCGCTGGCCGATGGCGTCAGCGGTTGTGCCGATGGCGGCCTCGCCGCGCGCGCCAGCGTGCAAGCACTGGCCAGCGACTACTACGCCACGCCAGAAACTTGGGCGATTGGCCAAGCCCTAGACCGCATCTTGGTGGCCCATAACCGTTGGCTGCGCGCGCAAAGTAGCCAAGGCCCACTGCTGACCACCCTGACTGGGCTTATTTTGCGCGGCCGCCGCTACACCGCGGCGCACGTCGGCGACAGCCGCCTGTACCGTTGGCGTAAGCAGCGCTTAGAACGTCTCACCGAAGACCATGTGTGGAGCCAGCCGGGCATGGAGCACGTGCTCAAGCGCGCCTTGGGCCTCGATGAGCACTTAGTGGTGGATTACCGCGAAGGCGATCTAGAGGTCGATGACTGCTTCGTGCTGCTGTCTGACGGCGTGTGGGCCGCACTTAACGACGGCGTGCTCAGCGACATGCTGAAAAACGAGCTGCACAACCCCGAACACCTCTGCCAACTGATGCTGCAAACCGCCTTCAAAGCCGGCAGCAACGACAACGCCAGCGCCATTATTGTGCGTATCGACAGCCTGCCCGATGGCGATCTGGACGACCAACTCGCCTCACTGGCGCAGTGGCCGTTACCCGGCAAGCTCAAAGCCGAGCAAAGCTTTGAAGGCTTTCGCGTAGAAAAACTCATCCATGAGTCACGCCATTCGCTGCTCTACCGCGTGTATGACGACCAGCAACGGCCTTGGCTGCTAAAAACCCTGCCGAGCAACCACGACGGCGACGAGCGCGCCCAGCAGCGCCTGCTGTTAGAAGAATGGTTTTTAAAACGCCTAGGCGGACGCAGTTTTACCGAGGTCTGCCCGCTACCCGAGCGCCAGCACCTGTATTACGTGATGCGCGAGCACAGCGGCGAAACCCTCGCTGCACGCTACAAGCGCTTAGGTCCGATGAGTTTGGGTGAGGCCCACGAGCAGCTGGAAGCCGTGCTGCGCGGGCTAGGCAACTTACACCGGCTGAATATTCTGCACCGCGATATCAAACCCGAGAACCTGCACTTAGGCAGCGATGGCGAGCTGCGCATTCTCGATTTCGGCGTCGCGCACTGCCCCGGCCTTACCGAAGACGAGCCCGGCAGCCAACCCGGCACCCCGAGCTTTATTGCCCCGGAACGCTACCAAGGCGCCGAAGCCGATCGGCAAAACGATCTATACGCTGTCGGCGTCACTTTCTATTACCTGCTCACTGGCCATTATCCCTACGGCGAAATCGAGCCCTTCCAAACGCCGCGCTTTGGCAGTGCACCCGCCGCCAGCCGTTACCGCCCCGACTTACCGGCTTGGTGGGTCGATATGCTCAGCAAGGCGGTCACCGCCAACCCCGAGCAGCGTTTTGAAACCGCCGAAGAATGGCTGCTAACACTGGAGCGCGGTGGCGATATTCGCGAAGCGCCGGCGCATCGCCCGCTGATCGAACGCGAGCCGCTCAAGGTTTGGCAGAGCGTCGCGCTGATCTCGCTGCTGCTTAACCTCATGCTGTTTTACTTTCTGGTGCAAGGCTGAGCCATGCTGGCGCATATCGCACTAACATGGTGCAAAAGCACCCAAAACAGCTGAGAACCACTCTCAACTAGCTTGAAAAGCCCTATAAAACCTAACCATTAACAAACTTGGCACAACATCTGCTTTAACCCTGTTAACAACGGGGTCAATGGCGATCCCAACACATACGCAGGGCATGGCACCTGCAGTAAGACAAAGGCGTCTTCTCTGCATCTAGCAGGCAAGGCGCTTTTTTTGTTTCTGGCCAAGCAAACACCACGCGGCCGGCATTACGGGAGATAGGCATGCAAAAGTTGAAATTGGTGATGGTGGGCAACGGCATGGCCGGGGTGCGCACCCTGGAAGAGCTGTTCAAGCTCACCCCTGACCTGTACGACGTCACAGTGTTCGGCGCCGAGCCGCACCCCAACTACAACCGCATCCTGTTGTCCCCGGTGCTGGCCGGCGAACAGACCTTCGATGAGATCGTGCTTAACGATCTGGCTTGGTACCAAGAGCACAACATCGACCTGCGTCTGGGCCGCAAAGTGGTCAAGATCGACCGCGCCAAGCGCAAAGTGATCGCCGATGACGGCAGCGAAGTCGAGTACGACCGCCTGCTCATGGCCACCGGCTCTAACCCGTTTATCCTGCCGATTCCCGGTAATGACTTGAAAGGCGTGATTGGCTACCGCGACATCGCCGACACGCAAACCATGATCGACACCGCCAAGGTGAAGAAGCACGCCGTGGTGATCGGCGGTGGCCTGCTCGGCTTGGAAGCGGCCAACGGCCTCAAGCTGCGTGGCATGGATGTGACCGTAGTGCACATCGCCGATTGGCTGCTGGAGCGCCAGCTGGACAAGACCTCCGGCAAGCTGCTGCAAAAAGCCTTGGAAGACCGTGGCCTGAAGTTCCTCCTGCCGAAGTTCACCGAAGCTCTGCTGGATGACGGCGACGGCAACGTGGCCGGCGTGCGCTTTAAAGACGGCGACGTGATCCCGGCTGACATCGTAGTGATGGCGGCTGGTATTCGCCCCAACACTGAGCTGGCCGAGCAGTCGGGCCTAGCCTGCAACCGCGGCATTCTGGTTAACGACACCCTGCAAACTTACGACCCGCGCGTGTACGCCATCGGCGAATGCGCCAGCCACCGTGGCATTGCCTACGGTTTGGTTGCCCCGCTGTTTGAACAAGCCAAAGTGTGTGCTAACCACTTGGCGCAGCTGGGCTTTGCCCGCTATCAGGGTTCGGTAACCTCCACCAAGCTGAAAGTGACTGGTATCGACTTGTTCTCCGCCGGCGAATTTATGGGCGGTGACGACTGCGAAGAAATCACCCTCGCCGACCCCATCGGCGGCGTGTACAAAAAGCTGGTGATCCGCGACAACAAGCTGATCGGCGCTTGCCTGTACGGCGACACCGCTGATGGTGCGTGGTACTTCAAGCTGCTGCGCGAAGGCCATGACATCAGCGAAATGCGCGATCACCTGATGTTTGGTGAAAACAGCCTCGGTGACGTCGGCCATGCTGGCCAAGACAAAGCCGCTGCTATGCCTGATGAAGCCGAAGTCTGCGGCTGTAACGGCGTGTGCAAAGGCACCATCGTTAAGGCGATTAAAGAACAAGGCCTGTTCAGTGTTGACGAAGTGAAGAAGCACACCAAAGCGGCTTCCAGCTGCGGTTCGTGCACCGGCTTGGTCGAGCAGATTCTGATCAGCACGGTCGGTGGCGCCGCCGATGTGAAGGGCAAGAGCGAGAAGCCCATGTGTGGTTGTACCGACCACACCCACGGCGAAGTGCGCAAAGCCATCATCGAGCAGAAGCTGACCAGCATTCCGCAGGTCATCGAATACATGAACTGGCACACCCCCAACGGCTGTGCCAGCTGTCGCCCTGCGCTGAACTACTACCTGATCTCCAGCTGGCCGGGTGAAGCCAAAGATGATCCGCAGTCGCGCTTCATCAACGAGCGTGCCCACGCCAACATTCAGAAAGACGGCACCTACTCGGTGGTACCGCGTATGTGGGGCGGCCTGACCAACCCCAGCGAACTGCGCCGCATTGCCGACGTAGCCGAGAAGTACAACATCCCCACCGTGAAGGTGACCGGCGGCCAGCGTATCGACCTGCTCGGCGCCAAGAAAGAAGACCTGCCGGCGATCTGGAAAGACCTCGACATGCCGTCTGGCCACGCCTACGGCAAGAGTATCCGTACCGTGAAGACCTGCGTCGGTGCCGAGCACTGCCGCTTCGGCACCCAGCGTTCGATGGACATGGGCGTCAAGCTCGAGAAAGACCTGTTCAACATGTGGTCGCCGCACAAGGTCAAACTGGCTGTGTCCGGTTGCCCGCGTAACTGCGCCGAGGCCGGGATTAAAGACGTTGGCATCATCGGTGTGGACTCCGGTTGGGAGATGTACATCGGCGGTAACGGCGGGATTAAAACCGAAGTGGCTGAGTTCTTCGTCAAGCTGAAAACCGAAGAAGAAGTGTTGGAGTACAACGGCGCCTTCTTGCAGCTGTACCGCGAAGAAGCCTTCTACCTCGAACGCACCGTGCACTACATGCAGCGCGTCGGCATGGAGCACATCAAGAAAGCCGTGCTGGAAGACGAAGCCAACCGTAAAGCCCTGTATGCCCGTCTGCAGTACACCCTGTCGCTGGAAAAAGACCCATGGCTGGAGCGTATCGAACAGCCTGAGCTCAAGCGCGAATTTGAAGTAATCCCTGCCGTACAGATTCAAGAGGTAACAGCATGAGCCAGTGGCAAGACATCTGTGCCGTCACCGATATTCCGGTGCTCGGTTCCCGCGTGATCAAAGGCGAAAAGCACGACATCGCCCTGTTCCGCACCAGCAATGACGAAGTGTTTGCCCTCGCCGACCGCTGCCCGCACAAACACGGCCCGCTGTCGCAAGGCATCATTCACGGCAAAACCGTGACCTGCCCGCTGCACAGCTGGAACATCGACTTGGCCAGCGGCGAAGCCCTGGCCCCCGATGTGGGTTGCGCTCACCGTTACCCGACCAAGGTCGAGAACGGCCGAGTGTTGCTTGGCCCTCGCGGCTAAGCGCTAAGCGCTTTACCTGACAGCGTAGCGGTGTCCACGACCATCGCCACGCTGTCAGGCCCTGTTTCACCAAGGCAATACCGGCTGCATAAAACCAAAACATAAGCGGCCGTCACGCGGGAGTATTAGCGGATGAGTCAGATCACCAAATCCACCTGTTGTTACTGCGGCGTTGGCTGCGGCGTGTTGATCGAACACGACGGCACCAAGGTGCTGAATGTCAGCGGTGACCCTGACCACCCGGCCAACTTAGGCCGCCTGTGCAGCAAAGGCTCAACCTTGCACTTAACCGGCGACAGCAGCGCCCGTGCCCTGTACCCCGAGCTGCGTTTGGGCAAAACCTTAGCCCGCAGCCGCACCGATTGGGACACCGCGCTGGATCACGCCAGCGAGCAGTTCGCTCAGGTCATCGCAGAACACGGCCCCGACAGCGTGGCGTTTTACCTATCGGGCCAGCTGCTGACCGAAGATTACTTTGCCTTCAACAAGCTGGTACGCGGCTTGGTGGGCACCAATAACGTCGACAGCAACTCGCGCCTGTGTATGTCCAGCGCGGTGGTCGGCTACAAAAAAGCCTTAGGCGCCGACGCCCCGCCCTGCTCGTATGAAGACATCGAGCAAAGCGATTGTGTGCTGATCATCGGCTCCAACATGGCCTTCGCCCATCCGGTGTTGTTCCGCCGCCTAGAGGCCGCCAAGGCCGCGCGCCCGGACATGCAGCTGATCGTGGTCGACCCACGCCGCACCGACACTGCAGAGCTGGCGGATATCTTCCTGCCCATTCAGCCCGGCACCGACGTGGCGCTGTGTCACGGCCTGCTGCACATTTTGCTGTGGGAAGGCTGGATCGACCGCGCGTTTATCGAGACGCACACCGAAGGCTTCGACGCGCTGAAAACCTTAGTGCGCGATTACACCCCCGAGCTCGTTGCTGAGATCTGCGGCATCAAGGCCAGCGACCTGCACAACGTGGCGCGCCTGATTGGCAGCACACCGAGCTTTCTGTCGCTGTGGTGCATGGGCCTTAACCAGTCGAGCTGCGGCACCGATAAAGTCGGCGCACTGATCAATCTGCACTTAGCCACCGGACAAATCGGCAAGCCCGGCAGCGGCCCCTTCTCGCTCACCGGCCAGCCGAATGCCATGGGCGGCCGCGAAACCGGCACGATGGCAAGCATCCTGCCCGGCCACCGCGACCCGAAAAACGCCGAGCACCGCGCCGAAGTCGCGCGCTTCTGGGGTGTCGACAGCCTGCCGGAAAATCCCGGCCTGACCGCCATCGACCTGTTCCAAGCGATCAAAGACGGCAAGATCAAAGCGCTGTGGATTGCCTGCACCAACCCAGCGCAGTCGCTGCCCAACCAAACCCTGATTCACGAAGCGCTGGCCGCCTGCCCCTTCGTGGTGGTGCAAGAAGCCTTCACCACCAGCGAAACCGTGCCCTACGCTGACCTGCTGCTGCCAGCGGCTAGCTGGAGCGAGAAAGAAGGCAGCGTGACTAACTCCGAGCGGCGCATCAGCCACGTGCGCGCCGCCGTGCCGGCACCCGGCGAAGCGCGCCCGGACTGGGCCATTGCAGTGGATTTTGCCAAGCGGCTAGAGCAGCGCCTGCGCGCCAACCAACCAAGCCTGTTCCCGTTCCAGCACGCCGAAGAGATCTTCCTCGAGCACGCAGCATTAACCGCCGGGCGCGACTTGGATTTGTCCGGCCTCAACTACACCGTGCTCGACAGCCAAGGCCCGCAGCAGTGGCCCTTCCCGCAGGGCGCAGCGCAAGGCACAGCGCGCTTGTATCAAGACCGCCAGTTCGCCACCGACAACGGCAAAGCCAAGTTTATGGCCAGCGCCTACGAGCCTACCGTCGAGCGCCGCGATGCGCGCTACGAGTTGTCGCTGATGACCGGCCGCCTGCGCGACCAATGGCACGGCATGACCCGTACCGGCACCTGCGCGCGCCTGTTCAGCCACACCGAAGAAGCGGTACTGAGCCTAAACCCGCGTGAGCTAAGCCGGCGTAACCTCAGCGATGGCCAACTGGTGAGCGTGAAAAGCCGCCGCGGCAGCCTGATTCTGCCGGTTAAAGCCGACGACAGCCTGCAAATGGCGCAGGCCTTTCTGCCCATGCACTGGGGCGGCCGTTACCTCAAGGCGCTGGGTATCAACACCCTGACCCTTGGCGACTACGACCCCTATTCGCAGCAGCCGGAACTCAAACACAGCGCCATCACCGTCAAGCCGGTCGAGCTACCGTGGACGCTCTACGCGCTGGTAGAAGGCGATGTGCAAAACCGCCTGACCCGCCTGCGCGAACTGGCCGATGGTTGCGATTACGTGAGCCTGTCACTGGTCGGCCGCGACACCCCGGCGGTGGTGATGCGCGCGGCACACACCAGTGCACCGGACAAAGCCACCTTAGCGGCGATTGATGAAGTGCTCGGCCTCGACGAAGGCCCAGTGATGGCCTACGACGACCCGCGTCAGTCGGTGGGCAAGCGCGTCAAGCTGGAAGACGGGCGCATCACCGCACTGCGTTTAGCCGGTGAATCCGCCGCCCGTGAATGGCTGAAAGCCTTGTACTTAGAAGGCGAAACCGACGACAGCCTGCGCCGCTGGCTGCTCGCCCCGCTGTCCGCACCGCCGGGTGGCAACAAGGTGGCCAGCAAGGTGGTGTGCAACTGCGTCAACGTCAACGAAGACGCCATTAAAGCCGCCATCGGCGCGGGCGCCGACCTCGACGGCCTGAAACAAAACCTCGGCTGCGGCACTCAGTGCGGCAGCTGTGTGCCCGAACTCAAGCGCCTGATCAATCAAGGTCAGGCCAGCCAACTCGCCACCGCACTGTAAGCAGGAGCCCAGTTATGTCCTCGAAGCCTTGCCCTAGCCTGCCCGCAGTCGCCCTGATTGGCGCAGGCCCCGGCGACCCGGAACTGATCACCCTAAAAGCCGTGCGCGCCTTAGCGCAGGCCGATGTGGTGTTGATCGACGATCTGGTTAACCCGGCCGTACTCGAGCACTGCCCCAACGCCCGTGTGGTGCGCGTGGGCAAGCGCGGCGGCTGCCGCAGCACCCCGCAAGCGTTTATCCACCGGCTGATGCTGCGCTATGCCCGTCAAGGCAAGCGCGTGGCGCGCCTGAAAGGCGGCGACCCGTGCATTTTTGGTCGCGGTCAGGAAGAAGCCGACTGGTTGGCCAGTCACGGTGTTAGCAGCCAAATCATCAACGGCATTACCGCAGGCTTGGCCGGCGCCACCCAGTGCGGCATCAGCCTGACCCTGCGCGGCGTGAGCCGTGGCGTGACCTTAGTCACCGCGCACACCCAAGACGACAGCAGCCTTAACTGGCCAGCACTGGCGCAGAGCGGCACCACCTTAGTGGTGTACATGGGCGTGGCCAAGCTGAGTGATATCCGCGCCGGCCTGCTAGCCGGTGGCATGCGCGATGACATGCCGGTGGCGATGATCGAAAACGCCACCCTGCCCACCCAGCGTGAATACCGCAGCACCTTGGCTGAGATGCAGCACACCGCTGCCCAAGTGGCCCTGCAAAGCCCGGCGGTGCTGGTGATTGGCGAAGTGGCCGCGCAAGACGCGCAAGCCGTACTGCCCTTGGCGCACAGCGCGTAAAAACAACAACGCCAGCACTTTTAAGTGCTGGCGTTTACCGAGCCTAGCCTCGCGCACCCCGCGCGCGAGCTTTTTATACCCGGGTGATCCCCGGGTTTTTTTTGCCTGTTAAAACCTTATTTAGGGTTTAACAGGTGGCGATAATGGGCTTTTAGGTCATCCACGGTAAAGAGTTTTAATTTGCTCACGCCTTGGGTTTCCGCTTGGCCTTCGTGCCACAAGGCCAACTTACGCGCCAGCAATTCGCCTTCTAACACGTTGCGCTGCACGTCTTGGCTATCGGGCAGATTAAAACGGCGCTTAAAGGTACCCACCGACATAAAGTCGACACGCGGAAAGTAACCGCCCTGCTTGGCGTCGATATCGACACGGTAATGACCTTTAGCGACGTACTCTTTGGATGTGCAATTAAACATGGCTGTTGTCTCTGAACTCGCTGCTCGCAGCGCATGGGCAAAGACTAATCCTGGCGTGGGCAAAACAGCATGATCTAGGGCAATAAAAAACGCTGCCGAAGCAGCGTTTTAGCGGGTCTCAGTCGCAACTTAGCCGTTACACGGAGCACTCAAGGCGCTCACGCTCGGCAATCTGAAAGTAGGCTTTTAAGTCGTCAACCAAAAACACCCGCACTTTTTCCAGGCCTTGAGTTTCCGATTGCGCCACGTGCCACAGCTTAACCTTGCCTACTAGCACGTCGGCTTCTTGAACATTGCGTTGAATGTCTTGGGCGGGCAAACCAAAGCGACGCTTAAAGGTGCCAACGCTCATAAAATCCACCCGCGGTAGATAGCCATACTGCTCATCCTGAACATCCACTCGATAGTGGCCCTTTTCCACATACTCTTTCGAACATACCTGCAGCATGCTCACGCTCCTGTAATGACCGGCCGCGCTGTTTAAAATTTCACCGATTGCGCCGCCTATGCCCATCAGAGGCACGCGCTGACTTGCAAGTCACATCAGCGCGAAAAATTTCTTGTGATCAACCACGCAATAGCTAACTCGTGCTTTGTGCAGAGCGGCACCGATGAAAACAATCATTGTTATCAATACAGACCTTTGCCCCATTCGATTCGTTTGATAACAACCCCAGCGGCAGACTGCGCAACATTCTGTTACAGCCGCCGGAGTTCTTCATGCGCCTGCACGCCTTGCTACTTGCCCCACTCGCCGCTCTGCTAGCGGCCTGCCAGCCCAGTGACAACCAAAGCCAGTCTGCCCCGCCAGCACCCAGCGTGAGCGTTGCTGAAGTGCTCAGCCACACCATCACCGAATGGGATGAATACAGCGCGCGCCTAGAAGCCCCGCAAGCGGTGGAGATTCGTCCGCGCGTATCGGGCTATATCGACCGCGTGGCCTTTATTGAAGGTGCGCAGGTCAAGCGTGGCGACTTGTTATTTGAGATCGACCCGCGCCCATTCGTGGCCGAAGTAAAACGCCTCGAAGCTCAGCAGCGCCAAGCCAGCGCAGTGCTCAGTCGTGCGCAGAAAGAAGCCCAGCGCGGCGCGCAGTTGCGCCAGCGCCAGTTGATGGCGGCCGAGCAGGCCGAAGCGCGGCAAACCAGCGCCGATGAAGCCGCCGCCGCGTTAGCCGCGATCAGTGCGCAACTGGATAACGCGCGCCTTAACCTTGAATTCACCCGCATCACCGCGCCCATTGATGGCCGCATGGGTCGCGCCATGATCACCGCCGGCAACCTGATTAACGCCGGCGACAGCCTGCTCAGCACGCTGGTGTCCACCGACAAGGTGTACGCTTATTTCGATGTCGACGAGCAAGCTTTCTTGAAATACCAAGACATCGCCAGCGCACAAGGCCGCGATGTGCATGGCGCAAGCCCCGTGTTGATGGCGCTCAGCGATGAAAGCGAGTTCAGCCATCAAGGTCAGCTGGACTTTCTCGACAACCAAATCAACCCGCGCACCGGCACCCTGCGCGCCCGCGCCTTGTTCGATAACAGCCAAGGTGAGTTCACCCCCGGCCTATATGCACGCATCAAACTGCGCGGCAGCGCCCCGTATCGCGCGCAGTTAATCAGTGAAAGCGCGGTGGGCACCGACTTGGGCCGCAAATACGTGCTGGTTCTGGACGCCGACAATACGGTGGATTACCGCGCTGTCACCTTAGGCCCGCGCATTGCTGGGCTGCGCATCGTGCGCGAAGGCCTCGCCCAAGGTGAGCACATCGTGGTCAACGGCTTGCAGCGCGCCTACCCCGGCAGCCAAGTGCAACCGGCCACCATCCCCATGGCCAACGACGCCGAACTGGCCAGCTTGCGCCAGCTAGACGCCGCAGCCGCCAGCGCTGAGCAGCTGGTGCAATCGCCTGCACCCCGTGCGCCGCGTAGCTGAGGGTTAGTTCGATGAATTTCTCGCAGTTTTTTATCCAACGGCCGATTTTCGCCGCCGTGCTGTCGCTGCTGATTTTGATCGGCGGCAGTTTGTCGCTAATCCAACTACCGATCAGCGAATACCCCGATGTGGTGCCGCCCACTGTGGTGGTGCGCGCCAGCTTCCCCGGCGCTAACCCGAAAGTAATCGGCGAAACCGTGGCTTCGCCCCTTGAGCAAGCCATCACTGGCGTGGAAGGCATGCTGTATATGTCATCGCAAGCCACCGCCGATGGCCGCCTGACGCTGACCATTACCTTCGCCATCGGCACCGACTTAGACAAAGCCCAAGTACAGGTGCAAAACCGCGTCACCCGTACCCAACCGACCTTGCCCACCGAAGTACAACGTTTGGGCGTGACGGTGGATAAGGCCTCGCCCGACCTCACGCTGGTGGTGCACTTAACCTCGCCAGATAACCGCTATGACATGCTGTATTTGTCGAATTATGCGGCGCTGAATCTGCGTGATGAGTTAGCGCGCTTAGACGGCGTAGGCGATGTGCAGCTGTTTGGCCTCGGTAACTATTCGCTGCGCGTGTGGCTCGACCCGCACAAAACCGCCTCACGCGGCTTAACTGCCAGCGATGTGGTGGCAGCGATTCGTGAGCAAAACCGCCAAGTGGCCGCCGGTAGCTTAGGCGCACCGCCAGCGGCCAGCGATGCCAGCTTTCAGCTGCTGATCAACACCCAAGGCCGTTTGGTAAATGAAGAAGAGTTCGCCAACATCATTGTGCGTGCCGATAGCGATGGCGCCATCACCCGCCTAAAAGACATCGCCCGCATCGAATTAGGCTCCAGCCAATACGCACTGCGTTCGCTGCTGAACAACCAACCAGCGGTGGCCATGCCGGTATTCCAGCGCCCCGGCTCGAACGCGATTGCCATTTCCGATGCCGTGCGCGAACGCATGGATGAGTTAAAACAGCGCTTCCCACAGGGTGTGGATTACCAAATTGTCTACGACCCCACCGTGTTCGTGCGCGGCTCGATCAAAGCGGTGGTCAACACCCTGCTCGAAGCCATCATCCTCGTGGTGCTGGTGGTGATTCTGTTCCTGCAAACCTGGCGCGCGTCGATTATTCCGCTGCTCGCCGTGCCGGTGTCGCTGATCGGCACCTTCGCGGTAATGCACCTGCTGGGCTTCTCGCTAAATGCCTTGTCGCTATTCGGCCTCGTGCTGGCCATCGGCATTGTGGTGGACGACGCCATCGTGGTGGTGGAGAACGTCGAGCGCAATATCGGCCTTGGCCTAACGCCGCTGGACGCCACCCGCCAAGCCATGCGTGAAGTCACCGGGCCGATTGTCGCTACCGCCTTGGTGCTGTGCGCAGTGTTCGTGCCCACCGCTTTTATCTCCGGCCTTACCGGGCAGTTTTATCAGCAGTTCGCGCTGACCATTGCCATCTCGACGGTGATCTCGGCGTTTAACTCGCTGACCTTATCGCCGGCGCTGGCCGCTGTGCTTTTGAAAGGCCACGACGCGCCGAAAGATGCCCTGTCACGCGGCATGGATAAGCTGTTTGGCCGTTGGCTGTTTAACCCCTTCAATCGGCTGTTCACCCGCGCCGGGCATGGTTATGTCGGTGTGGTGACTCGTATTTTGCGCAGCAGCGGCATTGGCCTAGTGCTGTACGCAGGCCTCCTAGGCATGGCGTGGCTGGGTTTTGCCAATACCCCCGCAGGTTTTGTGCCGCCGCAAGACAAGCAATACCTCGTGGCTTTTGCCCAGTTGCCAGATGCCGCCAGCTTAGAGCGCACCGAAGCGGTGATGCGTGAGATGTCGCGCATTGCCGGTGAGCACCCGGGCGTGGAGAACACCGTGGCCTTCCCCGGCCTGTCGATTAACGGCTTCACCAATAGCTCGAGCAGCGGCATTGTGTTTACCCCGCTAAAACCCTTTAGCGAACGCAGCGACCCGAGCCTTTCCGCGCATGCCATTGCTGCCGAACTCAATCAACGCTTTGCCAGCATTCAAGAGGCGTACATCGCCATCTTCCCGCCGCCGCCTGTGCAGGGCTTAGGCACCATTGGTGGCTTCCGCGTGCAGATTAAAGACAGCGGCAACTACGGTTATGAGGCGCTGTATCAAGAAACCCAGAAGATTCTCGCCAAGAGCCGCGAAGTGCCCGAGCTGGCTGGTTTGTTCAGCAGCTATCAGGTCAACGTGCCGCAGGTAGATGCTGATATCGACCGCGACAAAGCGAAAACCCACGGTGTGGCGATCAGCGACATCTTCGACACCCTGCAAATCTACTTGGGCTCGCTGCACGCCAACGACTTCAACCGTTTTGGCCGTACCTATCAGGTCAACGTGCAGGCCGAGCAAAGCCAGCGCATTAGCGCCGAACAAATCGGCCAACTGAAAGTGCGTAACGCGCATGGCGAGATGGTGCCGCTCTCGACCTTCGTGCATATCAGCGACAGCGCCGGCCCCGACCGGGTGATGCACTACAACGGCGTGCTGACGGCCGAAATCAACGGCGGCGCGGCAGCGGGGTTTAGCTCCGGCCAAGCGCAAGCGGCGATGGAAAAACTGCTGCGCGAAGAACTGCCGCCAGGCATGACCTTCGAGTGGACCGACCTCACCTATCAGCAGATTCTCGCTGGCAACACCGCGCTGTGGGTGTTCCCGCTGTGCGTACTGTTGGCCTTCTTGGTACTGGCCGCGCAGTACGAAAGCTGGGCGCTGCCGCTGGCAGTGATTCTTATCGTGCCCATGACATTGCTCTCGGCGATTATCGGCGTGATGCTCACCGGCGGTGACAACAACATCTTCACCCAGATAGGCCTGATCGTCTTGGTCGGCTTGGCCTGTAAGAACGCCATCTTGATCGTCGAGTTCGCCAAAGAACTCGAAAGCCACGGCAAAAGCACTTGGGATGCCGTGCTAGAGGCCTGCCGCCTGCGTTTGCGGCCGATTTTAATGACCTCGATCGCCTTCATCATGGGCGTAGTACCGCTGGTGTTCTCCACCGGTGCCGGCGCGGAAATGCGCCAAGCCATGGGCGTGGCGGTGTTTAGTGGCATGATCGGCGTGACCCTGTTTGGCCTGCTGCTCACCCCGCTGTTCTATCGTTTAGTGCGCTTAGGGCAGCAGAGGCTGGCCAAGAAAGGCGGCGAAGCACACCCAGCCACAGAAACGGCACCCAGCTAAATATTGCAGATGCTTACCAAGGAACAGTTTGCCCCTGCCAATCCACAAACCACGCTTGCCCAGCTTCGTGCTGGGCAAGTTCGTTATAGCGCTGGGCCAAACAGTCGGCGACAAATTCAGCACTGAATAACTTGCCCGCCGGCACATTGGCCTGAAACGGCTTAGACAAAGGCGAATCCATAGTGCCGGGGTGAAACAGCATTAAGCGCACATCGGGCGCCCGCCGCGCGTATTCCACCGCCGCGGTTTGCACCAACATATTCAGCGCCGCCTTGCTGGCGCGATAGGCGTACCAACCGCCCAAATGGTTGTCGCCAATGCTGCCAACCCGCGCCGAGCAAATCGCCACCTGCGCCGCGCTGCGTTTAAGCAGCGGCAGCAAGTGCTTGAGACACAAGGCCGGCAAGGCGGCATTGCTGTACAGCAAGCTTTCGAGTGCGCTGGCGTGTAAGTCCTCTAAGCGTTTTTCTGGCTGCAGTTCGGCGTTGTGCAGCTGCCCTAAGCAGATCAACACATGCGTGGGCTGATAGCCCTCGGCCTGCCACTGCGCACAAGCGGCCTGCAAGCTGGTTTCGTCAGCCTGCCAGCGGGCCAAGTTAGGGTCGTCTGGCGGATTGCGGCTAAGCCCGCGATAGTCATGCCCGGCGGCCTTTACGCGGCTAAGCACCGCTTGCGCCAAGGCGCTGTTGGCGCCGATCACTAACCACTGCTGCATAGCTAACTCCTAACTTTAATCAGTGCCCGCGAACAAGCTGAGCTGCGCACTAGCCACCTCAGCACGCTGGGCTGCACGCCCTGCGCGCTCTGCACGACGGCGGGAACCATGCCGTTCACCAATGCGCCGCGCTTCTTGCTTAAAACCGGCGTCACGCAGCGCTTGCATACGCTCGCGGGCTAAACGCTGCGCTTGGCTTAAATCGACCAAAGGCTCGGGGTAGGCTTGCTCGGTTTGATAGCGCAGGCGCTGCTGTGCCGGCATGCGCCACGGCTCGTGCAGCCAACCGCTTGGGTAGCGCGACAGTTCCGGCACCCAGCGGCGAATAAACTGCCCGTGCGGATCCAGCCGCTGCGCCTGCAAGGTGGGGTTGTACTGGCGTGGTACGTTGATGCCCGTGGTGCCCGCTTGCATCTGTACCTGCGGGTAATGAATGCCCGGCTCGTAATCCACAAACAAGCGCGCCAAATGCGCCGCCGGGGCCTGCCACGGCAGCCACAAGGGGTAACTGGCCACCGACACCAACATGGCGCGCATGCGAAAGTTCAGCCAGCCGTGGCGCTGCAAATAGCGCATGCTGGCATCCACCAACGGCCAGCCGGTGCGCCCAGCCGCCCACGCAGCAAACCACTGCGGGTTAGCCTCGCGTTGCTCGCGCCACGCTGGGTGCAACTCGCGCCACTCTTGTTCGGGTTCGTCTTCCAGCTTCTGGATAAAGTGGCAATGCCACCACAGCCTCGACTCAAACGCCGCCAAGCTGGCTTGCCAGCGCGGCTCCGTCACCTGCCCCTGCGCCGCACGCACGGCCTGCACCACCTCGCGCAGGCTGATACAGCCATAGGCCAGATAACTGCTCAGCCGCGAACCATGCTGCGCCGCCTGTGAGGTGACACTTAAACTGCCGCGATACCAGCGCCCGCGCTCGGCAAGAAAGCTGCCCAGCACCGCCAAGCCCTGTTTGCGCCCACCGGCTTGGCGGCCCGGACAAGCGCAATTGCCAAGACTCGCCAGCGGCCCCGGCCACTGCGGCCAAGTGTGACGCGTCAGCGCCCCAGCCCATGCCACGCCCTGCCAGCGCGGCAACGCTTGCGCACAAGGCGCCGAGACAAACGCCTGCCAAAAATCGGCCCAATCGTCGCGGCTGCAATTCGGCCGGCGCACACCAAACTGCGCGTATTGCTGCCAGCTAATGCCCTGCGCGCGGCACCAGCCAGCCACGCACTGATCGCGCTGATAGGTCCAGAAGTTGCCGATCTCTTCATGGCTGTGCAGGGTGAAAGACCCGCAGTCGCGGCGTATTGCGGTTAATACCGCGAGCACCTCGCCCACCACCACTTGTAGGCCAACACCGCTGCGCTCACGCAGGGCATGATCCACATCCAGCAGGCTGTCGCGCACAAACTGCCACTGGCGCAGGCTGGTATCTGGCAGCGCCCAGTAATCCGGTTCGACGATATACAACGCCAGCACCGGGCCCAAGCGGCTGGCGGCAGCCAGTGCGGCATGGTCCTCGCAGCGCAAGTCGCGCTTAAACCACACCACCTGCAGCGGCGGCTTCACGCGAACTCATCCTCGCACTGCCCGTTAGCGCAAGCATTGCGCGCGGCGGCCAGTGTAGTACGGCCAGCCTCGGTGGGTTTGACGGAGCGTTGTCGCTTTAACCAAGCGAACCATCGGCGATAACTTAACACTCAACACCTATACAAAATATAACACCATGTACAGGTTTTACCGCTAAACGCTGATCAGGTAAACCCTGCCCTGACTCTCGTTTCTAGCCAGCTTTCTAAGCTGCTATCAGCTCGCTTGATAGCCATCTTTGCCCTGATCGATTCGCTACTGAGGCGCTCCATCAGCACAATGCCCACCTGCATTTATCCACGGAGCTGCAAGGCTCTCTCCCATCCCGCGCTTTTGGTTGCTCTGAGCGCGGGATTTTTTTGTCTGCCGTTTTCAACATCGATTTATCCGATCTTTTTAGCGCAATTAATGCGCTTTTTATCCACCAAACAGATCAATACAGTGAGCTCATTGCCGTTAAGGAGCCGCACCATGCTGTATCACCGCCCCGCCAAACAACGTGGCCATGCCCGCTTGGGTTGGCTGGATAGCCGCTTCAGCTTTTCCTTTGCCGAGTACTTCGACCCAGCACACATGGGCTTTTCCGTACTGAAGGTAATCAATGATGACCGCATTGCCCCCGGCGGCGGTTTTCCCACCCACCCGCACCGCAATATGGAAATCATCAGCGTGATGCTCGAAGGCCAACTGGCCCATCAAGACAGCACTGGCGAAAGCGGCGTGATTGAGCCCGGCGAAGTGCAGCACATGACCGCCGGGCAAGGTATTCGCCACAGCGAATTCAACCCCAGCGACAGCCAAGCTGCGCGACTCCTGCAGATTTGGATTACCCCGCACAGCCAAGGCTTAACCCCGCGCTACCAACAAGCCCGTGTTGCGCAGCAAGGCCCTCTAACTTTATTAGCCGCCGAGCACGACGCGCCCCTAGCGATTGCCCAAGACGTACGCCTCTACCGCGTGCAACTGGCCGCCGGCGAACAGCTAAGCCTGAGTACTGGCGAGCGCTGGGGCTACCTGCATGCCTACGCAGGCAGTGCGCAAGGTAACCTCGCGAGCTTTACCGATGGCGATGCGCTGGGCTTAAGCCAGCAGCACACCCTACAACTCACCGCTGGCGAGCAGGGCTTTAGCGCGCTGTGGTTTGACCTGCCAGCGGGGCAAGCATGAGCGCAGCGCTACCGCTCACCGAGCCGTTGTTCTGGCTATTAGCCAGCGTTGGCGTCGTGCTCAGCGGCATTTCCAAATCGGGTTTAGCCGGCGGCGCTGGGGTGATTGCCGTGCCGCTATTAAGCCTGGTGCTGCCGCTACCGCTAGCCACCGCACTGCTGTTGCCGCTGCTGATCGCCATGGATGCGCAAACCCTGCGCTACTACTGGCGGCAGATCAGCTGGGCAGAAGCACGTTTGTTATTGCCCGCTGCTGCCTTAGGCGTTGCGCTGGGTACAGCCCTGTTAGGTAGCCTCTCGGCCACGCACTTACAGCTGATGCTGGGTGTGCTCTGTGTGCTGTTTGCCCTGTGGCAAAACCTGCTGCCCTACCTGACCCGCTGGCGCCGCGCCGCCTTGCTGTGGGGCACCCTTAGCGGAGTGAGCAGCACCTTATTGCATGCCGGCGGGCCACCGCTAAATGCCTATTTGCTGGGGCGCAACTTGGTCAAAGCGCATTGGCTAGCCACCGCAGCGGTGGTGTTTGCGCTGATGAACTGGCTGAAAGTGCCGGCCTACCTCACGCTTGGCAGTTGGTCTGCCGACGTGTTGCTCTGCGCCTTGGCCTTACTGCCCTTAGCCTGGCTGGGCGTGTGGCTCGGCAAGCGCCTGCAAGGGCAGATTAACGAACAGCAGTTCATTCGCCTGTGTCGCGGCTTATTGCTGCTCTCGGGCCTATTGCTGCTGGGCAAAGCTTGGCTGGCGGCCTAAAGCAAGCTTGGCGAGCTGGTCTTACCAGCACTTGCGGGGCTATTGCCGCTCGGCACAGGCTTGCCTGTTACATGGCCTTACAACTCTGCGATTGGCCACTGCGCAACGGTTACCTCTAGAATGCGCAAACCTTGCTTAATCAATAATAAAGAAGGAACTGCGCATGCCTGCTGCCGCCAAAGCTCGCTGGTTGGCTTTGTTGATTATTGCCTTGGGTGCTTTAGCCCTCGGCGCGGCTTATACCTTTAAGCCGCCCGCGCAGAAAAAACCGCAAGTCAGTGCCAAACCCGTGGTGCAAACCTTGCCCCTCACCTTGGCGGATTACCCCCTCACCATCCGCAGCCAAGGCACAGTACAGCCGCGCAACAGCACCACCTTAGTGACCGAAGTCGCCGGCGAAGTGATCCACATTGCCAGCGTGTTTGAAGCCGGCGGCCTGTTTAAACGCGGCGATGTGCTGCTACGCATCGACCCGCACGACTACCAAGTCGCCGTGCAACAAGCCGAAGCCGCGCTAGCCGGCGCCAAAGCACGCTTGGCCGAAGAACTCGGCAAAGCCGAAGTGGCACGGCGCGAATGGGCCAGCCTGATCAAACAAGGCCGCAAGCCCACCGACTTGGCCCTGCGTAAGCCTTATGTCGATCAGGCTAAAGCCGCGGTAGATTCCGCCCAAGCCGACCTCGCCGCCGCCGAGCGTAAATTAGCGCGCACGCAAATCCGCGCGCCCTACGATGGCATGGTGCAAAATCGTCAGGCCGATCTGGGCCAGTACGTCAACCTCGGCACCGCGCTTGGCCAAGTGTTCGCCACCGACAGCGCCGAAGTGCGCCTACCAATTGCCGATCAGCAATTGCCGTTTCTCTACAGCAGCGCGCAACACAGCGTCGCCCATCAACAAGCGGTTAACCTATCGGCCCAGTTTGGCGCGCAAAGCGTCAGCTGGCCGGCACGTATTGTGCGCAGCGAGGCCACGGTGGATGAACGCAACCGCATGCACTATTTAGTCGCGCGCATCGACGACCCCTACAACCTACGCGCTAACAGCACTGCACCGGCGTTAAAAGTTGGCAGCTTTGTGCAAGCCGCGATCAGCGGCGAGCCACTGACGCAGGTGTACCGCCTACCGCGCAGCCTGTTACATGGCGATAATCAATTGCTGGTCGCCGACCGCGACGACCGCCTGCAACAGCGCACCCTCACCTTACTGCGCAGCACCGGGCAGTACATTTACTTCCGCAGCGGCACTGAGCCCGGCGACCGTGCCATCCAAACCGCGCTAGAGCTGCCCGTGCCCGGCACCGCCCTTCAAGTTAACCCCGCAACGCAGCAGGCCACGCCATGAGCAACCAGCAAGGCGGGGTTTTGGCTTGGTGGGCACGTAACCCCGTGGCCGCCAACTTGCTGATGGTGTTTATTCTGCTGCTGGGCATCTTCAGCTACTTGCAGCTGAAAAAACGCACCTTCCCAGACTTTGAGGTGTACACCATTCAAGTCACCGTGCCGTTTTTAGGCGGCGCGCCGGAAGATGTCGAAAAAGGCGTGGTGATCAAGATTGAGGAAGCAGTACAAGACCTCAAAGGCATCAAGCGCATCAACAGCACCGCCACCGACGTGCTGGCCACGGTGCTGATCGAGCTGCAAACCGGCGTCGACATCGACACCAGCCTCAACGACATCAAGAACCGCATCGACGCCATCACCAGCTTCCCCGATGAGGCCGAAAAACCCATCGTCGCCAAATTTGAGCCGCGTCAGCAGGTGCTCTGGCTATCGCTGCACGGCAACCTCGACGACACCCTGCGCAAACGCCTCGCCCAGCAAATCCGCGATGAAGTGCTGAGCCTGCCGGAGGTTAATCAAGCCGAGGTGGTCGGCGATCGCGACTTTGAGATCAGCATTGAAATCAGCGAAACCGCCCTGCGCCGCTACGGCCTAAGCTTCGACGATGTCGCCCGCGCCGTGCGGCAAAGCGCCATTGACCTGTCTGGCGGGCAACTGAAAACCAGCGGTGGCGACCTGCAACTGCGCAGCCAAACGCAGGTGTACCAAGGCGATGAATTCCGCCAACTGCTGCTGCGCACTTTTGCCGACGGCTCGCGCCTGTATCTGGGCGATGTCGCCACGGTGCGCGACGGTTTTGTCGAAAGCCAAGGCTTTTCGCGCTTTAACGGCACGCCGAGCTTATCCATTCAAGTGGTATCGCTGGGCGATCAAAACGACTTAGCCATCGCCAAAGCAGTGAAGGATTATGTCGCCGAGCGCCGCGCCACACTGCCGCCGGGTGTCGAGCTGGACAGCTGGGGCGATGCCTCGTACTACCTCAACGACCGCCTCGACATGATGTTCCGCAACATGCTGCAAGGCGCGCTGTTGGTGTTCTTGGTGCTCAGCCTGTTCTTACGTTTACGCGTGGCGTTTTGGGTGATTCTCGGCATTCCCGTAGCCTTTGCCGGCGCCCTGTGGTTGATGAACAACCCACTGCTGCCGGTGGGCATCAACATGCTCTCGCTGTTCGGCTTTATCTTAGTGCTGGGCATCGTGGTGGACGACGCCATCATCATTGGCGAAAGCATTTATACCGAGGTCAACGAGCACGGCCACAGCCTGCACAACGTGATCAACGGCGCCGAACGCGTGGCCACCGCCGCCACCTTTGGCGTGCTCACCACGGTGGTCGCCTTTGTGCCCATGTTGTTTATTGAAGGCACCGCCGGGGCGTTTTTTGAGTCGCTCGCCTTGGTGGTGATTCTCTGCTTGCTGTTCTCGCTGGTGGAGTCGAAATGGATTTTGCCCGCCCACTTAGCCCACGGCGCCATGCCGCCGCTTAACCCAAGCAGTCGCTGGCAGCGTGTGCAAGCCGCCTGCAGCGGCGCACTGGAGCGCATCGCCCGCGAACACTACCCACGCTGGCTAGCCCATGCCCTGCACTACCGCGCCGTCACCGTAGCCTTGTTCGTTGCCTTATTACTGTTTGGGGCCAGCTTGATGGTCGGCGGTTTGGTCAAGGTCGAGATCTTCCCCGATGTACCGTCGGACTTTATCCGCACCAACCTGACCATGAATAACGGCACCCCCAGCGAGGCGCGTAACGCTGCGCTGGATCGCATGGAGGCCGCGCTGTACGAAGTGGATGCCGAATACCGACAGACCTTCCCCGAGGCCGAACACGGCTTTATTCAGTACGTGCTGGTGTTTACCGACAGCGAACTAGGCGGCCAACTGGTGGTCGAGCTAGCCAAGCCCGAAGACCGCCTGTGGGATGCCAAAACCATCGAAAACAAATGGCGCAGCGCCGTGGGCCAATTACCCGGCGCGCGACAACTGCGTTTTTACAGCGGCACGCATATTGGTGGCGGCTCAGCGTTAGATTTTCAGCTCTCGGGCAATCACTACGACAACCTCAAGCGCGCCTCCGAAGCGCTCAGCGCAGCACTGGCCGAGTACGACGGCGTGTTTGATATTCGCTCATCCTTCAGCGCCGGCGCCGAAGAACTGCGCATCCACATCACCCCGCAAGCCGAGGCCTTAGGTCTAACCCAAGCCGAATTAGCTCGCCAAGTACGCCAAGCCTTTTATGGTGAAGAAGCCCAGCGCATTCAACGCGGCCGCGACGATATCCGCGTGATGGTGCGCTACCCCGAGTCGGCCCGCCGCTCAATGGCAGACCTTGAAAACATGCGCATCCGCACCACCAGCGGCGACGAAGTACCCTTCACCAGCGTGGCGCGCATTGAACGCAGCGCGGCACTGGCCAGCATTACCCGCAGCGATCGGCAGCGCGTAGTGTCCATCACCGCCGATATCGACCAAAGCCGCACGCAGTCCGGCACGGTGATTGAAGACATCGAACAGCGCGTCATCCCGCGGATTCTCGCCCAATACCCCGGGGTGAGTTACAACCTCACCGGCTCGGCTGAAGAACAGCAAAAGTTTGTCAGCGACTTTGCCAAGAAATTCGCCTTGGCCATTATCGGCATCTACATCCTGCTCGCCGTGCCGCTTAAGTCCTACAGCCAGCCACTGCTGATCATGTCGGCGATACCTTACGGTTTTGTCGGCGCTGTCGTCGGCCATTGGCTGATTGGCCAGAGTTTCAGCATGTTGTCCTGCTTTGGCCTAATCGCCCTCTCTGGGGTGGTGGTGAATGACTCGCTAGTGATGGTCGACTTCGTCAACCGCGGCCGCGAACAAGGCCTGAACCGCACCGAAGCTATCCTGCAAGCCGGTAGCCAGCGTTTTCGGGCGATTATTCTTACCTCGCTGACCACCTTCTTCGGCCTGTTACCCATCCTGTTTGAAACCAGCCTACAAGCACAGTTTCTAAAACCGATGGCCACCGCACTGGGCTTTGGCATCTTGTTCGCCACGGCTATCACTTTGTTTTTAGTGCCTAGCTTGTACTTAATACTGGCTGACCTACGCCAAGCCATACGCCAGCGAGTCAATCAGTCAAACACAGCATAAAAGTCATTAAAGCGCCTGAAATGCTTGCGCAATACATCTATAGATTCTAAATGGGTGCGCCCTATAAGACGGTGAGTAAATACCGCAGGCGCTTATGCTCAGCCTAAACCGGCCGATCTAAAGGACTTATCACAGCCAAGCCGCCACGATTCAACACATGCGTATAGATTTGCGTGGTTTTAACATCCGCATGACCGAGTAACTCTTGCACCGTCCGAATATCTTGGCCGCTTTCAAGCAAATGCGTAGCAAACGAGTGGCGCAGCGTGTGCGGCGTCGCAGGTTTTGTTAAACCAACAGCGCGCACCGCATTACGCATCGCGCGTTGCACCGTTTTTTCGTGAACATGATGCCGGTAGATGTTCCCCGCGCGCGGGTCTTCTGAGCGGTTTTTTGAAGGAAATACAAACTGCCAACCCCAATCGGAAGCAGCATGCGGGTACTTACGCGCTAACGCATAGGGCAACTTAGTAATACCAAACCCTTCATTTAAGTCTTGTTGATGCAAAGCGCGCACTCGCTCTAAGTGCAGCTTAAGCGGCATCGCCAAAGTTAATGGCAGCATGGTAATGCGGTCTTTATTACCTTTGCCGTCACGAATCACGATCTCATGCCGGGTAAATTCAACATCTTTAACCCGCAACCGTAGCGCCTCCATCAAGCGCATCCCCGAGCCATACAAGAGATTGGCGATCAGCCACATAGAGCCATCCAGCTGCGAAAACACACTCGACACCTCAGCCCGCGTGAGCACCACTGGCAAGCGCTGCGGCCTTTTCGCGCGCACAACGTTTTCCAGCCACGGCAGCTCAACGTGCAACACCTTTTGGTACAGAAACAAGATCGATGAAAGTGCTTGATTTTGCGTCGACACCGACACATCGCGGCGCACTGCCAAATGGGTTAAAAAGGCTTCAACCTCCGGCCCACCCAGCTCAAGAGGATGCCGGTACTTATGAAAACGAATAAAACGCCGAACCCACTCCGTGTAGACAGACTCCGTACGAATCGAATAGTGTCGCAAACGAATCTGCTCACGCATCTGCTCAAGCAGTTTGGGCTTGTCATCCATGTCGCAAAAGCTCCCTAGGCAATGTCGCGTTTACTCGCGCAGCACCAAGGCTAGTCAAGGGATTACCGACTGACAAGGAACGTTATGCGACATTTTTGGCGCAAAAAATTACGCCACTGGTGTCGCCTACTTTAAGTTAGGTAACACACATCCAGCGCTGAGTGGACAGCCCCCCAGAACCGAACATCAGATGTCCGTTTTGGCGGACACAACAGCGGGGAAATGGCTGATGCCCTCTTCCATTTTTTTATGCTAGCGTGGTCGCTGCCAAGTGACGCTCAAGCGGGCTTGGAACGACACTTGGCAGCGACCACGTAGCGTCGAAGAACCCATCCTTATTTACCTTTTGCGTGTTCTTCTCAACTACACAGGAATTTGAACGGATGCTTTTCCTAACACCGGCATTAGTGTGTCACCTAACAAGTCGCTCAAGCGGACACGGCAAAAGCATGCTTTTGCCGTTCCCTCGGCAGAGCCTCGGTGCCGCTTAGCTCCCTCATTAGGGCGCTTCAACAATGTTCGGAAACTACCCAGCCACAACGTATCCAAGCGCCACTTTCCTGCGCGACGTTTTGCCGGTAGTTTTGGCGTTCTGTTCAAGCCCCGCAGCGCTATCTGTGTTATCGCCTGCGGGTTATTTGCGGTAAACGAAGGAGTCGTCTGACATCATGGAGCGAGTCGCAAATAACAGCTTTAGCCCTCTTCCGCTTCGGCGCATATCGACTTTTCGCTTAGGTTTGGCCTGTGGCTCCGAAGCCACAACGAGCCATCCTAACAATGCGCTTAAGGCCGCTCGCTCCGCTCACTGGACGTCAAAAAGCTCCGCTTTTTGCCGCCCCTTAGCTTATCGTTAGGGCGCTTCACATAATGCTCGGAAACCACACAGCCACAACGGATCCACACGCCACTTTTCAGCGCGTTGTTTTGTCCTTAGCTTTATGGTTTTCTGACAGTTCCTCGGCGCCGCCTGTGGGTTCGCCGGCGGGTTATTTGCGGTAAGCATCGAAAGGTTTTGACAGCATGGATCGAGTCGCAAATAACTACTTTAGAAAGTCATCACTTCGGCGTTTGAGGTCTTTTCGTTTGGGTTTGGCCTGTAGCTCCGCAGCCACAACGAGCCATCCTAACAATGCGCTTAAGGCCGCTCGCTCCGCTCACTGGACGTCAAAAAGCTCCGCTTTTTGCCGCCCCTTAGCTTATCGTTAGGGCGCTTCAAAAATGTTCGGAAACTACCCAGCCACAACGTATCCAAGCGCCACTTTCCTGCGCAACGTTTTGCCGGTAGTTTTGGCGTTCTGCTCAAGCCCCGCAGCGCTATCTGTCTTATCGCCTGCGGGTTATTTGCGTTAAACGAAGGAGCCGTCTGGCATCATGGAGCGAGTCGCAAATAACAGCTTTAGCCCTCTTCCGCTTCGGCGCGTATCGACTTTTCGCTTAGGTTTGGCCTGTGGCTCCGAAGCCACAACGAGCCGTCCTAACAATGCGCTAAACGCCGCTCGTTTCACTCGCTGGACAGTCAAAAGCTGCGCTTTTGCCTGCCCGTTAGCTTATCGTTAGGTGCCTTCGGCATGAAGCCAGAGCTCTATGACCCAATCAACGAACTAGTCATAGAGATCGTTAACGCATCAGAAGTTAATGATCAACAGGCACAATGGGCTGCTTACCAGGCTCTAAAGGCCTTATGCGAAAGAAGTGAAGAAAATGGAAATCACCATCCTTTTCAGTGGGAAACATTAGGCGACTTTACGCACAACAAATTACTTGCACTTGGCTTCTATGAAAAAGCATTGAGTTATGCTAGCGCATTAGCCCTTGACGAATATATTGCATCAATATGCTTCGCTATGGCGGAAACCCATGTTGCGCTAGGCAATATCTCAGCAGCAAAATGCCTAGCAACGCAGGCCAATGAAGCCGCAATCAAGACCGACGACTTGGAGCTTAGGAGGAGCGTCAGTGAGTTACTACTTGAAACATCGAGTCGCACCTAACAATCGGTTCAAGTCGTTCGCTTCGCTCACTTGGACGTCCAAAAGCTACGCTTTTGGCCGCCCCTTAACCAAACGTTAGGGCGCTTCAAATATGCTCGAAACCTACCTAGCCACAACGAATCCACACGCCGCTTTTCAGCGTGATGTTTTGTCGTTAGCTTTGGCGTT
>NZ_FOAS01000007.1 GCF_900109735.1 Atopomonas hussainii
GAGAAAACCCTAAACTTGGCTCAGTAATCGCAAATAAACTCATTGTGAATTCACAGAGTTACTTACTCTTACTGATAATCATGCGATCATCATTCATCGTAAGCACCCACACGAATTGCTTGATTCAGGTTGTTAAAGAGCAATTTGGCTAAGCAGCTCGCTTAACCGAGGGCGCATTCTACAGCACCTCATTTCGCTGTCAAGCACTGTTTCGAAGAATTTTTTCTTTCGATTCAGCCACTTAAAAAAGCCACTCGTTAAAGCCGGCTTCGTCAGCGGGAGGCGCATTCTACACTGAGCAAGCTCTGTGTCAACACCTCATTTTCGAGCCTTTTCACGCCTCACCGAAGCGAGCTAGAAAACCCTCAGGACAGCTCCTATTGCCGCCTCACCTCGCAAAAACCTTAACTAAGTCAATCAGTTACGACTCGCTGCGAAGTGGGGCGCATTATAGGGACGGCATTTTTGCGGTCAACTGTTTTTTGCGAGTTTTTTAAGATTAGTTTCTGGATTAGACCACGCAAGGCCGTTGGTCAGCCCGGCAGGCTATTGAGGTTACGCAGGCTTTGCGGCTGATCCGCAAAGCTGACCAAGGCTGGCTGTTGCGCCATTACCCAACCCATAACGCGACGCTCGCCGCTGCGCAGATAGGCTTCGAGCGAATCTGCAAGCTGTGTTGGCAGCCATAAGTGCAAAGGATGGATACGCTCGCCATCGGTTGCACACACCACTTGGGCGCCAGCACCGATTAAGCGCTGGGCAAAGTCAGCCGGCAGATCAGGCGTATCGCAAGGGCTGACCAACAGCCACGGGGTTGGACAAGCCCGCAGCAGTGCTAATAACCCCAATAGCGGCCCAGCGAAGGGCTCGACACCGGCCAAAGCGGGGTCTTCAACCACTTGCCAGCCGAGTGCGGCGTAGTGCGCTTGATTACGATTGGCGCTGACCAGCCAGGCTTGCGGCTCGCCAAGCGCTTGTCGCACCCACTCCACCAACGGCTGGCCGTGCCAGTCGAGCAAGCCTTTATCGACGCCGCCCATGCGCTGCGCTTTACCGCCTGCCAACACCGCCGCGCTATATGAAGGCCACTCAACCATGTCGCACCATAGCCACGGCTTTAATCAAGGCGTGCACGTGCTGACCGGGCTGCAAATTCAGCTGATTAAGGGCGCGGCGGGTAATTTGCGACCACAGCGCATAGTCGCCACAGCGTAAGCGCACCAGCACACTACTTGCATTCAGTTCGCGCCAGCTTTCTACCTGCACCGGCAAAGTGTTTTGAATGGAAGCGGACGGCAAAGGTTCGAGACTCAGCGCCACATCACGCGCATGGATCAGTAAACGCGCCTCACTGATCGCCACTGACGGCTGCGCCAGCCACAAGGTACCGCCGGCACACTGTGCTGGTACCAAGCCATGCTCGGCGCGCTCTGGCTGTAGCCGTGCAGGCAGTACCGAGCAGGCTTGCTGATCTGCAAAAGGCCCTGCCCAGTCGGCTGCCAATGTCAACGCTTCGCCCTGCTGGGTGACGCGCCCTTGTTGCAGCCAGATGAGGCGATCGGCCAACTGCAGGACTTCATCACGATCATGGCTGACCAGCAGGCAAGTGAGCCGATGCTGCTGCACCACGTCACGCAGCCAATGCCCCAACCGCTCGCGAGTTGCGCCATCCAAGGCGGAAAACGGCTCGTCCAGCAGCAGTAACGGTGCTTGATTTAACAAGGCGCGGCCCAGCGCTACGCGCTGCTGCTGACCGCCAGACAGTTCATGCGGTTTACGCGGCAGCCAAGCGGCCAAGCCTAGCTGCTCGATGACCTCAGCTTCGGCGCACCAGCGGTCTTGCACAGCCACACGGCGCAAGCCAAAGCGCAGATTCTCTAGCACGGTTAAGTGAGGAAAGAGCCGCGCGCCCTGCGGGGCATAGCCCACCGCGCTGCGTGGAATAACCCCAGCAACAGAATCAAGCCCGGCCAAGGCGCGCAGCACGCTGGTTTTGCCGGCACCGCTGTCACCCCAGAGCGCGGTGATCCCCGGCGTCAGCTCCGTATTGAAGCTCAGAGCAAAACTGCCGCGAGTGAGGCGAAAATCACAGCGCAACACGGCGATCACCCCGGTAGGCAATAAACAGCGCGATCAAGCTCATGCCCAATAGCACGGCGGCCAATTGGTGGGCGCGGGCGTAATCCAAACTTTCCACATGGCGGAACAAGGCCACCGAGAGCACCTCGGTTTCGCCGGGAATACTGCCGCCAATCATCAGCACCACACCGAACTCACCCAAGGTATGTGCGAAAGCCAACACTGCGGCGGTAATAAACGCCGGTCGAGTCAGCGGCAGAATGATTTCGCGCCAGCATTGCCAGCGGTTGGCGCGCAGGGTGTAGGCCAGTTCTAACCAGTCGCGATCCAGCGCGCGAAACGCTGCGGTGAGCGGCTGCACCACAAAGGGTAACGAATACAGCACTGAGGCCAGCACCAAACCGCTAAAACTAAACGCCAGCATCGGCAAGCCCAGCGCTACCAGCGGGCCGCTTGGCGCCATTAAGAGTAATAAATAAAAACCCAGCACAGTGGGCGGCAACACCAAGGGCAAGGCCACTAGCGTTTGGATCAGCGCGCGGCCACGGCCCTGCCCTTGCGCCAGCCACCACGCGAGCGGAGTACCCAGCAGCAAGAGCAAAACCGTACTGAGCGCCGCCAGTTGCAGCGTTAACGCCAGCGCTTGCCAGTCATCAGGGTGCAGCATAGCCACCTGCAGCAATCTGCTGACGCGCTGTAGGGCTGAATAAGAAGTCCCAGAAAGCCTGCGCCGCCGGATGTGGCGCCGGGCGCTTAAGCAATACCGCCTGTTGGATCAGCGGCGCATGGCACGTCTCAGGCAGCAGGCGCACTTCGGCCTCAGGCGCTGTAAGCACTTGCGACCACGCGACAAACCCGGCCGGCGCAGCACCACTGATGAGCATCTGGTGCGCCTGTGCCACGGAGGTACCTTTGAGCCATTGGCCTTGCCATGTTGGGACTAAGCGCTGCACGCAACTCAAGGCTGCGGCGCCGTAGGGGGCCAGCTTAGGGTCGGCCATGACCAAACGAGCAAAGCCCGCTAACTGACTGAACTCCGGTGCCGGCTGCCCGGGCGTCCACAGCGCCAAGCGGCCAATGGCATAGGTTTGCGGGGCCGTGAGCGCCTTGCCTTCGTCATACAAGCGCTGCGCGGTGGTTTGATCGGCGCTTAAAAACACGTCAAACGGCGCACCTTGGCTAATTTGCGCATACAACTGCCCGGTTGCACCGGGGTGCAGGGTCATGCGCTCGGCACCAAACTCAGCGCGTAGCACTTCAGCAGTGGGTAAAAAATTCGCCGCGACCGCAACACGCAAAGGCGTTTCGGCGAAAACAGCAGGGGACAAACAACACAGCACCAGCAGTAGGCGCGACCAAACGGGTGACAAGATTAACCCCCGGTCATGTTCATAAAGCGCACCACTTGCACGTCATCGCTCACACGGAAGTCATGCGACCACGGCTTGCGCGCCATGGCCTCGAAGATCGCTTCGCGCAAGCGTACTTCATCACCGGGATGGCGGCGCAGCACGGCTTTTAAATCCGCCGAATGTTCGTTACCCAAGCACAGCAGCAAGCGCCCTTCGGCAGTTAAGCGCACGCGATTACAGGTGGCGCAGAAGTTATGGCTGTGGGGCGAGATAAAACCAAGACGGGAGTTGGCCACACCTTGAATGCGCCAGTAACGCGACGGGCCTTGGGTCGACTCGGTGGACTCCAGCAAGTCATAACGCTGGCTAATGATCTCGCGGACTTCGGCGCTGGAGCAAAAGGCCTCGGCTCGGCTGTGTTCGTTGATCGCGCCCAGCGGCATTTCTTCAATAAAGGTTAAGTCCAGCTCACGCGCCACGGCGTAATCGACCAGATTGAGGACTTCTTCATCGTTGCGGCCCTTCATGATCACTGCATTAAGTTTGATGCGCGCAAAGCCGGCTTCACGCGCGGCGTCGATGCCATCAAGCACTTGCTGCAGATCACCGGTGCGGGTGATCTGGCGGAATTTTTCCGCGTTTAGGCTATCGAGGCTGATATTCAGACGCTTCAACCCGGCCTGCGCCAGCGGCTTGGCGTAGCGGATCAGCTGCGAGCCATTGGTGGTCATCACCAGCTCACGCAGGCCCGGCAGCGCGGCAATGCGCTCGCACAATTGGACCACACCACGGCGCACCAACGGCTCGCCGCCGGTTAAGCGAATCTTTTTCACCCCAAGGCTAACGAAGGTGCGCGCCAGGGTTTCGATTTCTTCGAGGCTAAGTACTTGCTGACGCGGCAAAAACTGCATGTCTTCAGCCATGCAGTACACGCAGCGAAAATCGCAGCGATCTGTCACGGAGATGCGCAGGTACTCTACTTGGCGGGCAAAGCTGTCTTGCAGCAGGCTTGTGCTCACATCCGGCCTCTTTTTTACGGTGCGCTGCGACATGCCGAGCAACGCGTTTACTTTTTCAGCCTACTCAATCGGCCGTTGGATACCACTGTTGCCACTGTAGACCAGCGGCCAACCGCGCCCTTGCGCTAGATCAAGAGCCTGTCACACAACAGACCCTCGGCGCGGCCATGTATTACACGCTAGCGATTTCTGCGGCGCTCAGCGCACGCCATTGCCCCGGCTTTAATTCAGGGTCTAAGTGCAGCATACCCATTTGTTCACGGTGCAGGCTGAGCACTTTATTACGCAAATGGCCAAACATTCGCTTGACCTGATGGTAACGCCCCTCGTGCAGGGTGAGGCGCGCCTCGTGACTGCCGAGCAGTTCCAGCTCGGCGGGCAAGGTAGTGCGGTTTTCGAAGGCAAAATAAATGCCGCGCGCGAACACCTCGGCAGTTTCGGCGCTGATCGGCTGCTCGGTACGCACTCGGTACACCTTGCCCAAGCGCTGCCCCGGCAAGGTTAAACGCCGCGACCACAGACCATCGTTGGTCAGCAGCATCAGGCCGGTGCTGGTTAAGTCGAGCCGACCGGCGATATGCAGTTCGCTGCGCAGCGCCTCGGGGAAGAAGTCCAACACGGTGGTGTGTTCATTGTCGGCGGTGGCGCTCACGCAGCCGGCGGGCTTGTGCAGCATAAAATAGTGCGCCGCACGCCCGGCACGCACCACCTGCGTGCCAATGGCGACCTCGGCAAAGCGGTCGATAGCTTGCGTGCCATCGTGGCACACCGCGCCATTGACCTGCACCACGCCAGCGCGTAATAGCTCGCGCACCTGTTTACGACTGTACTGCGACTGGTTAGCCAGCAGCCGATCCAAACGCATCAGGCCAACCAGTCGGCGAAGCTGACATAGGGCAGACAGTCGCCCGCCGCCACACTCTGCCCCACCTCTTGCCACGCCAAGCCTTGCGCCCAACTCACCGAGCTAAGTACGCCGGAGCTTTGATTGGCAAACGGCAGCAAGCGCGCTTGGCCGTCGACATCGACGCGCTGCACACGCAGGTATTCGCGGCGTTTACCGGCGCGGCGCGCACTGGGGTAAGGCAACAGCTGCGGCACAGGGAGTTGATAATGCTCCCCTTCCAACCAACGCATAAACGGCAGCGCCACCACCAAGGCGGTGACTAACACCGCCACGGGGTTACCCGGCAAGCCTAAATACGCCGCCTCGCCCAGCTGACCAAAGGCCAGTGGCTTGCCAGGCTTAATGGCTAGCTTCCAGAGTAAAAGTTCGCCGTGGGTTTGCAGCGCAGCTTTGAGGTGATCTTCTTCACCCACCGACACGCCACCGCTGGAGATCAGCACATCACACTGCGCCGCTAGCTCACCCAAGCGCTGTACGCTGGCGGCGTGCTCATCGGGCAGAATGCCGCCGTCGATCAGCTGAAAATCAAACCCCGCCAGCACGCCCTGCAAGGTGTAGCGGTTGCTGTTAAACAGCTTGCCCGGCGCCAGCGGCTGACCGGGTTCGAGCAGCTCATCGCCGCTGGAGACAATTGCCACGCGCAGCGGCACATACACCTCGACCTCGGCGATACCCACCGAGGCCAGCAAACCTAAATCGGCGACGCGCAAACGACGACCCGCACTCAGCAGCACGCTGCCTTGGCGGATATCTTGCCCCTGCGGGCGCACGTTGTTGCCGCGCTCGCTGGCGGGCAAACGCACGCGGCCATCGGCCAGCACTTCGGCGTCTTCTTGCATCACCACGCAATCGGCCCCGGGCGGGATTTCTGCGCCGGTGAAGATGCGCGCGCACGTACCCGGCGCTAGCTCAGTACCGATATGCCCGGCGGTAATCCGCTGGCTTACCGGCAGCGGCTCGCCACCTGAAGTATCGGCAGCGCGCACGGCGTAGCCATCCATCGCGCTGTTGTCGGCTTGCGGCACATCGATGGCCGAGATCACATCGTCGGCCAAGACGCGATTGAGCGCCGCCAACAAACTCATTCGCTGGGTAGCACGCTGCGCAGCCAGCGCTGCGGCGCGCTCACGCAGTTGCGCTAGCGCCTGCTCGACGGGCTGCAAGGCGCCGCGTGCGCAGCAATCGCCATCACTCATTCGCGCGGCCCGCAATTATCCAAGCGGCGCACGCCTTGATCGGCCTGCGGCTTTTGCGTCAGCAGGCCGACGAAGTTGCACGGGCGATGACGGGCGTCTAACTGCTCGGCAATGATGCGCGTCCACGCGGTGCGGCAGGCGTTGGTCGAGCCCGGCACGCAGCAGATCAGGGTGAAATTGGCCAAGCCCGCCAGCGCACGCGACTGCACGGTGGAGGTGCCAATTTCTTCATAAGACACCTGACGGAACAGCTCGCCAAAGCCTTCGACGTGTTTATCCAACAGCGGCATGACCGCCTCTGGCGTGCTGTCGCGGGTGGTAAAGCCGGTGCCACCGGTGATCAGCACGGCATGCACCTGCGGATTGGCAATCCACTGCGAAACCACCGAGCGAATTTGGTACACGTCATCGCGCACCAACACGCGGTCGGCCAGCACGTGGCCGGCCTCGGTGAGTTTGTCGACAAGCAGCTGCCCAGAGGTGTCCTCGGGGAAATCACGGGTATCGCTGACGGTAAGTACAGCCACATTCAGCGGTACAAAAGTCTGACTGCCACGGCTCATGGGGCACCTCTTGGTTATGCATTAGGTTGCGGGGGTTGGCCGCAGTATGCCGCGCATCCTGCTAACTCAGCTGCCGCAGGTCAAGATTTGCGCGGTTTGATATTCACATTGGCAATAGCCGTTGTGCCGGGCTAGTTTGAACGAGCAGGGAAAACTACTAAGGAGAGAAACCATGCGTCGCATTCTTCCACTCACCGCTTTGCTGGCTGCCGCCACCTTACTGGCTGGCTGTAGCTCACCGTATGTCATGACGACTAAGAGCGGTAACGCCATCATGACCCAAGGCAAACCTAAGCTGGACGAAGACACCAACACCTTAAAGTACGAAGACAGCGAAGGCCGCGAAGGGCAAATTCGTGCTGAAGAGGTGAATCAAATTATTCAGTGCGGCGACTAAGCACTGCCCAGCAGGCGCGGCCACCCTGCGCCTGCTAACTCACCACATACCCTGCCTCAGTAATCAGTGCGCGCAGCACGGCGGCACTCAGCACACTGTCTACTTGTACTCGTCCGCTGTCTAAATCGACCTCGACCTTAGCCTCGGCATCCTGCGCCTGAATGGCCGCTTTAATGGCGCTGACACAATGCGCACAGGTCATGCCCACCACGTTCAATGTCTGCATCGGGTTATCTCCTCAAGCCTACCCACAGACTAGTTCAGAGCCATCGACAGCGCAGGCTTGACCTTGCCGTAAGGTTAAGCTTGAAACTCGACGCATGGATGATCTGAGGACAACACCATGAGCGCACTGACACTCCCCATCGACGGCATGACCTGCGCCAGCTGTGCCAAACGGGTGGAAAACGCCCTGCTCAAGGTCAGCGGCGTGCACAGCGCCAGCGTCAATGCCGTTAGCGCCCAAGCGCAGCTAGAACTCACCGGCATGGTGGATAGCGCCGCGCTGCAACAGGCCATCGAACACGCCGGCTACCAACTGCGCCAGCAAAGCGCGGCCTTTGCCGTGAGCGGCATGAGCTGCGCCAGTTGCGTGGCGCGCATTGAGAAAGCCCTGCTCGCCGTGCCCGGCGTGCTGGCAGTGAGCGTTAATTTGGCGAGCAATCAAGCGCATGTCACTTGGTTGGCCGAGCACAGTAGCGAGGCCCTGCTGGCTGCGTTCAAAAGCGCCGGCTACCCCGCCACGCTGATCGACACCGAACAAAAGCAGGCCAGCGCACAAAGCACGCCGTGGCTGTTAATCCTCTGCGCCCTACTCAGCCTGCCATTGGTTGTACCGATGTTTTTCGAGCTGGGCGGCGGGCATTGGATGCTGCCGGCTGTACTGCAATTTCTTCTCGCCACGCCCGTGCAATTTGCCGGGGGTGCACGTTTTTACCGTGCCGCGTGGGCCGCGCTTAAAGCCCGCAGCGCCAATATGGATGTGCTGGTAGCCCTCGGCACCAGCGCCGCTTACGGCCTGTCGCTGTACCACTGGGCGGTGCAAGAAGGCATGCCGGTACTGTATTTCGAGGCCAGCAGTGTGGTGATTACCCTGGTGCTGCTCGGTAAGTATTTGGAAGAACGCGCCAAGCACAGCACCCGCGAGGCGATTCTTGCCCTGCAAGCCTTACGCCCCGACAGCGCGCTACGCTTGACCGCCGATGGCAACAGCGAGCGCGTGCCATTAAGCCAACTCGCCTTGGGCGATCAGCTATTGCTGCAACCCGGCGCCAGCGTGCCGGTGGATGGCCGTATCGTCAGCGGCAGCAGCCATGTGGATGAATCCATGCTCACCGGCGAGCCACTGCCGGTGGCGCGCAGCACCGGCGCCACGTTAAGCGCCGGCAGCATCAACGGTGAAGGCGTGCTCACTCTAGAAGTCACCGCGCTGGGTGGCGATACCCTGCTCGCCCGCATCATCGCCTTGGTCGAGCAAGCGCAAGCAGCCAAGGCACCGATTCAAAAATTGGTCGACCGCATCAGCGCGGTGTTCGTGCCGCTGGTCTTGGTGTTGGCGCTGCTGACCTTACTCGGCTGGCTGGCGGTGGGCAGCCCGCTGGAGGTCGCACTGATTAACGCGGTCAGCGTACTGGTGATTGCCTGCCCCTGCGCCTTGGGCTTGGCCACACCGGCGGCGATCATGGTGGGCACCGGCAGCGCCGCGCGCCACGGCATTCTGATTCGCGATGCGCGCATCTTAGAAAGCGCCAAAGCGGTGGACTGCGTGGCCTTCGATAAAACCGGCACCCTCACCCAAGGCAAGCCGCAGCTGTTGGCTTTACACAGCTTCAACGGCGAGCAAAGCCGCGTTTTACAACTGGCCGCCAGCTTGCAGCACGGTAGCGAACACCCCTTAGCCCGCGCAGTGTTAGCCGCAGCCAAAGCACAAAACATCGCCCTATTGCCCAGCAGAGACGTGCAGGCGCTACCGGGCAAAGGCGCGCAAGGCGCGGTGGATGGGCTGTTGTTGCAGCTGGGTAGTGATCGCTTGCTGCCTGAGGGCCAACCGCTGCACGGCGAACTCGCCGCTGCGCGCAACAACGAACAGAGCCAAGGGCGCAGCGTGTCGTGGCTGATCGACGTCAACGCCCAACAGGTACTCGCCATGCTGGCCTTTGGCGATGCCATTAAGACGGGCACCCCGCAGGCACTGGCGCAGCTGCAACACGACGGCATTCAACGGGTGCTGATCAGCGGCGACAACCGCGGCAGCGTCGGCGCCCTCGCCAAGCAGTTACAGCTCGATAGCTGGCATGCCGAAGTACTGCCCGCCGACAAAGCCGCGCTGGTCAATCAACTGCGCGAGCAAGGCCGGCATGTGGCGATGGTGGGCGATGGCATTAATGATGCCCCCGCACTCGCCGCCGCCGACGTGAGCCTCGCGATGGGCGAAGGCAGCGATGTGGCCATGCAAACTGCCGGTATCACCTTAATGCGCGGCGACCCGCGCTTAGTGCCCGCCGCGCTGGATATCGCCCGCCGCACCTACCGCAAAATTCGCCAGAACCTGTTTTGGGCGTTTATCTATAACGTGATCGGCTTACCGCTGGCCGCCTTTGGCTTGCTCAACCCCATGCTCGCCGGAGCGGCGATGGCGGCCTCGAGCTTGTGTGTCGTAGGTAATGCCCTGCTGCTCAAACGCTGGCAGCCGAACCTGAAGGAGACTGCACAATGAATATCGGCGAAGCGGCGGCCAAGTCGGGCCTATCGCGCAAGATGATCCGCTACTACGAAAACTACGGGCTACTGCCGCAGGCGCAACGCAGCGACAACGGCTATCGCCACTACCAAGCCAGCGACTTGCGCCGTCTGCGCTTTATTCATCGCGCCCGCGAACTGGGGTTTTCGTTAGACGAAGTCAGCCGCCTGCTGGCCCTGTGGGACGACCAAGCGCGCGCCAGCGCCGAGGTTAAACAGCTCGCCAAGACGCATATCGTCGAACTGGAACAGCGCATCACCGAACTACAGCAGCTGAAAGCCAGCTTGGAGCAGCTCACCCACTGCTGCCACGGCGATGAGCGGCCCGAATGCCCGATCCTCGATGCACTCGCCGGCAACGATAATGCTGTGCAACCTTGAGCACCGCGCCGCTATGATTCGCCGAGCACGCCAATAGCACCTAAACTGGCGCTAACAACAATGAGAATCTGCTTTGAAACTACCGCATCTTGACTGGGTGAATCAGGACTCCCCCTACCTGCGCCAACACAAGGACGGCTTCCGTTTGCTGCGTTTTTACGCCGATATGGAGCGTGCGTTCGACCGTTATCACACCGACGTTTACCTCATCCGCATTCGCTGGGCCTTGCTGGTTGCCGTGTTCTTGATGGGCATGTTCGCCCTGCTCGACGCCCTGACCATGCCCAGCGAAGTGCGCAATCCTGTGGTGCTTTTGCGCCTTGGCCTAATCGTGCCGATGCTCTTGCTCACGTGGTGGAGCACCTACCACGAACGCCTAGTGAAACACCTGCAATTAATTGGCGGTTTCTGCGCTTTAGCTGCCGGCCTTGGCGTGGTGGCGATTGTTGGCACCGCGCGAGCGCACGACTTCCCGCTGCCCTATGAAGGGCTGATTCTGGTCATCGTGTTCTTTTATTTTCTCGCTGGGCTGCGCTTTGTCGCCGCCTCTGTGTGCGGCTGGCTGACATTCTTGGCCTACCTGAGCATGGAACTCTTGATGGGCATGCCGGCTGAGACGCTGATTTTTAACTGTTTCTTTCTCGCCACCGCCAACGTGATTGGCTCGGTGGGCTGTTACTTCCTTGAATACGCCTCGCGGGAGAACTTTCTCGCCCAAGGCTTGCTGCAAGATTTGGCCGAGAAAGACGGCCTCACCGGCCTGCTCAACCGCCGTGCGTTTAACGAATACACCGAACGCAGTTGGCGCCAAGCCAGTCGCGAACAAGTGCCGGTAGCGGTGATGATGATCGATGTGGACTTCTTCAAGCGCTACAACGACCACTTTGGCCACAGTGCCGGCGATGAAGCGTTAAAGAAAGTCGCCGGCGTACTGGCCGAACACGCCAAGCGCCCGCTGGATGTGGTGGCCCGTTATGGCGGCGAAGAGTTCATTGGCTTGTGGTTCAACGTCAGCGAAATGGCCATCCGCGAGATTGCCGAAGACCTGCGCCGTGGTGTGGAACAACTGCACATGGCCCACCCGCAATCTGATGCCGCCCAAGTGGTGACCATCAGTATTGGCATCGCCTACTTAACCCCGCGCCCGCATATTCCCAATGAAGAAGCGCAGCGCTTGGCTGACGTAGCCCTGTATCTGGCGAAAGAAAATGGCCGCAACCAAGCGGTGCTAAAGCGCCACGGCTACTGACTCAGCGCCGCAGCGCCGCAGCGAGCGCCGCTTAGATATTTTGCGCAATGCGCCACAGCACCCCGCTGGGGTCATACAGGAAGAACTCGCGCATGCCCCACGGTTGCTCGACGATGTCGGTCATCTTGACCTGATAGGTTGCTGCCACCGCCTTGCGCGTCAGCAGCTGATGCCAAGCGGCGACATCTTCGACCAGCCAGTGCAGCATCAGGTTATCGGCCAAGGTAGGCGGAAAATAATCTTGCAGCAGAAAGCTGCACTGGCCGTGATGAAAGTAAGCGACGCCATCCCCATCAGACGCCATAACAAAGCCGACGTCCTGATAGAACTGTTTGCTTAAGGCGAAATCTTTGGCCGGTACAAAGGCTTTAAGTTCGACGCTATTTAAGTTGTCCATAACTGATCAGGCCATCCAACTTGCCCAACACATCCAATAGCGGGCGCGCTTCGACCATGCGCTCACGCCACACCACTTCGCCCATGCTGCGCATGGCTGACTTACCGCTAAACACCTTGCCCTCGGCAACCATCTGCTGCAGGCGCGGCAAAAACAGCCATTGCAGCCATTGATCGAAACTTAACGTATCGACACAAAACGGCTGCTGGCTGCTGAGCTCTTGCTCGGTCGGCGGCGTGTCACGCCACAGCTGTAGACGGCGCAACTCGTGCTCCAAGAGCAGCAGCTGATCGGCAATCGCCAGCAAACGCTCATCCACTGGCATTACATCGGCACCCGGACATTTTGCCGCGCGGCGGCAGCGCCAGCGGCATCGCCTTGGCGTTCACGGGCATTGGCAATCAGGTTCCACAGTTCGGCCTGTAACGCTGGGCGGCCCTGCGCATAGGCCAAACCCTGACGAGCAAACTGCTCGGCTTGCGCGGCATTGCCTTGGGCCAAGTTCACCCGACCTAAGTGATACAGCACCTGCGGCTCACGCGGGGCAATGCGCTGGGCGCGCTCAAGGCTGGCAGCGGCGCCGCCTAAATCGCCCGAGCCTTCTTGCTGCTTGGCGGTGGTCAACAGCGCCAGCACGGGGCCGGCCAGTTGTTCGTCACCGGCCAGCGAGGTACTCAGCGGCTGGCTGCTTTGCGGCGCAGCCATCGGCGCAGGGCTAGTCATGGGGCTAGCGGCGGGCGGTGTCCAGCCACTGTCAGCTGGCGGCACAAAGCCAGAATCACCGGCAGGCGAGACTTGAATCGGCTGGCTGCTCTGCGGCGCATTCGGCACCATCACCACCACACCACTGTCTTGCGGCTGGGCTTGCGGGGCACTGGCAGCGCTGTGCTGGCCGTAACTATCACCCTGCTGCACGGTCTGCCCGGCATCTACCACGGGCACGGCGCCACGCTGATTGCTGGCACAACCGGCTAACAACACGGTTAGCGCCAGCAACGACATCATTGATTTGTTCACGAACGTCCTCTCACCTTTTTAGGGCTAGCGTGGTTATTCCAGCCAGCCTTTAACCCAATCCATGACCTGATTCACCGGGTTCTCCGGTGTACAGCGTACGCCTTGTGCCGGCTCGCTGCCGCGAATATAGGGCATTTGCACCGCGCCGGGGCAACTGGCTTCAGAGCCTAGGCCATTACGCGAGTCGACCCACGCTGTGACGATATTATCCGGCGGCGGCGCACTTAACGAACTTGGCCCAGCCGCCGCCATAAAGCGGCTCCACAGTTGCAGCGAGCCACTGGCGCCGGTCAAACCGGCCTTGCCGTTGTCATCGCGGCCCATCCACACCACGGCCAGCAAGTCTTGGCCGAAGCCGGCAAACCAACTGTCGCGGCCATCGTTAGTGGTACCGGTTTTACCCGCCACGTTAATGCTGCCGGGCAGCTGCGCATACGCCGAGCGACCGGTGCCTTCACGCATGGCGCGCTGCATGGCTTGTTGCAGCAGGTAAATGGCACCGGGATCAAAACGCTGCTGCAACTGGAACGGATAACGCTTGAGCGGCTGACCGTTGGCATCCAGCACACTGCGAATCACCCGCAGCGGCGTGTTAAAGCCGCCATTGGCGATGGTTTGGTACATGGTCGCAACTTCCAAGGGCGTCATCGCCCCCGCGCCGAGCAGCATAGACGGATACGCCGGCCAATCGGTCTCCACGCCTAAACGCTCGATGGTTTTCAGCACCTGCGGCACGCCCATATCCAAGCCCAACCGCGCAGTGGATAAGTTGTAGGAGTTGGCCAAGGCTTGATACAGGAACAAGGTGCCGTGCGGCTGCCCGTCGTAGTTTTTCGGCCGCCAGACTTTGCCATCGGCGCCTTTAACCTCGAACGATTGATCTTCAATCAAGCTGGTTAAGGTGTACTGACTGGGGCGCTCTAAGGCGGTTAAGTAAATCGCCGGTTTTACCAGCGAGCCAATCGGCCGCTTGGCATCCAGCGCACGGTTAAACCCAGCAAAGCGTGGCTTACGGCTGCCGAGCAAGGCTTGCAGTTCGCCGGTTTCCGGGTTGGCCACCACCATGGCCGCTTCCACCTGATCAATGCCGGTACGGCCTTTAAAGCGCGCGAAGGTTTCCGCCAGCGCGGCTTCGGCTTTCTTCTGCAGAATCGGGTCGAAGCTGGTGAACACCCGCAGGCCTTCTCCCGTTAAGTCTTCTTCGCGGTAATCCTCACGCAGCTGGCGTTTGATCAAATCCAGCAACGCCGGGTGCGAGGTATTGGCCAAGCTACCCTGCGCGGTGACGCCCAGCGGTAATTGCTTGGCCTTCTCGATCACCTCGGGGGCAGCGAAGTTTTGCTCGGCGAGCAAATCGAGCACTAAGTTGCGCCGCGCCAAGGCACGCTCAGGATGACGACGCGGGTTGTAATAAGACGGGCCTTTGACCATGCCGACCAGCAGCGCCACTTGGTGCAGCTTCAGCTCGTTCACCGGCTGAGAGAAAAAGTACTGACTGGCCAAGCCAAAACCATGAATAGCACGGCGGCCATCTTGGCCCAAGAACACCTCGTTAAGGTACGCCTCGAGGATTTCTTGCTTGCTGTAATGCAACTCCAACAGCGGCGCCATAATGGCTTCGCGAGCTTTACGCACCAACGAGCGCTCGTTGGTTAAGTAGAAGTTCTTCACCAACTGCTGGGTGAGCGTACTGCCGCCTTGGCGCATTTCGCCGGCGGTCAAGTTCACCCACATGGCTCGCGCAATGCCTTTGGGCGAAATGCCGAAGTGGTCGTAGAAGTCGCGGTCTTCCACGGCAATCAGCGCGTCGGTCAAGAACTGCGGCACCTCATCCAAGCGCACCAAAATACGGTCTTCGTTATGCGCCGGGTAAATCCCGCCGATCAGCATGGGCTCTAGCCGCGCCACCGGCAGAGTGCTGCCGGCACGGGTCAGGCTAGTGACGTAATCGCCGGAGAAAGTCACGCGAATGCGCTGGGCAGGCTCCACCCCTTCATAAAAGGTAAAGCCACGGCTGTGCAGCTCGACCGCGCTGCCGGCCACCGAGATCAATCCCGGCCCCGAGGCTTGGCTGGCACGTCGATAACCCAAGGCGTCTAGCTCAGTGAGCAAGTCATCGCGTTTAAGCTTCTGGCCGACGAACAGCTCCAGCGGCCGTGCATACACCTTGGCAGGAATGGTCCAGCGCTTGCCGGAGAATTTCTCCTGCACCACACCATCAAAATAAATCGCCACGCCGATCAGCAGCACAAGGCCAACCAGCGCGAGTTTAAAGCCTAAGCCCAGCAGGCGGCGCAGTAGCGACGGGCCCGCTTGGCGGCGTTTACGAGAAGAAGAGGATCGAGTCATGGGCCGGCATTATACGGGCTTTGCCTTGGCAAAATAGCTAGGTTTCCTCACTGCGGCATAACCGCCATAATGACGCCCCTGCAAAGCCCATAACCCAAGGACACACCGTGAGCCAGGCCCTGCTGCAAGCCCTGCAGAATCCCGCCCTTTATCCGCACCCGGTAGAGCGCTTTGAACTGATCGAAACGCATATTTCGTGGGTTCTGCTCACAGGGCCGTACGCCTACAAAATTAAAAAGCCGGTGGATTTTGGCTTTTTAAACTTCACCCAATTAAGCGACCGCGAGCACTTTTGCCGCGAAGAGCTGCGCCTAAACCAGCGCCTGACCCAAGGCCTATACCTTGACGTGCTCCCGATCAGCGGCAGCGAAAGCGCACCGGTCATCGGCGGTACTGGCGAGGCCTTTGAATACCTGCTCAAGATGCGCCAGTTCCCGCAGGGCCAACTGCTTGATCGCTTGCTGGCCGCAGGCAACCTGACCAGCCAGCACATTCGCGAGCTGGCCGAACAAATTGCGCAGTTCCACCAAACCACCCCCAGCGTGCCGGCCAGCGAGCCGTTTGGCTCCCCGGCGGTAGTGATGGAGCCGGTGCTGCAAAACTTCGAGCAGATCGCACCGTTTCTAGAAACCAACGCCGACAAGCGCCAGCTTGAGCAGCTGAAAGCCTGGGCCGAAGACAGCTTCGCGCGGCTTGAGCCCGTGCTCGCTGCGCGTAAAGCGCAGGGCTTTGTGCGTGAATGCCACGGCGATATTCACCTCGCCAACGCGGCGGTGATCGACGGCCAAGTGGCGCTGTTTGACTGCATCGAATTCAACCAACCGTTCCGCTGCACCGATGTGATGGCCGATATCGCGTTCTTGGTGATGGACCTGCAAGACCGCCAGCAACAAGGCTTGGCCAACTTACTGCTCAGCCAGTATCTGGAGCTGACCGGCGATTATTCCGGCCTCGCCGTACTGCCGTTCTACACCGCCTACCGCGCCTTAGTACGCGCCAAGATCGCCCTGTTTGGCTTAGCCCATGCGCCGGATGACGCGGCGCGCGGCCAGTGCTTCACCCGCTACCGCAGCTACGCCAATTTGGCGGAAAGCTACAGCGCCATTCCCTCACGCTTTGTCGCCATCACCCATGGCGTATCGGGCGTGGGCAAAAGCACCGTAGGCCTCACCTTGGTAGAGCAACTGGGCGCCATTCGCATTCGCTCCGACGTCGAGCGCAAACGCCTATTCGGCGAGCAAGATGCCAGCCACGAAGGGCAAATCGGCAGCGGCATCTATAACGCAGAGGCCAGCAGCAAAACCTATGCACATCTGCACGGTTTAGCCGCGCAAGTGCTAGAAGCCGGTTTCTCGCCCTTGCTCGACGCCACGTACCTGAAACAAGCACAGCGCCAAGGCGCCGCCGATGTGGCCGAAGATCACGCCGCACCGCTGCTGATTCTCGACTGCCAAGCTCCGGACGAAGTCATCGCCCAGTGGCTGGAAGAACGCCGCGCACAAGGTGACGATCCGTCCGATGCCAGCCTTGAGGTGATGCGCGCGCAGCAAGCCAGCCGCGAACCACTGACCAGCGACGAGCAACAACTGGCCAAGTTTATCGACACCCACGACGCCAGCAGCATTGCCTCACTGGTCAAACGCATTCGCCAGCGTTACCCCAGCCTCTAAGCGCAACGATGCAGCTCGCCAGCAAGCCGCTGGCGAGCTTCTATACTTCAGTCAGGCCTTGACTGGAGACTGCCATGCGCGCGCCACACCCAATTGACCATCCGCTCTACCAGCTGCTGCACAACGAAAAAATCAAAGAGTTCAACGAGCAGCGCAAAAACCATCATCCCGTGGACTTATCCGGCGGCGACTTTCGCGGTGCCGACCTGCGCGGCATCGAAGTCGACGGCGTGAGCTTTGCCGACGCGTACTTTCGCGGCGCCGACTTGCGCGGCATCGACTTCCGCCGCACCAATCTAGAAGGCGCGAGCCTGGCGCATGCGCAAATCTCCGGCACGTACTTCCCCAAAGAGCTATCTGCCGAAGAAGTGCTGATGTCGGTCAACCACGGCACCCGCCTGCGCTATCGCTGATGAGCCAAGCGGCCGCGCTGTTTGCGCAAAACCCCGGCGATTATCAGCGCTATCGCCCCGACTACCCTGCCGAACTGTTCCGCTGGGTCGCGCAGCAGTGTCGGCAGCATGAGCGCGTTCTCGATATTGCCTGTGGCAGTGGCCAAGCCAGTGAAGTGTGGCCAACTTATTTTCAGCAAGTGCTGGCCTGCGATCTCAGTTTTGCCAGCCTGCAACTAAGCCCCGAGCACAGCCCAGTGCTGTACTTTCAAAGCCCTGCCGAAGCACTGCCAGTGAGCAGCCACAGCGTCGATTTAGTCAGCGTGGCGCAAGGCCTGCACTGGTTTGCCACGCCAACCTTCTATCAAGAGGTGCGCCGCGTGCTGCGCCCACAAGGCATCTTTTGCGCCTGGAGTTACGGCTTACCGGTGTGCGCCAACGCCAAGGTAAACGCATGGCTGCGCAGCACCCACGACCAACTGTTGGGCCCCTATTGGCCTGCTGGTCGCGAGCATGTCGTCAATGGCTACCGCGACGTGCCCTTCCCCTTTGCCCATCGCCCAGCCCCCGCACTTGGCATCAGCCGCTACTGGCTGCCCAGTGAGCTGCTAGGCTATATCAGTAGCTGGTCGGCCACCGCGCAGTACCGCCAGCAACAGGGAGATCCGCTGCCACAACTGGCCGCGCAACTAGAGGCCTGCTGGCCGCAGGAGTCGCCACGTCTAGCACTTGACTGGCCCATCACCCTCCTGCTGGGTAGTCCAGACTGGCCCGCCACATGAAGGTACTGCCTATGCAAGACGAACTGTTGGAGATGAAAAACCTCGGCAAAACCTCGGTGCAGTGGCTGCACGCCAGCGGCATTCACAGCCCCGACGAGCTACGCAAACTGGGCAGTATTGCCGCTTACCAAGCGGTGAAGTCGCGTGGCTTTCGTGCCAGCAAAGTGCTGCTCTACGCCATCGAGGGAGCACTGCTTAACGTACCGTGGAATAACCTCTCCGAGACCCACAAGGAAGCCCTATTGGCTCAACTGGATCATGCGCAAGCCCATTGAAAAAATTTGCGCCATTTCACAGATTCCATCACAGCGTGGCACATGCGACATTGTTCTCCTGCGCTTGCCCCCCTATTGTGAGCAACAGGGCTTTGGCCTCGTCGGTACACGTCACGCATCATGCTGTTTGAGAAGGAAGTACGTCCATGTATGTGCTTGGTGAGCAACCCACCTATGTTGATCAACTGATTGCCCGCCTGCAGACACTGCCTGAGCAGTTCCTGCAAGGTTTGGCCGCTACCGAGCCAGTGCTGCAGCTAGAGCACATCGGCAACCTCAGCGAGCAACTGCACGGCGACAACCTGTATTTGATCAAAGACGGCTTACTGCACGCCGGCATTGATGGCCGCCCGCTGTTTTACCTGCAAGAAGGCGATCTCCTGGGTCTGCGCCAAGGTAGCGATCTGCCGCACTGGCAATACAGCAGTGACGAGCCTCTGGCTCTGCAGCCCTACCCGCGCGCCGAAGTGTTCAAGCACATTCACGCCGACGAACAGCGCCAAGAGTTGTTTACCCAATACCTGATCGGCCAAGCCGCACTGCTGTCGGATGCCTTCGCCCGCACTAAACTGCCAGATATTCGTCCCAATACGGGCTTTCAGTACTACGCCGCTGGCGAAGAGCTGATCCACGAAGGCGACGATGCCGAGCATGTGTTCGTGATCATCGAAGGCCACGCCGAAGCCTTTGTAAACGGCATGAAAGTGGGCGACGTGCATAAAGATGAGATCTTCGGCGCCATGGCCGTGTTCACCCAAGAGAAGCGCACCGCTACTGTGATTGCCAGCGAGCCGTGCACGGTGATGGTCATCCCCAAAGAGCAGTTCTTGGGCCTGATGAACAGCAATCCGCGCATTGCCCACAGCCTGATTGAAGGCATGGCGCGGCGTATTGACTTAATGAACAAAGAAATCACCGCGCTGCGTCGTCAGATTGGCGAAAACTAAGCAGCCCGATTGATACAAAGCCCGCTTTCTTGGCGGGCTTTTTTCTGCTTGCGGGAAACCCATCAGCGGCACTATGAAAAAAATGCGTAAAAGCGGTTGACTCGCAAATGATAATTGTTATTATTTGCACATCTGGTCCTCGACCAGATTGGATAATCTGAAAGTCAGCCATGTATCAGGCTCTCAGCTTATCTCCTCATCAGGCTAATCACGGTTTGGCCCGGCAATTTGCCGGGCCTTTTTTTGCCTGAAATTTGCCAAGCCCCGCTGAATAAATTGTCATCACCCAGAAACAACAAAGGCCCCCGAAGGAGCCTTTGTGTTACTCAAGCGTGATTAAACGCCGGAGTTTTCCGCCGAAGCGACGTCCTTGATGGACAGCTTGATACGGCCGCGGTTGTCCACGTCCAGCACCAATACTTTAACCATCTGACCTTCTTGCAGCACGTCGGTGACTTTCTCGATGCGCTTGTCGCTGATTTGCGAAATGTGCACCAAGCCGTCTTTGCCCGGCAGGATGTTCACGAACGCACCGAAATCAACGATACGCTCAACCTTGCCTTCGTAGATCTTGCCCACTTCGGCTTCGGCAGTGATCGCCAGTACGCGCGCCTTAGCGGCTTCAGCAGCTTCTTTGGTGTCACCAAAGATTTTCACGCTGCCGTCGTCTTCGATATCGATCGACGCTTTGGTTTCTTCACAGATACCGCGAATGGTCGCGCCACCTTTACCGATGACGTCACGGATTTTCTCCGGATCAATCTTCAGGGCAACCATAGTCGGAGCGTTTTCCGACAGCTCGGTACGCGAACCGCTGATCACCTTGTTCATCTGACCGAGAATGTTCAGACGCGCTTCCAGCGCCTGATTCAGAGCGATTTCCATGATCTCTTCGGTGATACCGTTGATCTTGATGTCCATCTGCAGCGCGGTCACACCTTTGTCGGTACCGGCTACTTTGAAGTCCATGTCGCCCAGGTGGTCTTCGTCACCCAGGATGTCGGTCAGAACGGCAAACTTGTCGCCTTCCTTCACCAAGCCCATGGCGATACCAGCCACCGGTGCTTTCATCGGTACACCAGCGTCCATCAGCGCCAGCGACGCGCCACACACCGAGGCCATCGACGAGGAACCGTTAGATTCGGTGATTTCCGATACCACGCGCACGGTGTAAGGGAACTCGTCACCCTTCGGCAACATAGCCTGCACGCCACGACGCGCCAAACGGCCATGACCGATCTCACGACGGCCAGCGCCGCCCATACGGCCACACTCACCTACCGAGTAGGGAGGGAAGTTGTAGTGCAGCATGAAGCTGTCACGACGCTCGCCTTCCAGGGTGTCAAGCAGCTGCGCATCACGCGCGGTACCCAGAGTAGCGACAACCAGCGCCTGCGTTTCGCCACGGGTGAACAGCGCAGAACCGTGGGTTTTGCCCAGCACGCCGACTTCGATCTGCAGCGGACGTACAGTGCGCGCGTCACGGCCGTCGATACGCGGCTTGCCGTTAACGATGTTCTCGCGCACGGTGCGGTATTCCAGCTCACCGAAGGCGTCTTTCACTTCACCGGCAGAAGGCTTGCCTTCTTCGTCGCCAGACAGTGCAGCAACCGCTGCATCACGCAGTTCGCCCAGACGCGCGTAACGGTCTTGCTTAACGGTGATGGTGTAAGCCTCAGAAACCGCATTGCCGAACTCGGCTTTCAGCTGGTTCTGCAGAGCAGTGTTAGCGGCAGCAGCTTGCCATTCCCAACGCGGCTTACCGGCTTCAGCAGCCAGTTCTTTAACGGCGTTGATCACGCTTTGCAGTTCTTCGTGAGCGAACAGCACAGCGCCCAGCATTTGGTCTTCGGTCAGCTCTTGCGCTTCGGATTCAACCATCAGCACTGCATCGCTAGTACCGGCCACCACCATGTCCAGCAGCGAATCTTGCAGCTCGGCATAGCTGGGGTTCAGCACGTAGCCTTTGTCGTGGCTGAAGCCAACGCGCGCAGCACCGATCGGGCCATCAAACGGCAGGCCAGAAATTGCCAGCGCAGCAGAGGTACCGATCATCGCCGCGATGTCCGGATCCTGAGTCTTGTCGGTGGAAACAACGGTACAGACCACCTGCACTTCGTTAAGGAAGCCTTCTGGGAACAGCGGGCGGATCGGACGGTCGATCAGACGCGAGGTCAGGGTTTCCTTCTCGGAAGGACGGCCTTCACGCTTGAAGAAACCGCCGGGAATACGGCCAGCGGCGTAGGTTTTTTCTTGATAGTGCACGGACAGCGGGAAGAAGCCCTTGCCCGGATCAGCTTGCTTGGCACCGACTACGGTCACCAGCACACTGACTCCACCCATGTTAACCAGCACAGCGCCGGAGGCCTGACGAGCGATACGCCCGGTTTCGAGGGTGACGGTCTGCTGACCGAATTGGAATGATTTGGTAACCGGATTCACGGTGTCTTTACCTTCTTTGTTTTGTCCTTGGGGAAAAAAGGGGCATGGCCCGGGTATCGACCCGGGCCATGTCCAAAGCCATTAACGGCGCAGGCCCAAACGGCCGATCAGAGCGCTGTAACGAGCTACGTCCTTGGACTTCAGGTAATCCAGCAGCTTACGACGCTGGTTAACCATACGGATCAGACCACGACGGGAGTGGTGATCCTTGGCGTTTGCCTTGAAGTGGCCTTGCAGCTTGTTGATGTTGAACGTCAACAGGGCAACTTGTACTTCCGGAGAACCGGTGTCGCCTTCAGCTTGCTTGTAGTCGTTAACGATTTGCGCTTTTTCTTCAACACTCAGTGCCATGATGGGCTCCTTACATAACAGGCCAGAGTTTTCTCTGTGTGATAAAAGAGGTATGACCGTGCCTGTTGACAGCCACCCTCGTATCGCTCGCGTTACTGCGAGCGAATCAGTCGACGCGGCGCTACGCGCGCGTCGTCGGTCATGTCACCGATACCGATGAACTGACCTTGATGATCATAGACCCGCACACTGCCAAAGGCAGGCGCGCCCGGTGCACGCACCGGCTGGCCGTGGAGCCAATAGTAAGCACTGTGCTCACTTAAATGGACTTGCGGCCAATCTTGCAAACCACTGTCGACCGGTAGCAAGAAGGCATCTAACGCCTCATTACCGCCCGCCTCGAAGGCTTCTTCCAGTTGCGCCAAGGTAATCGCCTGCGGCAACGAGAAAGGCCCGGCTTGCGTGCGACGCAGCTCAGCCACGTGTGCACCACAGCCTAAGGCAGCGCCGATATCTTCAGCCAATGTGCGCACATAGGTGCCCTTGCTACAGGCCACATGCAGACTAGCGCGATCGGCGTCCAGTGCCAGTAATTGCAAGCGATGAATAGTAACAGAACGCGGCTCGCGCTCCACCACCTCGCCGGCGCGGGCCAGTTTGTACAGTGGCTGGCCGTCTTTCTTCAGCGCCGAATACATCGGCGGCACTTGCTTAATCGGGCCAGTAAAGCGCGGCAGAACACCTTCTAACTCGGCTTGACCACTGCTCACGGCGCGGCGCTCCAGCACTTCGCCTTCGGCATCGGCGGTGGTGGTGGTTACGCCTAACTGCAATACGGTGTCATAGGCTTTGTCGGCATCGAGCAAGAACTGCGAAAACTTGGTCGCCTCACCAAAACACAACGGCAATACGCCGGTGGCTAACGGGTCGAGACTGCCGGTATGTCCGGCCTTCTCGGCATTCAATAACCAGCGCACTTTTTGCAGTGCCGCGTTCGATGACATGCCACGCGGCTTATCCAATACCAGCACGCCATTGACCGGCCGGCGGATTCGTTTCTTCTGCGTCACGCCTTGCCCTCGCCTTCGCTCGGCTCGCCGTCTTCGTGGGCACGGTCTTCGGCGACCGCGCGCTCGATCAGCGCCGACAAATGCGCGCCACGGGCGATGCTTTCGTCATAGCGGAAGTGTAACTGCGGCACTTGGCGCAGCTTCATCAAGCGTCCCAGCTGAGTACGCAAAAATCCGGCGGCGCCTTTCAATACGCCCAGCATGTCGGCGATTTGCGCGGGGTCTTCTGCGCCAAGGGAGGTCACAAACACCTGCGCATGCGCCAAGTCACGACTGACTTCCACAGCGCTGACGGTCACTAAGCTGACACGCGGATCTTTCATTTCGCGTTGGATCAGCACGGCCAGCTCACGCTGCATCTGATCACCCACGCGCTGGGTGCGACTGTATTCTTTAGCCATTACCACTTTCTCGTTAAAAAGCCAGAAGCCGGGGGTATCAGGCAGGCTGCTTCCAGCCCACCTAACGCCCCCAGCTTCCGCTTGTTACTGCTTACAGACTACGTGCAACGGCAACTTTTTCGAACACTTCGATCTTGTCGCCCACTTTCACGTCGTTGTAGCTCTTCACTGCGATACCGCACTCCATACCGGAGCGTACTTCGGCGACGTCGTCTTTGAAGCGGCGCAGCGATTCCAGCTCGCCTTCAAAGACCACTACGTCGTCGCGCAGTACACGGATCGGACGGTTACGGTGTACGTGGCCTTCAACCACCATACAGCCAGCCACCGCGCCGAACTTCGGCGAACGGAACACGTCACGCACTTCGGCAATACCCAGAATCTGCTCACGCAGATCGCTGCCGAGCATACCGGTCAGGGCTTTCTTGACGTCTTCGATGATGTCGTAGATCACGTTGTAGTAACGCATATCCAGACCTTCGGTCTCGACAATCTTGCGCGCACCGGCATCGGCACGCACGTTGAAGCCAAACAGTACCGCATTGGAAGCCAGCGCCAGGTTAGCGTCAGACTCGGTGATACCACCGACGCCGCCGCCAATCACTTTCACTTGAACTTCGTCGTTACCCAGGTCCGCCAGGGCTCCTTGCAGCGCTTCCAAAGAACCACGCACGTCCGACTTGAGGACGATATTGAGGGTCTTCTTCTCGTCTTGGCCCATGTTGCTGAACATGTTTTCCAGCTTCGCGGACTGCTGACGGGCCAGTTTGACCTCGCGGAACTTACCCTGACGGAACAGGGCGATTTCACGCGCTTTTTTCTCGTCGGTGACCACGGAGATTTCATCACCGGCGTCCGGGGTGCCATCCAAACCGAGGATCTCGACCGGAATCGACGGGCCCGCTTCTTTAATCGGCTTGCCGTTTTCGTCATTCATGGCACGCACGCGGCCATAGTTAACGCCAGCCAGCACGATGTCGCCTTGGCGCAGGGTACCGTTCTGCACCAGCACGGTAGCCACCGGGCCACGGCCTTTGTCCAGACGCGATTCAACCACCAGACCACGACCCGGTGCGTCAGTCGCAGCAGCCAGCTCCAATACTTCAGCTTGCAGCAGTACCGCTTCGAGCAGCTCGTCGATACCTTCACCGGTTTTCGCCGACACATGCACGAACATAGTGTCGCCGCCCCACGCTTCCGGAATCACTTCCAGCGCGGACAGGTCGTTCTTGATGCGATCCGGGTCGGCACCTTCTTTATCGATCTTGTTCACCGCCACAACCAGCGGCACACCCGCAGCGCGAGCATGTTGCACGGCTTCTTGGGTCTGCGGCATCACGCCGTCGTCGGCTGCGACCACCAGAATCACGATGTCGGTGGCCTTGGCACCGCGTGCACGCATAGCGGTAAACGCCGCGTGACCGGGGGTATCCAAGAAAGTCACCATGCCGCGATCGGTTTCTACGTGGTAGGCACCGATGTGCTGGGTAATACCACCGGCTTCGCCGGCAGCCACTTTGGCGCGACGAATGTAGTCCAGCAGCGAGGTTTTACCGTGGTCAACGTGACCCATCACGGTCACTACCGGGGCACGGTTAGCCAGCTCGCCTTCGTACTTCAACGATTCGGCCAGTTGGTCTTCCAGCGCGTTCTCATTGACCAGTTTCACCTTGTGGCCAAACTCTTCAATGATGATCTGCGCGGTGTCCTGATCCAGCACTTGGTTAATTGTCACCATAGTGCCTTGCTTGAAGAAGTACTTGATGACTTCGGCAGCCTTGATCGCCATCTGCGCGGCCAGTTCAGACACGGTGATGGTTTCACCGACGCTGACTTCACGCACGATCGGGCCAGTAGCCGCCTGGAAGCCATGTTTGTTCGGCTTCTTCTTGCCACCACGACGACCGCCGCGACGACCACCAAACTCTTCATCATCAGCGCGACCACGGCTCGGACCTTTCGGCTGCGGACGATGTTGCGCCGGCTTACGCTCGCCGCGATCTTCTTCGCGACGGTTTACGCGCTCAACTTTCGCGGTGAACTCACGCTCGGTACGCACCGGAGCCGGAGCCTCTTTGGCCTTCTTCGAGTCGCGGTCAGCAACAGCGGCAGCCGCTTGCTGCTTAACCAGCTCTTCTTCGGCCTTGCGCTTGGCTTCGTCGTCAGCTTTACGCTTGGCGTCGTCTTCGGCCTTGCGCTTGGCATCTTCATCAGCGCGGCGACGGGCTTCTTCCTGGGCATTCATGCGTGCGGCTTCTTCGGCCAGACGCTGATTTTCTTGCTCTTTAGCTTGCTCAGCCTCTAGCTCATCGGGCGAACGCTTCACGTAGGTACGCTTTTTACGCACTTCTACGCTGACGGTTTTGCTGCCCGCCACCTTAATGGTGGTGGTGGTTTTACGCTGCAGAGTAATTTTGCGCGGCTCTTCCAGCTTCTCGCCGTGACTGCTCTTCAAATGCGCCAGCAAGGTCTGCTTTTGCGCATCGGTGACCGCAGCATCAGCACTACTGTGCTTAAGCCCGGCTTCCTGCATCTGCTGCAGTAAGCGGTCGACCGGGGTACCGACCGTTTCGGCCAGTTGTTTAACCGTGACTTGTGTCATGCACTTCTCTCCTCAAGCCGCCGGACGACTCACTCAAACCAATGGGCACGGGCAGCCATGATTAGCTTGCCTGCTTGCTCTTCATCCATACCGTCGATATCCAGCAGATCGTCGATGGACTGCTCGGCCAGGTCTTCACGGCAAACCACGCCACGACCAGCCAAGGCCACCGCCAACTCGCTGTTCATACCGTCTAGGGTCAGCAGGTCTTCGGCGGGGTGCGCGTCCACCAGCTGCTCTTCAGTAGCGATGGCGCGGGTCAACAGACGGTCTTTGGCGCGAGCACGTAGCTCGTTGACGATGTCTTCGTCAAAGCCGTCGATTTCCAACATTTCTTCCATGGGCACGTAGGCGATTTCTTCCAAGCTGGTGAAACCTTCTTCCACCAGAATGCCGGCCAGCTCTTCGTCAACGCCCAGCTCAGCAACAAAGTTGCTGAGGATGTCGCTGGTTTCGGCTTGCTGACGAGCATGAATTTCGTCTTCGGTCATCACGTTCAGCGTCCAGCCGGTCAGCTGGCTGGCCAAACGGACGTTCTGCCCACTGCGGCCAATGGCCTGGGCCAGATTGTCTTCGGCAACGGCGACATCCATGGTGTGGCTGTCTTCGTCGACGATGATCGACGCCACTTCGGCCGGAGCCATGGCGTTGATCACGAACTGCGCGGGGTTTTCATCCCACAGCACGATGTCCACACGCTCACCAGCCAACTCGCCAGAGACGGCCTGCACACGCGAACCGCGCATACCGATACAGGCACCTTGTGGGTCGATACGCTTGTCTTTAGCACGCACGGCAATCTTGGCGCGCGAACCTGGGTCACGCGCGGCGCCCATGATGTCGATCAGGCCTTCGGCGATTTCCGGCACTTCGATGCGGAACAGCTCGATGAGCATTTCCGGCGCAGTGCGCGACAGAATCAGCTGCGGGCCACGGTTTTCGCTGCGAATTTCTTTCAGCAGCGCACGCACGCGAGTACCAACACGAAAGATTTCCCGTGGGATCAGGTTTTCACGCCCCAGCAGTGCTTCGGCGTTATTGCCCAAGTCGATAATCACGCTGTCGCGGCCAGTTTTCTTCACTGTTCCGGCGATGATTTCGCCGACTTTATCGCGGTAAGCGTCGACAACTTGGGCACGCTCGGCTTCACGTACTTTCTGTACGATGACCTGCTTAGCCACTTGCGCCGCGATACGACCGAATTCGATGGACTCGATCTTCTCTTCCACCACGTCGCCCAGTTTCAGCGCCGGGTCTTTCTCGTGCGCTTCATCAAGGGTCAGCTGGGCACCAAGAATTTCTAAATCTTCATCGGCAACCACGGTCCAGCGCCGGAAGGTTTCATAGCTGCCGTTAGCGCGGTTGATGGCAACGCGGATATCCACTTCAGTCTCGTAGCGTTTTTTGGTCGCCGTGGCCAACGCCACTTCCAGCGCTTCAAAAATCAAAGCCGCTGGGACGCCTTTTTCGTTGGAGACGGACTCCACAACCAACAGAATTTCTTTACTCATCATAAGCCTCGCTAACGCAATCCTTGGGTCTTGCGAATTTCGCAGCCATTAATCAAAACGGGGAATGACTTGTGCCTTATCGATACTGTCGATAGGCAACAGGAACTCGTGATCATCCACTTGCACCACGACATCCTGCTCTTCAATACCTTTGAGCAGCCCTTGGAAGTTGCGCCGACCTTCAAACGGCACACGCAACTTAATCTTCACCTGACTGCCAGCCCACGCCGCGAACTGCGGCAAGGTGAACAACGGGCGATCCATACCCGGCGATGACACCTCAAGGGTGTACTCAGCGCTGATCGGGTCTTCTACATCCAGCACGCCACTGACTTGGCGGCTGACTTTTTCGCAATCTTCGACACCAATGCCGTCGGCATGGTCGATATACACACGCAGCAAGCTGTGCTTACCCTGCGCGAGGTATTCAATACCCCAGCAGTCGTAACCCAGGCCTTCGACCACGGGCGCCAGCATGGCGTGTAATTGATCCAGTTTGGCCACAGAGAACCTTTCTTGGCTGAAACAAAAAATGGGCGAAACGCCCATCCAACATGTGCCTAGTCAGGCGACCGGCACGCACTGTCCAGCTAGCAAAAAGCCCCTAACAAGGGGCTTCGTACAACTGGTTGCGGGGGCTGGATTTGAACCAACGACCTTCGGGTTATGAGCCCGACGAGCTACCAGACTGCTCCACCCCGCGTCAAAGCTGGGGCGAGATTATAGGCGTCGCCTAGTTAGGCGGTCAACCTCGCCAACAATAAGGCCCGCGATTGCGGGCCTTATTGATATTTGGTGCCGAAGATGGGACTCGAACCCATACGACCTACGGTCACTACCCCCTCAAGATAGCGTGTCTACCAATTCCACCACTTCGGCTAAAACAGTTTTATTCTGCCGGGATTGCCGGCACGTCTTCACTGGCTGCTTTTTCTACAGCTTTCGGGGCTTCTTTCAGCTCCGGCAGCTCAGCAGCCTGCTCGGCTTGCTGCTCAAGAAGCGCCGGATCCGGCAAACCTTCTGAACCCGCAAGACCAGCTTTTTGCTTGGCGTAATAAGCCAAACCCAAACTTGTTACGAAGAACACAGTGGCCAGAATTGCCGTCATGCGACTCAGGAAATTACCCGAACCCTGGCTACCAAATACGGTGGCGGAAGCACCAGAACCAAACGACGCACCGGCATCCGCACCTTTGCCCTGCTGAATTAACACCAAGCCAATCACGGCGATGGCAGCCAGCAAGTGCAACACAATCACTACTGTCTCAAGCATCTTTACTGCTCCGCAGCCCTGCAAATGGCTGCAAATTCTTTAGCATCCAGAGAGGCACCACCTACCAGCCCCCCATCGATATCCGGCATCGCAAACAGTTCCGCCGCATTGGCGGCCTTAACGCTACCGCCATAAACAATTCGCACTTGAGCGGCAATCTCAGAGCCATGCACAGCAATCTCATCACGGATCACCTTATGCACCGCCTGCGCCTGCTCGGGCGTCGCTGTCAAACCTGTGCCTATCGCCCAAACCGGCTCATAAGCCACCACTGCCTGACGCAACGCTTCAGCACCGCACAACTCAATCACTGCGCGCAGCTGCTGCAAAACAATCGCTTCAGTTTGCTGCGCTTCGCGCTCTGCCAGCGACTCACCCACACACAAAACCGGGGTCAAACCAGCACGCAATGCTGCGGCAAACTTCCCTGCCACTAGCGCATCCGTTTCAGCAAACAACTGACGACGCTCAGAGTGGCCAACCAACACCGCCTTACAACCAAGATCCTGCAACTGCTCAGCAGCGACCTCGCCGGTAAAGGCGCCCTGCCCCGACTGCGCAGCACATACCTGCGCCCCTACAGAGAGCTTCGAGCCTGCCACTTGCGCGAGCACTGATGACAAATGGATAGCGACGGGGAACACCGCGCAATCAACATTTCCTTCACCAACCTGCTCGCTGAGCAAACCCTGCACCAGCTGCGCTACCGATTCACGGCTGCCATGCATTTTCCAATTGCCGGCTACCAGTGGACGTCGCATGCCAAACCTCTCAGTGCAAAGTGGGCGCAGATATTACCCAAGGGGTTAGCCTCAGGCAAGCCAATTCAAGGCTTAACTGCAAACATTTTCAACAACTTGCGCCAACTGCTCGGCATGTTGGTGGACTTGCGTGGCATCACTGCCTTCCACCATCACGCGCACCAACGGCTCGGTACCGCTTTTGCGCAACAACACGCGCCCAGCACCGGCCATTTGCGCCTCAGCGGCAGCCACTGCTTGCTGAACCTGCTCACTCTGCAGCGGATCCACGGCGCCTTTTAGGCGCACATTAATCAGCACTTGCGGGCACATTTTGAGCCCCGCACGCGCCTGCGCTAACGATTCATCATGACGCTTGAGCGCCTGCAGCACTTGCAGCGCAGCGATAATGCCGTCGCCGGTGGTGGTGTGATTGCCGCACACTAAATGCCCGGAGTTTTCACCACCCAACAACCAGCCATTGGCTTTTAGCTCAGCCATCACATAACGGTCGCCGACTTTAGCGCGCACAAAGGGAATGCCCAGCTCTTTAAAGGCCAGCTCAAGCCCCAAATTCGACATGAGGGTGCCAACAACGCCGCCCTGCAACTTGTCACGGCGATTTAAATCGCGCGCGATGATGTACAACAACTCATCACCATCGACCACGCCACCATCGGCATCCACCATCAACACGCGATCGCCATCGCCATCGAAGGCAATCCCCATATCTGCGCCTTGCTCAGCCACAGCAGCCTGCAAAGCCGCCAGATGGGTAGAGCCGCAATCACGATTGATGTTCAAGCCATCCGGCTCATCACCAATCACCGTCACTTGCGCACCCAGCTCACGGAACACGCTAGGCGCCACTTTATAGGTCGCGCCATTGGCGCAATCGAGCACCAGCTTCATGCCCTTGAGGGTGATGGATGACGATACGGAGCTTTTGCAGAACTCGATATAGCGCCCCGGCGCATCGACGATACGCGACACCTTGCCCAACTCAGCGGACTCCACCACCGTCATCGGCGCATCGAGCAGCTCTTCAATGGCTAGCTCTACCTCATCCGGCAACTTAGTGCCGTCACCGGAGAAAAACTTGATGCCATTGTCGTAATACGGATTGTGCGAGGCACTGATGACAATGCCCGCCTGCGCCTGAAAAGTGCGCGTCAAATAAGCAATCGCCGGGGTCGGCATAGGGCCTAGCAAGAGCACTTGCGCGCCGGCTGCGGACAAGCCCGCCTCTAAGGCCGACTCGAACATATAGCCAGAGATGCGCGTGTCCTTACCGATCAATACCTTGCAGATTCCCTGACGACGAAACGCCTGCCCCGCCGCCCAACCGAGCTTAAGCACGAACTCAGGTGTAATCGGGAAATCGCCCACGCGCCCGCGAATGCCATCGGTGCCAAAGTACTTTCTGCCCATCATTGAATTCCGTTACGTATTGTTATTCTGCCTGCGCCACTGCCCGCAGCATGCGCACCACATCGACGGTTTCCGCCACATCGTGCACACGCAAAATCTGCACACCGGCCAAAGTTGCTTGTGCCGCCAGCGCCAAACCACCTGCCAAACGCTGCTCGACCTCGCGACCCAGCGCCTGACCAATCATGCTCTTGCGCGATACACCGACCAATAGGGGATAACCCCATGCCAGCATCTGCGGCAAGGCTTTAAATAAGCTCAGGTTATGCGCCAAGGTTTTGCCAAAACCAAACCCCGGGTCCAACAACAGCCGCGCACGGGCAATACCTGCCGCTTCACACGCCGCCACACGGTCGAATAAAAACGCCTGCACCTCATCCACCACGCTGGCGTAATGCGGCGCTTGCTGCATGCTGCCCGGCTCTCCCTGCATATGCATCAGGCAGATCGGTAAACCGGTATCAGCTGCGGCATCGAGCGCACCCTCACGCTGCAGGGCACGCACATCGTTAATCAACCCCGCACCCAAACGTGCAGATTCGCGCATCACCGCTGGCGTTGAGGTATCCACCGACACCACAGCACCCAACTCACGTACCAACGCTTCAACAATCGGCGCTACGCGCTCCAACTCTTCCACGGGCGAAACGGGCTTAGCACCGGGACGTGTCGACTCGCCACCGACATCAATCAGATCGGCCCCCGCATCCAACATGCTTTGCGCATGACGCAGCGCCGCATCGCGCCGCGCAAAGCGGCCGCCATCGGAGAACGAGTCTGGAGTGACGTTAAGGATGCCCATAACATTGGGCCGGGAAAGATCAAGCTCCCGACTGCCGCAAGGCAGCCGAGAGCTTTGCTTATGCAGCGACATGCTTAGTGTTCGCCGGCAGGACCGCCAATCGGCGAGCTGGGCTTATCCGGCTTCGCTTCTGTTGCCGGCGCACCACCATCGCCACCGCCGGACGTCCAATCCTTCGGCTCACGTGGCGGCTTGCCCGCCATAATGTCGTCGATCTGGTCTGAGTCGATGGTTTCGTACTTCATCAACGCCTCAGCCATGACATCCAGCTTATCGCGGTGCTCTTCAAGAATGCGCTTAGCCGTGGCGTAGCTTTCGTCGATAAAGCGGCGCACTTCTTGGTCAATCAGCTTGGCCGTGTCACCAGAGACATTAGTCTGCTGACTACCGGCACTGCGCCCCAAGAACACTTCGCCTTCTTCTTCGGCATACATCAGCGGGCCGAGTTTTTCCGACAAGCCCCACTTAGTCACCATGTTGCGCGCGATCTGCGTGGCACGCTGAATATCATTCGACGCGCCGGTGGTTACGCCATCAAAGCCTAAGGTCATTTCTTCAGCGATACGACCACCGAACAGCGAGCAAATTTGGCTTTCCAGCGCACGCTTAGACAGGCTGTAACGGTCTTCTTCCGGCAGGAACATAGTCACGCCCAAAGCACGACCGCGCGGAATGATCGACACTTTGTAGACCGGGTCGTGCTCCGGCACGATGCGACCGACAATCGCGTGACCAGCCTCATGGTAGGCGGTGTTGAGCTTTTCTTTATCGGACATCACCATGGATTTGCGCTCAGCGCCCATCATGATTTTGTCTTTCGCCAGCTCGAATTCTTTCATTTCGACCAAGCGCTTATTGGCGCGCGCCGCAAACAGTGACGCCTCGTTCACCAAGTTGGCCAAATCGGCACCGGAGAAGCCCGGGGTACCGCGCGCTATCACCGCTGCTTCAACATTTTCGCCCAGCGGTACTTTGCGCATATGCACTTTAAGGATTTGCTCGCGGCCACGGATATCCGGCAGACCAACCACCACTTGACGGTCGAAACGCCCTGGACGCAACAGTGCCGGGTCAAGGACATCCGGACGGTTTGTCGCAGCAACAACGATCACCCCGTCATTCATTTCAAAGCCGTCCATCTCAACCAGCAACTGGTTGAGGGTTTGCTCACGCTCGTCGTGACCACCGCCTAAACCGGCACCACGATGACGGCCCACGGCGTCAATCTCGTCGATAAAGATGATGCACGGCGCGTGCTTCTTAGCCTGATCAAACATATCGCGCACACGACTAGCGCCGACGCCGACAAACATCTCAACAAAGTCCGAACCGGAAATGGTGAAGAACGGCACTTTGGCTTCGCCAGCAATAGCCTTGGCCAGCAAGGTCTTACCGGTACCGGGCGGGCCAACCATCAGCACGCCACGCGGAATTTTGCCGCCCAAGCGTTGGAACTTGCCCGGGTCGCGCAGGAACTCGACTAACTCGCCGACTTCCTCTTTAGCTTCATCACAACCAGCCACATCAGCCAGCGTGGTTTTTACTTGGTCTTCCGACAGCAGGCGCGCTTTACTCTTACCAAAGCTCATCGGGCCGCCGCGACCGCCGCCACCACCCTGCATTTGGCGCATGACGAACATAAACACGGCAATCATCACCAGAATCGGGAAGCTGGCGACTAACAGCTGAGTCCAGATGCTTTGTTGCTCAGGCTGCTTGCCTTCGATGATCACGTTGTTGTCCAACAGATCGCCAATCAGGCCGCCGTCTTGAATGGCTGGACGCACAGTTTTGAAGGAACGGCCATCACGGCGCACGCCAGTGATCATGTAACCGTCCACGGTCACGCGCTCAACCTGCCCCTGCTTCACCTGCTCAATGAAGTCGGAATAGTTCAGACCTTGCGACTCGCTGGTGCTGGAGAAGTTATTCATCACAGCGACCAACACCGCAGCGATGATCAGCCACAGGACAAGATTTTTTGCCATATCGTTCAATGAACTACCCTCAAGGCGCACGTACGCCAGTTAAAACACTATCCGTTTACCTTACACCAGAGCGCCGCGCTCGGCAGGCGTAGATGTAAGTAAATGTATCCATAAGCCCGAAAAAGCACTGCTGTAGCACTAAGCCGCGCAGCAACTCACGCAAGACCGGCGCATTCAGGCATCTAACAACTCTATATGGGGGCATCTGCAGAAATAACAAGACTGACCGGCTAGCCTGTGTTGCTAGGCGCTTAAGAGCCGCTAAGGTAGAATCTGCGCCCTTTGACCGGATACCCAAGATTATGTCGCTGACTCAGGACCAGAAAAAACGCTTCAAGCAAATCGGCCACCACTTAAAGCCCGTGGTTATGGTCGCTGGCAACGGCTTGACCGAAGGCGTTGTGGCAGAAACCGAACGCGCCTTAGTTGATCACGAGCTGATTAAAGTGCGCTTCAGCATCACCGAGCGTGAGCTGCGCCTTGAGCTGATGCATGAGCTGTGCAAGCAAACCCGCGCCGATCTCGTGCAGATCATCGGCAAGCTGGCGTTAATCTACCGCGCCAACCCCAAGGCCAACCCAAAGCTGTCGAACCTTAAGCGTTACGCTGAATAAAGCCCGGCACCGGCTGCATTACCAGCATTAGACCCAGCAGGGCCAGCACGGTGTAGTTGAAGGTCAACCAGCGCTCGGCAGCCATGCCGAGTGCTGCGACAGCCAGATACACCGCCGCCAACAACACACACGCCAACAACAGCTGACCGCGCAACTCGCGCCACAGACTATTCAAACGATGCACGCGCACCAGCAGCAAAGCCTGCAGCAGCGAGGCAACCAACGCCACGCCGACCACCAACTGTCGCAGATAATCCACTAAGCCGTGCACTAACATAGGCGCCAGCTGATACTGCTCCAGTGCCGGCAGCAGCATAAACTGCAGCGCCCACAGGCCGCCTACCCAGAGCATTTGCAGCAGGGGCCAGCCCAGCATCACCGCCGGTGACGCTGGGCGCAGCTCATCAGAGATGCTTAACCTCGACAATCTCGTACTCCACGAGGCCGCCTGGGGTCTGCACATTGACCACTTCGCCTTCTTCCTTGCCGATCAGGGCGCGAGCAATCGGAGAGCTGACGGAAATCTTGCTCACTTTAATGTCCGCCTCGTCATCACCGACGATCTGGTAGGTCACTTCTTCGCCGGTTTCAACGTTGGCGATATCCACGGTCGTGCCGAAGATCACCTTGCCGCTGTGCGCAATCGTAGTGACGTCGATCACCTGCGCATTGGACAGCTTGGCCTCGATATCGCGAATGCGCGCTTCCACCAAGCCTTGCTGCTCGCGCGCGGCGTGGTATTCGGCGTTTTCCTTCAAATCACCCAGCTCACGCGCTTCGGCGATGGCTTGGCTGATCTTCGGGCGCATTTCGCCTTTGAGGTGTTTCAGTTCTTCCTCCAAGGCACGCGAGCCTTGGAGGGTCATGGGGAACTTACTCATGCTTTGTTGATTCCTGCATGCAGGTCCTGCAGACGACGCACGGTGCGCTCCGGACCAAACTTGAGGGCTTCACAAATCGCTTCACCAGCGGCCAGCGTGGTGGTGCAGAACACCTTGTTCTGCAGCGCGTTGCGGCGAATGGAGTAGGAGTCAGCAATCGACTGACGACCTTCGGTGGTGTTGATGATCAAGTTCACTTCTTTGTTCTTAATCATGTCGACCACATGCGGACGACCTTCGGTGACCTTGTTCACACGGCGCACCGGCAGGCCTTCGGCTTCGATCATCTTCGCAGTGCCTGCAGTGGCGACCACTTCGAAACCCAGCTCAACTAGGCTGCGCGCCACTTTAGCCACATCCGGCTTGTCGGCTTCGCGCACGCTGATAAACGCCACACCACCAGACGGCACCGGCTCGCTGGCACCGAACTGCGCCTTGGCAAAGGCTTCGCCGAAACTGTCACCAACGCCCATCACTTCACCGGTGGACTTCATCTCGGGGCCGAGAATCGGGTCTACGCCGGGGAACTTGGCAAACGGGAACACGGCTTCTTTAACGCTGTAGTACGGCGGCACCACTTCACTGGTAAAGCCCAGCTCTTCGAGTGTTTTGCCCGCCATCACACGCGCAGCAATCTTCGCCAGCGAGAGACCGATGCACTTCGACACGAACGGCACAGTACGCGAGGCACGCGGGTTCACTTCGATGACGTAGATATCTTCGCCCTGCACCGCCATCTGCACGTTCATCAAGCCGACCACGCCCAGCTCCAAGGCCATCTTGGCGCACTGCGCGCGGATTTCGTCTTGGATGTGCGCCGGCAGCGAGTACGGCGGCAGCGAACAGGCGGAGTCACCGGAGTGCACGCCGGCTTGTTCGATGTGCTGCATGATGGCACCGATCACCACTTGCTTACCGTCGCACACGGCGTCGATATCGACTTCGATGGCGCAGTTCAAGAAGTGGTCGAGCAGTACCGGGCTGTCGTTAGACACTTGCACGGCTTCGCGCATGTAGCGCTTCAGCTCGTCATCGCTGTAGACGATTTCCATCGCCCGGCCGCCCAGTACGTAGGACGGACGCACCACCAGCGGGTAGCCGATGTTGCCGGCGCAGCGCAGCGCTTCGTCTTCGCTACGCGCAGTGGCGTTCGGCGGCTGACGCAGATTGAGGCGCTCTACCATCTGCTGGAAGCGCTCGCGGTCTTCCGCGCGGTCGATGGCATCCGGCGTGGTACCGATGATCGGCACGCCGGCTTCTTCCAAGGCACGCGCCAGTTTCAGCGGAGTTTGCCCGCCGTACTGCACAATCACGCCCTTGGGCTGTTCAACGCGAACGATTTCCAACACGTCTTCCAACGTCACCGGCTCGAAATACAGACGGTCGGAGGTGTCGTAGTCAGTGGAAACGGTCTCAGGGTTACAGTTGACCATGATGGTCTCGTAACCGTCTTCGCGCATCGCCAATGCCGCGTGTACGCAGCAGTAGTCGAACTCGATGCCTTGGCCGATACGGTTCGGGCCACCGCCGAGCACCATGATTTTTTCACGGCTGCTGGGGTTGGCTTCGCACTCTTCTTCATAGGTGGAGTACATGTACGCAGTGGACGTGGCGAACTCAGCCGCACAGGTATCCACACGTTTGTACACCGGGAAGACTTCCAGCTTCTGACGCTGACGACGCAGGGTTTTCTCGGTCACGCCCAGCAGCTTGGCCAGACGCGCATCGGAGAAGCCCTTGCGCTTGAGCTTGAACATCTCATCACGCTCGATGCTCGACAGGCTGAGGGTTTTCACCCGCTCTTCGTCTTTGATCAGGTCTTCGATCTGCACCAGGAACCAGGGGTCGATCTTGGTCAGGGCAAACACTTCGTCGATGGTCAGGCCAGCACGGAAGGCGTCGCCGATGTACCAAATGCGCTCTGCGCCCGGCACAGTCAGCTCACGCTTCAAAATGCTGTCGGCTTCGCTGTCGGCCATGTCCAGCTTGGGATCAAAGCCGTTGGCGCCCACTTCCAAACCACGCAGGGCTTTCTGCATGGACTCTTGGAAGGTGCGACCGATCGCCATTACCTCACCCACCGACTTCATCTGCGTGGTCAGGCGTGCGTCGGCTTTGGGGAATTTCTCGAAGGCGAAACGTGGGATCTTAGTCACCACGTAGTCGATGGCCGGCTCGAACGAGGCCGGGGTCGCGCCGCCGGTGATGTCGTTCTGCAGCTCATCCAAGGTGTAACCCACGGCCAGCTTGGCGGCGATCTTAGCGATCGGGAAGCCAGTGGCTTTGGAGGCCAGCGCCGAGGAACGCGACACGCGCGGGTTCATCTCGATCACCACCATGCGGCCGGTGTTCGGGCAAATACCGAACTGCACGTTAGAGCCGCCGGTTTCCACACCAATCTCACGCAGCACCGCCAGCGAGGCGTTACGCATGATTTGGTATTCCTTATCGGTAAGGGTTTGCGCCGGAGCCACGGTGATCGAGTCACCGGTGTGCACGCCCATCGGGTCAAAGTTTTCGATGGCGCAGACGATGATGCAGTTGTCCTTTTTATCGCGGACCACTTCCATCTCGTATTCTTTCCAACCGATCAGCGATTCGTCGATCAGCAGCTCGTTGGTCGGCGACAGGTCCAGACCACGGTTGCAGATTTCTTCGAATTCTTCGCGGTTGTAGGCGATACCACCGCCCGAGCCGCCCATAGTGAACGACGGGCGAATAATGCACGGAAAACCTACTTGTTCCAGCACGCCGTAGGCTTCTTCCATGGTGTGCGCGATACCAGCACGCGGACACTCAAGGCCGATGGCGCGCATGGCTTTATCGAAGCGCGAACGGTCTTCGGCTTTGTCGATGGTGTCGGCGTTAGCGCCGATCATTTCGACGCCGAACTTCTCCAGTACGCCGTGCTTTTCTAGCTCCAGCGCGCAGTTCAGTGCGGTCTGGCCGCCCATGGTGGGCAGCAGCGCATCGGGGCGTTCTTTTTCGATGATTTTGGCGACGGTTTGCCACTTGATCGGCTCGATGTAAGTGGCATCGGCCATCGCCGGGTCGGTCATGATGGTCGCCGGGTTGGAGTTGACCAGAATGACGCGGAAGCCTTCTTCTTTCAGCGCTTTACACGCCTGTGCGCCGGAGTAGTCAAACTCACAGGCTTGGCCGATCACGATGGGGCCGGCACCAAGAATCAGGATGCTTTTAATGTCTGTACGTTTTGGCATGTGCTTACTCTCAAATCCCGTGCTTAGCGGCGCTTGGCCATGCTGTCGATGAAACGATCAAACAGCGGCGCAACATCGTGCGGGCCGGGGCTGGCTTCCGGGTGACCTTGGAAGCTGAACGCGGCCTTATCGGTGCGCTCAATACCCTGCAGGGTGTGGTCGAACAGCGACTTGTGGGTAGCACGCAGGTTGCTCGGCATGCTCGCCTCGTCCACGGCGAAACCGTGGTTCTGGCTGGTGATCATCACCACACCGCTGTCTAGATCTTGCACAGGGTGGTTAGCACCGTGATGGCCGTGGCCCATCTTCACGGTTTTTGCGCCGGAGGCCAGTGCCAGCAACTGGTGACCCAAGCAGATGCCGAATACCGGAATCTCAGTTTCCAGCACTTCCTGAATCGCCTTGATGGCGTAATCGCACGGCTCCGGATCGCCAGGGCCGTTGGACAGGAACACGCCGTCGGGATTCAGCGCGAGCACTTCTGCGGCCGGGGTTTTCGCCGGCACTACGGTTAAGCGGCAGCCGCGCGCGACCAACATGCGCAGGATGTTCAGCTTAACGCCGTAGTCATAGGCCACCACGTGGTAGGGCAGCTGATCGGCAGCCACTTCGGGATGGCTGTCGGTTTCCAGACTCCACACGCCAGAGCGCCACTCGTACGCTTTAGCGCAGGTGACTTCTTTGGCTAAGTCCATGCCTTTGAGGCCCGGGAAGCCACGCGCCAGCTCCAGCGCTTGCTCGTCGGTGATGTTGTCACCGGCAAGAATGCAGCCGTTTTGCGAGCCTTTCTCACGCAGGATGCGGGTCAGGCGACGCGTGTCAATACCGGCAATGGCGACCACATTATTGGCTTTTAGGTACTCATCCAGCGGCTGCTTGTTACGCCAGTTGGAGGACAGCAGCGGCAGGTCACGAATGACCAAGCCTGCGGCCCACACGCGGTCGGCTTCAGCATCTTCCGGCGTGGTGCCGGTGTTGCCGATATGGGGATAAGTCAGTGTTACGATTTGGCGCGCGTACGACGGGTCAGTGAGGATTTCCTGGTAACCGGTCATGGCAGTGTTAAATACCACTTCACCGACGGTTTGCCCGTCAGCACCGATTGCCTCACCGCGAAAAATACTACCGTCTGCGAGGGCGAGAATGGCTGGCTTGCTCAAGAAGGCCTCCCGAAAAGCATAAGCAAGTCTTTAAGAAATCGCAGGTTGTAAAAAAGCGGAATGACATTTCAGACAACGTCATCCCGCTTTTTATGCGAATTGTGTGGCGCACCGCGGAGGCACACTAAAGCAGTAGTCTACCGAAAAAGCCTTTTTTGGTCTACCGCTTAACCGCCACACATTGCCAGATTGGCGACTAAAGAGCTGCCGAGCTAATTGGCGAACAGCTCAAGCGCAAGGCGTACGGAGCACAGCAACCGAGACATACCGCCTTGGTAGGCGAGGCTGAGAGCACCGCACAACGCAGCGATTGAGCTGTGCAGCCATTAGATCAGCGCAGCTCCAGCACATCCTGCATGTCATACAGCGCCGGCTCTTTACCTGCCAACCACTGCGCCGCGCGCACCGCGCCACGAGCGAAGGTCATACGGCTGCTGGCCTTATGGGTAATCTCCACACGCTCGCCATCGGCAGCAAACAGCACGGTATGGTCGCCCACCACATCGCCAGCACGCACGGTGGCAAAGCCAATGGTGTCGCGCTGACGAGCACCGGTTTGCCCTTCGCGGCCGTATACCGCGACTTTATTCAGATCACGACCCAGCGCCTGCGCCACCACTTCACCCATGCGCAGCGCCGTGCCGGACGGAGCATCGACCTTGTGACGGTGATGGGCTTCGAGCACTTCGATATCCACATCGTCACCCAGCACACGCGCAGCCAAGTCGAGCAACTTAAAGCACAGGTTTACCCCCACACTGAAGTTAGCCGCAAACACGATGGGGATTTCTTTCGCTGCCTCGTTAAGCACGGCTTTTTGTTCATCGGTGAAGCCCGTCGTACCAATCACCATGGCCTTGTGCGCACTGCGACACAGCGCCAGATTGGCCATAGTCACACTGGGATGGGTGAAATCGATCAGCACGTCGAAGTCATCCAACACTTGATCCAAGCTACCGGACAACACCACGCCCAAGCGACCAATACCCACCAGCTCGCCAGCATCGGCGCCAAGCAAACTGCTGTCAGGGCGGTCGACGGCTGCGGTCAAGCCCGCGCCTTGCGCCTGCTGCACCGCCTCAATGAGGGTTTTGCCCATGCGCCCGGCGGCGCCCATTACTGCAATACGTCGCATAGATTTAGCTCCAGGCTAAATGATCGCCGGCCGCATCAGCGGCCGACCATCAGGATTACAGATCACCAAAGAAGCGCTTCACGCCTTCAAACCAGCTATCCGCCTTGGGCGAATGCGTGCCGTCACCCTTGAGCGAACCACGGAACTCTTCGAGCAGTTCGCGCTGGCGCTTGGTGAGATTCACCGGTGTTTCTACCGCAATGCGGCAGAGCAAATCACCCGGCCCGCCACCGCGCACCGGTGCTACGCCTTTGCCGCGCAGGCGGAAGAGCTTACCGGTCTGGCTGCCTTCAGGGATTTTCAGCTTAACGCGACCATCCAGCGTCGGCACTTCCAGCTCGCCACCTAACGCGGCATCGGCAAAGCTGATCGGCACCTCGCAGTACAGGTTACGCCCATCACGCTGAAAGATCGCGTGCTCGCGCACCTGCACCACCACGTACAAGTCACCCGCCGGCGCACCGGAGCTGCCCGCCTCGCCTTCGCCGGTCAGACGAATGCGATCGCCATTATCCACGCCCGCCGGCACTTTCACCGACAGCGTTTTTTGCTCTTCTACGCGCCCCTGGCCACCACAACTACCGCACGGGTCGGTGATCATCTTGCCGCTGCCATGACAACGCGGACAGGTCTGCTGCACCGAGAAGAAACCCTGCTGCATACGCACCTGGCCAATACCGCCACAGGTGGTACAGGTGGTCGGGCTGGTGCCTTTTTTCGCGCCAGTGCCATCGCACGGCTTACACGCCACCAGCGTGGGCACACGAATGGTCACGGTAGTGCCGCGCACCGCTTCTTCAAGATCTAGCTCCAGCGTGTAGCGCAGGTCAGCGCCGCGCTGCGGACCGCCACGACCACGGCCACCGCCGCCACCAAAGAAGTCGCTGAACACATCCCCGAAGATATCCGAGAAACTACCCGCGCCGGCGCCGCCACCAAAGCCGCCGCCACCCATTTGCGGGTCTACGCCGGCATGACCGTATTGGTCGTAAGCCTGACGCTTGCTGGCATCGGAGAGCACTTCATAGGCCTCGTTGGCCTCTTTGAATTTCTCTTCGGCTTCTTTGTCATCTGGGTTGCGGTCTGGGTGATATTTCATCGCCAAGCGGCGGTAAGCCTTTTTCAGCTCCGCATCACTGACGCCCTTGGCGACACCCAGCACCTCGTAATAATCACGCTTAGCCATTACCCCTCCTCACGGGTGGTCCAGATATGCCAACGCGGGAGAATCTCCCGCGCCGGCATCGTTCAGGACAGTGCGACCCGCTTATTTGGAGTCTTTAACTTCTTCGAACTCAGCATCAACCACGTCGTCAGCCGGCTTGGCAGCGTCTTCGGCTTGCGCCTCGGCGCCTTGCTGCTGCGCCTGCTCGGCGTACATCTTCTGCACCAGCGGCGAGGAAGCCTCGGACAGCGCATTGATCTTGGCTTCGATCTCGGCCTTGTCGTCGCCTTTCAGAGCCACTTCCAGGGCCGCAACAGCCGCTTCGATCGCACTCTTTTCCTCGGCAGTGGCTTTGTCGCCCGCTTCAGTCAAGGTCTTCTTGGTGCCATGCACCAATGCATCGCCTTGGTTGCGGATGGCCGCCAGCTCTTCGAACTTACGGTCTTCCTCGGCATGCGCCTCGGCGTCGCGCACCATGGCTTCGATTTCGTCATCGGACAGACCGGAGTTGGCCTTGATCACGATGGACTGCTCTTTGCCGGTGGCCTTGTCTTTGGCCGACACGTGCAGAATGCCGTTGGCATCGATGTCGAAGGTCACTTCGATCTGCGGCACGCCACGCGGCGCCGGCGGAATGTCGGCCAAGTCGAAACGACCCAGCGACTTGTTCTGCCCAGCCTGCTTACGCTCACCTTGCAGCACGTGGATGGTCACGGCGCCTTGGTTGTCGTCAGCGGTAGAGAACACCTGCGATTTCTTGGTCGGAATGGTGGTGTTCTTGTCGATCAGCGGCGTCATCACGCCACCTAAGGTTTCGATGCCCAAGGTCAGCGGGGACACGTCCAGCAGCAGCACGTCTTTCACGTCGCCAGACAACACCGCGCCCTGAATCGCCGCACCCATGGCCACAGCTTCATCGGGGTTAACATCTTTACGCGCTTCTTTGCCGAAGAACTCAGCAACTTTCTTCTGCACCAGCGGCATACGGGTCTGGCCACCGACCAGAATCACTTCCTTGATGTCGCCCACGTTCAGGCCAGCATCTTTCAGCGCCACACGACACGGCTCGATAGTACGCTCAACCAAGTCCTCAACCAGCGCTTCCAACTTGGCGCGGGAGATCTTCACGTTCAAGTGCTTAGGACCGGTGGCATCTGCAGTGATGTACGGCAGATTCACATCAGTCTGGCTGCTGGAAGACAGTTCGATCTTGGCTTTTTCAGCGGCTTCTTTCAGACGCTGCATGGCCAGCGGATCGCCTTTCAGGTCGATACCAGCTTCTTTCTTGAATTCGTCAGCGAGGAACTCGATCAGACGCATATCGAAGTCTTCACCACCCAAGAAGGTGTCACCGTTGGTGGCCAACACTTCGAACTGATGCTCGCCGTCCACTTCGGCAATTTCGATCACGGAAATATCGAAGGTACCGCCGCCCAAGTCGTACACCACGATGGTGGAGTCGCCTTGCGCTTTGTCCATACCGTAAGCCAGCGCTGCGGCGGTAGGCTCGTTGATGATGCGCTTAACGTCCAAGCCTGCAATGCGACCAGCATCTTTGGTGGCCTGACGCTGGCTGTCGTTGAAGTAGGCCGGCACAGTGATCACCGCCTCGGTGACGGTTTCGCCAAGGTAGTCCTCAGCGGTTTTCTTCATCTTCTTCAGCACTTCGGCGCTGATTTGCGGCGGTGCAATCTTCTTGCCCTTCACCTCAACCCAGGCGTCGCCGTTGTCGGCTTTGGCGATGGTGTACGGCACCATCTTGATGTCTTTCTGCACGACGTCTTCTTCAAAACGACGACCGATCAAACGCTTCACCGCGAACAGAGTGTTCTGCGGATTGGTCACCGCCTGACGCTTGGCAGACTGGCCTACCAAGGTTTCACCATCATTGGTGTACGCAATGATCGACGGCGTAGTACGCGCACCTTCGGCGTTTTCAATCACTTTCACATTGCCGTTTTCCAACACCGATACGCAGGAGTTGGTGGTGCCCAGGTCGATCCCGATAATCTTGCCCATAAATACCTCGTAATAATGAACTGGCTCGTGACTTGAGCCTTAACTTTGCCTATGCCCTAGAAGTGGGGGCACTGAGAGTAATTTCAAGCCCGCGTTAGGCCTGCTCATCAATCGATGGCAGCGCATCGGCCGGCGCTTTGCTGACCACGACCATCGCCGGGCGCAGCAAACGACCACTTAAGGTGAAACCTTTCTGGAACACTTTCAGCACGCTGCCGGGCTCCATGGTGGCGCTTTCTTCCATCACCATGGCCTGATGGTGCTCAGGATTAAACGGCTCGCCGACTGGGTTGAGCTGCTGCACTTGGAAGCGCTCCAGGGTGTCGAGGAACATCTTCAGCGTCAGCTGCATGCCTTCGCGCATGGGCTTGATGCTTTCGTCGTCGGCATTGGACAGCTCCAGACCGCGCTCCAGACTATCGACCACCGGCAGCAAGTCGTTGGCGAATTTTTCCAGCGCAAACTTGTGCGCCTTCTCCACATCCTGCTCGGCACGGCGACGGGCGTTTTGCACATCAGCCGCGGCGCGCAGCAATTGCTCTTTCGCCTCGGCCAGCTGGTTTTCCAGCTCGCCCACGCGACCCTCTGCCTCGCCGGACACATCATCGACCTGCGGGTTTAGCTCTTCGGGCTGGTTATCTAAGGTTTGCTCGTCAGCCATCATCCACTCCTTCAACCAATCATCTGCGAGCCCAGGGCTCGGCTTGGCCACAGTTATGGGGGCATCTCCCGGCATTTCAAGGGGTTATTGTTCAGGCTTGCGCAAATTCCAACAGCCAGCCAAACTACTGTACAAATAACCAGACAGCACGGAGAGCCGCTCATGCTGGTGCACCTGGCCATTCACAACTACGCGATTGTTGAACAGCTCGACCTTGAACTGCGCAGCGGCATGACCGCGATTACCGGCGAAACCGGCGCCGGCAAATCCATCATGCTCGATGCGCTGGGCCTAACCCTAGGCGACCGCGCCGACAGCGGTGTGGTGCGCCCCGGCAGCGATAAGGCCGACATTCTCGCCACCTTCGATCTTGCCGACATCGCCGAAGCACGCGACTGGCTAGCCGAACGCGACCTTGGCGACGACGAGCAAGTCATCCTGCGCCGCGTGATCACCGCCGAGGGTCGCTCGCGCGGTTACATCAACGGCACGCCCTGCCCGCAAGCCGATTTGCGCGAGCTGGGTGAATTACTCATCGACATTCACAGCCAACACGAGCACCAGTCGCTGCTTAAAACCGACACCCATCGGCGCTTATTAGATGAATACGCCGGCTGCGCCGACCTCGCCCGCCAAGTGCAGTTAGCCGCCCAGCGCTGGCGACAAACCCAGCAAGCGCTGGATAAAGCCAACAGCAGCAGCGACGAACAACAAGCCCGCCTGCAACTACTGACCTACCAACTGGAAGAGCTCGAAGCGCTGAGCCTTGGTGACAACGAACTCAAAGAGCTAGAACAACAACAGCGCGAGCTGAGCAACGCCGAGAGCCTGCTGGCCGGCTGCCAGCAAGTGATCGACCTGTGCGCCGACAGCGATGCCGGCAACGTGCTGTCAGCACTCAACACCAGCCTCAATCGCCTAGGCGGCTTTCAAAGCAACAGCCCAGCCCTCAATGAAGCGGCCAACCTACTGGCCAGCGCGCAAATCCAAGTAGAAGAAGCCATCGGCGAGCTGCACCGCTTTTTGGATCATTTCGAAGCCGACCCGCAGCGCCTGCAAGATATTGAAGAGCGCCTGAGCCTGATCTATCAACTGGCGCGCAAACACAAAGTGCATCCCGACGAGCTGCTGAGCCTACAGCAGCAACTGCTCAATGAAGTGGAAAGCCTCAACGCCAACGATCAAGCCGGCGAACACCTGCAAGAAGAACTCGACGCCTACGCTCGGCATTACCAGAGCAAAGCTGCAGAACTCAGCCAGCTACGCAGTCAAGCTGCCAGCAGCCTGAGCAGCGCCGTCGATGAGCAAATGCAGCGCCTTGGCATGCCCGGCGGCTGCTTTAGCGTGCATTTGAGCGCACACGAGAGCACCGACCCGCACCCTAACGGCGCCGAACGCGTGGAGTTTTTGGTTAGCACCAACCCGGGCCAACCGGCCAAGCCATTGGCCAAGGTGGCCTCCGGCGGCGAGCTTTCGCGCATCAGCTTGGCGATTCAGGTGATTACCGCGCAAACCTCACGCGTGCCGACCTTAGTATTTGACGAAGTCGATGTCGGCATCGGCGGCCCAACCGCTGAAGTGGTCGGCCAGTTGCTGCGCCAACTCGGCGCGCGCGGCCAAGTCCTCACCGTTACCCACTTGCCACAAGTGGCCGCACAGAGCCACCAACAGCTGTTTGTTTACAAACAGCGCACCGCGCACAGCACACAAAGCGCTGTGCGCGAGCTGAGCCACGATGAACGTATCGAAGAAGTCGCACGCATGCTCGGCGGCATCGACCTTACCGAGGCCTCGCTAGCCCACGCACGACAAATGGTCGGTAGTGCCAATCACTGACCACGGTCACAGAGCAATTCGCGCATAAAAAAGGCGACCCGAGTGGTCGCCTTTTTTATCTGCCCTGCGCATCTATTGAAGTGCGTGGCGCTTAGTCTTTTTTCTTCGGCTTACGGATGTACAGCACCAAGTTGTGGTCCACCAGCTCGAAGCCATGCTCCTTAACAATTTCGCGCTGACGGCGCTCAATTTCAGGATCACAAAACTCAATCACCTCGCCGGAATCGACATCCACCATGTGATCGTGATGACCGCTGTCCGCCAGCTCAAACACCGCATGGCCGCCATCGAAGTTGTGTCGCTCAACCAGGCCAGCTGCTTCAAACTGCGTCAGCACACGATAAACCGTGGCCAAGCCAACATCTTCGCCCGCCTCCATCAGCGACTTGTAAACGTCTTCAGCGCTCATGTGACGCTGATCCGCTTGATCAAGCATTTGTAGGATTTTTACCCGCGGCAAAGTGACTTTCAGTCCGGCCTTACGCAGTTCGTTGTTTTCCATAGTCATTCGTTCTCGGTATCCCGCGCTTCGCAGCGCCGGAATATACAGGTATGATCTTGGGCTTTGATTGCCCCGCAAGATAGTGGAAGTCGCCAACCGATGCAAAAGCTGAAGATCCTGTCCGCCGTACTTGGCAGCACCCTCGCCCTTTCCGGCTGCTCGTTTTCCTTTCCCGGTGTCTACAAACTCGACATCCAACAGGGCAACGTTGTCACGCAAGACATGATAGACCAGTTGCGCCCAGGAATGACCCAACGCCAAGTGCGGTTTATTATGGGCAACCCGCTGATCCAAGACACCTTCCACCCGCTACGCTGGGACTACCTGTACAGCATTCAGCCCGGTGGCAGTGCACGCCAACAAGAGCGCGTCGCGCTGTATTTCAACCAAGAGCTAACGCTGGCAGGCCTGTCTGGCGACTTTATGCCGGGCGTCAGCCGTAACGAGGCCATCATGGGCAGCGGCAGCAGCACGCAAGTCGATGACGGTAGCAGCCCTGCGCAGCCGGTCAGCGAAGAGCGCCCAGCACCGAGCAGCCTGCTGGAAGAAATCCAGCGTGAAGTGGACGAAGTTAAAGCCACGCCCGTGCCGACCCCAGAACCCTTGGAAGTCGAGTAACTTCGACAGGCCAACCAAAGCCCGCTTCGGCGGGCTTTTTCATGCGCGCAAAAAAATACCCCGCCGATGGCGGGGTATTTTCAAGGAGAGAGCTAACTCAACCTGCTGCTGCCGGACGCATGTAAGAAATGGGCGCGGTACGCGCGTCATCAAAAATCACCACTTCCCACGCATCGGTGTCAGCAATCAGGGTACGCAACAACTGATTGTTCAGCGCGTGGCCAGACTTATAGCCGCGGAACTCGCCAATCAGGCTATTGCCCAGCAAGTACAGGTCGCCAATGGCGTCGAGAATCTTGTGCTTAACAAACTCGTCCTCATAACGCAGGCCGTCTTCATTAAGCACGCGGAACTCGTCCACCACGATGGCGTTGTCCACACTGCCACCCAAAGCTAGGTTTTGCCCGCGCAGGTATTCGATATCACGCATGAAACCGAACGTGCGTGCGCGGCTGACTTCTTTCACAAACGAGGTGCTGGAGAAATCAACACTGGCCTTCTGGGTGCGCCCGTGGAACACCGGATGATCAAAATCGATCTCAAAGGTCACTTTAAAGCCATCGAAGGGCAAGAAAGTGGCGCGCTTTTCACCTTCTTCTACGGTGACTTCGCGCTTGATGCGGATGAACTTCTTCGGCTCGTCCTGCTCCTGAATCCCTGCAGACTGCAGGAGGAACACGAACGGCCCGGCACTACCATCCATGATTGGCACTTCAGAGGCTGAGATTTCGACGTAGGCGTTATCGATACCCAGCCCGGCCATGGCCGACAGCAAATGTTCAACCGTATCTACTTTGACATCACCCTTGGTCAGGGTGGTCGACAACAGGGTTTCGCCCACGTTCTCGGCGCGTGCCGGGATCTGCACCATAGGGTCCAGATCGGTACGGCAGAAAACGATACCGGTATCCACCGGAGCAGGCTTCAGGGTCAAGTAGACCTTTTCCCCAGAGTGCAAGCCCACGCCAGTGGCGCGGATGGTATTTTTGAGCGTGCGTTGTCTGATCATTCAGTCACTACTACTTGTGCTGGCTGCGAACCATTATCAACAAAGGTCGGACATGTTAGCAGAGCCAACCAAAGTTGAATACCAAGCACCGCTATGCGGCTGATTGAAACAATCAATCAGCCTGGCGGCGCAAGAACGCGGGAATGTCCAGATAGTCCAGATCATCCTGCGGGTTCAGTTTGGCGGCCGTTGCTGCACCACCTTGATTACGCATCACCGTCGGGCGATCCAAATCGCGGTAATTCACCGCGGCATGGTCCGCTGGCTGTTGGCGTGCTGTCTGAGCCGGTGCCGTCGCCGCCGCTTGCGCTGCGGTGTTGTCGACCACTTTCATCGGCTTTTCAATGCGCTGCCCCAGGCCAGTCGCCACGACAGTCACGTGCAGTTCATCACCCAATTCAGGATTGATCACCGCGCCGACCTTAACAGTGGCGGCGTCACAGGCGATGTCTTCGATGATTTCGCCAACAGTGGCGTATTCACCCAAGGACAAGTCCGGACCTGCGGTGATGTTCACCAGAATGCCGCGCGCACCTTGCAGGTTGATGTCTTCCAGCAACGGGTTGCGGATCGCCGCCTCAGTGGCTTCACGCGCACGGTTCTGGCCGCTGGCTGAACCAGTGCCCATCATCGCCATGCCCATTTCGCTCATCACAGTACGTACGTCAGCGAAGTCGACGTTCATCAAGCCCGGCAGCTGCATGATGTCGGAGATGCCACGCACGGCGCCCATCAGCACGTCATCGGCCTTAGCGAAGGCAGACAGCAAGCTGGCGTCTTTACCGAGAATGGTCAGCAGTTTTTCGTTGGGGATAGTGATCAACGAATCGACACACTCGGACAGCGCGCGAATACCTTCTTCTGCCACTTGCATACGCTTGCGACCTTCGAAGGGGAACGGGCGAGTGACCACGGCTACGGTCAGGATGCCCATTTCTTTGGCTACTTCGGCAATCACCGGGGCTGCACCGGTACCGGTACCGCCACCCATACCGGTGGTGATGAACACCATGTCAGCGCCTTGCAGCACTTCCATGATGCGGTCACGGTCTTCCAGTGCCGCACTGCGGCCGATTTCCGGGTTAGTACCAGCACCAAGGCCTTTAGTTACGCTGGGGCCCAGCTGCAACACGGTACGCGCACCAACACTTTTCAATGCCTGGGCATCGGTGTTAGCGCAAATAAATTCAACACCTTCGATGTTGTTTTTAATCATGTGGTTTACGGCATTACCGCCGCCACCACCAACACCGATAACTTTAATAACTGCACTTTGTCCGTTGTTATCAACTAATTCGAACATTGCCCCTCTCCTTTTTCTCTTATTGTCGCCTACTTCTAATCATGCTCGGGCAGCGTGATTAGAAATTCCCCTGTACCCAACGCTTGATCCTTTCCAGCATTGGGACATCAGGTTCTTGGTGGAACGAGCTGGATGGCTTGCCCTCGGCCTGCTTGCGCATGGCGTAGTGCAATAGCCCCACACTCGTCGAATAAATCGGATTACGCACGACATCCGCCAAACCTTTAACCGCTTGCGGCATGCCTAAGCGCACTGGCATGTGAAAGATTTCCTCAGCCAGTTCGACGGCGCCTTCCATCTTCGCCGTTCCCCCAGTGAGTACTATGCCAGCTGGAATTAATGCCTCATAGCCACTACGGCGTAATTCGGCCTGAACTAAGGTAAAAAGTTCGTCATAACGCGGTTCAACCACCTCAGCTAATGCTTGGCGGGATAATTCACGCGGTGGACGGTCGCCCACACTGGGCACTTTGATGGTTTCGCCGGCGCCGGTTAACTTGGCCAACGCGCAGGCGTAACGCACTTTAATTTCTTCGGCATATTGCGTCGGAGTACGCAGCGCCATGGCGATATCGTTGGTCACTTGATCGCCGGCAATTGGGATAACCGAAGTGTGCCGAATGGCGCCCTCGGTAAAAATCGCGATATCGGTGGTGCCACCGCCGATATCCACTAAGCACACGCCCAGCTCGCGCTCATCTTCGGTCAGTACCGGGAAGCTCGATGCCAGCTGCTCAAGGGTAATGTCATCGACCTCAAGACCACAGCGGCGCACACACTTTTCAATGTTCTGCGCGGCGTTGGTGGCGCAGGTCACCACGTGCACTTTGGCTTCTAGGCGCACGCCGGACATGCCCAGCGGCTCGCGCACGCCTTCTTGGTTATCGATCACGTAATCTTGCGGCAGGGTGTGCAGCACACGCTGATCCGCCGGGATGGCCACGGCTTGCGCGGCGTCCATCACCCGTTCGATATCGGCGGGGCTCACTTCGCGATCACGAATCGCCACGATGCCGTGGCTGTTCATGCTGCGAATGTGATTACCGGAAATCCCCACATAGGCGGAATGAATGCGGCAGCCGGCCATCAGCTCGGCTTCTTCCACGGCGCGCTGGATCGACTGCACGGTGGACTCGATATTCACCACCACGCCTTTTTTCATCCCACGCGCCGGCTGGGTGCCGATGCCGACCACCTCCAGCTCGCCGTCAGAGCCGACCTCACCCACCAGACACACCACCTTACTGGTACCGATATCCAGTGCGACGATCATCCTGTTCTGCTGTGCGTTTGCCATCTGTTGTCTCACTCCATTACAGGGCCTGAGCCGCTTGCTCAGGCGCCTCCGGGTTAGCCGGTGCGCGCCACGCTACCGCCAGTCCTTGCGGGTAACGCAGGTCGACGCGTGCTACCTGGTCTTGTTTTTCTTTTAATGCCTTCTCGTAAATGGTCACGAAACGGCGCATTTTCTCGATCAAGCGACCCTGCCCCAGCACAAACTCGATGCCTTGGTGGGTGTGCAAATACCAACTGCCATGCTCGCGCTGCTCGAGGCGCGAAATACTGAAGCCATACGGGCGCAGAATCTGGCTGAGTAGCTGGTACTCCTGCATGACCTGAACTTGCGCCCGGCGCGGCCCCCACAACTTAGGCAAGTGCTGATAGTTGGTGACCTCGTTAGGCGCAAAGGCTTTACCCATGTTGTTCAGCAAGGCTTCATCGCCCCAGCGCGCCACCGGCAGTTGCTCTTCCAAACGCACCTGCACTTGATCGGGCCATACCCGGCGGACTTCCACGCGCGAGATCCACGGCATTTGCTCAAGGCTGGCCTGCATGCCGGGGATATCCACGGCGAAGAAGCTGGCCTTGATAAACGGCGCCATGCGCTCACGCACCGCGTCTTGGCTGACGTAGCTCAAATCGCCCTGCACGCTGATGCGCGCAATGGGCCGATCGGCATACGGCAGCACGCGCTCGGCCAGCTCATAGCTGCCATAGCCCAGCACCGCTAACAGCAACGGCCAGCTGACTTGCTTCAACCACGCGATATTCAGCGCCGGCAAACTCAGGTTCAGCCGCTCGCGCAGTGGCGGACGAGCCACGACACGGCTAGCCCCGCGCACAGGAGCTTTCTTGCTCTTGCGGGCTGGGCTATGGCTGTGACGTAAACTCGGATCGGCGCGCATCGGCTTAGCCTCGCTGTTCCAAACTGTCGGCCAGAATGCTCAGCACCAGCTGAGTGAAATCCAGTCCAGCCGCGTTGGCGGCCATCGGTACTAGGCTGTGATCGGTCATGCCTGGCACTGTGTTCACTTCCAGCAGATGGAATTGGCCATCGGCGTCTTGCATCACATCGACCCGCGCCCAGCCTTGCGTGCCCACGGTTTCGCAAGCGGCGGCGCACAGGCGCTTCAATTCATCCTCTTTGTCGGCGGCCAACCCGCAGGGGATCAGGTACTGGGTGTCATTGGCCTGATACTTGGCGTCGTAGTCGTAGAAGGTATGCGGGGTGACGAGGCGAATCGGCGGCAGCACTTCGCCGCGCAGCACCGCCACGGTGAACTCGGGGCCTTGAATGACTTGTTCGACCAGCACTTGCGGGTCGAGCTTGGCGGCGCTTTGCCAAGCCGCTTCAAACTCCGCCAGGCTATTGACCTTGGCCATACCGATGCTCGAACCCTCGTGCGAGGGCTTGACGATCAGCGGGAAGCCCAAGCTTTCGGCCACCAGTGTGCATTCTTCGAGGCTGGCCACGGCAGCATAACGCGGCGTCGGCAGGCCATTACTCAGCCACACTTGCTTGGTGCGCAGCTTGTCCATCGCCAAAGCCGAGGCCAATACACCACTGCCGGTGTAAGGGATGTTCAAGCACTCCAGCAGACCTTGCATGGTGCCATCTTCACCGCCACGGCCATGCAGCACGATAAAGGCGCGGTCGATTTTCTCGCTGGCCAAGCGCTGCACGAAGTCATCACCGACATCGATACCGAAGGCATCCACGCCAGCGGCTTGCAAGGCGCTGAGCACGGCATTGCCGGACTTCAGCGACACCGCGCGCTCGGCTGAACGGCCGCCAAACAGCACGGCGACACGGCCAAAGTCTTGCACGGCGATAGTAGAGGTCAGCACAGCACTCATGCTTGGCCTCCTTTAAACAGTGGATGAGCCAACAGGGCCGGGGCAAGACCGCCGATATCACCAGCGCCCTGACAGAGCAGAATGTCACCCGGTTGCAGCATGGGCTTCACCAGCGGTGCCAGTTCGGCGTCGCGCTCGATATAAATCGGGTCTAGCTGGCCGCGTTGACGAATGCTGTGGCACAGGTGACGGCTGTCGGCACCGGGAATGGGTTCTTCGCCCGCCGGGTAAACCTCCATTAGGCACAGTACGTTAGTGCCGCTGAGCACTTGCACGAAGTCATCGTACAAATCGCGGGTACGTGAATAGCGGTGCGGCTGATAGACCATCACCAAGCGGCGCTCTGGCCAGCCATCACGCACGGCTTTAATTACTGCATCCACTTCACGCGGGTGGTGGCCGTAGTCATCCACCAGCATCACGCTGCCACCGTCCACCGGCAGCTCGCCATACACCTGAAAACGCCGGCCCACGCCGGTAAAACCGGACAGACCTTGGGTGATGGCTTCATCACTTAAACCTTCGTCGGTAGCAATCGCAATCACCGACAGGGCATTGAGCACATTGTGCTTGCCCGGCATGTTCACCGTCACATCCAGCGGCGGCAGATCGCGGCGCAGCGCGGTGAACGAGGTCTGCATGCCGTTTTGGCTGATATTAATGGCGCGCACATCGGCGTCTTCGCTGGTGCCGTAGGTGATCACCTGACGGCTCACTTGCGGCAGAATCTCGCGCACCACCGGGTCATCCACACACATCACCGCCAGGCCGTAGAACGGCAGGTTGTGCAGGAACTCGACGAAGGTTTTCTTCAACTTGTTGAAGTCACCCTCGTAGGTGCTCATGTGGTCGGCGTCGATGTTGGTGACCACCGCAACCATCGGCTGCAAATGCAGGAATGACGCGTCGCTTTCGTCCGCTTCGGCAATCAGGTAGCGGCTTTCGCCCAGCTGCGCGTTAGTGCCGGCGGCGTTTAAACGGCCGCCGATCACGAAAGTTGGATCTTTCTTACCGGCAGCAAACACCGCCGCCAGCAAACTGGTGGTGGTGGTTTTGCCATGGGTGCCTGCCACGGCAATGCCGTGACGGTAACGCATCAGCTCGGCGAGCATTTCTGCGCGACGCACCACCGGAATGCGGCGCTCAATGGCAGCAGCCACTTCCGGATTTTGCGTGTTAATGGCGGAGGAGACGACGATCACGTCGGCTTGCTCGGCATTCTCGGCCTTGTGACCGATAAACACTTTGGCGCCGAACTGCTCGAGGCGCTCGGTGACGGCGGAATGCTTAATGTCAGAGCCGGAGACTTCGTAGCCCAAGTTGAGCATTACCTCAGCAATGCCGCACATGCCTGTGCCGCCGATACCGACAAAGTGCAGGCGGCGAATACGGCGCATTTCCGGCTGTTGGAAGCGCTGGTCATTGTGCGACATGAGCCACCTCCAGACACACATCAACAACCCGACGCGTGGCATCGGGCAACGCCACGGCACGCCCTTGGGCGCCCATGGTGGTGAGTAATTCAGGTTGCATAGCTACCTCAGACAACAGAGCCGCCAGTTCCGGCGCCCCTGTTTGATGTTGCGGCAGCAAGCGCGCGGCGCCGTGCTGCACAAGGAATTCGGCATTCTTGCTTTGGTGATCGTCAATCGCATGCGGCAGCGGCACTAACAGGGCTGGCAAGCCTGCAGCGGCCACCTCGCTGACGGTCAACGCACCGGCGCGGCACAGTACCAGATCGGCCCACGCGTAGGCAGCGGCCATGTCACGAATAAACGGCATGACTTCAGCCTCTACACCGGCTTCGCGGTAGCGCTGCACGCTGAGCTCAACATGCGCTTTGCCGCACTGATGCTTAATCTTCGGGCGCTTTTCGCTGGGCAGTTGCGCCACGGCTTCAGGCACCAACTTATTCAGTGGCTCGGCGCCTAAGCTGCCGCCCAGCACCAGCAGACGAATCGCCCGGCCCGCCAGCGGTGCACGCGGGGTGGCGATAAACAGCTCTTCACGCACCGGATTGCCGGTGGTGTAGCACTTGGCCGAGGCCGCAAAGGTGTTGGGGAAGGCTTCGCAAACACGCGTTGCCATCGGCGCCAAGGTGCGATTGGCGGTGCCCGCCACGGCATTTTGTTCGTGGATGATCAGCGGGATGCCCGCCAACTTAGCCGCCAGACCACCGGGGCCAGTGACATAGCCGCCCATGCCCAGCACGCAGACTGGCTCAAGTTTGCGCACTACCTTGCGCGCTTGCCACAGGGCGCGGAGCAGCTCCAGCGGGGCTTTCAGCAGGCTCTTGATGCCTTTGCCACGCAGACCAGTGACGTTAATCAAGTGCAGCGGCAGACCGGCTTGCGGCACTAGCTCGTTTTCAATGCCGCGCGGCGTGCCTAACCAGTGCACCTCATAGCCACGGGTTTGAAACTCACGCGCACAAGCCAACGCCGGGAACACGTGCCCGCCGGTGCCGCCGGCCATGATCAATACCTTGCCCTTAGCCATGTGCCAGGTCCTCTTCAGTGAGCTCAACCTCGGCATTGCCCAGCGCATGACGGCGTTCCCAGTCGATGCGCAGCAACAGGGCTAAACAGATGCAACAAACAATCAACGAGCTACCGCCGTAACTTAAGAACGGCAGGGTCAGGCCCTTGGTCGGCAGCAGGCCAACATTCACGCCGACGTTGATCAAGAACTGACCAATCCACATGATGCCGATGCCATAGGCCACATAAGCGCCAAACAGCTGATCGCTACGCTCGGCCAGCAGTCCCAGATACAGGGCGCGCAAGGTGACGAAGACAAACAGCGCCACGGTGAGCAAGGCGCCGACAGCGCCGAGTTCTTCGGCTAGCACAGCAAAGACGAAATCGGTATGCGCTTCGGGCAGGTAGAACTGTTTCTGCACGCTGGCGCCTAAGCCCTCGCCCAACCAGCCGCCACGCCCAAAGGCAATCAGCGCCTGCGCCAGCTGATAACCCGCGCCGAACTGATCGGACCACGGATCAGTGAAGGTGGTCATGCGCTGCATCCGGTAAGGCTCCAGCACAACCAGCAAGGCCACGGCACCCACCGCCAAAGCCACCATGAACAAGAAGCGCAGCATGCCCACGCCGCCTAAGAACAACATGCCAATCGCGGTACCCATCAACACCACAGTGGCGCCGAAGTCGGGCTCCATCAGCAGCAACACAGCCATTGGCAGCAAGATTACAAAGGGCTTGAAGAAACCCATCCAGCTGCCCTGCACTTCGTCCTGACGGCGCACTAAATAGCCGGCCAAGAAGAAAATCGCTGCCACTTTGGCCAGCTCTGACGGCTGCACGTTAAACATGCCAAAGCCAATCCAGCGCATAGCGCCGTTCACTTCACGACCGACGCCCGGCACGATCACCGCAATCAACAGCACGAATGCGCCGAGCAGCACTAAGGGCGAGCCCTTACGCCACAAATCCAGCGGCACCATGATGATCGCCGCCGCTATGCCAAGCCCGATGAGCAAATAAATCGCATGCCGCCAGAAGTAATACAGCGGCGAGCCTAAGTTAGCCGCCGCCACTTCAGAAGACGCCGACGTCACCATCACCAAACCCAAGCCCAGCAGGGCCAGGCAACCCGCCAGCAGCGGGAAGTCCAGATCCAGCCCACGCGGGCCGAATAAGGGGGACGGGACGAGGCGCAGGCCAAACATCAGCTCAACCCCTCGACAGCGCGGGCGAATACTTGGCCGCGCTCTTCAAAGTTACGGAACATATCCAGGCTGGCACAGGCCGGCGACAGCAGCACGGCATCGCCACGCTGAGCACGCTCGGCGCAAGCACCCACCGCTTCTTCCAGCGTGTTAACGCGGATTAGCTCGCAGCCATCAGCCAGCGCCGCTTCCAGCAGTTCGGCATCGCGCCCCAGCAGCACCACAGCACGACAATGGGCCTTCACCGCCGGAGCCAGCGGGCTAAAATCGGCGCCTTTGCCATCGCCACCGGCGATCAGCAGCAGCTTGCCGTCGATGTCGGCGCCTAGGCCTTCAATCGCTGCCAACGCCGCACCGACATTGGTGGCTTTGGAGTCATCGTAATACGTCACGCCACGGCGCTCGCGCAGCCACTGGCAGCGGTGCGGCAGGCCGGTGAACTGACGCAAAGTGTCGAGCATCGGCTCCAGCGGCAAACCGACCGCCATACCTAAACCCAGCGCGGCCAAGGCGTTGGCTTGGTTGTGCGCACCGCGAATTTTCAGCGCGCGCGCTGGCAGCAGGGCTTGGAATTCATAAGCCAAGTGCTTTTCGCCATCCACGTCGACTAAGCCAAAGGCTTTGACATCCGGCTTACTGAGGCCAAAGGTGAAGCGCGGCAGATCATCGGCCACCAACGGGCGGGTCAGCGCATCGTCACGATTGATCAGCACCTGCTTAGCGCCACGGAAAATCCGGTGCTTGGCCAAGTGGTATTCGGCGATGCCGCTGTAGCGGTCCATGTGGTCTTCGCTGATGTTCAGCACAGTCGCCACATCGGCATTCAGCTGCTGGCAGGTTTCCAGCTGGAAGCTCGACAGCTCCAACACATACAGCTCGACGTCATCGCTGAGCAGATCCAGCGCGGGAGTGCCTAAGTTGCCGCCCACCGCGACCTTCTTACCAGCGGCAGCCGCCATGGCGCCGACCAGCGTGGTCACGGTGCTCTTAGCGTTAGAGCCGGTGATGGCCACTAAGGGCGCACGCATGTGGCGGCTAAACAAGTCGATATCGCCGGAGAGCTTCACTCCACGCGCGGCGGCTTCTTGCAGGGCCGGGGTTTTCAGGCTCAGGCCGGGGCTGATGTACAGCTCTTGGGCGCGGCACAGGAACTCGACATCTAACACGCCGCAGCGTACTTCGACCTGCGGGTAGTCGCGCTGCAGGGTTTCTAGCTCCGGCGGGTTGTCGCGGGTATCAGCCACGGCAAACGCCACCCCCTGACGCGCTAAAAAGCGCACCAGCGACATACCGCTCTTGCCGAGGCCGACAACGATGCGGAACTGATCGGTAGCGATAAGGCTCATGGCGTGTTCCTCAACGCAGCTTCAGGGTGGCAAGGCCGATCAGCACCAGAATCACGGTGATGATCCAGAAGCGCACGATCACGCGCGGCTCCGGCCAGCCTTTGAGTTCGAAATGGTGATGAATCGGCGCCATACGGAACACGCGCTTGCCGGTCAGCTTGAAGCTGGCGACTTGAATCATCACCGACAGGGTTTCCATCACGAACACACCGCCCATGATGAACAGCACCACTTCTTGACGGACGATCACCGCGATAGTGCCCAGCGCCGCGCCAAGCGCCAGCGCGCCGACGTCGCCCATAAACACTTGAGCCGGGTAGGTGTTGAACCACAAGAAGCCCAAACCAGCACCGACCATCGCCGCGCAGAACACGATCAGCTCGCCCGCGCCCGGCACGTAAGGAATCAGCAGGTATTCGGCAAATTTCACGTTGCCCGACAGGTAACAGAAGATGCCCAGCGCACCGCCGACCATCACCGTAGGCATGATCGCCAAGCCGTCGAGGCCGTCAGTCAAGTTCACCGCGTTACTCGAGCCGACAATCACGAAGTAGGTCAGCACGATAAACAACACGCCCAGCTGCACTTCGACGTTTTTCAGCAGCGGCATGATAAAGGTGGTTTCCACCGGGTTTTGCGCGGTCATATAGAGGAACACCGCCGCGCCCAAACCAAACACCGACTGCCAGAAGTACTTCCAGCGGCTCGGCAGGCCACGCGAGTTTTTCTCGATCACCTTGCGGTAGTCATCCACCCAGCCGATGGCGCCGAACAGCACAGTGACCGCCAGCACAGTCCACACGTAGCGATTGGTCAGATCGGCCCACAGCAAAGTGCTGATCGCGATGCTGGTGATAATCAGCGCACCGCCCATGGTGGGCGTGCCCTTTTTGGAGAGGTGCGACTGCGGGCCGTCGTTACGCACCGCTTGGCCAATCTGGCGGATTTGCAAGGTGCGGATCATCCACGGGCCCAGCCACAATGACAGCGCCAGCGCAGTCAGCACGCCCAAAATGCCGCGCAGGGTGAGGTATTGGAAAACCCCAAAACCGGAGTGCAGCTCTTTTAGGTAATCAATTAGAAATAGCAACATGCCTCAGTGCGCCTCCCCCGCGCCGCCGAGCGCCTGCACGACTTTGTCCATCGCCGCACTGCGTGAGCCTTTAAGCAAAATGGTGGTGTCTTTATTGGTTTCGTCGGCCAGCGCCTGAATCAGCGCCGCCTGATCGGCAAAGTGTCGGCCTTGTGCGCCAAACGCTTTCACCGCATAGGCCATCCACGGGCCTACGGCATACAGGGCATCCACCTTGCCCTTGGCATAAGCGCCCACTTCGTGGTGCGACGCTTGTGCCCATTGTCCTAGCTCGCCCATGTCGCCGAGCACCAGCACCTTGCGACCACTGTATTGGCGCAAGGTCTCGATGGCCGCTTTAACCGCCACCGGGTTAGCGTTGTAGGTATCGTCGATCAGGCGTACGCCGTTATGCCCCAGCGAAATCACCCCACGACCCCGCACTGGCTCTAGCTGCGCCAAGCCTTGGGCGATTTCGTCCAAGCTCAGGCCCAGCGCCGAGCACGCGGCGGCTGCCGCTAACGCGTTGGCGACATTATGCTGACCGAGCAACTGCAACTGGATAGCTTGCCGACCTGCGGCACACACCAGATCAAACTGCGGGCAGCCACGAGGGCCGATTTCAACGTGCTCGGCACGGAAATCGGCAGGCTGACCGTTCATCGAAAAGCTCAGCACGCGGCGTTCGCCAGCACGCTTGCACCAAATATCGAAGGCCACATCATCGGCGTTCAGCACGGCGATACCGTCGGCAGCGAGGCCGTCGATAATCTCGCCCTTGGCCTCAACGATTTTCTCCGGCCCACCGAACTCGCCCACGTGCGCGGTGCCGGCGTTGGTGAGAATGCTCACCTGCGGCTCGGTTAACGCCACGGTGTAGGCAATTTCACCAACATGGTTGGCACCCAGCTCGATCACTGCGTGCTTGTGCTCGGGGCTGATGCTTAACAGCGTCAACGGTGCACCAAGGTCGTTATTCAAGTTACCGCGCGTAGCGAGCACCGGGCCACGCTGCGCCAAGATAGCGGCGAGCATTTCTTTAACGGTGGTTTTACCGCTGGAGCCAGTCACCGCGACCACCGGGCCACGGAATAAACGACGGTTAAATTGCCCCAACTTACCCAGCGCGATACGCGTATCGGCGACCACCAGCTGCGGCAAATTCACGCTGCTGTCGGCTTGCTCCACCAACGCCGCCGCCGCACCTTGCGCCGCCACCTGGCCGAGGTAGGCATGGCCATCAAAACGCTCACCGCGCAGCGCCACAAACAAACTGCCAGCGCGCAGGGCACGGCTGTCGGTGCTCACTTCACCAAAGCTGGCGTCGAGGCCCTGTAGTTGGCCATTCACCACGCTGGCGATTTGACTCAAGCGCAGGGCATCAAGCATCGGCGGCCTCCCAGCCTTCCAGCGCCGCCTGTGCCTGCTCAAGATCCGAGAAGGCATGGCGCACGCCGTTAATTTCTTGATACGGCTCGTGACCTTTACCGGCCAACAGCACTACATCGGCCGCTTTGGCTGCGGCAATCGTCTGGGCAATCGCGGCAGCACGCCCAGCAATCACTTGCACACCACCGGCATCGCTAAAGCCTTGCTGGATGTCAGCGAAGATCTGTTCTGGCGCTTCTGTGCGCGGGTTGTCATCGGTGACGATCACTTGATCGGCCAAGCGCTCGGCGATTTGCGCCATCAGTGGGCGCTTGCCGCGATCACGATCACCGCCACAACCAAACAAGCACAGCAGGCGGCCATGGCAGTGCGGGCGCAGCGCTTCGAGTACTTTTTCCAGCGCATCGGGGGTGTGGGCGTAATCGACCACCACCAGCGGCTTGTCACCACCGCCCAAGCGCTGCATACGGCCTTGCGGGCCTTGTACGCTGCGCAGCTCGCGCAACACATCGGCCAGCGGGTAATCCAGCGCCAGCAAGGCGCCAATCACCGCCAGCAAGTTGCTTAAATTGAAACGGCCCAGCAAGGGGCTGCGCAGCATGGCCTCGCCATAACGACCGGCCAAGCGCGCTTCGATGCCGTCATCGCTAAAGCTCACCGCGGTGCAATACAGATCAGCCTGGGGGTTATCCACGCTGTAGCTGAGTAAACGGCCTTCGCCGCCCTGTTCGGCCAGCTCAACACCAAAGGCGTCATCTAAATTCAGCACCCGCGCACGCAGCTCTGGACGCTGGAACAACTTGGCTTTGGCGGCGGCATAGGCCTGCATGCTGCCGTGGTAATCCAGATGATCGCGCGACAGGTTAGTCAGTACCGCCACATCAAAATGCAGCGCCGCCACGCGACCTTGTTCTAAACCATGCGACGACACTTCCATACTCACCGCTTGGGCGCCGGCTTGTTTAAAGCGCGCCAGCTCAGCCTGCACCGAGAGGGCATCCGGTGTGGTGTGCACGCCGGCTTTTAAGTCATCGAAGAAGCCATTGCCCAGCGTGCCGATAATCGCGCACGGGGTTTCTAAACGGCCCAGCACTTGCGCCAGCAGTTGGCTGACGCTGGTTTTGCCGTTGGTGCCGGTGACGCCGACCACCGCCAAGTTGCGGCTTGGCTCGCCATAAAAGCGCCCGGCAATGGCCGATAGGTGCTGCGCCAGATGCTTAACCGGAACCAAGGGCACTTCGGTTTGCGGCAGTTCGCCAGCGCCTTCACTTTCATACGCGACCGCAGCGGCGCCGCGCGCTAAGGCATCGGCAATGTGGCTGCGGCCATCACTGTTCACGCCCGGCAAGGCGAGGAACAAATCACCGGCGCGCACTTTGCGGCTGTCTAAGGTCAGCTCGCGGATCAGCGTGCTGCTGCTGGCTTCAACCAGCAATTGGTTTAACGGCATGGGCATTAAATTCGCCCTCCTGCGGTTGCCGGCGCCTTGTTCGCCAGTTTTTCTGGCTTGGCCTCAGGCGCAGGCAAATTATCGGGGGTCACGTTCATCAGGCGCAGCGCGCCGCCGACCACTTGGCCAAATACCGGTGCGGCGACAAAGCCGCCGTAGTACTCACCGAATTTGGGCCGCGGCTCGTCGATCACCACCACACCAGCAATGCGTGGCTTGCTGATCGGCGCAACGCCGGCAAATAACGAACGGTATTTTTTCTCTTCGTAGCCACCACCGGCAGCCACCTTGTGCACTGTGCCGGTCTTACCACCGACCTGATAACCGGGAATGCGCGCGCGGCTACCGGTGCCGCCGTCTTCATCCACCACAGTACGCAGCATGCTCAGCACTTGATTGGCCACGGCCGGGTCCATCACGCCGACGGCTTCGGGCTTTTGATCTAAGCGCAGCAGCGACAGCGGCACGGTTTTGCCTTCGTTGGCCAGCACGGCGTAGGCATGCGCCAGCTGGGCGGCAGTCACCGACAAGCCGTAGCCGTAGGACATCACCGCGGTTTCTACCGGCTTCCAAACGCGAAAATTCGGCAAGTTGCCGACGCGTTCACCCGGGAAGCCTAAGCCGGTATCTTGGCCCATGCCGACCTGCTGGAGCATGGCGTAGAGGTTTTCCCCGCCTAAATCCAAGGCAATCCGCACCACACCGATGTTGCTGGATTTCTTGATCACCCCGGTGATATCCAGCACACCGTAGTTGTGCACATCGCGCACTGTTTTACGGCCCACCGACATATAGCCGGGGCGCGTATCCACCACAGTTTCTGGTAGGTATTTGCCGGAGTTCAACCCCAGCGCCACGGTAAACGGCTTGACCGTCGAGCCGGGCTCGAACACATCCACCAGCGAACGGTTACGCATGGCCGAGGGGTCGAGATTGCTGCGGTTATTCGGGTTGTAGGTGGGCTGATTAGCCATGGCGAGAATCTCGCCGGTGTGCACATCGACCAACACCATGGAGCCGGCTTTGGCATCGAAATCGATCAAGGCCTGACGCAGCGCACGGTGCGCCAAATACTGAATGCGCAGATCAATCGACAATGCCAGCGTGCGACCACGGCGGGCATTACTCACTACCTGCACATCTTTAATCAGCTTGCCGCGACGATCTTTCAGCACCTGACGCTTACCCGGCACGCCGCGCAGCCATTCATCGAAGGCCAGTTCGACGCCTTCCTGCCCCTGCTCGTCCACGTTGGTGAAGCCGACCACGTGCGCGGCCACTTCGCCGGCAGGGTAGAAACGGCGAAACTCGTCACGGGCATACACGCCGGACAAGTTGAGCTTGAGCACTTCAACGCCTTGTTCGGGGCTTAAGCCACGGCGCAGGTACATAAAGCTGCGCTTGCCGTTGGCTTCGATACGCTTGGCCAGCTCTTGGCCATCGACCCCTAAGGTGCTGGCCAGCTCGCCCCAACGGGCTTTCTCGCCCATCAGCTCTTGCGGGTTGCCCCACAGGGTCATCAGCTGGGTGCTCACCGCCAGCGGCTCGCCGTTGCGGTCGGTAATCAGGCCGCGATGCGCGGGGATAGTCACATGGCGCACGCTGCGCGCATCGCCATGGGCTTGCAGAAATTCGCGATCAAAAATATGCAGATCAACAATGCGCCAGCCAATCGCCCCCGCCATTGCCACCACGGCAAAGCAGACTAAGCCAAAGCGCCACGGATAACGGGCTTCGCTTAAGCGGCTCATGGTTTCACCAACTGCACATCGGTGGCGGCAGGCACTTGCATGCCTAACTGACTGGCCGCCAGGCTTTCGATACGCGCATGCGAGGTCCAGGTGCTTTGCTCCAGCACCAAGCGGCCCCACTCTGCCAGTGCGCGGTCACGCACACTCAGCTCGCCGAACAAATCATTGAGCAGCAGGCGATTCCAATGCTGGGTGTACGCCACGGCAATCGACGAGCCGAGCACCAGCACAAACAGCACCAACAGCAGCAAACTGCCGTTGGGCATAGCGCCGGCCAGCTTCTGCGCGTTCATCGCAGCTTCTCCGCAATGCGCAAGACAGCGCTGCGCGCACGCGGGTTGGCGCGCACTTCGGCATCGCTGGCTTTCAGGACTTTGCCGATCAGTTTGACCCGCGGCTTAAAGGGCTCGACCTGCACCGGCAAATTGCGCGGCAGATTGATTTGCTCGCCTTTCACTTGCTTGCGCATGAAGTGTTTGACGATGCGATCTTCCAGCGAATGGAAGCTGATCACCGCCAAACGGCCACCCACGGCTAAAACGTCCAGCGCGGCCTCTAGGCCGCGCTCTAAGTCTTCCAGTTCTTGATTCACATGAATCCGCAGCGCCTGAAAGGCCCGAGTGGCCGGGTGCTTCCCCTTCTCCCAAGCCGGATTGGCTTGCTTGATCACCTCAGCCAAGTCCAAGGTACGGGTAAAGGGCTCCTGCTCGCGGCGCTGCACAATGGCGCGCGCCATACGGCGCGAGAAGCGCTCTTCGCCGTATTCATAAATCACCCGGGCGATTTCTTCTTCGTCGGCGCGGGCAATCCACTGCGCAGCGCTTTCACCGGCATCCGGGTTCATGCGCATGTCCAGCGGGCCATCTTGCAAGAAGCTGAAGCCGCGACTGGCGTCGTCCAACTGCGGCGATGACACGCCCAAGTCCAGCAATACGCCATCGACTTTACCGAGCAAACCGCGCTGTGCCAGCTCATCGGCCATCTCGGCAAAGCTGCGCTGCACAATGGCAAAGCGCGCATCTTCGGCGGCCAACTGCTGCCCCGTAGCGATGGCTTGCGGGTCTTTATCAAAACCCAGCATGCGACCGTCGGCACCCAGCTGCGCCAACACGGCGCGGGTGTGACCGCCACGCCCAAACGTGCCATCGACATAGCAGCCGGCCGCCACGAGGTTAAGCGCCTCAAGGCAGGGCTCCAGCATGACGCTGATATGTTGATGATCGACGTTACTCACAGGGTCAGACTCTGCATTTCTTCAGGAAGGCTTTCAGGCCCGGTAATCGCCGCCAAGTCAGCCTCGCACTGGGCATCCCAAGCGGCTTCGTTCCACAACTGAAACTTATTGATCTGGCCAACCAGCACGGCTTTTTTATCCAGACCGGCTTTGTCGCGCAGACGCGGCGGAACGAGGAAGCGGCCACTGCCGTCGAGCTCCATCTCCACCGCATTACCGATTAATACGCGCTGCAAACGGCGCGCTTGCTCATTCAGTGACGGCAGGCTGCGCAGTTTGCTTTCGATGATTTCCCACTCCGGGAGCGGGTAGACCAGCAGGCAAGGGTCAACGGTATCGAGGGTCACGATCAGCTGGCCCTCACAGGCGGACAGCAGAGCATCGCGATACCGACTTGGCATCGCTAAGCGCCCTTTGGCGTCCAATGTGATGGCGTTAGCTCCGCGAAACACGTTGTGTTTGCCCCCGTTTATTAGCTATCCATGCCCAAGTGATCCCACTTCTACCCACTTCATGCCACTTGAGCACACTATAGGTATGCCAATACGCCCACGCAAGCACCCCGCAGAGGAAAAAATCCTTATCTGACGGTGGGTTAGCAAAAATGGGGGAAAGTGGGAGGGAATTACGCGACAGCTTTCGGAGGATACTTTTTGACCAACAAACGATTGGCTTAAGAACTTAAAGTAAGTTCTTAAGAGTAAGATTTTTTTGGTCTTGATTAGCGAATAGATATGCCGCAGCGGGCAGATCGAGGGAAAAAGAAAGAGTTGGTCTATAAGCCGGGTTCTGTCGAGGACAGTCATTCCTCTGGGATCGCCATCACTGACGACCTCTAGCAACCTACCCGAACCCAGCGCGGGCCACGCCAACGGGTTCCTATTTGGTCTTGCTCCAAGTGGGGTTTACCACGCTACGAACTGTTACCAGTCGCACGGTGCGCTCTTACCGCACCTTTTCACCCTTACCGGCGCTTACGCGCTTAGGCGGTTTGCTTTCTGCTGCACTTTCCGTAGGCTCGCGCCTCCCAGGCGTTACCTGGCACTTTGCCCTATGGAGCCCGGACTTTCCTCCACCTTGCGGCAGCGACTGTCCAACCAACTCTGCGCGCAAGCTTATCCTCTGCCTTGGGTAAGCTCAACCTTTACGCTCAAGTGCCTGCTGATAAAGCAGATTTTTTCGCGCGCCGGTAATTTGCGCGGCCAGCGCAGCGGCTTTTTTGACCGGCAATTCGGCCAGCAAGGCATCCAGCACTTTTAATGTGTGCGCATCCAGCGACTCTTCACCTTCCGGGCGCTGCCAAGGCGCAACCAGCACTGCGCACTCACCACGCTGCTGATTACTGTCCGCCGCCACCCAGGCCACCAACTCAGCCAGCGGCGCGCCGTGCAGGGTCTCGAAGGTTTTGGTCAGCTCACGCGCCAATACGGCTTGGCGCTGCTCACCAAAGGCGGCCTGCATATCTTTTAAGCTCTCCAGCAAACGATGCGGCGCCTCGTAGAAGATCAAGGTGCGCTCATCCTCTGCCAACGCCGCCAAACGCGCTTGGCGCCCGGCGCTTTTTGCCGGCAAAAAACCTTCAAAGGCGAAACGATCTGACGGCAAACCGGCAGCACTTAACGCCGCGACCATGGCGCAGGCACCGGGCACAGGCACCACCTTAAGTCCAGCCTCACGCACCTGCCGTACTAAGTGATAACCCGGATCAGAAATCAACGGCGTGCCAGCATCGGAGATCAGCGCCACCGAGTCGCCACCCTGCATACGCGCAATCAAGCGCTCTGCCAAATCGCGCTCGTTATGATCATGGCAAGCAATCAACGGGGTATTAATAGAGAAGTGCTGCATTAATTTGGCCGAGTGCCGGGTGTCTTCTGCGGCAATCACATCCACCTCGGCCAGCACGCGCAAAGCCCTAGCGGTGATGTCTTCTAGATTGCCGATCGGCGTTGCGACAATAAACAGCTGCCCGTGTGCGGCCATGCGCCACCTCCCCGTGAAAGAGCGCACAGTGTAACCGCAAGCCAGGCCCGACCACGCACTTAACCTGCACAGCAATCGCACCCAGCGGCTGGCTTTGGTTACAATCGGCGCAGCATAAAAAAGCCTACGGGAAAGCCCCATGCCCTCATCTTTGCGTTTGCTGGCCACTCTTAGCTTGGCCAGTCTGCTCGCCGCTTGCGCCAGCCAGCCCAGTTCCACCCTTGGCCAGCTGCCCAGCGTCCCCGAACAAGCCAGTGTCGATCAGCTACTGCTAGAAGCCAGCAGCCAAAGCGGCGAAGCAGCTGATTTGCTGCGTCTCTCTGCCGCGAACCTCGCCCTGCAGCAAGGCGATGCCAAGCGCGCCAGCCAAGTGCTAGATCTGGTCACGGTTGACCAGCTCAAGCCCGCGCAGCAGATTTTCGCCCTGACCTTAGATGCCGAATCCATGCTGGCACGCAAACGTCCGCGCAGCGCACTACGTGCCCTAGAACACCCAGTAATGGCGCACCTCGCTGAACTGCCGTTAGCGCAACAAGAGCGCACCCAGCTAGCCCGTGTTGCCGCGCTGGAAGCCAACGGCAAAACCTTGCAAGCCCTGCGCGAGCGCCTGTACTTGGCGCCGCTATTAAAAGACCGCAACGCCCATAGCAATCACCAAGCGATTTGGTCGCTGGTCAGCCAACTGTCGACCGACACCCTGCAAGCCGGCGCTGCCAATGAGGCGGATCTCGACGGCTGGATGCAACTAGCCTTAACCGTGCGCGAAAGCCCCTCCGCCGAATTGCTCCAGCAGAACGTTACCGTGTGGCGCAATATCCACCCCAATCACCCGGCTGCACTTGAGCTTCCAAGCAAGCTCGAAAAGCTGATGAACAGCGCCAGCCAACCGCTGCAGCATATCGCCCTGCTGCTACCGGCTGAAGGCGAGCTGGCCGGCGTCGGTCGCGCCCTACGCGATGGCTTCATGGCCGCCCGCCTGCAATCGCTGCAACAAGGCGCGCCAGTACCGGAAGTCACCTTTTATGACAGCAGCCGCCTGAGCAATTTAGATGCCTTCTACCAGCAAGCTAGCGCCGACGGCATTCAGCTCGTTGTTGGCCCGCTGGATAAAGCCCAAGTGAGCGAGCTGGCTCGCCGCCAAAGCCTGCCCCTGCCGACCCTAGCGCTGAACTACGCTGAAGGCGCCAGCCAAGCGCCGGCACAGATGTTCCAGTTCGGCCTAGCCGCCGAAGATGAAGCGCGCTCTGCCGCCCAGCAGGCGTGGCTGGACGGCCATCGCCGCGCCATCGCCATGGTGCCCAACAGCCATTGGGGGCGACGTGTGGTCGCCGCCTTTGAGCAAGAGTGGCAGCAACTGGGCGGCCAATTACTCGCCACCAGCCATGTCGACCAGCCGGTGCAACTGGCTAACCAAATTGCCGAACTGATGGACCTGCGCAGCAGCGAACAGCGCGCCAAACGCCTCTCGGCCGCCCTAGGCAAAGACATCAACGCCCTGCCGACACGCCGTCAGGACATCGACTTTGTCTTCCTCGCTGCGAGCCCCATTCAGGCCCGACAGATCAAGCCGACGCTGACCTTCCAATACGCTGGCGACCTGCCGGTGTACGCCACCTCGCATGTGAATAGCGGCTTTAGCGCGCAAGAAATCAAAGACATGAACGGCATTCGCTTTAACGAAACGCCGTGGCTGCTCAATCAAGACGACAGCATGCGCCAACAACTGAGCAACGCCTGGCCGCAAGCCACCGGCGGCTTAGGGCGCCTGTACGCCATGGGCATCGACGCTTACCGCCTGACGCCGCGCCTCAATCAGCTGCTACTGATGCCGGACGCCCCGGTGGATGGCGAAACCGGCCGCCTCAGCCTAACCGCTGACCGTCGCATTCAACGCAGCCTGCCTTGGGCTGAGTTTGTTGACGGCCAAGTGCGCCCGCTTGACTAACCCACCGCACACCCGCGCACGCGGCGAGCTGATCGAGCAAGCCGCGTGTGCTTATTTGCGTCGCGCCGGCCTTAACTTACTCAGCCAAAACTGGCACTGCCGTTATGGCGAGCTGGATCTGGTGATGCGCGAACGCGACACCGTGGTGTTTATCGAAGTACGCTACCGGCGCGACAACCGCTTTGGCGGTGCACTGGCGAGCATCGATCAGCGCAAGCAACACAAATTGATCAACAGCGCGCAGGCTTGGCTGCAAGCCAATGCGAAATGGTCGCATCTGGCCTGCCGCTTCGATACCATCAGCGCCAGCGGCCCCGAACATCAGCCTCAACTGGAATGGCTCCGCGACGCCTTCCGCCCGTAACTAAGGTGACTCCATGGATTTGCAAGCTCGTATCCGTCAACTGTTCAACGACAGCATTGAGACCAAAGCCCGCGCGGTAGACGTGCTCACCCCGCAAATCGAATTAGCCAGCCAGCTGATGGTCAATGCACTGCTGGGCGAAGGCAAAATCCTCGCCTGTGGTAACGGCGGTAGCGCGGGTGACTCGCAGCACTTCTCCTCCGAGTTACTCAACCGTTTCGAGCGCGAACGCCCAAGCCTGCCGGCCATTGCCCTGACCACCGACAGCTCCACCATCACCTCAATCGCTAACGACTACAGCTACAACGAAGTGTTCTCCAAGCAGATCCGCGCCCTGGGTCAGCCCGGCGACATCCTCTTGGCTATCTCCACCAGCGGCAACTCCGGCAACGTAGTGCAAGCCATTCAAGCCGCTCACGACCGCGACATGCATGTAGTCGCACTGACTGGCCGCGACGGTGGTGAAATGGCCGCCCTGCTGCTGCCTGACGACGTGGAAATCCGCGTGCCGTCGCGCGTCACCGCACGCATTCAGGAAGTCCACCTACTGGCTATCCACTGCTTGTGCGACCTGATTGATCGTCAATTGTTTGGGAGTGAAGAATGACCCATCCGTTAAAGCACTTATTCTGCCTAGCGCTTATCGTCAGCCTGAGCGGCTGCGGCAGCCTTTTAAGCGCCACCCGTGACGAGCCAATTCACGATAACCGCGGCACCCGCACCACCGGCAGCGCCATCGACGACACCCTGATCGAAACCAAGGTCACGGTGAACATCGATAAAGCGCACCCAGATCTGGCCACCGCCAGCCGGGTAATTAACATCAGCTACAACGGTGTGGTGCTGTTGATTGGCCAAGTACCGCGCGCCGAGCTTAAAGACCTCGCCGCCCGCGCCGCACAAAACGTGCAGCGCGTGAAGCGCGTGCAAAATGAGCTGACGGTTGGTCCGGTCATTCCATTCACCGCACGCAGCAGCGATAGCCTGCTGACCACCAAGATCAAAACCCAAATGCTCGCTGACAACAGCATTCCGGGCCGCCGCATCAAGGTCATCACCGAGAACGGCGTGGTTTACCTGATGGGCTTAGTCACCCGCCAAGAAGCCAGCCTAGCGACCAGTTTGGTGCAGGGCGTCGCTGGCGTGCAGCGCATCGTGCGCGTGTTTGAGTACATCAACTAAACAGCGCCGGATAAAAAAGGCGACCGCAATGGTCGCCTTTTTTGTGCCTAGCCGATTACTTCACCACGCGTAAGCGCGGGCGGCCACCGCCGCTAGGCCCGTCATCGTCCGGGCCATTGTCATCGACTGGTTCGGCCTCTGCATCGGCCAACTGCTCAGGTTGCGCCGGCTCCAGATCGAACACCATGCCCTGACCATTTTCACGCGCGTAAATCGCCATCACGGCCTCAACCGGAATGCGCAGCGCATGCGCCTGACCACCAAAGCGACCATCGAAAGTCACCCACTGGTTATCCATAAATAAATTACGGATTGCACTGGGCGCCAAGTTAAGGACGATTTGCCCGTCATTCACATAGGCGCGTGGCACTTCGGTGTTCGGCCACTGGGCGTTGACCAGAATGTGCGGCGTAGCTTGGTTATCGAGAATCCACTCGTACAAGGCACGCAGCATGTAGGGCCGACTGGAGGTCATCTCGCTCATGGTTAGCGCAGATCCCGCTCAAACTTCGACAGACTTGCCTGCACCGCCTCACGGGCAAACATGCGCTCCATGTACTCTTGCAGCGGCTTGGCTTGGCGCGGCAGCTCGATATCCAGCAGCGGCAAACGCCACAGAATCGGAATCAAACAGCAATCCACCAAGCTGAATTCTTCACTCATAAAGAACGGCATTTCGGCAAAAATCGGTGACACGCCAATCAGGCTTTCACGCAGCTCTTTGCGCGCAGCAGTGACTTCGGCGGGCTTGCTCTTGGCAGCCAGAATAATGTCCGCCAAGCGGCACCAGTCACGCTCAATACGCTGCACCAGCTGACGGCTGTTAGCACGCGCTACCGGATACACCGGCAGCAACGGCGGATGCGGAAAACGCTCGTCGAGGTATTCCATCATCACGTTGGCGTTGTACAGGTTCAGCTCACGATCGAGCAGCGTCGGCGTGGTGCCATAAGGGTTCGCTTCGAGCATCTCTTCCGGATACTTGCCGTTTTGCACGTCGATCACATCGACCGTCACGCCCTTTTCGGCCAGAACAATACGAACCCGGTGACAGTAGTGATCACTCGGGTCGGAAAACAACGCCATTGTCGAACGCTTATTGGCTACCGCCATGGGGTATCCCCTATTTACTACGAAATTTAGAAACGCAAACGCGCGCCCCTCGCGGAGCGCGCGTTGCTATCGGCACACTAGCTGCCGATTAATGCACATCCTTCCAATATTCGCGCTTGAGTAGGTAAGCGAAAATAAAGAAGAAGGCTAGGTACAGCAGGACATACATACCAATGCGCTGCGACTCCAGCTTGTTCGGATCAGCCGAATAAGCCAAGAAGGTCACTAGGTTACGCACGGTGGTGTCGAACTCTTCAGCAGTCTGCTTGCCAGTGTTGGGCACAATGGTCAGCTCTTCACAGCTTTCCTTGGTCACCGGCTTGGCAGTCAGCGGGTCGTACACCACCTTGTGGTTGTCGTCGCGCAGCGGCACTTGCTTGCAGCCAATCACCTGACGGCCTTGCAGGTCAGCCAACACGTTCGGCATACCCACGTTGGGGAACAGCTTGTTGTTGGCACCCAGCGGGCGGGTCGCGTCTTCATAGAAGGTACGCAGGTAGGTGTACAGCCAGTCAGCACCACGTACGCGAGCGACCAGAGTCAGATCCGGCGGCGCTGCGCCGAACCATACCTTGGCATCATCCGGGCGCATACCGATCTTCATGTGGTCGCCAATTTTGGCGCCGGTGAAGACCAGGTTTTCCATCATCAGGTCATGCGGAATACCGATGTCGTTAGCCACACGCTCATAGCGCTGGTATTGCGCCGAGTGACAGCCCATGCAGTAGTTGGCGAAGGTTTTCGCGCCATCTTGCAGAGCAGCCTGATCGCGCAAATCGATATCGGCTTTATCCAGCGGATAACCCGAGCCCGCAGCCAGAGCAACCACTGGCATCAGGGCAATAATCCATGCAAAGAATTGCTTTTTCATTAGCCTGTCACCCTTTCCGGAACCGGTTTGGTTTTTTCCATCCTGGTGTAGAACGGCATCAGGAGGAAGAACGCGAAGTACAGGAAGGTACATACCTGCGACAGCAAGGTGCGGCCCGGCGTCGGCGCCAGTACACCCAACACGCCCAGAATGATGAACGAAATCACGAACACCACCAGCCAGATCTTGCTCATCCAGCCCTTGTAGCGCATGGACTTCACCGGGCTACGGTCGAGCCACGGCAGCACGAACAGAATGGCAATCGCCGCACCCATGGCAATCACACCCAGCAGCTTATCCGGCACGGCGCGCAGGATCGCGTAGTAAGGGGTGAAGTACCACACCGGGGCAATGTGCTCGGGGGTCTTAAACGGGTTCGCCGCTTCGAAGTTCGGCTTCTCGAGGAAGTAACCGCCCATCTCCGGGAAGAAGAACACGATGGTGCAGAAGATGAACAAGAACACCACCACGCCGACGATATCTTTCACGGTGTAGTACGGGTGGAAGGCAATGCCGTCCAGCGGTACGCCGTTCTCGTCTTTGTGCTTCTTGATCTCAACGCCATCCGGGTTGTTGGAACCCACTTCGTGCAGGGCAATGATGTGCATCACTACCAAGCCGAGAATCACGATCGGCAGGGCAATCACGTGCAGGGCGAAGAAGCGGTTCAGGGTGATACCAGAGATCAGGTAGTCACCACGGATCCACTCCGTCAGGCCATCACCGATCACCGGAATAGCGCCGAACAAGGAGATGATCACCTGCGCGCCCCAGTAGGACATCTGGCCCCACGGCAGCAGGTAACCCATGAAGGCTTCCGCCATCAGCGCCAAGTAGATCAGCATACCGAAGATCCACACCAGCTCACGCGGCTGACGGTACGAGCCGTACATCAGACCACGGAACATGTGCAGATACACCACCACGAAGAACGCCGAAGCGCCAGTGGAGTGCAGGTAGCGGATGATGTAGCCGTATTCCACATCACGCATGATGTATTCGACCGAGGCAAACGCGCCTTCAGCCGACGGCTCGAAGCTCATGGTCAGCCATACGCCGGTCAGAATCTGGTTAACCAGAACCAACAGCGCCAGCGAGCCGAAGAAGTAGAAGAAGTTAAAGTTTTTCGGAGCGTAGTACTTGCTCAGATGCTCTTCCCACATTTGCGTAGCAGGGAAGCGAGCATCGATCCAGGCCATGAACTTTTCCATCATGCTTTCTCCTGGTCCTCACCAACGACGATAACGTCATCAGTTTCATAGCGGTGCGGCGGCACGGGGAGGTTCAGCGGCGCAGGCTGGGCCTTATAAACGCGACCAGCTAAGTCATAGCGCGAACCGTGACAGGGGCAGAAGTAGCCACCTTTCCACTCCGGACCCAAATCTTGCGGGGCCACTTCGGGGCGGAAGGTCGGCGCACAACCCAAGTGGGTGCACAAACCAACCAGCACCAGCAGCTCAGGCTTGATCGAGCGAACCTGTGGGTCGACGTAAGTCGGCTGTACCGACTTTTGCGATTCTGGGTCAGCCACGACCTCTGTCATGCCGGCCAAAGTCTTCAAGGTGTCTTCGGTACGGCGCACGATGAATACCGGCTGGCCACGCCATTCGGCCACCATCTGCTGGCCGGGCTCAAGCTTACCCACATTCACCTTGACCGGAGCACCAGCGGCTTTCGCCTTGGCACTCGGGAACCATGACCCCACGAACGGGACAGCAGCACCGACCGCCCCTGCTGCACCCACTATCGAAGTGGATGCGATCAGGAGGCGACGCCGGCCTACATTCACGCCGTCATTGCTCATTTTATGTGTCTCCCCATCGGCTTTACGTGACCCTTTACAGAGTCTAATCGGGTTGGGAACAAGCGCCCAAAAAACCGGGGCATGGTAAAGAAAACCCCTGTATTTCGCAAGGTAAAAGGCCGGTTAAGCCACGGCAAATAAGCGCAGCAGAGCCTTTTAACTTTTTCCCAGACAAACAAAAACGCCCGATGCAAAGCACCGGGCGTTCTTGCGAAAAGCGAATTAACGCTTGGAGAACTGCGGACGCTTACGCGCTTTACGCAGACCCACTTTCTTACGCTCAACTTCACGAGCGTCACGAGTTACGTAGCCAGCTTTACGCAGCGGCGAACGCAGAGTCTCGTCGTACTCGATCAGAGCGCGAGTGATACCGTGACGGATGGCACCGGCTTGACCGGAGATACCACCACCAGCAACGGTGACCACGATGTCAAACTTTTCCACGGTCTCAGTCAGCTCGAGCGGCTGACGCACAACCATGCGTGCAGTTTCGCGACCAAAGAACTGCTCCAGCGAGCGGTTGTTGATGCGAATGTTACCAGTACCCGGACGCAGGAAGACGCGAGCGGTAGCTGTCTTACGACGGCCAGTGCCGTAGTTTTGAGTCGCCGACATAATCAACCTACTCCGTTAAAACTTCAGTTCTTGGGGCTGCTGAGCAGTATGCGGGTGCTCAGTACCGGCATACACTTTCAGCTTACGGTACATGGCACGACCCAGCGGGTTCTTCGGCAGCATGCCCTTAACAGCGGTCTCAATCACACGCTCCGGCGCACGATCGATCAGCTTTTCAAAGCTGATGGACTTAATGCCGCCCGGGAAGCCGCTGTGGCTGTAGTAAATCTTGTCGCTGGTTTTAGCGCCAGTTACACGCACTTTCTCAGCATTGATAACGACGATGTAATCGCCAGTATCAACGTGCGGGGTGTACTCAGGCTTGTGCTTACCACGCAGGCGGGAAGCAATTTCAGTAGCCAGACGACCCAGGGTCTGACCTTCAGCGTCGACTACGAACCAGTCGCGCTTGACCGTTTCCGGTTTTGCAGAAAAAGTTTTCATTTAAATAGCCTCAAGGGCCGCCACGAATTCAGGGCGGCACATCTTACTGGACAGCGCTTGCCAAAACAAGCCAACAGCCACGGACTGACGCACCAAGTGGGGCTCGGGTCGAGCATCAGTACTGGGCAAAAATTCAGCAGGCTAGGCATCCCCCGCCGAAAAGTTGCGGCATTATGCCTAGCTCAGAGAGAAATTCAAGCACAAAGGGACATCACACATGCAGCAAAGACCGCTTGGCCGCACTTCACTCACCGTTAGCAGCCTGTGTTTAGGCAGCATGACCTGGGGCGAGCAAAACACCGCCGAAGATGCTTTTGCCCAGATTGACTGCGCCAAAGCCCATGGCGTGAACTTTATTGATACCGCAGAAATGTATTCCGTACCGCCGCGCCCAGAAACCTACGGCGCCACCGAGCGGATTATCGGCCAGTACCTAGAAGCACGCGGCGGCCGCGAAGACTGGATCATCGCCAGCAAAGTAGCTGGCCCCGGCGACTGGCTTAGCTATTTTCGTGATGGCCAGCCGCGCCTTAACCAGCAACACATCGATGCCGCCATCGATGCCAGCCTTGAACGGCTCAAGACCGACTACATCGACCTATATCAACTGCACTGGCCAGATCGCAGCACGAATTTTTTCGGCCAGCTGGGCTACCAGCACAACAGCGACGAAACCCTCACCGCCATCGAAGAGACCTTGGCCGCGCTGGAGCGCCACGTGCAAGCGGGCAAGATTCGCCACATTGGCATCTCTAACGAAACACCCTGGGGCGCCATGCAGTATCTGCAGCACGCCGAGCAACGCGGCCTGCCCCGCGCGGTGAGCATTCAGAACCCGTACAACTTATTGAACCGCACCTTTGAAGTCGGCCTGGCAGAAATCGCTATGCGCGAACAGCTGGGCCTGCTCGCCTATTCGCCACTGGCATTTGGCGTATTGAGTGGCAAATACGCCAATGGCGCCCGCCCCAGCGGCGCACGCCTGTCGCTCTTTACCCGCTTCCAGCGCTACACCAACCCGCAAGCCGAAGCCGCTTGCGCACGTTATGTCGAACTCGCCCAGCAGCACGGCCTGAGCCCCAGCCAAATGGCCCTAGCCTTTGTCACCAGCCGCCCGTTTGTGACCAGCAACATCATTGGCGCCACCAGCCTTGCACAGCTTGAAGAAAACCTTGCCAGCAGCGAGCTGACCTTAAGCGACGAGCTTTTGGCCAGCATTGAAGCCATTCACCGCGAGCAACCCAACCCCGCTCCGTAACCCAAGAAAAAGGCCTTGGGATTTCTCAATCACCAAGGCCTTTTCTACTAATAAGCAGCCACTGCCTAACTGCGATCACTCGGCGCCGGCATTGGAAAGGGCATCACGTTGCCTTTGGCTTCGCTGATCTTCGCCACGCCTAAGCGCTGCACTTCATCAATGCGCACAATCGCATTGAGCGGCACAAAGCTGCGCTTTACGCCTTCAAACTGGGTTTTCAATTTTTCTTCGGCCGGATCGACCAGCAGTTGCGAACGCTCGCCGAAGATAAACTCTTCCACTTCCAAAAAGCCCCACAGGTCGCTTTGATAGACCTGCCGCGCGTACATCTCGAACACTTGCCCTTGGTTATGAAAGATCACCCGAAAAATCGGCTCATCACTGTGCTTCATGGGCTAAACAAACTCACACGGTAAAAATGGCCGGCGAGCATAACAAAGCGCAGACAAGCGACGCTAGGAAGCAGCGACGAGCATCCCTATAATGCGCGGTTCAGTAATGACTCAAGCGGTTTTACCTACCCACCATGGCTAAGAAACTCTACATCCAGACCCACGGCTGCCAGATGAACGAATACGACTCATCGCGCATGGCCGACCTGCTTGGCGAACACGATGCTATGGAGCTGACGGAGAACCCCGATGAGGCCGACGTCATCCTCCTCAACACCTGTTCGATTCGCGAAAAAGCCCAAGAAAAGGTGTTCTCCGAGCTGGGCCGCTGGCGCCCGCTGAAGCAAAAGAACCCTGACCTAGTGATTGGCGTGGGCGGCTGTGTAGCCAGCCAAGAAGGTGCAGCACTGCGCGAACGCGCCCCGTTTGTGGATGTCGTGTTTGGCCCGCAAACCTTGCACCGCCTGCCGGAAATGATCGACGCCGCACGCAGTACCGGCAGCGCGCAGGTGGATGTAAGTTTCCCGGAAATCGAAAAATTTGACCGCTTGCCAGAGCCGCGCGTCGACGGCCCCACCGCGTTTGTGTCGATCATGGAAGGCTGCAGCAAGTACTGCACTTTCTGCGTGGTGCCCTACACCCGTGGCGAAGAAGTCAGCCGTCCGTTCGATGACGTGCTCGCCGAAGTGCTGCACCTGGCGGAAAACGGCGTGCGCGAAGTCACTTTGCTGGGCCAAAACGTTAATGCCTATCGTGCGGAAACCCACGGTGGCACCACCGCCGACATGGCCGAGCTAGTGCGCACCATTGCTGCCATCGACGGCATCGAGCGCATTCGTTACACCACCAGCCATCCGGTAGAGTTCACTGACAGCCTGATCCAAGCGCATGCCGAAGTCCCGCAACTGGTCGCCCATTTGCACTTGCCGGTGCAGTCTGGCTCCGACCGCGTGCTGGCAGCGATGAAGCGCAACCACACCGTACTGGAGTACAAGTCGAAAATTCGCAAGCTCAAAGCAGCGGCGCCGAACATCTGTATCAGTTCGGACTTTATCGTCGGCTTCCCCGGCGAAACCGACAAAGATTTCGAGCAAACCATGAAGCTGGTTGAAGACGTCGGCTTCGACTTCTCCTACTCCTTCGTTTATAGCGCGCGACCCGGCACGCCAGCCTCTGACCTCGTCGACGACACGCCTGAAGAGGTCAAAAAGCAGCGCCTGCAAATTCTCCAAGCGCGCCTTAATCAGCAAGGCTTTGAGAACAGCCGCCGCATGGTCGGCACCACCCAACGCATTCTGGTGACCGACTACTCGAAGAAAGACCCCGGCATGCTGCAAGGCCGCACCGACAACAACCGCGTGGTCAACTTCCGCAGCGATAACCCGCGCCTGATCGGCCAGTTCGTCCAAGTCAGCATCGAAGAAGCCATGCCGCATTCTCTACGCGGCACGCTCGTGCACTAAACAGCCCTTCACGCCACCCCGCGCCGCACTTTGCATCGTGCATGGCGCGGGGTATTCTGACCACCTTATCCCTGCCGGTTACCGGCTCAGCCAACGCCCTTGAACAGTCCACTACCTTCTTTAAGTTTCACGCTGGAGCCCAGCGACGCCCAACGCTTCGCCAACCTGTGCGGCCAATTCGATGAAAACCTGCGCCAAATTGAAAAGCGCATGGATATTCATATCGCCAATCGCGGTATGGATTTCGAGCTGTCTGGCGAAGAAGAACGCCTCAAAGCGGCGGCACGACTGATCAAACGCCTGTACCGCGAAACGCGCAACGGCACCGAACTCACCCCAGCGCTGGTGCACTTGTACCTGCAAGAGTCAGCGCTAGAAGATCTCGACGAGCCCAGCGAAGGCGCACCGATTACGCTAAAAACCCGCAAGGCGCATATTCGCCCGCGCGGCGCTAATCAGCAGAAGTACGTTAAGTCGATCCAGAGCCACGACATCAACTTCGGCATCGGCCCAGCCGGTACCGGCAAGACCTATCTGGCCGTGGCTTGCGCTGTGGATGCCCTAGAACGCGAGCAAATCCGCCGCATTCTGCTGGTGCGCCCAGCGGTGGAAGCCGGCGAAAAACTCGGCTTTCTACCCGGCGATTTAGCGCAAAAGATCGACCCCTACCTGCGCCCACTGTACGACGCACTGTATGAAATGCTCGGCTTTGAGCATGTCAGCAAGCTGATCGAGCGCAACGTGATTGAAGTCGCTCCGCTGGCCTATATGCGCGGCCGCACGCTGAACAACAGCTTTATTATTTTGGACGAAAGCCAAAACACCACGGTTGAGCAGATGAAAATGTTCCTCACCCGGATTGGCTTTGGCTCTACCGCAGTAATTACCGGCGACATTACCCAAGTCGACTTGCCGCGCGGCACCCGCTCGGGCCTGAGCCATGTGGTGAATGTCTTGGGCGAGGTGCCGGGCATCGGCTTCACCCATTTCCGCCCCAAAGACGTGGTACGCCACCCGCTGGTGCAGCGCATTGTCGAAGCCTACGAGGCCTACGAAGACAAAGCCCCATCGCGCAAACCTAAGCCTGAGGCGCCGAGCGAATGAGTGTGCAGGTGGATATCGAGATTGCCAGCGACTGCTCAGGCATTCCCAGCGAGGCGCAGTTCGAGCAGTGGTGCGCCATCGCCCTGCGCGAGCGTGAGACCAGCGAGCTAGCCATTCGTATCGTTGACGAAGCCGAAGGCCGCGAGCTGAATAACACCTATCGCCACAAAGACTACGCCACCAATGTGCTGTCTTTCCCGGCTGACCTGCCACCAGAGCTGGGCCTGCCGTTGATTGGCGATCTTGCCATTTGCGCGCCAGTAGTGCTGCGCGAGGCAGGCGAACACAACAAAGGGGTCGAAGCCCATTGGGCGCACATGGTGATCCATGGCTGCTTGCATTTGCAGGGCTACGACCATATTGAAGACAGTGACGCCGATGTCATGGAAGCGCTGGAGCGTAAGCTGCTCGCCGAACTCGGCTATCCTGACCCCTACCACGAGGAAGAGTGACACCACGATGAGCGAAGAGCGATCGAGCAACGGGCAAAAGTCCTGGCTGGAAAAGCTAATGCAGTCTTTTGCCCATGAGCCGAAAAATCGTCAGGAGCTACTGGAACTGCTCCACGAAGCCCATCAAAACAAGCTGCTGGACAGCGAAGCCCTCGCCATTGTCGAAGGCGCGATTCAGGTTTCTGACCTGCAAGTGCGCGACATCATGGTGCCGCGCTCGCAAATGACCACCATTAAAGCCGGCCAAGAACCGCGCGACTTCCTGCCCGACGTGCTGGAAGCCGCCCACTCCCGCTACCCGGTGGTAGGCGACAGCAACGATGAAGTGCTGGGCATTTTGCTCGCCAAAGACCTGCTGCCGCTGATTCTGAAAAGCGACGACGACTTCAACCTCAAAGACCTGCTGCGCCCGGCCACCTTCGTGCCCGAGTCCAAGCGTCTTAACGTGCTGCTGAAAGAGTTCCGCACCACGCGCAATCACATGGCTATTGTGATTGACGAGTACGGCGGCGTAGCGGGCTTGGTAACTATTGAAGACGTGCTGGAGCAAATCGTCGGCGAGATCGAAGACGAGCACGACGTTGCCGAAGACAGCTACGTCAAGCCGCTCCCCAGCGGCGATTGCATCGTTAAAGCGCTAACCCCGATCGAAGACTTTAACGAGCACTTCGACAGTGAGTTCTCCGAAGAAGAATTCGACACCATCGGCGGCTTAGTGATGAACCACTTTGGCCATCTGCCCAAGCGCAACGAGGTGGTGGAAATTCAGGGCTTCCGCTTCCGCATACTGCATGCCGACAGCCGTCGGGTACATCTACTGCGCGTCACCCCTAGCAACTGAGAATCATCATGCGCGTGTTCGTTCAGCCGGGCCTTGCCGGTCATGGCCTCGCCGGGCTGGCTGGCGCTATTACGCCGCTCGCCTTGGCGCCTTTTGATATTTGGCCTATCGCGCCACTGAGCATCGCCCTGCTGTATTTGCTGCTGCAGCGCTTGAGCCCACGCCAAGCGCTGCTACGCGGCTGGAGCTACGGTCTGGGAGCGTTTCTGGCCGGCACCAGCTGGATCTACGTCAGCATTCACGATTACGGCGCGGCCTCACCCGTGCTGGCTGGCTCACTCACCTTCGCCTTTTGCGCGGGCGTGGCGCTGTTCTTTGCCCTGCCTGCCTATCTATGGGCACGCTGGCTGCGGCAAGCACCGGGGCTCTTTAACCCCTTGGCGTTTGCTGCGCTGTGGGTCGCGCAAGAGATGTTTCGCGGCTGGTTCTTGACTGGCTTCCCTTGGCTATACAGCGGCTACAGCCAGCTAGCTGGCCCGCTCGCCGCGTTAGCTCCGATTGGCGGCGTCTGGCTGATCTCATTTGCCTTAGCGCTCACCGGTGCTGGGCTGGCCGAGCTATGTACGCGTCGCCATCAGCCGCCAGCGCGCTTCGCCATCGCCGGTTTATTGGCTTTGCCATGGCTAGCGGCGCTGGCACTGGTCAATCAGCAGTGGACCAGTCCGCTAGGCAAACCGCTGAGCACCAGTCTGGTGCAGGGCAATATCAACCAAGCCATGAAATGGCAGCCCGAAGAGCTGACCAACACACTGCGCCTGTATCGCGATTTGTCGATCAATGAAGAGAGTGACCTGATCGTATGGCCAGAAACCGCCGTACCTGTGCTGCGTGACTACGCCGAAGGCTATCTCAACGAGCTCGACAGCCTCATGGCCAGCAGTAACCGCGCGCTGATTACCGGCATTCCGCTGCGCGAGGCGGCGCCGCACGGTTGGCGCTACTTCAACGGCATCACTGTGTTGGGCCAAGGCGAAGGCACTTATCTGAAGCAAAAATTGGTGCCTTTTGGCGAATACGTACCACTCGAAGACGTTCTACGCGGGCTGATTGCCTTCTTTGACTTGCCCATGAGCAACTTCTCGCGCGGGCATGCCGAGCAAACCTTACTGCTCGCCCAAGGCCAACGTCTGGCCAGCTACATCTGTTACGAAGTGGTCTATCCCGACTTTGCCGCACGCCTGGCGGCTGACAGCAGCCTGCTGCTCACGGTGAGCAACGATGCTTGGTTTGGCGACTCCATCGGCCCGCTACAACACCTGCAAATGGCACAAATGCGCGCTTTAGAAGCCGGTCGCTGGATGCTGCGCGCCACCAACACCGGCGTCACCGCCTTGATCGACCCGCAAGGGCGCATCGCCCAGCGCATCCCCAGCTTTACGCAAGGCGTGCTGCGCGGCGAAGTGCAACCTATGCAAGGCCTCACGCCTTACCTGCGCTGGCAAAGCTGGCCACTGAGCATGTTGTGCTTAGGCATTTTGGGCTTTGCTGCCTTTCGCCGTCAGCGTGAAGCGCTGGACGACGCTGTCACCGCATAAAGCCACGGATAGCTCAGCAAGCCAAACCATTCGTTGAGCAGCAATTGGTTCTGCCAGAAGGCCTTGCCCTCTGGCAGCCAGCCGCCCCACGGACGCCCATGCGACACACTGAGAAAACCCATCGGCGCGGCCAGCACGGTTAAGCCTTGCTGCTCAAAACACCAGCGTGCACGCGGCATGTGCCACGCCTGCGTGACCAAGACAATGCGCTGAACACCCGCCTGCTTGAGAAGCGCCGCGCTGTAAGTGGCGTTTTCCCAAGTAGTCCGGCTTAGGCCTTCTTGCCAACGTAGCGTCACGGCGAAATCTTGCTGGAGCATCTGCCCGGCAAGATAGGCCTCACTGGGCGGCTCGCCGTAGTGCAAACCACCGCTGGCTAAAATCGGTAAACCGCTGTGTTTGGCCAGTCGCGCCGCATAGCGCACCCGCTCAGCGGCCATCTGACTCGGCGCATCCCCCCCCAACCGGGGTCGCCACGCTCACGCCCACCGCCCAGCACCACAATGGCTTGCGCTTGCTCAGCCCAGTCGCTGCGCCAATCTAGCGCCGGTTCGCTTTCTAATAGGCTCGCTTGCCACTGCACCATGCGTGGCGCACCCATGAGCCACAAGCCACCTACGGCTAGCAATAGCGCTGCCGTGGCAAACTTTGGCCAACGCACGCGCAGCCACCAGGCCAGTAACAGTAATAAAAGCAAGCTGCCAGGCGGCAGCATGAGGGCCCTAATCAGGTAGCGCCATTCCATGCCGAATCCTTAACATGGCGCAGCAAGCACGGCGCCGAACGAGAAAACGGCAAGAGTATCAGCGTCTGTTCACCGCCCGAAACAAGCGCGAGCCACAACTAGGGCAAGGTTCCACGCCTTTGCGCGGCTGTTGAATTAGGGTGGTTTCGCACAAGGCGCAAACCAAGCCAAATGGCTCGCCGCCGTCGACGAGCTCTTTGGGCGGCTCAGCCTCAGCTTGCGCCAAGCTCAGCGCACGCATGCGCCGTGCCGCGGCATGCCAGCCGCGCAACCATTGCAGGTCGCGCTGCACAAAGGCGCGCAACCACGCTACTTCTTCGGCGGATAGTCCTTCCAGATCAACTTCTGCCGGCGCCACTCCACCCTTCGCACTGAGATCATCGGCGTCCTCAAGGGCATGCGCGACACGTTCCAGCAAGCGTTCGTAGAGACCGTCGGCGAAGACTTCGTGAGTTTTCACAGTCGCCATGGTCAAGCCTCAATCCTCAACTTCATCCACTAGATTCAGAGTAGCCGCCTTGCAGCACCCGCTTGGTTAGCTGCGACAAACGGTCTGCCCAGCGGCCTAGCCGCGCAGACTGCTGCTGCGGGCTACCGTCTCGGCGCGCGAGTCAGGTATCCTTGCTGTTTTTCCATCATCAGGTTCTTCCCTGCCCGCCATGCACGAGCAATACCAGCATCTCGACGTCGAAGCCCAAGCCCAGCAAGCGTGGGACAGCGCCCACTCCTTCAAGGTCAGCGAACAACCCGGCAAAGAAAAATTCTATTGCCTGTCGATGTTCCCCTACCCCAGCGGCAAGCTGCACATGGGCCACGTGCGTAACTACACCATCGGCGACGTGATCAGCCGCTACATGCGCATGCAGGGCAAAAACGTGCTGCAACCGATGGGCTGGGACGCCTTCGGCATGCCGGCAGAAAACGCCGCAATGAAAAACGGCGTCGCCCCGGCCAAGTGGACCTACGAAAACATCGACTACATGAAGAGCCAGCTGAAGTCGCTGGGTCTGGCGATTGATTGGTCGCGTGAAGTCACCACCTGCAAACCCGACTACTACCGCTGGGAGCAGTGGCTGTTCACCCGCCTGTTCGAAAAAGGCGTGATTTACCGCAAGAACGGCACGGTGAACTGGGACCCGGTCGACCAGACCGTGCTGGCCAACGAGCAAGTCATCGACGGCCGCGGCTGGCGCTCTGGCGCGCTGATCGAAAAACGCGAAATCCCCATGTACTACTTCCGCATCACTGCCTATGCCGAAGAGTTGCTGGCGGATTTGGATCAGCTGGATGGCTGGCCTGAGCAGGTCAAAACCATGCAGCGCAACTGGATCGGCAAGAGCTTCGGTGCCGACATCGTGTTCGACTACGACGCTGCCAGCATCGGCATCGACGGCCAGTTGAAGGTGTACTCGACCCGCCCCGACACCCTGATGGGCGCCACTTACGTGGCCGTAGCCGCCGAGCACCCGCTGGCGCAGCGCGCCGCCGAAGGCAATGCCGAGCTGCAAGCCTTTATCGCCGAATGCAAAGCCGGCTCCGTGGCCGAGGCCGACATGGCCACCATGGAGAAAAAAGGCTTCGCCACTGGCCAGTTTGTGATTCACCCGCTGACCGGCGACAAGCTGCCGGTGTTCGTCGCCAACTACGTGCTGTGGGGCTACGGCGAAGGCGCGGTGATGGCCGTACCGGCGCACGATGAGCGCGACTTTGAGTTTGCCAACAAGTACGGCCTGCCGATTCAGCAGGTCTACCAGCACGCCGAGCACAGCTACGATGCGGCGCAGTGGCAGAGCTGGTATGGCGACAAAGACGGCCTCAGCACCGTGAACTCCGGCCAGTACGACGGCAAGACCTTTAGCGAGGCCTTCGACGCCATCGTCGCCGACCTCGAAGCCAACGCCCACGGTGCGCGCAAAACCCAATTCCGCCTGCGCGATTGGGGCATCAGCCGCCAGCGCTACTGGGGCTGCCCGATTCCGATCATTCACTGCGATAGCTGTGGCGACGTACCAGTACCGGCCGAGCAACTGCCGGTGGTGCTGCCGGAAGACGTGATTCCCGATGGCGCTGGTAGCCCGCTGGCGAAAATGCCCGAGTTTTATCAGTGCAGCTGCCCGAAGTGCGGCGCACCGGCCAAGCGCGAAACCGACACTATGGACACCTTCGTCGAATCGTCTTGGTATTACGCGCGCTACGCCTCGCCGACCGACAGCCAAGGCATGGTCAACAAAGACGCCGCCAACTACTGGCTGCCCGTCGACCAATACATCGGCGGTATTGAGCACGCGATTCTGCACCTGCTCTACGCGCGTTTCTTCCACAAGCTGATGCGTGACGAAGGCCTGGTCAACTCCGACGAGCCGTTTAAAAACTTGCTCACCCAAGGCATGGTGGTCGCGGAGACCTACTACCGCACGCTGGATAACGGCGGCAAAGACTGGTTCAACCCAGCCGACGTTGAGGTCGAGCGCGACAGCAAAGGCAAAATCATTGCCGCCATGCTGAAAAGCGACGGCCTGCCGGTGGAAATCGGCGGCACTGAGAAGATGTCCAAGTCGAAGAACAACGGCGTCGACCCGCAAACCATGATCGACGCCTACGGCGCCGACACCTGCCGCCTGTTCATGATGTTCGCTTCGCCGCCCGACATGAGCTGCGAATGGTCAGACGCCGGCATCGAAGGCGCCAACCGTTTCTTACGTCGCGTATGGCGCTTGGCGCAAGCGCACGTGAGCGCCGGCCCAGTCAGCGCGTTGGACGTTAGCGCTCTAAACGATGCGCAGAAAGACATCCGCCGCAGCATTCACTTGGCCATCAAACAAGCCAGCCAAGACATCGGCCAGCACCACAAATTCAACACCGCCATCGCCGCCGTGATGACCTTGATGAACGTGCTGGAAAAAGCCCCCACCGATAGCGCACAAGACCGCGCCCTGCTGCAAGAAGGGCTAGAAGCCGTTGTGCTACTGCTCGGCCCGATCACCCCGCACATCGGCCATACCTTGTGGCAAGCACTCGGCCACAGCGACCTGTTGATCGACGCCCTTTGGCCCGCTGTGGATGAACAAGCCTTAGTGCAAAACACTCTAGAGCTGGTGGTGCAGGTCAACGGCAAACTGCGTGGGCATATTCAGGTCGCCGCCGACGCAAGTCGTGAAATCATCGAGCAAAGTGCGCTGACTTGCGAAAGCGCCGCGCGCTTCCTCGAGGGTGTGACCGTGCGCAAGGTCATTGTGGTGCCCGGCAAACTGGTCAATATCGTTGCTAACTAAACTCGTCGGCGCCGCCCTAGGCCGCGCCGAAACCGTTTCTAAGAACAATCAGACTCAAGGAGAGTCGAGCATGAAGAACAACACGCTGTCCGCCCTGCTGGTACTGGTCATATCCAGCCTGCTGGCCGCCTGCGGCTTCCAACTGCGCGGCACTGGCGCTGCAGCTTTTCAACTGGACGCCCTCAACGTGACTGCCCGCGACAGCTTTGGCGCGCTACAAAAAGACGTGCGCGAAGCCTTACAAAACGGCGGCATGAATGTTTCCGCTAATGCACCGTTCACCCTGCATCTTGCGCAAGAGACCCGTGAGATCCGTACTGCCAGCTATGCGTACTCGACACAAAGCGCGGAAAACCGCCTGATACGTTCGCTGAACTACCAAATTCTCGATCGCCGCGGCCTTGTGCTGATTACCGACCGCATCGATTTAGAACGCTTCTACAGCACCTATAACGCTGTCAGCAACACCGAGCAAGAAGCCATGCTGGATAGCGAAATGCGCCGCGACATGATTCAACAGTTGCTGCTGCGCATTCAGCCGCTTACCCAAGGCCAGCTGGAAGCCCTGCAGCGTCAAGAAGAAACTAAGCAGCGCGCGGAGCAAGAAGCCCGCGCCGCGCAGCAACAAGCGCAACCCGCGACTGAGTAACGAAAACGGGCCGCTCTCTCTAGCCAGGCTAGCTAGCGGCCCGCTTTTTTGCCCCATGAAGCTCAACGCCAATCAGCTCAATCGCCACCTACAAGGCGAGCTACTACCCATGTATGTGGTCAGTAGCGATGACCCGCTGCAAAGCCAAGAAACCTGCGACGCCATTCGCCAACAAGCGCGCCAGCAGGGGTTCGCCGAACGCGAAGTATTCCACGTCGATAACCAGCACTTTGACTGGACTCAGGTACTGGAGGCCGGCAATAGCCTGTCGCTATTTGCCGACAAACGCCTCATGGAGCTGCGCCTAAACACCGGCAAACCCGGTGATGCCGGCGCCAAAGCGCTACTTACGCTCATCGAGCGCCCGCCACAAGACACCCTACTCCTGTTAATTTTGCCCAAACTCGACGGAACCACTGCGCGCAGCAAGTGGGCCAAAGTCCTACAAGACAGCGCGCACTGCGGCTTTATCCAGCTCTGGCCCATCGACGCCAGCCAACTGCCCAGCTGGATCAGCCAGCGTTTGGCGCAAAGCGGCTTAAGCGCTAACCCAGAAGCCATTGAAGTGCTCTGCCACCGCGTCGAAGGCAACTTGCTGGCTGCGGCGCAAGAAGTCGAAAAGCTGAAACTATTGGCCGAAGGCAACAGCATCACCCTCGATACCGTGCAAGCTAGCGTGGGCGACAGTGCCCGCTACGATGTTTTTGGCTTGATAGATGCACTGCTCACGGGTGATGCCGAACACGTACTGCGTATGCTGCAAGGCCTACGTGGCGAAGGCGTCGAACCACCTGTACTGCTTTGGGCGCTAAGCCGCGAGCTACGCACGCTGGCCAACTTGGCTCAACTGACTAGCCAAGGCACTCCCTTTGATCGCGCTTGCAGCCAAATGAAGCCGCCGATATGGGACAAACGTAAACCCTTGGTCAGCCGCGCACTCAATCGCCTCTCCAGCAGTCGCTGGACGGCGCTTTTGCAGGACGCCCAGCACATTGATGCACAAATCAAAGGCCAAGCGGCAGGTGACCCTTGGTTGCTAATTACCCAAGTGTGCTTACAGATGTGCGGACAAAAGCTAAAACTACCAAGCCCGCGCCTCTTCTAATCACTGAATCACTGCACCTTATCCGCTGTCACTGACAGAGTAGCAATAATCTTATCGTTGCTTTCTTATCGACTATAAAAAACGGCCTCATTAGAGGCCGTTTTTTCACCCAACTAATTGCTTAGCGGATGCCCGCGTTACGCAACGCTGCCGGGGTGTAGTCGGCTTCTGATGCCTGGTACGAGAAGTCGTAGCTCTTCGACTCTTCGTTCTTCAGACCAGTCACCAAGTAGCGACCGTTCTGCAGGTCATGCAGTGCTTCAGCGGTGTACCACGGAATGTTTTGGTCGTAGTAGTACTGAGCATGGGCTTCAGCCACACGCCACAGGTTACCGCGGCCGTCATAGTGGTCAATCACAGCAGCTTGCCAAGTATCCTCATCGATAAAGAAGTGACGCTTAGCATAAATGTGACGCTGACCAGACTTCAGTGTCGCTTCAACTTCCCACACACGGTGCAACTCATAACGCAGGTGCTCCGGGTTCAGGTGACCGGCTTGTACGATTTCATCGTACTTCAGCTTGGGATCATCCAACTTGTAAGCGTTGTAAGGAATCAGCAGCTCTTTCTTGCCAACCAGCTTCCAGTCGTAACGATCTGGCGCACCGTTGTACATGTCGAAGTTATCGGAAGTACGCAGGCCGTCAGCTGCGGTACCCGGACCGTCATAGGCTACCTGCGGAGCACGACGCACACGACGCTGACCAGCGTTATACACCCATGCCAAGCGCGGCTCTTTCACTTGGTCGATGGTTTCGTGTACCAGCAGCACGTTACCAGCCAAACGCGACGGCGCGGTCACACGCTGCTTGAAGTAGAACATCACGTTACTGGCTTTACTGGTATCGACGCCTTTCAAGTTTGCGCGGAACGTAAACTCGTCGTGGAACACTACCGGCGAATAACTACCGTTGCTCTGCACCGCCATCTGAGTAATGAAACGCTGCACAGAACCGCCACGATAGCGGGTAATGTGGTTCCAGATGACTTCCATACCGTTAGCTGGAATCGGGAAGGTCACGCCTTCCACATAGTTTTCCAAGCCATTACCACCGGCTACCAGCTTAGTGCTAACAGCGTTCTTTTTGGTGGCATCCAGAATGTGCTGCGGATAAGCCGCGGTGCGGTGGCTCGGGTACACATTCATCTTGTAGCTTTCCGGATAACGCTTGAACAGCGCCATCTGACCCGCAGTTAGCTTATCTTTGTACTGATCAGCGTTGGCGGCGGTGATGCTATACAGCGGCTGCTCGCTGGCAAAGGGATTGCTCAGGAAGCCCTTGCTGTCTGCAGTGCCAGCATTAGCGGGCAAACCACCAGTCCATTCTGGGATGCTGCCGTCGGCATTGCCGGCTTTTTCAGCACCAATAGGGGTCAAGGTAGTACCCAGCTTTTCTGCCTCGGCGGGCGAGACAGCGGCCATAACGCTGGTGGCCAGCAGCGACAGCGCGAACGCGCCGCCCTGAAGAATCTGCTTATGTACGCTCATCTTGTTATTTTCCTTGTAAGCACAATCAAGAGGGCAAGTTGCTGACTGCCTAAACGGCAGCCAGCACACAGGCTCTAACTTAGAAGCTCATGCCGAAGTTAACGGACACGAAGTCACGGTCAGCCAAGGTATTAAAGTCGCCACCAAAGAAATCGGTGTACGAAATACCAGCGGTGTAGGTGTTCAGGTAGTCAGCGTCTAAACCAATACTGACAGCCTTACGGCCTTCTTCAAAGTTACCCCCAGGGCCAGGGGAGAAACCGTCAACGTCATGCGACCAAGAAATACTCGGCTTCAGGTTTACACCGGCGTAAACGTCGTTGTATTCCCAGATAGCCCGCATCCGGTAGCCCCACGAGTCGCTGGTGGTAAAGCCCTCGTCGTTACAGTTTTTAGTGCGATTTTCAGCAGTAGTTGATCCCAAGGTACTAGTGTTTAAGCCCACGCAAGCTGCGTATGCATTTCCACCAGTAGTGTAATTACCCGGCAGCTCACCCGGTCCAAACACAGGGTCACGGCCATAACGAGCCTCTGAAGAGTTCTCTAGACCACCAACATGCGTCCAACCAATTTCACCGATCAAATTCAAGCGGCTTGCCCCCATCACCTGATCAAAGAAGTGAACAAAGGTGGTTTGCAGCTGGGTAATTTCCTTACGACGATAACCATGCAAGTCTTGCCCTGTAACGCCATCCAACAAAGAAACATTATTAACGCCGCTAGCCGTATAGGTCCCCCCCAAAACAGAAAGCGTTGTTAGCGGCTTAAGCCCTGCGTACAAAACATCCGTGGTATTAAGTTGAACCGGAGCATTTGGACGATAGCTAATTTCTCCAGACCAAGCAGTACCTGTTGGCAGGGTAGTAGAGAAACTCAGGCCATATAGCTTAATATCTTCAGGATACTCAATAAAGTAACTACCATTACCTGCAACAGCCAAAGGAGCCAACGGAGCAAGCGCAGCAGCATTAGTTAAAGCAGCAGTCTGAATTGCATTTAAAGCCTGCTGAGAAATACCCGTTCCACTAAAAATCGGACTCCTACTATGATAATTCATAAAATAGGCACCAAATTCAGTATTTAGCGGATCTGCAAAATATCTGAACGCGACCCCCCACTGCCCATCATCACGAGCATCTCGGTCTTTCCCTCGGGGAACAACAACACCTTCATTCCAAGGAGAAGCCGTTGCCACATAAGCACCGCCCCCCGTGGCATTTAATGCGCCATTGATAGCATTCAAGGCTGCCGAACTATTGCTTAATACAGCAAGATTCTGATCACAACCATCCGCAAAAATATCTGCCTGAGCAAAGAAAGTGCCGCAGTTATCGACTACGGTCTGTTCCCAGTCCAACTGATAGAAGAATTCAGCCGACAAGTTATCGGTCAAGCTCTGCGACACATAAAACATATTAACCGGGATCAAGCCTTCTTTAATCTCAGCACCGGGACGGCGGAAGGCGGCCACATCGACCGGATTGACCGAGTTAATACCACTAAAAATAAAGGTCGATTCACCCCAGCTGACTACTTGCTTACCTAAACGCACACTACCCGGCAGACCGCCGATATCGTAGTTATGGTAAACAAAGGCATCCAACAGCTCTGCGCCGGAGGCTTGGGCGCCTTCCTTACGGTTAGAGTCGTCGATATCTTTAAACAGGCGCTGTTCGTCTTTTAGCTCGAAGTCGTACCAATATTTACCACGCAGGAACACGCCAGTATCGCCGTATTTCAGCTCAAGGTCATGAATACCTTTAAAGATTTTCGAGAAGGTTTCGCCCTTCTTGAAGTTCAGGCGCAAATCATCAGTGGTTTGCGACAGACCACGCCCGCCGTTGTTCTTGCCGATCAAATCTTTATCGGCACCGCGAACCGACCAACTCGCCCCCACAGACAGCTGTGAGTCGAACTGGCCTTCGATTTCCCCGATGTTGAAGTTAACGGCCATGGCTGCCGGGGCAGACAGGGCAGTGGCGAGGCTGACGGCTAGCGGTAGCTTAGCTAGACGCCAGGTCGGTGTTGTTTTTGTCATCGACGCTACTCCGTTGAAGGATTTTGTTTTTATGGTGACCAGACTATAAGCGAGGCGCCGGTTTCGCCTTAATCACTCCAAAGGATGAAATCTCCCCCCAGACAAGCTGAGTGACCACGCGCAAACGGCCTCTTGAGCCCTGAATAGACAGGCCGGTTTGATTCGAGCAATTACCGCGCCAGTCGTTTTTAGCGCGCCGCATAAAAAAAGCGCCTGTCGCCTTTTAGGGCTACAGGCGCCGGATGACGCAGCCTTGACGCGCTTACAGCGCAGAGAGGAACGGGCTGTTCTGCTCTTTCCAGCTGGTCATGTCGGTGCGGATACGTTTCTTATCCAACTTGCCCACACTGGTCTTGGGAATTTCAGTAACAACGGCGATCTGAGTGGGAATCCCCCACTTATTGATCACTCCAGCCTCGACGCTAGGGGCCAAGTGTTCTTTGACCACTTGCGCGGTAATCGTGGCGCCGGCTTGCGGCACGATCACCGCGTAGGGGCGCTCGCCCCACTGCGGGTCGGGCAGGCCGATCACGGCCACTTCGCGCACGCCTTCGTGGGTGGAGATCAAATCTTCTAGTTCTAGGGATGACAGCCACTCGCCGCCGGTTTTGATCACGTCCTTGATGCGGTCACGGATATCCACGTAGCCCATGCTATCGATAGCCGCGACGTCGCCGGTGTGCAGCCAACCACCTTCCCACAACTCGGCGCTTTTTTCTGGCTCGTTGAAGTAGGCCTGGGTCAGCCAGGGTGCACGCAGCACCAGTTCGCCTTGGGATTTATCGTCGTGCGGCAGGCTATTGCCGTTGGCATCCACCACACGCGCATCCACCAAGGGCACCGGCATGCCGGCTTTGACCAGCGTGGAGATTTTCTCGTCTTCGCTGCCGGCCAGCACTTGATCGTTAAGGTAGGCGAAGGCGATCAGCGGGCCGGTTTCGCTCATGCCGTAGGCGGCGGTGAGTTGGATACCCGCAGACTTGGCTTGTTTGTACAGCGACTTATTCAACGCGCTGCCACCGATGATGATATTGATGCCGCCAAAGTCGTGGCCTTTGGCCTCGTCGGCGCCGAGCACCATGCCGAGAATGGTCGGCACGCAGTGGCTGAAGGTGACTTTTTCATTTTTGATCAAGCGCACCAGCAAGTTGGGCTCGTAGCGACCGGGATAAATCTGCTTGATGCCGAGCATAGTGGCGGCATACGGAATGCCCCACGCGTGCACGTGGAACATCGGAGTGATTGGCATGTACACATCGTTACTGCCAAACAGGCGGTTGTTATCGAACGAACCGCAGCTGGTGGCCAGCGCAAAGGTGTGCAGCACCAGCTGGCGATGGGTGAAATACACACCCTTCGGGTTACCCGTGGTGCCGGAGGTGTAGAAGGTGGTAGCAACGGAGTTTTCATCGAAGTCCGGGAACTCATAGCTGGTACTTGCCGCCGCCAAGAGGGCTTCGTACTCGCCCTTAAGGTTGGGCAGATCGGCCGTGGTGTTGCCGGCATCGCTGATCAGCAGGGTGCTTTCCACTGTGGTCATCTTGTCTTCGATGGCCTTGAACAGCGGCAAAAACTCGTCGTTGATCAGCACCAGCTTATCTTCAGCGTGGTTGATGGTGTACAGCAGCTGATCCGGCGACAGGCGCACGTTCAGGGTGTGCAGCACCGCGCCAATCATCGGGATGGCGAACATGCACTCTAAGTAGCGGTGGCTGTCCCAATCCATCACGGCCACGGTGTCGCCGGGCTTGACCCCTGCTTCTGTCAGCACATTAGCGAGGCGATGCACGCGCTCGCCAAACTCGCGGTAGGTAAAGCGTTTCTCGCCGCGGTAGCAGATTTCCCGCTGTGTTTCGTAACGCAGGCCCGTTTGGAACACGCGCTTGATCAGCAAGGGATATTGATAGGCTTCCTGCGCGGGGGGCAGAACACGGGTCTGGATCATCGAATTCTCCTGATGATGAAGGGGGCGCCAGCGGTATTGACCGAGTTAATTGCACGGTATTCTGACCGGCTAGGGTGAAACATCACTCTTAAGCATTATTTCTAAATGTGACCGTTTTACCTATTTCGGTCACAGACGTACAATTCCGTCGTTCGCCTAGGCGTAGCGCTGCGTTTATTGCGCAGACCGCCTAAGCACCGATGATTGCCTGCACGGCGGCCTTCTCAGCGCCGCCCAACCGGCAATTAAGCTCCCCATGGCGCCGTGAGCCATGCGTTTTTGCAAGAGGAACTCCTGAAATGTCTGATAACACTATTGTCATCGTTGCCGGTGCGCGCACCCCCATGGGCGGTTTTCAAGGCAGCCTAAGCGCAGTGAGCGCGGTTGATTTGGGCGCGGCTGCGATTCGTGAAGCGGTGCAGCGCGCTGGCATCGACGCTGCCGACGTTCAGGAAGTGATCATGGGCTGTGTGCTGCCCGCCGGCCTTAAGCAAGGCCCGGCACGTCAAGCCTCGCTGAATGCCGGACTGCCTGCAGCCACTGGCTGCACCACCATCAACAAGCTGTGCGGCTCGGGCATGAAAGCGGTGATGATGGCCCACGACGCGCTGAAAGCCGGCAGCAACCAGATCATGATCGCCGGCGGCATGGAAAGCATGTCCAACGCGCCATACATCATCGAGAAAGCCCGCACTGGCCTGCGCATGGGCCATGGCGAGATCAAAGACCACATGTTCTTTGACGGTCTGGAAGATGCCCGCACCGGCCGTCTGATGGGCTCGTTCGCGCAAGAGACTGCCGATAAGTACGGCATCACCCGTGAAGAGATGGACGCCTACGCGATTGAATCGCTCAAGCGCGCCCAAGCGGCGATTAAAGATGGCAGCTTGGCCAGTGAAATCGTGCCGGTCACCGTGAGCACCCGCAAAGGCGACGTCGTCGTTAGCGATGACGAGCAGCCGCTGACCGCCAACTTGGACAAGATCCCCACCCTGCGCCCAGCGTTTAAGAAAGACGGCACCATCACCGCCGCCAACGCCAGTTCGATCTCTGACGGCGCCAGCGCTTTGCTGCTGATGACCGCGGCAGAAGCCGCCAAGCGTGGTCTTAAGCCGCTGGCGAAAATCGCCGGCCATGCCACCCAGAGCCAAGACCCGAGCGAGTTCACCATCGCGCCGATCGGCTCGATCACCAACCTGCTGAAGAAAACCGGCTGGGACAAAGACGACGTCGACCTGTACGAAATCAACGAGGCCTTCGCCATGGTCGCCATGCTGGCCATGCGTGAGCACGGGCTGGATCACGCTAAGGTCAACGTGTTCGGCGGCGCTTGCGCGCAGGGTCATCCGGTCGGCTCGACCGGCTCGCGCATCATCCTCACCCTGATCAACGCCCTGCAAAAGAAAGGCGGCAAGCGCGGCATTGCTTCGCTGTGCATCGGTGGTGGTGAGGCGACTGCGGTGGCTATCGAACTGCTGTAATACGCACGGCATGAACAAAAACGCCCGCGACTCGTAAGAGCGCGGGCGTTTTTGTTGGCGAATCCGTTCAGGAAGCGCTGATTTAATCGGCGAACGGCTCAAGCACAAGGCGTACGGAGCGCAGGAAGCGAGACATACCGTCTGGTAGGCGAGCTTGCGAGCACCGCACAACGCAGTGATTGGGTCGTGCAGACATTAAATCAGTGGTTCCTTAGCCTAAGAGCTTCTCGATCGCCTCTATCACGGCTGGATCATCCGGCGTGGTGCGCGGGCTAAAGCGTGCTACCACATCACCCTGACCATTGACCAAGAACTTCTCGAAGTTCCAGGTAATGTCGCCGGGGAACGGCGCGCCCTCACCGGCCAAGTAGGTGTACAGACCATGACGACCGGGGCCATTGACCTCGACCTTACTGGTCAGCGGAAAACCGACTTGATAGGTGGTTTCGCAAAACTTAGCGATCTCGCCCTCAGTGCCCGGCTCTTGCCCGGCAAACTGGTTGCACGGCACGCCGAGAATCACCAAACCCTTGTCGGCATACTGCGCATGCAGCTGCTGCAAGGTGGCGTATTGCGGCGTGAGCCCACACTGCGAGGCCACGTTGACGATCAACAACGGCTTGCCTTTGAACTGCGCCAGCGGCAACTCGCTGCCGTCGATGGCATTCAGAGTAATGGCATGCAATGCCGACATAGACACCTCAATCAGTGATTGCAGCCTTCGCCATGGATATGGCCGTGGGCGAGTTCGTCGGCGGTGGCTTCACGCACTTCAGCCACTTGCACATCAAAGTGCAGACGCTGGCCGGCCAGCGGGTGGTTGCCGTCGACGGTGACCTTGTCGCCATCCAGACCCACGATAGTCACGATCTGCAGACCGCCATCCGGGCCAGAAGCGTGGAACTGCATGCCGACTGCCAGCTCATCAACGCCTTCAAACATATTGCGCGACAGCTCAGCGATCAGGCTGGCGTCTTTTTCGCCGTAGGCATCAGCCGGCTCGATGGAGACTTTCAGGCTGTCGCCGGCTTGCTTGCCGACCAGCGCGTTTTCGAGGCCGCTGATGATGTTGCTCGCGCCGTGCAGATAGACCAGTGGCGAACCACCCTGCGAGCTATCCAGCACCTCGCCGGCGTCGTTAGTCAGGGTGTAGTGGATAGAAACGGCGCTGTTGGCAGCAATCTGCATGAGAACAACCTTTTTCGGTAATAGCGAATGAGTGGCTTGGCTCTGCTGACAATTCAGCACAACCGAAACAGGCCTTAGTCTAGGCTGTTGGGGTAAGAGCGTCGAGCAAGCAAGCGGCGATGTGGCACTTTTTGCCACACATTTGCCGCACCAAGCGCGCTAAATCACGGTATTTTCTTGATAGAAGTCAGCGGCTTAAGTCTGCAGACCGCCGACAATGCACGCATCAACCCAGTTGCACCTGGAGGACCACCCGGCATGACGGGTAACAATATTCTGGTTATCAATGGCGGCAGTTCGTCGCTGAAATTCGCCCTCATCAACGACCAAGAAGCCAACCCGCGCATCAGCGGCTTGGCCGAGCGTTTGGGCAGTGTCGAAGCCGGCCTGAGCTGGAAAGACAGCCAAGGCAAGCACAGCAAGGCGATCAGCAAAGCCGGCCACCAACAAGCACTGGCCGAACTCCTGCCGCTGGTGCAAAACGCCGCACCAGAGGGCTTACAGGGCGTCGGCCATCGCGTGGTGCACGGTGGCGAAGCGTTTACCGGCTCGTGCCTGATTGATAACAGCGTGATAGACGCCATTCGCGCCACCATTCCCCTCGCCCCGCTGCATAACCCAGCCAACTTAATGGGCATCGAAGCGGCGCTGGCAGTGTTCCCCGATTTGCCGCAAGTGGCGGTGTTCGATACCGCCTTCCACCAAAGCCTGCCGGATTACGCTTACCGCTACGCCATCCCGACAAGCCTTTACGAGCAACACGGTGTGCGCCGTTACGGCTTTCACGGCACCAGCCACCGTTACGTGAGTGCCGAAGCCGCGCGCTTGATGAACGCCGATTACCAACAAAGCAGCTGGCTCACCGCGCATTTAGGTAACGGATGCTCAACCTGCGCGATTGTTAACGGCCAGAGCCGCGACACCAGCATGGGCCTTACCCCGCTGGAAGGCGTGGTAATGGGCACCCGCAGCGGCGATGTCGACCCCAACCTGCACAGCCATCTGGCCAACGTGATGGGCTGGACGCTAGCCGAAGTCACCCGCGTGCTGAATAACGAAAGCGGCCTGAAAGGTTTGTCGGGGCTCTCCAACGACATGCGCACGCTGGAAGAAGCCGCTGGCGAAGGGCATGCCGGCGCACAATTGGCGATGGAAGTGTTCTGCTACCGCTTAGCCAAGTCGCTAGCGAGCATGGCCTGCGCGCTGCCGCAGCTCGACGGCCTGATCTTTACCGGCGGGATTGGCGAGAACTCACCGCTAATCCGCAGCAAAACCGTGGCCCACTTACGCCTGTTGGGCCTGCAACTGGATGACGCCGCCAACCTGCGCTGCATTCGCGGCGTAGCCGGCGAAATTCAAGCCAGCGGCAGCCCGCGCGTGCTGGTGGTGCCAACCAATGAAGAACTGCAAATCGCCCTCGACACCCTGAACCTGATTCAGCCGCACGGAGCAGCCCATGCATAACTTCTTTATCGCCCCCACCGGCTTTGGTGTGGGCCTCACCTCGGTGTGTTTAGGCATGGTGCGCGCACTGGATCGCGCCGGCCTCAAGGTGCGTTTCTTTAAGCCCATCGCCCAGCCGCACCCCGGCGACGATGGCCCTGAGCGTTCTAGCGAGCTGATCGCACGCATGCAAGGCATCACCCCGCCGCGCTCGCTGTCGCTATCGAAGGTCGAGCGCATGCTCGGCGATGGCCAGCTCGATGAGCTTCTCGAAGAAGTGGTCAGCCTCTACCAAGAGGCCACCGAAGGCGCCGACGTGGTGATTGTGGAAGGCATGGTGCCAACCCGCCACGCCACCTATGCCGCGCGCTTTAATTACCACTTGGCCAGCACGCTGGATAGCGAAGTGATTTTGGTCTCCGCGCAGGATGACGAATCGCTGGAAGAAATGGCCGACCGCATCGAGATTCAAGCCCAGCTGTTTGGCGGCCCGAGCGACCCCAAAGTGCTCGGCGTGATCCTTAACAAAGTACGTCTAGACGCCGACCTGCTTACCGCCGCCGACAGCAGCGTAGCGGCACAGGCCGACGAGGCGGCTATCGCCGCCTTTACCGAGCAACTCAAGGCGCGCTCGTCGTTGTTGCGCCACGACAACTTCCACTTGATTGGCTGCGTACCGTGGCAAGCCGACCTCAACGCGCCGCGCACGCTGGATGTTGGCAAGCTGATCGGCGCCAAATGGCTGAATGCCGGCGAACGTGAGCAGCGCCGCGTGAAGCATATTTCGCTGTGTGCGCGCACCGTGGCCAATATTGTGCCCATCCTGCAACCGGGCACCTTAGTGGTCACCCCCGGCGACCGTGATGACGTGCTGCTGGCCAGCGCCCTAGCGGCGCAAAACGGCGTGCCGCTGGCCGGTGTATTGCTCACCACCGACTTTGCGCCCAACCAAAATATTGTCGATTTGTGCATGCCGGCGCTGAAAACCGGCCTGCCAATTTTGTCGGTACCGAGCAACAGTTACGACACCGCCACCACACTCAACCGCATGAACAAAGAGATCCCGGTGGACGACCGCGAGCGTGCCGAGAAAGTCACTGAGTTCGTCGCCAGCCATATTGATCACGAATGGTTGCGCCAGCGCTGCGGCACCGACCGCGAGCTGCGCCTGTCGCCGGCGGCGTTCCGCTATCAGCTGGTCAAGCGCGCGCAAGCCGCCAACAAGCGCATTGTGCTGCCCGAAGGCAGCGAACCACGTACCGTGCAGGCGGCGATCATTTGCCAAACCCGTGGCATTGCCCGCTGCGTACTGCTGGCCAAGCCCGAAGAAGTCGCCGTGGTGGCCCGCGCCCAAGGGCTGGAGATTCCGCCGGGACTGGAAATCGTTGACCCCGACAGCGTGCGCACCCGCTACGTGCCGCCCATGGTCGAGCTGCGTAAGCACAAAGGCCTCAACGCGCCGATGGCCGAGCAGCAGCTGGAAGACACTGTGGTACTCGGCACTATGATGCTGGCCTTGGATGAAGTGGACGGACTGGTTTCCGGCGCCATCCACACCACCGCCAACACCATTCGCCCGGCGCTGCAGCTGATCAAAACCGCACCGGGCTTTAACTTAGTGTCGTCGGTCTTCTTTATGCTGCTGCCCGAGCAAGTGCTGGTCTACGGCGACTGCGCAGTAAACCCCGAACCCAACGCGAAAGAGCTGGCGGAAATCGCCGTACAAAGCGCCACCTCCGCAGCCGCCTTTGGGGTTAACCCGCGCGTGGCAATGATCAGCTACTCCACCGGCGCCAGCGGCAGCGGTGCGGAAGTCGAAAAAGTGCGCGAAGCCACCCAGCTAGCCCGCGAGGCCCAGCCCGAACTACTGATCGACGGCCCCTTGCAGTATGATGCCGCGGCCATTGCCAGTGTCGGTCGGCAGAAGGCGCCCAACAGCCCGGTGGCTGGGCGTGCCACCGTGTTTGTCTTTCCCGATCTGAATACCGGCAACACAACCTACAAAGCGGTGCAGCGCAGTGCCGACTGCATCAGTGTGGGGCCCATGCTGCAAGGCTTGCGCAAGCCGGTGAATGACTTGTCGCGCGGCGCGTTGGTAGATGACATCGTCTACACCATCGCCCTGACCGCCATTCAGGCCGCCAGCCAAAAAGTCTGAGCCCGTAATAAGGTCGGCCACTTCAGGCCGTGTGAAAACGTCGCGAGCGCAGGCTAGGCAAGGCAAAAACAGGCGAAAAAGCGCAGTTTACGTGTGGTAAATACTCCGCACATCCTGTGCTCCGCCTGCGGGCCAGCTAAAGCTGTTCAAACCCGCTCCTGCGGGTTTGTGAGCATTTGAGCCTGTTTTTAACGCCGCATCGCCAAGTGCAGTAGTTTTCGCACAGTCTGACTTGCCGGCGCAGCACTGTTAAGCTCGGCGCTGCACCGGCATAAACGCCGGCCTGTTTATTAAGGGGGATTTAATGCTGTCGTTCCTGCCTGCGCCACTGCGTGGCGTGCTCACCGGCCTAACGCTGGCCGTTAACACCATCTTCTGGTTTGTGCCGCTGTTGAGCTTCTCGCTGCTTAAGCTGGCCCTGCCTTTTGCACCCGTGCAACGCCACTGCCGCACCATCATGACGTGGATCGCCAACAGCTGGATTCGCGTCAACATGTTCTGGATGTGGCTGGTCGGCCCAGTGCGTTTCGACACCCAAGGCATGCAACAGCTGGACATGCAGCACTCTTACCTGATCACCAGCAACCACCAAAGCTGGGTGGATATTCTGGTGCTACAACATCAAGGCTTGGGGCGCATTCCATTTTTGAAGTTCTTCTTAAAACAAGAACTGATCTGGGTGCCGGTGATTGGCATCTGCTGGTGGGCGCTGGAGTTCCCCTTTATGAAGCGCTACAGCAAGGCCTACTTGGCCAAGCACCCAGAAAAAGCCGGCACCGACTTAGACACCACCCGCAAGGCCTGCGCTAAGTTCCGCTCCAATCCCGTGGCGGTATTTAACTTCCTTGAAGGCACCCGTTTAACGCCGGCCAAGCATGCCCGTCAGCAGTCGCCGTTTAAGCATTTGCTGAAACCCAAGGCTGGCGGTATCGCCTTCGTGATCGACGCCATGGGCGACCAACTGCAAGGCCTGGTCAACACCACCATCCACTACCCCGACGGCGTGCCTACCTTCTGGGACTTACTCTGCGGCCGCGTACGCAATGTAGTGGTGCGTGTGCAGCTCACCGAGATTCCGGCTGAGTTTATCGGCCAACGCTACGACAGCGACGAGGCCTACCGTCTGAAGTTTCAGCAGTGGGTGAATGAGCTGTGGGTGGCAAAAGATGCAGAGCTGGAACAGCTCAAGAACGGCTGATGCTTCTCGATAAGAAAAGGGGCCTGCGTGGCCCCTTTTTGTTCACCTTAGCAACGGTCCTATAAACAGCGGCTACCCTTGTGCTGCGGCAACGGGCCGGGGTAACACAGCTTGGCTATATCTGCCTGCCAGAAGGGCAGCTGGCCGCGCTGATAAGGGTTATCAGCTTGCTCTAACGCGGCTAATTGCGCGGCGCTGGGCGGCGTATTCTTTGGTAGCTGAGGCAGCAGGTTTAACAACTTAAACTTAGCGTCTAAGTCTAGTACTCGCCCGATATAGATATTGAAGTCGGGCAAGGCGATATCGCTTAACACCACGCCCACATAGTTACGCCACGACCGCTCCATCGCGGTCTTTTGTCTGTCGTTTTCCAATGACTGGCGAAATGCAGCTGGCTTCAGCAGTGAAACAGCAGACAAGGTTTGATAAGGCAACAACGCGCGGTTAATGGTCATCTGCGGCTTATAAACCAAGACCAACGCCACATGCTCCAGCACCTTTGGCTCTCCAGAGCCTAAGTCTCCAGCACCCAGTTGGGCATACATCTCCGCACTACCAGCAAACTCGCGCTGCAAGGCGAGATGCAAAGAGCGCTCACTTTCACTTAATGGCTGGATGGGCTGGGGGGCAACAATCAACCCCTCGCGATACAACAGCGCCAGCCAGTTAAGGTGCTCATCCAACATAGCGATCAAGATCATCTTCAAAACGAGGTGATCAGCCTGGGCCAACTGCCGTCGCAGCTGAACAAGATCGCTTTCAAGAAGACGCAAAGCTTCGCTACCTGCACCGCTCTTAGCCAGTTGCAAGGCATAGAGTGCCTGCAACTGATGCCCGCGCCGCAAATAGAAAAACGGCGGCAATGGATCTGAAAGCGTTGGCGACGTTAGCGTTGCGTAGTCATCGAGCGTCATTAAGTGCCGATAGCGCTCTAACAAAACCGCATGCTCTGCCAAGACCTCACTCGGATCACTGGCGAACAAATCACGCCAGCAGGCCGACTCTTCACGCGCACAGAAGGCGGGCCCTTGCGGCAATGGCAATGTCGCCTGCTGGAGTTCCCAGTACTGATCGCTAGGCTCCGACGTAGCCAGCCATTGCTGGTAATGCGCCAATCGAGCCGCCCCTAACTCGGCAGGCTCTTCGTCAGCAGGCGCATCCAAACCATTCAGGTAGAGATAAGCGTCGCTGTGCTTGGGTCGCTCGCTAAACTGTTTTAACCAACCCTCAGCTTCAGGACTAAGCGCGTCATCACGCTGCCATGCAAAACCGCCCACCAACAGCACAACCAGCACACCACCTACCCCAAAAACACTCTTGTTCAAAAGCTACTTCCTGTAAGAAACAGGCCGTCAAGGACGGCCTGTAGATCATCAAATTTGCCAAAACCAGTGGCGGCGCAGCATGCCAGTTTCTAGCGCGACTGACTGCGACCAATAGCCAAACAACGCACAGTCGCCCAAGAAAGCATCATCACGTGCGCCCCAAGAAATCCATCTTGCCGACCGCCAAACCTTGGTGGCGCAAGATGCCGTAGGCGGTGCTTAGGTGGAAGTAAAAATTGGGCATCACAAAGCCGACCAAGTATTCCTGCCCGTTAAGCTTGAGCTGCAAGTTGGGGAAGTTCAGTTCGATGCTGCGGTTTTCGCTGCCGTCGATTTGCTCGGGGGTGAAGGCTTTCAGAAAGGCGATGGTTTTCTCCAGCCGCGCTTGCAGCTCGGCAAAGCTGGCTTCGTTATCGGCATAGCTCGGTGGTTCAACGCCGGCTAAGCGGGCCGCGCAGCCTTTAACCACGTCGGTGGCAATCTGGATTTGCTTGGTCAGCGGGTACATATCCGGTGCTAGACGAGCGTTAAGTAGCACCTCGGGGGCGATGTTTTTCTCCGCGCCCCAGCTTTCGGCCTTGTGGAGAATCTTGCTGATGCTACCGAGCATGTGGATAAACATCGGCAGCGAGGTTTGGTACATGGACGACATAGAGCACTCCTTGCGAGGGGGATAATTAGCGTTCTAAGGTTAGCCCAACTGCTTTAATACCCGCACCAGCCAATCACTGCGTTGTGCGGTGCTCGCAACGTCACCTACCAAACCGCCTACCAGAGTTGCTGTGCTCCGTACGCCTTGCGCTTGACCCGTTCGACCATTAAATCAAAGCCTCCTGACTAGAGCCCTTAGGACACTGCCATGACCCGCGATGAGATTGCCCAGTTTTGCCTGAGCCTGCCCGGCGCGCGGGAGGACTATAAATGGGGCAGCAATCGGGTGTTTTCGATTGCTGAAACCAAGATGTTCGCCATCGTCGACTTTTTAGGCGGCGAGCTGGCGTTTAAAGTCGATAGCGATCTGTTTCTCGGCTTTACCGACCGCCCCGGCATTCGCCCTGCTCCGTATCTAGCCCGCGCCCACTGGGTGAGCCTGCCAGCGCCGTTTGCCATGGGTGATGACGAGCTGCGTGCATGTCTTACGCGCTCGCACCAGCTGGTGGTGCGCAAGCTGGCGAAGAAGCGCCAGATTGGTCTGCTACTCGACTAATCCCGCGCCCCCCAAACGCGCTCATCAGGCCGGATAGTGCCGAGCTAAGAAATCCACTAAGTAGCTATTCACTGTGTCTGCCTGCTCACTTTGCAGCCAGTGCCCGCAATCGGCGATTACGTGCTGCTCTAGGCGCGGCACCCAGTGCGGCATTTGTTTTAGGGTATAGGCTTCCAGCGTGCCGACCGGGTCTTTATCGCCGAGTAAAAACAGCGCCGGTTGCTCAACCTTGGCCTCAGCCAGCACTTCGCTTTGCGCCCAGTTACGCTCGAAGTTGCGATACCAGTTCAGCGCGCCATAAAAGCCACGCTCGGCAAAGGTGGCGCGGTAACGGGCAAAGGCTTCTGGCTCACACCAGACTGGTAACTCGCTGGCTGCTTGCAGGCCATCCAGCAGCCGTGCGCTGGCGGGTTTTTCTTGCAGAAAGAAGTCTTGCGGCACCGCTGCACTCAGGCTGTGCAACATCACACGCAGGGTGCGGTCGATGTCGGCATCCATCTCGGCTTCGGCAGCGCCGACGTCTTGAAAGTACAGAATGTAATTAAAGCGCTCGGCATACAACTTGCGCATGATGGTGGTGGCCGGCTGCTTAGGCCGCCCACCATAGGGCACCGCCATGCCCACCACGGCCTGCACTCGCGTCGGCTCGCGCAGCGCCAACTGCCACGCCACGGGCGCACCCCAATCGTGGGCAATCACCGCTACCTGCTGCTGACCTAGGGCATCCCACGCGGCGCGAATATCGTCGCCAATAGTGAACAGGTCATAGGCCTCCGGTTCGCGCGGTGCGCTGGTCTGCCCGTAGCCACGCATCTCCGGCATAAACAGCTGATAACCCGCCGCCAACAACGGGGCCACTTGGTGCCGCCAGCTGTACCAACACTCGGGAAAACCATGCAGCAACCACAGCGGCTTAGCGCTGGTCGGGCCGCAGTGATAAACGCTCAAGGTAATACCGTTGACCTCAAGCAACTGATGATCAAAGCCCTGCATAGCTAACCTCGCCTAGCCAACCTTCGAACCTGCACTATAGAAAAAGCGCCGCTCACTGCGCCGCTCTTATTCACCGTAAGAATGCCAATGAACACCCTCACGACCACTCGCCAAGCGCAGTGCAGGCCAACAAAATGTGCCGCACAGCCACACAAGCCCAGGCAAAAATCCGCATAATGCGCGGCGCGCGTGGCCTGCCTAGCACCGTAGGCCGTCACAGGGATCGTTACCTTCACAAGGATTTGTTATGAGCCAACGCCTTCGCAGTCGCTATGAAAACGTCGACCTCACCCCCGGCCAAGGCAAAACCAGCGCCGCGCTGTCAGTCGGTTTAGGCTTGCTCTCAGTGCTCGCCTCGGTGTGTTTTATTTGGCCGGAACTGTTCACCACCCCCGACTTTCGCGGCTTTTATAACCTCGACGTGCTGCGCGTTAGCCTACAGATCAGCATCGCCATCGGCTTTGCTTGCGGCTTGATATCGATGCTGCGCCATGAGTCGATTCGCTATGGCGTGTTTGGCATGTTGCTCGCCACCACTGCCGCTTTAATTGGCTCGGGCAAAATTGAAGCGCCGGATATCAATACCCGCGGCCTGTATGTCGGTTTGGATTACTTCATCCTAACGCTGGTGGTTCTGGCGCTTATCTTCATCCCGCTAGAGCGCCTGTTCAGCAAAGAGCGCGAGCAAAAAGTCTTCCGCCCCGGCTGGATCACCGACCTTAAATACTTCATGTTCAGCCATCTGGGTCTGCAGCTGATCAGCTTTTTCACCATCATTCCCGTGCAAGTGTTTCTGCATGAAAGCACGAGTTGGGAGCTGCAAAAATGGGTCGCCGCACAACCGCTGTGGCTGCAATTTATCGCCATTTTGCTGGTGGTCGACTTCGGCACTTATTGGATTCACCGCGCCATGCACGAGGTGCCGGCCTTGTGGAAGATTCACGCCGTGCACCATTCCACCACGCACATGGATTGGCTCGCCTCATCGCGCCTGCACGTGCTGGAAATCCTCACCAATCGCCTCGCCGGCTACTTGCCGATTTTTGTCCTCGGCTTTGCGCCTTCGGCGGTGTATGCCTACTTAGTGTTTATCTCATTCCACGCGATTTTTATTCACGCCAACCTGCGTTTGCGCTTCCCGGTGTTGCGCTGGATATTGGCCACCCCCGAGTTTCACCATTGGCACCACTCCTCTGAAGAGGCGGCCATTGATAAAAATTACGCCGGCTTCTTGCCCATCTACGACGTTATTTTCCGCACCACCTATATGCCAGGGCCGCTGGCCAGCACTTACGGCACCGTCAACGACCCAATTCCAGCGGGCATGCTGGGGCAGTTTTTGTATCCGTTTAAATGCTGGCTGCAAAAGCCGAATAACAACACCCCATCCTGATAGGTAAGGCGCTAAGAGCATGTTGAAACACTTGATGAACCGCTTTAGCCGCACGCTCTACGTGCAAATCTGGCCGGACAACATCCAGCTGCTCGACTTAACCAGCGGCGACATTTTTAGCGATGAGCCGGTGCTGGTCGTCGAGCAGAGCAACGGCAAACCCTTGGTCACCTTCGGCCAAGCGGCACGCTTACGCGCCAAGCCAGATAGCCAAGTGCTTAGCCCCTTCACCCACCCGCGAACCTTGCTGGCAGACTTCGCCGCCGCAGAAAAACTCTTACAGCTGCTGGTGAAGCGCATTAGCGGCAAGGCTTGGTTTACCCCGCCCCCGTTCGTGATTATTCACCCGATGGCGAAAACTGAAGGCGGCCTCACCATGATTGAGGCACGCGCGTTTCGTGAGCTGGCCTTAGGCGCCGGCGCACACGACACTCTGCTGTATCAAGGCCCACCGTTAAGCGCCGAGAACTTTGACTTACAAGCGCTCAAACAAACCAACCCGGACTGGCGCAAGATTTAAGTCGCGGCCTCAGCCTGCGTAATCGCCTCAGCAAACGCGCGTACAGCGGCCCAGTCGGTGTATTCGCGCACGCTCCACGGCCACACTCGGTCGCCGGTCGCCCACATGGCGCTCATGGCCATCAGGCGGTCTTTCCAGCGATAACGGCGCATATCCAACTTGCCGGCGAACACCGTGACTAAGCTGGGCCGCCACGGCGTGCTGGCTAAAAACTGCTGCACGTGCGGATTGCCTTCGGCGGTGTCTTTGGGCGGGGTGCGCGCTTGCAAATTCACCGAGAAAAACGCGCTGGGCATCTGCTGCAGCTCATCCAAATGCGCGCCAACAAATTCGCTGGCAAACACCTGATGGCGCCCGCCACGCACACTGGCGCCCAAGACCACCGCATCGAAACTGCTCAACGCCGAACGCAGTGGTAACGACACATCGTGCACCAACACCTCATGCTCGGCAGCACGCCACTGCGTGGCCATGACCTCGGCAATGCGCCGCGTGTGCCCGTCGGTGGTGGAGTAGAGCAAAAGAATCCGTGCCATACGCTGCCCCTTTTAAATAGCTTCAGACTAAAAGCGCAGCGCGCGGGAAACCTTGATTTAGGCCAAGGAAAATGGACGGCCAGCGCCGCCCACTCCGTATTACGGACAGGCGGCTGGGGTGTTTTGCACCACAGTGCTGAAGTGGTAGCTGTAATCACCACTGACGGCTTGCGTGCCGTTGTTACCGGCGTTTTTGCCGATGATCCACGTTTCTGCTTTGGGCAGGCCCGCACCGGCGTAGGCCTCAATATCGGTGCTGGCATTGCCGTAGGCGCGCACTATGTCTAAGCCCACGTGCTCACGCAGGTATTGGATATAACCCTGCTTATGCGCCACGGTGTTCGGCGGAATCGGCCCGTCGCCGTAGGGGTTAGAGCGGTAATGCCACTGCGGCAAATTCTGTGTCACAAACCACTCGCGGCCATCTTTGGTCACCCAGTACGGGCGTGCGGTGAGAAACACCAGTTGATAACCCTTGTCACGGTAGGCACGCACGGTTTCTGGCGCGTAGTAATACGCCTGCGCGGTTTTCACCCCCACATAATCGGCATAGGCCTCGAAGTCGTTAATGGTCAGCGTGCCGTCGATATCAAACAGCACGGCTTTACGCCCCGCCTCGACCACGCTCAGGTAGCCATCCACTTGGCTTAAGTCACCTTCCACCACAAAGCGCAGGCGGTATTCCCCCACAGGGCGCACACCCACCGGCACACGGATTTTGCCGTCGCTGTCGGTGCGGTAACTGCCGATGGCTTGCCACTGCTGCATGCCGGGGCCGAACAGGTAGGCGTGCACGGTTTCATCTTCGAGATCTTTATGCAGCACGGCGTCGTAATCGAACTTAGCCGTGACGGTGGCCGCCTGACCAGCGCGCACCATCTCGTCATGCACCATGTGCCACGGCTTATAAAACTTGGCCAAGATGCGATTACCAAAGTGGCGGAAGGATTTCTTCGCCGGCTTAGTGAGCGCCGGCGGGTTAAGTGCAGCATTCATATCGGGGCATTGTGGTTGGGCGTAACTGGTGGCAGTGGCTGCCAATAGTACGCAACAGGCGAGCAGTCGCATGGGTGAGGTCCTTATATTGGAATTATTCTTCAAGGCCTGCGCCACGGCAGGCGGCGCAAGAGTACGCAAGGTGCATGAAGCGGGGATGACATGCAGGCCAACCAAGGGAGGGGGGTTGCTGTTTAGTGATCAGGCGTGACTGCTATGTTGGATTAGCGCCTTGTAGCTTGACTCACCAATAGGTGCATTTGGTCTGTAAAGCGGTGGGCGTCTGCGTTATTGCGTTAGGCTGACTACTGAGTTTGTCGACCCCTTCTGTTTCGCCCTTCCCGGGCGACTCACTTTTGTCATTGCGACAAAAGTAAGCAAAAACGCTTGCCCGGTATGACTCACTCACATAGGTAACAAATTGGTTCACGCACATAGGTAACAGTTTTTAACTGGCATGGTCGTTTTTTTGAGGATCTGACCATGCCTTGGCAAGAGCTGAAACCTATGGACATGAAACTCCTTTTCATTGCGGATTATCTCAAAGGCGCGCCTAGCTTTAGCGCCTTGTGTCAGGCCTACGAGATCAGTCGCAAAACGGGTTACAAGTGGCTTGATCGCTATGAGCACGAAGGCCCAGCCGGGTTAGAAGAGCGCAGCCGACGGCGCTTATCGCAAGACCGCATCGTGCCGCAGGCCATTCGTGATGCAGTGATCGAGCTACGCGGCATCGGGGAAACCACGCCGGGCCCGAAGAAGATCCAGGCCGATCTGATTAAGCGCTTCCCCGACCAAGAGCCGCCTTCTAAAACAACGATCTACAACATCTTGAAGAAGGCTAACTTGGTGAAACCACGGCGCTTACGTCAGCGCGTGGCTGTTTACCCTAGGCCACTGCAGAAGGCCGATGAGCCTAATCAGTTGTTCACCGCAGACTTCAAAGGTCAGTACTTAACTGGCGCCGGTGTCTGGTGTTATCCGCTGACCATCATGGATCACGCCAGCCGTTGTTTGCTGGCTTGCCACGGCATGCGCAACACCAACTTCAAAGAGACACAGGCGATATTTACCCAGGTCTTCCGTGAGTACGGTTTGCCAGAACGCATACGCACCGACAACGGCGCACCCTTTGCCAGCAAGGGCCGTGCGGGGCTGTCGCGGTTATCGATTTGGTGGTTGCGCCTCGGCATCATCCCAGAACGCATAGCACCGGGCAGACCGGAACAAAACGGCCGCCATGAACGGATGCACCGCACATTAAAAAGCACCTTGCCATCACCACCGGCGGTAGCATGGAAAGCGCAACAGCAGCATCTTGATCGGTTCCGCCAGTTCTATAACCACGAACGGGTACACGAGGCCTTACAGCAGCGAACACCAGCGTCCTGTTACACACGCTCGCCACGAGTCTTTCCCAGCAAGCTGCCCGAGATGGTCTATCCAAGCCATATCGAGAATGCTTTGGTGGGCTGCTCGGGAGTGGTGAGACGTCGCAACATGCGGATCTATGTCGGGCATGTACTCCAGCATCAAACCATCGGGCTGGAGGAGATTTGCGACGGCGTTTGGGATGTTATTTTTGGCTCAATCATCCTTGGACGGTTCGATATAAGAAACGCTCAGGATGGTTATGTAACGCTCAATGTGTCACCTATGTGACTGAACTTTTTTGTAACCCATGTGAGTGTTCCGTACAGCCCCTGCTATCCGCCTCGGCTGCGCCGAGTCCCTTCGCTCCGGCAGGCTTACGTGGGGCCACGGCGAAGGGCTATCCCTAGCCCATCGCCGCTTGCGCCGCATCCCTGCGGCTTACCCCACTACAGCCAGCCTGCGCTCAGCCGGATAAAAGGGGCGATTGGTGCAAGCTGAACCATTGGCATTCATATTCAACACCCTCACCCAACCCTCTCCCTCAAGGGAGAGGGCTTAAATGCAACAGCCAAATACAAACTAATCAGCCGTATTTCCCCCTCTCCCACTGGGAGAGGGCTGGGGTGAGGCAATAACAGTTAAGTAACAAGCAAAATTTGCAAATCGCCAAACCCTCGACCTGCACCAACGCCCCCTTCAGCAGGCCGAACGGAGTCGTTGTGTAAGAGGTTGAGCGGCAGGGATGCCGCGAAAGCCGCGATGGGCCAGGACGGCCCTTCGCGGAGGGCCTCTGAAACAATGATGCAGTGAGGGAACTCGGCGCAGCCGAGCCAATGGCGGGGGCATGTTTCTTTTGCCTTCTTTTCTTTGCGCCAAAGAAAAGAAGGTCGCCGGGAGGCGAAACAGCCAATTTGCGCAGCACGCCAGTAATTAGCTAATTAAAAACTTCTCCGCTATCTTTACCAACGCAAACACCCATATACCACCAACCACCCAATACAAACCAGCCACAGTGAAAGACTCAAACCTCGTCAAGTAACCCTTACGCAGACAGAACCTCTTGAACTCAGTCAAGCCTTGATACTTAAGATCATAAATCGACGTCATCGTCACAAAACGCATATTGACCATTAGCGACAGCAGAGAAAAAACAATCAACAGCCCACTAACCCCCTCAGCTTCACTAACATCAAAAGCGACCAGCCAACATAAAAAAGTGCCCCACAATGACACCTGTGTAGAGTAAAAATAGCCCTCACCCTTTTGCCAAGCACTGAAAACCAAGTGAGCAAACAATATTAATAGCGGCACGACTACCCACATAAGACCTCACGAAACGAGCCAAGAAAATAAAGAAAGCCTCCAACCTCGCCTAAGCAATCACACCTTAAAAGAGCAACTCCCGCCACATCACCAACACAACAACAAGCAGCCCTGAATAACTAACCGCATGCGCCTGCCAAATAAATCTATCAACAGAAAACTCCGGCACAAAACCAACCTTACGCCAATACCGCTGATAGAACGCCTTTTCACAGAACACCGTCAGCAGCAGCGTAATAAAAAGCCAGACAATCGAAACATAGCCCAGATACTCCAAATGCGGAGCGCCCTCATAAATCCATGTTCCTAGCAGTGAGGCATACCCTCCATAAGGAGCTGGCAACTCCATAGCGCCCAGCGTAATTAACGCCAAACACAGTGGCAAACCGAACCCTACAACAATCGTTGAGCAGAGATTAGCCAAAAACACTTGCTTAAAAGACACACTCGTGCCTTGACCCGAAGCTCTTTTCAAAAAAAGCGTCTCTACCAGCAATATCCAGATCTGGCCGTAAACAAAGACACCCGCACTAATAAGCAGCAACAAAGAGCCGCCGCCGTTCGCATAAGCCATCGCTGGAAATAGCGCGAGGCTAATGGCTATTAGCTGTCTAGCATTTATTTTCATGCACCACCTCAACGTCCCTGAAAAAAACATTCACCCCTCCACACTCCCCCACTGCTTATTCAGCCGCTTATCCGACACCGGCATCTTAGTGCCCAGCTGCTGGGCAAACAGCGACACGCGGTATTCCTCGAGCATCCAGCGATACAGCTGTAACTCGGGGTCGCGCTTGCCCTCTTGGCTGTGTTTGGCCAAGCGCGCTTGGTACTGCTCCCAATAACCGGCCAGCTCGCCAGCCCAGACGCGGTCGCGTTGCACTTGGCTGGCGACTTTGTCGAGGCGTTGTTCGATGGCTTTGAGGTAGCGCGGGTATTCCTTGAGCCAAGTGAGCGGGGTGTGGCGCACAAAGCCTGGGTACACCAGCGCGGCCAGTTGCGCTTTGATGTCGTTGAGGGCCACGGCCATGGCGAGGTCGATGCGGCCTTTGAAGCGTTTTTGCAGGGCCTGCCAACGCTTGAGAATGTCCAGCAGCAGCTTGGCCAAGGCGTCGGCCTCGGCGGGCCAGTTGGCGCGGCCGCGTTCGGCCAGATTGGCGAGGCTGGCGGCATCGCGCGGCAGTTCGGTTAAACCTTCCAGCATGCAGGCGTCGAGGCTGGCGAGGAGGATGTCTTCGACCAGCGCCTCTAGCCGCCCCATATCGCGATAGAGCAGGCCCAGCTCGGTTTGCCCGGGCAGTTTGCTGCGCAGGAACTTGGCTTGCTCGGGCAATTGCTGGAGCAGCAAGCGCTGCACCGCGCGGCGGTGTTGGTAGGCGGCTTCGGCTTGGGTGGCGAAGCGTTCTTCTTTGACGTGCCCGCCGTCATCCACCAGCGCGGGGTAAACGGTCATCGCCAGCCCGGCGACCTTGTGTTGGGTGCTGGCTTTAACGGCAAAGTCGTCACTCTTGATCGGCGCGGGGCTGGTTTTGTTGCTTGGCAACTCCAACGCAGCTTGGCTGGCCTTGGCAAAGCGCGCGGTCAGCTCGACCAAGTCGCGGCCTTCGCCGAGGGCTTTGCCGCGCGCATCGACCACTTCGATGTTCATCCGCAGGTGCTCGGGCACGGCGTTTTCGGCTTCTTGCCACGCTTCTTCACTCACCCGCACGCCGGTCATGCGTAGCAGTTCGTGGCCGAGGGCTTGCGGCAGCGCGCCTTGGCCGAAGACCAGTTTGGCGAGCGCCGCATCGACAAAGTCCGGCACGGGCACAAAATTCTTACGGATGGCTTTGGGCAGGCTGCGCACCAGCGCCACGCATTTGTCTTTCAGCAAGCCCGGCACCAGCCATTGCAGGCGCTCGGCCGGTAACTGCGGCAGCAGCGGCGCGGGTACACGCAGGGTAACGCCGTCGCGCGCATGATTCGGCTCAAAGTGGTAGCTGAGCGGCAAGGTCAGCTCGCCGATTTGCAAGGTGTCGGGGTATTGCGCGGCGGTCACTTCTGCCGCATCGCGGGCCAGCACGTCGGCCTCGGTCATGTGCAGCAGTTGCGGCTGTTTGGCGCGCTCGCGCTTGTACCAGTTATCGAAGCTGGCGGTTTGGTAGATATCCGCCGGCAGGCGCGCGTCGTAGTAGGCGAACAGGGTTTCTTCGTCGGCAAGAATGTCGCGGCGGCGCGCTTTGGCCTCCAGCGCATCGAGTTGTTCGAGCAACTGGCGGTTGGCGGTTAAGCACTGCGCGCGGGAGAGAATATCGCCGCGCACTAAGCCTTCGCGGATAAACAGCTCGCGCGCCACCACCGGGTCGTGCGGGCCGTAGTGACAAGCACGGCGACCGACGATGATCAGGCCGTAGACGCTGATTTGCTCGTAAGCCACCACTTGGCCGCGCTTCTTTTCCCAGTGCGGTTCGAGGTAGGTCTTTTTCAGCAAATGACCAGCCAACGGCTCGAGCCAATCCGGCTCGATTTTCGCCACCATGCGCGCGAATAGCTTGCTGGTTTCCACCAGCTCGGCGGCCATCAGCCATTGCGGGCGTTTGCGGCCAAGGCTGGAGCCGGGGTGAATCCAAAAGCGCCGTTGCCGTGCGCCTAAGTAGTCGCCGTCTTCGGTTTTTTGCCCGATCTGGCTGAGCAAGCCGGCGAGAATCGCCTTGTGTACCGCGGCGTAGTTTTCCCGCAGCTGCTCGGGCGTTGGCTCGCCGGCCTGCTCGGCTGTTTTGCTCGCTTGCTTGGCGGCAGGTAGTTTTAGCTCACGCAGAATCAGCAGCAGCTGACGGTGCGCGTCGCGCCATTCGCGCAAACGTAAATAGTTGAGGAAGTTCTTGCGGCACCAGCTGCGCAGCGCATTGCTGCCGAGCTCCTGACGTTGTTCTTCAAAGCCGCGCCACAGGTTTATCAGCGCGGCGAAGTCGGAATCTGGGTCTTTCCACTGTGCATGGGCTTGGTCGGCGGCCTGTTGGCGCTCGACGGGGCGCTCGCGCGGGTCTTGCACCGACAGCGCGCTGGCGACAATCAGCACCTCATCAACGCTGCCCTGCTTGACCGCTTCGATCAGCATGCGGCCCAAGCGCGGATCAATCGGCAAGCGCGCCAGTTGGCGGCCAATCTCGGTCAACTCGCCTTGCTCGGTAACGGCGCGCAGCTCGCCGAGCAAGGTGAAGCCGTCTTTGATCGCCTTGCCTTCCGGCGGCTCGATAAACGGGAAATCTTCGATGCGCCCCAAGCGCAGGTGCAGCATCTGCAAAATCACCGCGGCGAGGTTGGTGCGCAGAATCTCCGGATCGGTAAATTCCGGGCGGGCGAGGAAATCCTCCTCGCTGTACAGGCGAATACAGATGCCCGGTTCGACCCGCCCGCAGCGGCCCTTACGCTGGTTGGCGCTGGCTTGCGACACCGCCTCAATCGGCAGACGCTGCACTTTGGCCTTGTAGCTGTAGCGGCTAATGCGCGCGGTGCCGGTGTCGATCACATAGCGAATGCCCGGCACGGTGAGCGAGGTTTCCGCCACGTTGGTGGCCAGCACTACCCTACGCCCCGGATGACTCTGGAAGATTTTCTGCTGCTCGGCGGCAGACAGCCGTGCATACAAAGGCAGCACTTCGGTGTGGCGCAACTGGGCTTTGCGCAGGTGGTCGGCGGTTTCGCGGATCTCCCGCTCGCCGGGCAAAAACACCAGCACATCGCCGGGGCGCTTTTTTTCGCTGCGCTCGAAGGCTTCGATCTCGTCCAGCGCGGCGAGAATGCCTTGTTCGGCGCTTAGGTCGTCTTCAACGCGGTTGCCGTCTTCGTCTACCTCGGCGGTGAGCGGGCGATACCAGACGTCCACCGGATAGGTGCGGCCTGACACTTCGATAATCGGCGCGTCGTTAAAGTGCTCGGCAAAGCGCTCTAGATCGATGGTTGCCGAGGTGATGATCAGTTTGAGGTCAGGCCGGCGCGGCAGCAGGGTTTTCAGGTAGCCCAAGAGGAAGTCGATGTTCAGGCTGCGTTCGTGGGCTTCGTCGATGATCAGCGTGTCGTAACGTTCCAGAAAGCGGTCGCGCTGGGTTTCGGCGAGCAGAATGCCGTCGGTCATCAGCTTGACCAGCGTGCCGTCATGGCTTTGGTCTTCAAAACGCATCTGAAAACCAACTTGCTCGCCAAGCGGCACGGCGAGTTCTTCCGCCACGCGGCTGGCCACGCTGCGCGCGGCTAACCGGCGCGGCTGGGTGTGGCCGATTAAACCGTGCACGCCACGGCCTAGCTCTAGGCAAATTTTCGGCAGCTGAGTGGTTTTGCCCGAGCCGGTTTCGCCGGCGATGACCACCACTTGGTGGGCGCTGATCGCGGCTTTGATTTCGTCACGCTTGGCAGCAATCGGCAGCGCGTCGTCGTAACGTACCGCTGGCACGCTTGCGCGCCGCGCCGTTACCTTGCCCTCAGACTCAGCAAAACGCGCCTGCCATTGCGCCAGCTTATCCGCCTCGGGCTGTTTACTCAGCGCCTGTAATTGGCGGCGCAGACGATGGCAGTCGGCCAACATCACGCGGTCGAGATTGGCTTGCAGTTGACGCAGATCGGCTTGACTCATGACTCGGTACAGACGGGCTAACAGGGGCTGCGATTGTCGCAGAAATTAGCCCTCGGGGCGCGCTGCCGCGCCCTGAGCACTGCGCAGCTCAGCCGCGACGAAAATACCCGCAGCCTTGGCAGCGCTGGCCATGGCGATAGAAAAACAGCGGAAAGCCCAGCAGCAAAAACACCACAAACGCCGGGCGCTTGCCTTGGGTATAGGGCTGCCATTGCTGCCCAGCACAGCGCGGGCAGGCTGGCGGAGTGTGTGGTTCGGCTTCGTCACTGGGCGCCAGCGTGGTGGAAAAGTCCTCTCCCAGCAGGGCCAAGGCTTGGGCAACGTCCGTAGCCGCTACTTGCAGGCGCACGCCGCCCAAGGCATTGGAATACAACCAGTTCATATTGACCGTGTGCTCGTCTTGCACATAAGCCGCGATGCCGGCTGCCTCGAGGCTCGCGCGAGCAATGTGCGCCTCATGCGGAAAGGAATAACGCGCGATAGTGCATAACTGCTGAGCCGACATGCTGGGTAACCTCCTGTTAGCGTGGCGCGGCATCCTAGTGGCCGGCGAAGTGCAGGCGCAACAAGCTTTACACAGGCATGTTTTGCGAAGTGTTACAAAGCTCAGAACTCGCTATGGCGGAAGGTTTCCTCGCCGCCGAGCAAGGTCCAAAGCACCTCTACCTCGCCGATCTGCGCCACCGGCAGCTCGAAGAGGTTATCCGACAGCACCACTAAATCGGCTTGCTTGCCCACTTCCAGCGAGCCGGTGGTGTGCTCTTGGCGCAAGGTGTAGGCGGCATCCAAGGTATAGGCGCGAATCGCTGCCTCTAGGTTGGGCAAGCTGCGCTTACCGAGGCTCAGGGCGTTTTGCAGAATGCCTAGTGGCGACAAGGGGTTTACGTCCCAGTCGGAGCTGAGCGTGACATGCGCACCACTGTCATACAGCGCGCGCATCGGCAGCATCTGGTCCGCGCGCTTGCCGATCAGCGGGTAGTTATCGGCCAAGAACGAAGGCTGGAAATACTGACTAGGCTGAAAATCGGCAATCACCCCCAGCTTGGCAAAACGCGGAATGTCTTCTGCTTTGACCAGTTCGACGTGGGTCAGGCGATGCCGCCCTTGGCCGGCACCAGCCACGGCGTCTAAGGCATCGCTCACCGCCTGATCGCCGATAGCGTGGATATGCGCATCGAAGCCCACCTGCGCCAGCTCACGCACATAACGCTTAAGGCGCTGCGGGGTGAAGTAATACACACCGCGCGGGTCTACGCCCGGCAGGCTGTCGTCGTAAGGCTCGGCCAGCCGCGCGGTGGTGTTGTGCACAATGCCATCGACGTAGAACTTGATCTGGCTGACGCTCAGTAGCTCATCGTCTTGAGCAGCGTGATACAGCGCTTTCAGATCGGCCAGTTGTGCAGCGTCGTCCAGCCCCGGATACGCCCACAGCCCCAGCGTAGTGCGCGCCAACAGCTGGTCTTGCGCAGCTGCTTGCTGCCAAGCTTCAAGATGACCGCGACGCCAAAACACCCGGGCATCGGCCACCGAGGTAATCCCGTTTTCAGCCAGCGCGGCTTGGCCATCCAGCACCGCTTGGTAGTAAATCGTTTGTAGCGCTTGCGAGGGCGCCAGAGCTTTATCCATCGCCAAGTCACCCGCGTTATCCAGCACTACGCCGGTGGGCTCGCCGTCGGCATTTTTGAGAATCACCCCGCCCTGCGGGTCGGACGTATCAGCATGAATGCCGGCCTGCGCTAAAGCGGCGGAGTTCAGCCAGTAGGAGTGCGAGGTTTCTTCCATGATGGCGATCGGCTGCTCGCGGCTGATCTCATCCAGCACCGCGCGCGGCGACGCCGCCTGCTCCAGCAAGGTATGCAAGCTATGCCCCCAGCCGAGTAACCAACCGTCTGGCTTAGCGGCTTGGCAGTCTGCCAAGGTTGCTTGCCAGTCCGCTAACTCTGCTTGTGGGTCAAGCTGGCAGTCGCCTTGCGCAGCACTGGAGGCATCCAGCACGTGCGCGTGGGTGTCCTGAAAGCCCGGCAGCACCAAGCGCCCTTGCAGGTCGATCAGCTCGCTGTCGTCATCGGCGAAGGCCATCACGGTTTGCTCGTCACCCACGGCGAGGATCTGCCCATCGCTATCGATGGCGATGGCTTGCGCCCAAGGCTGTTGCGCGTTCACGGTGTACAGCGTGCCGTTGTACAGAATGCGCTCGGCACTTTGTGCGCAGACGATGGAACTGGCCGCGGCCAGCAGTAAGCTCAGTGCAATACGCATGACAAACTCCTCTATGCGTTTGAGTGCCGCCGTTTAAGGCGGCAATACCATTGAGTAAAGACGATCAGCGCGGCGACCAGATCGTTAGCCGCACCGAATCAAAAGCTATGCGGGGCAATGCAAGGTGACGCAGTGGATACCACCACCGCCGGCGGCGATGGCGTCGATATCCAGCTGGACAATCTGCCGCTCCGGGTAAAGCTGCTTTAACAGGTCGCGGCAATAGCCATCGGCTTGGCTATCGCCAAATTGCGGGGCAATCACTGCGCCATTAACGGGGTAGTAGTTGATGTAACCGGGGGCGAAATCTGGGTTTTTCTGAGTGAACTGATTGCGCCGCAGGCGTGTGGGCGGCGGCAAGGTATGCACTTGCAACGCGCGGCCTTGGGCATCGGTGGCGCGCTGCAGAATCTTTAGGTGTTCGCGGGTAACGGCGTAATCATAAGAGGCCGGATCGTTATCCAAGTTCGCCACCACCACGCCGGGGCGGGCAAAGCGTGCGTAGAAGTCCACGTGCCCATCGGTAATGTCTTTGCCGCGAATACCCGGCAGCCAGATGATTTTCTCCAGCCCCAGTAGCGCTTTGAGTTCGGCTTCGATCTCGGCACGGCTCCAACCAGGGTTACGGTTGGCATTCAGCCAGCAGCTTTCGGTGAGTATCGCAGTGCCTTCGCCATCGACTTCGATACCGCCGCCTTCGCCGGTTAACTCGCTGCGCAAGTAACTGGCGCGCGCGTCGTAGCTGACATGACTGGTGACATAGGCATCGTTGTAGTGCGCCTGTTTGTTGCCCCAGCCATTGAAGTTGAAATCGACACTGCCTAGCTGGCCACGGCCATCGCGCACAAAACAACCGCCGGTATCGCGCAGCCAGATGTCATCCAGCGCGCAGGTGACAAAACGCGTGTTGCGTGTGCCGCAGTGGCGCTTAGCCAAGGCCAATTCATGAGCACGACACAGCACGGTGACCGGCTCGTATTTGGCGATCGCCTTGGCCAAGCGCCCCAGGCAAGCTTGCACGGCAGGTGTCCAGTCAGCCCACACACTGCGTTGGGCGCCAAACGCCAAGTAGCTGCCGCTGTGTGGCGCCAGTTCATCGGGCATCCGCCAACCCACCAGCGGCGTAGCGGCACGGCTAGGCACACTACCCCCAAGGCCCATCAGGCTGACCAGCCCGAGGCCCAAACTCCCCTGCAAAAAACCTCGACGATTGGTCATGGCTATTTCCTCGTGGCAAACCGGCGCTGAGCGCGCGGAGGGTTAAGGCACACGCTTAGTCAGCGCGTGCCGTTTTAATGCTGTTCCAGGTGCGTAGGCGTTTGCGCATCACCTTGAGCGGAATGTCCTGCCCGGGAATCAGGCGCTGATAGGCCTCGGCACTGGGGTAGATATCCGGGTTGTTGGCCAGTTGCGGGTCGATCAAGGCTTGCGCCTTGCCGTTGGCGGTGGGGTAGCCGGTGAAGTTAGTGATCTCGGCCATGCGTTCGGGGCGCATGAGGAAGTTGATCAGCGCGTAGGCAGCCTCGGGGTGCGGCGCATCGTTGGGGATGGCCATAGTGTCCATCCATACCGTGGTGCCCTCTTTGGGCAGGCGGTATTGGAAGTCCGCCGTGCGGCCCGCTTCGACAGCGGCGCGCTGCGCCTGAATGGCATCGCCGCTGTAGCCCAGCGACACGCATAAGTCGCCATTGACCAGCTCGGTCACTGGCTGCGACTGGAACTTGCGCACATAGGGGCGCAGCTTGAGCAGCAACTGCTCGGCGGCGCGCAGGTCATCGGCCTGCCCGCTGCGCGGATCGAGGCCTAGGTAGTTGAGCGCCACGGCCAGCACTTCATCGGGCGAGTCGACGATGGAAATACCGCAGTCGGCCAGCTTGGCGGCGTATTCCGGCTTAAACAGCAAGTCGAGGCTAGCCAGCGGCGGATTGGCGATGCGCTTGGCCACTTGCTCGGCATTGAAGGTGATACCGATGCTGCCCCAGGTGTAGGGCACGGTCGCCGCTTGCGATTGCGGGTATTGCGCATGCAGTGCGCGCAGCCCGGCGCTGACATCGGCGTAGTGCTGCAATTGCTCGCGCGCCAACGGCTGTAAGCTGCCGGCACGGGCCAGGCGCTCGGCCACGGTGTCGCCGGGGAAGATCAGGTCGTAACCGCTACCGCCGGTCATCAGCTTAGCTTCGAGCACTTCGCTGCTGTCCATCACGTCGTAGATGACGCGGATGCCGGTTTCCTGTTGGAAGTCGTGCAGAGTATTGGGGGCAAAGTAATCCGCCCAATTGAGTACCCGCACCACCGGTTCGGCCGCCTGTGTGCTGGTAAAACAGGCAAGCAATGCGCCTGCCACGATGAAGTTGCGTGTCATGAGTGGTCTCCGCTTAGGTTGAGGCCGCCGTCCAAACCGAGTAACGGCGCATACATCTCGGGGCGACGATCGCGGTACACGCCCCAGCTCAGGCGGTCTTCGCGCATCTTGGCCAAGTCCAAGGTGTGCACCAGCACTGCCTCACCCGTGCGCGGCGCGCTGGCGAGTAATTGGCCGTGGTGATCGCAGATAAACGACGCGCCGTAGAAGGTCATAGCCAGAACGTTGTCGCTGGGCGCGCGCTCCTCCCCCACACGGTTTGCCGCCAGCCATGGCACTAAGTTGGCCGCCGCTTGGCCGCGCTGAGCGATTTGCCAATGCGCGCAGGAGTCGTGCTCGGCATCGCCCGGCTCACTGCCGATGGCGGTGGGAAACAGCAAAACCTCCGCACCTTGCAGGGCCAAACAACGTGCGGTTTCCGGGAACCACTGATCCCAGCAGATGCCGGCACCCAAGCGTCCTACGGCGCTATCCCATACGCGGAAGCCCGTATCGCCGGGGCTGAAATAGTCCTTCTCCTGATAGCCCACGGCATTGGGGATATGGGTTTTGCGGTACACCCCGAGCAGGCGGCCATCGGCATCGGCCACCGTCAGCGAATTAAAGAAGGCATTGCCGGCGCGCTCGTACCACGACAGCGGCAGCACCACCGACAGCTCCGCAGCCAGCGCGGCAAAGCGCTTGAGCAACGGGCTATCGACATAGGGCTGCGCTAAGGCTTGATGGCGGTGGTCCTGCTCGATGCAGAAGTACGGTGTGGCAAACAGCTCAGGGAGCAGAATCAAACGCGCGCCTTGTGCGGCGGCTTCGCGCACTTGCCGTTCAGCGGCGCGCAGGTTGCTCTCGATATCCCAACTGCAGGCGAACTGACAGGTGGCCACAGTGAGCAAGCTCATCACTGTGCCTCCCACGCCGGTTGCTGCTGGGTGATGCAGTGAATACCGCCACCGCCATGCGCCAGCTGATTGATACGCACCGGCACCACTTCGCGCTCGGGAAAAGCCTGCTGCAAGGTGCACGCAGCTGCTTGATCGCTCGGCACGCCATAGGCCGGCATGATCACCGCGCCATTACACAGATAGAAGTTGGTGTAGGAAGCGCAAAACACCTCGGCGCTGTCATCCACCGCCGCTGTGGCTTCGTACAAGTCGATCAGCTCGAAGGCACGCCCTTGCGCATCGAGGGCTAGCTGCAAGGCGCGGCGATTCTCTCGCACTACCTCGGCATACACTGAATCCTGCGCATGGGTGGCATCCACCAACAGCACGCCCGGGCGAGCAAAGGCGCACACGCCATCCACATGGCCGTCGGTCATATCGCCGGTGACGCCGGCCAAATCGCCGGGCAGCCAAATGGTTTTGCGAATGCCGAGCACCTCGGCAAACACCGCTTCAATCTCTGCTTTGCTCAAACCCGGATTACGGTTTGGGTTGAGTAATACCGACTCGGTCGTGATCAGCGTGCCTTGGCCATCGACATGAATCGCCCCGCCCTCGTTGGCCAACGGCAGGCCCAAACAGGACAGGCCAAGGCCGTCGAGAATGCGCCGCGCCAAGACAGAATCTTGCACGTGCGCCGACTTGTTGCCCCAAGCATTGAAGCGCCAGCTAACCCCAGCCAAACCATGCTGCGGGTGAGTAATAAACGTCGGGCCGCTATCGCGGCACCAGCTATCATCCACGGGTAATTCAATAAGCTCGGCCACACCGCCGCACAGCTGCTCAGCCTGCTGACGCGCTTCTGGCGCAACCACCAGCATGACGGGCTCAAAGCGCGCAATGGCTTTCACCACCGCGGCAAAATCCGCCTGCACGGCAGCCAGTGACACGCCCCAGGTGCTCTCCCACAACCCTTGGTTATGCGGCCAAACCATCCACGTTGCGGTATGCGGTTGCCATTCAGCCGGCATCCGCCAACCCGTCTCTTTACCTATCAACATAACTCGCCCTTGATCAGTTTTGTTTAACCAGAAATCGGTTAAACCGCTTCAAGAACGATGCTATGACGGGCAAAATCAGCGGACAAACGAGTTATTTTCCGCACAACTGATAAGCAGAGCTAATTAGCATGCTCAAACACTGGCCCGCTATTAACGCCTTACGCGGCTTCGAAGCCGCCGCTCGGCTGGGCAGCTTTCATCGCGCCGCCGAAGAGCTACACCTCACCCAATCCGCTATTAGTCAGCAAATTCGCCAGCTAGAAGAACAACTGCAGCAACCGTTGTTTCACCGCCAAGGACGCAGCATCAGCCTCAGCGATGCCGGGGCTGATTTATATGCCACGGTGGATGAGCTGCTGCTGAACTTGGCCGCTGGCATTCATCGCTTGGAGCAATACCGCAAGCCCAATCAGCTGATCGTCAACACCAGCCCAGCACTGGCGCGGCATGTATTGCTGCCGCACTTGGCTGTGTTTCGCGCCGAGCACAGCGAGATCGATGTGTGGCTGTACACCAGCGATAGCGTGCCTGATATGGCCAGCCAAGAGATCGACCTGTGCCTACGCGATGAGCTCAGCGAACAAGCCCACTGCCACTATCAAGCGCTGTTTAGCGACGCCCTGTTGCCGCTGCGCAGCGCACAGGCGCCCAGCCACACACGCCTGTATGGCGAAGGCTTGTATGACTGGAGCCGCTGGCATGCGCTGGGGAAAACCCAGCCACCCACGGACTGCCAAGGGTTTAATTTCTCCGACCCCGGCGTCTTGCTGGACGCCGCCGCGCAAGGGCTAGGCGAGGCCTTGGGCAGCTGGCTATTGAGCAGCACACTGCGCGAACAAGGCATTTTGCACGCCACCGGCCTAGCTATACCCGGTAGCCGCTGGGGCTATCTCGTGCATCAGAGCAGTCAAGGCCGCTGGCAAACACAAGCCTTTTGCCAGTGGTTAGAAGATCTGTTCAGCCAGCTACCACCAGCGCCGCTGGGCGAACACGCAAGATAAAAAAACGGCTGCCTAAGGCAGCCGTTTTTTTATCGCAGGCAAGCAGTTACTTCTTACCCAGCTTCTTCAGCTCTTCGTCGCGCAGTTCGCGGCGCAGAATCTTACCGACGTTGGTGGTCGGCAGGCTCTCGCGGAACTCGACGTAACGCGGCACCTTGTAGCCGGTGACGTTGGCACGCATGTGCTCGATCACTTGCTCTTTGGTCAGTGTCACGCCCGGCTTGGCGGCGATGAAGACTTTAATCGCTTCGCCAGACTTGTCATCCGGGATGCCCACGGCGGCAACCTGTACCACGCCCGGCAGAGTCACTAAGACGTCTTCCAGTTCGTTGGGGTACACGTTGAAGCCCGACACCAGAATCATGTCTTTCTTACGATCGACAATGCGCATGAAGCCGTCTTCTTGGATGATGGCGATGTCGCCGGTGCGCAGCCAGCCTTCGGCATCGAGCACTTCGTCGGTGGCTTCTGGGCGCTGCCAGTAGCCTTTCATCACTTGCGGGCCTTTCACACACAGCTCGCCCACTGCGCCGATGCCGAGGTCTTTGCCTTCGTCGTCGATAACCTTACACAGGGTCGACGGCGCCGGAATACCGATGGTGCCAATCTGGATGTTCTGCGGCGGGTTCACCGAGGCCACCGGGCTGGTTTCAGTCATGCCGTAGCCTTCGCAGATCGGGCTGCCGGTGACTTTCTGCCACAGCTCGGCGGTAGCCAACTGCAGTGCCATACCACCAGACAGGGTCAGCTTGAGACCGCTGAAGTCGAGCTTCTGGAAGTCTTCGTTATTGCACAGGGCAACGAACAAAGTATTCAGGCCAACAAAACCGGTGAAGCGGAACTTGCTCAGGTCTTTGACCATGGCCGGCAGGTCGCGCGGGTTGGTGATCAGCAGGTTGTGGTTACCAGTGATCATCATCGCCATGCAATGGAAGGTGAACGCGTAGATGTGGTACAGCGGCAGCGGCGCGACGATGATTTCGTTGCCTTCGCCCATACCGGAGGCCATCAGCGCCTTGGCTTGCAGCATGTTGGCGACCAAATTGCGGTGCGTCAGCATCGCGCCTTTGGCCACGCCAGTGGTGCCGCCGGTGTATTGCAGCACAGCAACGTCGCCACTGTCTGGGCTGGCTTCGGTGACCATCTGGCCAGCGCCTTTAGCCAGTGCATCGTTCAGCTTAACGGCACCCGGAATGCGGAACGGCGGGACCATTTTCTTCACGTGCTTAACCACAGTGTTGACCAGCAGACGCTTAAGCGCCGGCAGCATGTCGCCCACTTCGGTGATCACTACGTGACGAATGCCGGTCTTAGGTACCACTTGTTCAGCCAAGTGCGCCATGTTGGCCAAGCACACCAGCGCTTTAGCGCCGGAGTCATTGAACTGGTGTTCCATTTCCCGCGCGGTGTACAGCGGGTTGGTATTGACCACCACGAGGCCGGCGCGCATAGCACCAAATACCACGATGGGGTATTGCAGAACGTTCGGCATTTGCACGGCGATGCGGTCGCCGGGCTTTAAGTCGGTGTGCTTTTGCAGGTAAGCGGCAAAGGCAGCAGACAGTTGATAGAGCTCACCGTAAGTAATGGTGCGGCCCAGGTTGGTAAAGGCAGGCTTGTCAGCAAACTGCTCGCACGCTTGGCGAAACACGGCCTGAATGTTAGGGAACTGATCAGGGTTGATCTCGGTCGGGATACCAGCCGGATACTTGTCCGCCCAGAAGTTGTCGCTCATGTATCGCCCACTCCTCAAAAACTGAAGCAATGTCCATCCGCCGACTCACACACTGGTTCCGGCGGTTTGTTGTGATCATCTGGAATTTGGCGGCAACGGGCGCCAAAAACTGCCCGAGGTTAGCAGGATTTACCGCGAGCGCCTAGGCAGTAGAGCCTGCCGTACTGCCAGAAAGCGGCGAACGGCGCCGTGATTTAGCCAACAAAAACCCCGCATTTAGCCTAGACCAAATGCGGGGTTTGTTAGCGGTTTGAGCGTTTACGCGGGCGTGCTGTCGCGCAGCTCGCGGCGCAAGATTTTGCCCACCGGGGTCATCGGCAGGCTGTCGCGCAGCTCGTAGTGCTTGGGCATCTTGTAGCCGGTCAGATTGGCTTTGCAGTACTGCTTCAGCTCATCCACATCCAGCCCGCCTTCACGCGGCACGACAAACAACTTTACCGCCTCGCCCGAGCGGTCATCCGGCACGCCGATCACCGCACAGTTGGCGACTTTCGGGTGAGCACCGACCACGTCTTCGATCTCGTTGGGATAGACGTTAAAGCCGGACACGATCACCAAGTCTTTCTTGCGATCGACGATACGGGTAAAGCCGTCTTCATCAATGATCGCCACGTCGCCGGTACGCAGCCAGCCTTCGTTATCGAGGATTTCTGCGGTGGCTTCCGGGCGCTGCCAGTAGCCTTTCATCACCTGCGGGCCTTTCACGCACAGCTCGCCGCGCTCACCGATGGGCTGCTCGATGCCATCGTCATCAATCACCTTCAAGGTCGTGCCCGGCACCGGCACACCGACAGTGCCCAAACGCACCAGATCGCCATACGGGTTGGTGGTCACCACCGGCGCACACTCGGTTAGGCCGTAGCCTTCTACTACGGTACAGCCGGTCATCTTGTGCCAACGCTCGGCGGTGGCTTTCACCAAGGCGGTGCCGCCGGAGTTGGTGACTTTGAGGTTGGAGAAATCCAAGTCTTTAAACTCAGGATGCTCCATCAAGGCCACAAACAGGGTGTTCAGGCCCAGCAAGGCGGAGAAGCGCCACTGCTTTAGCTCTTTAATAAAGCCGGGAATATCGCGCGGGTTGGTGATCAGCACGTTGTGGTTGCCGGTCACCATCATGCACATGCAGTTCGCGGTGAAGGCATAGATGTGATAGAGCGGCAGTGGCGCAATCATCACTTCTTGACCTTCTTTAAGCAGCGGATGGCCGTCCGGGCCTTCCTGCGATAAGCAGGCATGAATCTGCTGCATATTGGCCACGAGGTTGCCGTGGGTCAGCATGGCGCCCTTCGACACGCCGGTGGTGCCGCCGGTGTATTGCAGCACGGCGATGTCTTCAAGATTGACCTGCACCGGCTTCAAGCTGCAGCCACGGCCCTTGGCCAACACCTGCTTAAACGGCAAGGCTTGCGGCAGCTGATACGGCGGGACCATTTTCTTCACGTGTTTGACCACGGTATTGATCAGCAGGCCTTTAAGGGCCGACTGCATATCGCCCATTTGCGCTTCGATCAGGTATTCGATCTGCGTATCGGCCAGCACTTCCTGCACCAGCGAGCCAAACAGGTTCACGTACACCAAGGCACGCACGCCGGCATCGGTGAACTGGTGGCGCATCTCGCGCGCGGTGTACAACGGGTTAGTGTTGACCACGATCAGCCCGGCGCGCATGGCACCGAACACGGCAATCGGGTACTGCAGAATATTCGGCATTTGCACGGCGATACGGTCGCCGGGCTTTAAATCGGTATGGTTTTGCAGGTAGCCGGCAAAGGCGGCCGACAGGCGGTCTAGCTCGGCGTACGTCAGGGTCACGCCCATGTTGCTAAAGGCGGGGCGGTCGGCGAAGCGCTTGCATGAGCGCTCAAACACTTCGACCACTGAATGGTATTGGCCAAGGTCCAGCTGGTCAGGGACACCCGCGGCGCGCTTGCCATTCCAGAATTCAGGTTGCATTGTTCTTGTTCCTCTTGACCTGATGCGATGGGCTCTTCATGAGCCATTGCACGTTAGCAGGCCGCTAAAAATCGGCCAAGAGGCGACCTCACCGATTGATCTGATGAATTATCATCACAAAACACAGAACGAAGACCTGAGCACAGGTACAAGGACATCCCCATGCGCCACGAAGGCTTTTGGCTCACCGCCCCCGACCACACCGACCTGCACATTAACCGCTGGTGCGGCGCTAGCGCCCCCAAGGCCGTGGTAATGATTGCCCACGGCATGGCTGAACACAGCCTGCGCTACGCACGCTTTGCCGAAAGCCTGACCAGCCAAGGGTTTGAGGTGTATGCCATCGACCAACGTGGGCATGGCGCCAGCGCCGAGCGCGGCGTACTGGGCCACTACGCCGACAGCGACGGCTGGGACAAAGTGGTGGGCGATCTGGCGCTGCTTAATCACCACATTCGTACCACGCACCCCAAAGCGCCCATCTTCCTGTTTGCCCACAGCATGGGCTCGTACATTGCCCAAGCCTACTTGATGCAGCACAGCTGCAGTCTGCAAGGGGCGATTTTGTCGGGCTCCAACTTTGGCGAGCCGCTGCAATTTAAGGCCGGCCGCTGGATTGCCAAGTTAGAAAAATGGCGCTTGGGCGGCCAAGGGCGCAGCAAGCTGATCGACTTTCTCTCTTTCGGCTCGTTCAACAAAGCCTTCAAGCCCACCCGTACTGGCTTTGACTGGCTGAGTCGCGAGCCTGAAGAAGTCGACAAATACGTCAACGACCCGCTGTGCGGCTTTATTTGCACCACCCAGCTGTGGATCGACCTGCTCGGTGGCCTGATTGAAATCAGCAGCGTCGAAGCGCTGCGCGCCATTGATGCAGACTTACCCATTATGGTGATCGGCGGCGCTAAAGACCCGGTCAGCGATGGCCAGCGCCTAGAAACGCTCGCCGCCAAGCTGCGCGAAGCGGGGCTCAAGAACGTGCAGCTGAACCTGTACCCCGAGGCGCGCCACGAATTACTCAACGAAACCAACCGCGCTGAAGTGACCGCCGAAGTACTCAGCTGGCTCGACGCCCGCCTAGAACATCAGCGCGCCTGCAGCCCTAAGGAAATGGCATGACTCAAGTCACCAGCTTTGCTTACGACCAACTGGACATCGGCCAACGCGCCGAGCTGCTACGCAGCGTTAGCGAACGCGACGTACAACTGTTTGCCGCCGTATCCGGCGACAACAACCCGGTGCATTTAGATGCCGAATACGCCGCCAGCACCTTATTTAAAGAGCAGATTGCCCACGGCATGTTTTCCGGCGCACTGATTAGCGCAGCGATTGCTTGCCAGCTGCCGGGGCCGGGGACGATTTATCTAGGCCAACACCTAAAATTCACCCGCCCGGTAAAACTCGGCGATACGCTAAAAGTGGAATTAGAAGTGCTGGAGAAACTGCCCAAAGGCCGCGTAAAGCTGGCCACGCGCGTGTTTAACCAGCTGGGCGAGCAAGTGGTGGATGGCGAAGCCGAAGTGCTAGCCCCGCGCAGCGCGCAAACGCTGGATATGCCGGCGATGCCCAAGGTCAGCATCGAGCCGTAAGCGCCCGGCAAAAAACGCAGACAAAAAAAGGGGCGGGGTAAACCCGCCCACTTTTTCTTCCCTGTTCCCTGCTTTGTCCTTCTCACCATCCTGGTGAAGCCGCGTCCTGCGGTGTCCTATCAGCGTCCTGCTGAAGCGCGTTGTCCTTGAACGCAGGGCTAGTGTCGCCCAAGCCCTGAGTTGCCGCAAACCACGCAAGATCGCTCTGCGGCACCCATCAGAGCCCCAAAAGAAAACCAAGAGCCCTTATATTTCAATAAGTTACAAGCCATACACGCTAACAGACGAACATCGCCGATAGGCTTTTGCTCACTCTGCTGACAGCGCGTGTCAGCAAATGCTTACAAAGCTTTAAGCCATTGGCTTGCAAACGGAGAAAACCGGCGCCCGCCAACACTTATAGCTTGCCGGCATTTTCCGCCAGATACTGCGCGACACCTTCGGCAGAAGCGGTCATCCCCTTGTCGCCCTTCTTCCAACCCGCCGGGCAGACTTCGCCGTGCTCTTCGGTGAATTGCAGGGCATCCACCAAGCGCAGTAACTCGTCCATGTTGCGCCCCAGCGGCAGGTCATTAACGATCTGCGAGCGCACCACGCCCTGCTTATCGATCAGAAACGCGCCACGAAACGCTACGCCACCGGCAGCCTCCACATCATAGGCACGGCAGATGTCGTGCTTAATGTCGGCGACTAAGGCGTACTTCACGGGGCCAATCCCGCCTTTGTCGACCGGCGTGTTGCGCCAAGCGCTGTGGGTGAACTGCGAGTCAATCGACACGCCAATCACCTCCACGCCACGGGCTTGAAACTCCGGCGTGCGGTGATCCAGCGCAATCAGCTCCGAAGGGCACACAAAGGTGAAGTCCAACGGATAGAAAAACACTAAGCCGTACTTGCCCTTAATGGCCTCGCTCAGCTTATAGCTGTCGACAATCTGGCCGTCAGCCAGCACTGCAGCAGCGTCGAAATCGGGTGCTTGTTTACCTACGAGAACGCTCATTCCATGCCTCCTAAGAGTTAACCGGCGCCAGCCATTGCGGCCACACCACGCCGCTCAGTATGGCAGACGTGCCGAGCCGCGCACGCCACTGATGCAAGACGGCCAACACACACACCAAAGGCCTATGGCACGGCGCTGTGAGTCATGGCCGCGCCGCTCGTCGGTGAGAATGACTATCAAAACAATAGTCTTTGACAATCATTCTCATTCTTTTTAGCATCCACTCAACACTGATTAGGAAGCTAGCTATGTACGTTTGTCTGTGTGAAGGCGTCACCGATACGCAACTGCGCAACGCAGTGGCTGACGGCTGCAATAGCTATAAAGAAGTGCGTTTAAAAACCGGCGTTGCCAGCCAATGCGGCCGCTGCGCCTGCCAAGCTAAGCAAGTGGTGCGTGATGCGCTGGCGGAGATGACCTTCGACTACGACTTGGCCTACCCTGCCGCCTGCGTGGCCGCCTAAACAACACACAAGCCTTTACCGCACCACAGGGTTAGCGCACCCTAGGGCCGATCGCCCACTTCTGGACTCCCTCTGTTATGCGCCGCTCTCTTGTTGCCTTGCTGTGCCTTAGCGTCTTCGCCCCCGCTAGCCTCGCCGCCAATTTGTCGGATTACCAACTCAACCGCACGCTCACTCAAGTGGCGAAACGCAGCAGCGAAGGCACACCGCGCGCCATCAACGAGTTCATTACCGATCAAGGTTATGCCGTGGAAGACATCATGCTGATCAACTACCTCAGCGTTGAGCCCCACCACGGCCAGCAAATGCAGCTCAATCGGCACAGCATGCGCGAACAACTGCGCAGCAGCGTGTGCAGCAATCAAGGCTTTCGGGAATTACTCAACCAAGGCGCCGTGCTGAGCTACCGCTTCAGCGAGCAGCACAGCAATCGCCCGCTGATTGAAGAACGCTTTACCGCTATCGACTGCCAGCTGTAAGCCCGCTCACTGGCCTTGCGGCGCGCCGGTTTGGCCGCGCAAATGGCGCATTTCCTCCATCACCTCTTCTAAGCGGCGCGAGCGGCGCACATGCCCCTCCAAGCGGCGCAGGCATTCGTCTTCAAGGCTTAGGCCATTGAGCCGCGCCGATTGTTGCAGCATGCGTAGCAACGCCGGCGCTACCTCCAATTTCAGTTCTGCCATGGCTAACCTCCGTGTCACAGACCTTTGTGCTTATCTGCATACACTGTAGAGCAGCGCTAAGCCGCGCAAGCAACAAACCGATGATCTGCATCAAAACACGCCTTGTTGACTGCGGCATGCTGTTAAAAAAGGAGGTTTTATGGCCCTGCTGACTTTTTACGGTGCGGTTCGTCAGGTGACTGGCTCGTGCTACTTGCTAGAAACCCACGAAGGCGCGCGCGTGCTGTTGGAGTGCGGCATGCACCAAGGCCTGCGCGATCAAGAGGCGCAGAACGCCGCGCCCTTCCCTTTCGACCCCAACAGCCTCGATGCGGTGGTGATTTCCCACGCGCACTTAGACCACAGCGGCCTGCTGCCCAAGCTCGCCAGCATGGGCTACAACAAGCCTATTTACGCGACCGAAGCGACCTGCGAACTGCTTGAACTGATGCTGCTCGATTCGGCGCATATTCAAGAAAAAGACGCCGAGTGGGAAAACCGCTGGCGCGCACGCCAAGGCCGTCCACCAGTGCAGCCTTTGTACACCACGCTAGAAACGGAAAAGGCGCTGAAATTACGCAGCCCCGTGCCCTACGGCAAAACCGTGCGCGTGGCCAAAGGCGTGGATATCACCTTCCATAACGCTGGGCATATTCTTGGCTCGGCGATTGTCGAGCTGGTGGTGCACGATCACGGCCTCACCCGACGCTTGGTGTTCTCCGGCGACTTAGGCAACGACTGCACACCGCTGATGCAAGACCCTACCTTCTTGCAAGACGCCGACTTGGTGATGCTCGAATCCACCTACGGCGATCGCGATCACCGCTGTAGCGAGGCCACCGAGCAAGAACTGCTCGAGATTCTCCAGCAAGCGCACCGCGATGGCGGCAACGTGCTGATTCCCTCGTTTGCCGTGGGCCGCACGCAAGACTTGTTATTCCACTTAGGACGTTTCTATCACCAAGGCAAACTGCCGCAGCAGGCAGTGTTTCTCGACAGCCCCATGGCGATTCGTGCCAACGCCATTTATTCGCGCTTCCGTGACCAGTTTAATGAGGCCGATAAGGCAGAAATCCGCAGCCAAGGCGCCGACACGCTGGAAAAATGGCTGCCCGTGCTGCGCTGCACGCCCAACGCCGAAGACTCCATGGCCATCAACCGCTTCAAAAGCGGCGTGATCATCATTGCCGGCAGCGGCATGTGCACCGGCGGGCGCATCACCCACCACTTCAAGCACAACCTGTGGCGCGAAGAATGCCACGTCGTGTTCCCCGGCTTTCAGGCCAAAGGCACGCTAGGACGGCGGATTGTCGATGGCGAGCCGGTGGTGCGCGTGCTGCATCAACGCTTAGCGGTAAAGGCGAAGATTCATACCCTAGGCGGCTTCTCCGCCCATGCCGGGCAAAATCAGCTGCTTGAGTGGGTCGGCCATTTCGACAAGCGCCCCGAGCTGTATCTGGTGCATGGCGAACTGGAAAAAACCAAGGCGCTACAGGCGGCGGTCAAACAGCACTTTGACTGGGATGCCAACATCCCCGAGCAGGACGAACAGATCGCCTTTTAAACCCGTCAGCACCGCTAACTCAGCAATCACAAGCGCGGCCCAGCAAACTTGGCCGCGCCTGTTAAGCTTTACGTAGGAGCTAACAGGAGTTTTCTATGCCCTACGAAACAGACGACTACCTTGCCCGCCACGTGCAGACCAGCGCCATCGACCTGCAAAAGCACGTGGATGAGCTGCTGCACCAAGCCGTACCCGCCGACAGCGCCAATTTTGATCTGTACCGCGAAATGCTCAGCACGGTGATTCGCATGGCGCAGGCCGACCGTGACCGCTGGGACGCCAAGATCATGCTGCAAACCCTGCGCGAGATGGAAGGCGCCTTCGCCATGCTGGCGCAGTTCAAACGCCGCCGCAAAGTCACCGTGTTCGGCTCGGCACGCACCCCGCAAGATCACCCGCTGTATGCCTTAGCGCGCGACCTTGGGCATACCCTGGCGCAATCCGAGCTGATGGTAATCACCGGCGCCGGCGACGGTATTATGGCCGCCGCTCACGAAGGCGCCGGCTATGAAAACAGCTTGGGCTTTAACATCACCCTGCCGTTTGAACAGCACGCCAACAAAACCGTGCACGGCACCAGCCATGTGCTGCCGTTTCACTTTTTCTTTCTGCGCAAACTGTTCTTTGTCAAAGAGGCCGACGGCCTAGTGCTGTGCCCCGGTGGCTTTGGCACGCTGGATGAAGCCCTAGAGGTGCTGACCCTGATCCAAACCGGCAAAAGCCCGCTGGTGCCGGTGGTCTTGCTGGACGCCCCCGAAGGCCGTTACTGGTTGGACGCGCTGGCCTTTATGCAAACCCAACTGCGCGATAACGGCTATATCTGCGCCAGCGACTTAAAGCTGATTCGCATTGCCACCACGCCGCAGCAAGCCGCCGAGGAAATTACCGGCTTCTACCGTAACTTCCACTCCTCGCGCTGGTTGAAAGACACCTTTGTGATCCGCATGAATCACGCACTCAATGAGCAAGCCATAGCTGAGTTAAAGCATGAGTTTGCTGATCTGTGTAACAGCCACGGTTTCACTCAGCAGCCTTACTCCAGCAGCGAAGCGGATGAACCGGAGTTTTCCGACATGATCCGTCTGGCCTTCCATTTCAATGGCCGCGACCATGGTCGCCTGCGTGAGCTGGTGGACTTTATTAACCAGCCGCAACACTGGAAGCAGTAGGCCTGACGGCCCAGCTGAGCAAAAATAACCGGCATAAAAAAAGGAGGCTCATGAGCCTCCTTTTTTAGTCGTCCTGTCCAGCGCGGGTAGCGCAGTGCTGATCTCGTTGCCTTGTGGGTAACGGCAGGCCGGATACTGCGAACGCCGGTAAGCGTAGCAGCTGGCAGTGCGCTGGTTGGCGACTGCGCTGAAGGACATGTGTCCCGGCCCTCAAGCTTGATGAGAATTCTAGAGCGCCACGCACGCAATTGCTGATCGAATATGGCACTATAAGGCCACAAATGAGCAATTAAATTCTCTCCTTAACCAGAAATCAGCAATCATGCACAACACCCAAGTAAATTCCCTGCAACTGGATCGCTACGACCTGCAGATTTTGCGCGAATTACAGCGCGATGCAGGCCTGAGCAACCAAGACTTGGCCGAACGCATCGGCCTGTCGGCTTCGCCCTGCTTGCGCCGTGTGCGTCAATTGGAAGAACAAGGCTTAATTCGTCGCCGCGTGGCGATTTTGGACCAGCGCAAACTGGGCCTGACGTTAAGCGCCTACGTGATGGTGAGCATGGATAAGCACACCCCCGACCGTTTCAGCCACTTTGAAGACGCGCTGGCTAAATGCCCCGAGGTGCTGGAGTGCTGCCTGATCACCGGCATGGAGGCCGACTACTTAATCAAAGTAGTCGCCACCGATATGGATCACTACCAGCAATTCTTGCTCGGCACCTTAACCCGCATTGAGGGCGTCTCCAGTGTGCGTTCGAGCTTTATCTTGCGTCCGGTACTGGAGTCTACGCAGTTACCCTTGGAGCACTTACGCCGCTAGAAATGCCGGTATAATCGCGCCCGGTTGAGTGCCGACGGTTCTGCAAGACGAGGTAATGCACGTGGAAAATTACGAAGCCATCGAACAGTGGCTGATGGTCGCGATGATCACCGGCTTGGTCGGTTTTATGGGCTTTATCGTGTGGGATTTGGCCAAACGCTCTAAAGCAGGTCGCTGGGGCACCCTAGTACTGTTCTTCGCGTTAGGCTTAGGCGTGCTCGGTTTTGTGATTAAAACTGTGGTGATTGAAAGCATGGAAGGCGGCTTTTAAGCGCCGTGCCAGCCAGCCCGCGCTACAGCTGCGCGGGCACCTCGCGCCACTGTCCGGGCGCTAAGTCATCTAGCTGCCACGGACCGACTTTCACCCGCACTAAGCGCAGGGTCGGCAGATTGACTGCCGCCGTCATACGCCGCACTTGGCGATTGCGCCCTTCACGAATAGTCAGCGACAACCAGCTGGTCGGTACGTTTTTGCGAAAGCGTACTGGCGGGTTACGGGGCCACAGCTCTGGCTCGGGCATGCACTCCACCACCGCCGGTAGCGTCCAGCCGTCTTTGAGTTCAACCCCTTTGCGCAGCTGACGCAGCTGCACATCACTCGGCTCACCTTCGACCTGTACCCAGTAGGTTTTTGCCAACTTGTGCGCAGGGTCGGCGATGCGTGCCTGCAACTGGCCATCGTTGGTGAGCAGCACAAGGCCTTCGCTATCACGATCGAGCCTGCCTGCCGGGTAAACCCCGCTCACGCTGACAAAATCCTTGAGCGTTTGCCGCCCTTGGCCATCGGTGAACTGGGTGAGCACATCAAAGGGCTTATTCAGCAGGATCAGCTTGGGCTCCAGCGGTGCTGGTTTGGCTTGGCGACGCGGTGCTGCCTTGGCCTGCCCCTTGCTGGCAGCGCGGGCCTTGGCAAAAGCGGCCCCCACTGTGGGCCGACGTGAACGCGGCATAACGCCCCCTGAATAAAAACGGCCGCCATTATGCCGCTGCTGCACGCGCAACCAAAGCGCCGCACGCTGCCGCTTAACGGAACGGTGGCTCGTCGAAACTGCGCAGCTTGCGCGAGTGCAGGTTATTCAGCTGGCCCTGTAAACGCTGCAAGGTGGCAATACCAATCGCTAAGTGTTGGCTCACCGCGCGCTGATAAAAGCCCGTAGCGGCGCCAGGCAGTTTGATTTCGCTGTGCAGTGGCTTATCCGACACGCACAGCAAGGTGCCGTAGGGCACTCGCAGGCGATAACCCTGCGCGGCGATGGTGCCGCTTTCCATGTCCACCGCCACCGCGCGCGACAGGTTAATCAGCGCCCGTTCGTGGGCCCAGTGCAGCTCCCAGTTGCGGTCGTCGTAGGTCAGCACAGTGCCGGTACGCAGACGTTTCTTCAGCGCATCGCCTTGCTCACCAGTGACTTGCGCGGCGGCTTCTTGCAGGGCTTGTTGCACTTCAGCCAGCGCGGGGATGGGAATATTCGGCGGTAGCACGCGGTCGAGAATGCCATCGCGGCGCATGTAGGCATGCGCCAGCACATAGTCGCCAATGGTCTGCGACTGACGCAGGCCGCCGCAGTGGCCAATCATCAGCCAACAATGCGGGCGCAGCACGGCCAAGTGATCGGTGATGTTTTTCGCATTCGCCGGCCCCACGCCAATATTGATTAAGGTGATGCCTTGGCTATCGCTGGTTTGCAGGTGGTAGGCGGGCATTTGAAAGCGGTGCCATTCCACGGCATCCACCAAGGCCTGCTGTTCGGCGGGGCTTTGCTCACGCGTGACCCGCACATTGCCGGGCAGCACCAGCGCCTGATAGCGCGTATCGCTGCGCAGTTGCTCCAGCGCATAACGAATGAACTGATCCACATAGCGGTGGTAGTTGGTGAGCAAAATCCACGGCTGCACCGTGCGCCAATCACTGCCGGTGTAATGCACGAGGCGGCGTAACGAAAAGTCGGTGCGCGCCGCATCGAACAGCGCCAGCGGCAAGCGCTCGTTATCGCTCCAGTCATACAGACCGTCGGCCACGCTATCACTGACGGTGGATAAATCCGCACTCGGGAAGACCCGCGCCAACTCGGCAGCACTGACGCCACTGCCGGCCAGCTCGTCGCTGCCTTCCATCACATACGGATAAGGAATGCATTGCTGACTAGCGCCGACCTCGACGGTGACGCTGAAGTCGGCCATCAGGGGCGTCAGCTGATCGAGCAAATAGCGTCGAAAGGCCTGCGGCTGGGTGACCGTGACTTGATACACGCCCGGCAACTGCACTTTGGCATACGCACGCACGGTGCTCGGCACTTCGCCCTGACAACGATAGGTCAGGCGCAGCTGCGGGTAACAAAACCGCTCGCGTTCGCTGCGACTGGGTTGGCGCCGACTGCGCAGGTATTCCGCCAAGGCTTGGCGTAAAGCGGCCTGCGCTTGTTGGTACAGATTATCGAGCCGCTGCACGGCTTCTTCTGCGGTGGCGACCACCACCATTTCGTGAATTAACACAGCACTCACGGGCTCACTCCCTCGCCGATTGTCGTCTTCAGTGTCGCCGTTTTAGCGCAGCCTTGCACCCTGCAGAGGGGTCATTTAATGAAGCTTATGTGACATGCGCGCAGGCTTGATGCAGGTCATCTTTTTAACACCATGGCCCTCTAGACTGGCGATAGACAAAGCTCAGGAGGATTGCCTCATGCACGTGACCGTTCGCCCCGAAGGGGATCTTTGGCTGGTGTGTTTTGCCAAGCAACGTATCCGCATGCCCAATCAGGCGGCGGCCGAGCAATTTGCCGAGCAGCTGCGCCAGCGCCTCAATGCGCCGCATCCGTGGCCGCGCATGCCGCTGGCCAAAGCCAGCTAACACTTGGCAGAGGCGGGGCCGCTAGGGCATAACGTCGCCAGTCGTTGTTGCCTAGAGGCCCCGCTATGTTGAAACAACTCCCACGCTGGGTGGAGCTGGGCAGCTTTGCCTTGGCGCTGGTGGCTGGCAGCGTGAATGCCATTGCCTTGCTGGGGTTTAACCATCAAGGGGTGTCGCATTTATCCGGCAGCTCTTCGCTATTGGGCGTTGAGTTGGCGCAAGGGCAATGGCAGGCAGCGCTGCACCTCTTGGCCATCATGCTGAGCTTTGTGCTCGGCGCCGCATTAAGTGCCGCGCTGATTAACCACCAAGCCTTGCGCGCCGACCGCCGTTACAGCGGGGTATTGGGCCTAGAAGCCTTGCTACTGGTGTGCGCGGCATTGTTGCTGCAGTACAACCATAGCGCCGGCCATTACTTGGCCTCGCTGGCTTGCGGCCTGCAAAACGGCATGACCACCACCTACAGCGGCGCGTTGCTGCGCACCACCCATGTGACCGGCATTTTTACCGACTTAGGCATCATGCTGGGGCAACGCCTGCGCGGTCAGCGCGCCGACCGCCGGCGCATCTGGCTGTACTTGCTGTTGGCCAGCGGCTTTATTGTCGGCGGCGTGCTGGGCACGCTGAGTTACCTCGCGCACAGCTACAACGCGCTGCTCTGGCCTGCGCTGGCGGCCAGCTTACTGGCGGCCGGTGGTTGGTATCTGTGGCGTCCAGCGCCGCGCCATTAAACCAGCGGCGTGCTGCGCGCCAACAAGGCTTCGACATCCGTGCCACGCGGCAAGGTGCCGTACACCCGGCCACGCCCGGCGATGCGACTGGCGATAAAGGCATCACTGACGGTGCTATTGCCGGCCTCCAACAGCAATTTGGCCTGCATGGCCACAGCGACATCTTCGGTGAGCTGCCGGGCGCGGTACTGAATATCAGCGGTGTCGGCAAAGTCGTTTTTTAGCTGTTGGATATGCGCCTGCAAATAGCGATCGCCGCTGCCATCGCCCAGCTCATGAAACAACGCTTCGAGTACGCCCGGCTCTTTCGATAAGGCACGCAGCACGTCTAGGCACTGCACATTGCCGGAGCCTTCCCAGATGGAGTTCACCGGCGCCTCACGGTACAGGCGCGGCATGATGGTTTCTTCCACATAACCGGCGCCGCCTAGGCATTCGGAGGCCTCGGCGATCATGGTCGGCGCACGTTTGCAGATCCAATATTTACCCACAGCGGTCATCAGGCGCATGAACTTGTCTTCTTGCTCGTCGTGCTGACGATCCAGCGCGCGGCCAAGGCGCAAGGTCAGCGCCAACGCGGCTTCGCTTTCGAGCGCCAAATCAGCCAAGACATTCTGCATCAGCGGCTGTTCGGCCAGCACACGGCCACCCACTTTGCGGTGCGCGCAGTGGTGGGTGGCTTGCGTCAGCGCTTGGCGCATCAGGCTGCTGGAGCCAATCATGCAATCGAAACGGGTCAGCGCGACCATCTCGATAATGGTCGCCACGCCTCGGCCTTCTTCGCCGACCATCCACGCCAGCGCGCCGCGGTATTCCACTTCGCTGGAGGCATTGGCCCAGTTGCCCAGCTTGTTTTTCAGCCGCTGTACATAAAACTGATTGCGCGTGCCATCCGGGCGGTGACGCGGCAGCAAGAAGCACGACAAACCCTTGTCGGTATTAGCCAGCGTTAAGAAGGCATCGCACATCGGCGCCGAGCAAAACCACTTATGCCCGACCAGCTCGTAAGCCTGCCCCGGGCCGCCAACACCCACTGGCGTGGCACGCGTGGTGTTGGCGCGCACGTCGGTGCCACCTTGCTTCTCGGTCATCGCCATGCCGATAGTGGCGCCAGTTTTCTCGTTGATCGGTAAGTTACGCGGGTCGTATTCACGGCTGAGTACTTTGGGCAGCCAGACCTCGGCCAAATCTGGCTGCAAACGCAGGCTGGCGACGCTGGCGAAGGTCATAGTCAACGGGCAGGCATTGCCGGCCTCGGCTTGGTTATGCAGGTAGTTCATCGCCGCGCGGGCCACGTGGGCGCCTTCGCGCGGGTCCTGCCAGGGCGATGAAGGAATACCGTGGGCAATCGCAGTGCGCATTAGCTCATGGTAGGCCGGGTGAAACTCCACCAAGTCGACCCGGTGGCCATAGCGGTCGTGGGTTTTAAACACCGGCTTGTTTTCGTTGGCTAAAAAGCCCGCCGCCATCAGTGGGCCGCCGGCCAAGGCGCCGTACGCTTGCAGTTGCGCCTCGGCAAAGCTGCCGCCGTAGTGCTTAACCCAGGCCTGCAACGGCGTGTCTAAGCGGTACAGGTTGGCGCCGTCGAGGCTCGGCACCTGATTAAACACTTCGTGGGTTTCGGCAAATTGGCTGGCGGACATGCGATTCACTCCGGTGAATTAATTAGGCGCTGGCGGCTTAGCTGGCCAAGGCGCCTAAACAAAAATGGATGAGCGTGCTGCGCACCTGCTGCAAGTCATCTTCGACTTGCGCTTCGCTACGCTGCGCGCGCGCCTGTGGCGACAGCGGGCCGACCAGTACCTCGGAGATCGCCCCAACCATGCATGCCGCGACAAGGTGCGGATGAGAAACGCGGAATTCGCCATGCTGCTCGCCCTCGCGCAGCACCCCGGCAAACAGCTCGGCGTAGGCTTCGCGGTAGCGCAGGCGCTGCTCTTCGACTTGCGGATCGACCGGTTCAGCAATCAAGGCCCAAGCCAGTTGGCGGCTATCCCAAGCACGCCGGGCAAAGCGTTCGATACCCGCACGCAGGCGTTGCAGTGCGCTGCCGTCGGTGGCGAGCACCTCCTGCAGAGCCTCTACTTCGCGTTGGCTGGCCAAGCAAAACACTTCCGCCGCCAGCTCGCCTTTACCGGCAAAATGCCGATATAAGCTGCCGGTGGCCATGTCAGCGGCCTTGGCCAAGCGCTGCATGGTGAGGCTGGCAAAGCCGCCTTCTACCACCAGCGCCAGCGCCAACTGCAGCACATGCTCACGCTGCGCACGGTCGCGCGCTTGGCGTTCAGGGGTGTGTCGATAAGCCATGGAGAATCCTGTTTCTTGAGGCAAGAAGTGAATCAGGATTCATACTTTCACAGAAGCGCGAGTTCAGCCAGTCATTGCGACAAAAAGGCCAAGTTTGTGCAGCATCGGCACTTATTGCCCCACGTGCGGCCGCGCCAACACCCAGCGCTGCAAGAGCAACTTGAGCTCTTCTAGCCGCACCGGCTTGGCCAAGTAGTCATCCATGCCAGCAGCCAAGCAGCGCTCACGGTCGGCGTTTTGTGTGTAAGCAGTCACCGCCAGCACCGGTAGCTGCTTGCCGCTGGGCAGTTCACGCAGGGCGCGACACGCGGCAAAGCCGTCCATGTAGGGCATTTGGCAATCCATCAGCACGCCATCGAAGGCTTCACGGCCGACGATGGTTAGCGCCTCTTCACCGTTATCGGCGGTGCGCACCTGATAGCCCAAACGCAGCAGCATGCCGCGAATCACCAGCTGGTTCACTGGGTCGTCCTCGACCAACAGCACTTTGCACTCGTGCGGTTCACGGTGCAGGGTTAAGGTCTCGTCCGGCAGTCGCTTGGGCAATTCGTGCAGCGGCCGGCCGGTGTGCGGCAAACCTAGCTTTAGCTTTAAGGTAAAGCAGCTACCCACATTGGGCGTCGAGGTGTGGCTCAGCTCGCCGCGCAGCAAACCGACCAGCTGCTGGCACAGGCTCAAACCAATGCCCAGCCCGGCATAGGCGCGCGAATGCGAGCCATCGGCTTGGCGGAAGTTGTCGTAGATGCGCTGGCCAAACTCTTCATCAAAACCGATGCCTGTATCGCTCACCTCAAAACGCAGGGTGAGGGAACGCCCGGGCTCGGCACTGGCTTGGCTAACCTGCAAGCGCACATGGCCCTTGCGGGTAAATTTCAGCGCGTTATCGAGCAAATAGCTCAGCGCTTGAGCGAGCTTACCGGCATCGCTTTCCACGATATCGGGGAGCTTTTCATCCAGCTGCACGGTAAAGGTCAGCCCGCGCGCTTGCGCTTTGGGGGCGAAGTCTTGGCGCAAGCCATCGAGCAAACTGCGCAGGCTAAAGGGCTCGTGCAAGGCGTATAGCTTGCTGGCCTGCAACTGCGTCAGGGCCAGAATGTCATCCACCATGCGCAGCATGTCGCGCGCCGAGCCGGTAGCGGTGCGTTGGTACTCCTGCAATTCCGTGCTCATGGGCACGGTCTGCATCAGCTCCAAGGCGCCAATCACCCCATTCATCGGCGTGCGCAGCTCGTGGGTCAGGTTGCTTAAAAACTCGTCCTTCAAGCGGTTGCTGTTGGCCAGCTCTTTGTTCAGCACCTGCAGTTTTTCGCTGGCCTCATGCAGGATGCGCGCACGTTCTTCTTTCAGTGCATTGATGCGGTCGGCCAAGGCCAACGACAGCAGCGCCACCTCAATTGCCGAGCCAATCTGGCTGGCGTACATGGTGAGGAACATGTTGGGCAGATAGCCCATCACCATCAGGGTATTAATCACCCCGCCCAAGAGGAACGCCGTCCAGGCAAATAAGAAGTAGCGCGCCACACGCATGCCGCGCCACAAGGCGACTAAGCCGGCGGTGAACACCAACACCGAGAACACCAAGGCCATTAAGGTGGCCAATGGCATAGCGACGCTGTAACTACTGGTCAGCGCCAGCACCATGCAGCCGGCCGCCCAGAGCATCAACGCCAGCAACAGGCGGTCGAGCCACGGCGAGTGCTCACTGGTGTGCAAGAAGCTGCGTGCGAACTGGCTGCCAAACACCCCGGCCATCCCCACCAAGAACGGCGTCGCGGCGTTGGCCCACCAGGGGTTATCCGGCCAGAAGTATTCGATTGCCGCGCCATTGACCGACAGCTGATACAGCCCGAATGAGCCGATATAGAGGATGTAAAACAGGTACGACCAGTCGCGCACACTGATGAAGATGAACAGGTTGTACACCAGCATCACCAGCAGCACGCCGTAGATCATGCCCAAGGCATAGATGCGCCCGGGCTGTTCTTCTAGGTAACTGATCGGCGACCACAAGGTTAACGGCGCCTGCAGCGAACCCTCCGACTGCAGGCGCAGGTACACCACCTCGCTCTGCCCGGCGGCTAAGGGTAAGGGGAATAAATAGGTATGCGCTTTGATCGGCCGTGCGGCAAACGGCAGGCTATCGCCGCTGGCAATCTCCCGCCACTGGCCCTCTTGGGTGACATACAGCTTAACGCTGTCCAGCGGCGGGTAAGCGAGTTCGAGCAACCAGCGGGCATCGCGTTGCTCGGTCACCGGCTGGTAATCCAGCACTAAGCGCAGCCAGAACACCGAGTTTGAATAACCGGCATTGAGCACCGGCTGGCTGAGCGGGCGAAAACTACGCAGCAACTGCGGCGAGGCCACGTCGGTAATGGTCCACTCACCGCGCACATCCTCCAACACTTCCACATGCTGGCCCAAGGGCTCGCTTTGCAAGAACTCGTCAAAGGTCAACGCCTTGGCCGGCAAAGTCAGCAACAGGCTCAATAACGCCACGAACACCAGCCCGCGCTTGCAGAGAAAACCCATTGCCACCCCACCACACAAACAGACTGATTAGTTCAATAAAAGGATAGGCGACTCTAGCACAGGCGGCACGGCCAATCGTGGCTATAAACGCAACGGCCCGCACAAGGCGGGCCGTTTCAGGGGTAAAACTAGGCGACTTTAGGCGTAGCGCCAGCCCATACGGCGATACAAAAAGGTCAGACACCACACCGGCCCCACCAGCAAAAACTGCACGTCTTTAAAGAACGACGGCTTTTTACCTTCCACATGGTGGCCAATAAATTGCCCCACCCAAGCCAGCACAAAGATAATCAACGACGGCCAAAACACCTGCTGCAGCTGGGTTAGCACAGCGATCACCAGCACGCTCAGCGCCGCCATCACCACGGCCACCCGCCACGACAGACTGAAATAAAACGCCAGCGCCACGCCGATAAAGGCCAGCATCACCGCCGGGTGCAAGGCCCACAGCATGCCCAGCAAGCTGAAAGTAATCAGCGGCACGCACACCCAGTGAAAGGCTTTATTGACAGGGTCTTGATGGCTATCGGCGTAGTCATCTAACCATTGATCCAAGGTTCGCATCACAAGGCTCCTCGTCGCGTTGTTATACCTCCAGTCTGGCCACAGGTGCGGCTTGGCTCAAGTGCGATGAACTGTCCCTGCCGGCCAAAATGCAGGCGCTATACTTTATTTGATTCAACACCCCAGCATTGTCGTAGAGGCTCGCTTGCATGATCCGCTTACGCCGCTGTTGCTATCTGCTCTGCGTGGCGCTGTTAAGCCCTTGGGCGTGGGCCGAAACGCCGGCGCCGGTGCGTTTAGTCACCCTCGACTGGCCGCCTTATGTGGGGCAAACCCTGCCAGCGCAGGGTTACGCCAGCGAAGTGATGCAACTGGCCTTTGCCGCCAGCGGGCAAACCGTGGAGATCCGCTTCGCCCCTTGGGCACGCGCGCTGCGCATGGTGCGCAAAGGCGAAGTCGACGGCTTATTTCCCGAATACTACGACCCGCAACAAAGACCCAGCCTGAGCTATTCACAAGCCTTTCCCGGCGGCCCAGTGGGCTTATATGCACGCAAAGACAGCGGCTTTACGCTGGTGCATAACCCGCAAAGCGACCCCAACGCCGCAGTGGCTGAACTGCAAGGGAAAACCCTCGGCTTGGTTCGTGGCTATATCAATCATCCGGTGCTCGATGCCTCGGAACTGTTCGAGCGTGATCTGGCCGTCTCCGACGAGCAAAACCTCGCCAAGTTGTTTCGCGGCGGTGTCGACCTGATCTTTATCGACTTCTTCGTCGCCCGCTATTGGATCGCCCGTCGCTACCCGTGGTTTGCCGAAGAGCTGATTGCCGTGGAGCCCGCGTTTGAAAGCAAAACCCTGCACTTAGTCACCATGAAAAACCAAGCGCGCGGCCAAACTGTGCTGCAGAGCTTCGACCAAGGCCTGCAACAGCTCAAAGACAGCGGCGAGCTAGACGCCATCTTGCTGCGCCACGGCTTGCGTTAGGGAAGCACTGATTTAATCCAATCACTGCGCTGTGCTTGAACCGTTCGGCGATTCAATCAGCGCTTGCTTTGGCGAGCCATCCGCCGCGCGCAAAGTGATAAGCTGCGCGGCATGATCAATCACTACCCTCACCGCCCCGGCGTGCTGTGTTTATCCGGCCACGACCCCAGCGGCGGCGCCGGCATTCAAGCCGATATCGAAACGCTGGCAGCGCTGAATTGTCACGCCCTGCCAGTGATCACCGCGCTCACCTGCCAAGACACCCACAATGTCGCCGCCGTGCTACCGCAAGACCCAGCATGGGTGGCACGCTGTGTGGCGCTGTTGCAGGCCGATCAACCGATCGCAACGATAAAACTTGGCATGCTCGGCAGCGCCGCCATGGCCCTGCAAGTCGCTGAGATTGCGCAGGGCATTAACGCACCGCTGATTATCGACCCGGTGCTGCGCGCCGGTGGCGGCACGCCTTTGGCCGATAGCGAATTGCTAAGCGTGCTGCGCGAGCAATTACTACCGCGCGCCACGCTGATCACCCCCAATCTGCCGGAAGCGCAAAAGCTCGCCGGCCTTGATGAGCAAGCCAGTGTACAGGCCTGCGCCGAGCAACTGCTTAAGCTCACCCCAGCGGTGTTGATTACCGGCGCGCATGACGACACGGTGAACGTCACCAATCGCCTGTTTACCCGCCACGATGGCAATCACAGCTGGGACTGCGCCCGTCTGCCCGGCAGCTATCACGGCTCCGGCTGCACCTTAGCGGCCAGCGTGGCCGGTTTAATTGCCCAAGGCATTAGCCTGCCCAGCGCCTGCCAACAAGCGCTGGACTACACCTGGCAGTGCTTACTCAATGCCGACCAACCCGGCAGCGGCCAATGGCTGCCACGGCGTATTCGCCCGGAGCAAGCATGAGCCTCACTCGCGGCCTGTATGCCATCACCGACAGCCTTCTATTAGCCGACGACCGCTTGCTGCCCTACTGCGAGGCGGTGCTCAAAGGCGGCGCCAGCTTGCTGCAATACCGCGATAAAACCCGCGACCAAGCTCGCCGCCACGATGAAGCGCTGCGCCTACGCGAACTGTGCGAACGCTACGGCGCGCAGCTAATTATTAACGATGACGTGGCGCTGGCCTTAGCCGTAGAAGCGCACGGCGTGCACTTGGGGCAAACCGATGGCTCGCTGAGCGAGGCCCGCGCGCGCTTGCCGCAAGGCGCGTTGCTGGGCGCCACCTGCCACGCCAATCTGGAGTTGGCCGCCGCTGCCGAGCAGGCTGGCGCCGACTACTTAGCCTTCGGGCGTTTTTTTCTGTCTAAAACCAAGCCCGGCGCTGCCGCCGCGCCGCTGTCGATTCTGCATGACGCCGGTCAACAAAGCCGTTTGCCTAAGGTGGCGATTGGCGGCGTGAGCTTGGATAATGCCGCATCCCTGCTCGATGCCGGCGCCGACTACCTTGCGGTGGTCAACAGCCTATTCGCCGCCGACAACGCCGCCGAGGTAGAACGCCGCGCGCGTGCGTTTGTCGAGCTGATTCATTCCTGACCGTTTACGAGAACTGCCATGTCCCGCTCAGCCAGCCTGTTTGAACAAGCCCAAGCCCATATCCCCGGTGGCGTAAACTCACCGGTACGCGCGTTTAAAAGCGTCGGCGGCACACCGCTGTTTTTTAAGCACGCGCAAGGCGCCTATGTGATTGACGAAGATGACAAGCGCTATGTCGATTACGTCGGCTCATGGGGCCCGATGATCCTCGGTCACAGCCATCCTGACGTATTAGATGCGGTGCGCAAGCAACTGGAGCACGGTTTGTCCTACGGCGCGCCGACCGCGCTGGAAGTGCAAATGGCCGATCTGGTCTGCGAGCTGGTGCCGTCGATGGAGCTGGTGCGCATGGTCAGCTCCGGCACCGAAGCGACCATGAGCGCGATTCGCTTAGCGCGTGGCTACACCGGCCGCGACGCGATCATCAAGTTTGAAGGCTGCTACCACGGCCACTCCGACAGCCTGCTGGTGAAAGCCGGCTCCGGCCTGCTCACCCAAGGTGTGCCTAGCTCGGCTGGCGTACCGGCAGACTTTGCCAAGCACACCCTGACCCTGCCGTTTAACGACATCGACGCCGTGGCCAACGCCTTGGCCGACGTGGGCCAAAGCGTGGCCTGCATCATCGTCGAGCCGGTGGCCGGCAACATGAACTGCGTACCGCCGGCACCGGGCTTCTTGGAAGGCCTGCGCGCGCTGTGCGACCAGCACGGCGTGGTGCTGATTTTTGACGAAGTCATGACCGGCTTCCGCGTCGCCTTAGGTGGCGCGCAAGCGCGTTACGGCGTGAACCCCGACCTGACCACCTTCGGCAAGATCATCGGCGGCGGCATGCCGGTCGGTTGCTTTGGCGGTAAGCGCGCGATTATGGAATGCATCGCGCCGCTGGGGCCGGTGTATCAAGCCGGCACCTTGTCGGGCAATCCGCTGGCCATGGCTGCCGGCTTGACCACCCTCAAGCTGATCAGCCGTGATGGCTTCCACGCCGAGCTGGAGACCTACACCACGCGCATGCTGCAAGGCCTGCAAGAGCGTGCCGATGCGGCGGGCATTCCGTTTGTCACCACACAAGCCGGCGGCATGTTTGGCCTGTACTTCAGCGGTGCCGACGATATCGTCACCTTTGAGGATGTGATGGCCAGCGATGTCGAGCGCTTCAAGCGCTTCTTCCACCTGATGCTCGACGGCGGTGTGTATTTAGCCCCGAGTGCCTTCGAGGCCGGCTTTACCTCCATTGCCCACGGCGAAGCGGAGCTGAAACTGACCTTGGATGCCGCCGAACGCGCCTTCGCTGCACTGCAGAACAGCTAATGGTGCCAATGGCCCAGTGGAGCACCTTTGTGAGCGACGGCGTATTGGCCTTGGCCTGCGCCGTCTGCGCGGTGCTCGCCCTACGTCAGCAAAGTCGCCGTGCGGCCATAGAGCAGCCACTGTGGTTCTGCGTGTTTCTCGCCTTTGCGCTCACCGCCAGCGCGGCCACCTTAGGCGCGCTGCGCTATGGCCCGCAGCTACCGGTGCAAGCAGCGCATAGCTGGCTAAGCCAAGCCAGCAGTTTGCTCGGTTTGCCGCTACTGGGCTTAGCTGCGTTAGTGTTGGCGCGGGGTTGGCGCTGGGAGAAATCCAGCTGGGGGCGCGCCATCTTAGGTCTGTGCGCCTTCTTTGAATTGGCCCGGCAAGCGGGCGTGTTCGAACACTATCGCCTGCTGCTGAATCTGCTCACGCTGGGTTTATTGCTCTATGCAGCGCTACTGCATGGGCGCGACAAAGCACTGCTTGGCGCGGCCCTCGGCTGTGCTGGGCTATTGAGCGTCGCTGGGCTATGGATTGGCACACAAGGCACCTTTGGGCCGTTTTACAGTGTCGATGTGTTCCATGCGCTACTGACGCTGGCCTATCCGCTGTGGCTATGGGTGCTGCTGCGCCTGCCGGCACTGCCTGCCGCAGAACTGTCACCGACCGACTAATTGCCGCATAATGGTCAGGCTCGTACGGATTCGAGCCTGATTAATCAAACTGTGGAACCCCCTGTTGTGACTTTGGTTCGCCGCCTGCTCATCCCTGTTAGCCTGTGCTTTAGCGCACAGCTGTTTGCCTTGGACGACAGCAACACCTTGCTGCTGCCCAGCGATGAGCGCTGCCTGCTGAGCTTAAGCAGCACCGAGAGCGCCGCCCAAGCGCTGAGTCAGTGCAGCGACTGGGCCGCTCAAGGTGACCGCCAAGCGCAATTCGAACTGGGTCAATACTGGCTTAAGCAGCCGCTAGAGCGCCAAGACTTGCCGCAAGCTTTGCACTGGCTAGAGCTCGCCTCACTGCAAGGCCACGCCGAAGCGCAGCGCTTGCTAGGCCTGATGTACTGGCAAGGCCAAGGTGTCGACGGCAATAACGTGCAGGCCTATGTGATTTTGAAGATGGCCGCCGTCAACGGTTCCGACCAAGCGATGGATGATGCCGATCATCTGGCCGAACAAATGCAGCGCAGCGAGTTGGCCATTGCTACTCAAGTGCTGGGCGATATCTTCCGCCGCTACCTCGATGAATTGCAGTCGCTACCGGCCAACGCCCCGCTGGGCGCTCAACCGACACCGCTGCCTTAAGCAATTCGCTTAATCGGCCACACAGCAAAACGGCGAGCCTAGGCTCGCCGTTTTAGTTAGCTCGCGATGCTTAGAACGTCAGCGAGAAATGCTTGAACATATCGTCGTCCTGAAAACCCATCGAGCGGTACAGCTCGTGGCCGACTTCGTTGTCTTGTCGGGTGGCCGCACGCAAACCGATCACGCCTTCACGCTGGGCTAACTCACGCGCCTTTAAGATCAACCGATCGGCAACCAACTGACGGCGCGCCTCAGGAATCACGTAAATATCGTTCAGCACCCACACCGGCTTCAGCGATAACGACGACAAGCTGGGGAACAGCTGAATAAAGCCGAGAATTTTGTCTTCATCATCAGCCATGGCCAAAAACAGGCGGGCGTCCTGATTCTTGATGCGCTCTTCCAGAAAGCGCCGCGAAGCTTCGGGGCTCGGTAACTGCTGATAAAACTCGCGATACGTCACGAATAACGGGGCGAGCGCATCCAAGTGCTCAAAGGTGGCGGGCAGGATTCTCATAGGTCTATCTCTACTTCTTGGACGTTAGAGGTACCCGAGGCAAAAGCCTGAGGCGAACTAATCCTGCACGATGGCCAATGGAAAGCACAATCCAAACAAGCGTTTGATAAAAAAATCCCCGCCGCATTCCGTCATTTTCTACGCCATAACCCGCCATCAATATGATGAATGACGCTGCCGCACGGTGCTCAACAGCCCCTTAGCGGCTGTGCTAACCTGCCGCCATCACGCGCTGGCGCGTACTTCTCTCGACACAAGGCTTGTCATGCGACTGCATATTTTGGGTATTTGCGGCACTTTTATGGGCTCTTTGGCGGTACTGGCCAAAGAGCTGGGGCACGAAGTCGGCGGCAGCGACGCCAACGTCTACCCGCCCATGAGCACCCAGCTGGAAGCCCAAGGCATCACCTTGATGGAGGGCTACAGCGCCGAACACATCAAGGCCAGCGCGCCGGACTTAGTAGTAATCGGCAATGCCCTGTCGCGCGGCAACCCGGCGGTGGAGTACGTGCTTAACCAAGGCTTGGCGTATGTCAGCGGCCCGCAGTGGCTGGCCGATCACGTACTGCAAGGCCGTTGGGTGCTGGGCGTGGCCGGCACGCACGGCAAAACCACCACCAGCAGCATGCTGGCGTGGGTATTGGAGGACGCCGGCATGGCGCCGGGCTTCTTGATTGGCGGCGTGCCGCAGAACTTTGGCATCTCGGCACGCTTAGGCGACACGCCGTTTTTTGTCGTCGAGGCCGACGAGTACGACAGTGCCTTCTTTGATAAGCGCAGCAAGTTCGTGCACTACCGCCCGCGCACCGCCATCCTCAATAACTTGGAATACGATCATGCGGACATTTTCCCGGATCTGGCGGCCATCGAGCGGCAATTCCACCACTTGGTGCGCACCATCCCCGGTGACGGCTTGATTATTCGCCCTGCCGACGATGGCAACCTGAAGCGCACGCTAGACATGGGCAGCTGGAGCCCGATCCAGACCACTGGCCCTGAGGGTGATTGGCAAGCTGAGCTACTGGCCGCCGACGGCAGCGCCTTCCGCGTGCTGTTTAACGGCCAAGTACAGGGCGAAGTGCATTGGACGCTGAACGGCGCCCATAACGTGGCCAATGCCTTGGCGACGCTTGCCGCCGCGCGTCATGTGGGCGTGACCGGCGATATCGGCACCCAAGCACTGAGCCGCTTTAAGAACGTAAAACGACGGATGGAAAAGTACGCCGAGCCGCGCGGCATCTGCCTGTACGACGACTTCGCCCATCACCCCACCGCAATTGCCACCACGCTGGATGGCCTGCGCAAAAACGTTGGCGACGCGCCAATCATCGCCGTGCTGGAGCCGCGCTCCAACAGCATGAAACTCGGCGCACACCGCGACGGCTTAGCCGCCAGCGTGGCGCAGGCCGATCAGGTGTTGTGGTTTGCCCCAGCTAACTTGGGTTGGGACTTAAACGAGGTGACCCGCGACTGCAGCAGCCCCGCGCAAGTGCACGACAACCTCGACAGCCTGATCGCCGCCATTCAAGCCCTCGCCACGCCCGGCAGCCATGTGCTGATTATGAGTAACGGCGGCTTTGGCGGCCTGCACGGCAAACTGGCCAGCGCCTTAAGCGCCTAACGGAGGCTCCATGCGCCCACGCATCACCCTTGCGATCACCGGTGCCTCGGGCGCGCAGTACGCGCTGCGCTTGCTCGACAGTTTGGTACAGGCCGAATGCGAAGTGCATGTGATGGTTTCCAAGGCCGCGCACTTGGTGATCGCCACCGAAACCGACGTCGCCCTGCCGCCCAAACCGCAGGCCATGCAGGCGTTTTTAAGCCAATACACCGGCGCCGATGAAGGGCAGATTCGCGTGTTTGGCCTCAATGACTGGATGGCCCCGCCGGCCAGTGGCTCCAGCCATCCGGCGCCGATGGTGGTGTGCCCGTGCTCGACCGGCACCCTGTCGGCGATTGCCACCGGCGCCTGCAACAACCTGATCGAACGCGCCGCCGATGTGGCGTTAAAAGAGCGCCGCCAGCTGATCTTAGTGCCGCGCGAAACGCCGCTGTCGAGCATTCATCTGGAGCATATGCTCAAGCTATCCAACCTAGGCGCAGTGATTCTGCCCGCCGCGCCGGGCTTCTATCACCAGCCGCAAAGCGTAGATGACTTGGTCGACTTTATCGTCGCGCGCATTCTCAACCAGCTGGGCATCAGCCAAGACTTGCTGCCGCGCTGGGGCGAGCAAAACCTCGGCAGTCACGATGACTAAGCGCTTCGTGCTGGCCGCCCTCGCCGCCCTGCTGCTGAACGGCTGCGCCAGTGTGAGCACCTTAAACGCCAGCAAAGACGGCGCGCCGATTATCTATGCCGGCACGCGCCTCGACTGGTACGGCATCAATGGCGGTTGCTGCCCGCTCGACCGCTTCGGCGCCGAAGCACCGACCTACCCGGCACTCGACCTACCGGCCAGCGCCTTGCTGGATACCTTGCTGCTGCCCTTTGCGATTGCCGCCGAGTTGGGCGTGGGTTTGCGTGTGCAAGGCGGGCTTTAGTCAGGCACTGCTTAAATGGCTGCACCGCTCAGTCACTGCGTTACGCGGTACTCACAACTCGCCTACCTAAAGGTATGTCTCGTTTGCTGCGCTCCGGGCGCCTTGTGCTTAAGCCGCTCGCCGATTTAAGAACAAGGCGGGCTGCTTATACGCTCAGCAAACGCACCTTCAAGTTACGCCCTTTAATCTTGCCGGCAGTCAGACGTTTCAGCGCCTGCTTGGCCACGCTGCGCTCCACGGCCACATAGGCTTGAAAGTTGAAGATGGCGATCTTGCCGACTTGCGCGCCGGCAAGGCCGGCATCGCCGGTGAGCGCGCCGAGAATATCGCCGGGGCGCAGTTTGTCTTTGCGCCCCGCGGCAATGCACAAGGTTTGCATCACAGGCTCCAAGCCCGCACCACTGGCGGCAGGCAAGCTAGCCACGTCGCACCAGTTCAGCGGACGCTTTTGCAGTTCTTCAATCGCCTGGGCGCGCTGCCCTTCCGCTGGGGCCACTAAGCTAAACGCCAAGCCGGTTGCGCCAGCGCGGCCGCTGCGACCAATGCGGTGCACATGCACTTCAGGGTCACGGGCCAGCTCGACGTTGATCACCAACTGCAGCTCGGCGATATCCAGCCCGCGCGCGGCCACATCGGTGGCCACCAGTACCGTGCAGCTGCGGTTAGCGAACAGGGTGAGCACTTCGTCGCGCTCGCGCTGCTCCAAATCGCCGTGTAGCGCCAAGGCAGCGATATGCTGCGCGCGCAGCACATCAACCAACTCTTGACACTGCTGACGGGTGTGGCAGAAGGCAATGCATGAACTTGGCCGAGTTTTCTCTAGCAGGCGCGCCACCATCGGCAGACGCTCGCGCGGGTCGATTTCGTAAAAGCGCTGCTCAATCTGCTGCTCGTCGTGCTGGCTGGCCACTTGGACCTGCTCGGGGTTGCGCATAAAGCTGGCTGCTAGCTGCTGGATGCCCGAGGGATAGGTCGCCGAGAACAGCAAGGTCTGACGGCGGCTGGGGGTCTGATTGATGATCTCAGCGATGCTGTCGTAGAAACCCATGTCGAGCATGCGGTCGGCTTCGTCGAGCACTAAGGTGTTCAGCCCATCGACCACCAAGGTGCCTTTGCGCAGGTGCTCCTGCACACGGCCGGGCGTGCCGACGATGATGTGCGCGCCGTGCTCTAGCGAGCCAATCTGCGGGCCAATCGGCACACCGCCGCACAGAGTGAGAATCTTGATATTGCCCGCGGCGCGCGCCAGTTGGCGCAGTGACTTGGCCACCTGGTCGGCCAGCTCACGGGTGGGGCACAACACCAGCGCCTGACAACCGAAAAAGCGCGGATTAAGCGGCGCCAGCAAGGCCAAACCAAAGGCCACGGTTTTGCCGCTGCCGGTTTTACCCTGCGCGATCACATCGCGGCCTTTGAGCATCAGCGGCAAGCTGGCGGCCTGAATCGGCGTCATCTGGGCAAAACCCAAAGCATCGAGATTGGCCAGCAGGTCGGCAGACAGCGGGAGTTGGGCAAAAGCCAGAGCGTCAGTCACGGGGCGTACCTTAAGAAAATTCCCGCGCAGTTTAGCAGTCGGCCTTTCTTTCCCCTACGAAGACCTTGCACCGCATGGAGCTGACCGTGCAGGGCGACCGGTAAAAACCCGCACCTGCACAGACTGCCCAACAACCTCAGCGCCTAAGCCTGACTCGGCGCCAACCTCTGCCGACTGAAAAACCTCAGCACAATCACCAACACCGCCAAACCTAAGCCCCCGGCCAGCACGAACAGTGCGGCATAGCCCCACTGCGCAGCCACCACCCCACTCAGCGCACCCACCACGCCGGCCAGTAACAGCTGCGCACTGGCTTGCAGGGTGAAGTCGGCGCCTTCGTGCTCGGGACGGCAGTGGTTCATCATCACCGCGAACAGCGCCACGGTGGACATGCCATCGGCCAACTGCTCAAAAAGACTTAAGCCATACACCCAATACACATCGCTGCCGCGACTCACCAGTAGTGCCAGCGCCGCAATCGTCAACCCTTGCAGCGCACCAAAGCTCAGCAATGAGCGTTTAGCGCCCAAGCGGGCGTAGAGCAGGCCACCTAACAACGCACCACCAATGCCCACGAGGCTACTGATCAGGGTCAGTTGGCCCAGTGCGATGTTACTCCAACCTTGGTCCACCAGCATGGGCTTGAGCATCGGCGAGCCCAAGGCATCGCCCAACTTAAAGCTCAACACCACCGCCAGCCACGCCCACATACCCGGCTGCGCCAACAAGCCTTGGTAGTGCTGCCACAACAAGCGCGGCCCTAAGGCGGTTTCCGCGTGCCGGGCTTGGCGCGGTAAGTGGCGTTTTTCATTAAAGAGCAGCACCGGCAGCAGCATCAGTAGCAAGAGCCCCGCCACCACACCCACGCTGACATGCCAACCCAGCGCATCGATGGCCAATAACAGGCCACTACCGCTGACCAGCATGCCCACCTTGTAACCACCCACCTGCAAGCTGTTACCCAGCCCACGCCAACGCTCCGGCAATAAGCGCACCGCCAAGCCGTCGGTGGCGATATCTTGCGTAGCAGCCGCCACATTCACCAGTAGCAACAGGCCGAGCAATAACCAAAAACCGGTGCCGAATAAAAAGCTCGGTGTCATCAACGCCATCGCCAACAGTGCCAGCAGCAAGGTGCTTTGCAGCGGCACAATCCAACCGCGGTGATGGCCGAACCGCGCCGAGCTGATACGGTCGACCCACGGCGCCCAAAGCACCTTCAGCAGCCACGGCAAGGCCAGCAGCTTCAGCAAACCGATCAAAGCCAAATCGACGCCTTGCTGGCGTAACAGCACCGGCAACGCGTGGGCGATAAAACCCGACGGCAAGCCCTGCGCGCAGTACAAAGACGCCAGCAGCACCACCGTACCCGCCGATAAACGGCTTGGGGAAAACGACGCAGTCACACTCATCTCTCCAACCTGAAAACACCACAGCGCGCCGAGTATTAAGCCGCTACGCCGCTGACTCAACCCACATCGACTTAAACGCGTTAGCCCGCTAACTCTTGGCGCATAAAAAAACCGCGCCGAAGCGCGGTTTTTCGTGAGCGGGGCTCGGCTTACATCATGCCGCCCATGCCGCCCATACCACCCATGCCGCCCATATCCGGCATGGCTGGCTTCTCTTCTGGGATCTCAGCAACCATGGCTTCGGTAGTGATCATCAGACCACCGATAGAAGCGGCCGCCTGCAGCGCAGAGCGGGTTACTTTGGCCGGGTCGAGAATACCCATATCGATCATGTCGCCGTACACGCCAGTGGCTGCGTTGAAACCGAAGTTGCCTTCGCCGCCCTTGACCTTGTCGACCACGACGCTCGGCTCGTCGCCAGCGTTGGCGACGATTTGACGCAGCGGAGCTTCTACCGCACGACGCAGCAGAGCGATGCCCACGTCCTGATCGGCGTTGTCGCCTTTCAGTTCGCTGATAGCTTGCAGAGCGCGCACCAGCGCTACGCCGCCGCCAGGCACCACGCCTTCTTCAACGGCTGCACGGGTAGCGTGCAGGGCGTCGTCGACACGGGCTTTCTTCTCTTTCATTTCGACTTCGGTGGCTGCGCCAACCTTGATCACGGCAACACCGCCAGCCAGCTTGGCCAGACGCTCTTGCAGTTTCTCTTTGTCGTAGTCAGAGGTGGTTTCTTCGATTTGCTTGCGGATCTGCAGTACGCGCGACTCGATGTCGCCCTGCACGCCAGCACCGTCGATGATGGTGGTGTTTTCTTTGCTGAGCACCACGCGCTTGGCGTTGCCCAGAGTTTCCAGCGTCGCGGATTCAAGGCTCAGACCGATTTCTTCACTGATCACAGTGGCGCCAGTCAGCACAGCGATGTCTTGCAGCATGGCCTTACGGCGATCGCCGAAGCCCGGGGCCTTAACCGCAGCCACTTTCACGATGCCGCGCATGTTGTTCACTACCAGAGTGGCCAGCGCTTCGCCTTCGACATCTTCAGCAACGATCAGCAGCGGGCGACCAGCCTTGGCAACGGCTTCCAGCACCGGCAGCAGTTCGCGGATGTTGGAGATTTTCTTGTCAACCAGCAGCAGCAGCGGGTTGTCCAACTCGGCCACCATAGTGTCTGGCTTGTTGACGAAGTAGGGCGACAGGTAGCCACGGTCGAACTGCATGCCTTCAACCACAGACAGCTCGTTCTCCAGACCCGAACCTTCTTCAACGGTGATCACGCCTTCTTTACCGACTTTAGCCATGGCCTCGGCAATGATGTCGCCGATGGAGCTGTCGGAGTTAGCCGAGATCGAACCGACTTGAGCGATGGCCTTAGTGTCAGTGCACGGCTTAGCCAGCTGCTTCAGCTCAGCAACGATGGCCACGGTGGCCTTGTCGATGCCGCGCTTCAGATCCATCGGGTTCATGCCAGCAGCAACGGCTTTCAGGCCTTCGTTCACGATGGCTTGAGCCAGTACGGTGGCGGTGGTGGTGCCGTCACCGGCAGCGTCGTTGGCCTTAGAGGCAACGTCTTTAACCAGCTGCGCGCCCATGTTTTCGAACTTGTCTTTCAGTTCGATTTCTTTGGCTACGGACACACCGTCTTTGGTGATGGTCGGCGCGCCGAAAGACTTGTCCAGCACCACGTTGCGGCCTTTTGGGCCCAGAGTGGCTTTCACAGCGTCAGCCAGAACGTTTACACCCACCAGCATTTTCTTGCGGGCGGAATCACCAAATTTCACTTCTTTAGCAGCCATTCTCTTTAATCCTCGTTAAATCAAGTCAATCAGGTTGGCAGACGCTTAGGCTTCAACAACCGCCAGGATTTCGCTTTCGCTCATCACCAGCAGGTCTTCACCGTCGACCTTGATGGTGTTGCTGCCCGAGTAGGGGCCAAACACCACTTTGTCGCCTACCTTGACCGCCAGCGGACGCACTTCGCCGTTGTCCAGCACGCGGCCATTGCCCACTGCCACGATCTCGCCTTGGTTGGGCTTTTCAGCCACAGAACCCGGCAGAACGATGCCACCTGCAGTTTTGGTTTCTTCTTCACTGCGGCGAATGACAACACGGTCATGCAAAGGACGGATTTTCATTACTCGATTTCTCCCAATGAGTTTGTCGCGCCGGGATAACCCGGCCGTACTGTCAAATGCCGGCTTGGCGCCGGTCGTGACACGCTGAGCGCATCACAAAATATGCCTGCCAAAAACGGGACAGGACCTTACGGTGTTTGATAGGTGGGGCCAGCCCCGCACATTTCAAGGGCAGCCGGAAAAAAAATGTGGTTTTTAGTCGAGCCGGCGCCACTCGCCATCCAGCGTTTGCGGGCCGCTGCGATTCGGCTCGCCCTGCTGGTAAGCCCCTTGTGGTCGACGCTGCTGCATGCGCCGCAGCAACCAGGCGCCCAGCCAGCCTTGACCAAACGGCAACACCAGCAGCAGACCGATAACGTCGGTCAGCACGCCGGGCATAAACAGCAGCCAGCCGCCCAGCGCCGCCAACAGGCCGCGCAGCAAGGTTTGCTCGGGGAAATAACCCCGGGCGAACATTTGCTGGCTCTGCAGCAAAGTAGCTAGGCCCGCGTTACGCATAAACCACACGCCGATAAAGCCACTGACGACGATCTCGATCAGCACGCCCGACACGCCCCAGGCCTGCCCGAGCTGGATCAACAAAGCCAGCTCAACCAGCGGCAGCAGTAAAAAAATCACTAAGGGCATTGGCGCCTCCCGATTGTCATGCCTATTAAGTGGGGGCGCCGCCGGGGGTTATCAAGCCCAGTCGTCGCTGCGCGCCATGTGCACCAGCGCTTGGCGCACGGCCATGGGCGTCTCACAGACCTCGGCAAAGGCCAGCCGGTGCACGCCTTTACCGATACGCAGATGCAGGCCGCGACTATCCAGCCCGACCAAGCTGATCGCCCCGGCGGGCAAGCCGGCGACCTGACGATAGTGCTCCAGCGCGGTCTGATGGTCGCTGTTCATGTGCGCCAGCATGCCCTCTTCCACTTCGCCGGCGAACGGGTTGGCTTCGGCCACGCCCGTCGCAGGCAGCCAATGAATTGCGCCGAAGCCGCCGATAAAGCGCCATGCCACTGGGGTTAAGCGCCAGAAGTCGAAGTCGTGGATGCGATGAAAATCCTGCGCCTCGGGGAAAAACCGGTAATAGCGCGCCGCTGCCGCATCCACTTCTGCCGCTGTTAACGGGGCGGCATCGGCAAGCAAGGTCAGCCGCCCGGCGGCTTGCGCGTCTTCGGCGCCGCGCTGACCAATCAACAGCGAGCAGCGCGCATCAGCGGTTAAGTTATGGGTGTGCTGGGCGATGCGGCTAATCAGCAGCAGCGGCAAGCCTTGGGCATCCAAACAGTACGGCGCGACCGAGCCAAACGGATAACCGGGGAATTTTTGCGAGTGGGTGCTGAGCACCCCTTGGTATTCCTTCAGAAGGAATTCTCGGGCATCCTTGATCGCAGCATTGCTCACCTTTTGACTCCTGACGATAGGTTCGAACTCATTAAGAACCGGCGCACCCTTGCCAGTCACGCACTATCAAGCGCCCGCAGGCAGCACCATCCGTTCCAACTCATGTGAGGTTACCTGTATGAATCTGACCGACAAAGTCATCATTATCACTGGCGGCTGCCAAGGTTTAGGTCGCGCTATGGGCGAATACTTAGCCGGCAAAGGCGCCAAGCTGGCGCTGGTCGACCTCAACCAAGAGAAGCTCGACGACGCCGTGGCTGCCTGCAAAGCCGCCGGTGGCGATGCCCGTGCTTACCTGTGCAACGTGGCCAACGAAGAGCAAGTCACCCACATGGTGGCGCAAGTGGCTGAAGACTTCGGCGCTATCAATGGCCTAGTCAACAACGCTGGGATTCTGCGCGACGGCCTGACCATTAAAGTGAAAGACGGCGAGCTGACCAAGATGCCGTTGGCGCAGTGGCAGTCGGTGATCGACGTCAACCTGACCGGCGTGTTCCTGTGCACCCGCGAAGTCGCGGCGAAGATGATCGAACTGAAGCAACAAGGCGCGATCGTGAATATTTCCTCGATCTCCCGCGCTGGCAACATGGGCCAAGCCAACTACTCCGCCGCCAAGGCGGGTGTGGCTGCCGATACGGTGGTGTGGGCCAAAGAGCTGGCGCGCTACGGCATTCGCGTAGCAGGCGTTGCGCCGGGCTTTATCGAAACCGAAATGACCGCTGGCATGAAGCCCGAGGCATTGGAGAAGATGACCTCAGGCATCCCGCTGCGCCGCATGGGCAAGCCGGCTGAGATCGCCCACTCGGTGGCCTACATCTTCGAAAACGACTACTACACCGGTCGTATTCTGGAGCTCGACGGCGGCCTGCGCCTGTAATTCGCCCGCGATAAAAAAACGCCGCTGCGGTTGACCCCAGCGGCGTTTTTTATGCCCGACGGTAAACGCTACCAGCCCACGCCTAGGCCCAACAGGTAGCGTTTCTCGGTGTAGGTTTCTTCTAAGCCGCGCACCTGATCAAACTCGTAGAGCAGCGACAGGCGCGCCCAATCGTTAATCCGATAACGCAAGCCCATATCGCCGCGCGTGGCGTAATCCACTTGCTGGGTGAACGGGAAGTGAATCACCCCTGTTGCGGTTAATTCGAACTGACTGCCCCACAGCAAACGCTTGTAATCCCAGTTCACACTGCCGGTATCGATAGACTCGCGCTCGTGCCGTCGGCCGTTTTCATCATCGAGATTCTGGTCGTAGATCAGTCGATTCAGTTCGGCGGTCAGTTCAAAGCGGCCTAGCTCGTTATCCCAAAAGCGATAACCGGGACCGGTACCGATTTCGCGCTGGCGCTCCAGCTCCTCAAAGCGATCACGCTGGTATTTGTAGCCGGTGGTCCAAAACCACTGATCGGTCAAAAAGCGGTCGAGGCTATATTCCAGCGTGTAGTTGTCTTCTTTCTTCTCGCTGTTCTTGGTTTCGTATTCAGTTTCTGCATTAAAGCGATGCCGCCAACGCCCATGCTGTAGGCGGTTATTGGCTTTAAAGCGCAGCTTATCGGAGTCGTCTTCTTTGCGCTTCACATCCAACGAGCCATCGATATTGCCTTCCCAGAGGAAGTCTTCCACAAAAGGCTTAGGCGGCATCATCTGGGTAATGCTGGCCAAGGGCACCGTGCGTGGCGCCTCGCCATTCATTACGCGCACCATGCCGCTGCCGGCAGCTTCTAGCTCTTTGCTGCGCTCGCTGGCATCAACGCCCTCTTTAACCAGCAGCTCTTTACTGGAGCTCAAGGTTTCGACGTCTGCCCACTCAATCTGCAGGCGCCCCGCATAGGGGGTGCGAAATACCAACGTGCCGCCATCAAGCAGAATCACTTCGCCACTTAGGCGATCGCCATTTTTTAACCACACTGTGTCAGCGCTCACCGCTGTAGCCGCCAGCACTAGCCAGCCGGCTATCCAATACCGCACCATCCAAGCCCCCCCAAAAAATCAGCCGCCAATTATCCAGCCATTGCATGCAAAAGCCACTACCGCCCGCCGCCGATGAACGCCGTTTAGCACTCTTTAGCGTGTTAGCGCAGATTCCTGAGGGGCGCGTGTGCACCTATGGCCAAGTTGCCGAGCTAGCGGGGTTAGGCCGCGCCGCGCGCTGGGTAGGCCGCACCTTAAGCACCCTGCCCGAGGGCACGCACTTACCCTGGCACCGGGTGATTGCCGCCGGCGGACGCATTAGCCTGCCGGCCGGCAGCGCCAGCGGCAGTGAACAGCGCCAACGCTTAGCTGCCGAGGGCATCGTGTTACACAACGACCGCGTTAACCTGCGCCGCTACGGCTGGCCCTGAGCAGGCTGAGCACGCTACAGTGCGCGCTGACTTTGGAAGCCCCGCCGCATGACGCAAACCACTTGGCGCGAAGCCGCCCGTACTTATTTATCCCCATCCGCACTGGCCTTATTAGCCCTCGGCTTTGCCGCTGGCCTGCCGTATATGCTGGTGTTTTCTACCCTGTCGGTGTGGCTGCGCGAGGCAGGCATCGCTCGCGAACATATCGGTTTCGCCAGTCTGATTGGCTTGGCCTATGCCTTTAAATGGATCTGGTCGCCGTTACTCGACCACCTGCGTTTACCCGTGCTGCACCGTTTAGGCCGACGCCGCTCATGGCTGTTATTCGCCCAGTTATTAGTGAGTGCCGGGCTGGCTGGCATGGCCTTACTCGACCCGCAACAAGCACTACTGCCCTTGATTGGCTTAGCCGTCCTAGTGGCATTCGCTTCGGCCACGCAAGATATCGCCATCGACGCTTACCGTATCGAGATTGCCGAAGACAGCCTGCAAGCCACCTTGGCAGCCACCTACATGACCGGTTATCGCGTGGCGGCGCTGGTGTCTGGCGCGGGGGCTTTGTATCTGGCCGAGGGGTTTGGTTCCAGTGTCAGCAGCTACAGCGCCAGCGCGTGGCAGAGCAGCTATTTAGTGTTGGCTCTGCTGATGATTCCCGGCATCGCCACCACCTTGTGGATCAAAGAGCCAAACATTGCACTACCACCCACGCCGGAGAAACGCAGCGGCGCACAGTGGATACAGCAAACCATCATCGCGCCGTTTAGCGACTTTATTCAGCGCTACGGCAAGCAGGCAATCTTGCTGCTCGCGCTGATCGCCACCTATCGGATGTCCGATACGGTGATGGGCGTGATGAGCAATGTGTTCTATATCGACATTGGCTACAGCAAAGACACCATCGCCAGCGTGAGCAAGGTCTTCGGCCTGATCATGACCTTAGTGGGCGCGGCAGCCGGCGGCTTATTGATTGCCCGCTACGGCATTCTGCCGATTCTATTTGCCGGCGGCTTGCTCAGCGCGCTGACCAACTTGCTGTTCGCTTATTTGGCGCATCTTGGCCCAGACACCTTAGGCTTGGTGGTGGCGATCAGCGCGGATAACTTCTCCGGCGGCTTAGCCAGCGCAGCGTTTATTGCTTACCTGTCGAGCCTGACCAATGTGCAGTTCTCGGCCACGCAATACGCCTTGTTCAGCTCGTTTATGCTGCTGTTGCCGCGCTTGGCAGGCGGTTATTCAGGGGTGATGGTCGAGCAGCTGGGCTACATCGACTTCTTCTTGCTCACCACTGTGCTAGGCATCCCCACCCTGCTGCTGATCAGCTGGCTGTGGCGGCAGCAGAAAAACGCTTAAGCCAAAACAATCAGGCCGCTACGAGAGCGGCCTGATGCTTTAGTGTGATGCGATTAACCGACGTCCGGCGCAAACACCGGCTTATGGCCACCGAAGAACAAACGCTGCAGCTCATCACCGGGGCTATCGGCGCGCATAAAGGCTTCACCGACCAAAAAACCGTACACATTGCTGAGCAGCATCAACTCGACATCGGCCTTGTTGAGGATGCCGCTTTCGGTGATCAGCAAGCGATCACGCGGCACACGTGGCAACAGGTCTAAGGTGGTTTCTAGGCTCACCTCAAAGGTATGCAGATTGCGGTTATTGATGCCCAAGAGCGGCGTGTCGGTGTGCTTGAGGGCGCGCTCTAATTCTTCACCATCGTGCACCTCCACCAGCACGTCGAGGCCTTGGTCTTTGGCCACTTGCGACAAATCCACCAGTTGCGCGTCGTCTAAGCAGGCGGCGATCAGCAGCACGCAGTCTGCGCCCAAGGCGCGGGCTTCAACCACTTGGTACGGGTCGATCAAGAAGTCTTTGCGAATCACCGGCAGGTTGCAGGCCGCGCGGGCCTCTTGCAGGTAAGCATCGGCGCCTTGGAAGAAATCCACATCGGTAAGCACCGACAAGCACGCCGCACCGGCGGCGGCATAGCTCTGGGCAATCTCGGCGGGCACAAAGTGCTCACGCAACACGCCTTTGCTCGGCGAGGCTTTTTTGATTTCGGCGATCACCGCCGGCTGCTGTTTGTCCGCCCGCGCTTGCAAGGCAGCAGCAAAGCCGCGCACCGGGTCGGCGGCTTTGGCTTGCGCGTCCAACTCGGCAAGACTCACGCGGGCGCTGCGCGCGGCAATTTCTTCGTGCTTACGGGCAACGATTTTTTCCAGCACGGTGGGCATGCTCATGCTTGCGCTTCCTCGCGGAATACTTCGGTAAAGGCCGCCAGCTCGTCGAGCTTCTCGCGCGCCAGGCCGGTTTGCAGGGCGTCTTGGGCCAAGTGCACGCCTTCACGCAGGCTTTCTGCCAAGTCGCAGGCATACAAGGCCGCACCAGCATTGAGAGCGATCATATCGGCGGCTTTTTTCGCCTTATCGCTCTGGCGCTTGCCCAGCGCATCGCGGATCAGCGCCAGCGAGGCCTGCGCATCATCCACACCCAAGCCGTCTAAGGTTTGGCTGAGCAAACCGACGTCTTCGGGGCGCACACTGTATTCGCTGACTTGGCCGTTTTTTAGCTCAGCCACAAAGGTCGCGCCAGCCAAGGTGAACTCATCCAAACCATCTTCGGCATGCACCACCAGCACGTGCTCACTGCCCAAGCGACCGAGCACTTCGGCCATCGGGCGGCACAGGGCTTTGTCGAACACACCAATCACTTGGTGCTTCACCCCAGCCGGGTTAGTCATCGGGCCAAGCATATTGAATACGGTGCGCAGGCCCAGCTCGCGGCGCGGGCCGATGGCGTGCTTCATCGCGCCGTGGTGCGCGGGGGCAAACATAAAGCCGACGCCAACGGTGTCGATGCAACGCGCCACTTGTTCGGGGGTTAGGTTTAGGTACACGCCGGCGGCTTCTAGCAAGTCGGCACTGCCGCTCTTACCGGAAATCGCCCGATTGCCGTGCTTGGCAACTTTGCCGCCCGCCGCCGCGACTACAAACGCCGCTGCGGTAGACACGTTAAAGATATTCGCGCCATCGCCGCCGGTGCCGCAGGTATCCACCAATTTGGCGGTGCCGGGCACGCTGACTTGATGGGCCAGCTCACGCATTACGCTGGCAGCGCCGACGATCTCGTCGATGCTCTCGCCTTTCATGCGCAGCGCCACTAGCAAGGCGCCAATCTGCGCATCGGTGCATTGGCCGGTCATGATCTGGCGCATCACCATCTGCATGTCGGCGGTTAATAAACTCTTCCCGCTGACCACCTGACTCAGTGCCTGTTTGATATCCATGGGCGCCCCCTGTGTGCGCAGCGCCGCTTAGCGACGGCCGCCGGTTTGCTTTAAGAAGTTAGCGAACAGCTCGTGGCCCTGTTCGGTGAGGATCGACTCGGGGTGAAACTGCACGCCCTCGATCACGTAGTCGCGATGGCGCAAGCCCATGATTTCATCCGGCGTGCCGTCTTCATGGGCCGTCCACGCGGTGATCTCTAAACAATCGGGCAAGGTTTCCCGCTTCACCACCAGCGAGTGGTAACGCGTCACGGTAAGCGGGTTATTTAAACCGGCAAACACGCCGTGATCGGCATGCAGCACAGGGCTGGTTTTACCGTGCATCACTTGGCGGGCACGCACCACTTCGCCACCAAAGGCTTGGCCAATACTTTGATGGCCCAAGCACACGCCCAAAATCGGCAGCTTGCCGGCAAAGTGTTTGATCACCGCCAGCGATACGCCGGCTTCATTGGGGGTACACGGGCCGGGGGAGATCACAATGCGCTCAGGCTGCAGCGCTTCAATTTGCGCCACGCTCAGTTCGTCATTGCGCACCACTTTGACCTCGGCGCCCAACTCGCCCAGGTACTGCACCACGTTGTAGGTAAAAGAGTCGTAATTGTCGATCATCAGCAACATGCTGGCTTCCTCATCAGCGCTGGGCGCTGAACTGTTCAATAGCGGGCAAAACGGCAGGCAACACACGAGAGCCGCAGAGCGCGGCGAAGAGAGATCAGGCGCACCAGCGCCAACGCGCCAGAGCCTTGAACAGGCAGGGGAAGTTACGAATCGCAGTCACGGTAAAGTCTCACTTCAACAGCGCAACCTTACCCCACGCTCCTAAAGCAAACAAGCCGCGCGCAGGACGCACGCGGCTTGTGGCTAAGCCAAGGCTAATCAGCGCAGCAAATGCAAGAAATGCTGGTGCTTGTGGTACTGGTCGACGATATCGCTGATCACGCCGTCTTTTGACCAACCCATGATGTCGTAGTCTTGCCCGCCTTCGCGCAGGTGCACTTCGGCGCGGTAGTATTTTTGCGCTTCGTCGACATCGCTTTCGGCTACATCGGGGTTTAAGAACGCCGGCTTGATATGCCCACGCGCCCAAACGCGGTAGAGGAAGTCGATTTCTTCGCCGTGGCCCACATTTAAGCTGTAGCGACCGGCACCGACACTGCTGACGCGGGCCTCGATGCCTTTGCCGTTGAGTTCGCTGGCGATTTCTTCCATGGCTGGGCGCACGGTGTCTTCGATATAGCGCACTACTACATCCTGCGAGGGATAGTCGATGATGCTGTGCAGGCGCTCTTTCCACGAGCCGCCGCTCGCCACTGCCCCCATCGGCTGCACGTTGAGCTGCAAGCTTTCGCGCTTATACAGGTCGACCCGTAGCGCTTTAATCAGCCCGTAAGTGGCCACCAACAGCACCACGGCAAACGGCAAGGCGCTGGCAATGGTCATGGTTTGCAGCGCTCCCAAACCACCGGCCAGCAGTAGCACAGCAGCCACCACGCCTTCGCCGGCGGCCCAGTACACGCGCTGCCACAGCGGGGTGTTGTCGTGCCCACGCGAGCAAAGCATATCCACCACCATGGAGCCTGAGTCCGACGAGGTAACAAAGAACACCACCACCATGACCATGGCGATAATCGACAGCAGCCCCGAGAAGGGGAAGTGTTCTAAGAAGGCGAACAGCGCCAGCGCCACATCGTTGGATACCGCCTGCCCCAGTGCCGCTTGACCTTGATTGAGGATCAGCTCGATGGCGGAGTTACCGAACACAGTCATCCACAGCAAGGTGAAGCCGGTCGGCACAAACAGCACGCCCAAGGCGAACTCGCGAATGGTGCGACCACGGGAAACCCGCGCGATAAACAGGCCGACAAACGGCGCCCAGCTCATCCACCAGCCCCAGTAGAGGATCGTCCAGCCGCCAATCCAGTCAGTCTTCTCGTAGGCGAACAGGTTAAAGGTGTGACTGACGATATCTGCCGCGTAAGCACCGGTGTTCTGCACAAAGGCTTGCAGCAAAAACACCGTGGGGCCGAGCAGCAGAATCACCACCACCAACAGCACTGCCAAGCCCATATTGAGCTCAGACAGCAGCTTAATGCCCTTATCCAAACCGGTGGTCACCGAGATAATCGCCAGCAAGGTCACGCCCGCAATCAGCATGATTTGCGTGGTCACACCCACCGGGACATCGAATAGATGGTTAAGCCCGGCATTCACCTGCATCACGCCATAGCCCAGCGAAGTGGCGACACCGAACACCGTGCCGATCACCGCGAAGACATCCACCGCGTGGCCAATCGGCCCGTAAATACGCTCGCCAATTAAGGGGTACAAGGCCGAGCGCAGGGTCAGCGGCAGGCCGTGGCGATAGCTAAAAAAGGCCAGAATCAGCGCCACAATCGCGTAGATGGCCCACGCATGCAGGCCCCAGTGGAAGAAGGTGATCTTCATCGCCTCACGCGCGGCAGCCACAGTTTGCGCATCGCCCACCGGCGGCGCCATAAAGTGCATCACCGGCTCGGCCACACCAAAGAACATCAAGCCAATGCCCATACCGGCAGAAAACAGCATGGCAAACCAAGTGACGTTGGAGTAATCCGGCGTGGAGTGATCTGGCCCTAGCTTGATCTCGCCATAGCGCGACAAACCGAGAAAGGTCACCGTGAGCAGAATCAGCGCCACGGCGAGCACATAAAACCAACCGGCGTTGGTCACAATCGTGCCTTGCAGCTGCTTAAACAGGCTGTCCGCAAGTTCTGGCGCCAGCGCGGCAAACAACACCAGCACTATCACCAAAGCCGACGCCGGATAGAACACCGGCGCGTGAAACCGCGCTTTGGGCGCGGTTTCTACGTGAGTATTGCTCATTGAAAACCTCTCCATAATGACTGGCGTTCAGTATAGAGAGGCTGGGATTTATTGCTTTGCCTCAGCGGACATCGGTTTATGCACAGCGGCCGATTGCGCCTCACGCTCGCGCAGCTGCGCTTGCTCCCACGCCCAGCCCGGCGGTTTGATCAGATAATTGATCGCCTCACCGACACTTTTAGCATTCACCACTTGGCGCAATAGCTTGGTGTAACCATGGAAGAACACCACCAGCGGGTTAATGCTGTTGATGCGCGGATACACGCCATAACGCACAGTCTCTTGTTCTTCGGCAAAGCTGCCGAATAGGCGATCCCAAATAATTAGGATGCCGGCGTAGTTCTTGTCCAAGTACTGACGATTAGTGGCGTGGTGCACGCGATGGTGCGACGGGGTGTTCATCACCGCCTCAATCGGCTTTGGCAGCTTGCCCACGGCTTCGGTGTGCAGCAGGGTTTGATACACCTGCACCACCACTTCGCAGAGAAAGATCATCGCCGGGTGAAAGCCCAACGCCGCCAGCGGCAAGTAGAAGAACAGCGGGAAGAAACCATCCAGCGGACCAAAGCGATAAGCCACCGAGATATTGAAATACGGCGAGCTGTGATGAACCGTGTGCGTGGCCCAGGCAAAGCCTACGCGGTGCAGAAAGCGGTGCTCCCAGTAATAGGCAAGGTCGGCCAGAATCAAGCAGCCCAGCACCGTCCACCAGGTCATCGGCAGCTGGAACAGACTAAAGTTCTCGTACACCACGTAGAACACTGTGGTGTAGAAGCCGGCAATCAACACCGCCGAAAGGGTGATAAACGCCGCCAAGGTTATAAAGTTGGTGACCGAGTCGCCGAGCATGTTCCAGCTCAGCTTGCGTTTAATCGCCAAGCGAATCAGCTCGACGACAAACACCAACATAGCCACGACAAAGAAGCCGTCATCCACCCACAGCTCCCAACCAAACAGCTCTTGCTCGCTGACGCGGCTGACTAACGCGTTAAGCCACTCCATCACTGCACCTCACTGGTGTACAACACCGAAAACTCACTACTCAGTAACTCGCCTTGGTAATCCAGGCGGTGTTTTTCCACCACGCCGATGACTCCACGAGCGTAATCCAACTGCTGCCACACGCCTTGCGCACTGCTGCTGGCCACCTTCTGCAAACGCGCATTGGGCACCTGCACCGCAGGCTCACTGGCGGTAAACAAGCGCTCTTGCGGATAACCGATGGTGACTTTGGCTTGTGCAAAGTCGGCGGAGAAATCGCGATACCACACCCACACCGTGGCCTCACCGGGCTTTAGCGCGGCATGCAAGGCCGTGTTGTCTTCAAAGCGCTGCCAGAGTTGATCTACCGCCACCAGCGACAGGGTTTGCGTAACCCCGACTACCGTCTGCACGGCAGCCTGCTGGCTATTGATAGCTGCCTGACGCACCGGCTGCTGCGCCGCGGGCTTTGCCGGCACGCTGGCTTGCGGCGCCACGGTTTGCGGCACGATCACCTCTGGCGCGACAGTCACCGGCAACACAGTGTTGTGCGGCTGCAACCACACCAAACCCACGACCAAGGCCACGACCAAGGCCACGATTGCGGCGGTGCCTAAGACGTACTTCAAGGCCTGCATAACCTATCCTCATTGTGAGACACGCGTGCATCATATATATTTGAAACACGCATGTCTCGTTATTTTTTTGGAGGACCTATGTCGCAACCCCAACAAACCCTACCCCGCGAAGCCTATTTAAGCGCCGAGTGGTACGCCGCCGAGCAGCAGTACCTGTTTGGCCACAGCTGGCAGTACCTCGGCCCTGCCGATGAAATGCCCGCCGCCGGCCACTACCGCTGCGTGCAACTGGGTAGCTACCCCATGCTGCTGTTGCGCGACCAAGACGGCACCCTGCGTTTGCTGCACAACCTCTGCCGACACCGCGGCATGCCGCTACTGGAAGGCAGCGGCGCACTGCCGCAACACCTGCGCTGCCCGTATCACAGCTGGACGTATCAGCAAGACGGCAGCCTGCGTGCGCTACCGCAAGCCGAGCGCTTCCCTTGTTTGAATAAAGCAGAGATGGGGTTAAAGCGTGGCGCCTTGGACGAATGGCAGGGTTTGATGTTTGGCCACACCCAACCCGATGCCGTGCCTCTGGCGCAGTGGTTTGCCGGCCTTGAAGACACCCTCGCCCCGCACGACTTAAGCGCCTGCGAAGAGCAACCGGTGGAGGTACACACCCTCAAGGCCAACTGGAAAGTGTTTGTTGAGAACTACATGGACGGCTATCACCTGCGCCACTTGCACTCGGTGAGTCTCGGCAAGCACTACGACCACGACGCCATCGCACAGGGCCAACTCGGCCCGCACTGGTACTTCTATCAGCCGCTAACCGCCGAGGGCCATAAAGCAGCCTTAAGCAGTAGCAGCTACCCGCTGATTCCCGGCCAAGACCCGAAGCACTTAGGTGCCTATGTGCATTTGCTGTTTCCCAATTTAGGCATTACCGCCAGCGAGGAAAGCTGGTCGCTACTGCACATCGAACCGCTGGATGCGCTCACCACTCGGGTGACCATCCGCAGCTGGGCCATGCCGGTGTCCACGCTGCGCTACTTAATGCTGCGCGAGCCGAAAAGCCCCGGCAGCGCCGACCACCCGGTGAAAACCGGCGACCTGATGGGCGAAGACATCGCCGTGTGCGAGGCCATTCAGCGCTCTATGCACTCCCCAGCCTACCAAGTCGGCGCACTGGCCGAAGAGCTCGAAGCGCCGCTCGCGCACTTCCAACAAGCCATTTTGAGCTACCTGAAAGACATGAAGGCCAACCGATGAAAACGCTAGCCCGTCTGAAATCCCTCAGCATTCTGCTCAACGGCCTATGCCTAAGCAGCACCCTGCAAGCGGCTGACTTAACCATTGAGCTCAAGCGCTTAATCCCCGAACAGGGCCGTGTTTGGCTGATGCTCTATCACGGCAAGGCCAACTTTGAAGCCATGGGCCAAGGCCTGCACGAGTGGTCGTTCAGCCCGCAAACGGCAAGCCAGAAAGTCACCCTGCATGACTTACCCGCCGGCCACTACGCCGTGATGGTGTATCAGGACAGCAACGACAACGCGCAGGTGGATTTAAAAGACAGCGGTTTTCCCGCCGAGCCGTTTGGCTTTTCTAAACAGCGCGGCCGCGTGAGCATGCCGACCTTTGAGGAAAGCGCGTTTCGTTTAGAAGCCCAAGGCCATGTGGAGCAGATTCGCCTGTTTCACTACCGCTAAAGACGGCGGATTGAGTATGGCTTACTGCTGCGCGGCGCCTTGATAAAAGCTGCGCAGGGTTAAAGCCAATACATCGGCGGCGGGGTTTTCGCGGGCAAATTGCCAAGCGCTGTAGATCAAGCCGTCGAGCCATTGGTTAAGCCACGCGGTTGGCAGGTCGGCGGCCAACAAGCCTTCGGTCTGCATCTCGGCAAGCAGGTCGTGCATGCTGGCCAGCTGCGCGTCGTAGGCTTGTTGAATCTGCGGGTCTTGCAGCGCGGTGCTGTCGCTGGCGAGGTAGTGATAGCGCTGGCCTTGGGCAATCAAGGCGCCAAGCAGCGCCTCAAAATACTCGCGCAAATCTTCGTGCTGCGCGGCCAGCTCATCGCTCAGCGCCTGCGCATCATCGAGGCTGGCCTGCGCCAGCGCCAAAATCAGCGCTTCACGATTAGGAAAGTAACGGTACAGCGTGGCCCGCCCGACGCCAGCCGCAGCCGCCACCTCTTGCAAGGTGGCTGCCGGCTGCGCCGCCAGCACGCTGACGGCGGCCTCCATAATGGTCGAGCGCAATAGCGCCTTACGACCACGTTTGGCGGGCGCGTCACTCACTGCGCTTGGTCCAACCCACGCTCAGCCAAGCTCACCGCGCGGAACACGGCGCGGCCCTTGTTGAGGGTTTCCATCCACTCCAGTGCAGGCACCGAGTCGGCCACCACACCGGCACCGGCTTGGATATGCAGCTGACCGTCTTTGATCACGGCGGTGCGGATAGCAATCGCCGTGTCCATGTTGCCGTTGTAGGCCAAGTAACCCACCGCGCCGCCGTACACGCCGCGCTTGACCGGCTCCAGCTCGTCGATGATTTCCATCGCGCGAATCTTCGGCGCGCCCGACAAGGTGCCGGCTGGGAAGGTGGCACGCAGCACATCCAGTGCGCCCATGCCCTCTTTCAGCTCACCTTCGACATTGGAGACGATGTGCATGACGTGCGAATAACGCTCAACCACCATCTTGTCGGTGAGTTCGACGGTGCCGGTTTTCGCCACACGGCCCACGTCGTTACGGCCTAAGTCGATCAGCATCAGGTGCTCGGCGATTTCTTTCGGGTCGGCGAGCAAGTCGGCTTCTAACGCTTTGTCTTTCTCCGGCGTGGCGCCGCGTTTGCGCGTGCCAGCAATCGGTCGCACAGTGACGATGCCGTCTTCCAAGCGGGCCAAAATCTCTGGCGACGAACCAGCCACGTGGAAGCCGTCCAAGTTCAAATAGAACATATACGGCGAGGGATTCAGCGAACGCAGCGCGCGGTACAAATCCAGCGGCGGCGCTTGGTACTCGACGCTCATGCGCTGGGCGACCACCACCTGCATCACATCGCCGGCCAGAATGTAGTCTTTGATGGTGTCCACGGCCTGATGGAACGGCTGCTCGCCAGTGCTGGAGCGAAACGCATCTTCGGCGACGTCACGCGGGCTATGCGTGGGGCGCTGAATGCGTGCATCGCGCAGCTGCGTGACCAGTTCATCGAGGCGCGCTTGCGCCGCGTCGAAGCTCGCCGCATCACGCGGGTCGGCATGCACGATCAGCAGCAATTTGCCGGAGAGGTTATCGAACACCACCAGCTCGTCCGACACCATCAAGAGGATATCCGGCGTGCCGAGCACATCTTCCGGCACACCGTCTTTTAAGCGCGGCTCGATATAGCGCACGGTGTCGTAGCCGAAATAACCCACTAAACCGCCGGAGAAACGCGGCATCTGCGCCAGCGGCGCGACTTTCTCGCGCGCTTGGTAGGCTTCGATCCACGCCAGCGGGTCAGCCACTTCGCACTGCTCCAGCACATCGCCGTCGCGCTCTAAGAACACGCACTGGCCTTGCACGCGAATCCGCGTGCGGCACGGCAGGCCGATAATCGAGTAACGGCCCCATTTCTCACCGCCTTGTACCGACTCCAGCAAATAGGAATACGGGCCGTCGGCGAGCTTTAAATAGGTGGATAACGGGGTATCTAAGTCAGCCAGCACTTCGCGCACCAGCGGCGCACGGGTATAGCCGGCGCTGGCCAGCTGGAGAAATTCGTCGCGAGTCATAACAACCTCAGAGATCAGGCGCGGCCTGTATTTGCGCAAGGCGCGCTAAGCGTTCGGAAACGTGAGCAAAGCAATCCGGCACAGCCGGCGGGCGTGATTAGGCGCGCCAGCGCCAACGCGCGAAGGCCTTGAGTAAGGCCAGTAGGATCATTGCAGTGCGAAAGGTAGCCACGCGGTGTTCTCCGATGCGTAGGGCTCAACCCTAACCAAGCCGCCCACTTTACGCAACGGCCAACAGCAGGCGTAGATCATCGCCCAGCCAATCCGGCGCCTCGCTGGCAATCGACTGACCATGGTTATAGCCATACGTAACCGCCGCCACCGGCACCTGGGCGGCCTTAGCCGCGAGCACGTCATTGCGCGAATCACCGATAAACAGCGCCTGCTCGGCGCGCACTCCGGCTTGCTGCAGCAACCAGTGCAGCGCATACGGGTCGGGCTTTTTCTGCGCGAAGGTGTCGCCGCCGATTTGCCAGCGGAACAGCTCGGCCATACCGACCTGCGCGAGCAGTTCGGGCAAGAAGCGGCTGGTTTTGTTCGTCACTAAGGCCAGCGGAGTGCCGCGCGCATGCAGTGCGTGGAGGAATTCCAACGCACCGGGATAGACCCGCGTGGCGTGGTGGCTACTGGCATAAGCCGCCTCAAACAGCGCCAAGCCCTGTGCGGCGAGCGCGTCGTCCACGCCCTGCGCGTGTAAATCATCCGCCAGCGCACGGCGCACCAACACAACTGCGCCATTGCCCACCCAGTCGCGCACCTTGTCGATGCCGGCCGCTGGGCGATCCAGCTGGGCCAGCATACTGTCGACCGCTGCGGCCAGATCGGGCACGGAATCCACTAAGGTGCCGTCCAGATCAAACATCACCAACTGAGGCCAGCCGCCACATAAGCGCTCAATCGCGGTCATACGCGGGCTTGTGCCAGCTCGCTGCGCATGGCGTCGATCACGGCTTTGTAGTCCGGTTGATTGAAGATGGCCGAGCCAGCAACAAAGGTATCAGCACCAGCCTCGGCAATCGCGCGGATGTTCTGCACATTCACGCCGCCGTCGATTTCTAAGCGAATCTCGCGGCCCGAGGCATCGATCAGCGCACGCGCTTCACGCAGCTTATCCAGAGTACCGGGGATAAATTTTTGTCCGCCGAAGCCCGGGTTCACGCTCATCAGCAAGATCATATCGACCTTGTCCATCACGTATTTCAGACAATCCAGCGAGGTGGCCGGGTTAAATACCAAACCGGCCTTGGCGCCGCCGTCTTTAATCAGCTGCAACGAGCGGTCGATGTGCTCGCTGCCTTCGGGATGGAAGGTGATGTAGCTGGCACCAGCTTCCAAGAAGTCGCCGATGATGCGATCCACCGGCTTAACCATCAGATGCACGTCAATCGGCGCAGTCACGCCGTATTTGCGTAGCGCGGTGCACACCATCGGGCCGATGGTCAGGTTGGGCACGTAATGGTTGTCCATCACGTCGAAGTGGACGATATCCGCGCCGGCGGCCAGCACCTTGTCTACGTCTTCGCCTAGGCGGGCAAAGTCGGCGGAAAGAATCGACGGGGCAATGGCAAAGGGTTGCATGGGCGGCTCCACAACGAAAAAGGCCGCTATTCTAACCCTTATGCCGGTCAATTTTTTCGCCACTTGGCCGACATTGTTGCCATCGGCCCTTTGGAGTTCGCCATGTCACCGCTTCGCTTGCTACCACTGACCCTATCCTTGAGCTTGCTCGCTTACGGCACCACCGCACTGAGCGAGGAACCTGCCGCCGCAGCCGACGCCAGCAGCGCCGCCGCGCCCAGCCCAAGTGCCGATGCGCCACCGGCCGATAACACCGACAGTGCCGATACCGCCGCGCCAGCCGATGCCAACAGCACCAGCGACACGCAAGAGCCCGATAGCGACGCAGCAAGCACCACCGCAGAGCCAGAAGCTGGGACGGAAACTGAAACTGAGGCTGAAGTTGAGCGCGCAGAGCTTCCGGAGCGCAGCGAAGTGGCCGAAGTGGAAATCGCTCGCGTGATTACCGATGACGAGCAGCAGCGCCTCTCCGATGGCCACAAAGAGTTTCTCGCCCTGTGGAAACCCGCCAACGCCCCGCAAGCCGCTGGCGTGGTGATTCTGGTGCCCGGCACCGGCGAACATGCCGACTGGCCAAAAACCATAGCGCCGCTGCGCCAACGCCTGCCGGACAACAGCTGGGCAACCCTCAGCCTGAGCCTGCCCGATGACCCGAGCGACGCGCCGCAAGCGCGCCCTGCCGATGAGCCAGCGCCTGCCAGCAGCGCCGCCGACTCAAGCAACGATAGCCAAGCGGCGGACGACATAGCCGCCGAAGTAGCCAGCAGCGTGCAAAGCGGCTCGACGGCTGGTAACGACGCCAGCGAAAGCGCCGGCATGGAAGAAGCCGACTACGGCAGCTTAGTGCAGGCACGCATTCAAGCCGGCATAGATCACGCTATGGCGCGCAACCTGCCGACGGTGGTGCTGCTCGGGCATGGCAGCGGCGCTTACTGGGCCGCGCAGTATCTCAAAAGCAACCCCAACAGCGGCGTGGTTAACCTGCTACTAATCGCCGCGCAACAGCCAGCCGAAGCCAGCGAGCCGCTGCCGGAAACGCTGAAAGAACTGAAAAACGTGGTCAGTGGCGACTTCTACTACAAAGACAAACCCGCCGACCGCAATGCCGCCCGCCTGCGCATGAACGCTGCCAAGCAACAGGCGCAGCCCAATTACATTCAAATCGCCATGAAGGCACTGCCCGGCAACCCCAAAGTCGAGCAAGAGCAGCTCTATCGGCGCGTACGCGGCTGGCTGGACTTACGCTTGCAAGCCACCCGCGCCACGCCATAACCGGCGCACCACTCAGCGCCAACCACGGCGCTGACAGACCAGCTGATACGCCTCGCGCAGCTGGCGGGTCAGCTCAGTGGCTTGCTGCACGGCGGCCTCGCCCTGCTGCGCTTGTTTGTCCGGGTGATGACGGCTGAGTAGACGCCGATAGGCTTGCTTCACCTCGGCTTCATCCGCCTCAGCCGGTACGCCGAGCAGATGCAGCGCGGCGGTCAAGCTGTCCGCGCCGCCGCTGGCCTGTTGTTGCTGGGCTTGGCGGCGGGTTTGCTGCGCTTGTGCGCGCAACTCTTCGCCGGAGGCACCCAGCGCTGCGCCGGCCCGGGCGAGCAAATGCCGCTCGCCTTCGGCAATCCGCCCATCGGCCCACGCCATACGCCAAGCGCTGGCCAGCCAAGCTTGACGTTGCTCGGCATTCAACCAACGACCACGACGACGCAAGCCACCAAGTACGCTAAGGCCGCGTCGCTTGCCTTCAGCAAAGGCATGCATGGCCAGTTCACGCCCCAGCGCATCGAGGCCAAGCGTGGCCATTTCCTCCCGCGCCTGCTGGATATGCTCGGGCTTAACCTGCCCATCGGCTTTAGCCAGCGCGCCGAGCAAGCGAAATTGCCACTGCAATTTACCCGCCGGCCACAAACCACGCTTAGCCAACAACCACTGCACACGCTCAGCGCTGGAAAAGCGCAAGCGCCGATCCAGTGCATGGCCGAGCAGCGCACCGAGCAAAGCGCCGGGAATGCTCGCCAACCAAGCCCCGAGCAACACACCTAGCCAAGTCAGCGGCCAGGGCATGCTGCCAGCACTCGCTGTTCAATGTCGGCCAAACGCTCTGGCGTGCCCACATCCACCCAGTGACCGGTGGCACGCTGCCCCGTGACTAAACCCCGATCCATGGCCGCACGCAGCAAGGGCGCCAAAGCAAACGCGCCGTCTTTACAGCCGGCAAACAACTGCGGATGCAACACGGCGATGCCGCTGTAGGTCAGCGTGCTGTCGCCCGCTTGCGCTTGACGCACACAACCATCAGCTTGCAGATGAAAGTCACCTTTGCCGTTGTGCGCGGGGTTATCCACCAACAACAAATGTGCCAAACCCGTTATCTGCTGCGGCAGGTTTTCCAGCGACTCTTCACACCACACGTCGCCATTAATCAGCAAAAACGGCGCATCGCCGAGTAACGCCAAGGCGCGAAAAATCCCGCCACCGGTCTCTAGCGGCTCGCCTTCGGGCGAATAGGCAATCACCAGCCCAAAGCGCGCACCACCACCCAAATGCTGCTCGATTTGCTCGCCCAACCAAGCGTGGTTAATCACCACTTCGCGCACACCCAGCGCCGCTAAGCGCTCAAGGTGGTACTCGATCAACGGCTTACCCGCCACCGGCAGCAAAGGCTTGGGCGTATGCAAGGTCAGCGGGCGCATGCGCTCGCCTTTCCCGGCGGCGAGAATCATCGCCTTCATGCGTTGGCCTCGGCCGCTGCCTGCGCGGCGATTTCTTCTAGCCAAGGCATCAGCTCGGCCAGCTCAGGGCGGCGCGCGCAGACTTCGCGCAGATAATTAAAGAAGCGTGGCACATCGGCCAAGTACTTAGGCTTGCCATCGCGGTGACAGATACGGGCAAAAATACCGATCACTTTTAAGTGCCGCTGCGCACCCATTAGGTCGGAGGCGCGATAGAACTCGGCAAAATCATCGCCTACGGCAATGCCAGCAGCGCCCGCCAACTGCCAATAACTGTGCAGCCAGCGCTCGACGCGCTCTGCCGGCCAGCTAATGAACGCATCTTTAAACAGGCTGGTGATGTCATAGGTCACCGGCCCAAGCACGGCGTCTTGAAAGTCCAACACGCCAGGGTTGGGCGAGCTGAGCATCAGGTTGCGCGGCATAAAATCGCGGTGCACCAACACTTGCGGCTGCGCCAGTGCCGAATCAATCAGCAGATCAAACAACGGGCGCAAACGCGCCTGCCACTGCGCCACATCCAAGTCCAGATGGCGACCGAGATACCACTCAGGGAATAACTGCAGCTCGCGCTCTAGCAGGGCGCGGTCATAGACGGGAAACCCTGCAGGCACGCTGCTTTTTTGCTGCGCCAACAGGGCTTGTACCGCTTCGGCAAACAGCAAATCGGCGTTGGTTTCGGTCAGCACATCTAGATAGGTCTGCCGGCCTAAATCGCTGAGCAACAAAAAACCACGCTCTAGGTCTTGGGCCAAAATCTGCGGCACCGGCACCTCGGCCTGCGCCAATAGCTCGGCCACTGCCACAAAGGGGCGGCAATCTTCTTGCGGCGGCGGGGCGTCCATCACGATCAGCGTTTGCCCGGCGTGCTCCCAGCGAAAATAGCGCCGAAAGCTCGCATCGCTGCTCGCTGGCGTCCATCGGCCCTGCGCCAATGTCCAATTTTGTTCAGGCCACAACTGCGCTAAACAGCCCTCTACCCATTGCCGGCACGCTAACTCGCGGCCATCTTCACACGTTGTCATCAATCCCCCGGCCCTAGCCGCCTTATGCATCATTGTTTTATTATCCAGAATCTTTTTAGCCCAGCGAAAGGCGCAAGGCCTCGTTTTGGCCCGTCGCGCGCAGGAAGCCCGGACACACATAACAATGGCAGTGAAACCACAGTTCCGCAGCAAGTTCCCTCTGCTGATTACCGGCAGTCTCTTGGCTCTACAGCCATTTACCAGCCTATCCGTGCAGGCTGCTGAGCAGTTTGACTGCAAACCCAGCGCCACCGGCGGCTGGGCCTGTAGCACACAGCAAAGCAGCAATGTGGTGCCGCCGCGCCCGCAGCATAGCGCAACCGCGGTCAGCAGCCCGGCACAAGGCAGCAAGGCGGTCGCCGGCAAACCGGCGAAGAAGCTCGATGGCGCCGCCGCCAAAGGCTCGTCACTGGCCCAAGCCGCTGCGCAAAGTGGCAATTACGCCTATCTGGACTGGGTGCCCCGCGAGCAACTAACCGCCTCGCAACTGGCAGAAGTCGGCCCGTACTGCAAAGGCAGCTACGTTGAGCCGCAGCGCGCTGGCCTCGATAGCGACACGCCGATGGACGAAGCACCGATGTTTGCTTCCTCCAAAGCCTCGCGCTACGAGCAAGACCAGCAAGTGGCCACCTTGGCCGGTGATGTCGTGCTACGCCAAGGCACCATGCAGGTTGAGGCCGACGAAGCGCGTCTGCTGCAACTGGAGAACCGTGGCGAGCTGATCGGCAAGGTCAAACTGCGCGACCAAGGCATGCTGGTGGTCGGCGATAAAGCCACCCTGCAACTGGACAACGGTGAAGCCGAAGTCGAAAACGCCGAATACGTCGTGCACGAAGGCCACGTTCGTGGTTCGGCGCTGTACGCCAAGCGCGACGAAGACGGCATCATCCGCCTCAAAGACGGCACCTACACCCGCTGTGAGCCGGGCGAAAACACCTGGCACCTGAAGGGCAATAACGTGCGCCTAAACCCGGCCACGGGCTTTGGTAGCGCCACCAACGTGACCCTACGGGTGAAAGACATTCCGGTGTTCTACACCCCGTACATTTATTTCCCGATTGACGACCGTCGTCAGTCCGGCTTCTTGCCGCCGAGCATTGGCAGCTCCAGTGACAACGGTTTCACCCTCGTCACGCCGTACTACTTCAACCTTGCGCCAAACTACGACGCTACTTTGTACCCCCGCTATATGGCCAAACGCGGCCTGCAGCTAGAAGGTGAAGGCCGTTACCTGACGCGCAGCAGCGAAGGGCAAATCGGCGCTAGCTGGCTGAATGACAGCGAAGACGAGCGCAAAAAGCAGTCCGACTATTCCAAAGACCGCTGGATGTACAGCTGGCAGCACAAAACCGGCCTCGACAGCCGCCTGCTCGGCGAAGTCGATTACACCGACATCAGCGATCCGTACTACTTCCAAGACCTAGATACCGAGCTGGGCATCAACACGCCAAGCTATATCGATCAGCGTGGCACCCTGACTTGGCGCGGCGACAACTTCACCGCCCAGCTCAACGCGCATGCTTACGAAATGGCCACTGTGGTGGATGTCACCCCGTACAACCGCATGCCACAGCTGAGCATTAAAGGCGCCCTGCCTTATCAGCCTATGGGCCTGCACTTTACCGGTGCCGCCGAAGCCGTGCGTTTCGAACGCAGCCTGCGTAAAGGCAACTTCACCGACGTGGATGGCAATGTCAGCGCCCGCCCGGATACCCGCATCACCGGTCTCGACCGTGCTGATGGCAGCCGCTTCCACACCGAGCCGGGCGTCAGCTTGCCGATGGATTGGAGCTACGGTTTCTTCAAACCAAGCCTCAAATACCTGGCGACCAGCTACGACCTAGACCTCGACCAGCAAGGCAAGAACACCCTGCGCGCTGGGGAAAACTTCAAGAGCAGCCAAAGCCGTGGCCTGCCGATGTTGAGCCTCGACGGCGGCCTGTACTTCGACCGCAACAGCACGTGGTTCGGCAACAACTATCGCCAGACCTTAGAACCGCGCCTGTTCTATCTGTACGTACCGCATGAAGATCAGGAAGACATTCCGAACTTCGACTCCAGCGAGCCGACCTTTAACTATTCGTCGCTGTTCCGTGAGAACCGCTTCAACGGTCGTGACCGCATCGGCGATGCCAACCAACTGTCGCTGGGCGTGACCAACCGCTGGATCGAAAGCAACGGCTTTGAGCGCCAGCGCTTCTCGATCGGGCAAATCTTCTACTTCCGCGACCGCGAAGTGCAGATGCCCGGGGTTAACTTCAAAGACGTCGAAGCCTCGCAGGCCAACGTTTCGCCCTACGCACTGGACTACCTGTACCGCTTTAACCGCGACTGGCGTGTCAGCTCTGACTTCAACTGGGACCCGGACACCGGCTCAACCCGCTCGGGCAGCCTGATGTTCCATTATCAGCCTGAAAAAGAAGTCAACAAGGTGGTTAACCTAGGCTTCCGCTACCGCAATGACACAGTCATTTACGACAGCACCACAGGCAGCTGGCGTACTGGCGGCGATTACACCGACCCGGTCACCGGCCGTGTGATCAAGGACTACTACAAAGTCGAGCAGCACGACGCCTCAGTGATTTGGCCGATCGTGCCGCAGTGGAGCGCCATTGCTCGCTGGCAATACGACTACAACCGCAGCCGCACGCTGGAAGCCTACGGTGGTTTCGAGTACGACAGCTGCTGCTGGAAACTGCGTCTGATCAACCGCTACTGGGTGGATTACGACGAATTCAGCCTCTCGCCTGCGCTTAACGAAGAAGGCGACCGCGGCATCTTCCTGCAAATCGTCCTCAAGGGCTTAGGCGGGGTTGTCGGTAACAAGGTTGAATCTTTCCTTGACCAAGGTATTCAGGGTTATCGTGAACGTGAAGAACAAGCTTTCTAAGATTTTTGCCCCGCTGGCCATGGCCTCTGCGCTATTGGCCGGCAGCGCACACGCACAATTCCAGAGCATTGACCGCGTCGTCGCGATTGTCGACAACGACGTGATCATGCAGAGCCAACTGGATGACCGCATGCGCGAAGTGCGTCAGACCCTCTCCAAGCGCGGCAATGCGTTGCCGCCGGAGCACGTGCTGCAGCAGCAAGTGCTCGAGCGTCTGATTATCGAAAACATCCAACTGCAGATTGGCGACCGCTCCGGCATTCGCATCGCCGATGACGAACTGAACGGCGCGCTGGGTACCATCGCGCAGCGCAACGGCATGACGCTGGAGCAATTCCGTCAGGCGCTGTCTAACGACGGCGTGTCGTACGAAGAAGCGCGCGATCAAGTGCGTCGCGAGATGGTTATCAGCCGTGTGCGTGAATACCGCGTGGCCGACCGCATTCAGATCAGCGATCAGGAAGTCACCAACTTCCTCGCTTCTGACTTGGGGCAAATCCAGCTGGCTGAAGAGCTGCGTTTAGCGCTGATCTTCCTGCCACTGCCGGAAGGCGCGTCACCGGAGCAAATCCGCGCAGCCGAAAGCGGCGCGGATGATCTGTATCGACAAATCCAGAACGGCGCCGACTTCGCTCAGCTGGCAATTGCCCGCTCAGCCGGTGAGAACGCCTTAGAAGGCGGCGAAATTGGCTGGCGTAAAGCCGCGCAGCTGCCCGGCGTATTCAGCGAAATCGTGCCGAAAATGGCCGTGGGCGAAACCACCGCACCGGTGCGCATGCCCGGCGGTTTCTATCTGGTCAAACTGCTGGAGAAACGCGGCGGCGAAGTGAATGCGTTGGTGGACGAGGTTCGCGCCCGCCACATTCTGCTCAAGCCCAGCGCGATTCGCAGTGAAGAAGAGACCGAGAAACAAGCTCAGCGCGTCTATGACCGCATTATGGCCGGTGAAGACTTCGCCAAGCTGGCGAAAAACTTCTCCGAAGACCCGGGCAGCGCCTTAAATGGCGGCGACCTGAACTGGGTTAGCCCCGATGCGATGGTGCCGGAGTTCCGCGCCATGATGCAGCAGACTGCGGTCAACGAAGTGTCGAAGCCGTTCCGCAGCCAATTTGGCTGGCACGTGCTGCGTGTTGAAGGCCGCCGCGCCACCGACCGCAGTGAAGACCTGCGCGAGCACCAAGCTCGCACCGCGCTGCGCAACCGCAAATACGACGAAGAATTGTCGCTGTGGCTGCGGCAGATCCGCGACGAGGCCTTCGTCGAAGTTAAGCTCTAATGGCCTTACGTTTTGCCTTAACCGCCGGCGAGCCGGCGGGCATTGGCCCCGACCTGAGCCTGCTGCTAACCCAGCAGGCTCAGTCGCATGTGCTGATCTGTATTGCCAACCTGAACATGCTCGCCGAGCGCGCCAAAGCGCTTAACTTAAGCGTCGAGCTGATCAACGTTAGCCCCGCTAACTGGCCCAGCGAGCCTGCCCAAGCGGGCCAGCTGTATGTGTGGGACACCCCACTGGCCGCGCCTGTAGAACCCGGCCAATTAGACACACGCAACGGCCCGTACGTGCTGGACACCCTGACTCGCGCCTGCCAAGGCTGCCAGAACGGCGACTTCGCCGGGATGATCACCGCGCCAGTGCATAAAGGCGTGATCAACGACGCCGGCATCGCTTTTAGCGGGCATACCGAGTTTCTTGCTGAGCAGACCAACACCGCGCAAGTGGTCATGCTGCTGGCCACTGAAGGCTTGCGCGTTGGCTTAGTCACCACTCACCTGCCCTTGCGCGCGGTGGCCGATGCCATCACCCCCAACACGCTCAGCGACGTGGCACGCATTCTCGATCACGACTTAAAGACCAAGTTCGGCATCGCCGCACCACGCATTTTGGTCTGTGGGTTAAACCCGCACGCCGGTGAAAGCGGCCATCTAGGCCGTGAAGAAATCGAGGTCATCGAACCGACGCTGGCCAAGCTGCGCGAAGAAGGCTTAAACCTGATTGGCCCACTGCCGGCCGACACCCTGTTTACGCCCAAATATCTCGAACACGCCGATGCGGTGCTGGCCATGTACCACGATCAGGGCCTGACCGTGCTCAAGTACTTAGGTTTTGGCCGCGCGGTGAATGTCACCTTGGGCCTGCCGATTATTCGCACATCGGTCGATCACGGCACCGCGCTGGATTTAGCCGGCACCGGCAAGATCGACGACGGCAGCCTTAAAGTCGCCCTGCACACCGCCTACCACATGGCGCAAAGCCAGCGCCGCCACGCGTAAGCGGCGCTACGTGGGTTACACTACGAGGCGAATTGGCGGAGCTTCACATGGCAGAACTGTATCAACACCGCGCGCGTAAGCGTTTTGGGCAAAATTTCCTGCATGACGCAGGCGTCATCCACCGCATCTTGCGCGCCATCAGCGCCAAAGACAGTGAGCGCTTGGTCGAAATTGGCCCCGGCCAAGGGGCGATCACCGAAGGGCTGATCGACACCGGCGCGCAAGTCGATGTGGTCGAACTCGACCAAGACCTGATCCCGCTGCTCAAGCTGCGCTTTGGTTTAAAGCCCAACTTTGCCCTGCATTCTGGCGATGCGCTGAAGTTCGACTTCGCCAGCCTCGGCAGCCCTGAGCAGCCGCTGCGCGTGGTCGGCAACTTGCCGTACAACATCTCTACGCCGCTGATTTTTCACCTGCTGTCGTTCAGCGGCATCATCCGCGACATGCACTTTATGCTGCAGAAAGAAGTGGTCGAGCGCATGGCTGCCAGCCCCGGCGGCGGTGACTGGGGCCGTCTGTCGATCATGGTGCAGTACTACTGCCGCGTGGATTACCTGTTTACCGTGGGCCCCGGCGCGTTTAACCCGGCACCTAAAGTTGACTCGGCCATCGTGCGCTTAACCCCACACACTGAGCTGCCCCACCCGGCCAAAGACGCCGCGCTGCTGGAAACCCTGGTGCGCGAAGCCTTTAACCAACGCCGCAAAACCCTGCGCAACACGCTCAAAAGCCTGCTCAGCGCCGATGACATTGCGGCCTGCGATATCGACCCGGGCCTGCGCCCCGAGCAACTCTCGCTGGCCAACTTTGTTGCCTTAGCGAATCGCCTGCACACGCTGCAAAACGCGGCCGGCAGTGGGGAGCCCGAATGAGCAACGACCCGCGCTATCACGTCGATGTAACGGTGGTCAGCCGCTACTTGGCCGAGCAGTCCGAACCGGACGACAACCGCTTTGCCTTTGCTTACACAGTGACCATCCGCAACTTGGGCCTGTTGCCCGCGCAGCTGCTCAGCCGCCACTGGATCATCACCGACGGCAACGGCAAGGTGCAGGAAGTGCGTGGCGCTGGGGTGATCGGCGAACAACCGTTACTGCAACCGGGGCAAAGTCACACCTACACCAGCGGCACCCTGCTGGATACGCCGGTCGGCAGCATGCACGGCAGCTATCGCATGCAAGCCGGCGACGAGCATGGCTTCGATGCACCGATTGCGCCGTTCCGCTTGGCTAAACCCGGCGTTTTAAACTGATGGCGCATTACGCAGTGGGCGACATCCAAGGTTGCCTAAAGCCCCTGCAATGCTTACTCAAACAGGTCGACTTCAACCCCAGTCGCGACACTCTGTGGGTGGCCGGCGACATGGTTAATCGCGGCCCGCAGTCGCTGGAAACCTTACGCTTTTTACACGCTATGGATGACGCGGTGATCGCCGTGCTGGGCAATCACGACCTGCATCTGATCGCCTGCGCTTTGGTCAACGAGCGCCAGCGCCGCAGCGACACCCTAGCGCCGATTTTGCAAGCGCCCGACGGCGACGAGCTCATCCACTGGCTGCGCCAACACAAGCTGATGCATGACGACCGTCGCTTGGGTTTCTCGATGAGCCACGCCGGCGTGCCGCCAATCTGGACGCGCGACAAAGCCCTCAAGCGTGCGGCGGAAGTCGAAGCCGTGCTGCGTGATGACGCGACCGTCATCGACTTTCTACGCCACATGTACGGCAATCAGCCGGCCTGCTGGGATAACGCCCTTGAAGGCTTCGACCGCCTGCGCCTGATCACTAACTACTTCACCCGCATGCGCTTTACCCAAGCCGACGGCACCCTCGACCTGACCAGCAAGGAAGGCCTCGACAGCGCGCCCGAAGGTTTCGCCCCGTGGTTTAGCCACCCGCACAAAATGGCCGGTGAACGGCTTATTTTTGGCCACTGGGCGGCGCTCGAGGGCCACTGCGAAGTGCCCGGCCTGTTTGCGCTGGATACCGGCTGCGTATGGGGCGGCCAACTGACTTTACTCAACTTGCACAGCGAAGAACGCATCGCCTGCGACTGCCCAACCCGAGACTAAGATGAACTACCAACGCATCAGCCCCGAACAAGCCCTAGCCCTGCGTGAACGTGAAGCGCAGTGGGTGGATATTCGCGATGAAGCCAGCTTCGCCGCCGGGCATATCCCCGAGTGCGTGCATTTGGACAATACCAACTTGGCCCGCTACCTGATCGAAGCCGATCACGATCGGCCGCTGATCGTGGTCTGCTACCACGGCAACTCCAGCCAGCAGGCCGCCGCTTATTTAGCCGAGCAAGGCTTTGATGAGGTGTACAGCTTGGATGGCGGCTTTACCTTGTGGCAAAGCCTGTACCCCACGGATGTTGCACGTTAAGCAGCACTGCTTTGCTCGCTGTTTCTGACTGCTTTAGGCAATTTGCTGGTCGATAATCGCCAACAAGCGCTGCAAAGCTCCCTGATTGGCTTTGACCACCGCCAACGCGCACTGACCTTGCGCCTGGGCTTTGGCGGGTTCGGCAAAGCCGGCGATGAGCGCCGCCGCTAGGCCATCGGCATTCTGCACTGTGGTCAGGCCATGGGCGCTACTCAATAGCGCGGCAATTTCTAAGAAATTAAACACATGCGGGCCGCTGAGCACCGGCAGCGCCAAGGCCGCTGGCTCGAGCAAGTTATGTCCGCCGCGCTCGACCAAGCTGCCGCCAACAAACGCTTGCTGGGCCAAGGCGAAAAACAGCATCAGTTCGCCCATGCTGTCGCCGACAAAGACCTGCGTATCGGCTGTGACCGGCACATTCTCGCTGCGACAGCGGGTGATTAAGCCCGCGCTACGGCACAACTGCGCCACAGCGCTAAACCGCTCCGGGTGACGCGGCACCAAGAGCAGCAGCGCTTTAGGGAACTGCGTGAGCAGCTGCTGATGCGCAGCGAGCACTTGTTCGTCCTCACCGGCATGGGTGCTGGCGGCAATCCACACTGGGCGCTCAGTCAGTTGCCATGCCTCGGCCAGTGCTTGCGCGGCATTCAACACGCTCTCGGCCACGCTGATATCGAACTTAATCGAGCCCGTCACCTGCACCGCCTCAGCGCGGGCGCCCAAGGCGCGAAAGCGCTCAGCCTCGGTTTGTGTCTGCACGGCAATCGCCGACAGGCTCGCCAGCATAGGTGCGGTCAAACCGGCTAAGCGCGCATAACCGCGTGCCGAACGCTCCGACAGCCGCGCATTGGCCAACACCACCGGCACGCCCAGCTCGGCACACACGGCAATATGGTTCGGCCACAGCTCGGTTTCCATGATGATCGCCACACGCGGCGCGATACGGCGAATAAAGCGCCGCGCCAGCCACGGCAAGTCATAGGGCAGATAGACATGCTGCACGCGCCCGGCCAGCTCACCCTGCATAAACATGGCCTGAATCCGCTCCGAGCCGGTGGGCGTCATGCAGGTCACGGTAATCGGCAAGTCCGGGTGGCGCTTAGCTAATTCGCGCAGCATAGGCGCCGCGGCAATGCTCTCACCCACCGACACGGCGTGAATCCAAATACCGCCGGGTTTAAACGCTTGCTGATAGAGCGCAAAACGCTCGGCCACGCGCTTGGCATAGGCCGGCGCCCGCCACGCACGCCACGCTAAACGCAGGCCAATCAGCGGCAGCAGCAAACAGTAAATCAGGGTGTAAAGGCTTCTATTCATGGGCGCGCAGCTTAGCGGCTTCGGCTTGGCAATGCGAGATTGCTGCCTGTATCGATGGCAGGTGCACTAAGCGGTTCGCGGTATACTGGCGCAAATTTTTTTGGGGCCTGTTATGAGCGCAGTTGGCAACGCATCCTCGTCCGTCTTAACCACCGACATTCTGCTCGTCGGCGGCGGCATCGCCGGTTTATGGCTCAACGCCCGTTTACGCGCCGCAGGCTTTCACACCGTATTGGTGGAAAAAACCGGCTTAGGCGGCGTGCAGACTTTAGGCTCGCAAGGGATTATCCACGGCGGCATCAAATACACCCTAAGCGGCGGCCTCACCGGCGCCAGCGAGGCGATTGCCGATATGCCCAGCCGCTGGAGAGCCTGCTTAGAAGGCACTGGCGAGCTGGATTTACAAGGTGTGCGGCGTTTGTCCGAGGCACATTATTTGTGGTCGCCAGGCAGCTTGGTCAGCGGCTTGGCGGGCTTCTTTGCCAGCAAAAGCGTACGCGGCCGCGCCGAGGCGTGCAGCAAGGCCGACTTACCCAGCGCCTTCCAGCACAAGCAATTCAAAGGCAAGGCCTATCGCCTTAACGAAGTGGTGATCGATGTACCGCAGTTGGTCGAGTGCCTTGTCGCCCTCGGTGGCGATGCCTTTGTACACGCCGAGCAATTGCTGCCGCTACGCGAAGGCGGCGTGCTCTGTGGCCTGCGCGCCGATGGCGTAGAGATTCGCGCGCAGCGAGTAATCTGCACTGCTGGGCGCGGCAATGCGCAGCTACTCAGCGAGCTAGGCGTTAGCCAGCCGCAGCAGCAAGTACGTCCGCTGCATCAGGTGTTGGTCAAAGCGCCCAACCTGCCCGCGCTCTATGCCCACGCCTTAGGCGCCGGCACTAAGCCGCGCACCACCATCACCACACATATCGCCAGCGACGGGCAAACCGTGTGGAACTTAGGCGGGGATTTGGCCGAAGCCGACGGCGTAGCACGCGATGAAGCGAGCCAAATTGCCCAAGCGCAAAAAGAACTGGCTGACCTGCTGCCGTGGATCGACTTAAGCGCCGCCCGTTTCGCCACATGGCGGGTCGAGCGCGCCGAGCCTGCGCAAAACAGCCTGATGCGCCCGGATAACGCCTTCCTACACTGCGACAACGCACTGCTGGTGGCGTGGCCGACCAAGCTAGCGCTGACGCCCAATTTGGCCGATCAAGTGCTTGCTGCCCTTGATGAGCAACAGATCTGCCCGCAGGCCAACGGCCAGCGCCCCGACTTGCCGCAGCCACCGATGGCGCAAGCCCCGTGGGAGCGTCTGTTGCCATGAGCCTTAAGCCTTACTACCGCGCACTGGGCAACACTGGCCTTAAGCTTTCGCCGCTGGGTTTAGGCACAGTAAAAATCGGCCGCAACCAAGGGGTGAAATACCCAACCGGCTTTGAGCTGCCCGACGACAACGCGGTGCGCAACCTGCTCGCCCAAGCCCACGATTTAGGCATCAACCTGCTCGACACCGCACCGGCCTACGGCAAGAGTGAAGAACGCCTCGGCCCACTGCTCAAAGGCCAACGAGAGCAGTGGCTGATTTGCAGTAAAGTTGGTGAAGAGTTCACCGATGGGCAGTCGTCATTCGATTTTTCTGCCGCGCACACCCGCTACTCCATCGAGCGCAGCCTAAAACGCCTCGGCACCGACTATCTGGACATGGTGCTGGTGCATTCCGACGGCAACGACATGGCGATTCTTGAGCAGACCGACGTCTACCCCACCCTGCTGGAACTGAAAGCCGCAGGCCTGATTCGCGCCATTGGGTTTTCTGGCAAAACCCTGGCGGGCGGCATCGCCGCGCTGCAAGACGGCGACTGTGCCATGGTCACCTTCAACCTCAACGAGCAAGGCGAGCAAGGCGTGCTGGATTACGCTGCCGCGCACCACAAAGGCATCTTGATTAAGAAAGCCTTAGCCAGCGGCCATGTGTGCCTGCAAGACGGCCAAGACCCTGTGCAGGCCAGCTTCGAGCTGATCTTGCGCCAACCGTCGGTCAGCAGCGTGATCGTCGGAACCATCACCCCCGCGCACCTGTCCCATAATGTGACTACTGCGTGTCAGGTGTTGGCGCGCCTTTCCTAAACGTAAAGGACTAACACTAGAAGCGCTTAGACAATCGGCAAACGGCGACTTGCGTTTGATTCGTGCAGCCATTGTATGAGCGCCTAACTACCTATGACCGAACTCCTGCTCAGCAAAGACCCGCAGCGCTTTATCACCCAGCCTTTGCTGGTTGAGGCCAATGCCGAGCAGTTGTTGTATCAGCCGTTAGCGCAGTCACTGAGCTTTGGCCAAATGCAGGCGCGGCGCGTGCCGCTGCAGCTTTCCTGTGCCGAGCAGTTCACCACCGAAGTGGCCAATTTAGGCGTCTCCGTGCGCCTGACCTTGCGCTGGCAAGGGCAGGATTACGCCATCGTGGTGCAGCAAGAACGCCCCGACCGTGGCGACTGCGTGCTCAAGCTGATCTCGGGTTACGTGCCCTCGCACCTGCTAGAGCTGCCCCTGCTGTGCGCGTTAGAAGAAGTCGCCGAAGAATGCCTGATCGAAACCCCGCACGGCTTTCTGCCCGGGCGTTTTGACTGCGTGTGGCTGCCCACGCCCTATGCCGACCATTTGCCGCACCACAAAAAAGCCAGCTATCAGCTGCAGGCTAAGTGCGGCAGCGCACGCACCGTGCGTAACCAGCGACAAACCCTGCAAGAGCGCCCCAGCGCTTATGTGCATACCCCGACGGCCTCGCTACAACTGGTGTATGACCTGCAACTGCAGCTGCCAGATAACCTCGGGCCGATCAGTCTCTGGCATGTGGATGAGCACTTAGAAGGCCAGCATTTAGTCGCCCGCCTCGACCGCCGCCACCCCAAGCTGTTTTTAGCCCCACTGACCGAACACGGCATGGCCAATCAGCTGTTCAGCCTGCACAACGGCGAGCTGATTGCCGCCGACACCCGCGATATCTGGCTCAGCGAGGGGTTTGCCCCGCGCCAGCATTGGCTGGTGCAGGACAGTCATATTCATTGGGCTGATTATCACGCGCGGGCACACTAATTAACTGGCTGCGTACTGCAATCGCTGCGTTACGCGGTGCTCACAACCTCGCCTACCAGACGGTATGTCTCGGTTGCTGCGCGCCGGGCGCCTTGCGCTTACAACACTCGCCGAGTTAATAGCCGCTAGTTTTTTATTTCAGTTCTTTCGAGCTTTTCCCCAACAAACGGCGCGCCACAATTAATAGCTGGACTTGCTGGGTGCCTTCGAAGATGTCGAGAATCTTCGCGTCGCGCGCCCATTTCTCCAGCAGCTCATCTTCGCCGTAGCCACTCAGCCCACACAGCTCCACGCATTTAAGTGCCACATCGGTGGCCATGCGCCCCGCCTTGGCTTTGGCCATGGAGGCTTCTTTGGAGTTGGGCAGGCGGTTATCGGCCATCCACGCGGCTTTTAAGGTGAGCAAGCGCGAGGCTTCCCATTCGGCTTCCAGCTGATACAGCTGCGCTTCGGCATGGCTGACGCTTAATAGCGGCTTGCGGTAGTCCAGCGCACAGTGGTCTTGCAGCAGTTCGCGGGCGCGATCCAGCGAGGCCTTGGCCAAGCCCACGGCCATCGCCGCCACCATGGGCCGGGTGTTATCGAAGGTCTCCATCACCCCGGCGAAACCTTTGGCCACGTCGACCTCGGGATTACCGAGCAGGTTTTCCGCTGGCACGCGGCAATCGCTAAAGCGAATCGCTGCGGTGTCCGAGGCTTTGATGCCGAGCTTTTTCTCCAGCCGCGTGACTTCCATACCCGGCGTGCCGTGTTCGACCACAAAGGATTTGATCGCCGCACGGCCTAAGCCTTTATCTAAGGTCGCCCACACCACCACAGCACCGGCACGAGCGCCGGAGGTAACAAAAATCTTCTCGCCGTTGAGCACGTAATGATCGCCATCGCGCACGGCGGTGGTGCGAATCGCCGCCGAGTCGGAGCCGCAGTCCGGCTCGGTAATCGCCATCGCCGCCCAAATGCCGTCGAAGCGTTTGAGCTGCTCGTCGTTGGCCACGGCGGCAATCGCCGCGTTGCCTAAGCCTTGGCGCGGCATGGCGAGCAGCAGGCCGACATCGCCCCAGCACAGCTCCATAATGCCTAAGCAGGTCGACAGGTTGCTGCCGTTGCGCACGCCCTCTTCGTGCTCGCTGCTTTGCCGTTTGCTGGTGCGCGCGCCGGCGCTTTCTGGGCTGCCGGCATTCATACCGTCGAGCAGCGCGGCGAGCATGTCGAGCTCTTTCGGGTAGTCGTGCTCGGCCAAGTCGTATTTGCGCGAGATGGGCCGGTAATACTGACCTGCCACTTGACGCGCTTGGGCGATCAGGCCGCGGAATTTACGCGGGGTTTCCAGATTGATCATGGCCTGCTCCTTACAACACTAAGCTGTTGGCTAACACGGCAAAGCCGCGCACATCGCGATACCAGCGCTCGACGGGGTGCTCTTGGGTAAAGCCGTGGCCACCGAGTAATTGCACCGCATCGCTGGCGATGCGCATCAGCTTGTCTTCAGCTTGCAGGCGGGCCAGATAGGCCTCGCGGGTGAAACTTTGCTGCTGATCGATCCGTGCACAGGCACGCCAGAGCAATAAGCGCACGCCTTCCAGCTCGATAGCCATATTGGCGACGGGAAACGCCACGCCTTGGCGATGGCTAATCGGTTCGCCAAAGGCGTGGCGATCGTTGACGTAGGGAATCACGTAATCCAACGCCGCTTGCGCCACGCCCACGGCCAGCGCGCAACCGCCCAGCGCCAGCACATCGAGCAACTGTTGATAGGCAAAGTGCTGATCGGTAAGCCGCGCCGCTTGCGGTACACGCACTTTGGTCAGCTGAACTTGCGCCAGCGCCGCGCCTTTAAGACCCATCGCCGGTTGTGCACGGCAGCTGACCCCGGCGCTGTTGCGCTCGACGATAAACAGCGCCGGCTCACCATCGGCATAGGCGCTAACAATCAGGTGACTGGCCTCGGCACCACCCACCAGCATGGCCTTGCTGCCGCTTAGCACATAGCCCTTGCCTTTACGCTCGGCACGGCACCGCAGGCGATGCGGGTCGGCCAACACCTGCTGCTCGGCCAAGGCCAAGGCGATCTGCGGTGCATTCTCGGTTAATAGCGCCGGCAACCACTGCGCTTGTGCACTGGCGGTGGCGAAGCGGCGCAGCAGGTTCGCCACGCTCAAGCCTTGCAGGCTGACTAAGGCCAGCGATACATCGCCGTGGGCCAATGTTTCCGTCAATAGGGCGCCGGTCACGCAGGCGGCGTCATCGGCCAAACCGCCGTGCGCTTGCGGCACGCCGTAATGGGTTAGGCCAAGTTCGGCCAGACTGGCGCGCAGTTCAGCGGGGCAACGGGCGTTGTGGTCAGCATCCGCCGCAGCGGGGCGCAGCAGCTCGGCGGCTACTTGCTGCAAGGTGTCTTGCAGCAGGCGCTGGTCTTCACTGAGGGTTAGGTCAAACAGGCCGCTGGGGTTAGCGCTGCTCGCCGGGCGCGGGCGCGACTGGCCGCCGCGCTGAGTCATCAGGCTAAAACTGGTTTTGCTGCCTTGATACAGCCAGCGCTCGATGGGCTTGCGTAAGCGCAGTCGGTCGGGCCATTGGGCGCCGGCGATTTTATTCAGCAGCGCCAGCGCGCGGCCTTGCAGTTGCATCAACATGCCTGAATCCTCCGCAGGTGATGCAAGCAGTGTGGCAGCTGATGGCGCGCTGGCTATGACCGCACCGCCAAATTACTTTGGCAGCGCAGTCAGTGGTGTTGCGTCAGCAAGTCGATTGCGTCGACGAACACCGCAATCACCGCGTAACGTCGTGACTGCGTTGTGATTGTGTCGCGCAGCGATTAATCGCGCTGGGTTTTGATCTTCTCGACAATCGCCGTGGTCGAGCAGCTATCGACAAAACTCAGCACCTTCACCGTGCCGCCATACGACTGCACAATCGGCGCGCCCACCACACCGTCGATGCCGTAGTCGCCGCCTTTAACCAACACATCGGGGCGGATCACTTCCAGCAGGCGCTCGGGGGTGTCTTCACTAAAGCTCACCACCCAATCCACCGCGCCCAAACCAGCCAGCACGGCCATGCGGCGGTCGACGCTGTTAATTGGGCGCCCGGGGCCTTTTAGGCGTGACACAGAAGCATCGTCGTTAATCGCCACAATCAAGCGATCGCCCTCACGGCGGGCGTCTTCAAGATAGCCCACGTGACCGGCATGAATGATGTCGAAGCAGCCGTTGGTGAACACTACCTTCTCGCCATGCGCGCGGGCATCTTCGATGGCCACTAACAGCTGTTCGACGTTCATCACGCCGCGCTCGGAGCCTTGCTCGCGCTGCACGGCACGGCGCAGTTCTGGCGCACTGATCGCTGCGGTGCCGAGCTTGCCGACCACAATGCCGGCGGCCAAGTTGGCCAGCGCCACGGCTTGCGGCAGCTCTTCACCGGCGGCAATGGCTGCGGCCAAGGTGGAGATCACGGTATCGCCAGCGCCGGTGACGTCGAACACTTCACGCGCACGCGCCGGCAGGTGCAGCTCTGGCTGGCCGGGGCGCAGCAAGGTCATGCCCTGCTCGCTACGGGTGATCAGCAGCGCGCCGAGCTCAAGCTCTTGCATCAGCGCCTCGCCCTTGGCGACCAATTCGGCCTCATCGCGGCAGGTGCCGACAATGGTTTCGAACTCGTGCAGGTTGGGGGTAATCAGGCTGGCGCCACGGTAGATGCTGAAATCGCTGCCTTTGGGGTCGGCCAGCACAGTAATGCCACGGGCGCGCGCCAGCTGAATCAGCTGCTGATGGTTCTTCAGGGCGCCTTTGCCGTAGTCGGACAAAATCAGCACTTTGACCTTATCCAGCAGCTGCTCGACATCGCCCGCTAAGGCTTGGGTGTCGGTATTGAAGGGCTCTTCGAAGTCCAAGCGCAGCAGCTGTTGATGACGACTCATCACGCGCAACTTAACGATGGTCGGCTGCTCGCTGCGACGCTGAAACTGGCTGGCCACACCGGCCGCAGTAAGGCGCTCGGTGAGCGCATCGGCGGCTTCGTCGTTACCGGTCACGCCAACTAAATACGCCGGCGCGCCCAAGGCGGAAATATTCAGCGCCACGTTAGCCGCGCCACCGGGGCGGTCTTCGCGCTGGTCGACTCGCACCACCGGCACCGGAGCCTCGGGCGAAATACGCTGGGTCGGGCCATGCCAATAGCGATCCAGCATCACGTCGCCAACCACTAAAACAGGCGCCTGATCAAAGCGCGGCATGCTGAGTTTCATAACCACTCCTAAAACGGGCCAAGCGCATCGCCCGCGCCGGCAAAAAAGTGCCGGCATGTTAGCACGCCCGTCTACCACTCACCGCCCTTGGCTCGACGATTACTCACGCAACTCCTAGACTAAAAGCATTCCGCCATCACGCCTTCGCAGGAGCCGCTCATGCAGGTGATGCAGTACCTCAACGACCTACCTGCCAACGCCCAACCTGATGTTCAGCTCGTACTGGCCTTTGCCCAGCCCGACGCTTATCGCAGCCGCGTTGCCGACCTGCGTGCGGCCTTTCCCAATGCTCTGCTGGCCGGTTGTAGCAGCGCCGGGTTAATTGCCGGCGAGCAGGTGGATGACTTTCCGCTGGTGGCCACTGCCGTGCAGTTTGAGCGCTGCCGGATCAGCCATGCGTGGGTTGATTTAACCGATCACCAGAACGACTGCCAACGCGCCGGGCATGCACTGGCGGCGCAACTCCCCCACAGCGACTTACGGCATGTGCTGCTGTTTGCCGAGGGCTTGCAGGTGAATGGCTCTGCGCTTGTGAGCGGCATGCTCAGCGCCCTGCCGGAAGGCGTGCTGGTGACTGGCGGCTTAGCCGGCGATGGCGAACGTTTTGGGCAAACCTTTGTGTACTGCAACGAGCAAGTCGGCAGCCGCGCCTTGTTGGCGGTTGGCCTGTATGGCGATGCACTGCAGATTGGCCATGGCTCGCAAGGCGGCTGGGACAGCTTTGGCCCCGAGCGACTCATCACCCGCAGCGAAGGCAATGTGCTGTACAGCCTCGATGAGCAACCCGCGCTGGAGCTGTACAAACGCTACTTGGGCGAACATGCCAGTGAGCTGCCGGCGATTGGTTTGAAGTTCCCCTTGTGCTTGCGCGGCCCTGCCGGCAAACCGGGCGTGGTGCGCGCCATTTTGGCGGTGAACGAAAGCGACGGCAGCATGACCTTTGCCGGCGACATGCCCGAAGGCACCTATGCCCGTCTGATGCGCGCCAACTTTGAGCGCTTGCTGGATGGCGCCGCCGGCGCAGCGGAACACAGTTTGCAGTCGCTGCGCGGCAGCAATGCGCAGTTAGCCCTGTTGATTTCGTGCGTGGGGCGGCGCGTGGTGCTTGGCCAAGCGGTGGAAGAAGAAGTCGAGGCCGTACGCGCCACCCTAGGCGAGCAGCCCGTGTTGTGTGGGTTTTACTCCTACGGGGAAATATCCCCACTGCAAGACACCACCACCTGCTCGCTGCACAACCAAACCATGACCATCACGTTATTCGGTGAAGCATGAGTTATCACCGTCTGCTGCAACGCCAGCTGCGCCGCCACCTGCCCGATGCCAGCCAGCAAGCCGCGTTGGCCCCGCTGTTGGCAGCGATCAGTCAGGTTTATGCGCAGAGCGATTACGACCGTGAACTGCTGGAGCGCTCGCTGGATATCACCTCGCAAGAGCTGATCGAGCGCTACGAGCTGGCGCAGCACAGCCTGCAAGAATTAGAACGCAGCCAAGCGGATTTACAGCATTCGCTGTCCATTCTGCACGCCACGCTCGAAGCCACCGGCGAAGGCGTACTGGTGGTCGATACTCGCGGCCACATGCGCCAGCACAACCCGCAACTGCTGCAACTGTTCCAACTGCCCGGCGGGCAACTCACCCCACAAAAATTGCTCAGCCATATTTTGCGCCAACTGCGTCATCCGGCCCGCCACCTGCGTCATCTGCGCGAGCTGTGGGATCAAGCCGGCGCCAGCAGCGCGGGCGAGCTTAGCCTGCGCGACGGCCGTCACTTGGCCTTTCATACCCAGCCGCACGTGCTGGACGGCGAAGAAATTGGCCGCGTGTGGAGCTTTCGCGACATCAGCAGTCAGCACCAAAACGAGCTGCTGATCCGCCATCAAGCCGAGCACGACGGCCTTACCGGGCTGGCTAATCGCGGCCTGTTCAATCAGCGCCTGCAAGCCGCACTGGAGCGCGCCGAGCAGCGCCAATGGCAAGTGGGCGTGCTGTTTATTGACCTCGACAACTTCAAGCTGATCAACGACAGCGCCGGCCATCACACTGGCGATAAGCTGCTCTGCGCCGTGGCCGAGCGCCTGCAAGGCGCACTGCGCGAAGACGATCTGCTGGCCAGAGTCGGCGGCGACGAGTTTTTAGTGCTGATCGACTGCCTAGATGACCCCGACTTGGCTCAGCGCGTGGCGCAGCGTTTGCTGGACGTACTGCGCCAGCCGCTATTAGTCGACGGTAAACGCCTGTGGGTGCATGCCAGCCTCGGTTTGGCGCAATACCCCGAGGATGGCCGCAGCGCCAGCGAGTTGATCAGCCGAGCCGACATGGCCATGTACCACGCCAAATCGCGCGGACGAAACAACGCTCAAGCCTTCTCCCCGGTGCTGGAGCAACAAGTGCTGCGCCGCGTTGATCTGCAAAGCCAACTGCAAGGCGCGCTGCTGCGCAACGAAATCAGCATGGTGCTGCAACCGAAAATCAGCCTCGCCGATAGCCGCATTGTCGGCGCCGAAGCGTTAATGCGCTGGACCACCGCCAGTGGCCAGCACGTGAGCCCCATGGACTTTATTCCGGTGGCCGAGCAAACCGGTCTCATCGTTGAGCTGGGTGACTGGATTTTGCAGCAGGCGCTGGAATGGCTGGCCAGCCAAGATGATCGCCAGCTCAGCGTGGCGGTTAATCTGTCGGCCCGGCAGCTGGAAGACCCGCAACTACCCCAGCGGCTCTTGAGCTGGCTGAGCCTACGCAACCTCGAGCCGCAGCGCTTAGAGCTAGAAGTCACCGAAAGCATGCTGATGAGCAATCGCGAACAAGCCAGTCACTTCCTAGAGCAAGTGCGCAATTTTGGCGTGCGGGTGGCGGTAGATGACTTCGGCACCGGCTATTCATCGCTGAACTACCTGCGCTGGCTACCGATTGATGTGCTGAAAATCGACCGCAGCTTTATTCACGATTTAAACCGCGCCGATGACGCGCGCGCCATTGCACGCAGCATTATGAATTTGGCGGAAAACTTGCGCCTGCAGGTGGTCGCCGAAGGCATTGAAGACCCAGAAGCAGCGGCGTTCTTGATCGACATGGGCTGCCCGCTGGGGCAAGGCTTCTGGTACAGCCCACCGCTGTCGATCGCCGCGTTTGCCGAGCGCCTGAGCATTCCCATCCCCAGCATTATGCGCCCGGCCGCCGGCTAAGCCGGCGCTATGCTTCGTCGCGCAAAAAGCGCAGGCCGAGGCCCTCGGGCTCAATCCGCACCACTTCCAGATCCACCACTGGCGCTTCAATGGGCATGTCGATCACTTGCCCCTTAAGGCGCAAGCCCAGCCCAGCCGGCAGGGCTTGCTGGTCGATGAGGATATACACGCCGCCGTCGGAAATATCCCGCGTGTGTACCACCAGCTCATCCCCTTCGGGCAGCCACAAGCGAATGCGGCAGCGAAACAACGTGCGCGGATGATTGCGCTGATTACTCATTGACCCACTCCATCAAGTCTTACTGGCGGCCAGTATCCAAACGCTTGGCCAATTCACGCAAGTGCTGGGCCGTGACCAGCGCCTGCGCGGTGTGCTCCACCGTGTGCACAGCGGTTTGGCATAAGGTTGCCACACTCTGGTCCATGGTCCGAGAGGTCTGTGCTTGTTCATCAGCCATGCCGGCGATGCTGCCAATCACGGCGCGCAGGTCGTCAATGCCTTGGTGAATGGTCAGCTGCAGCTCATCAGAGCGGCGCAGACTCTTGATGCTGGAGTCGGCCTGCCGCGAGGCCTCTTCGATAATTTCCACCGCTTGCTGCGCGCCATCTTGCAGGCCACGAATGTGCTGCTGAATATCGCCAGTGGATTGCTGAGTTTTACTGGCCAGCGCACGCACTTCATCCGCCACTACGGCAAAGCCACGCCCGGTTTCACCGGCACGGGCCGCCTCAATTGCGGCGTTCAAGGCCAACAAGTTGGTTTGTGCGGCGATGCCGTTAATCACATCCAGCACCACTTCAATTTGCTCGGTTTGCTCGGCCAACTTGCCCACGGAGGTCGCCGCCTCCTGCACCATAGTGACTAACTGGCCGATCAGGCGGGCGACTTCGCGGCTGATTTCTTCGTTGCTTTGCGTGTCGCGGGCGATGTCTTTAACCCGCTCGAGGGCTTGCTGCACGGCCTCGCCTTCGCGACCTAAGCTGACATGCATGGCCTCTAGGGCATGGCGAACCTGCTCGGCGTCTTGCTGTTGATGGCGGGCTGACTGGTCGGCCTTTTGCGAGCGCTGAATGATTTCGCCGATGCCGCTACCGGCCTCTTCGGCGATCGCCTTCACCGCACTGCTGCCGTTTTGCAAGCTTTGCCAAGCGGCTAACCACTGCGCCGCTTCGGCCTCGGCGCAGCCTAGCGCCGCCGCCAGCTCGCGACTGGTCAATTGATTGCGTTGCAGCTTGGCCAGCACCTGCGCGGTATTGGCGCCGCCGCCTTGGCCGGCGAACCATAACCACACCACCATCGCCACGGCCCCGAGCACCACGGCCATCAGTGCTTGCCGCCATAAAGAGGGCGCCTCGGCAGCTAATGACAGCCAAATCAGCTGCACCACAACCACCGCACTCACCACCCACATGCCACGCTTGTACATGCTTGACCCCTTTCGCTGCTGCCGCGCCGACCACGCACGGTTCTTGTTCTTGAACTCTAGGCTGTATCGGCGGGCTCTGCGAAATATTCAGTGCGGGTGACGATTAAGGCGTGTCTTACTCGGGCCGCTGTGCCTGATCTTTGATCGGCCATGGCTGGACGAAAAACAGCTCATGCCGGCGTATGGCCTTGCGATAAAACTCATCGACACCCCAGCGCGGCCAGCGGCGTCCGGCAAGGTAATGCTGCAGTACGCGGCGGAGCTTTTTCTTGCCGGGCAGCGGGGTTTGCAGGTCGTGCATCAGGCCCAGCGCCATGCTCTTATCGATTTGCGCGGCGCCGCTCAGGCTAGGGCTCCACACCCCGGCCACAGTAAGCGGCTCCAGCGCGGGCGGCAGGGCAACGCCCTCGCCTTGCTCACCCATCGGCCAGCGATCGTTATCGTGCAGATGGTTGGCGTAATACAACAGGGTTTGCGGCTGGTGATGGCTAACGGCTAAGGCCTCATACAGCGCGGCAGTGGTGGCTTGGTGGTCGGCGTGCGGGTCAAGCTGCGGATGCGGGGTGACAATCACCTGCGGCTGATAGTGTTCAATCAGGCCACGCAAATCCCCCAGCAAGTTAAACCAGCTCGGCTGACCATCGACATCGCCCGGCAGCGGCAGCGCGTTGCCTTTGCGCAGCGGACGAATATCGCCAGTCTGCGCCACCTTAGACGGATGCCCCAACAGCGGTTCGGCGCGCATCGCCGGTAACTGCATACAGAAATAGCCCAGCTGGAAGCACCGCTCTGCCGGCACCCCGCCCCAGCTCGCCGCATGACGACTATCCCAACTGCGCAGGCGGGCTTTCAGGCGTGCCGCTTCGATAGCGCTCAAGCCCAGCTGCTGATAAGGCTCTGCCTCTAGCTCACCCACGGTGAGGGTGGCGATGGTCACCTCTGCGCCGCGCTGATACTGCGCAAAGGCGGCTAGCTCGGCATCGTCGGCATGCGGGGCGAGAATCAGCATGCGCTGGCAGGCGTAATCCGGATTACGCAACACATGCAGCGTGGCTTGCCCGGCAAGGCGACAATAACGCCCACGCAGTCGCACCTGCCCTGCCGCCAGTGCAGGCCCAAGACCAGACAGATTCACCACCCGTCGTCCGGCGCAGCCGCGCTCGAAGGTTTGTTGATCGTGCGGCTGCGCCACATCGATCAGCACGCGTGGGTCGACCCAGCATCCGCGCCAATCGGCCTTAATCGTCACCTCTAACAACAGCGTGTCGGCCTCAGCAATGCCCTCTAGCTGCGCCAGCCCTAAGCGCCCATCAGCAGTAATTGACACGCTGACGCCCGCCCCGGCAAAGCGGTAGTCATAGTCATCGCCGGGCGCATAAAACAGGTGATCGGCAAAGTAGGCTTCGTGCAGCACCCAAGCGGCGAGCAGCAAGGGCAGCGGTAACCACCAGAACCACAACGCGCTACTGAATAAGAGCGGCAAGCCCAGCAACAGCGCTACGCGTTTACGCTGCCGGTGACGGCGGAGCAATTGTTGTTTGCGCTGCTGCATAACGAACCTACTTAGAGTTGAAACACCGGCACGCGATGGCACCAGCGTTCTTTGTATTCGCGGTCGGCGCGGCCAAACGAGTAACGCAGCGGCTTACCGGCCGCACGCGCGCGCTCCCACAGGGCTTGGGTATTGATAAAGCTCAGTACCGAACCGGGGCTAAAGTCGCGCGCCTGCGGATCAACACCGCCGTTGACATACTCCACGCTTAACCAAGCGGGCGATTCAGCCGCGTAGAGCAATTGAATGGCAATCGGCTGGCCGTCCAGCTCTAGCACATGCCCAGTCACCAAGGGCCACAAGCGCCTTAGCACCTCCGGCATGGCCGCCGCACCGGTGGCGGTAAAGCCCCAACGCTCGGCGAATAATTGGCAGTAAATCGCCGCAAACTGCTCGGGACCGTAGTCCGCAACGGGCTTGATCAAGCCGCCGGCCTCTTCCAGCAAGCGCAGTTCACGGCGCTGGTTGTAGCGAAATTTCTTGCTGTAATCCTCTGGCGCACGGGCCATGGCCAGTTCTTCAGCCTGCGCCTTGAGGGTGGCGACCTTGCCTTGGTTCAGCTCGCTGCAATAACGCCCGGCATGCCGCACCGGCAAGTTAGCCGCTGGCCTAATCGGCAAAATAATTTCGCCATTACCCAAGTCAAACAGGCCTTTCTTGCCGAGGGCTTTTAGCGCCTCTTTGCTACACGCGATAAAGCGCCCCCAGGTGGCGATAGCGCCTTGCAGCTGGCCATCCGCATACCAGCCCAGATAACGCGGGGTAACGTCGGCCAGCTGCGATAACTCAGCCACCACCAGCGGATGGGTCAGTACGCTACCGCCAAACTCAGCATAAGCGGCGGCATAGTCGCTGGCCGCGATGGCCTGCCAACCGCGCTCGCGCCACGCTGGCAAGCGATTCAACCAACTCATAAATGGCCCTGCTGCTCTTCTTCCAACTGCGTGGCATGCAGGCGAGCATAGGCCCCGCCTTTAGCCAGCAGCTCAGCATGCGGGCCTTGCTCGACGATGCAGCCATCTTCCATGACGATGATCTGATCGGCCTTTTCGATGGTCGATAGGCGATGGGCAATCACTAAGGTGGTGCGACCTTGCATCACGGTTTCTAGGGCTTTTTGGATATGCCGTTCCGACTCGGTATCCAGCGCTGAGGTCGCCTCATCAAGAATCAGCAGCGGCGCATCTTTGAGTAGCGCACGGGCAATGGCTAAGCGCTGACGCTGCCCGCCGGAGAGCAGCACGCCGTTTTCGCCCACCAACGTCTGATAGCCATTGGGCATACGCTCGATAAACTCATGGGCGTAAGCCGCTTTGCCGGCGCGCTCGATCTCAGCCTGCGGGGCACCGGCTAAGTCACCGTAGGCAATATTGTTGGCTACCGTGTCGTTAAACAGGTTGACCTGTTGGCTGACCAAAGCAATCTGCCGGCGCAAGCTGCGCAGGGTGAACTCTTCAACGTCCACGCCATCGAGCAAAATCTTGCCCTCAGTGTGGTGATAGAAGCGCGGAATCAAACTGGCCAGTGTCGACTTACCACTGCCAGAACGCCCCACCAGTGCCACCATCTGCCCCGGCTCAACGGTGAAGTTGATGTCTTTCAGCACCGGCTTGTCGGTGCCCGGATAGGCAAAGGTGAGGTTCTGCACCTCAAGGCGACCACTAACGCGGTCTTTATCCACCGTGCCGTGATCCACTTCCGGCGCTTCATCCAGCTGCTCGAAGATGCTCTCCGCGCCGGCGACGCCTTTTTGAATGGTCGAGCTCACTTCGGAGAGCTGGCGAATCGGCTTAGGCAGCAGGCCAGCCAAGGTGATGTAGGCGACCAGATCACCGGCCGAAGCATCACCACGCAACAGCAAGACCAAGAACATCAGCACCGCCATGGCGCTGTAGATCACCAACTGTAGGCTGGGGGTATACACCGCGCCGGTCCGCACCATGCGCAGCTGCTTCGCGGTGTTGTCTTTGCTAGAGGCCAAAAAGCGCGCCTGCTCGTAAGGCTCGCCACCAAAGCTACGCACCACGCGATAGCCCTGAATGGCCTCGGAAGCCACGTGCGTCACATCGCCCATGGCTACCTGAATCTTCTTACTTTGCTTACGGAATTTCTTACTCGCGCTACCGACCATCAAGGCAATCACCGGCAAAATCGCCAGCATCACCATGGTCAGCTTCCAGTTCATCCAGAGCAGCGAGGCAAACAGAAAAATCACCGTCATGCCTTCACGCACCACCACCTTGATCGCATCAGTGGCCGCGCCGGTGACCATAGTCACGTTGTAGGTGATGCGCGAGATCAGATGGCCGGAGTTGTGGGTGTCAAAGTAACGATTCGGCAAGGTCATCAGGTTGTTGAACAGGGCGATGCGTAAGTCCTGCACTAAGCCCAGCGACACCTTAGCCAGAAAATAGTTACCCAAAAACGAGCCCAAGCCCTGCCACACGGCAATCAACACAATCAGCAAAGGCACCGCCTGCAGCAGCTTAAGCTCCGCCAGCCAAGGCGCATGCGCGACCGCCCATGGCACATTGGCGAACAGGCTAGCCTCGGGGTTCGACAGCCCGTCGACGAAGTACTTGAGCATGTAACCCAGCATCGGCTGGGTAGAGGCGAAGATCAGAAAGCCGAGGATGCTTATTAAAAACAGCCCCACGTAAGGCCTGACGTACCCCAGGAGGCGGAAGTATATTTTTAAGCTTGAACTCGATCGCGAATCCACAGAAACACCAGTCATGGAAGAGTTAGACCACAGGCTGATCGGGCGCACATGCTATCACAGCTGGCTAAAGCGATTGGCCATACGCAAGCACGCCTGTATCCCGTAGAATCCCTGCCAGATTCAACTGTTAGGAACACCCTTTCCATGTCATTTGCCACGCATACATGGCCCGACAAATCACTCACTTTCATCAGCTCATGGGTTTTACCGCTAGGGTACTTCTGCCTATTGACGGGCCTTGCTTGGCTAGACGAACGCAGCCAATACCATAAATTGTTTTACGCATTGTTAGCCGCCCCAGCACTCATAGCATTTCTAATTCACCCCAAGCAGATTGCAGGTCTATTTAAAAATCCCGTAGTGCTAGCTTTTTTAGCTTTTTCAAGCTGGGCATTAATTAGCTTTAGCTGGTCAGCAGCTGAAGACTCATTCAGCTCCCAAGCCAAAAGACCCCTCTATATACTCATGCTATTCATGGCGACTTTCATCATTGTCAAGCACAGCTGGCAGCGCTTTATAAGCGTTCTCAGCTTAGCCGCTTTAACCATTCTACCTATAGCACTTTATGCCCTGGCTGACTTTACTCTTAACTACACGGATGGCGCCCGATTAGTCGGCAGTGGCGCCTTAGACAATCCACTACTCAGCTCACATCTATTCGGTATATTTTTCATCTTATGGCTAGGCTATGCGATGACGGCCCCCTATAACAAAAGCCTATTAACACTCCCCGCCCTCGCCTTACTTCTAGCCACCCTGCTGGCTACCGGCTCTCGCACCCCTCTTCTTGCCATAGCTTTCGCGTGTGGCTGGCTCGCTATCAACCTATGGAATAGGCGAGCTCTTCTTCTAGCGGCCCTTTGCACATGCGCCGGCATCGCGCTACTGATTATTTATCCTGAGCTAATACTTAACCGCGGAACATCTTATCGGTTCGAGATATGGCAATTTGCGCTAGAGCAAATCAGCATCCACCCCTGGGCAGGACACGGCCTTGGCAGTCCACTGGCAATCCCAGTGCCTGAACTCAACTCAGTATTCAGTGAACCCCACAGCTTTTTTCTAGGCACCCTCTACTACACAGGAGTCATTGGAGCCATTTTCTGGCTGAGCATGCACGCCTTTGCACTTTGGGCATGCTGGAAAAACCGAGCCGCCCCCTATTTTGCCGTAGCCGGAGCATTGGTAATTTATGGTCTTGGCGCCGGATTGACTGAGGGTGGCGGCATACTATCCCGCCCCAAAGAGCACTGGTTTCTAATCTGGATTCCGCTTGCATTAGTGATCGCAGTAAACACCCAACACAAGCTAGGTCAGCGCTAACATGACCCCTTTATCCGCAGCAGAGCTTCAGGAACTAACTCTCAATGCAGAAGTTCTTGAGAAAGATGGCTTAGGCCCTAAAGTATTGCATTTAAGCGACGGCAGTTTTCTGAAACTATTTCGCAAACGCCGACTGCTTTCAAGCGAAACACTGAAACCTTATGCCAAGCGCTTTGCCGAAAACGCAAAAAAACTTAGAGAGCTTGGGTTTATTACCCCAGAAATAATCAAAGTCTATCGCCTGGAAAACGACATCAACGGCACCGCGGTACGCTACACCCCCCTACCCGGCAACACATTAAGGCATGCTCTGCAACAAGTTGAAGCAGAACAACAAAGCACGCTAATCAATCAGCTTGGCCAGCTGCTTTCCCTTCTCCACGAAAAGGGGGTTTACTTTCGCTCAGCCCACCTCGGCAATGTACTGCTGCTACCAGACGGCACACTGGGCCTAATCGATATTGCTGACCTGAAGATCCAAAGAACACCGCTCAGCCTCGCCAAGCGACTACGCAACCTAAAGCACATGCGTCGATACAAGCAGGACACACACTGGCTATTTGAATCACATAAGCTTGCGCTTATTGCTGGCTACACCCTGCACTCCGCGAAATATGCCCAGAGCCTGTTCGCAGAAATTAACTAAACAAGCCCTTTGTTTTCTCGCTGCTTAACATACTGAAAAAACGCACTCAAATCATTGCTACATAACAATGGGCTGATTTCACGTATTTCGTCTTCAGGCCAGCTCCACCACTTCGCATCAAGCAGCGCCTCTCTGACCGACTCGGGAAAGCGCCAGCGGATATGTCTTGCAGGATTTCCGGCCACAATAGAATACGGAGCAACGTTCTGGCTCACTACAGCCCCTGCCGCAACGACTGCTCCATCACCAACCGTAACACCGGAGAGAATCACCGCTCCAGTGCACAGCCAAACATCATTCCCGATAACCACATCGCCTCGAGAAAAAGCATAGCCCTCTACATTCGCCGCCTCTGCCACCATAGCAGGGAAGGGGTAGGTCGTTACCCAGTCCGTACGGTGATGACCGCCTAGAAAAATTTCAACCTGCTCTGCAATGGAGCAATACGAACCAATACTGAGCCCTGCGCCTTCATTCCAATCATGAACGAGAGGCAAGCCATAGCTACCCACGCCCATCGAATATTGAGGGTAGCGATGAAGAAAGCGTGCCTGACCACGATAAATCTTCGGCAGCTTACGAATCGCTCGCTTGATTCGCCGCTCTTGAAATCGCGCCCAAAAAGCCATCTTACGAACGCCGCTCTAAAGGAGCGAAGTAAAGCCTCGCCAGACCACGCCAGGTTTTCTTATTCCAGTGACGGAAAGGTATCTGCTTAAGCAGCTGCCGTGCATAAGAACGATCACGATTAGCACACTTTAAAAACATAGAGCTAAGGAAACGAGTCCTTACAAACTCATACTGCGGATGCTCTTTAAAGAGCGCATAGCTACGCAAGATGCTATCAACCATGAATGGCGTATTCTTAGAAGAATTAGCACCATGCTTACGATACTGAGCAAGCACCTCGCCCAGGCAGTCAATATAGTAACCCGCATGGGTGATCTTAAGTTCAATCAACAAATCTTCTAAGCGAATTTCCGGATCGAACCCCCCCACCTGCTCCAATGCCTGCTTACGAAATAATAACGTAGGTGCCGGCGGGTAAGACTTGCGCTCCATAAACACATCATCGAAATCCAAGCGACGAAACGCAATATCTCTACGCTGGCGATCTTCAGAGTAAAGCCCCCCTTGAGAATCAATTAATTCAATATTACCAGCACAGATACCAACCTCTGGCTTATCCTGCATGTAAGCAACCTGCTTAGCGATACGCTCGGGCAGCATCACATCATCGGATCCAAACGGTGCAATCAGACTGCCTTTTGAACGAGCAACAGCATCATTAAGCGTATGCGTAAGTCCTTGATTCTTTTGCACCCGAAAGTCAAACCCGTACTGCTCACGCAGACGCTCGATCCTTAAAACACTATCATCTGAAGAACCATCATCAATAACCAACAGCTCAATATGTGGGTACGTTTGCTGAACAACACTAAGAATACATTGTTCAATATAGGGACCGTGATTATAAGAAGCTATAATCACGGTAACCAATGGCTGCTGCGCAGTCACTTCAGCACCTCGCTTAGTGCAGACTCAATCAAATCAAGATATTGCTGACGAAACACTTCAATATCATGCTCTTGTTGTAAATAGCGATACGCTTGCTCACCTTTCTCACTCAGCCTCTCAGCACTGAGCATAAGGTATTGTTCCAATGCATTCCTTAGCGCACTGACGTCTGCAGGCGGCACAGCGAGCCCTCCTGCACCATGAATTAATGGGCGCATAGCCGGCACATCACTAGCTATCACTGGCAAGTGCCCACTCATTCCCTCAAGGAGGGCCAGCCCCAAGCCCTCTGCCAAAGATGGCATAGCCCAAATATCAAAAGCACGCACATAGCGCAGCGCATTCTCTCGGAACCCCAAAAGATGCACACGCCCAACTAAACCAAGGGTTTTAACCTCTTCAACTAAGCGATCATGTTCACGCCCTGCCCCAATAATCGCTAGCTGCACGTCGGGATAGCTCTCCGCAAGCTGAGCAAAAGCGCGAATTAAGTAAATATGTCCTTTTACAGGAACAAGCCTGCCTAACGCGCCAATCAATCGCGCCTGCGAATTCAGCCCCAGAGACGCGCGAGCCTCAGCACGCGTAAGCTGCAGCCTCTCCGCTAGTTCAATATCAATGGCGTTGGTAATTGCCACCGTATTGGCCTCAGTAAAACCGCACTGGCAGCCCAGCAAATACTCCCGTACCGCAGGAGAAACCCCTACGAAGCGCCAGGACTTAGTAACAAGGCGGGCCGTTTGAAAGCGGCGATAAGAGCGGTCGTACTCACCAAAGCCATGGGCGATACCAATACACAGCGGAATTTTTAACCAGCGATTGAGCATCAGCAGCATGTTCACCGGCTTAAAGCGATTACAGATGACCACGTCAAACTGTTCTTGCAGACAGTAGCGATACAGAGCCCACATGGCCTTAATGCGCAACCCTTTAAGCTGAGCATCAGAAAACTCAAAGTAGACTGAACGGTCCGCACGGCTTTCGGGCTGCCCAGCAGTTGGGCGACCACGCAAAAATGCATTAACCGTTTCAAAGCGATCCACAGGAAGAGCATGAAAAACCTGCTCCCCCAAATCAGCAAAGTCATGCGCTTTAATGTTGTAGTCGGGATGTAACTGCAGGACTTTAATGCGCCGCGCCATGTTTATTTCCACCGAGAAAAACCCTGCTCATCCATCATCCACGCCTGCTCCTTAGCCAAGATCTGCACCGCCTCCGCAGCCGGATGCGCTTTCTTACTCCACGCACCTCGTTTCCAAATAGCAAAGTGAAAATACGGAAACTGTCGATCGCCATCGTGATCGTTGGTCAAACTTCCTTCACGCCAGTACCAGCGACGCGGGAACGTAAAGCTGCCATCAATCCAGGGGATACAACCATCCGGCGTACTAAAGGCCTCCACGAACTCGGAGCGCCTACGTAATGGATTGAAAAAGCCAACCAAGTTAAACAGCGGTTTGGGGAAATTTTTCCGCCACAGGAACAATCGACTGAACGCCCCCTCGTCAAGCGCATGATGGGGCTGATCAGCAAAGCGCTCTTGCCAGCGCGGCATTCGCTTGAACAGTTCGCGCATTGCTTGCGTGTTACGCAATAGCGTGAGGTGCCCGGAAACCCGGCGCGCATGGGTGGTTAAGAGGTCATAACGGGCTAGCCGGCTAGCCGTGAAATAGTCCCGCAGGCGGCCATAAATCAAATCAAGATCACCAAAGGCCCAAAAGTCATAACCGCGCAAGTGCTCCTCATGGATAAACCCTAAGGCAGGCTTGATATCGCAGAGCTTGTAAGGGTTCTCCGGCGCAAACGCTATACCTAAGCGCTGGGATACCAGTGAGCAATACGCTGCATAATCCATCGCCTCAATACGCACGTTGTCCGGCACATTCTCTGGCTGGCCACAGTCACTGAATAGCAACCAATCAATGTCTGCATTATGCCGACAACTTTCTAAAAACAGCGGCATCCAGAACGGCCAACGCCCGAAGTATGGAATTACAAAACAAATCCTTGGCACGTTAGTCACAACCCAACCTCAGGAAAACGATGAGCGCGGCGCGATAGCGTCGATCAACGGTTTGAAACGCGTAATCGCGGCCTGATCACTAAAGAGGGCCTGCAAATGCACATCAAAACTCACAGATGGCGGCACAGACACGGCCGCTTGCATACAGGCAGCCAAGGCAGCGCTATCACCCAACGCAAACAACTGCCCCACGCCCTCCACTACCTCTCGGCCGCCACCACAATCGCTGCAGATCACCGGCACGCCAGCGGCCATGGCTTCGAGTAGCACCATGCCAAAAGGTTCATGGTCGGAGGTTAACGCGAACACATCGAAGGCTTTGAAGTAGCGCAGCCCGTGAGCGACTTGCCCCAGAAAGCGTACCGAGTCAGCCACGCCCAGCTCTGCCGCCAAAGCCTTGAGTGAGGCCTCTAAACGCCCGCTGCCCATAATGGCCAACAAGCTGCCGACCGGCAGATTAGGCAAGGCTTGGGCAAAGCCGCGAATCAAAGTGGCCTGGTCTTTATCCGGGTGCAGGCGGCCAACATTGCCGACCACCCAAGCATCTTGTGGCAAGCCGAGATGCTCACGCGCCTGGTGGCGAGTGACTTGCTCGGCCTGCACAGCGGCGACATCGATGCGGTTATACAAGGTTTGGATGGCATCCTGCGGCCAATTAGGCAGGCAAGCACGCATGTCATCACGCACCGCATTGGAGACGCCGAGCAACTTCAACCGCGCACGAAAGGCATTGGCAAACCACTGTCGCGAGCGACGCTGGTAATCGCCAAAAGCATGGTGCACGCCGATCACCGGCAGCTTAGTGCCCAGCAGCGCTACATAAATAGGCTTAAAGCGGTGCGCGATGCACAAGGCAAAGTCGCGGCTGGAGGCGATGCGGCGGATATCACGAATCGCTTTGAGCTTAAGGCCGCGCACATCACGGCTGGAATAATCTAAAAACAGCACCTCGTCGGAGGCCGAGCCGCGCACCACGGCCTCACTCGGTTTGCCCGTTAGGTAAACGGTACAGACCTTGTACGACGTGCCCTTAAACAGCGCGGCGTATTGCCGAGCGCAGTCCATAAAAGGGCCATCGTAGCCGTGACAGAACTGCAACACCCAGCGCTCGGGCTGGGCGTGTTCGGCGGCATTAGAGGCTGTCATACCAATCACAACCGTCCTTGACCACCAAGATATCTTCCATGATCAGGTACTGCAGGTCGGAGCCATAGAACATGTTCAGCGCGTCGGTGGGCGAGCACACCATCGGTTCGCCACGACGGTTCAGCGAGGTGTTCAGCGACACGCCGTTGCCGGTGTGTTTTTCCAGCTCCAGCATCAGGTCGTACCAGCGCGGGTTGTATTCGCGTTTGAGCACCTGCGCGCGCGATGTGCCGTCTTCGTGCACCACTTCGCTGACGCGGGTTTTCCACTCTTCATTGACCTCGAAGGTGAAGGTCATGAACGGGCTTGGATGATCGACCTTGAGCATCTGCGGCGCCACGGTGTCGAGCATCGACGGGCAGAAGGGGCGCCAGCGCTCGCGGAACTTAATCTGTTCATTGATGCGGTCAGCCACGCCCGGCACGCTGGGGCAGCCAATGATTGAGCGGCCACCCAAAGCACGCGGACCAAACTCCATACGCCCTTGGAACCAGGCCACCGGATTGCCTTCGACCATGATCTTGGCGATGCGCTGCTCGACGTTGTCGATCTGCTTGAACACCGGCTTGTTGGGGTGACGGGCGCAGGCGGCGATCACGTCTTCGTTGCTGTACGCGGGGCCGAGATAGACGTGCTCCATCTTCTCCACCGCCACGCCGCGCTGCTGCGACACATAAGCCGCCGCACCGACGGCGGTACCGGCATCGCCCGAAGCGGGCTGCACGAACAGCTCTTTAACCTCATCGCGGGCGATGATTTTCTGGTTGAGCTTAACGTTCAGCGCGCAGCCGCCGGCAAAGGCGATCTTGCCGGTTTCTTTAAGAATGTCGCCTAAGTAGTAATCCATCATTTGCAGGGCGAGCTTTTCAAACAGCGCCTGCATGCTGGCCGCGTAATGAATGTACGGGTCGTCGGCGATATCGCCTTCGCGCTTGGGGCCGAGCCATTCGATCAGCTTGGGCGAGAAGTAGAAGCCCTTGCCCTTCTCTTTATAACGGCGCAGGCCGATCACGTTGGCGTAGTCGGTGTTGATCACCAGCTCGCCATTCTCAAAGCTGGCCAAGCGCGAGAAATCGTACTTGCTCGCATCGCCGTAGGGCGCCATGCCCATGACTTTGAATTCGCCATCGAGCATCTCAAAGCCGAGGAACTCGGTCATCGCGCCGTATAAACCGCCGAGCGAATCCGGGTCGTAGAATTCTTTGATCTTGTGGATCTGGCCGTTTTCGCCCCAACCGAAGAAGGTAGTGGCGTATTCACCTTTGCCGTCGATACCGAGGATCGCGGTTTTTTCCTGAATACCGGAGCACAAGTAAGCGCTCGCGGCGTGGGCCAAGTGGTGTTCCACCGGCTGGATTTTGACTTTCTTGGTGTCGAAGCCCAACTGCTCGAGGCACCAGACAATTTTCTTGTGGTAGCGCTTGTAGCGGCGGTTACCCATCAGGATGGCATCCAGCGCGCGGTCTGGGGCATACCAGTAACGCTTGGCGTAGTGCCAGCGGGCCTTCTCGAACAGGCTGATGGGCGCGAAGGGAATCGCCACCACATCGACATCGCTGGGCTTAATGCCGGCCTGTTCTAAGCAGAACTTGGCCGACTCGTAGGGCATGCGGTTCTTGGCGTGCTTGTCGCGCACAAAGCGCTCTTCTTCCACCGCTGCAATCAACTTGCCGTCGATGTACAAGGCTGCGGAAGGGTCGTGACTTAAGGCGCCGGAAAGGCCAAGTACGGTCAATGCCACTGGGTTTGCCTCTTGGTTGTGTGGCCGCTGGGCCACCGCTAAAACGTATTCGTTACCGCCTGTTGGCGTGCGACAGGGTAAAACCGGCAATTATATCCCCACCGAAGCGATATTAGGTAATCAACTAAGCGCGATCACCCTGCTTACCATCAGCAGCTGAACCACTGCACTGCAAAGCTGATACTGCCGAGCTTGCCTGACAGGCGCCCCCATACCTGATCATAAGCCTGCAATCAGTCACTCACACGGCGCCACGAGTGGCTAAACGGCCATAAAATGCAGGCAACCGGGTCTTCGCCGCCCACCTGCCTAGCTTTTGACTGCTGCCTGAACCAACAGCCGAAATGCATACCTCAGCCGCCGCAACCTTTGCGTAAACGATTGTCGCGGCGCAAAGGTTTGCAGGCCTTTAAAGTACTTCACAGCCTTACTCGGCTGAACACAGACCCATGCCTGAAAAGCAGCTTCACGCCGCACATCCACAACATAAGCAGCAGGATCCAACTCAAAGCGCGAGCAAAGGTGGCAATACAACTCATATAAACAGGTAAACCCACTATCAGCCAGGTATTCACCCCGGCGCCCCACCAGTGAAAGGCACAGACGGTAAATCAAGAAGGTCTTAGCCGGCGCAGTGTAATTAGAAAACTCCAGATCAAAAAAAGTAATGCCTGCTCGTTCGTCCAGCACGGCATTGCGTGCAATCGCATCGATCGCTTGCCCCTGCAAAGCGTCTCCAGACAGGGCAAAGCGCATAAAAACAGTCTCTACAAAATGCTCAAGCGCCTGAAGCCAAGCCGTCCAGTCACCTCGCGCAGCCAGCTGACGCAAATGAATATTGTAAGCCACTCCCGGAAAAATCGGCTGCCCAGCCACTGCTTGCTCTGCCGCCTCCACGAGAGTGCTTTTACGCACCCACACCACCGCATCCCGCTCCTGAAATATCGTACAGACGCCATCTTGGCGCGATACCGCCCGCTTAATTGCGACCATGCCCGAGGGCAGCGCTTGCTGCACTACGCTAGGCACATGCGGTGTCAGATAACGCGCCAAAAAATCCGGCCAGCTCCCATCCTTGGTTGCCTGCCAAACATCTAACGGGTCCAGTCGACGCCCCTGCGCATCCTTTAGCAGGCAGCCCGATAGTAGATTGGCGAAAAAAATCGGATGCCTGCGTACTGCCGCAGCGACTACCAGCAGATAGAACTCTCCCTGCTCCTCGAAAACCAAATACGCCACTTAAAGGTCCTTAACTCGACCGATCGCGATATCAATCTTGTAGATCCCGCCAAGCGACAAATAAAGGCGGAGTTTCGCTTTGTGTACGCACCCCTTCAGCAGATATAGCTGCAGTCGGTTCATCTTGACCCGCAGGTCAACATAGTCGCGCCAATTAAAGACTCTAACGGGCAACCGCTTAATCAGTTCGGCAGAACAAATATTTTGCTCGTTAAAGTGCACAGAAGGGTCTTGGGGCTGCGTGTAAGAAAAACCATTTTCTCGCATGTAGCTCTCCAGAATTTTCGGCATTAACTCCACCGACAGCTCTTGTCCAGAAAACAGCTGCGAATAGGCCTGACGCAGTTGAGGCAGGTGGTCTTCAGCAAGATGTGCGCTATGGACTAAGACCCTATACATGAGGGCAAAGCAAAAAGATTCGGCATCAGGCACATAAAAACCGCGCTCATCAAGGCGGCGGTACTGCAAGATGCGCTGACTCCAAGCCACATCGTAGTAACCATCCTCTGGGCTACGCAGGTTAAAGTACTTAACCTCACCAGAATCCAGCGTCAAATAATAGCGAGCCCGCACCCCCTGCTCACGCTCCTTATGCAACCCCAGTAAAGCCACCACTTCGGAGACGGCCTCAACCAGCAGCTCTATATCGCCATGATCGCCCCCCGAAAACGACTCAAGCAACACTTCTTCACTGTGCAAGACTACATAACTAGTGCACGCATTTAACAATGCGAACAACTCATCAAGACTAGAAAACCCTGAAAAATGCGCAGTATTCTTTCGCCAGCGGCGCACCACCCCTTCCCACGGTAGGGCTTGGGCCAAGTAGTCATCATAATCAGCCTGTAACAACAAATAGATATCTCGCCGCGTCTCATCTGGACTGTTGGTTGCATGCACACTGAAATGGCTGTTTCTGCCCTCACGATAAGATTTCTTGAAGTCAAAAACATGCGTATTAACCGACTCTACGCCTGCCGTGGTATCGCGCACTTCATAACAAGGCTCCGAATCTATAAAAGTAATCAACGTAAAGGGGCCATTACCACACTCCCGCACCTTGCGCGCAAGATCTGGCAGTTTCTTGCCATAGAATCGATTGATATTCCTAGAAAAATCTTTATGCGGCCATTCCACGTCAAACACTTCGACGATCTGAAAGTTCGCCGCTAGATCAGCAAGAATATTCTGGCGCAGCACCGACGCGCGATTCCAAATAATCATCAGATGCAATTCTTGATGTGCATGGCTCATAAGTGGCAAGTCATCCGATTAATGTTTCGAGCGAAGTTCGGCTTGTCGCATCCGCCACAAAGCGCGTAACGTTTTTACTCGCCAAAAACGCCATGGCAAGTCATCCAACAGCTCTCTGGCCAACTGACGATCTTTAGCTGCACACTTAAGCAGCATGGAGTTGCGAAAGCGTGCGCACACTTGAGGGTAAGCGGGATGGCTAGCGAACTGTGCATAGGTCTTCAGTACGTTGTCGACCATGAATCGGTAGTTCTTATAGGTATTGCGGCCATGCACCCGATATAAGGCCAGCACGTCTGGCAAAATATCTAAACTGTAACCGGCACGGGTTATTTTCAACTCAATCAGCAGATCTTCTAAGCGAATCTGCGGATCGAAACCGCCCACGCACTCCAGCGCTTCACGGCGAAATAGCAACGTAGGTGCCGGCGCACCAGGCTTTCGATCGAGGAAGACATCCTCAAAATTCAAACGGCGCTGCGGTAACGCCTTGGGCAGGCGGCAAAGCTTTCCATGCTCATCTATCTCCTGAATATTGCCAGCACAAATACCCACTTCTGGCTTATCGGCCAGATAGGCCACCTGTTTGGCTATACGCTCCGGGAGCATAATATCGTCGGAGCCAAAAGGCGCAATTAGGCTACCACTCGCCCGCTCTATGGCTTCATTCAGGGTGCGCGACAACCCTTGATTTTTCTGTATACGGAAGTCAAAGCCATGCAACTCTTGCAGCCGCCGAATACGCTCAACACTTTCATCCTGCGACCCATCATCAACCACTAGCAGCTCAATATGTGGGTAACTTTGTCGCAGTACACTCTCGATACTCGCCTCGATATAAGGCGCATGGTTGTATGAGGCAATAATCACACTGACCAAAGGCGCTTCACTAGGCCGCAACATCAACTTCTCCACACAAATAAAGAGCGCAAACGCTGCCAACGCCGGAGAGCAGGTAGCGTTGGCCAAGGCTCCCGCAACATAAGAGCCAAGCGTCGCGCCAAGCGCTCATGACTGAGCTCCCTAGCAACGAAGGCCTGGCCGGCACAGGCGAGCCTTTCAGCTAAGCGCGGCTCACGGCGCAAGCGCTCCAGCTGCTCACGCAGCTCATCCAGCGAGGAGTACAGCAGCAGGTGCTCATTATGTTGCAAGCCAATCATTTCTTCTTCGACGCCTTGGCGCCAGGCCAGCAATACGCAGCCACAGGCCATCGCTTCAAAGTTCTTAGCCATGTACTCTCCGAGACCAACATCCGCGCTGACAAAGTAGCGGATACGGTTAAGTATTCGCCGATAATCAACGCCTGGCTCGGTACGCAACAACTGCAACGGCTCAACCGCTGCAAGGCTTTCTAGCATGGCCTTGCGCCCAGCATAGTCACGACTGGCAGTGCGACCGACAAAGCCCAACTCGATATCACGAGCCCCCTGCTCATTAAACAAAAGACTCGCGGCATAGCCCTTAGGCATAAACACGGCATCAAACCCTTCCGCACGCAGCCGCTGAGCGACCGAAGCCCCAGTGACTACTAAACGTGCAGAAGGCAGCTGTCGATAGAACCGAGAAAACTCGCCGCGCCACTTAGACGTCGCCAAGTAGTTTTGACAAGCGTCCTCTTCATAAATCAGCAGTCCAGGTAAACGCGCCAAAAGGGACGCCTGAGACACTACATGCTTGAAAGGCAGGTCCAGCAAAATGCGTTGATAGCTTTGCAGCTCAAGCCCCCTCAAGTAGCGCCTTAAATGACGTTGCTGTGGCTTAGCCAGCACACGCAGATCGACGTCCAAGCACTCCGAGAGCCCCTGATACACTGCAGAGAAATCGGGTTCACGAGCAGCAGCGGTCAGCACCAGGACTCGCATATCAGCCCCCGAGCAGCAAACGCAAGGCCTTACGCAAATAACTCCAGCGTAAAGCTTGCACGGGAGCTAAGGAAACGCTGATTTATTCCTCAGCAGCTCTCTTGGCTGGCACAATCGCGGGAAGCCCATCGCCTGAGTCAGCCGCATGCAAAAAACCTTTTCCGAAGCCGAATATGCCGGCAAGAAAAAGCTGACACGCCGCGATCGATTTCTCAGCGATCTTGAGCAGCTCACGCCTTGGACCTTGCTTGAAGCTCAGATTGCCCCCTTCTATGCAGACAACACGGGCAAGCGTGGGCGTCCCAGCATTGGTTTGCCACGCATGCTTCGCTTGTACGTTGTGCAGCAGTGCTTTGGTCTTTCGGACGAAGGCACAGAAGATGCGGTTTACGACAGTCAGGCTATTCGCG
>NZ_FOAS01000016.1 GCF_900109735.1 Atopomonas hussainii
ATAGAACGCCTGAAAGCCAAAGTGCGCGCCAAAGTCGAGCATCCCTTTCACGTGGTTAAAAATCTGTTTCATTACCGCAAAACGCGCTATCGCGGTCTGACGAAAAACACGGCGCAGCTGTTCAGCCTGTTTGGCTTCGCGAATTTGCTGCTATCCAAGCGACATTTGATGCGTGCTCACGGGATAAATCCGTCTTGCTGACGGGAAATGGCCTCTACGGAGGCTGCGCTAACGCCAAAAGGCGCTAGTCATGCGGGGAATCGAGCTGGTTTTCTGATTTTGCGCTGCGAATCGGCACTGGTGCTGGTGTGAGGCTTAATAAATCAGCGTTTCCCTAGCTACTACGAAAGCTTGCAGAACTTAAACCAGCAGCTGCGCCAGCAAGGCCTTGCCGAGGTGCATGTGCACTTGGCGCCCGACGCGCTAGAAGACGAGGACTTGCTGCAGTTTGCCAACAGCGGGCTGATCGACAACTTAGTGGTCGATCAACATAAAGCGCGGCTGTGGGAAAAGATTTTGCCGAACATCCACGTACGCCATGCGGTGGCCGTGCGCGAAAACGGTCAGATTGCTTGGATGCTGCGCCAAAGCAACCCGCAACTGAAAGCCGAGATTGATGCGCACATTAGCCACGAGCTGGGGAAAAACCAAAAAGACCACAACTGGCGACTGATCAAATACTTAAAGCGCACGGCATACCTGAACAACACGCAGTCTGCACAAGCGCGAGCCCGTTTTAGCAAAACCGTCGAGCTGTTCAAACACTACAGTGCGCAGTACGACGCCGACTTTATTTTGATGATCGCCCAGGGTTATCAGGAGTCTCGCCTTAATCAAGCAGCGCGCAGCCCTGTGGGCGCCATCGGCATCATGCAGCTGATGCCGGCCACGGGCAAAGAAATGGGCGTTGGAGATATTCACGAGCTTTCGGCCAATATTCACGCCGGGGTGAAATACATCCAAAAGATCCGCAATAGTTATTTTGCCGACCCCGCCATCGATGACTTGAACCGACACTTACTGAGTTTCGCGGCCTATAACGCAGGGCCAAATCGCATCAACAAGCTACGCAAGGTCGCTGCCCAGCGCGGGCTCGACCCAAATATCTGGCATAACAATGTCGAGCGTGTCGTTGCGGAAAAAGTCGGCCGCGAGCCGGTTAATTATGTGGCGAATATTTATGCCTACTACGTGGCCTACACCTTAGCCATGCAGCAAGGTAACGACCGCGCCGAGGCCCGCGAGCACTTCACCCCCCAAGCGCAGTAAGCACCTTAACGCCCAGCGCGCGACTCGCGAATGTAGAAGCGCGCTTTTTGTGCCTTGCTGACACAGCCCCGATACGCTTCGAATTGCTGCTGGGTTTTCGCCCCGGTGAGTAACGCCAATGCCTTGGAATAACTCACCGTGCCGGCAAAGCCTTCGGCCTTGGCTAAGTCTAGCTCGCGCCATGCGCTATCCAGCTCCGCCGCACAACTGGCGCGACCACTGCTATTGGCGGCGCAGCCAGCCATCAGCAGCGCTAATACACTCACCATCATCACTCGCATGGGTTATTCCTCGGTTTGGGCTTTGAGGTAGTCGATCACCGCCGCTTGCTCGCCAGCAAACACCACGCGGGCGGCTTTGCTTTCGCGCTGAAAGGCGTACATAGGGTCGTAGTATTCATTCAGCAAGCCGGCGATCCAGCCTCGGTGGGTGTCCACCTTGCCGTCTGCCGCTTGTTCATCCAGCGCCTGCTGCATGATGGTGTTTAAGCGTGCAAAGCGCTCGCCGCCTAAGCGTTTCACAATGCGGCTAAGGCTTCCGCTTAGGTGTTCACGAAAAGCACTAAAGGCCTGCTCGCCTGCGCCGTGCAGGGCGACGAACTCGGCGGCCATATCGACCACATAGTCTTTAAGAATGCGCTCGATGCGGTTTTCTAGGCTGTCTTCCAGCCATACCAGCGGAAATTCCTTCATGCCGTTATGTAGCGACAGCGGCACGTGACAGCTGCCGACGATGCGCCCTTCATCCTCCAGCACAAAGTGCTGAATACCGGTGTGGCGTTTTTTTAAGATATCGATGGCCAAACGGTTTTCGAAGTCGATTTGCGAAGGCTGCGGCGTGGCATGTTTGCCGAAGCTGGAGCCACGGTGATGGGCATGGCCTTCCAAATCCAGACTATTGCGCAGCGCAGTGATCACCTCGGTTTTGCCCGTGCCGGTTAACCCGCCGACCACGGTAAAGCGGCACTCACGCACGGCGCTTTCGGTGGTTTCGAGTAAAAAGGTGCGCATGGCCTTGTAGCCACCGGTGATGCGCGGGTAATCGCAGCCGGCCTCTTTCAGCCAACGCTGCACGGTTTGCGAGCGCAAGCCGCCGCGAAAGCAGTACAGATAGCCTTCTGGGTTAGCCTTGGCAAACGCCAGCCACTGCGCCATGCGCGCGTCTTTAATCTTGCCGGAGACCAGCTGGTGGCCCAGTTCGATGGCCGCTTGCTGGCCCTGCTGTTTGTAGCAAGTGCCGACCTTTTGCCGCTCGGCATCGGTCATCAGCGGCAAACTTAGCGCGGTGGGAAACGCGCCCTTGCTGAACTCCACCGGCGCGCGGGTATCCATCATCGGCACATCATTAAGAAACAGCTGCGCGAAGTCGCGGGTATCAGCGCGCATCACAGCACCTCAACCCACGCTTCGCCGTCGCGTTTGGCGCGTAGCTGGCCAATTGGCGCCAGTTGCAGGCCCAGCTCGGCAGCGCTAGCGAGAAACTCGGCTTCGCCCTCGGGGCTTACCGCCACCAACAAACCACCACTGGTTTGCGGGTCGCACAGCACCTGTTGTTGCGCCTCGTTGATTGCACCGACCTTGTGGCCGTAACTGTCGTAGTTACGCAGCGTGCCGCCGGGCACACAACCTTGTTCGAGGTAATACGGCACGCTCGGCAGCAGCGGCACGGCAGCGTGATTCAGCTCGGCCGTTAAACCTGCGCCCTCAGCCATCTCGACCAAGTGGCCGAGCAAGCCAAAACCGGTGACATCGGTCATCGCCTTAACGCCGGCCAGTTTGGCAAACGCCGCGCCGGGCTTGTTCAGGGTGCACATCCAATCGCGCGCCAGCCCTACGTCTTCGGTGCGCAGCTTGCCCTTCTTCTCGGCGGTGGTGAGGATGCCGATGCCCAGCGGCTTGGTCAGGTAAAAACGGCAGCCGGCGCTGGCGGTGTCGTTACGCTTGAGCTGGGTTTTATCCACCACGCCAGTCACCGCAAGACCGAAGATCGGCTCGGGCGCGTCAATCGAGTGCCCGCCCGCCAACGGGATACCGGCGGCGTCGCAGGCCTTGCGGCCACCGGCGACCACCTCGCGGGCGACTTCCGGCGGCAGCACATTGACCGGCCAGCCGAGAATGGCAATCGCCATTAACGGCGTGCCGCCCATGGCGTAGATATCGCTGATCGCATTGGTGGCGGCGATGCGGCCAAAATCGAACGGGTCGTCGACAATTGGCATAAAGAAGTCGGTAGTCGACACCACGCCGCGCGCGTCATCCAGCGCATACACGGCGGCATCATCGCGCGAGGCATTGCCCACCCACAGGCGCGGGTCTAAATGCTGTGCGCCGCTGCCGGCGAGAATCACATCCAGTACCTTGGGCGAAATTTTGCAGCCGCAACCGGCACCGTGGCTGTATTGGGTCAGACGAATCGGCTCGCTCATGGCACTCTCAAGCTATCAATAAGGCCGCCGATTGTAGCAAAGCCAACCCGCCACAGGACGCACCCCGCGCATGACAGCGCGCCGCGCCTTGCCGTAGGCTGAGGGTATTGCAGGGGGAAACCACATGAGCAAAACAGTAGCGCTAGTGCTCGGCTCGGGCGGCGCGCGGGGCTATGCGCATATCGGCGTGATCGAAGAATTAGAAGCGCGCGGCTACGACATTCAATGCATTGCCGGCTGCTCGATGGGCGCTATCGTCGGCGGCATCTTTGCTGCCGGCAAACTGCAGGATTACAAAAAGTGGGTCATGGGGCTGGATACCTTCCAGGTGCTGCGCCTTTTGGACGTCAACTTCGGCCTAGGCGCCATGCGCGGCAGCAAAGTGTTCGGGCAGATCGAGAAAATGCTCGGCGATATCACCATTGAAGACTTGCCCATCCCCTTCACGGCCGTGGCCACCGACTTAGCCAATCAGCAAGAAATCTGGTTCCAAGAAGGCAGCCTACTGAAGGCCATGCGCGCCTCGGCAGCCATTCCCAGCCTGTTTACCCCGGTGCTGCATGGCAATCGCCTGCTGGTCGACGGCGGCCTGCTCAATCCCCTACCGATAGTGCCGGTGGTGTCTAGCCATTGTGATCTGATCATTGCCGTCAACCTTGCTGGCAATAACCACCAACGCTACCCGCTACCGCACATCGAACGTCCTGCACCGCTGAAGAATAAGGTCAATCAACTCATTGAGCGCTTGGGCGAATTTGGTCAGCGCTGGGCCTCGCGCAATGGCCACACCGATGTGGAAAGCCTGATCAGCGACCTGCGCGCCGAACTACCAGAACAGCAAGACACTGACAGCGCTGCCAGCCAGCCGCCCGACAACAGCAAGTTATTAACCGCCAATGCCAGCAGCGAAACCAAGCAAGTCACCCCCGACAACATGCTCGAGCTGGTCAACCACTGCTTTGAAACCATGCAGAGCGCGCTAACCCAATACAAAATTGCCGGTTATCCGCCGGATTTGTTGATCAACATCCCCAAACGCGTGTGTCGCTTCTATGATTTTGACAAAGGCCCTGAATTGATTGCGCTGGGCCGGCAGATTGCCCGCGACCGTCTGGATCAATTTGAGAACCTCAATGGCTGATACGCCCATCCCCACCGAACTGCTCGACACCTTGCTGGCCAACGCCCGCGCCAACGAGGCGATCATGCGCAAGCTGTTCCGCCTTGAGGTACAGCTGCTGTCGTGCCAAGCCAGCGAAGATATTTGCGAGCGCCTGCTGCAACTCATCGAGCAGCTGTTTAGCGTGCCGATGGTGTGGTTTGTGTTGGAGAAAAACACCGCGCTGGTGCCGCTGCTAAAAAGCTTTCAACGCTCCGAGTTACTGCGCCAGCGACTGACCTTGCAAACCCGCGAGCAAATCACCAGCTGGCTGCCGCGCAAAGAAGGCGCGCGACTGATTAACCAAGAGCTGGGCCTATATCACAAGCTATTGCCCAGTGCGTACAAACAACAAAAGCCCGGCTCGCTAGCGATTATTCCGCTGACTATTGAAGGCAATCGCTGCGGCGCGCTGCTACAAGCCAGCCCCGACGCGGCACGCTTTAGCCCTAACCAAGACACCTTCTTCTTGGACCAGCTGGGGGTAAAAAGCTCGCTGTATTTATCCAACGGCCTAGTGCGCCAGCAACTGGCCTTCTTCGCCACCCGCGACCCACTCACCGGCCTGCGTAACCGTCGCGAGCTGGATGAAACCCTGCCACGCCTACTCAGTCTGCAGCGCCGCCATGAGCAAAGCCTGGCCGTGCTGTTTATGGACTGCGACGGTTTTAAGCAAGTCAACGACCGCTACGGCCACGCCGCCGGCGACAAGCTGCTGGTGCACCTGGCTCGCCTGCTGGAACAAGCCCTGCGCAACAGCGACTTGCTGTTCCGTTTTGCCGGCGACGAGTTTGTGGTCATCCTGCCGCAAGAAACCCACGAAAGCGCCACGGCGCTGGCCAAGCGCCTGCAAAAGCAGCTCAGCGAACAGCCGCTGCAACTCGACGATGTGAGCCTGTCACTGGCGATCAGCATCGGCACCGCCGCCAGCGATCAACTGCCAGAGGCCAACGCACAAACCTTGCTGCATGCCGCTGACCATGCTCTTTACGAGAATAAACGCCAGCGGCAGCTGCACCCTTAAGCCTGCTGCCCACGCAATTCAGCGCGCGCCTGCACCACCACCTGCACACTGGCCGTTAGGGCTAGGCTCGCCATCACCGCTGCCACCGCCACATCGGGCCAATGGCTGCCCGTACCAAACACCCCTACCGCCGCTGCGACCACCGCCAGATTGCCCAACGCGTCATTACGCGAGCACAACCACACCGAACGCATGTTCGCGTTACCCTCACGAAAGGCATACAGCAACCAAGCCACCGCCACGTTAGCCAACAAGGCCAGCACACCGACCACACCCATAGTGATCGGCTCCGGCGCCGCCCCCTGCCACACACGCCACAACGCTGCACCCAGCACAAAGCAGCCAAACACCCCCATGCTCAGGCCTTTAAGCATGGCCGCACGGGCATGCCACACCGGCAGCATGCCGAGCACTAATAACGAGATCGCGTAGTTGGCGCTGTCGCCAAAAAAGTCCAGCGCATCGGCCAGCAAGGCCAACGAACCGGCAGACACACCGGCGACAATCTCCAACACAAACATGCTGGCGTTCACCGCCAAGGCAATCCACAACGCGCGGCGAAACGCTTGGGTTTTGGCCGCTGCTTGCGGCGCACAACAATGGGCAGACATAGCGCACTCCTTGATTGATTTCACTGAGCGCATTACAAAGTCTGGAGCAACTCCAGAGTCAAGCCCTGCTTGGCACACCAAAGGGCCCTACCATGAAGATAGGCGAACTGGCCGAACACACCGGCTGCAGCATCGACACCATTCGCTATTACGAGAAGGCCGGCCTGCTCAGCGCCGCCCCACGCAGCGCCAGCAACTACCGGCACTACAGCGCCATGCATGTGGATGAGCTGCGCTTTATCCGCAACTGCCGCGCACTGGACATGACCCACGAAGAAATCCGCACCCTACAAGCCAGCCGCGCCGCGCCGGAGCAAAGCTGCGCCAGCGTGAATGACTTAATCGACGAACACTTAGAGCACATCGCCCAGCGCATTGCGCTACTGCAGCACCTGCAAAGCGATCTCAGCACCTTACGCCAGCACTGCCAAAACGCCGGGCGCAGTGGTGATTGTGCGATTTTGCAGGAGCTTGCCGAAGAAGCCCTACCCTGCGGGGAAGAGCACCGCGCAGGACCAGGCAAGCATTAGACAAGCCCCAACCGAAGGCTAAACACCGCTGGTTAATTGCAGGTTACGCCCCCGCCAACATCATGTTGTCGATCAACAGCGAGCCGGTGCGTACGTTGCCGCGCAGATCAAGGTCGTTACCGATGGCGACGATGTTGTGGAACATGTCTTTGAGGTTGCCGGCGATGGTGACTTCTTGCACGGGGAACTGGATTTGCCCGTTCTCGACCCAGTAACCGCCGGCGCCGCGCGAGTAGTCGCCGGTGACCATGTTCACGCCCTGGCCCATCAGCTCGGTGACTAACAAGCCGCGGTCGAGCTTTTTCAGCATGGCGGCAAAGTCGTCATTGCCGTGGCTGACAAACAGGTTATGCACGCCGCCGGCGTTGGCGGTGCTGGGCATGCCGAGCTTGCGGCCTGAGTAGGTGCTGAGCAGGTACGAGCTAAGCACGCCGTCTTTGACGAAATGCTGCGCGCGGGTGGCGAGACCGTCGTTATCGAAACTGCTGCTACCCAGCAGACCCGGCAGGTGCGGGCGCTCGTCGAGGCTTAGCCAGCTGGGGAATACTGGCTGGCCCAGCGCGCCTTCTAAGAACGAGCTTTTGCGGTACAAGTTGCCGCCGGAGATAGCCGCAATAAAGTGGCCCAGCACGCCGCTGGCTATTTCTGGGGCAAACAGCACCGGCACTTGCGCAGTGGGCACCGAGCGCGCGCCCAAACGCGCCAAGGTGCGTTCGGCAGCCTTGCGACCAATGGCTTCGGCGGCTTGCAGGTTGCTGGCGTTGCGTTTGACGTCGTACCAGTAATCGCGCTGCATTTGTCGCTCGCCGGCTTCTTGCGCCTCAGCAATCATCACGCAGCTTAAGCTGTGTCGGGTGCCGGCATAGCCGCCGATAAAGCCGTGGCTGTTGCCGTACACGCGGCAGCCTTGATAGAGGTTTACGCTGGCACCGTCGGAGTTGCTTAGGCGCGTATCCACGGCAAAGGCGGCGGCTTCCATGTTCTGCGCCAGCTCGATAGCTTGGTCGGCGCCCAGAGCCCACGGGTGGTAAAGGTCTAGATTTGGCAGGTCTTTGGCCATCAGCGCGGCATCGGCCAGGCCCGCGCAGGGGTCTTCGGAGGCGTGCTTGGCAATCGTCAGCGCCGCTTCTACTGCTTGCTTGATGGCCGCAGGCGAAGTGTCTGAGGTACTCGCCGAGCCTTTGCGCTGGCCGCTGTAAAGGGTGATGGCAAAGCCTTGGTCGCGGTTGAACTCGAGGGTTTCTACCTCGCCACGGCGCACATTCACCGACAAACCTTGATTGAGCGACACGCCCACTTCGCAGGCACTGGCGCCCTGCTGCTTGGCTTCATCGACAATTTGCGCCACTAAGGCCTCTAGGCGGGGCAAATCTTCGGGGCCGACACCAGCAGAATTGGCCACGTTGGCTGTCATTGTGTTCTCTCCTTCGCGCGCTTGGCGGGTGCCTCGGCTATCATAGGCACCTCGCTTTTGGATAACCGCGCATGACTGACTATTACGACGATCAAGATTTCCAGGACAAGAGTAAGTCCCAGGTTAAGCGTGAGCTGCACGCGCTGCAGGATTTGGGCGCCCGCTTGGTAGAGCTGGGCCCCGATGTGTGGCAGCGCCTGCCGCTGTCGGACGCGCTGCAACGCGCGCTGAGCGAAGCGCCCAAGCACAAGCAGCACATCGCGAAAAAACGTCACACCCAGTTTATTGGCAAGCTGCTGCGTGAGCAGGACTTGGAGGAGGTGTACGCCATGCTGGAGCAGCTGGATAACGCCAGCCGCAGCTACAACGAGCGCTTTCATGCGCTGGAACGCTGGCGTGAACGCCTGCTGGACAACGAAGAGGCGCTCACCGAATTTCTCGCTCAGTACCCCGACGCCGACCGCCAGCAGTTGCGCCAGATGATTCGCAACGCGCAAAAAGAAGCGGCCGAGAACAAACCGCCGGCCACCAGCCGCAAGCTGTTCAAGTACCTGCGCGAGCTGGATGAACAGCAGCGCGGCTTGCTCTAAGAAGGTTATGCGCGGCGGCACACTCAAGCGGTGCCGCCCACGGTGATGGCGTCGATCTTTAAGGTCGGCTGTCCTACCCCCACCGGCACCGACTGACCGTCTTTGCCACAGGTGCCGACACCGCTGTCTAGCTCTAGGTCATTGCCGACCATGCTGATGCGGTTCATCACCTCCGGCCCGTTACCAATCAGCGTGGCACCTTTGACCGGCGCGGTGATTTTGCCGTTTTCGATCAAATAGGCTTCGCTGGTGGAGAACACGAACTTGCCGCTGGTGATATCCACCTGCCCGCCGCCGAGCGACTTGCAGTAAATACCGTTTTGCACCGAGGCGATGATTTCTTCCGGGTCGTGCTGACCGGCCAACATGTAAGTGTTGGTCATGCGCGGCATGGGCAGGCAAGCATACGACTCGCGACGGCCATTGCCGGTGGGCGCCATGCCCATCAAGCGGGCATTGAGCTTGTCCTGCATGTAGCCTTTTAAGATGCCATTTTCGATCAGCGGCGTGCAGGCGGTAGGCGTGCCTTCATCGTCGCGGGTTAGCGAGCCACGACGCTCGGCCAAGGTGCCGTCATCCACCACGCTAACCAGTGACGATGCGACCTTCTGGCCGATGCGCCCGCTAAACGCGGAACTGCCTTTGCGGTTGAAGTCGCCTTCCAGGCCGTGGCCGACCGCTTCGTGCAACAGAACGCCTGACCAGCCGGGGCCCATGACCACCGGCAAGCTGCCAGCCGGCGCAGGCTTAGCTTCTAGATTGACCAGCGCTTGACGCAGCGCCTCGCGGGCGTAGCTCATGGCGCGGTCTTCATTTAAGAAGTAGCGATAATCGACACGCCCGCCACCGCCATGACCGCCGCGCTCGCGCCGGCCGTTGTGCTCGACAATCACGCTGACGTTAAAACGCACCAACGGGCGCACGTCGGCGGCCAAGGTGCCGTCGCTAGCAGCAATCAGCACTTGCTCCCAAGTGCCCGCCAAACTCACGGTGACTTGCTGAATGCGGCTATCCAACGCACGGGTTTGCTCGTCGATGCGTTTGAGCAGCGCGACTTTCTCGGCTTGGCTGAGCACCTCCAGCGGATTGTCGGCGCTGTACAGGGCTGGCACGCTGGCCGCCTGAATCAACTGGCCACGCGGGTTATCTTGCCCCGCACGGCTGATTGAACGCGCGGCATCCACCGCTTGCTCCAACGCTGGCAAGGCAATCGCGTTGCTGTAGGCAAAGCCGGTTTTCTCGCCACTGATGGCGCGCACACCGACGCCCTGATCGACGTTGAAGCTGCCTTCTTTAACGATGCCATCTTCGAGCACCCAGCTTTCGCTGATTTGGTGCTGAAAGTACAAATCGGCGGCATCTACACCGGGCGCCTGCAAACGCGCCAGCAGCGGATTGAGCCGCTCGATATCGAGATCACCGGGCGTTAACAGGCGCTCGGCCACAGGCATTAATACATCAGCCATGAATCTTCCTCACTGCAAACGTCGATGCTGCTGCACCGGCATACGCTGGCGAATAGCCGCCAGCTCGGTTAAATCGACCGGCGCCAGCAAGCACCCCGGCCCTTGGGCTTGTTCGTTAAGCACTTGACCCCACGGATCGATAATCGCGGAGTGGCCAAAGGTGCGGCGCTTCTCGCCATGCTGGCCGCCTTGGTTGGCCGCGAGCAAATAACATTGGGTTTCAATCGCTCGCGCGCGCGTCAGCACTTGCCAATGCGCAGCGCCGGTAACCTGAGTAAACGCCGACGGCACGCTGATCAGCTCGGCGCCTGCCTCACGCAGCGCACGGTACAGCTCGGCAAAGCGTAAGTCGTAACACACGCTTAAGCCCAGCTTGCCGACCGGGGTATCGGCCACCACCACATCGCTGCCGTGCTGGTAGTCATCGGACTCACGGTAGCTGCCGTGGCTATCGGCGACATCCACATCGAACAGATGAATTTTTTGGTAGCGGGCAACGATTTCGCCGTCGCTATCGAGCAGCAAGCTGGTGGCAAAGGGTTTTCCACTAAGCTTGCCGACTGGCGGCAACGGCAAAGTGCCGGCCACCAGCCAAAGATCAAGTTCGCGGCAAATATGTTCGAGCCACGGCAGCACTAAGCCTTGGCCGCTGGCTTCCAGCTCGGCCAACGCGGTTAAGTCGCGCCGGCCCATGCAGGCAAAGTTTTCCGGCAGCACGGCCAACTTGGCGCCTTGCTCGGCAGCTTGGCGTAACAAGCCTTCGGCTTGCGCTAAGTTGGCGGCGACATCGGTGCCGCTGACCATTTGGATGACGGCGAGCTGGCTCATTGTTTGTCCTTATCGATAAAGGGTTTTACAAACTTTACCTCAGGCTCGGCCCAAGGCCCTTTGATCTGATAATCGACACTGGCGATACGCGAGATGCGATCACCTAAGATTTTGTCGGCCAGATACACCACAGCGCCAATTTGCGGGGCACCGACCATCAATGCAGCCAGCGCGGCATTGTTACCGACGGGTAAGGTGACTTTTAGCTGGCTATCGATTTGCTCGTTGGGCAAATCGACACTGCCGTACAACTCCAAGGCTGCCGAAGTACCGTCCACTTTCAGCGGCTTCTCACGCGCAATGCTTAACACGCCTTGATTGACCGCGATGTCGCCGCGCAGGCGGTCGTAGGCAAAGCCTTGGCCGAACAGGTCGCTGAAATCCAAGCGTAAGCGGCGCGTGATGGAGCTGAAATTCAGCAGACTAAATACCCGTAGCGCTTGTGTGCCGCCTTCGACATTTACAAAACTGCCGGTGCGGGCATCAATCTTCAGGTCGCCGCTGGCACGTTTCAGGGCCAAAAAGGCCGGCGAGCCGGACCAAGTAAGGTTACTGCTGAGGCGGAAAGTTTTGCTTTTGACACTCTCGGCATAGTCCCAATTCTTCAGTACTTGGCCTAAGTCGCCAGCGCTGAGTTTGCCGCGAAACTGCGACTGACTGCGCCCCGCTGCACCAAGCCAATCCAGCTCGCCTTCCACCAATAAACCACGTAAATCCAGTTTGACCTGCTGGGCTTTCACGCCGCTGGCAATCTTGCGTAATGCAAAGCTCACCTCACCAACCGGCTTACCGCCTAAGCTCAGCTGCTGTAGGGCAAAGTCTAATTCCGGCAGGTCGGCAGGGTTTAGGCTGGCCAGCGGGTCTACCGTCGTGGGCGGGGCATCCGGGTCGGAAGCTGGCAAATCCAAACGCGCCAAACGAATATCAATCGGCGCACCGTCGACAAGTTTCACCTCACCTTGGGTTTGCAGACTGTCGAAGTTAACCGCCCAACCACCGTTTTTTTGCGCCTTGGCGCCCAGCTGCACTTGATCAAACTGCAGACCGCCAGCTTTAAGCACGCCGAGTTTGAACTGCACGCGGCTGACCGGATTGGCACTGTCATTAGCGGAGCCAGCGCGCAGTTTCTCCACCACGGGTGACCATTGCGCCCAGTCCAAATAGGGCAGCTCACCCAATACGGCGATACCTTGTTGCGTGGGCAGGCGTGCATCTTGCCCGCCGAGGCTAATCTGCCCCCGCAAGTCAGTGCCATCGCGCTGCGCTATGCGAGCATCCAGCTGATTGGCATATTCCAGCCAGTACTGCTTTTCTTTGCCACCGAAATTCATCTTAAACAACAGCGGCACAGGCTCTTGCTCGGTTTTGCCAAAGGGCGCGGGCACATCGATGGCGATGCCACGCAGGTCGCTCTGCACGCTGATAAAGCTGTCCTGTTCGTTCAGCGCCAAGGTCAGGTGATACGGCAACGTGCCCGATAGCGGCAACGGCTGACTCACGCCTTGCCAATCGAGCAGTGTCTGGAGCGGCATGTTGCCCTTCACCTGCACGATGGAGCTGGCATCACCCTTCGCCCCCGTGGCTTTAATGCTGCCGGCCCAAGGCTGGTCAAATAGCCGCCCGTTAAGCGCTTGCGCGCTTAAGCCGGTTTGGCTGTCGAAAGTGAAATCGCCGTTTAAGTGAGTCAGCTTAATGGCGGGGTTCGGCATGCTCAACTCATTGCCCTCAAGCGCCAGCTGTGCCTTGATCTGTGGCGTTTGCCCAGCCACTAACGGCAGACGCAACGCAAAATCAGCCTGTAGCGGCCCGCCCATTTGCCAGCCCGCCAAGGCTTCTGCCGCCGGCGTTGGTGTGGTTTGTAGCAGGTGCAGCGCTTGCGCCAGTTGGCCGGTCACACGACTGGTCAAATCCAACCGCGCGCCTTGTTTGGTTAGCTTCACCGCAGCATGAGCAGGCGCAATGTTCATGCCTGCTAGCTGGCCTTGATCGAGGCCCACGCGGGTCACGCCGTGCTCCCAACGCAACCAGCCACGACCTTGCTCCAGCGCTGGCCAGTTAGGGTCGAATTGCAGCTGTACCTTATCCAGTTGCAGGGCCAGGCTCATCGCCCGCGCCGTTGGCAAACCGCCGGGGTTTAAGCGCCCTTGATAGGTGAACGCGACTTGTGGCGCCTGCCCCGCTTGCACCGCCTGACGCAACCACTTGGGCAATGCCGCGCCAACCACCGCCGCCTTGGGCACATATTTCAGCGCCTGCTGCGGATTACCGTCGCGCAAGCCTACGCGCAAGTCCATCCAGTCTTCCGCCTGTGGGTCCCAAGCCAAGTAAATGCGCAAATCACCGGCCAGCTGACCTTCTTCGCCGGTTAAGGCAATCCGCGGGCTGGATAGCTCTAAACGTTCGCTATCGAGCTGCCAATCCAGTCGCGCGCGGGCTTGTTGGTAGTGCCAAGGTTTGGCGAACACAGTGTCGAGAAACAGGGCGAAATTATCACTCTCTAGCCACAAGCTGCCGCCGCCAGCATTACCGGTGACTAGCCCGCTCACGCCATCTAAACCGGGCACGCCTTTGTAAGGCTTGAGCGCTACTTGGTCGAGATTGGCACTAAAGCGCGCCTTATCGACTAACGCTTGCGCACTGGGATTGATATCGACACTGACGTTGCGCAACTTGCCGCTGGGCGCGAGGTTTTTCACCCAGGCATCGGCTTTTTCCGGCAGCGGTGCCCAGCCACGCAGCAAGCTGGCTAGCAACTGCAAGTGCACGCGATTGGCCTGCACGTTAAACACCGCGCTGTTATCAAAGCGATCGCCGCTGACGGTCAGTGCGCCGCCCTGCCAGGTTTCGTCATCCAAGGTAAAGCTCAGCGGCGACACCTGTGCCTGCCAGCCTAAACCTTCGCGGGTGAAATCCAGCGCCAGCTGGATATCGTCAATGCGCCGTGCGGCTTTGCCCGGCGCGGCCAAGGTAAAGCTATCGCCCTGCACACGCAGCGCGATGCTCTGCGGCAAGCCGGCCTGCCAATCGAGCCAAATTTCGCTGCCCACACTGGCCTCGCGCACTTGCCAGTCGCCCAAATAGCGCTTGGGCAACCACTGCGCCCAGTCGGCTTTTGGCAGCTGCAGATAAGCCTTGGCTTTAAGGTTTTGCCAATTAAGGCCATCCAGCTCGGTGTTCAGGGAAAAGTTCAGCGGTTGACCATCGGGCAAACTCAAACGACCTTGCAACTGCTGACGGCGCAACGACAGCTTGAGCCCCAGCGAGACTTGCTCGAACTGTAAGGGCTTCTCACCGTGCATCTGCACGCGCAGGCGGCTATCGAAGATTTGCAGCGATTGCAGTTGCTGCAGGCGCGCGAGCTGCTGCTGCGGGTCTAGCGGTTCCTTGGCTTTGGGCAAGGTAATGCCGGTGAGCTGCCATTTGCCCTCGGCATCTTCGTGCAGGGCTAAATCCAGCGACGAGATGCCGATCTGCGCCAGCACTGGCTTGCGCGCCAACAGTGAATCCCACACCGCCGGCATAATACGCAGGCGTTTAAAGCTTAAGCGTTCGTCGCCTTCGCCAAAGCTCACGTCTTTAAGGCGCACCACGGGGGCAAAGCCTTCCCAATGGCCGCTGACCTCACCAATCGATACCGGGGTTTGCAGCTGCTCGCTGAGCAGGCGATCGAGATCGTCGCGGTATTCGGCCACTAGCGGAATAAACTGCCGGCCCAGATTGACGTACAGCGCCAACAGCACCACCAACACGGCAGCCACGGTGAGGCCGACACGCAAAGCGCGCAACAACCACTGCAAGAAGCGAGTCATGGGCAATGTCCTAGGCGGCGCGGCGGGTTACAGCAGAATCACATCGTACTGTTCTTGCGAGTACAGCGCATCGACCTGAAAGGTGATGGTGCCGCCGATAAACGCCTCAAGATCGGCCACATTGCCGGATTCTTCATCCAACAAACGATCGACCACGCGCTGACTGGCCAGCACGCGATAGGCACTGGCTTGATAAGCACGCGCTTCACGCATGATTTCGCGGAAGATCTCGTAGCACACGGTCTCCGGGGTTTTCAGCATGCCGCGCCCTTGGCAGCTCGGGCAGGCCTCGCAGAGCACTTGCTCCAAACTTTCGCGAGTGCGTTTGCGGGTCATCTGCACTAAACCAAGCTCGGTAATGCCGATGATGTTGGTCTTGGCGTGATCGCGTTCCAGCAGTTTTTCCAGCGTGCGCTGCACTTGGCGCTGGTGTTCTTCATCTTCCATGTCGATGAAGTCGATGATGATGATGCCGCCCAAATTGCGCAGGCGCAGCTGACGGGCAATCGCCGTGGCGGCCTCGAGATTGGTTTTGAAGATGGTCTCTTCCAGCGTGCGATGACCGACAAAACCACCGGTGTTCACGTCGATGGTGGTCATGGCTTCGGTCTGATCGATGATCAGATAACCGCCAGACTTGAGCATCACCTTGCGCTCCATCCCGCGCTGGATCTCGTCCTCGACGCCGTACAGATCAAAAATCGGTCGCTCGCCGGGGTAGTGCTCTAAGCGGTCGGCGACTTCCGGCATCAGTTCGGCAACAAACTGGGTGGCGCGCTGAAAGGTCTCGCGTGAGTCGATGCGGATCTTCTCGATCTGCGGTGTGACTAAGTCGCGCAGGGTACGCAGCGCGAGGGTTAAGTCTTCGTAGATCACCGCCGGCGCTTGCGCCATATGCATGCCCGAGGAGATTTGCTCCCACAGGCGACTTAGGTAACGGATATCCACCAGCAGCTCGTCTTCGCCGGCGCCTTCGGCGGCGGTGCGCAAAATAAAGCCGCTTTCTTCGCCGATGCCTTCTTGCTCCATGCAGCCGACGACGATGTTTTTCAGCCGCTCACGCTCGGCTTCGTCTTCAATTTTCAGCGAAATGCCCACATGGCTGGTCTGCGGCATATAGACCAAGTAACGCGACGGAATCGACAAATGCGTGGTCAGGCGCGCGCCTTTGCTACCGATGGGGTCTTTGGTGACTTGCACCACGAGGCTCTGCCCTTCGGCCACCAGCGCGCTGATGTTGTCGCTGGTTTGCCCCTCGCGCGGGGTGATTTCCGAGGCATGAATGAATGCGGCGCGGTCGAGACCAATATCGACAAACGCGGCCTGCATGCCGGGCAGCACGCGCACCACTTTGCCTTTGTAGATATTGCCGACAATGCCACGGCGCTGGGTGCGCTCGACCAGCACCTCCTGCAACACCCCGTTTTCAACCACGGCCACCCGCGACTCCATCGGGGTGATGTTGAGGAGGATTTCTTCACTCATGAATCGGTTTCCTTGTTCTGCCAACAGGCGATGGCGAACTCGCCTAAGAGGGCTGCGGTTTCCGCCAATGGCAAACCGACCACAGCGGAGTAACTGCCGTGAATCGCCTGCACAAACACCGCACCTAAACCTTGAATAGCATAACTACCGGCCTTATCGCGAGGCTCGCCGGTTAACCAATAGGCGTCTATCTCGGCGTCTGTGAGCGTGCGAAAGGTCACTTTACAGCTCACCACGTGGCTGTTTAGGCGGCTTTGATCGGCCACGGCAATGGCGCTTAACACCTGATGCTCGCGGCCCGACAGGCGCCGCAGCATGGCTTTGGCGTCAGCTGCATCGGTCGGCTTGCCTAAGATCAGCTCATCAACAATCACTGAGGTATCGGCGGCCAGCACGCACACATCGCCCGTTTGCTGCACTAATACCGCACGGGCTTTTTCTTCTGCCATGCGCTGCACGTAGGCTGGCGGGGCTTCGCCGGCTAGCGGTGTTTCATCGATCGCTGGCACCTGCACGCTGAACGGCACACCGATCTGCGTCAGTAATTCCTGCCGGCGCGGTGAGCTGGAGGCGAGAATTAAGCGGCGCATCAATTCACCGCAAAGCGGCGTTTAATGGCACTGAGCACGCCGTACACCCACGGCCAGATCAACACGCTGACTGCCGCCGGCAGTAAGAACAGCAAGGTCGGCGGGCGATTGCCCACCAAGGCGTTAAGCCACAATTGCAGCAACTGCATGATGCCCAGCAGCATCAGCAGCACCAACGCCTGCTGCCACACCGGGAACATGCGCAAGCGCTGATGCAGCAACAGCACCAAGAATGCCAGCACGGTTAAACACAAGGCGCTTTGCCCCAGCAGCTGGCCATACAGCACGTCTTCGGCAATACCCAGCAGCCATGCGGTGCTCATACCCACTTTATGCGGGGTTTGCAGGCACCAAAACACCAACACCAGCGCCGGCCACAGCGGCCGCACTAGCTCCAGACTTTTCGGCATGGGCGCCACGCTTAATAGCAGCGCCAGCAACAAGCTCAGCCAGACTACCCAGCCGTTATGGGCTTTTTCGCCAGCCATTAGTTGTCCTCCGGGGCGGCCGCCTGCTCAGCAGCGCTTGCCTGGTTAGACTCTACCGCCGCCTCTGGCGCCGGGGTTGCAGCGCTGGCGTCATCGGTGTCGGCCTTACGTTGTTCTTCGCCGGCTTTTTCGGCGCGTTGTTCGGGGCTTAAACCGTCGTTAAACACCAAGAGCAGGTAACGACTGCGATTGAGTTTGGCGGTGGGCTCGGCATTGATCACGGCAAATGCCTGACTGGGGTCGTTGCGTACTTCGGTCACCGTCGCCACCGGATAGCCGGCGGGAAAGCGCTGCCCCAGACCAGAGCTGACCAACAAATCGCCGACGCGCACATCGGCGGTATCGGCTACGTGGCGCAGCTCTAAACGCTCAGGGTTGCCGGTGCCCACGGCAATCGAGCGCAAGCTGTTACGGTTGATCTGTACAGGAATGCTGTGGCTGCTGTCGGTAATCAGCAGCACCCGTGCGGTATAGGGCATCACCTCAACCACTTGGCCCATCAAGCCGCTGGCATCCAGCACCGGCTGGCCCAAGAACACGCCATCTTGGCCGCCTTTGTTAATCAGCAGGCGATGAGTGAAAGGGTTAGGGTCGACGCCGATCAGCTCGGCAACCAGCACGCGCTCATCGACCAGCTCGGCGGAATTGAGTAGCTCGCGCAAGCGCACGTTTTGCTCCGTGAGGGTGGCGAGCTTTTGCAGGCGGCGCTGCATTAGCAAGGCCTCGGCCTTTAAACGTTCGTTCTCGGCGATCAGCTCGCTGCGGGCATTGAGCTGTTCGGTCGCCGACTGCCAAGCCTTCACCGGCAAATCGGCCAGCCAATAAAACGGCGTGAGCACTAAGGCCATCTGATTGCGCACCGGTTTTAAGGTGTCGAAGCGCGCATCCACCACCATCAGCACGACCGACAACAGGCCGAGCACCAACAGTCGGGTGGTCAGAGAAGGGCCTTTACTGAACAGAGGTTTAATGGCGGTGTCTCCGCTGGGCTAATAAAAAGCCACAAGGGGCGTGCTACAAAAAGCACGCGCCGCTTGTGGCTGGCAGGATACGGCGCGGCGCGCTTATTCGGTAGACAGCAAATCCATGGCGTGGCGATCCATCAGTTCCAGCGCCTTGCCGCCGCCACGGGCCACGCAGGTCAGCGGGTCTTCGGCCACAATCACTGGCAGGCCAGTTTCTTGCGCCAGCAGTTTGTCGAGATCACGCAGCAGCGCGCCACCACCGGTGAGCACCAAACCGCGCTCGGCGATGTCGGAGGCCAGCTCCGGCGGCGATTGTTCCAGCGCGCTCTTCACCGCCTGCACGATGGTCGCCAGCGACTCCTGCAGCGCTTCCAGCACTTCGTTGGAGTTCAAGGTAAAGCTGCGCGGTACGCCTTCAGCCAAGTTACGGCCACGCACGTCGATCTCGCGCACTTCCCCGCCCGGGAAGGCCGCGCCGATTTCTTGCTTGATGCGCTCAGCGGTGGATTCACCGATCAGCGAACCGTAGTTACGGCGCACGTAGGTCACGATGGCTTCGTCGAAACGGTCACCGCCCACACGCACGGATTCGGCATACACCACGCCGTTCAGCGAGATCAGGGCAATTTCTGTGGTGCCACCACCGATATCCACCACCATCGAACCGCGCGCTTCTTCCACCGGCAGGCCGGCACCAATGGCAGCCGCCATCGGCTCTTCAATCAGGTACACCTCACGCGCGCCAGCGCCCAAGGCGGACTCACGAATGGCACGGCGCTCAACCTGCGTGCTCTTGCACGGCACGCAAATCAATACGCGCGGTGAAGGCTGCAGGAAGCTGTTTTCGTGCACTTTGTTAATGAAGTACTGGAGCATCTTTTCACAGACGCTGAAGTCGGCGATCACGCCGTCTTTCATCGGGCGAATGGCGGAAATATTGCCCGGAGTACGGCCCAGCATGCGCTTGGCATCGGTACCTACAGCCACCACGCTCTTTTGCGTGCCGTGGTTGCGAATCGCGACCACAGAGGGCTCGTTCAGCACGATGCCGCGGTCACGAACATAAATAAGGGTGTTGGCGGTACCCAGGTCGATCGACAGATCGCTGGAGAACATGCCGCGAATTTTCTTGAAAATCATGCTGAAAGCTACCGTAGGCGGTGCGAAAAAAGTGCCGCAAACTCTAACAACGGCGGGGTTTTTGGGCAAGGCACCAATATGTTAAATTCCTTGGCTTTGCGGGCTTTGCCCACCTCTGCTTGGCCTTTTTTTGACGGCCTCCCCAAAGCCTGGCGCAACTTTACACGCTTGCGCCCAGTTCGCTGGAGTAACACACACAATGGCGCTTGAACGCACCGACGTGGAGAAAATCGCCCACTTAGCCCGTCTGGGCTTGGCTGAGGACGAACTCACCGCTACCACCGCTACGCTGAACAACATTCTTGGCCTGATCGACGCCATGCAAGCCGTCGACACCACTGGCATCGAGCCGCTCGCGCACCCGCTGGAAGCTACCCAGCGCCTGCGTGCCGACGTAGTCACCGAAACCAATCAGCGCGACGCCTACCAAACCATTGCCCCGGCGGTGGAGCAAGGCCTGTTCCTCGTACCTAAGGTGATCGAATAATGCCTGTGCATACCCTGACCCTTGGCCAGATCAGCACTGCGCTGGCCAATAAAGAGTTTTCTGCCGAAGAACTGACCCGCGACTTACTGGCGCGCATCGAGCAAGAAAACCCGCGCACCAACGCCTTTATCACCGTCACCGCCGAGCAAGCACTGGAACAAGCACGCGCCGCCGATGCGCGCCGCGCCGCTGGCGAAACGGGTGCTTTGCTGGGCGCACCGATTGCCCACAAAGATTTGTTCTGCACCCAAGGCGTACGCACCAGCTGCGGTTCGAAGATGCTCGACAACTTCATCGCCCCGTATAACGCCACTGTGGTGGAGAAGCTCGCCAACGCTGGCTGCGTGAGCCTCGGCAAGACCAACATGGACGAGTTCGCCATGGGCTCGTCCAACGCCTCCAGCTATTACGGCGCGGCGAAAAACCCGTGGAATTTAGACTGCATCCCCGGCGGCTCGTCGGGCGGCTCGGCGGCGGCGATTGCTGCACGCATGGTGCCAGCAGCCACCGGCACCGACACCGGCGGCTCGATTCGTCAGCCTGCCGCGCTGTGCGGCCTAACCGGCCTTAAGCCGACCTACGGTCGCGTGTCGCGCTGGGGCATGGTGGCGTACGCTTCTAGCCTCGACCAAGGCGGCCCGATGGCGCGTGATGCCTACGACTGCGCCCTGCTGTTAGGCGCCATGGCCGGCTTTGATAGCAAAGACTCCACCAGCGTTGATCAGCCGGTCGACGACTACCTCGCCGCCCTTGAGCAGCCGCTGAAAGGCCTGAAGATTGGCCTGCCAAAAGAATACTTCGGTGCCGGCCTAGACAGCCGCATCGGCGCAGCCACGCAAGCGACGGTAGCCGAGCTGGAAAAGCTCGGCGCCACGGTGAAAGAAATCAGCCTGCCGAACCTGCAGCACGCCATCGCCGCTTACTACGTGATCGCACCGGCTGAAGCCAGCTCCAACCTGTCGCGCTTTGACGGCGTGCGTTTTGGCCATCGCTGTGACGACCCCGCTGATCTGACTGATCTGTACAAGCGCTCACGCGCCGAAGGCTTTGGTGCCGAAGTGAAGCGCCGCATCATGGTCGGCACCTACGCGCTGTCGGCCGGTTACTACGACGCCTACTACATCAAGGCGCAGCAGATTCGCCGCCTGATCAAAAACGACTTCCTCGCCGCCTTCCAAGAAGTCGACGTGGTGATGGGCCCGACCACGCCGAACCCCGCTTGGGCGTTGTGCGCCAAGGGCAATGACCCGGTCGCCGAATACTTAGAAGACATCTACACCATCACCGCCAACCTCGCGGGCCTGCCGGGCCTGTCGATGCCGGCCGGTTTTGCCGACGGCCTGCCGGTCGGCGTGCAGCTGCTGGCGCCTTACTTCCAAGAAGGCCGCCTGCTCAACATTGCCCATCAGTATCAGCAAGTGACTGATTGGCACCGCCAAGCACCGACAGGTTTCTGAGGACTAGACACATGCAATGGGAAACCGTGATCGGGCTGGAAATTCACGCACAGCTCGCTACCGAATCGAAGATTTTCTCCGCCAGCGCCACCACCTTTGGCGCCGAACCGAACACCCAAGCCAGCTTGATTGACTTGGGCATGCCCGGTACCTTGCCGGTGCTGAACGCCGCCGCGGTCGAGATGGCGGTGAAGTTTGGCTTGGCCATCGACGCCGAGCTGGGCCGCACCAACATCTTCGCGCGCAAGAACTACTTCTACCCCGACCTGCCCAAGGGCTACCAGACCAGCCAGATGGACGACCCCATCGTCGGCAAGGGCCATCTGGACATCACCCTGGAAGACGGCAGCGTCAAGCGCATCGGCATCACCCGCGCACACTTGGAAGAAGACGCCGGCAAGAGCCTGCACGAAGACTTCCACGGCATGAGCGGCATCGACCTTAACCGCGCCGGCACGCCGCTGTTGGAGATCGTCTCCGAGCCGGATATCCGCAGCGCCAAAGAAGCCGTGGCCTACGTGAAGTCGATTCACGCGCTGGTGCGCTACTTGGGCATTTGCGACGGCAACATGGCCGAAGGTTCGCTGCGCTGCGACTGCAACGTCTCCGTGCGCCCCAAAGGCCAAGAAGCCTTCGGCACCCGCGCCGAGATCAAGAACGTCAACTCGTTCCGCTTTATCGAAAAGGCCATCAACCACGAGATTCAGCGCCAGATCGAACTGATCGAAGACGGCGGCAAAGTGGTGCAGGAAACCCGCCTGTACGACCCCAACAAAGACGAAACCCGCTCCATGCGCGGCAAGGAAGAAGCCAACGACTACCGTTACTTCCCCTGCCCCGACTTGCTGCCGGTGGTAATGGAAGACAGCTTTATCGAAGGCCTGCGCAGCCAACTGCCGGAGCTGCCGGTACAGAAATGCGAGCGCTTCCAGAGCCAATATGGCTTGTCGACCTACGACGCCAGCGTGCTCTCCGCCAGCCGCGAAATGGCCGACTACTACGAAGCGGTGGTCAACGTGTGTGACGACGCCAAGCTGGCCGCCAACTGGGTGATGGTCGAGCTGGGCAGCCTGCTGAACAAAGAAGACCTAGAGATCGACCAGTCGCCGGTATCCGCCGAGCAATTGGGCGGCATGATCGTGCGCATCAAAGACAACACCATCAGCGGCAAGATCGCCAAGATGGTCTTTGAAGCCATGGCCGCAGGCGAAGGCAATGCCGATCAGATCATCGAAGCCAAAGGCCTCAAGCAAGTCACCGACAGCGGCGCTATCGAAGCCATGCTCGACGAAGTACTGGCCGCCAACGCCGCACAGGTCGAGCAATACCGCGCCAGCGACGAAGCCAAGCGCGGCAAGATGTTCGGCTTCTTTGTCGGTCAGGCGATGAAAGCCTCTAAGGGCAAAGCCAACCCGCAGCAGGTCAATGAACTGCTGAAAAAGAAACTGGAAGGCTAAGCCTAGAGGGTTAGCGCGACCTGCATGACAGGTCGCGCTGAGGCGGTTGCCGCTGCGACATAAGCGCGCCGGCAACCAACCTCGTCACTCGGCCACTATGCTGTTGCTCACGGTGCCGAGCCGGTCCGCGCGCATCACCACCTGATCCCCTGCCTGCAAGTAGCGCCCCGAGCGGTATTCTTCGCGAATAAAGGGCTCAACCACCGCCTGTGGGCGCAGCCAGCTCAACGAAAAGGCCCACTCCGACACCCCCAGAAACAGCTGGCGTGGCGACGGCTTGCGGTAGATCACCCCTCCCGGCGTACCAGAAAGAATCACTGTGCGAGCGGGAATCTTGCCACCCTTAAAGGGCAAGCGCACCGTGTCGCCATGCCACGCCCAGCTGCGTTCTTGCCAGGCAAAGGTCTGCGCCATGATCCGCTGGATATCCCAAACCATCTCGCTGGGACGCGCCACCTGACGCTGCTCGCCGTTATGCCACAGCTCCAGCGCCAGGCTTGGATAGAACTGCTCATAATCCTTAGGAATGACCAACAGGTTGCCAACGGGCATGAAGCCCGGATGGCTTTTACCGCTGGTGAAGCCCGCGCCGGAATGCACACCCAGCAGATTAACGTGACGCATCAGCATGGCCCGGTCGGTGTAATCGCTGGCCAGCACCAGACCCAGGTAATCCGGCGGCGTGTCAGCTGGCAGGTCCTGCAAAAGCACGAAGCCCAGCTCGACCTCATAGTCCAGCAGGTGCTCGCGCGCCGCCACAGGGGCGTTGTGCACGGTCGCCGTGGTGCGCTTGGGAAACAGGAAAGAGTCGCTGACCGCAGTCTCTTCGGCATGCTCGCGGTAGTTAACCCCCACAGCCACCTGATTGTCGGTGCCGGTAAATGGCAGCAGCAAAGTGCCCGCCTCCACCTGCGTCGTCGGCCCATGCAACTGCTGCAAGGCCGCGTAGCCTAGGGCGTTGAACAGCGCGACCGGATCGGCGGGGGAACCCGGTAGCAAGGCGTGCAGATCAAGGCCGCTGACCTGGCCATCCTGAAAGGCATCGACCAAGAGCAGGTGCGGCTCATTGCCCCGCATAAAGCGGGCGAAAGTCAGTGCTTCAGAGCGTGGCGCAATCACCAAGGTATCCAGCGCCGGGCCTGACGAGCGGGCTGAAGGCGCGGTCTCAGGTGCGACCTCCCAGCGCGCGGCTACCTGCCAGCAGGCGAACCAGACACCAATAACGGCGAGTAGGGTGTACAACGTGCGTTTCATCGGGCTACTCCAGTAATAAGGCTCAGAAAAACCATCGACGCAGGGCACTCAGCAGGCTCTCGCCCAGCAAGATGCCGCCCAGACCAAACAAGGCCACCAACGGCGGCGCCGGTGAGCGCACGTTGAGGAGCCCGTAGATCAGGCCAACCAACAGGCCGACCGCCAGTGCCACTGCGTAACTCTGCATAAACACAAACTTAAGGGCTTAGCTGCTGCGCCTGCTGCTCGGGCAGCACGCCGGCCCAAGAGCGAAACAGGCCCTGCGGGTCGTACTTTTGGCGAATCTGCTGCAGGCGCACATAGTTACGATCCGTGGTGAACCTGGCAGGGCGTTTGCCCAAGTTTTCATCTGCCAGTTGAATGCCCCGACTGTGCGGTTCGAACAGGCGCATCATGTCGCCCGCCCAGGTTTGGTGGCTCTCGTCGCCGGCTGCCTCCTTCCACTCGCCATAGCAAGCGAAATAGGTGTTGCTTTCCAGGGCAAAGGCCATGTCTTGCCGCTCGGCCGGGGGATACCAGCTCAGCCACAGGGCATGCGCCGGCGCTGGCGGCAAGGTCTCGACCACTTTGTGGATGGCTGGCAGGACGTCATCTGCCGGCGCGGTAAGCCAGGCATTGTCGGCACACCAGCGGGATCCGGCAGGAAACAGGGAGAACCAGCCGAGCTTGGCCATCCAGGTGGTCGGCATCGGCAGCAGCGGCGCGGTGCGCGCGGCCAAGGGGCGCAACGGGCTATGGCGAATAAAGGCCGTGGCTTCACGCGCTTCGCGCCAACTGTCGGCCAGCACCGGACTGAGGATGCCAATGCCTGGGCGAAAGATGCCCATCAACGGCACCTGCCGCGTGATGATGAACTGAAACTCCACGGATCTATCGACCTCTGGCCCGACGCGATCAGCCCAGCGCACCACCTCGTCCAGATGCTGCATGTCGAAGATTTGCGATTGCATCGCCGTCACCTTGGGCCGCGCATGCAACTGCAGATGAAAACGCACCACCGCGCCAAAGAATCCCGGTCCGGCGCCACGAGCGGCCCAGTACAGATCGCTGTGCTGCTGGGCATTGGCGTGCACCAGACTGCCATCGGCTAGCACCACATCCACACCCTGCACATTTTCACAGGCTAGGCCGAACTTGCGACTGCCAAAGCCGAAGCCGCCCTGCAGCAAAAAACCACCTAGGCCAATGTCGGCGACATGCCCGACTGGAAAGAACAGGCCGTGGCGCCGTAACTGGGCATCTAAGTCGCCGCACCAGGCGCCGGGCTCGACGATGGCACGCCGCGCCGCGACGTCGACCTCAATGGCACTCATGAACCCCAGATGCAGCAGCATGCCGCGATCACGGAGGTGGTTCTGGTTCCAACTATGACCGCCCGAGCAGATGCTGATGTTCAAGTCGTGCGCTGCGGCGTGCTTAACCGCAGCAATCACCTCAAACACGTTATTGGCCTGAACCAAAATGTCGGGCCGCCGCCCCGGGTCCCGCCCATTAAAACTGCTGTCGAGCACTGCGGCATCGAAACCGGGCTGGCCACGACGCAAAGTCACCCCTTTACCGGTTCTGCGCTTGGGAAGACTCATACGCGCAGCCCTCCTTCTGCAGACGCCACGGCTCCTGGCCCAAACGCCGCGTAAAGGTCTGGCAAAAACCCGGCCAGGTGATTCATCTCCTGCGCATCATGGACCATCAACTCACGGACCTGCTCGGCCTTGATGGGCTGCAAGCGGTAGGCCGTGCGCCCAATAAAGCCCCCCAACACACCGGGCATGCCTACAGGGCGCACATTGTCCCCACCCAACCAAAAGCGCGAGCGCATTTCCGCGCCGCCGGGCACAGGGCGAATATGGTGCACCAACCAGCCGGTAAGAATGGGCACCTTGGCCAATCCAACGCGGGCACAGATAACCACCTCGCCATCAGCCGCAAGACGTTGCTCATCAAACCCAAGACTGGCGGGGGGCACGAAGCGGATCGCCACCTCGAACAGGCTAGAACCGACATACTCGGTCACCATTGAGGTGCGCCCCACATAAGCCAGATCGGCACGCCCGTCGGCCCAGCCCACCGCCACATGGGCACGCGGGTGCCACAGCTTGTAGCGTTCACTGGCGCACCCGTGCCAAGCGAACCACCAATCCCACATGGCCGGCGTCACCCGCGGCATCGGCGTTAGCACGCTGATACGCACAGCGCCATCAGGGGCCACCGTATAGCCCGTCTCCACTGGCCAGTAACCCGGCGTTTGCAAGCCGCCAACCTTATCGACTGGGGGAAACAGCTCACAGGCCTGACCGCCAATCTGCAGCGCTTCTTTGACATGCTCCGGCAGTGGCGCCAAGTCAGGATTATAAAAACGGGCGTAAGGGCTGCTCGCCAGTTCATTGGCGGTAAAACCCAAATGTAACGCTGGGTGTGCATGGGCACGTGACATGGAGATTCCTCTTGCGACGATTTAATGCTTGCCCCGCTCGATCAGGACATCGCTCGACCTGGGCCGGGCGAAAACGCCAGCGCAGCAATTCACCCAACTGCGCACTATCAACTCAGCCCCATCTGCGCCACAGCACCTGCGCTAAAAGGCCCAGAGCAATCTCTGCAGCCGTATTAAGCCTTAGCCGAGCAGCCGAGTTCAGCGCACAGTAATCCACTCATCGAGCCACCTGTACCGCAATGCAATACAACGCAATTACCGCATCGGCTCTGCTATACATTCTTCTTGTCCCCCCACGAGCACTGCCACCTGGTTGCGTCGATACCATGTCAAACCAACAAAGCCCCCCGCCGGCAGACGTTAGCCGCCCGAGCAAAGGCGGCATTCAGGTCATTGCCCGTGCGGCTGAAATCCTCCGCGTGCTGATGGAGCGCCCCAGAGGCCTTTCACTAGGGGAGATAGCCTTGGATGTTGGCCTGCCCCGCTCAACGGTACAGCGCATCGTGGATGCTCTGGCGAAAGAAAACTTGGTCTTGCCGGCCACTGCCAGCCACGGCGTTAAACTGGGGCCGGCATTGATCAGCCTTGGAGCCGCTACTCACTTTCCAATTGCCGAGTGGGCCGCCCCTTGCCTAGCGACACTCGCCAAGCACTGCGGCGAAACGGTCGATCTATCGATCGTCAGCCGTACCAACATGGTGTTTCTTGAGCAGATCCCCGGAACACATCGCCTAGCTGCACTCTCGGCGGTTGGCGTGACCTTCCCCTTCCATAGCACCGCCAATGGCAAGGCAGCCTTAGCGCTAATGGATGAAAACAGCCTAGGTAAAATGCGTCAGCGGCTCACCCTTGAGCGTTACACCGCGAACACCATCACGCACTGGGACGCCTTGCTGGACGAGTTGTCGCGTATTCGTGAGCGTGGTGTGGCCTTCGACCGCGAGGAAAATACCCTCGGCATTTGCGCAGTAGCCAAAGCACTGCGCAGTCCCAGTAATGAACTGGTGGCCATTTCCATCCCCGTACCGAGCGTGCGCTTTCGTGATAAAGAGGCCTATTTAAGCGATTTATTAGCGATGGAACTGGCAACCCTGCAGAGCAAATACCGCTAGGCGTTGTGTGCCCAGCCATACGGCAAGAGATTGCCCAGCAATTAGATAGAAATAAAATTACAAACCTCTCAAAAGCAATAGTTTTTATTAATCGAAACCATAAAAACCCTTACTTTGTTCAAGGCGTCAACGGCTTCTAAGGTGTATTCATCACCTGTTGGCACTCGCTAGCGCAGCAGGCGAAACTCTTATTCATCAGGAACAAGGAGCCTGAGATGTCTGAAGCCAAATGCCCTTTCGCCAGCGCCCACGGCGCCCGTACCACAGCACAAGCGCAGTCCAATGATCACTGGTGGCCAGAGCGGCTGAACCTGAAGATCCTTCATCAACAGTCGGCTAAGTCCAACCCCATGGACGCCTCCTTCAGCTATGCCGAAGCCTTCAAGAAGCTCGACTATCAGGCCCTCAAGCAAGACCTGCTCGCCCTGATGACCGACTCGCAAGACTGGTGGCCGGCCGACTGGGGCCACTACGGCGGCCTGTTTATTCGCATGGCGTGGCACAGCGCCGGCACCTACCGCAGCTTCGATGGCCGTGGCGGTGGCAACACCGGCAACCAGCGCTTTGCACCGATTAACAGCTGGCCGGATAACGGCAACCTCGACAAAGCGCGCCGCCTGTTGTGGCCGATCAAGCAAAAGTACGGCGACCAGATCAGCTGGGGCGACTTGATGATTCTTGCTGGCAACTGCGCGCTGGAGTCCATGGGCCTTAAGCCGTTTGGCTTTGGCGGTGGCCGCGCGGATATCTGGGAGCCCGAAGAAGACATCTACTGGGGCAAAGAAACCACGTGGCTCGGCGATAGCCGCTACCAAGGCGACCGCGAGCTGGAGTCGCCCTTGGCTGCCGTGCAGATGGGCTTGATCTACGTGAACCCGGAAGGCCCGAATGGCAACCCCGACCCCGTTGCCTCTGGCCACGATGTGCGCGACACCTTTGCCCGCATGGGCATGAACGATGAAGAAACCGTGGCCTTGGTGGCCGGCGGGCACACCTTCGGTAAAGCCCACGGCGCTGGCGACCCCGCGTTAGTGGGACGCGAACCCGAAGGCGCCGCGCTGGAAGAAATGGGCCTGGGCTGGAAAAACGCCCTCGGCAGCGGCAAAGGCGTGCATACCACCACCAGCGGCATTGAAGGCGCGTGGAAGCCCAACCCGACCCAGTGGGATAACGGCTATTTCGACATGCTGTTTGGCTACGAGTGGCAGCTGACCAAGAGCCCGGCCGGCGCGCATCAGTGGACGCCGAAAGACTGCAAGCCCGAGCACTTGATCCCCGATGCGCATGACGCGAGCAAAAAACACCCGCCGATGATGACCACCGCCGACTTGTCGCTGCGTTTTGATCCGGCCTTCGAGAAAGTCTCGCGGCGCTTCCACCAAGACCCACAGGCGTTTGCCGATGCCTTCGCCCGTGCTTGGTTCAAGCTCACCCACCGCGACATGGGCCCGCGTGCCCGTTATTTAGGCCCAGAAGTGCCCAGCGAAGAACTGCTCTGGCAAGACCCGCTGCCTGCCGTTAGCGGCAAAGTGATTGGCGACAGCGACATTGCGCAGTTAAAGCGCGATGTACTGGCCAGCGGCCTCAGCACCGCCGAGTTAGTGCGTACCGCCTGGGCCTCGGCTTCAACCTTCCGTGGCTCGGATATGCGTGGCGGCGCTAACGGCGCTCGCCTTCGTCTGGCGCCGCAAAAAGACTGGGCAGTGAACCGCCCTGCGGAGTTAGCCAAAGTGCTCAAGGCACTGGAGGTTATTCAGCACAACTTCAACCAAAGCGCCCAAGGTGGCGTGCAGGTATCGCTGGCCGACTTGATTGTGCTGGGCGGCTGCGCAGCCATCGAGCAGGCTGCGCAGCAGGCCGGGCACAGCATCGAGGTGCCGTTTACCCCCGGCCGCGTGGATGCCAGCCAAGCGCAAACCGATGTCGAATCCTTTGCCGTACTGGAGCCACACGCCGATGGTTTCCGTAACTACCAAAGCAGCCGCGCCCAAGGCCCGGCCGAGCATTGGCTGGTCGATCGGGCGCAGCTGTTGACCCTCACTGCGCCGGAAATGACCGTGCTGATCGGCGGCCTGCGCGCCTTAGGCGCCAATGCCGAAGACAACGCACACGGCGTGCTTACCCACACGCCGGGCGCGCTGAATAACGCCTTCTTCGTCAACCTGTTGGACATGCGCACCGATTGGCGCGCTAGCAGCACCGCAGGCCTGTACGAAGGCGTCGAGCGGCAGAGCGGCAAAGTGCAGTGGACGGCTACGCGTGCTGACTTGGTATTTGGCTCCAACTCCGAGCTGCGCGCCGTGGCCGAGGTGTATGCCAGCCAAGGCAACGAAGCCAAGTTTGTCCGCGACTTTGTGAAAGCCTGGGACAAAGTAATGAACCTCGACCGTTTCGACCTCAACTAAGCATTAGCGCCACACCAACCCACCCCGGCCACCTTAAGGTGCCGGGGTGTTTTTTTGCTGCGGAAATACTTGCTCACGAACTGCACCTTGAGAAAGCCCGCACGGCTTTCCACAATGAGCGAACCTCACCCCGAGATCACTGAACATGACGTTGTCCATTGCCTTACTGTTAATTGCCGGCTTAGTGCTATTGGTTGTTGGCGCAGAAGTCTTAGTGCGCGGCGCCTCCAAATTGGCCGCCACCTTTGGTATTCCACCACTGATTATCGGCTTAACCGTGGTGGCCTTCGGCACCAGCGCGCCGGAAACGGCCGTGAGCGTGCAAGCCGCTTGGGCCGGCAGTGGCGACATTGCTATCGGCAATGTGGTGGGCAGCAATATCGCTAACGTGCTGTTGATTTTAGGCGCCACCGCACTGGTCGCTCCGTTAGTGGTATCACGCCAGCTGATTCGCCTCGATGTGCCCATCATGATTGGCGTCAGCGTGCTGTTTTACCTGCTCGCCCTCGATGGCCAACTGAGCCGCTGGGAAGGCGCCTTGTTGTTTGCCGGCGTGGTCAGCTACACGCTGTTTCTGATCATCAGCGCGAAGAAAAGCCCGCAGCAAGACAACGACGAATTTGCCGAAGAATACGGCCAAGCAGAAACCGGCCGCTTTGCGGTACTGAAAGACATCGGCTTCATCGTGGCCGGTTTAGTCATGCTGGTCGGCGGTTCGCAGTTTCTGGTCGATGGCGCGGTACAAATGGCACGTATTTTCGGGCTCTCCGAGCTGGTGATTGGCCTCACTGTGGTCGCCATCGGCACCTCGCTGCCGGAGCTAGCGACCTCGATCATGGCGGCCCTTAAAGGCGAGCGCGACATTGCCGTAGGCAATATCGTCGGCAGCAATATCTTCAATATTCTCTGCGTGCTGGGCTTGGCATCTTTGGTGGCGCCGTCGGCCATTCCGGTCGCCAGCAACGCGATTCAGTTTGATATCCCGATCATGATTGCCATCGCCGTGGCCTGCTTGCCGGTGTTTTTCAACGGCTACAAGCTCAACCGCTGGGAAGGTGGCGTGTTCGTGGCGTATTACGTGGCCTACACCGCCTATTTGATTCTGCAGGCCAACCAAGCCAGCGAGCTGCAACTGTTCCAACAAGGTATGCTGTACTTCGCGCTGCCGCTAACCGCCCTCACCTTAATGGTGATTGGCGCACGCGCGTGGCAGACGCAGCGCTAAGCCCCGTAGACACACCTAACGGCGCCTCTGTGGCGCCGTTTTTATTGGAGAACTGCAAGATGTCTAACCGTGCCCAACAAGGTGAGCAAATCCGCCGCGAAGTGATGGGCGATGCCTTCGTCGATCGCGCCTTGGCCAACACCACCGAGTTCACCGCGCCGCTGCAACAGCTGGTGAATGAAAACGCCTGGGGCACGGTATGGGCCCGCGAGGGACTAGACCGCAAAACCCGCTCGCTGATTACCTTGGCCATGCTCGCCGCGCTGAAATGCCCGCAAGAACTCAAAGGCCATGTGCGTGGCGCGCTGAACAATGGCTGTACGCAGGAAGAAATCCGCGAAGTGCTGCTGCATGCTGCTATATATGCAGGGGTGCCGGCGTCCATCGATGCCTTCCGTGCTGCACAAGAAGTGATTGAGCAATACGCCGTTTAAGGATTCACCATGGCCGCCGTGCTGGTTATTGAAGACAGTCCCATCATTCTGAAAATTCTCGGCCACATGTTTCGCCGCACGCCGGAGTACGAAGCCGTGTTCTGTGCCTCGGCCGCCGAAGCCGAAATTCTGCTCGATAGCGCCGAGCACTTTGTCGCCGCGGTGGCCGACTTGCACCTGCCCGATGCCCCCAATGGCGAAGTGGTTGACCTGATCCTCAAGCACCGCGTGCCCTGCATTGTACTATCGGGCCTGCAGGACGAATCCCGCCGCGAAGAGCTGCTGCTTAAAGGCGTGGTGGACTACGTCTACAAAGAAAACCAGCAGTCTTACGACTATGTGTTCCACCTGCTGGGGCGACTCGAAAAAAACACCCATATCAAGATTCTGATCGCCGACGACTCAGCCCCAACCCGCAAGTTCATTGGCCAGTGTCTTAAAGCGCAGCGTTACCAACTGCTGGAGGCGGAAAACGGCAAGCAAGCGCTGCAGCTGCTCGAACAACACCCCGACACGCGCTTGCTGATTGCCGACTACAACATGCCGGAGATGGACGGCATCGCGCTGGTCAAACACCTGCGCCATGAGCAGAAACGCAAGAAGTTATCGATCATTGGTTTATCGGCCGAAAGCGAGGGTTTTCTCAGTGCGCGGTTTATCAAGCATGGCGCCGATGATTTTCTGCGCAAGCCCTTCTACCCCGAAGAACTTCATATCCGCGTAATGCACTGCCTAGAGCGCCAAGAGCTGATCGGCCAGCTGTATCAACTGGCGCATTGCGACAGCCTGACTGGGCTCTTCAATCGGCGGCACTTCTTTGCCAATGCGCCCGAGCTGCTGCTCAAAGCCCGCGAGCAAAACACACTGCCGTGTGTGGCCATGTTGGATATCGACCACTTTAAGCGCATCAATGATGACTTCGGCCACGATATCGGTGACGTAGCTTTGAAAGCCTTTGCTCGCTTACTGAAAGATAACTTCACCGGCTCACTGCTGGCCCGCTTGGGCGGCGAAGAGTTTGCCCTACTGGTCAGCGATCAAAACCCAGCCAGCCTCGCTGCCGAACTGGATGATCTGCGCGAACGCTGTGCCCAGTTGGTCTATGGCCCCACGGGCGTGCCAGAGCTGTCGTTTAGCGCGGGGCTTAGCGCGCAAGGTGAAGACATCGACGCCCTGTTAAAAGACGCCGATGAATGGCTATATCACGCCAAAGAAAGCGGCCGGGGGCGTTGCTGCTATTAAGCGTCAGCGCCGTGCAATACGGCGCTAAAACGCTATTCGCTTAGTGAGCGCTGACCTCGGCACGTGCAGCGCTCAACACCAACTGCACGCCTAAACCGACCAGCACCGCGCCCATCACCCGATCAAACCAATGCCCCATGCGGGCAAACCCGACGCGCACCCGCTGCTGGCTGAACAACAGCGCCACCATGGTGAACCACGCGCCGGTGGCTATCGCCAAATACAGGCCATAACCGCCCTGCACCCACAGCGGGGTTTCGTGACTAATCACTAAGGTGAACAACGAGAGGAAGAACAGCGTGGCCTTCGGGTTTAGGCCGTTGGTGATAAAGCCAATGCTGAAACTCTTCCACGCGCTGAGCTCGTGGGTGGCATGGGCCTTAATCTTCAGCCCTTCTGGGTCGGGCTTAGCGCGCAGCGCCTTGATGCCGATCCACACTAAATATGCAGCGGCTAAATACTTGAGCACGTTAAAGGCGACGATCGACTGCGAGACGATCAAACCGATACCCAGCAGCGAGTACGCCACATGCACCAGAATGCCAGCGCCCACACCCCACGCGGTGAACAACCCGGCGCGGCGACCTTGGCTGACGCTCTCACGCACCACCACGGCAAAGTCCGGGCCGGGGCTGGCCACTGCCAGCAGGTGTACGAGAGCTACGGTGAAAAATTCTGTCCAATACATGATTTGGCATCCCATGCGCTTGTGGTTACTGTGCCCAGTCTAAGGGATGCCCCTGCACCGCGTAAGCCCCGGAGTCACCATGCCCAACGCCGCCTTTCTTGATCTGGCCAGCCTCGATTTAGGCGATTTAGACCTCGCCCCCTTGCAGGCGCAATTCAACCTCACCTGCCACGCCAGCACCGCGCCCAATCAGGTTGTCGAACGCCTGCAAGGCATGCACACGGCGATCATTAATAAGGTTGTTCTCGACGCCGCCACACTGGCTCAGCTGCCAACCCTCGAGCAGATCCTGATCAGCGCCACCGGCAGCAACAATGTCGACCTGGACTATGCCCGCGCGCAGGGCATTTGCGTGCAGAACTGCCAAGGCTATGGCACCGGCTCGGTGGCCCAGCACACCCTGATGTTGCTGCTGAATCTGGCCACCCGTTTTAGCCAATATCAGCGCGACGTGCAGGCCGGGCGCTGGCAGCAAGCCAACAGCTTTTGCTTGCTCGACCACCCGATTGAAGAGCTGGCCGGTAAAACCCTCGGCATCTTGGGCTTCGGCGAACTCGGCCAAGCCGTGGGGCGTCTGGCCGAAGCCTTTGGCATGCGCGTACTGGTCGGCGCTTTGCCGGGCCGCGCACAAGCAGGCCGGCCAACGCTCAGCGAACTGCTGCCGCAGGTGGACTGCCTGACTCTGCACTGCCCGCTCACCGAGCAAACGCGCCACCTGATCGGCCCCAACGAACTGGCCTTGCTGCCGCGCGGCGCCTTGCTGGTCAACTGCGGGCGCGGTGGACTAGTCGACGAACAGGCGCTAGTCGCCGCGCTAGACAGCGGTCACTTGGGCGGCGCGGCCTGCGATGTGCTGAGCGTCGAGCCACCGCGTGACGGCAATCCGCTGTTGGCCTGCCAACACCCCAATCTGATCATCACCCCGCACAATGCCTGGGGCAGTCGTCAGGCGCGGCAGACTATCGTGCAACAGTTGGCTGAGAATGCCGCCGGGTTTGCCAGCGGCGCAGCACCGCGTCGCTTGGTGTAAGCTCGCGCTTTTTTCCGGAGGCCGTTATGGACCCGCGCAGTCAGGTATTGCTTCGTCAGCCGCACCTTTTTACCGAGCAACCCCTGCTGCTGGCTGGCCTTCCGGCCGACGATTTACTCGGCCAACTAGCACAGGCCTATGGCTGGAGCTGGCATGCCGGCGAAGCCCAGAGCCTTAGCAGCCGCTTTGCTGAGCGCCTGCATTACGGCGCCGACTGCCCTGCCGTACCATTCACCGGTGTCGTGCTGTTTTTACCCAAGGCGCGCGAGCAAGTGGACTACCTCGTCGCCCAGCTGGCCAGCCGCTTAAGCGCCGGTGCGCTGTTTTATCTGGTCGGTGAAAAACGCGCCGGCATTGAGCGCGCCGCCAAACAGCTCAACGTGCTGGGCAAACCTCTTAAGCTCGACAGCGCGCGGCACTGCCAGCTCTGGCAAGTCAGCCTTGAGCAAGTGCCGAAAGCCCCGCAACACGCGTGGCAAACTTGGCCGCTTAGCGCCCGTCAGCAACCGTTAACCATTCACAGCCTGCCCGGTGTGTTTAGCCATGGCCGTTTAGATGTGGGCTCGGCGCTGCTACTGGAACACTTAGACGCCCTACCCGGCCACGACTGGCTCGATTACGGCTGCGGCGCCGGCGTGATTGGTGCGCACTTGGCGCAATTACACCCCAGCGCACAGCTCACTCTGCTGGATGTGGATGCCTTTGCCGTGGCCAGCAGCCAGCAAACCCTCGCCGCTAACCAGCTAAACAACGCGCAGGTGACTGCCGCCGCCAGCTTGGCGGATGTCGCCAGCCACAGTTTAGATGCGGTGATCAGCAATCCACCGTTTCACCAAGGCGTCGACACCCACTACCAGATCGCTCACGCGCTGATTCGCGATGCGCGCCGCGTGCTGCGTAAAGGTGGCGAGCTGCGCATCGTTGCCAATGACTTTTTGCGCTATCCGGCGCTGATCGAAGAACATTTCGGCCACTGCGAAACCCTCGCCCACGCGCGCGGCTTTAAAATTTACCGCGCGGTGTGCGCCGGCTGACGGCCTGCGCTTGCCTCGTCGCTTGGCGCGCGGCACAATGCGCGCCGTCCTGGGGGAGTAGTCGCTCTTACGAGGCCCGCGTCAACACACTTGGCCACCTGCCATGGCGCCGGCAACCGCACACCGCTGCGGCCTGACAAGACCCATGACATGGCACCTTTCACCCGGGGCGGGCAAGGTTGCTGTGTCATGCCGTGTCTGCTCGCCCCGCTTAGGTTAATCAATGGACGCCTTCCTGATCTCCACCGGCTTGGTCGCACTGGCCGAAATCGGTGACAAAACCCAACTCTTAGCCTTGCTGCTCGCCGCGCGTTTTAAGCGCCCCTGGCCGATTGTCGGCGGCATTTTAGTCGCGACTGTGCTTAACCATGCGGCGGCGGGTTGGTTGGGTACTTGGCTCAGCAGCCAAGTCAGCGAGTTCTGGCTGAACCTAGCACTGGCACTGTGTTTTGCTGTGGTGGCCGGCTGGACGCTGATTCCTGACAAGCTCGACGACGAACCCGGCCTCATGGAGCGCTACGGGGCGTTCTTCGCCACGCTGGTGGCGTTCTTTATTGCCGAGATGGGCGACAAAACCCAAGTCGCCACGGTGATGCTCGCCGCGCAATACGACAGTCTGTTCTGGGTGATCGCCGGCACCACCGTGGGCATGTTGCTGGCCAATGTGCCGGTGATCTGGTTGGGCAATCGCGCCGCCAATACGCTGCCGCTGACGTGGATTCGCCGCGCTGCAGCGGCTTTCTTCGCGGTCATGGCCAGCTACGCCCTGTGGCGTGCATTTTTGCTGAGCTAACCGAGCACGCCGCTGTGCACTAGGCTTACCACTGGCTGTAAGCCTTTTGCCATGCACTGGGCAAGCTTTTGCGCAGCCAAACAAAAGCGTGAACTCTGTCACATTGCTCTTTTGGCCGCGTGATAGCCTTCACACTCTTGCACGCAGTCGGCAACGGAGTGTCCGTTTATGCAACTCGAAGAGCTCAAGCGCATCACGCGTCAGCACATCGACCTGTCATGGAACAAAGGCCATCTGGCCTTGGTTGAACAACGGCATGCGCTGAACTTCCAATATAAAAGTTCCTTTGTGGGTCACCCGCTCGATACCGCCGGCTATCAGGCCTTGGTCGTGGAGATTCGCGACGCCATGACCGATCTGCATGTCGAGATCGAAGACATCATTGCGGAAAACCGCACTGTGGTGACTTGGTCGACCTTCATGGGCACGATCGCCAAACCGGCCTTGGGCTACCCCGCCAGCGACAAGCTGCTGTCCATTTCTGCGATGGCCTTCTGGCGTTACAGCCCGGCCGGCAAGCTGGAAGAACTCTGCACCCTGTTTGATATGGAAAGCTTTCGCGCCCAGCTCGGCCTGCAAATGCGCCCCAGCGCAGAAATCGCCCTGCCTTAACGGCGCCGCGCGGTAAAAAAAACGCGCCTACGGCTTAACCGTGGCGCGTTTTTTTGCGGCAGCGTTTAGCCAGCGCAGGCGTTATTCCTGAGCAGCCTGATACAAAGGCAACACCTGCGGCAACGCTGCTTCGATCCCTTGCATACGGGTGAGGAAAGCCGGATGTGTGCTCATATACTCCGGCCGTTGTTGCGAGCCCATCTTCTGCCACAGCGTCAATGCCGCACGCGGGTCGTAACCGGCACGCGCGGCTAACTCCAAGCCAATCAAGTCGGCTTCTTTTTCGTTGGTGCGGATGTTAGAAATGGCCCTCGAGTGATGCGCCAGTGTCTTGGCCAATGCCATCGTGTCCTGCCCCAAGCCCAGCAAGGCAGCGACGGCACTTTCCCCCATCGACAAGCCATTAGCCTCAGGCATTGCTTCGCGACCATGCTCACGCAGCTCACGAGCGATCAGGTGACCAACCACCGCCGCTAACTCGTCATCGCTCAAACTAAGCTTATCGAACAACCCCGAATAGAGCAGAATCTTGCCGCCAGAGCCGTAGCTGGCATTCACCTCTGGCGCATCGACCAGATTAATCTCCCACGCCCAGCTCGGCGCGTCGTCACGGAAGTGCCCTACCTGCGCAATCAAACGCTTAGAGACCGCATTTAAGCGCTGCACCAGTTCGGGTCGAGAGTTCAGCACACGCTGCTGCTGGGCTTGTTGCAGGGTTTGCCGATACCACTGCGCGTACCTCTGATCAACCTCTTGCGCCGACAGCATGCTTTGTTGACGGTCTACCCCCACCGCACCGGCGCGCGTGGTTTGCACCGTTTGACACCCGGCCAGCACCAGAGCCAGCAAGGCCGGCAACGCCATCACAAAACGCATCTGCTGATTCCTCTGCGAAAAGCGCGCAGTGTAGTCAGCTGCCCTGCGGCCAGCAATGTACATAACTTGCACACTGCCGAGTTTGTGACTTTGCTTAAAACAGCGCGGCGGCAGAGCACCGCCCTTTAGTTTTTTGCCATGGCGGCCGATACGGATCTGGTCAGCCCCTGCCTGCTAACTGGAGCCCGTTGATGAAACTCAGTTCCGTGCAATACACCATTGCAGCCCTCGCTGGGCTTCTGGTGCTCGCTGTGACCGCCACGATGGTGGGGTTCTCGCTGTATACCAGCAAGCATGCTGAAGAATTCGTGCACAACAGTGCCGAACCTATGGTGCAGGCGCAGTTGCAACAGCGCCTAGCCGCCTTGGCAGACGCCCGCGCGCAGGAAATTCGCCGCGTGCTGGAAGAGCCACTGGCTGTCTCGCGCGGGCTAGCGCAAGTCAATGCGCTGATGGGCACGCAGGACGACGCTGGCAACACACTCGTGGCCATGAGCCGCGAAGAACTGAGCACCCTGATCAAACAAACCACCGCCAATAACCCCACCTTGCTGGGCACCTATATTGGCTGGGAGCCCAACGCCATCGACGGCTTGGATGAAACCTACGCCGGCATCAACGACAACGGCTACAACGGCACTGGCCGCTATCTGACGTGGTGGTACCGCAATGCCGATGGCAGCTTAGGCATAGACTCCATCGGCAGTACCGACAGTGAAAAACTGCTGCCTACCGGCGTGCGCGAAGGCGAATACTACCTGTGCCCGAAAGAGCGCAAAAAAGAATGCGTGATCGACCCCGCCCCCTACGAAGTAGGCGGCAAAATGACCATGCTTGCCTCGTTTACCGTGCCCATTTTAGTCGGTGGCAATTTTCAGGGCATTGCCGGGGTCGATCTAGCACTGAACTTCATTCAAGACATGCTGGTGAAGGCCAATGCCGAGCTGTACAACGGCAAAGGCAACATGATGCTGATCGCCACCAACGGCGGCCTAGTTGCGTACACCAAAGATGCCGCCAAGCTTGGCGCACAGGCATCGACTGTGATGGATGCCAACGAACTGGCCAATGTGCAACAACTGCAACCAGGGCAAAGCTTTATTGATGTCGACGAAGAGCACGACCATATCGAAGTGTTCCGCCCATTCCAGATTGGCCAAAGCGATGCGCGCTGGGTGCTGATGCTGCAAATCCCCCTCAGCGAAGTGAACGCGGAGCTGACTCAGTTCAGCGAAGCGCTGGCTAGCCAGAATGCCCAAGACAATACCTTTATGTTGTTGGTTGGCCTTGGCGTAGCGGCCATTGGCTTGGTTTTTGTGTGGATCACCGCCTTAGGCATCGCTCGCCCGCTGCGCAATATGGTTAACGTGCTGCACGTGATGAGCCGCGGCGAAGCCGACCTAACCCAGCGCTTAGATACCAGCCGTAAAGACGAACTGGGTGCCATTGGCCAGGGTTTCAATGCTTTCCTCGCCCGCCTGCAAAACATGGTCGGCGAGGTGGTCTCCGCCTCGCAAAAATTCAGCGATGCCTCGGAGCACACCGCCGACAACGCCATTCAAACCAACCAAGGCGTGCAGAAGCAACGTCACGGTATCGAGCAAGTGGCCGCCGCTGTGCACGAAATGGCCGCCACCGCGCAAGAAGTCGCGCGTAATGCCAGCAACGCCGCCAATGCCGCGGCGCGTGCCGACAGCGCCGCCAGCCAAGGGCATGGCGTGGTGCAAGGTAACGTGAATGCAATCCGCAACTTGGCCGATGAAATGACCAAAGCGGTCAGCGCCGTGCAAACCTTGGCCAAAGACAGCGAAAACATTAATGCCATTCTGGTCACCATTCGCTCCATTGCCGAACAGACCAACCTCTTGGCGCTCAACGCGGCTATCGAAGCGGCGCGCGCTGGCGAACAAGGCCGTGGCTTCGCCGTGGTTGCCGATGAAGTGCGTAACTTGGCGCAGAAAACCCAGCAGGCCACCGAAGAAATCCAGCAAATGATCGAGCAGCTGCAAACCGGCACGCGGCAAGTGGTGGCAGTGATGGAAAGCGGCCAGAGCCGCTCGTCGAGCAGTGTTGAGCAAGCGGCTAAAGCGGCTGATGCACTAAACCAAATCACTCAGGCAGTCGCCGAGATCAACGAGGTCAACACGCAGATCGCCGCTGCCGCCGAAGAGCAAAGCGCAGTCGCCGAAGAGATCAACCGCAACGTAATGCAAATTGGCCAAGTGGCCGAGGAAGTGGCGCGCGGCGCCGACGAAGCCACCGAAGCCAGCACCCAGCTAACCCGCCTCGCCGAACAACAGCGCCGCCTGATCAATCAGTTCAAGGTGTAAAGGTTTAGCTCACACGAAAAGGCCCAGCATCACGCTGGGCCTTTTTTTGGCTTGCAATGCGCTCGCCGCTCAAGCCCTCAAGCCATCCAGGGCCCTTCGACCGGCAGCAGGTTACTGGGCTCACAGGGCTCGGGGGTCGCGCTGAGGTACTCATCAATCAGCTGGCGCGCCAAGCGTGCGTCTTCATCGGGCACCATCAAACCCAGTAAGCCCATGGCGGGCAATTCACCCATCGCACCGAGTAAGTCTGCACCCAACAAGCGCACGGTAAAACCACGTTGTTGCAGCATACCCAATAGCAGCTGCGCCTCGAGTAAATCGGCCGGTTCGTAGATTCGCTGCATCAGTCATCCTCGCGCCGTAGCTCAACAGTCCATGCACTGCCGTCATCCGCCACCCACAGCGCCACCTGCATCGGCTGGCAACACACACTGCAGTCTTCAGTGTAGTCCTGCGCGCCGCCGCTGACGTCCAACACCAGTTCAATCGGTTCGCCGCAATACGAGCAATAAGCTGAAGATGTCTCAAGCATGCGCTTGCCTTGTGTGACTTTGGTTTAACATGGCCGGTCTATTGGAGCTCTACTTTTAACTTAGCAAACCCAGGGAGCAGTTGGCATGGCGGTCGATTTTGAGGCAATTCGCCCCTACCACGATCACGAAGTAGCCCCCGTGCTGCAACGCCTGCTGCGCGACGAAGCCTTTTTGCAAACCCTCGCGCGCTACCGTTTTCCGCGCTTAACCGATTACTGTGCGCCGCTCCTGCGTCGCCTGATTGCTTGGCGCTTAGGTCGCGAAGTGCGTGGTATTGACTCCGTCGCCGCGTTGCAAGAGCGCATCGAGCCGTACGTCGACCGCGTGGTTGAGCGCGCCACGGCGGGCATCAGCTACAGCGGGCTCGAGCAACTCGACGACCAGCAGGCCTACCTCTATTTAGCCAACCACCGCGACATCGTGATGGACCCGGCTTTCGTCAACTACGCCGTGTACCACGCCGGGCTACCCACGCCACGCATTGCGATTGGCGATAACCTGCTGCAAAAGCCGTTTGTCAGCGATCTGATGCGGCTGAACAAGAGCTTTATCGTGCACCGCTCAATCACCAACCGACGCGAAAAGCTCAGCGCCTTTCAAACCCTCTCGGCGTATATCAACCACTCGATTGCCGAAGGCCATTCGATTTGGATTGCCCAAGCCGAAGGCCGCGCCAAAGACGGCGACGACGCCACCGATGCGGCGATTCTGAAAATGTTCCACATGAGCCGCAAAGACCAACCCTTTGCCGAGGTGATTGGCAGCCTGAACCTAGTTCCGGTGTCGATCAGCTACGAATACGACCCCTGCGACGTGGCCAAAGCCCGCGAGCTAGAAACCCGCGCCCGCACCGGCAGCTACCACAAACAAGCCGGCGAAGACGATCACAGCATTGCCCTCGGTATTACCGGGCATAAAGGCCGCGTGCACTTGGCCTTCAACCGTTTAAACGGGGCCGACTACGCGGATGCCAAAGCACTGGCGCAAGCCTGCGACCAACTGATTCTCGGTCACTACAAACTATTTCCCGTGCATTACTTAGCGTGGGAGCGATGGGCCGAGCGCGACGCGGCATTGCCTGTCCCCAGCGCTGCCAGCCTGTTTAGCGCCAGCGAGTTGGCCGCCGCCGAGCAAGAATTAGGCAAACGCCTAGCCCAATGCAGCGCCGCGGAACAGCCGTTTTTACTGATGCAATACGCCACCCCGGTGCGCAATCAATACCGCCTTCAGCAAAACCGCTAGGCAACAAAAAAGGGCATCCTTCGATGCCCTTTTTTAATCGCCGCGCCGCGTTACAAATAAGTACTCAGCACGCTCAAGCCTAAGCCCAGCGCCAGCGACACTGCACCAAAGCCGTAGAAGAATCGGTTCAGGCGCTGCTTGTCGCCATCGGCCATGTACACCAAGCCGCGGCTTTCCACTAAAGCCTGCAGGCGGTCGGCCTGATATTCACGCCACTGGGTAGCCAGCCACAGCCAGCTGCCGGCCACGGCAAAAAACAATGCCAAGCCGTTAACCACTTGATTGGGATAGCTTTGCAGAAGACTCCAAAACACCTGCAACGACATGACTTGCCCCACTTGCCCCATGGCTTTCACAAAAGGCGCGCAGTCTAACGAGGGAAATTAGGCAACTCTACCTAGAACCATATAATTCCGACGAACGATGACCATAGAGTCAATCGATCTAAAAATGTCAGCAAATCGTCACCAAAAAGGACTACGTTTGTAAGTGGGAATTCTTCTCAACCTGCACGGAGCACCACCATGCTACTCACAGAAATGTTGGATCGTGACTACCTGATTGACCATCTGGAAGAAGTGGAAGCGGTTGTCGATGAGCTGTCGTTCAATGTTCAGGACGAACATTGGTTAGTTTATTGCGCCATGGGCGGACATGAACACTACGACCTTCCCGATATCGATGAACGTACGGGCCAAGCACCTGCACAGGTTTACTCACAGGCGGCCTAGGCGTTTTACAAGCAACAAAAAGCCCAGCATCTGCTGGGCTTTTTGTTGCTGCGAAAGCGCTTTACTGACTAAGGATCTGACCGATGGTCTGATCTTGGAACATGCGCTCCAGCGAAGCGTTCAGCACTTCGGTGACTAAACGGCTGTTGGCCGGCACATTTGGCGCCGAACCAAAGCGATGGCTGCTGGAAGCACTGTAGCGGCCGTTATAACGACGTGTGGCGTTTTGCACATCAGCGCGCAAGGTCGCCGTGATGTCAGCTTGGGTGACCATCAGGCTGCCGTCTTTAGGGCTGAGGTATTTGATGTCAGCAACCGTCACGGTCAGCTGCGGCGCGTTATAGGCGTTGGCCGAAGGGGTAAAGCCCAACAGACGTACCGCCACTTCAACCTGCTGTTGCAACTTGGGCAGCAAGTCGTTGCCGTTAACACTAATGGTGCTGCTATCGGGGTACACGCCGCCACGGGTGCCAATCACCGGCGAAGAGCGTCCATCAACCACGCGGACTACCACCGGTTGGCCTTGGCCCACTGGGGCAATACTGTTGCCGTTCAGTTCTGGTTGCAGCGTCAGCTGCTGCGGGCTGAGTGCGCAACCACCCAGCGCCAAACTGGCCATCAGCAAAAATGCGCTAACAATACGGTGCTTCATGCTTCCCCCTGTTCGTTTCATGGCTCGTTAAGCGCCTTGCGTAAGGTAAAGGCGCCACGGAGTTGGCCGGCAGTATACCCACGCGCTTTATCTTGCGGGTAGCGCGCATCCAGAATCTGGCTAATTTCCGCCGTTAACGACTCGCCATGACAGGCCAAGCACGGTTTACCCACCACAATGGCTTGCATGTAGCGAAACTCGCCGCCCTCTTGTTGGCTGGCAAATAGCGCGGCCGGTTTTTCTCCTTGCTCTAGGCGCTTGGCAAACGCTAACAACTGCGCCAGCTCCCACTCATCCGGGGCATTGTTGGGGTTACGCAGCTTTAGCGACGTGCGCCCCACCTGCCAACCTTTGCGGGCAAATTGCTCCGCCAGCGAGGGGGCCAAATGCTGACAATGCTGGATAGCCTCAACCGGCCCGCCTTCTTGCAAAGACGCCGTCAGACTGGACTTAAGCGACAACATAAAGGCCTCGGTGATGTCTTGCGCCTCTGCCTCTAGCGGCGTTTGTGCCGCAACAGCGTTTGCCGCCAAAGCCAAGGTTAAAACTGCCAGCGCTTTCATGCCTGTCTCCCTGCAGCCTCGGCTGCGTCTGCGGTTTATCCCAGCCAAGCATGCCAAGGCTAGCCAACCGAGGTGCTGACCCAGATCAAGCGTCATCACAGTGTCATCGCCGCGGCATTAAATGGCCTGGCTGCCCCCTTGGAGAAAGCTGTCATGTTGTCGTTCTTTCTGCAGGCTCTACTGCCACCACGTAAACGCTTTGCCCAGCTGGATGAACAGGGCCTGTGCGTGGCCATCGTGACCGTTCATCGCGCCCCACAACAGGGCCGTTTCATCGCCCTCAAAGCTGACCAGTCAGTCACCCTCGGACAACGCCTAACGCAGCATTCATGCGCCTTGCAGCCGCATGGCAAAAATACCGCTTGGCGCCTGCGCTTCTCGTGAAAAAGTCGTAGAGGCTAGTTAAATTCCGCTGATGTACCGGTATAATCGCGCCCCGGCTAACGACGAGGACATCTCCTGCCATGCTTAGCCGCACGGGTAAGCCCCGGCTGCCCCGCTAGCTGCAGAGAGCTGCTTCCTTGCGCCCCAGGCAATGCGCCAAGCAATACACTTGGCCCCTGAGGGACTGCCCAGATTTCGCCCCATAATAAGTGCTCACGCAAAACGGACGCGTCACCCACGCCCCGTTGGCCTGCGCACACTACAACCCCAAGGGCGGTCGTTTCTGACCCGGAAACGACATAACGGTTTTTTCACCTTCACGAGAGAGTGGCAAGCGATGGCGCATAACGAGAATCAAACGGTGGATGTGATGCTGGTCGGCGCCGGCATTATGAGCACCACCTTGGCGGTTCTGCTCAAAGAGCTCGACCCCAAGCTGACCCTAGAAATTGCCGAGCTGCGCTCTACCGGCGCGGTAGAAAGCTCTAACCCTTGGAACAACGCGGGCACTGGCCACGCTGGCTTGTGCGAGCTGAACTACACACCCGACAACGGCGGCAAAATCGACATCGCCAAAGCCCTGCACATCAATACGCAATTCGAAGTTTCTAAGCAGTTCTGGGCCTACCTGACTGACAAAGAAGGCTTCGGCGAGCCACGCAACTTTATCAACCCCGTACCGCACATGAGCTTTGTGCGCGGCGAGAGCGATATCGACTTCTTAAAGCGCCGCCACAGCGCGCTGATCGAAAGCCATGCCTTTGCAGACATGGTGATCAGCGAAGACCGCGAACAACTCGCTAAGTGGATGCCGCTGACTATGCCCGGCCGCGCCGCCGAGGAAAAAGTCGCTGCCACTTATTACGAGAAAGGCACCGACGTAAACTTCGGCGCTGTCACCCAGCAGATGCTTGCCTACCTCTCCAAGCAAGACGGCTCGCTGGTGACCTACAACCAAAAAGTCACCGACCTGCAGCGCGAAGGCGACCTGTGGCGTGTGTCGATCAAGTGCACCAGCACCGGCGAGAAGCGCACCGTGAAAGCCCGCTTCGTGTTCCTCGGTGCCGGTGGCGGCGCGCTGCCGCTGCTGCAGATGTCGGGCATCCCCGAGAGCAAAGGCTTCGGCGGCTTCCCAGTGAGCGGCATGTGGCTGCGCTGCGACAAGCCCGAGGTGGTCAACCAGCATCAAGCCAAGGTGTATAGCCAAGCCGAAGTGGGCGCACCGCCGATGTCGGTACCGCACTTGGATACCCGCGTGGTGGATGGCCAAACCTCGCTGCTGTTCGGCCCGTTTGCCGGCTTCTCGACCAAGTTCCTGCGTCACGGCTCGTTTATGGACCTGCCCCTGTCGGTGCGTGCCAATAACTTGAAGCCGATGCTGTCGGTGGCCCGCGACAACATGGACCTGACTCGCTACCTGATCAAAGAAGTGATGCAGTCCACCGAAGAGCGCGTACAAGCGCTGCGCAAGTTCTACCCCGAAGCACGCAACGAAGACTGGCGCCTAGAGCTGGCCGGCCAGCGCGTACAAATCATCAAGAAAGACCCGAAAAAAGGCGGCATTCTGCAGTTCGGCACTGAACTGGTGTCATCGCAAGACGGCAGCATCGCCGCCCTGCTGGGCGCCTCGCCGGGCGCCTCGGTGACCGTGTCGGTGATGTTGGAGCTGCTGGAGCGCTGCTTCGGCGAGCAGTTCAAGTCAGCCGCTTGGCAAGCCAAGCTGGCCGAAATCGTGCCTGCCCGCGAAGAGGCCCTGAAAGCCGACGGTGACTTGTATCGCAAGATCACCGCACAGACTTGGAGCACCCTCAAGCTCGACGCCTAAACGCCGATAGCTTAAGCACTGGCAGTCTCCCCCCGACTTCAGTGCCAACAAAAAGCCCGCACATCACAGTGCGGGCTTTTTGTTAGTAGCGAGCGCTAAGGGGTTAATTCACCCCAATCACCCGGCTCACGCCATTTACGCTGTTAATCCGTACGCGCTGACCAACGCGGAATACTTCGCCCTCATTAACTTGCTGCACGTAGGCGCGGGTTTGCCCTTCGTCTTCGCGCACGGTGATTTCCACACCTTGAGTGCGGGTCAAGCCTTCTTCAGCCGCTGCGCCCAACAAACCACCCGCTACAGCACCAATCACGGCAGCCACATAGCTGCCCTTACCGCCACCGACCGTGCTGCCGGCAATCCCGCCGACCGCGCCACCGGCGATGGTGCCGACCGGGCTCTTCGTGCCTTCAATCTGTACCGGACGCAGCGCTTCGATGGTGCCCATGCGTACCACTTGCGGTACACGCGCTTCATCACGGCTGTAGGTGTCGCCGGTCAAGTTGGAAGCACAGCCACCGAGTAACAGGCTGACGCCCAAAATCACTGCGCCAAGAAACTTTGCCGGTACCATCGTTGTCTCCTTATCAGACTTCTGCAATCGTGTATTGGACAGCCTTAGCGCCCAAGCGTTCGAACCTATGTATCTAGAGTACTTCATCATTATCGTTACCACAGCCGCAGGGCTGTATTTCCACTGGTGGCTGTATGTGCGCATCCAGCGCTGGATCACCCGCGACACCGTGCGCGCCTTAGCCGCTGGCGACGCCGCAAAACTGGCTTTTCTAGAACAGCAATTGAGCGCCGCCCAACAGCAGGGCCTGCGCGGTAAGCGGCTGCACAGCCACTTACAAGACATCGCCACCCACTACCGTGCGGACACCCTGTAATGCGTTATCTCTTCCCTGTGCTTAGTTTAGTCGTTAGCACCAGCGTGCATGCCGGCGCGCTCAACGATTGCTACGACCGCGTCGATACCCGCCCTGCGGTCAGCCAGTGCTTAAGCCAACGCTTAGACACGGCTCAGCAAGAACACACCGCACTGGCCAGCGCCGCACTGAATGAGGCGCGCTCGCTGGATGGCGTTACCGATGGCCGGCACCGCGCGGTGCAGCGTTTTCAGCAAGCGGAAAGCGCCTTCAACCAATACCGCCAAGACTTTTGCAGCTACACCCAAGCCTTACTGGCCTCGGGCAATGGCGCCGAACAAGCGGCCTTGGCCTGCTTGATTGACCTCACCGAAGCGCACACCCAGCGCCTGCGTAATCGTTAAACCACGCCAGCGCTGCGCTGACAGCAAACTACGGCGCTAACCGCTCACGCAGCCATACGCCGGCCTCTTGCCGATAGCGCAGACGATCATGCAGACGACTGGCACGCCCCTGCCAAAATTCCACCGCCTGCGGCACTAAACGGTAGCCGCCCCAGAACGGCGGGCGCGTTGGTTCGCTATCCTGCCAGCGCGCTTGCGCCTCAGCCACGCGCTGCTCAAGCTCATCGCGCGAGGTAATCACTTGGCTTTGCGGCGACGCCCAAGCGCCGATGCGGCTACCTAACGGACGCACGGCATAGTAGGCATCCGACTCGGCAGCAGTGACGCGCTCCACTACGCCGGTAATGCGCACTTGTCGCTCCATCGCCGGCCAAAAGAAGGTCATCGCCGCCTTAGGGTTGTGCGCCAGTTGCTGACCTTTGGCGCTGTCGTAATTGCCAAAGAACACAAAGCCTTGCTCATCCAAGCCTTTGAGCAGCAACACGCGACTGTGCGGCTGCCCTTCGGCATCGCAGGTAGACAGCTGCATGGCATTGGCCTCGACCGGCGCCTGCTCGATCTCTACCGCTTCAGCCAACCAGCGACGGAATAACGCCAAGGGCTCATCCGGCACCTGATGCTCGCTTAAGCCATCGCGGGTGTAGTCTCGGCGCATATCGGCGAGTTTGTCAGACATTACTCGTTCTCCTAGCTCGTTAGACGCAGCCTAGCGCAAGCCAGCTGAACCTAAGCTGACCCACAGCAACACTATTGCTGAACCAATAACGTGGGGCTACGGCGGGTTAGCCACAACTCAACTCGGCGATTCGCCGAGCGGCCTTCGGCGCTGTCGTTGCTGTGCCGTGGCTGCGCTTCACCAAAGGCCTGCAGACCGACTTTGCTGCGCGCGCCAGCCAGATAGAACAGCGCAGCAATCGCCTTGGCACGCTCTTCACTCAACTGGCGATTCAGCGCTACCGAGCCGCTGGAGTCGGTATGGCTATGGATTTGCAACGTGCTATCCGGGTCGTCTTGAACCAGCTTCGCCACACGGCCCAACGGGCCCAAAGTGACCGGCAACAGCATGACGCGCTCACGCTTGAACGACTCATCCACCGGGGCGGTGACCACTAAGTGCTCGCCACGCCGCTCTAAGGTCATACGGCTGCCGGCTAACGCCTCGCGCAGCTGTGCTTCGCGGCTGTCTAACCAGGCATTGAGCTGCGCTTGCTGCTGCGCGGCCAACGCTTCTGCCGTGGGCTGTTGCGGCTTTTCTGCCGGCACCCAAGCGCAGCCTGCCGAGGTTAATAACGCCACGCCAATCAGCCAATTTTTCATCGCAAAACCTAAACGAATCAGTCAGTTAAAACGCCGCGCAGTGTACGCAAGCGGCGCCTTGAGCACCACTTACAAACAGCCCGCCACAGCCTTAGCCAAGCGCTGCGCACGCGGGTCCATCAACACATAAGGGCCCATCAAGTTGGTCACAAAACCAAACGCCACTTGCCGCTCTGGATCAGCAAAGCCCAGCGAGCCACCAGCCCCCGGATGCCCAAACGCCTGCGGCCCCATGCCGAAGGTGGCGTTGGCAATCGGCTGGTCCAACATAAAACCCAAGCCGAAGCGGGTGTCCGTCAGCAGGGTGTGGTCTTCGCCTTGGCTGTGCTCGCGGGTGGCCTCAGTCAGCAGTTCTGCCGGCAGCAACTGCCCAGCCAACAAGCCCTGATAAAACCCGGCCAAGCTACGCGCATGCCCTTGACCATTGGCGGCGGGCTGCTGCATGCGCCGCCACTGCGGCTTGTTGGTGCTGGTCATCAGCGACGGCGGGTTAGTGAAGGCCAAGGTCGACAGATGCTTGGGCTGGGTAAAGGTCACACTTAAAAGACGCCGCGCCGCCTCATCGCCCATATCGCCTTTGCCACGACTCAGGTGTGCCACGCGGGCATCCTCCTGCTCAGGCAAACCTAAAAAGAAGTCCAGCCCCAAGGGCGCTGCACTGCGCGCCACCACGCTGTCGCCCACGCTACGGCCATCCACCCGGCGCAGTAATTCACCGGTCAGCCAGCCATAGGTAATCGGCGCATAGCCATGCGTTTGTCCAGCCGGCCAGGCGGGAGCTTGCGCGGCGATGGCGGCGGTCATGGTTGGCCAGTCGAATAAATCATCCGCCTGCAGTGCAGTCGTTAAGGCGGTAACGCCGGCTTGATGGCTCAGCACATGGCGCAAGGTAATCGCCTGCTTGCCGGCTTGGGCAAACTCCGGCCAATACTCGGCAATCGGCGTGTCGAGTTGCAGCTTGCCTTCGGCCACCAATTGCAGCAGCGCCACGGCGGCAAACGGCTTAGTGCAGGAGAACAAGTTGACCAGCGTGTCGCGCTGCCACGGCTGACGATTGTCTTTGTCGCGCACGCCGCCCCACAGGTCGAGCACGGTCGTCCCGCCCACCTGCACACACAGCGCTAAACCGCGCGCCTGCGGTGCATCCAGCAGCGCGGCAAACTCATCAGCCACCGCTTGAAACTGCGGATCGCAATAGCCCTGCACACTCATCAAAAGCCCCCTGTAATTTTTTCTGCAGTTTGCCACGTTTGCGCGGCCAAGCCGCAAAACGCCAACTATGCTCAAAGAAAACAACAACACCACTGACCTTGGAGTTGCACCATGACCCTGGATGAGCTGTTTAACAAGATTCACGACCTGCCAACCATTCCAAAGGTGGTGCAGGAGCTCATACAAATGTTTGATGACCCCAACACTGATCTCGACAAAATCGGCGCCAAAATCAGCCTTGAGCAAGTCATCAGTGCGAAGGTATTGCGCTTAGCCAATTCACCGCGTTTTCGTGGCTCACAAGAAATCACTTCGGTGAGCGATGCCTGCAGCCGCTTGGGCATGGGCACCATTCGCACTTTGGTGATGGCCTCTGCCGTGACCGGCGCGTTTAAAACCGGCCCCAGCTTCGACATCAAAGCCTTCTGGCTGCAGAGCTTTCAGGTCGGCACCGTGGCGCGTTTAGTCGCCAAACAGATGAAGCAAAACAGCGAAACGGCGTTCACCTGCGGCATGCTGCACGACATTGGCGAATTGCTCATTCAAGTTGCGCTGCCGGATGTTGCCGAGTCGATCAATAAAGCCGCCGGCGGCACCGAGGAAGGCCGTCGCGAGCAAGAAAACCTGCAACTGGGCTTTAGCTTTACCCATGTAGGCGCCGAGCTGGCCAAACGCTGGAAGTTCCCCAAAGCCATGCAAGAGGCCATTGAGTTCCAGTTCCGCCACCGTGAAGCCCCCGAAGGCAATGCCATGCCGAAGGTCTTAGCCATTGCCAACCAAGTGCAGCGCACGGTCGTGGCCAATGGTGTGACCCCGCAGGCACAGGCCATGCTGAAAGACTTGCCGGTAATGCAAGAGCTGGACTTGGACAAGCTGTTTGCCGACTTGCCCGCAGCCCTAGAGGCCGACAAAGCGTTTGCCGAAATGCTCGCCTAACCAAGGCCCGCCGCAGCGCACTGCCGACTCAGTGTCGGCAGCGTTGTTGCTGGCTTAGCTAATCTGCCGTCGAAAAGGCGGCAAGCTATTCAGAATCGCCTTACCGTAACGCTTGCTGACAATCCGCCGGTCGAGCAAGGTGATGGTGCCTTGGTCTTGCTCGCTACGCAGTAAGCGGCCACAGGCCTGCACCAACTTTAGCGAGGCATCCGGCACGGCGATTTCCATAAATGGATTGCCACCGCGCGCTTCAATCCACTCGGCCAACGCGGCCTCCACCGGGTCGTCGGGCACCGAGAACGGCAATTTAGCGATCACCACGTGCTCGCAATACGCACCGGGCAAATCCACTCCTTCGGCAAAGCTGGCCAAGCCAAACAGCACACTGGGCTCGCCGTCATCGACTCGCGCCTTGTGCCGATTTAGGGTTTCTTGCTTGGACAAATTGCCCTGAATCAGCACCCGCTTGCGCCAGTCACGCTCAAGCCCATCGAACACTTCCTGCATCTGCCGGCGCGAGGCAAACAGCACTAAGCTGCCGCGCGCATCGGCCAGTAAGTCAGGTAAGAGTTTGATGATTTCCCGGCTATGCGCCTGTGCATCGGTCGGTTCACAGCTCATCGCCGGCACGCTGAGCACACCGGCTTCGGCGTGATTAAACGGGCTGGGCACCACACAAGTGCTGCTACTGCGCGGCAAACCGGCGCGCTGATTAAAGCGGTCGAAACGCCCCAGCGCAGTGAGGGTGGCCGAGGTGACCACCGCCCCGTAGGCACGCAACCATAAGTGTTGGCGCAAGGTTTCAGCGGCCAGAATCGGGCTGGCATGCACTTCGATATCAAACAGCGCGCCGCTTTCCGCTAGGCTCAGCCAGCGCGCCGTGGGCGGCGCTTCGGCGGCGTCTTCACTGGTAAAGCTGGTCCACAGCGACCAGTTCGCCTCGGCGCGGCCCTGCAAGCTGCCAAACAGCGGATACCACTGTTCCGCTTGCTGGGCGCTGATGCCGATCGGCTCGCCTTCCATGCCATCTTTGAGCAGGTCGTTGATGCGCGTGAGCTGGTCGTTCAGGCGTGAGAAGCCTTTCTTCAGCTCAACGCCCATCTCGCGCAAATCTTCAGGAATCACCCCGCCCGCAAAGCGGTGCCTTGGTCGCTCTCGGCCTTGTTCGTCTTCACCTAAGTGAAACTCGGCCAGCGCCTCGCAAGCGGTGAACATAAATTGCTGCTGGCTTTTGATCTCGCGCGCCAGCTCCGGCAGCGGCTCGATCAAGCGGCCCAAATCGCCGGGCAACGGGTTCTGCCCCAGCAACTTGGTTAAGTTACGCGCCAGCTGCTCCAGCCAGTCGGCGGTGCTGCGCAGGCGCGTGCTGTAGGCGAAGTGGTTGATCGCCTTGTCCGGCAGGTGATGGCCTTCGTCGAAGATATACAGGGTTTGCGCCGGGTCCGGCAGTATGGCGCCGCCGCCTAAGGCTAAGTCAGCCAGCACTAAGTCGTGGTTGGTGACAATCACGTCGCTCTGGCTCATGCCTTCGCGCGCCTTGTAGAAGGCGCACTGCTGGAAGTTTGGGCAATAACGGGTGGTGCATTGAGTGTGGTCGGTGGTCAGCTGGCTCCACTGCTCGTCTTCGATCACCTCGGGCCAACTGTCGCGGTCGCCATTCCAGCGGTTGCCAGCCAGCTTGTCGATCATCTGCTGATACAGCGCCAGCGAGCCTTCGTCGACTTCAATGCGAAAGCCTTCGTCGGCAAATAATTGCGCCGTCGAGGCATTGGCTTGACCCTCTTGCAGCAAGGCATCGAGCTTGGACAAACACAAATAGCGACCACGCCCTTTGGCCAAGGCGAAGGAGAACTTCAGTTGCGCGTGACGGGCGATATCCGGCAGGTCTTTGTTAACGATTTGCTCTTGCAGAGCCACGGTGGCGGTGGCGATCACCAGTTTCTTGCCGGTGGCTTTGGCAATCGGTAGTGCGGCCAAACAGTAGGCCACGGTTTTGCCGGTGCCGGTGCCTGCCTCTACGGCGCATACGGCCGGCTCGCCAACACGTTTATCTTCATCATCGACGCGGATATTGCCCAAGGTGCGCGCCACCTCGGCAATCATCAAACGCTGGCCGTAACGCGGCTTGAGTTCGCGATTATCGAGAAAGGTGCGGTAGGCGTCTTGAATCTGCGCTTTGAGCTGGTCGGTGAGCATGGCTGTCCTCGGCAAGCAAGCATAATACCCCAGCACGCGCCGTAAGCCTTGCGGCTAACTAATCAACGGCCTGCGCGGCGCTGGCTTGACGAATGATTTGTACCCGCCCGGCGCTGCCATCCACGCCCGGCTGCCCAGCGCTGCCGGCGCGCCCTGCGCGCCCGGCCGGCTTGCCGTACACACCGCAAAATTTCACTTTGCCACCGCGCCCACCAGCGCCGGGCAAGCCGCCTTCTCCACCGGCGCCGCCTTGCAGCTGCACTTGCAGCGCGCTTTCTGCCACGTTCTCTGGCAGATAAACAATCACCTCGCCGCCATTACCGCCGTTGCCGCCGTTGCCGCCATTACCACCGTTTTGCCCGTGAGTAGCCGAACGAAACCAGCAATTGCCGCGATAACCATTGGCACCCTGCTCGCCGGCGACACCTTGGCCGCCTTCGCCGCCGCGCGCGTCGATGATCAAGCCTTGGCCTTCGAGCTTATCCAGATAAATCACCAAGGGCCGCGCCGTTTGGCCGGGCTCGCCGTTTTCCCCAGCGCGGCCACTGCCATCAATCACGCTACCGGCGGCGACAAAGGCTTCTTTGACGTGCAGCTCAAAGCGCTCATTACCCGGCGGCAGTTTTAAGCGCGCTTGCTCGGCCAGCAGCAGGCGGCCTACTTCTAACGCCTGCATGCCGCGCGGCACCACTAAGCGCTCGCCAGCATCCACTTCGAGGTAATCCAGCTGTAAACGCCCTTCGCTCTGCCCCAAACGGTAGACCGGGAAGTCCGCCAGCACGCTAGTCGCCACGGCCCATTGAGCCACTATCGCAACGACCATTACCCCCCAACGCATAACGCATCCCCTAAAAAATAAATGGCGGCCAAGCTGCTTAGCCGGCCGCCAAGTTTACCGCAAAGGCTTTACTGGCAGCGTGCCAGCGCCCGATCAATTATCCACAAACAGCTCAACGCGGCGGTTCAATGCCCGACCTTCGCGCGTGGCGTTGTCGGCAATCGGCCGGGTTTCACCATAGCCCACAGGGCTGATCTGCTCATCGTTGACGCCTTGGCTGACCAGATAATCATGCGCAGCTTGCGCACGACGCTCCGACAGGCCTTGGTTGTAGCTGTCAGCACCCACGCTATCGGTGTGGCCACCGACGGTGATCACCGCATTGGGGAACTGCTTCAGGCGCAGTGCCACTTCATTGAGGCGCATTTTCGCGCCCTCGGTGAGCACGGCGGAGTCAAAGGCGAACAGCAGTTCATCGACATCACTGAGCACGATGGTTTCATCTGCGACCACCATCTCAACCACTTCTTCAACCACCACCGGGCAGCCGACTTCATCGACCTGCGTGCCCATCGGGGTATCCGGGCACTGGTCGCGGCTATCCAGCACGCCATCGCCGTCACTGTCTTTATCGCCATGCACCCAGCAATACGCCGCAGCCGTAACACCCACAGCGGCACCGACGGCGCCGGCCATGGTGCTACTTTCAATCGCACCTAATCCGGCGCCCGTGGCACCGCCAATCAGGCCGCAGATCGGCCAATCGGTACGCATCAAACCCTGACTGGAGCACCCTGCGAGCGTTACGCTCAGCGCCAGCACTCCGGCAATTTTCATCGTTGACATAATGTCGCCTCCTTCATGGCGATGTTCCGTTGGCATGTCACGACCTAGTAAAGTAGATAAATAGCCCCCTTGCCGAACAATCTGCCTTTGGAATGCCCATGACGGCCTCGTTGCAACAAGCCCTTCTCACCCGCATCGCCCAGCAGCGCCCAGCGCGCTTGTTGTGGCTCGGCCAGATCAGTGCAGACGCCCAAGCCTGGCTGGCCAAGGCCCTGCCCGAATGCCAACTCACCCTCAGCGAGACCCTGCCAGAAGCGCAGCGTTTTGATCTGTGTGTGATTGATGGCCCGCTAGAAACGCTGCCGCGTAAAGAAGGCCAAGCACTGATTGGCCAAGTGCGCAACTTATTCAGCAGCCAGCTGTTGATTGCCCTGCGCCCCAACGTGCAGCAATGGCAAGAAACCGATCTGTACGCACAAGCCGTGCAGCTGGATGAGCGCTTAGTAGAAGATGAGCAGCCCGCTTGGTTGGCCAGCTTTAACCTGTTGGCCTATAAGCCGGCGCCGGATTGGCTGAATGCACGCTTTTGGGCCAACCCAGAAATGTTCGATAAATTCCGATGGTAAGCCGCGAGCACTGCCCATGCGGCCAGCCCGAGAGCTTTGCCAACTGCTGCGAGGCGGTGCAGAAGCAAGGCGCACAGCATGTCGAAGCGCTGATGCGCTCGCGTTACAGCGCCTATGTGTTGGGGCAGATTGACTACCTGATCGCCACCACACTACCAGCGCAGCAGAGCGGGCTCGACCGTGACGCCATGCAGCAGTGGAGTCAGAGCAGCCAGTGGCTGGGTTTAGACGTGCTCGGTAGCGCGCAACAAGACAGCAGCCCAGCACGCGGCTGGGTGCGCTTTAACGTGCGCTGGCAAGATGCCGAGGGTCATCAGCTGGCCCATGAAGAGTTATCGCACTTTGTGCGTGGTGGCGATCAGCGTTGGTACTTTATCGACCCCACGGTGCGCTTAAAAGCCGACCGCAACGGCGCCTGCCCCTGCGGCAGCGGCCGTAAAGTGAAGAAGTGCTGCGGCCCGTATCTGGGCTGAGGAAGCGCTGATTACTCTTCCAACTTGAGATGACTGGTATCCGGCGCCGGTGGTGCCGGCGGCGCTTTGGCTTGGCCCATATCACTGCCGACAGGCGCCAGCTGCATGCCGGATAAATCCAGCGGCGGCGGAGCGACCTCAGGCTTGGCATCACCGATATCCGCACCTAAGGGAGCTAGCGGTAAATCCGGTGCATCCACCTCACTAAACGCAGCCATGTATTCATCACGCGCGGCAACGCTTAGACGACCGCCCGATGGCTTATCACCCACCGGCTGTGCAGCGGTCGGTGCCGGGCTGACCGCTTGCACCGCTTGTGCGGCAGCAGCTGCTGGGGTTGCTGGCGGCGCCGCAGGGGCTGGCTCCGCGCCCATCAAGCTCACTTCCACCTGCGCGCCGGCACGCGCCAAGGTCTGCTGATAGCGCTTGGCGGTTTCTTCATCGAGATTATTTTTAATCACTGTACGCCGCCCCGAAAACAGCAGCGCAATCCGCTGGGCATCGGCCTGGAACAACTTGGCGAGATTGGCCTTCACCTGGGCTTCATCGGCGCCGGGTACCAATATGCCCGCAAAAGCGACTTCATACAGACTCATGCCACGCTCCCTAAAGGGTTTTCTTGCATCTTAACCGCCTGATGGATGATCTCAACCGCTTGCAGGCAAAACGCGACTTGTTACACTGCCTGCGTCTCGTAAGGAGCCAACGATGTTCTATCTGGCACAACTAATAACAAGAATAAGCCTTGTCAGCCTGCTGCTCTTGCAAGCCGGTTGTGCGCTGTTTTCTTCCAGCAGTTACCGCGACCCGGTAATCAGCCTTGAGCAGGTTGAAGTGGAAAAAGCCAACCTCTGGGAGCAACGTCTCGCCCTGACCCTACTGGTGGAAAACCCCAACAGCGTCAGCTTGCCAATCAGCAAGCTGGTGTACAGCATCGACTTAGATGGCGTGCTGCTGGCCAGCGGCGAATCGAACTCCAGCTTTACCGTGCCGGCCAATGGCCGTCGGCGGATTACCCTACCGGTACGCACCAACTTATGGCGGCACGTCAAGCGCATCGTCAAAATGCTCGAAAAACCGGATAATCCTGTGCCTTATCGTCTGCGCGGCGAAGTCAAAACAGGCATGCTGTTTGGCCAAACCCTGTCTGTTGACCGCACAGGCCAGTTGTTACCCGGCCAGTACATTCCGGACTAAGCATGTCGAACCAGCCTCACGTACACGACCACAACTGCAATCACGACCATCACGACCACGGCCATGTGCATGGCCCGCACTGCAATCACGGCCACCACGAGCCGGTACGCAACCCGCTAAAAGAAGTCGGCCGTAACGACCCTTGCCCGTGCGGCAGCGGCAGCAAGTTCAAGAAGTGCCATGGCCGTTAATGCCCTGTGGTGGCTCGCCGGCGGCCTGATCATTGTGCTGCTGGCGGGTTATGCCTTGTGGTTGTGGCGCCAAGTGTGGACCAAGCAACGCTTAGCCGAGCAAACCGCACAAGCCCGCGAGCAACGCATCAGCGGCGACTTACGTGTTTTAGCCGACTGTCTGATCAACCAACAGGTGCCCTTCGTTGAAGGCTGCATTCGCATCAAGGTCATGCTTGATCACCACCTGCCCGACGCCAGCCTGCAACCGAGCTGGCAAGTGTTTCAGCAGGTCTTTGCCGCCACCGAACACATTCCCACCCATGCCGAGTGGAAGGCGCTCAGCAAAGCCCAGCGCCGCGACTATCAGCAGCTATTTGCCGAGCTGGAGCAACAACACCGCAGCGCCGCCGAGCAAGCAGCCCGCGAACTGCTGCAGCGCCACTAATTAGACACACTGGCCTTGTTGCCAGATGAACGCCGCTTATCCAGCAACTGACCGCGCCTCATGTGCCTAACCCATTCGCTTGGGGTAGAATGCACGCCTTTTTCCGGCGCCTGCCGCCATCACGTTACCAATTAGGGGATATCCCATGTTCAGCCGTGATCTGACCCTCGCCCGTTACGATGCCGACCTGGCCGCCGCCATGGCGCAAGAAGCCCAGCGTCAGGAAGAGCATATCGAGCTGATTGCCTCGGAAAACTACACCAGCCCCGCGGTGATGGAAGCGCAAGGCAGCGTGCTGACCAACAAGTACGCCGAAGGCTACCCGCACAAGCGCTACTACGGTGGCTGCGAATACGTCGACATCGTTGAGCAACTGGCCATCGACCGCGCCAAAGAGCTGTTCGGCGCCGACTACGCCAACGTGCAGCCGCACTCCGGCAGCCAAGCTAACAGCGCCGTATTCCAAGCCCTGGTTAAGCCGGGCGACACCGTACTGGGCATGAGCCTGGCCCACGGCGGTCACCTGACCCACGGCGCCAGCGTTAACTTCTCCGGCAAGATCTACAACGCCGTGCAGTACGGTATCGACGCCGACACTGGCCTGATCAACTACGACGACGTCGAAGCACTGGCCGTTGAGCACCAGCCGAAGATGATCATCGCCGGCTTCAGCGCCTACTCGCAGGTACTGGACTTCGCCCGCTTCCGCGAAATCGCTGACAAGGTTGGCGCTTACCTGTTCGTCGACATGGCCCACGTGGCCGGTCTGGTTGCCGCTGGCGTGTACCCCAACCCAGTACCGTTTGCCGATGTGGTCACCACCACCACTCACAAAACCCTGCGCGGCCCGCGTGGCGGCCTGATTCTGGCCAAAGCCAACGAAGAGATTGAGAAGAAGCTCAACTCAGCCGTATTCCCCGGCGGCCAAGGTGGCCCGCTGATGCACGTGATTGCCGCCAAGGCCGTGTGCTTCAAAGAAGCCCTGCAGCCGGAGTTCAAAACCTACCAGCAGCAAGTGGTGAAGAACGCCCAAGCGATGGGCAAAGTGTTTATCGAACGCGGCTTTGATGTGGTGTCTGGCGGCACGCAGAACCACCTGTTCCTGCTCTCGCTGATCAAGCAAGACATCACCGGCAAAGATGCCGACGCAGCCCTGGGCCGCGCCTTCATCACCGTAAACAAGAACGCCGTGCCGAACGACCCGCGTTCACCGTTTGTAACCTCTGGCCTGCGTATCGGTACCCCAGCGGTCACCACCCGTGGTTTCGGCGAAGCCGAGTGCAGCCAGCTGGCCACGTGGATCTGCGACATCCTCGACAACATGGGCGATGAGTCTGTGGTCGACGCAGTACGCGAGAAGGTCAAAGCCGTGTGCACCAAGTTCCCGGTGTACACCGCCTAAGCACCTCGCTTAGCTCACACACAGCCCAGCCTTTGCTGGGCTGTGTTGTTTCTGGGGCGGCGTTTTTAAGCGTGGCACTTCTGCCCAATGTGCCAGTAAGCTGAGGCAAAGCCCTGCATAAGGTTCTGCCATGCGCCCCTCCGCCACGCACATCACCCTCGCCCCGCCGGTCATTTATCTGCTGTTTATCGCGTTTAATGTGTTGCTAAGCCTGCAATTACCTTGGGGCGGCGACGGGCAAAACCCGTGGCTGCGTTACCTCGGCTGGGGTTTGATCGACGCAGGCGTACTGCTGATCGCCTGGGCAGCCATCCTGATGCACCGCTTCAAAACCACCATCAACCCGTTTAAAAAACCCAGCGCACTGTTGATCGAAGGGCCGTACCGCTTTAGCCGCAACCCGATTTATCTCGGCGATACGCTGATCTTCTTAGGCATCGGCCTGCTGCTGAGCAGCTGGTGGACCGTGTTACTGCTGCCGCCACTGATAATCTGCATGAACGAAGGGGTGATTCGCCGCGAAGAAACCTTGCTCACGGGGATTTTTGCCGAACACTACACGCATTACTGCAGCCAAGTGCGCCGTTGGCTATAGTGGGTAGAAACCGCTTTGGAGAGCACCATGAGCACTGACGAACGCCGCCGCTTTGCCCGCGTACATTTCGACGCCGAGGCCGACTTGCGCCAAGGCAGCGCCCGCTGGCGTGTGCCGGTGCTGGACTTATCACTGCACGGTTTACTGCTGCAGCGCCCCGAGAGCTGGAGCGGCCAAGTCGACGAAACCTTTCAGGCCACCATCGAGCTGGGTGCCGACATCGAAGTGGTGATGGAAGTGCGCCTCGCCCGCGATGGCGACAAACACTTAGCCTTTAAGTGCGAGCACTTAGATGTCGACTCCATGAGCCATCTACGCCGCTTGCTAGAGCTCAACCTCGGCGATGCCAGCTTGCTGGAGCGCGAGCTGGCTACTTTGATCGACATTCACAGCTAAAGAACCACTGATTTAATTAAACAGCGCATCCAAAGCCTCATCGAGGCGCGTCACCTTCACCACCTCCAGCCCCTCAGGCGACTGCTTAGGGGCGTTACCGACCGGCACGATGGCGCGTTTAAAGCCATGCTTGGCGGCTTCTTTTAAGCGCTCTTGGCCGCTTGGCACGGGGCGGATTTCACCCGATAAACCGACCTCGCCAAACACCAGCAAGTCGCCTTCCAGCGGGCGATTGCGCAAGCTCGACATCACCGCTGCCAGCAGCGCCAAGTCAGCAGCCGTTTCCAGCACTTTCACCCCGCCGACCACGTTTAAGAACACGTCTTGGTCATAGGTAGCTATGCCGCCGTGGCGGTGCAGCACGGCGAGCAGCATGGCCAAACGGTTTTGATCTAAACCCAAGGTAACGCGGCGTGGATTGGCCAAGTGACTGGTATCCACCAGCGCCTGCACTTCAACCAACATAGGCCGCGAACCTTCCCACGTGGCCATCACCACGCTGCCCGGCACCGCCGATTGGGCACGATTGAGGAAGATAGCCGAAGGGTTGGAGACTTCCTTCAAGCCCTTATCGGTCATGCCGAACACGCCCAGCTCATTCACTGCGCCGAAACGATTTTTCACCGCGCGCAGCAAGCGCAAGCGGCCATCGGATTCGCCCTCGAAATACAACACGGTATCCACCATGTGCTCGAGCACGCGCGGGCCGGCCAGCGAGCCTTCTTTGGTCACGTGACCGACCAGAAACACCGCCGTACCGCTTTGCTTGGCAAAACGCACCAACAGCGCGGTGCTCTCGCGCACCTGCGCCACACCGCCGGGGGCCGACTGCAGTTGTTCGGTATAAATGGTCTGGATGGAATCGAGCACCATCACCTTAGGCCGCTCGTGGCGTGCGGTAGCCAAAATGGTCTCGATGCTGGTTTCGGTCATCACCTTGAGCTTGTCTTCGGCCAAGCCTAAGCGCCGTGCTCGCATGGCCACCTGCTGCTGCGACTCTTCGCCAGTCACGTACAGCGCCGGCACTTGCTCAGCCAGCCTGCAGAGGGTTTGCAGCAAGATGGTGGATTTGCCAATGCCGGGGTCGCCGCCGATCAGCACCACCGAGCCTTCTACCAAGCCACCGCCGAGCACACGGTCGAGCTCTGATGAGCCGCTGCCCAAGCGCGGCACTTCCACCACGCTGACCTCGGCCAAGGTCTGCACCTGCGCTTGTGCACCAGCCCAGTTATTGCTGCGCGAGGCACTGGCTGAAGCCTCCACCACAGTTTCAACCATGGTGTTCCACGCGCCGCACTCGCCGCACTGGCCCGCCCACTTGGCGAAGGTCGCACCGCATTCGTTGCAGCCGTAGAGTCGTTTCTGTTTAGCCATGTTGAGTTCCTTAACCGGGCGGGCGACGCAAAGCCTGCATGATACGCATTGCGTTGATCAGGATCAGCCCGCACCACCGCCGCGCAGCCAATACTGAGCGCCAAGCAAGCGGAGGAAGCCATGCGGGAATTAGTCTTTGTGCACCTTTTAGGCGCCAGCGTCTGGGTTGGCGGGCATCTGTTATTGCTGCTACGCGTATTCCCCAAGGCTTGGCAAAGCCGCGATGTGGCGGCGATTCGCGCCTTTGAGCAAAGCTATGAAAAACTCGGCATTCCCGCCCTACTGCTGCAAATCATCAGCGGCTTGTGGCTGGCCAGCTTATGGCTGCCACCGGCGCAGTGGCTGGGTGACTCGCCATTTGCCGCACTGATCCGCATGAAGCTGGCCTGCCTATTAGCCACCGCGCTGCTTGGCGCGCATGCTCGCCTACGCCTGATCCCCCGCCTAAACCCCGACAACCTTGGCTGGCTAGGCGTGCATATCGCTGCCATCACCCTAGTTAGCCTTGGGTTTGTCTGGGCCGGCTTGAGCTTCCGCGTGAGTTAACTCAACGCCTCCTATGGCTAGGGCCGATACAGCATCGCCTTAGCAATCTGCTCGGCCTTCTCGGCGCCACATAAGCGCGCCACCACCGCCAAGGCAAACGCCATCGCCGTGGCGGGGCCTTGGCTGGTGATGCACGGGCCGTCTTCCACCACGGGCTGATCGACATAGGCGCAATCGCTTAAACGTTCAGCAAAGCTGGGGTAGCAAGTCACTTGCCTGCTCTTAAGCACGCCAAAGCGCTGTAAGGCCAACGCCGGTGCCGCGCAGATAGCGCCGAACAGTTCGCCACGCGCGGCTTGTGCCTGCACCACAGCGGCCAACTCGTCGGAATCGGCCAAATGCTCAGCGCCCGGTAAGCCGCCGGGCAACAGCACCGCTGTAAAACTTTGCGCTTTTATCTCGGCCAGCATGGCATCGGCAGTCAGGCGCGTGCCGCGCGCACAGGTCAGCTGCCGCTTAGGGCCAACACTGGCTACGCACACGTCAAGCTCGGCGCGGCGCAGCACGTCGATTAGGGTCACGGTTTCGATGTCTTCAATGCCGTCGGCCACGGCCACTAATACCTGTTGTGTCATGCGCTATTCCTCCATTGATCGGCCGAGTGTGAACCGCCACGGGGAAAAATTCACCCCACCGCAGGCAAGTGGTAAGCTGCGCGGTTTTCCGGGCAGGCCAGCGTTAAGTTGCCGACACAGACAACCGCGCACGCCACGCACCCTGCGGCCCGAATCATTCTTGGGGATCAAGCAATGCTGGAAAGACTGTTCCAACTCAGCGCACACCAAACCACCGTGCGCACCGAAGTGCTGGCAGGGGTCACCACCTTCCTGACCATGGGCTACATCCTGTTCGTAAACCCCAACATGCTGGCTGATACCGGCATGGACCAAGGCGCGGTATTCGTCGCCACCTGCTTGGCCGCCGCCTTGGGCTCACTGATCATGGGTCTGATGGCCAACTACCCGATTGCGCTGGCACCGGGCATGGGCCTGAACGCCTTCTTCACCTACACCGTTGTCGGCCAATTTGGGCACTCATGGCAAGTGGCCTTGGGCGCGGTGTTTATCTCCGGTGCGCTGTTCTTTTTATTGTCGATTTTTAAAGTGCGCGAGTGGATCATCAACAGCATCCCGATGGCTTTGCGCTCGGCGATTGCCGCAGGCATTGGCCTGTTCTTGGCGCTGATTGCACTGAAAAACGCCGGCATCGTCGTCGATCATCCGGCCACCCTGGTTACCTTGGGCGACATGACCCAAGCTGGCCCGCTGCTCGCCACCTTAGGCTTCGTGATCATCGTGGCACTGGCACACCGCCAAGTGACCGGCGCGGTAATGATCGGTATCTTGATCATCACTGGCTTGTCCATCGCCCTTGGCCAGTCGAGCATCGACGGCGTGTTCTCTGCCCCGCCAAGCCTGATGCCCACCCTGCTGGAGCTGGACATCGCCGGCGCGCTGGATATCGGCCTAATCAGCGTGATCTTCGCCTTCTTGTTCGTCGATTTGTTCGACACCTCCGGCACCCTGATCGGCGTGGCGCAAAAAGCCAAGCTGGTGGATGAAACCGGCAAGATGCCTAAGCTCGGCCGCGCGCTGCTGGCCGACAGCACCGCCACCATGGCCGGTGCGGCGATGGGTACTTCGACCACCACTAGCTATATCGAATCTGCCGCAGGCATCAGCGCCGGTGGCCGTACTGGCTTGACCGCCTGCGTAGTAGCCGCCCTGTTCCTCGCCTGCTTGTTTATCTCCCCGCTGGCGGGTGCTGTACCGGCTTACGCCACCGCACCGGCGCTATTCTTCGTGGCCGTGCTGATGGCCGGCGGCCTGACCCAAGTGCATTGGGATGACATCACCGACGCCGCGCCAGTGGTCGTCACCGCGCTGGCCATGCCGCTGACCTTCTCGATCGCCAACGGTATCGCCTTCGGCTTTATCACTTGGTGTGCGGTCAAGCTGCTCGCCGGTCGTTACAAAGACTTGAATCCAGCCCTGTTGGTGCTGGGTGGTTTGTTCATCGTTAAGTTGGGTTTCTTCGCCTAATGAGTGCTCCTGCGTTTAACCCCGCCGCTTACACCGCGCAGCTGGCCGACAAAGCCAACCGCCTGCGTGAGCTGCTGGCCCCATTTGCCGCCCCAGAACTGGAAATTTTCGACTCCCCGCGCGAGTACTATCGCTTGCGCGCCGAGTTCCGCCTGTGGCGCGAAGACGGCCAACGCCACTACGCCATGTTCGACGGCGATAAACGCACGCCAGTGTTCATTGAAGAATTCCCCATCGCCAGCCAACGCATCAACGCGCTGATGCCGCGCTTAAAAGCCGCGTGGCAGGCCAGCGATGCGTTGTCGTTCAAGCTGTTTCAGGTGGAGTTTTTAACCACCTTGGCCGGCGATGCACTGATCACCCTGTGCTATCACCGCCCGCTGGATGACGCGTGGCACGCCGCCGCCAGCGCCTTGGCTGCGGAGCTGAACGTCAGCCTGATCGGCCGTGCGCGCGGTCAGCGCGTGGTGATTGGCCGCGACTACGCCGAAGAAACCCTGACAGTGGCTGGCCGCAGCTTTCGCTATCGCCAGCCCGAGGGCGCTTTCACCCAGCCCAACGGCGAGGTCTGCCAGAAGATGCTCAACTGGGCCTATGAGGTGATGGGCGAGCGCGACGACGACCTGCTCGAGCTGTACTGCGGCAACGGTAACTTCACCCTGCCGCTGGCCAGCCGCGCACGTCGCGCATTGGCCACCGAAATCAGCAAAAGCTCGGTGAATGCCGCGCTGCATAACTTGGCCGACAACGGCATTAGCAACACCACGCTGGTACGCTTGTCTGCCGAAGAACTGACCCAAGCGCTGAATGGCGTGCGCCCGTTCCGCCGCTTAGCCGGTGTGGATTTGCCCAGCTATGAGTTCGGCACCGTATTCGTCGACCCGCCGCGCGCCGGCATGGACGACGACACCTGCCGCTTGGTGCAGCGCTTCCCGCGCATTCTGTATATCTCTTGCAACCCGGAGACACTGGCGCAGAACCTTGCCCTGCTCAGCGAAACCCATCAGGTGACGCGCGCAGCCTTGTTCGACCAGTTCCCCTATACCCACCATATGGAAAGCGGCGTACTGCTCGAGCGGCGCTGATTAATCGTGAGTTGGGGCGACAAGCGCGCCCCGATCCACTAGGGTGGAGCCAAAACAAGAGGCTTCACCATGCCAACACTCCAGCGTCTGCTTGCCGTCCTATTCACTGCTGTGCTACTTAGCGCCTGCGGCAGTGCCGAGAAAACCGATCAACTGCTACCCACCCTGCAAGGCCCCGAGCGCTGGCATGACCTGCGCACCTTCAGCCTTGAGCCGGTGCGCGCCAAAGGCCATCGCCTCGACTTAGAGCCCAGCGTTAACCAAGCCCTGCGCAAAGCGCTAGAAGCCAAAGGCTATCGCTATCAAGCCGATAACGCCGACATCCGCGTGCTATATGCCTTTGGCCTAAGCGCCCAAGCCGCCATCAACCAGCGCCCAGTCGTCAGCAGCCAAGGCACCTACACCCGCACCGAGATCAACCAAGAGCAACATGCCCGGCTAGCCCTGCGCTTAACCGACACGCAAGACAACATCCTGCTCGACGTCGCCGGCAGCCGCACCCTGCAACACCCCGACCTGTCACAACAGGCTTTTGACCAAGCCGCCAAGCGCCTGTTTAATGAGGTACCCCGCGCCACACCCTGAGCCTGCCCATGCGCCCACTAACCGCCGCCCTGCTCTTATTACCCTTCTTGCTCGGCGGCTGTGCGCAACAGCCCAGCTCAGAAAGCCCCAGCGCTGCCCAAGCACCGGCGAAAACCTACCGCATTGAGGCCGTGCTCACCCGCGGCCACCAGCAATCGCAAGAGCACTTGCTAGAACCCGCCTTGCACCGCGCCATGCAAGCCAAAGGCTATGTCGCCCTGCCTCCACAGCAACAAGCTGACTTGCTACTGCGCTACAGCGCCGAGCTACGCAATAAAACCCTGAAGAAAGTCGTCTTAAAACAAGACGCCCACGGCAACCTTTACGAAGAGCTAGTCGCCGTGCCAGAGCAAGTCGGCGAGCTCATGCTGAATATTGAAGACACTCGCGATAACCAAGGGGTGTTTAGTGTGCAACTGCGCAATGACATCAAGCCCTCGGCGCAGGATACGCAAAGTCGTTATAACGGCTTTGCAGAGCGGATTTTGCGGGGGTTTCCGGAGTATCGATCGCAGTAAAGCCCCCATAAAGCCTGACAACGAAACCTCACAAGATTTAATACAACTTCATATAACCCCGAATAAACAGAGGAACAAACACTGATCAAAATCGTTCTATGAGCGCACTGCGGTACTGACCAGAGCAGCCTACCGACCAAACGTTAGGAACCAACAATGGCCCACGACAAAAATATCTCCCCTGTCGACTGGTACGTAGCGTCATATTTAATTCGCTTTACGGAGATAAACGATCCTAACAATGAAGACCCAGAAGAAATGTTCATCTCTTGGGAAAACACGATCATTGTCAGAGCCACGAATCTAGACGAGGCTTACGACAAAGCCATAAAAATCGCGCTTGAAACAACGGAGCCATATCTTGGCGGCCCTGATGCAACACCTGTTCAATGGGTTTTTGAAGGTATCACTGAGTTACTTCCAATCTATGAAGAGCTCGACGATGGCGCCGAAATCATGTGGGCAAAGTACCGCCCCAGAAAGCTTAAAAACTTGCAAAAGCAGGTACGTAAACGCAATGAGTTTCGACAGTAACAAAAACTGAGCAGACTTATTTTTCAGCTAAGGAAACGCTGATTTATTCCTCAGCAGCTCTCTTGGCTGGCACAATCGCGGGAAGCCCATCGCCTGAGTCAGCCGCATGCAAAAAACCTTTTCCGAAGCCGAATATGCCGGCAAGAAAAAGCTGACACGCCGCGATCGATTTCTCAGCGATCTTGAGCAGCTCACGCCTTGGACCTTGCTTGAAGCTCAGATTGCCCCCTTCTATGCAGACAACACGGGCAAGCGTGGGCGTCCCAGCATTGGTTTGCCACGCATGCTTCGCTTGTACGTTGTGCAGCAGTGCTTTGGTCTTTCGGACGAAGGCACAGAAGATGCGGTTTACGACAGTCAGGCTATT
>NZ_FOAS01000015.1 GCF_900109735.1 Atopomonas hussainii
AAGGTTTTTTGCATGCGGCTGACTCAGGCGATGGGCTTCCCGCGATTGTGCCAGCCAAGAGAGCTGCTGAGGAATAAATCAGCGTTTCCTTAGCAGACTGTTGGCTTGAGCATACATCTCAATATAGTAGGAGTCATTTCTGTCATCCCACAGAGCGGGATTCAGAAGAGCAAGCTCTTTAGTCTGTAGATAATCAATCAAACATGGAAGCTCGGTATATCTGCGGAGAGATGTTTCCATAAACAACCACCACCCCATCAGCGAATAATTTTCATGATCATACTCGCCAATCATTTTTCATCATAAAGCATCAGCTCATTCGCCTTTAGAGCCCATGAAGAAGGCGACGAAGACTAGAATAGCCGACACCGCCACCCCTATGGTGGGATAAAAAAACACCTTTACAACGCTTGGATGACCCAGCGCGAACCCAGATGAAGCCGTGATAAACACGGGCAAGAACGATACTACCGATAGAGACAACCCTACAACGATCGCCACTATTTGGTGTTTCTTCATAGTGCTTCCCTCTAACAACAAACAGACGACATAAGCGCAGTATTTTTACTCCATAACTACCGTATGGCGCCCCCTACCCTCAAGCCATTATCCAACCAAGATCACCAACTCTAGGCCATGCCTCCACAAAACAAAACCCTGCACCACAACCACCAACACTGCCACATTAAAAGCCCCCAAAGTATCCACCCCGTTACAAACCCATAGCGCTTTGTTACCCACGCCTTGCAGTCTTGCCCCTAGACTCTCACTGCCCGCACACCGTTGCGGCTCACAACAAAAACAACAGCAAGGACAATCGAGATGCATAAGACCCGCCTAACCCTGGCCTTGGCCGGCCTGATTGGTTGCAGCGTTGCCGCGCAGGCACACGCTGGTGAAGTGGAAGTGCTGCACTGGTGGACCTCCGGTGGTGAGGCGAAATCCGCCGCGGTGCTGGCCGACATGCTGAAAGCCCGTGGGCATGGTTGGAAAGACTTTGCCGTGGCCGGTGGCGGCGGTGAAAGCGCCATGACCGTGCTGAAAACCCGTGCCGTAGCAGGCACCCCGCCAGCCGCCGCGCAGATTAAGGGTTTAGACATTCAAGAGTGGGCCAAGCTGGGCTTTTTGACTGAGCTAGACAGCGTTGCCGCAGAAGAAAACTGGGACACCACCCTGCCCGGCGTGGTGACTCAGGTGATGAAGTACAACGGCCATTACGTGGCCGTGCCGGTGAACGTGCACCGCGTTAACTGGCTGTGGATCAACCCCAAGGCGTTCGAGAAAGCCGGTGCGCAAATCCCCAAAAACTGGACCGAGTTCGTTGCTGCGGCGGAAAAACTGCAAGCCGCTGGCATCGTGCCGCTGGCCCACGGCGGTCAGCCGTGGCAAGACGCCACTGTGTTTGAGGCTATCGCGCTGGAAGTGTTAGGCGTTGAGGACTACCGCAAAGCCTTTGTGCAGCACGATGCCGCCACCTTAAAAGGCGCCAAGATGGTCGAGGCGCTTGAGCGTTTTGCCGAGGTACGGCGCTTTATTGATAAAGACAGCGCGGGCCGCGACTGGAACCTCGCCACCGGCATGCTGCTGCGCGGCGAAGCGGGTATGCAGATCATGGGTGACTGGGCCAAAGGCGAAATCAGCGCCGCAGGCCTCACCCCGGGCAAAGACATTCTCTGCGTAGCCACCCCGGGCACTGAGGGCAGCTTTACCTTCAACATCGACAGCTTTGCCTTCTTTAAGCTGAAAAACGATACCGACAAAGCCGCCCAGCAGGCGCTGGCATCGACCATTCTGACCCCCGAGTTCCAAGAGGTGTTCAACCTCAACAAAGGTTCGATTCCGGTGCGTTTAGACAGCGACATGAGCAAGTTCGACAGCTGCGCGCAAGACAGCATGGCAACCTTCAAGAGCGCCAACGAGAAAGGCACGCTGATCCCCAGTTGGTCGCACGGCTTGGCCACCACCAGCCAAGTGCAGGGCGCGCTGTACGACGTGCTAACCAAGTTCTTTAACGACAAAAAAGCCGATGCAGTGGCCACTGCAGACTTAATGGCGCGTGCGGTGCAATCCGCGCAGTAACTCCCCCGTAAGTCCCCTGCTCGGTGCACCGAGCAGGGTGTGAGGAAATCCCATGATTCTCGCCCAAACCCAAACGGCCCGGCGCCCAGTGCGCCTCGGGCTGACCCTTGAGCACGTCTTGCCGAAACTGGTATTGGCCCCCTCGCTGGTGCTGGCCTTGGTGTGCATTTACGGCTACATGGCCTGGACGGGCTATATCTCGCTCACGCCATCGAGCTTTTTGCCGATGTACGAGCTGTCCGGCTTTGAGCAATACCAGCGCCTGCTGGAGAACGACCGCTGGCGCGTGGCGTGCTTCAACCTCGCCCTGTTCGGCGGCCTATTCATTGGCGCGTGCCTGCTGGTGGGGGTACTGCTGGCGATTCTGCTCGACCAGCGCATTCGTGCCGAAGGCGCGCTGCGCACTATCTACCTGTACCCCATGGCGATCTCGTTTATCGTCACCGGCACGGCGTGGAAGTGGATTCTTAACCCCAGCTTGGGGCTAGAAAAACTGGTACACGACTTTGGCTTCACGAGCTTTGAGTTCAGCTGGCTGACCGACCCCGACAAGGCCATTTACACCTTAGTGATGGCGGCGGTGTGGCAGTCCTCGGGCTTTGTGATGGCGATGTTTCTCGCCGGTTTGCGCGGCATTGATTCGAGCATTATCAAAGCGGCGCAACTGGATGGCGCCAGCCTGCCACGCATTTATTGGCGCATTGTGCTGCCGTGCCTGCGGCCGGTGTTTTTCAGCGCGGTGATGGTGCTCTCGCACATCGCCATTAAGAGCTTCGACTTAGTCACCGCTCTCACCGCTGGCGGCCCCGGTTACAGCACCGACCTGCCGGCGCTGTTTATGTACGCCCATGCCTTTACCCGTGGCCAGATGGGCCTTGGCGCTGCCTCGGCGATGATGATGCTCGCCGGTGTGCTGGCGATTTTAGTGCCGTATTTGTATTCCGAACTACGAGGTAAGCGCCATGCGTAATGCCGCCCTACTGAGCTGGCAGCCACGCCTTGGCCGCCTGTTTATCTACGCCACGTTAATCGCCGTTGCCGCGCTGTACCTGATACCCCTGTGGGTGGTGCTGCTGACCAGCTTTAAAACCAGTGCCGATATTCGTAGCGGCAACCTACTGAGCCTGCCGGATGTATGGGTGCTCGAAGGCTGGATTAAAGCCTGGGGCACTGCCTGCACTGGGGTGAGCTGCGATGGCATACGCGGCTACTTTGTGAACTCCACCGTCATGGTGCTGCCCGCCGTGGCACTCAGCACCTTACTCGGTGCGCTGAATGGCTATGTGCTGTCGCTGTGGCGCTTTAAAGGCTCGGAGCTGCTGTTCGGCCTGCTGCTGTTTGGCTGCTTTATTCCCTTTCAGGTGATTTTGCTGCCTATGGCGCAAACCCTCGGCTGGCTGGGCTTAGCCAACAGCACTGCCGGCTTGGTGTTGGTGCATGTGATCTACGGCCTGTGCTTTACCACCTTGTTCTACCGCAACTTCTATCAGGCGCTGCCGCAGGAAATCATCAAGGCCGCGCGCTTAGATGGCGCGGGCTTCTTCACCATCTTCTGGCGCATTGTGCTGCCGCTCTCCGGGCCGATCACTATGGTCACGCTGATCTGGCAATTCACCGCGATCTGGAACGACTTCCTGTTTGGCGTGGTGTTCTCCGCCGGTGACAACCAGCCGATGACCGTGGCGCTGAACAACTTGGTCAACACCACCGCCGGGGTGAAGGAATACAACGTCGACATGGCCGCCGCCGTGCTCGCCGCCCTGCCCACCCTGCTGGTGTATGCGGTGGCCGGTAAATATTTCGTGCGTGGGCTAACCGCCGGCGCCATCAAAGGTTAAGAGGACTCGTTATGACATCGCTGTCTATTTGCAACGTCGGCAAGCAATACCAAAAAGGCGCCACCACGCTGGAAAACATCAACTTGGAGATTCGCTCCGGTGAGTTTCTGATTCTGGTTGGCCCGTCCGGCTGCGGTAAATCCACCCTGATGAACATGATCGCAGGGCTGGAGAGCGTCTCCAGCGGACAGATTCTGCTTAACCAGCAGGACATCACCCATGCCGCGCCGTCGCAGCGGGATATCGCCATGGTGTTTCAGTCCTACGCGCTGTACCCCAACATGAACGTGTACGACAACATCGCCTTCGGCCTGCAGATTCGCAAATGGCCGAAAGACGAGATCGACGCCGAAGTGCAGCGCGTGGCCAAGTTGCTGCAGATCGACCACCTGCTCAAGCGCAAACCCGCGCAGCTGTCTGGCGGCCAGCAACAGCGCGTGGCCATGGGCCGTGCCCTAGCTCGCCGGCCTAAGGTGTATTTGTTCGACGAGCCGCTGTCTAACCTCGACGCCAAATTGCGTGTGGAGATGCGCACCGAAGTGAAAAAACTTCACCAGCGCTTGGGCACCACCATCGTCTACGTCACCCACGACCAGATCGAAGCCATGACCTTGGCCGATCGCATTGCGGTGATGAAAGACGGCGTGATCCAGCAACTGGGCACCCCGCAGGAAATCTACCAGCAGCCCAACAACCTGTTTGTGGCCAGCTTTATTGGCTCGCCGGCGATGAACTTTATCCCCGTCACCGTGCAGCACACCGCGCAAGGGCGGTTTGTCGAGCTGAAAGACCAATCCGGCACCTGCTTGCAGCTCGCCCTGCCGGCCGGCTTAGCCGTCAAAACCGATCAACAGCTGGTGCTCGGCTTACGCCCCGAAGCCTTTAGCGAAGTGCAGCCACACAAGCTCAGCCAAGCACAGGTGCAACAAGGCGAGTTTCTGGTGGAAATGACCGAACCCACCGGCCCAGACACCCTCACCCTGCTGCGTATTAATGGCGCAGAAGTCACCGCCCGCGTAGCGCCGCAAGCCAACCCACAGGCCGGCGCCAAACTGCCGCTGATGCTGGATGCCAGCCAAGCGCTGTTTTTTGACCCAGTGAGTGGCGAGCGCTTACGCGCCCTCGCCCAACCAGCGGCGGCCTAAGGTTTAGCTGCGCCGTGTGCAAGGCACTGCGCAGCCATTTTTAAACGCCCCGACAACCCTGTCATTTCAAGCACAGTTGCCCGTTCTAAGCGGCACTGCACAGTTCGCCGCATTGCCAATATGACCATTAGATGACGCTTGCTAGGATGCGCCCCGCCTGATCAGGCACCTCGCCCCGTCAGGGGTTTAGGAATCGCAAGAATGCAAAGGAGCATTGCATGAAACCGTTTATCTACGCTGCAGCGTTATCCTCTATCGCCCTGCTGACTGGCTGTGCCAGCCAGAACTACAGCCAGCCGAGCGCGCCGCTCAATGGCGACGTTAAAACCAACCTGAAAGCTGACGTTGCCGTAGGCGAAGCCATCAATGGCGAGTCTTCGGTGAACATTCTGTTCGGCGTGTTCAAGCTCGGCGGCGACACTCAGTTTGCTGACGGCGTAACTTACGGCGGCGGTGACGGCGGCTTCGCTCTGGGTCTGGACCCAGTGGCTGCGGCTAAGTCGGCTGCTGCGTACAAGGCTGTTAAGTCCTCGGGTGCCGACCTGATCGTTGCGCCGCGCTACGAAGTGAGCGTGCAGGACTACATGCTGTACAAAACCGTGAACGTTAAAGTGACCGGTAACAAGGGCACCATCAAAGCGATTCGCTAAGCTGCGAAACCTTTTCGGTGTACTAACGCCGCTGTGCTCAGGATGAGCCAGCGGCGTTTTTTATGCCCAGAGCACACTCTGCACTCTGTACTTTTTACTTGCGATTAACGACCGATCGTTCTATTTTCTGCAAAACCACCCCACACGGCAGAGTGCGTTATGAGCAAAGGCGCCGAAACCTACACCGCAATTGTCGAGCATGCGCTTAACCTCAGCAGCGAGCTGGGGCTGGAAGGGTTGACCATCGGCAGCCTCGCTAGCCAAGTGGGCATGTCAAAAAGCGGTCTGTACGCTCACTTTGCCAGCAAAGAAGCGCTGCAATGCGCCGTACTGCAAGCTGCTGCTACGCGGTTTAGCGAACAGGTTTTGCTCCCCGCATTGGCTCAACCAGCGGGTCTAGCGCGGCTCAACACCCTATTTGAGCAGTGGATGCGTTGGGGCGGTTTGTTTAGCGGTGGCTGCCTGTTTGCCGCCGGCGGGTTTGAATACGATGATCGCCCCGGCCCCGTGCGCGACGCACTGCGCGAGCAATTGGGCAAGATGTTGGCCAGCGTTGCCCGCATTGCCGACAGCGCAATGGCCTGCAACGCACTCAGCGCAGAGCATTGCAGCAAACAGTTTGCCTTCGAGTATTGGGGCATCATCCTGACCCTGCACCAACACCAACGCCTGCTTGCCGCTGAAGACGCGCAAGCGCTCGCACGTACCGCTTTCAGCGCTCTGCTTAAGCGCTTTCAGGCCACGCCCTAACCCCCCACAAAGCCACATCCCGTACTGAGGAGTTTTTTATGCTCACAAATAGCACGATCGTTCGTTTTATAGTGCTCAGCAAGCATCGCCTGAGCTCAATCGCTGCGCCGCAAATGGCTGCCCGCCAGCTGGAGTGGTTATTTCTCACCCCACAGCGCACCAGCAGACCCGAGCGTGAGCAACAGTGGCTGCAAGGCGCCGTGAGTGAGCGCATCACTTGGCGTGATGCGCAGCAACTCACCCTCTACCGCTGGGGCAATACGGGTCCTAAGGTGCTGCTGATGCATGGCTTTTCTGGGCGTGCCAGCCAGTTGGCTTGCTACGCCGCGCCGTTGGTGGCGAAGGGCTTTCAGGTGCTGGCCTTTGATGCGCCGGCGCATGGCGAGTCAGACGGTGTGCAAACATCGCTGCCGGAGTTCGCCGACGCGCTTTTGCATGTCGGTGCGCGGCTTGGCCCGTTACACGCCTGCATTGCCCACTCCAACGGCGCGGCGGCCACCACGCTGGCACTCAGTCGCGGCCTGGACTGCGCGCGCACTGTGCTATTGGCAGCGCCAGAAGACCTGCAAGGCTATTTGCAGCAGATCGGCCGCTGGCTGGGTTTCACCCAACGGGCGATCTGGGCCTGCCAACGGCGTATCGAGGCGCGTTACGCTGTGCCCTTCAGCGAGCTACGCGGCGCCTTGCTAGCACCACGGCTGCGTGTGCCGGCGCTATTGATTCATGATCAAGAGGATCAAGTCGTGCCCATCAGCGAAGGGCAACGCCTCGCTGAGGCTTGGCCGCACGCCGAGCTGTTAGTCACCCAAGGCTTGGGCCATTCACGTTTGTTGCGCGATGAGCACATCATCGAACGGGTACAGCGTTTTATCTGCGCCACACTGCCACAACCCGCCTGCGCTTAAAACCAACGGGGCGCTCGATGAGCGCCCCGGTAATTCGCCGTTATGGCTTGATGGCAATCCGCGGCTGCCATTTCAGCCAAGCGTCTTGGTATTCGTCGTGGAGAATAAACACTTCACCTTCACGCGCGGGGCCCTTTTGCTCGGCACCCTCTGGGGTGGCAAAAGCGATACCGCCTTCCACTAAGGTTTCCAGCGACTCGGCACGAATCTTAGTGCCGCGGAATAAGCTGAAATCGACGCCGATACCGCTGACATTCCAGAACTTACTGCCCCGCGTTACCAAGGCGGCATATTTGGGCTGTACCAACACGTCGATCAGCACACGATCGGCATTGGGCGCCAGTTTTACCCCTGTCACCTTACCCACTTGTACTTCGCGATAAGTGACTGGCACGCCTTCTTTGAGCGATGCACGCCGGGCGGTGCTGATGGTGATGCGTAGGCCCGCTTCACGCGCGGTCACTCCGGGCGCTTCGGCCAGCAGCTTGAACTGCTGTTCACGCGCACCGGGCTTAGCGGGCGGGCTAACTTCGATGTAATTGCCGCCAACTAAGGTTTCCAAGTGTGCGGTGCGCACCAACCCTAGCTTGGGGCTTACCAGCCAAAATTGTGTGCCTTGCTGAGCAAAACGCTCCGGGTTTTCAATCATGCGCAGCGTCAGGCGTACCGACTTAAAGTTATCGCTCAGTTGCACGTCTTCGACGCTGCCAATATTCAGCCCCAGATAACGCACCGGCATGCCAACACTCAGACCATCGCCACGCTCGGCGGTCAGTTCCAGCAGCATGCCTTCAAGCAGGGCCTGATCCGCACTGGCGTGCAAATCAAAGCGCGTGCCGTTGCCAACCCGTCCGGCATCGTCATCGGGGGTATCGAAAGCAATGCCCCCCGCCAACAAGCTCTGCAAGGATTCAGCCTTAAGCTCAATGCCGCTTAAGCCGCCCTTGAGGGTAACCCCGCTGGCATTCCAGAACCGCGATGACTTGTTCACCAAGCCGGCGTATTCCGGCTCGATATGCACGCCGACGACGACTTTTTGCTGTCGTGACCCCAGCTGCACGCTGTTCACTGTACCCACCTGCAACTGGCGATAGAGCACCGGGCTACCGGCAGACAACGAGCCCACTTTGTCGGTGGTCACAATCAAATGCAGCCCCGGTGTGCGCACATCCAACGGCGGCGGCTTACGCAAGGCTTCGAACTCACGCTGCGGTTTATCACCTTTATTGCCGGGGCGGACGACCAGATAGTTACCTTTGAACAAGGCCTCCAGACCACTCACACCGGTCAGCGAGATCGACGGCCGTACCATCCAGAACTGCGTACCCTCGACCATGTAGTCTTCGGTACGCGGGTTCATGTTCAGCTCCAACATGGCGCCTTGCAGGTCGTCATCCACATCCACCGACTTAACCAAACCGACCTGTACGCCCTGCCAGCGAATTGGCGTCACGCCTGGCTCTACCCCAGCAAACTCAGTCACATGCAGCTTGATGCGGATACCTACTTGCGCCGCGCTGAAGTCGTCATACAGCGAATACACTTTGCTCGGATCTGCTGCGGGGCTGTCTTTGCGGTGATCGGGCGTGGCAAAGGCAATACCACCGGCCAGCACGCTCATCAAAGATTCGGTGGTGACTTTAACGCCACTCAAACCAGCTTCAACCTCAACCCCACTGGCATTCCAAAACCGCGTGTGTTTGCGCACCAGATGGGCATATTCCGGCTTGATAACAATGCCCACCAGAATGTTTTGCTCGTCCTCATCCAGCTCGTAGCCCTTCACTTGGCCGACTTGGATTTGCTTGTAATAAACCGGGGCGCCCTCTTCGAGCGAACCCAAGCGCGGGGTACGCAAGGTTAGGTGTAAGCCCGGCAGGTGATCTAACAGCGGCGGCGGCTCGGCCAGCGCGGTGAACTTGTCTTCAAACTGGCCCTTGCCCGGCTCGAAGGTGATGTAGTTACCGCTGACCAAGGTTTCTAGCCCCGTCACGCCGGCCAGTGAGACACGCGGCTTAACCAGCCAAAAGCGCGTGTCTTCAAGCAAGAAGTTTTCTGCCTGGCGCTCTACCTCTAGCGTGGCGCGCACGCCCTTTTGCTTGGGGTTAAGGCGTAAGTCTTTAACCTTGCCCAGCACCATGCCTTTGTAGATCAGCTCGGTTTTGCCAACCTGAATACCTTCGCCACTGGTGAAGTCGATGGTGACCATGATGCCGGCCGTGCTGTAAGCGCGCCAAACCAGCCACAGGCCAATGCCCAAGGCAATCAGTGGCAGCACCCAGATGGCAGACCACGTCGACGCTTTGCGTTTTTGCGGTTGCGGCAAGTTATTCGTCATGGTCTTCCTCAGACTCGGTGTTATCCCAAATTAACCGTGGATCAAACGAGATGGCCGCCAACATGGTCAAAATCACCACCAAGGCAAAGGCCACGGCGCCCATGCCGGCGGTGATCTGCGCGATGCTGCCGAAGTTCACCAAGGCCACCAAGATGGCGATGACGAACACATCCAGCATGGACCAGCGACCAATCCACTCAATAAAGCGATACATCACCCCGCGTTGCCGGGCCGATAACGGCTGATGGCGCTGCACCGAATACAGCAGCAAGCCCATGCCGACCAACTTGAACGTGGGCACCAAAATACTGGCCACGAAAACCACAATGGCGATTGGCACCATGTCGTAATGAATCAATGCAATGACCCCCGACATGATGGTGTCGCCGCTGCCTTTGCCAAACGAGCTGACCACCATGATCGGCAGCAGATTGGCCGGGATGTACAAAATCGCGGCGGTGATCAACAGCGCCCACGTGCGCGCCAAACTGCCCGGGCGCCGCGGATAAACCGGCGCATGGCAACGCGTGCAAATCTGCCCGGCCTCGGGGTTATCCGGGTCTTGCCGGTTAACCGCGTGGCACTCTAGACAAAGCATGAAGCCAGCATCAATCGCACGCTTCATCCATCACCTCATCGACCTGTTGCTCAGTACGCAGCTCATCGAGCATTTCCCACACTTGGTGCTCACTCATGGTGGCTTCCAGCCAGATTTGGCAAACCAATAGACCAATAAAGCACACCAAACCCACGCCCATGCTGAGGTCGCCCAGATCCACCATCTTCACGATGCTGACCAGCACGCCAAACATGTACACCTCAAGCATGCCCCACTCACGCATTTGGTGATAAATGCGGTACAGCCACAAGGCAAAACCTGCGGGCAGCTTTAATTGCAGGGTCAACAGCACCCAGCCCTGACACAGCAACTTGAGCAGCGGAATCAACATGCTGGAGAGAAAAACGATCAGCGCCACCAGCGCCATCTCGCTTTGGTACAGCGCCAGCACCGCGCTCCACACCGTTTCGTTATTGTGCTGCCCCAATAAACCCAAGCTCATGATGGGCATAAAGTTAGCCGGCACAAACAGCAGCAAGGCCGCCAACACCAGCGCCAAGCTGCGCGTGAGCATATTGGCTTGGTGGTGATACAGCTCAAAACCACAGCGCGGGCACTGGGCTTTCTCGCCATCGGCCAAATGCATCTTCGCCATCAGCAGATCGCACTCATGGCAAATCACCAGCTGCTCGGGAGCAAGCTGCTTAAGCGCATCTGGGCTGGGAGGCGATTCACTCATATGAAAATGTCCAACGTCAGCCAAACGGCTAAAGCGGCAAGATGGGGCGGATAGCTTACCTGATACGCCTGGCAAACTCAGCACAAGCCCGATTGCCGCACAGCACAACGCTTAAGCCTTCGCCGTGGCGTAGCTTTTAACAAACTTATAAAACGAACTGGGCTCGGCAAAACCGAGCTGTTCATGCATATCCGCAACCGGTTTAGCCCCCGCGAGTAACGCGTGATACTGCTCTAACCTTACCTGCCTAAGCAGCTCACTGTAGGTGGCGCCTTCCCGCTTAAGCCGTCTAAACAGGGTCGAGCGGCTCATGTGCAGTGCTGCGCAGCAAGCGTCAATTCGCGCGTAATGGGCAAGGTCGGCACGCAGTAAGTGCTGCAACCGGGCGGTTAGCGTCTGCGCGGTTAATCCCTCGCTGGCCAAGGCTTTTGCTTTGCCGGCCAACAGTTGACGCATGTAGGCATTAGCCGCGCCTACCGGGTAAGTCAGTATCTCTGGCGCAAAACACACGCTAAAACCGCTGCCCTGCTGGATGTCACAAGCAAAGTGATCTTTCAGCAGCGCCACATACGGCGCATAAGCCGACGAAACCCTCAAACAGCGCGGTTTAATCGCCAGCCCCGACAAATGCTTAACCCAGCACGATAATGCCGAGGCGCTACGCAGCAGCGCCACAGCCGGATAAGCCTGTGCACCCGCCAATTGCAGGTGGATCAACAACGCGTCTTTTTCTAACGACACCTGCCAGCGCTCTGAGGGGTTCAGCAGCGCGCTATTGCTCGTAAAGGTATCCAGCGCATCACCTAAGGTGGCGCAGTGGCTAAGCCAATTAGCCAACACACCAATGCTGTCGGCATGCACAACGCTGCCTATCGCCAAGGCATGCTGCGCGGCAATCTCGCCAGACTCGCGTTGCTCCAGTGTTTGCCACAACCAGAGCAGATAACGCTCAGCCAAACGCTGCTCCTGCACCGGTGGGGTCGCAGGTTCGCCACGCCGCCAAGCGAGATAGCGCTGCTGTAAGTCCACCGAGCAGAGCGCGAGCTCATCGACGGCAATAACCCGACGCACGATGAGCTCGTGCGCCAAATCCAATACGGCGATGGCCGAGACACTCGTTACAGACATAGCGACGGCACTGCTCCTATAAGTTGCAACCATTTTCCACGTGCATGACACCAAACAACAAAGCCGTTTCGCCAGCAAGACTCATGCTGCATGCAAACCAGAGGAGCAAACCGATGACTGGCGATCTGCGCACTGAGCAAGCGTTAAGAACAATTATCCCCAACTACCCCAGCGTCTTAGATAGACGCATTCTGCCCAACCTAGACCGGCACTGTTTGGACTTTATCCGCTGCAGCCAAGTCGCCGTGTTCTGTAGTGCCGGCACGCAAAACGACTTCACCTTGCTGAGCTGCCAAGACAACCTTAGCGCACAGACCAACAGCCTTTGCTTTAGCCTCAGTAGCGCGCCAACTGACCACGCGCCTGACAGCAAGGCGGCCAGTTTAATCTTCTTAGTGGCCGGTATCGGCCATGTATTGCGCGTCAATGGCCGCGCACGCTGGCAGCACGAGCGGCTGACCGTCGCTGTTGAGCAGGCCTACTTTCACTGCGCCAGAGCGGCCACCCGAGCGCAGTTGTGGACGCCTGAACACAGCGAAAATGCCTTAGCCGCCGACACGCTAGAGGCAGTTCTGCAACGCTCGCCTTATCTAATTCTGAAAAGTGAAGACGCCCAAGGACATACCGATCTATCGCCGCGCGGCGGGCAAGTTTTTGCGCAAGCCGATGGCAGCCTGTTTCTACCCGAGCGAGCCGGCAATAAAGTGGCCAAAAGCCTGCGCAATATTTTGCAAACCCAGCGCGCGTCTTTATTGCTGTTTATTCCCGGGCACGCGTGGCTCTGCGCCATTGATGCCGAAGCGCGGCTATCCGCCGAGCCTGCCTTATTGCGTAGCAGCATTGAGCACGGTGTGCAGCCCAAGCTGGGGCTTGTCTTACGCGATATTCACTGGCGCCTCTGGCAAGAGCCCGCTATCGAACAAAGCGGCCTGTGGCGCGCGCCGTCAGCGGCGCACAGCGCACAGCTCACGCCATTTCCTAAAGTGCTCGCCGAACACATGCATGGCCAAGGCTTACTCGGCATAGCGAGTCATTACGTGGTGAAAACTATCGTTAAACGGGACATGCAAAATCTATAAAAGCCCACAGCATTGACGCCAGCGCGGCGCTGAAGAATACTGTATATAAATACAGATAAAGAGTTATCGCATGCCTGCCTTTGCCCGCTTCCATGCCCGCGCCTGCCCCGACAGCCAACTCAGCCTGCCTTTGTATGTCAGCCGTGTGCCGGCTGGCTTCCCCAGCGCAGCGGATGATTTCAGCGACCAACGGATTGACTTCAACGAGCTGCTGATCCGCCGTGAAGAGCAGTGCTTCTGCGTGCAAGTACAGGGCAACTCGATGCAAGGCGTGGGGATTTTCTCTGGCGATTTGCTGGTGGTCGACCGCAGCCTGATCGCCCGCCCCGGCGATATCGTGGTCGCCGCCATCAACGATGAGGCCTTGGTCAAAGAGCTAATTCAGCAAGACGGTCTGCACTATTTAAAGTCGCATCACCCTGATTATCCGCCCATCGCCATCGCCGGCGACAACGATGTCAGCATCTGGGGAGTGGTGTGCCACTGCATTCATTCGCTACGCTGAAAGCAACTTTCCTATGCCTGCGAGGTTGGCATGATCCGTTTGTGTGTTGCTGCGTTGTGCACCTTCAGCCTGTTAGCCCACGCTGGCGAGCGTGATGTGTGGGGCTATCAAGAGCGTGCGTTACTGCCGGAGCTTAATCATAGCGTGCAAGCCAAGCTGGATACCGGCGCCCTCACCGCCAGCCTGCATGCGCTGGATATCGAAGTCTTCGAACGCGATGGCGAAGAGTGGGTACGTTTTCGCACCGGTACAGGCAAAAAAATGCTCAGCGTCGAACGCCCGCTGGAAAAACACAGCCGCATCAAGCGACGTAGCGACGACCTCACCGAAGAGCATGAAAAAAGCTACAGCCGCCGCCCCGTGGTGCTGCTGCCCATTTGTATTGGCAACCACTTAGAAACCATTCCAGTGAACTTGGTTGACCGTGGCCGCTTTCTGTATCCACTGCTGATTGGCCGTGAAGGCTTGGAGCAGTTCAATGTGCTGATCCACCCCGGCGAGCACCATTTAGCCAAAAAGCCCAAGTGCGCCCCGACTAAGTAACCCAAGCACGCCAGCGCCTGCACTTGCCCGCAAGAAGGCGCTTCCGTAGCCTTGGCAACTTGACCGCGCAAGGACCCTCGCATGTCTGCCCCATTTCGCACCCTGATTGCCCTGTCGGCCAGCACCTTATTGGCCGGCTGCTCACTGTTTAGCACCGAAGAACCGGTCGCCACCAAACCCAGTAGCCGCCTACAAGGCCACCTCACCTGGACCAACCAGCAGCACACCTTCACCCCCTGCAAAGAAGGCCGCACCTTCTGGGTGGAAGATGGCAGCCAGCAGTTGGAACAAGCGTTCTGGAGCCTCGCCCCCGGCAGCGGCATGCAAGTGTTTGCGGATTTAAGCGGCGAGCTAAAAGCCAAACCGCGCCAAGGCGAAGGCATGCGTAGCGATGGCTTGTTTAGCGTTAGCCAAGTGCACCGTGTCAGTGGCGAAGGCCACGGCTGTGAAGACCTGAACTTTATCGCTACCCTGTGGCGCGCCAGCGGCAACGAGCCGAGCTGGAACATGCGTGTTGGCCGCCGTGGCATGCAGCTTGAGCGCATCGGCTTTCCGGCCCTCGCCCTGCCCTACATTGTGGAGGCCGTACCCGGCGGCGTGACCAGCTACAGCAGCGAAGCCAATGGGCAAAGCATTGAGCTGAGCCTGTCGCCCGGCGAGTGTCGCGACAGCATGAGCGGTAACTTCAGTAACTGGCAGGCACGCCTGACCATTGGCGACACCGTGCAGCAAGGCTGCGCCTACCCCGGCGCCTTAGAAACCCCGGCCGCGCCACAGCACGACGAATAACCGCCCAGCAGGGCTATGCTGATCAGTATCGGCATGCCCTGCATCAAGCTTTTGCTTTTTCAGGCATGCCAAGCTCAGACCATTACTGTGCAAGGAGCCTGTTATGAGTGTGAAAGTTGCCATCAATGGTTACGGCCGTATTGGCCGCGCGCTGTTACGCATTTTGCTGCAAAACCCCGCCTATCAAGGCATTGAGCTGGTCGCCATCAATGATTTGGGCGATGCGGCCACGTTGGCCCACCTCACCCGTTACGACTCCACCTTTGGCCCGCTGCAGGGCGAACTCATCGAGCAGCAAGACCACTGGCAAGCCGGCCAACATCACATTCGCCTACTGGCCGAGAAAGACCCCAGCCGCCTACCTTGGCAAGCGCTAGGCGTTGATCTGGTGCTCGAATGCAGCGGCAAGTTCAAACAGCGCGCTCAAGCGGCCGCGCATTTAAACGCTGGCGCCAAACGCGTGCTGGTCTCGCACCCGATGGACGATGCCGACCTCACCTTGGTCTACGGCGTTAACCATCAGCAGTTAACGTCTGCCATGCAGATCGTCTCCAACGCCTCCTGCACCACCAACTGCTTGGCGCCGATTGCCCAAGTGCTGGATCAGCTCTGCGGCATCGAACAAGGCCTAGTGACCACCATTCACGCCTACACCAATGACCAGAACCTGCTGGATAAAACCCACAGCGACCTGTACCGCGCCCGCGCGGCCGCACTGTCGATGATTCCCAGCAAAACCGGCGCTGCCAAAGCCGTTGGCTTAGTGCTGCCGCACCTCAATGGCCGTCTGGATGGCTTGGCCGTGCGTGTGCCGACACCCAATGTGTCGCTGGTTGATTTAGTCGCGCAGGTCCGTAACCCCGTGGACAAATCTGCGCTGGAGCAAGCCTTCCGCGCCGCCAGCCACAGCATGCCTAAGGGCGTACTGGCGGTCAGTGACTTGCCCTTGGTGTCCATCGATTACAACGGCAATCCGCACTCCGCCACCTTAGACGCCGGGCAAACCCGCGTACAAGGCAATCTGATCAAGCTAATGGCGTGGTATGACAACGAGTGGGGCTTTGCCCACCGCATGCTGGATGTGGTGCAGCACTGGCACCAGTTATAACCAATACACAGCTTAACAATAGAAAAACATCTAATTCAGTTCTTAACAGCTCGGTACAATGCGCGCCCTTGCCACAGCGGTTACCCCCGCTGCTGGCGTTGGCGCGGCCTATCGGCCTGCGCATCCTGATTATCGACCGCAATCCGGGAGACTGTTATGACTCGCCACGCCGATGCGCGCGCATGGCCGCTATTGCCGTTACTGGTATTTCTCGCCCTGTTCTTAGGCAGCGGCATCTATCACAGCCAACTTGGCACCGACTTCGCCTTCTACCAACTCAAAGCCCCCGTCGCAGCTTTGGTCGCACTGGTCGTGGCCTTGTGTTTAGGCCGTGAAAGCCTGAATAAAAAACTCGATACGTTTATCGCTGGCGTCGGCGATAACACCATTGTGTTGATGTGCTTGGTCTTCCTCTTAGCCGGCGCGTTTGCTGCGGTGACCAAAGCCATTGGCGGTGTCGATGCCACGGTGAACGCCGGCCTGAACATTCTGCCCGAGCAGCTGGTGCTGCCCGGCTTGTTTGTGGTCGCGGCGTTTTTGGCCACGGCCATGGGCACCTCCATGGGCACCATCGGCGCCTTAGCCCCGATTGCCGTGGGCTTTGCCCAAGCCACCGGGTTGGACATGCCGCTGACCATGGGCGCGGTGATCGGTGGCGCTATGTTTGGCGATAACTTGTCGATTATTTCCGACACCACCATTGCCGCCACGCGCTCGCAAAACGTCGGCATGCGCGACAAGTTCTTGATGAACCTGCGCATTGCCTTGCCCGCCGCCATCGCCACCCTCTTGCTATTGGCTTGGCTGGGCAGCAGTGCCGATGCCAGCGAGCCGCGTGAAGTCAGCAACTGGCTGCTGGTATTACCCTACGTGGCGGTATTGGCGCTAGCCGTGAGCGGCCTGAATGTGATTTTGGTGCTGCTCGCCGGCATTCTGCTCTCCGGCGTGAGTGGTCTCCTGCTCGCCCCGGAATACGGCGTGTTAAAGCTCGGCAACGACATCTATGCCGGCTTCGAAGGCATGCTGGAAATCATGCTGCTGTCGATGCTGATCGGCGGTCTGTCGGCACTGATGAAAAGCCAAGGCGGCCTGCAATGTCTGAACAACAGCATTAGCCGCATCACCCAAGCTATCGCTGTGGGTCAGCGCCGTGCCGGCGAAATCGCCATTGCCTTGCTGGTGAGTATCGCCAACTTGTTTGTGGCCAATAACACCGTGGCCATCATCTTAAGCGGTGAAGTGGCAAAGAACATTGCCGATGCCGAAGATGTCGACCGCAAACGCAGCGCCAGCTTGCTGGATATTTTCTCCTGCGTGGTGCAGGGCGTGATCCCGTGGGGCGCGCAGATTCTGCTCGCCGGTTCGCTGGCGGGTCTGTCACCGCTGGCACTGGTCAGCTCGGTGTATTACTGCTGGTTATTGGCATTGGCTGCGCTGGTGTCGATCATCCTCGGCCGCCCGCGCGACTAACACCACGTCGCGCTAAGCGCCGCCGGCAACCCAGTCCCTTGTTCGGCACAGGCAGCCACCTGTGCCTGCAAGGGCGCCAAGGCATAACCTTGGCTTTCTAACCACGCTTCTTGGTAGTAGGTATTGGCATAACGCTCGCCGCTATCGCACAGCAAGGTCACGATGGCACCTTGCTGCCCCGCCGCCTGCATACGCTCAGCCGCAGCCAGCACACCCAACAAGTTAGTGCCGCTTGAAGCCCCGACGCGCCGCCCTAAGCGCTCGGCCAAATAATGCATCGCCGCCAGCGACCAAGCATCCGGCACCTTGAGCATGGCATCCAACACGCTCGGCACAAACGAAGCTTCCACCTTGGGCCTGCCAATGCCTTCAATGCCCGAACCGCGCGCTAAGGTCACTGCGCTTTCGCCATCGCGGTAGAAGTCATAAAACACCGAATGCTCAGGGTCGACGGCCAACACCTGAGTGTTATGGCGTTGGTATCGCACATAACGACCAATGGTCGCCAAGGTGCCACCGGTGCCGGGGCTGGCAACAATCCACGCCGGTACTGGGTGCGCCTCACGGCTCATCTGCTGAAAGATCGATTCGGCAATGTTGTTGTTGGCGCGCCAGTCAGTCGCCCGCTCGGCGTAGGTGAATTGATCCATAAAATAACCGCCCAGCTCCGCAGCCAAACGGGCCGACTCGCTGTAAATCGCTTGCGGATCGTCCACCAAGTGGCACTGCCCACCATAAAAATTGATCTGCGCGATCTTGGCTTGTGAGGTCGTGGCCGGCATCACGGCAATAAAGGGCAAGCCCAGCAAACGCGCGAAATACGCCTCCGATACCGCCGTCGAACCACTGGAGGCCTCAATCACCGGCGCACCCTCACGCAACTTGCCATTACACAAGGCGTATAAAAATAACGAGCGCGCCAAGCGGTGTTTCAGGCTGCCGGTTGGATGGCTCGACTCATCTTTGAAATACACCGTGATACCGGGGAAAGCCGGCAGCCCCAGCGGGATCAAATGCGTATCGGCGCTGCGATTAAAATCCGCCTCAATAATGGCGACTGCTTGAGCCACCCAGTGCCTGCTCATAAGACCTCCGAATTAACAAAAAACGCTTAAAAATTAGTCATGTATACTCGTTCCCGCTAGGCACAGCGAAACGAAACATCTGCACACAGTTGCAGTTTGGCGTTTTAAACCAGAATCCATAAAGTCAAACGATCCCGTTTTTCTCTGCTTTTATTGCTAGAGAATCTATAAGGAGTTTTGTTCATGGTGGTACGTCTCAGGCAACGCCTAAAGCAGTTTGTTGAGCTGGAAGCAGCCGGCGGCATTCTGCTGATCATTGCCGCAGTGCTTGCTTTGCTGATCAACAATTCGCCGCTGTCGTTTCTCTACGACATGTTCCTCGAAGTGCCGGTGGCGGTGCAGGTTGGCGCACTGGAAATCAACAAACCCCTGCTGCTGTGGATTAACGACGGCCTGATGGCCTTGTTCTTTCTGCTGATTGGCCTAGAAGTTAAACGCGAGCTACTCGACGGGCACCTCTCACGCCCCTCGCAAGTGGTTCTGCCGGGCATGGCCGCGATTGGCGGCATGTTAGTGCCGGCGGCCATTTATGCCTGGCTGAACTGGAACGAGCCCGATGCCTTAAAAGGCTGGGCGATCCCCATGGCCACCGATATCGCCTTTGCGCTGGGTATTCTCGGCCTGCTGGGGTCGCGTGTACCGGTCACGCTAAAACTGTTCTTGATGACCTTGGCGATCATCGATGACTTGGGCGCCATTGTGATCATTGCGCTGTTCTACTCCGCAGAGCTGTCAAACACCTCGCTGCTGTTTGCCAGTATTTTCCTCGGCATCATGGTGCTGATGAACCGCTTAGGGGTGAACAAGCTCGGCCCCTACTTGGTCATCGGTCTGTTCTTGTGGATCAGCGTGCTCAAGAGCGGCGTACACGCCACACTGGCCGGCGTAGCTATGGCCTTTATCATTCCGCTACGCACCACCGACGGCAGCCCGTCGCCGTTGCTTACCGCTGAGCATGCGCTGCACCCGTGGATTGCCTTCGCCGTGATGCCGATTTTCGCCTTTGCCAACGCGGGCGTTTCACTCAAAGGCATGACCTTCGCCAGCGTGCTTGAGCCGGTCACCTTAGGCATTATTCTCGGCCTGCTGGTGGGCAAAACCATTGGCGTGTTTGGCTTCACCTGGCTGGCCATCAAGTGCCGCATTGCCAATATGCCGGCGGAAAGCAATTGGACGCAGATTCTTGCCGTGTCGATTCTCTGCGGTATCGGCTTCACCATGAGCTTGTTCATTGGCTCGCTGGCCTTCGCGCCGGATTCCGCCTACGCCGGCATGGACCGCTTGGGCATTCTGGTGGGCTCACTGTTCTCGGCGGTGATCGGCTATCTGTTGATGGCCAAAGCCAGCCCACAAAGAGCCGAATAAGCGCTCACTGGCATAAAAAAACCGAGGCACTGGCCTCGGTTTTTTATCGCTTGGGCTAATTACTCGGCCATAGCGTCTTTGATCAGGGTTTGCAGCTCACCCTTCTCGAACATTTCCAGCACGATATCGCTACCGCCGATCAGCTCGCCTTTTACCCACAGCTGCGGGAAGGTCGGCCAGTTGGCATAGGCCGGCAAATTAGCGCGAATTTCCGGGTGCTGCAGAATATCCACGTAAGCGAACTTCTCACCACAGGCCATCACCGCCTGCGAGGCACGCGCGGAAAAACCACACTGAGGGGCATTCGGCGAACCCTTCATGTAGAGCAGAATGGTGTTGTTCGCGATTTGATCTTTGATGGTTTCAATAATGTCCACACTTCACCTCGGCTTACACGGCCTGCATGGGAATTAAGCAAGCACTCGTTGGATTGCCGCGATTGTAACGAAAAAACCCATCACAAGCAGAGTGCCCGAGTCATTTACTCGGATAAACGCCGCAAGCGGCTGCTTAGCCTTGGCTCAGAAACCACCCACCGATAAAGCCAGTCGTGCGTCGGCTTTACCCGGTTCGGTACGGGTTAGATTCACCTCTTCAACCACCACGCCGCGCTCTTGCAGCTGGCCGAGCCACGCCAGCAGCGCCGTTACGGTGACCGCTTCCAGCTGCACTTCAATCCAGCCGGGTTGCTGCACATCCAAACGCTGCAAACGTAAACCTTGCTGCTGGGCGCTGGCGGTGAGTAAACCTTGCAGTTCATCGGCTGCCAGCACCACGGGGCTGGTAACTGAACGCCCCTGCAACTGCGGAGCATTCTGGCTGATCAAGGCGTGCAAGGTGCGCTGGCGCTGAAAGTCTTCACTGGCGCTGTGCATATAACGCTGCACCGGCAACCAAGCCAACACGTACACACAGACCAACAGCAAAAAGCCACTCAAGGCCGCCAAAGCAAAACGATCACGCGCCGGTAGCGCTTGCCAACGCTGCGCCAACGGGGACTGTTGCAGCTGGGTTTGCCAACTCATGCCTCACCTCCAATGCTGACCCGCGCCACCACGCGATCGCCTTCGCGCGAGGCCGAGCCCACCTGCACCGGCAAGCCTTGTTCGGTAAATTGCCGGCGTAGTGCCTCTAAGGCGGCAAAGTCACTGGCTTCAACTTCAAAACTTAAGCTATCGGTGCTGCGCCGATAATCCAGCTGCACGACCCGCACGCCACTGCCTTGCTGCAATAAGCCAGCCCCCACTTGCTGTAGCTGAGCCAAGAAACCGCTGCTGGTGCTGCCCTCGCCTTGACGCAGGTGCTCACGGAATTGCGCCTCTAAATTGACGATGCGCCGGTCCTCGGGAAATAGCTGCTGATATTGCGCCGTGCTTTGCGCCGCCAAACTGTCGGCCTGCTGTTGCAGATATATCCCTTGGCCCAAGTTAAAGCCCCATTGCAGCACCGCCCACAAGGCTGCCAATGCGGCCACCGGCAACCAGCGCCGTGCTGGCTGCACAGTGCTTTGCGGGGTAAACAGGCCCTGCGCCAGCTCAATAGCATCCGCCTGCGGTTGGTTAGCACTCAGCTCAATGGCCTCTGGCCAATCACTGGGCGCCTCACCGGCAAAGCGAAAGCCCGGCGCCGCTTGCACGGCTAGCTGCTGACGCAACATGCTGGCCGTTAGGGCAATCACTTCGCCTTGCGCGTTACGCCACACGGCACGCCCGTGGCTGACACACCACGCCGCTGTTGCCTCATCAGGCAGGGGGAATTGCTCGGCATCCAGCTGAATGCTCTGCACCGCCACCTTAAAAGGCAGCCCCTGCAAAGCCGTCAAAGTTGCCTGCAAAAGGTTTTTGCGCACTGCCACCACGCGCGTTAAACCGGCGCTATTGGCTTCGCCGATGGCCAAGTGCAGGTTGTCGATATCTTCGGCCAGTTGTTCTTCCACGGCGTACGCCAAGGCCTGTTGCAGCCAGCGCTGTTTGCGCGTGGGCAGCTCAACATGCAGCACGGTGGCCGCCTCAACCGGCAAAATCAGCCGCAGCGTCAGTGCCGCTTCGGCACATTCGGCCACCGCCGCTTGCCAAGTCTGCCAGTTGCCTTGGCCAGCGCCTTGCGCGTGCCACCAGCGCAACTGGCAATCGGCCAACGCCACCCCTTGCGCCCACTCGGGGCTCACACTTAATTGCCACATGGCTTGCTTTACTCCTTGGTTGGCCGCGCTTCAGGCAGCGGCCAGCTCTGCGCGAAATCCCGCGCTAATACATACACTTTGCCCTGCGCGTCGCGCTGTAACAGCGACTGCAACACGCGTTCGCCATCGCCTAAGCGCACACGGCTGCTTACACGAAAAAACTGACTACCAACACTTAAGCCTTGCGCCTGCACCCCCATGCCCGCCAACGCCGACTGGCTTAAAAAACCCGCCACATCGGGATAGCCCTGCGCACCGCGTGCCGCCACTAACGCTTTAGCGCTATCAACACTTAACGGCTCGGCCAGCGTGCTTAATAGCAATGCGCTGGCGGTATTGATATTCAATGCAGCATCGGCCGGCAAAGCCGCCACCCAAGGCTTTAGCTTGCGCCAATCGAGTTCGGTCATGCCCAACAGCAGGCGTAACTCGCTGGCATCGCTGAGCAAGCGATTAGCCGCCCGATACGGCGGCTGCTCCAACAAATACGCGCCGTCTTCGGCACCGTTTTCGCCGCTGACTTCTTGATCGGCATCCAGCCAATCGACCAAACGCTGTGCATACGGGGCCTGTATCTCTAAGCGGCGCAATAAGCGCTCGAAGCGCGCCAAGGCGATGCTGTCGACTTGCTTGTCGCGCACTAGGCTATTGAGGTTAAAACGCCCGGCCAGGTCTTCAATATGCACGCTGATCGTACCGCCATCGACCGGATAATCCGGCAGCGGTTTGGCCCACGCTTCTTGTAGGTGATCGAGCGGCTGATTGGCATTTCCTGCTTTGGCATCGCGCTGCAAGATGGCTTGTGCCAAGCGCTCGCCACCCAAGGCGTAATGCATGGCTTGGCGCTGGGTAAGCGGCACGCCGACGGCGCGAATGGTGAGTTGCTGACGGCTGATCATCGCCGCGCACACCACAGTCACCAGTGCCACAATCAGCAGCACGGTAATCAGCGCGACACCCGCCTGACGCTTCATGGCTGCGCCCCTTGGCCGTTCGCCGGGTTTTGCCCAGCCCCGTTATCGCCGCCATTGCTATTGCCACCCGCTTGGCCGGGCAAGGTCGGCGGCGTGCCATCGGGCAAGCGCCATTGGCGCACTAGCTCACCATAATGCGGGTGCTCAAAGGTAAAACGCAGGGCTTTGGGCAACGATGGCACGCTCTGACTGGGATCACTGCCGCTGCGCACATCATTAACCGGCCATTGGCTGTGCCACTGATTTTGCTCATCCAGCACCTCGATCTGCGCGCTGCGAAGCTCGCTGAGTACGCGCTGCACTTGCGGTAACGAGTCCTGCGCTTGGTCGAGTACTTGCCAGTACTGGCGGCTTAGCTCGCCCGTTTGGAATTGCCAGCGTACGCGCTGCAAATCACTACGGCGGCGCCCCAGCGGGTTACTCCAGCCGGCACGTGTCCACTCCAGCTGCACCCGGCCATCGCCCGATTGCAGTACCAAGGCCGGCAACTCGTCGCCATAGGCGGCACGCACCGGACGGGCGCGCAGTTGCAGTAAGTCACGCTCGAACACTTCCAGCGCACGCACTAACTCGCGCAAGCGCTGCTCTTGCGCTTTGATGCGCTGATCGCTGGTCAGCACGGTGTCCATCATGCGGTAGGTCGCCAGCCCCACGAGGGCAAAAATGCTGATGGCGATCATCACCTCAAGCAGCGTAAAGCCCGCACTACGCCTCACGAGCCTGCCCCAATAAAGCCGATCAGGCTTTGCACGGCGCGCTCTTCAATCGGTTCGCTGCCGCCCTTGTTGGGCTTAGCCGCCACCCACACAGTCACGCGCAGCATGCCCGGCTCGCTGGTGGTTTCGATCAGCTCTAGGCGCTGCCAGCGGCGCCCGGCGTAATCCAATTCGGTTTGCTCTCGCCCTGGCTGCACATTAGGCGTCCACGCCAGTTCTTGCAGACGGTTATCGGCTAACCAACTGGCTAAGGTCTTATCTTCTAAACGAATCGCGTTACTCACACTGCGCCCGCTGGCGACCAAGATCACCGCCGCCACGGTGGCAAACACCGCCAAAGCCACCAGCACTTCGAGCAAGGTAAAGCCGCGCGATTTCACTTCAGCAGCTCCAACTCGGCGAGGTTGAAGCCATCACCGCTAATCAACCAGCGCGACTCTTTGCTGGCGGTCAGGGTTAAGCGAAACGGGCTAAATTCGCCGCTGGAGAGAAACAACAGCTGTGGCGCGTTGGCGCTGGTTGCGGTGCTGCTTGCTTGTTCATCGTCATCCGTTGGCGCGGCGAGCTGCCACGGCTGGCCTTCTAGTTCCAAGCTAAAGCGCAGCGGCTCGGGCAGTTGCAAGGCCGGTAGCTGGGGCATGGCTTGCCATTCTTGCTGGCTGGCTTGCCATTGCCAAAGGCTTAGCCGCTGCGCCTCGACCCGCACCCCGTAATCGCGCCCGGCCAACAGCGCTTCATCGAGTAGCAGCTGCAATAACTGCTGACTGCGCTGCGCTTCTTGCGCGTAGCGGCGCTCCGGGCTGATCAAGCCGCTGGAAAAGCTCACCAAGCTCACCAGCGTGCCGATGATGACCAGCACCACCAGCAGCTCGATCAGGGTGAAGCCGCGTGCCGCGCGCATGGCGGTTTAGATGTCCCAGCTGCCGATGTCGGCGTTCAGGTCGCTGCCGCCTTCTTTGCCGTCGGCGCCTTGCGAGTACAGGTCAAACGCGCCTTTGCTGCCCGGCTGCAGGTACAGGTACGGGTTGCCCCAGGGGTCGACGGGCAGCTTTTTCAGGTAACCGTCTTTGTTCCAGTTTTTCGCCGCTGGGTTGCCGGAAGGCTTAGTCACCAGCGCTTCAAGGCCCTGCTGGGTGCTTGGGTAGCTGTGGTTATCCAGCTTGTACATATCCAGCGCGGCGGCGATGGCTTTGATGTCGTTCTTGGCCACGGTGACTTTGGCCTGATCGGGGCGGCTCATTACTTGCGGCACCACCAGCGCGGCGAGAATACCCAAGATGACCACCACGACCATGATTTCAATCAGCGTAAAACCGCCTTGTTTGCGTTGCATGCGTTACCCCACCAGTTGGTTAAGCGACAGAATCGGTAAAAGAATCGCGAGCACGATGACCAGCACCACCGCGCCCATAAATACCAGCATAAAAGGCTCGAAGAGACCGACCATCAGGGCGATTTGCGCCGATAGATCGTTCTCTTGCGTGCGCGCGGCACGGCCGAGCATGTTGTCCAACTCGCCGGAGCGTTCGCCGCTGGCGAGCATGTGTAAGAGCATCGGCGGGAAGTCGTCAGTAGCCTCCAGCGCGCGAGTCAGGCTCGAGCCTTCACGGACTTTCTGCGCCGCTTGCTCGACGCGCCCGCGAATCGCCATGTTGCCGATCACCGCGGCGGCAATGCCCAAGCCATCCACCAACGGCACGCCGCTGCGGCTCAGAATCGCCAAGGTAGAGGCAAAGCGTGCGGTGTGCGCGGCGCGTGACAGGCGCCCAATCAGCGGCAAGCGCAATAAAAACTCATCCCAACGCAGGCGCAGCGCCGGGGTCTTGAGCAGTTGTTTTAGGCCCAGCACACCTGCAATGGCGAGTAGCACCACCAGCCAGCCCCAGCCTTTAACAAAGTCACTGGCGGCGATCAGCCCTTGGGTCAGCCCCGGCAATGCTTGCCCGGTGTTAACGAATACCTTGACCACATCCGGCACCACATAGCCGAGCAAAAAGCCGACGATGGACAGCGAGGCGATCATCAAAATCACCGGATACATCAGCGCCAGCTGAATTTTCTGCCGCGACTGATAGCGCTGCTCGGTGTAGTCGGCCAGCTGCTCTAGCACTAAGCCCAAATGCCCAGAATGCTCACCGGCGGCCACGGTGGCGCGGTACAAATCGGGAAAGGCGCTGGGGAATTCTTTCAAGCTCGCCGCCAAGCTGTGGCCTTCCAACACGCGGCCACGTACCGCCAGCAGCATGCTTTTGACTTTGCCGGTGGTGGATTGCGCGGCGGCGGCGCGCAGGGCTTCTTCAATCGGTAGCGCAGCCTGCACCAGCGTGGCCAGCTGGCGGGTCAGCAGAGCCAAATCACGCGCCGACAGGCCACGGCTAAAGCCCAAGCGCGGGCTACCGGGTTGCGACTTGCTGCGCGCGGGTTGTACCTCCAGCGGCGAGAGTTTTTGCTCGCGCAGCTGCTGGCGCGCCTGACGGGCGCTGTCGGCCTCCAGCACGCCCTTGCGCTGACGGCCCGCGCTGTCGAGGGCGATGTATTCAAAGGCAGCCATGGTTTAGCGGTTCACTCCGGGCGATTCCTTAGCGCAAATAGTGATAACAGAAAGGCAACCCTGCGGGCGCTTACTCCTCACGGGTAACGCGCAGCACTTCTTCGAGGGTGGTGACGCCGGCCAATACATTGCGCCGGCCATCTTCGCGGATGCTCGGGCCCAAGGTGCGGGCGTGGCGCAGCATGTCTTGCTCGCTGGCGTTGGCATGGATCTGCGTGCGCAGGGTGTCGTCAAACACCACCAGCTCGTAGATGCCGGTTCGGCCGCGATAGCCCAATTGGCGGCAGTCATCGCAACCGCAGGCGCGGTAAAGGGTTGGCGGGTTGCTGGCTGGTACGTTGAGTACCGCGCACTCGGCTTCATCGGCCTGATAAGCCTGCTTGCAGCTGGGGCACAGTACGCGCACCAAGCGCTGGGCGAGCACGCCGAGCAACGATGACGACAGCAAGAACGGCTCCACGCCCATATCCACCAAGCGCGTGACTGCACCGATGGCGCTGTTAGTGTGCAGGGTCGAGAGCACTAAGTGGCCGGTCAGCGAGGCCTGCACGGCGATTTCAGCGGTTTCTTTATCGCGAATCTCACCGACCATCACCACGTCCGGGTCTTGGCGCAGAATGGCGCGTAGGCCACGGGCAAAGGTCATGTCCACCTTGCTGTTGACCTGCGTTTGGCCGATGCCTTCGAGGTGGTATTCGATCGGGTCTTCGACGGTGAGAATGTTGCGCGAGCGGTCGTTCAAGGTGACCAAGCTGGCGTACAAGGTGGTGGTTTTCCCCGAGCCGGTGGGGCCGGTGACCAGAATAATGCCGTGCGGCTTGGCGAGGATGTCTTGCATCAGCGCGCGGTCGCGGGCGCTCATGCCCAAGTGCGGCAGGCTCAGGCGCCCGGCTTGTTTATCCAGCAGACGCAGCACCACGCGTTCGCCGTGGTTGGACGGCAGGGTAGACACACGGATATCCACCTCGCGCCCGGCCAAACGCAGCGAGATACGACCATCCTGCGGTACGCGCTTCTCGGCGATATCCAAGCGCGCCATCACCTTAATACGTGAGACCAGTAAGGTGGCCAGCTCGCGGCGTGGCTGCAGTACCTCACGCAGAATGCCGTCGATGCGAAAGCGCACCACTAAGCGTTTCTCGAAGGTTTCGATATGGATATCCGAGGCGTTGTCTTTAATCGCCTCGCTCAGGATGGCGTTGATCAGGCGAATGATCGGCGCGTCGTCTTCCTGCTCCAGCAGGTCTTCGGTTTCTTGCACTTGCTCAGCGAGGCTGGCCAAGTCGAGGTCAGCGCCTAGGCCTTCGGCCACTTGCATGGCGCCGGAGGAATCCTGTTGATACAAAGCGCCGAGCGCTTCGTTAAAAGCCGCTTCTTCGAGGGGCTGCCACGGTAACGCTTGGCCAACCAAACGCTGGACTTCCGCCAATACGCTTAAGCCCACCCCTGGCTTGTGACAAATCTGTAATTGCCCATCACTGGTGCGCAATAACACGCCGTGACGGCGCGCAAAGGCATACGGTAAACGGGTGGCCACAAGGCCTGCGCTGGCTGAGGCGATTGCATTCATAGGCAAGGTGTTCTTTCTGGGCGTTTTGACGCCGCTTATTGTCATGGCAATGACTGCCGCTTACCGCGCACTAGAGCATATTTGGCCAATGCTGACCACCACTCAATTGTGCGGTATCCCGCTGTAGCGCAATGCGGCAGTCTTGTTATGATGCGGGACTGCCCATGAAGGCAACCTATAAAAATAATCAAGGCCTACGCCTAATTCGATGGAGTGAAACCTTGACGCCTGCGCGCCTCACCCGGCTCAAGTCGCTTGCCCCCACCCTCGCCTGTTTGGCGTTGGTGGTATTGATGAGTTTGTCGCTGACCTGGCAAGCCCTGCAATTGCTGCGTGACCTACGTAGCCCCGTTAGCGCCCCCACCTTGCTCGAAAGCCGCCAAGGCACCAGCAGCGCAGGCCAAGTGCCCGTGCATGAACTGTTTGGCGCCGCGCCGGTGGCGAACATTCCCACGCCCGAGACCAACCTACAGCTGACCTTAGAAGCCAGCTTTGTGCACCCCGACAGCCGCCGCAGTGCCGCGATCATCCGCGATCAAAATAACAAAGCGCAGCGCTATGTAATTGATCAAGAGATTGCCAGCGGCGTGACCTTGCTCGAGGTACACGCCGACCACGTGGTGCTGGGCCGTGGCCTAGCCCGGGAAAGCTTGTATTACCCCACTAAGCGACCTAGCGGCATCAGCAGCTACCAAAGCGCGTCCGTCTATGAACAAGCCGACGTCACGCCCGACTTAGAACAGCTGCAAGACGAAAACTATCAATTGCTGCGCGAACGCATGGAAAGCTTGCGCCAAGAAATGAGCGCCGCCGGCATTACCGAAACCTCCACCGAGACCGAATCCAGCCCATGACTTTGCCCTCTTCTCGCCCGCTGCTGTCATCCCTCGCACTGGCCATTAGTCTGACGGTCGCAGCCGGTACGGCCGCGCCCGTGTTCGCCGCTAGCACCGCCGGCATTCATAGTCAGGGCCAAGCCAGCGGCGAAGAACGCTGGACCATCACCATGAAAGACGCCGACATTCGCGAGTTTGTCGAGCAAGTGGCCAGCATTACCGGCGAGACCTTTGTCGTCGACCCGCGGGTGAAAGGCCAAGTATCGGTGATTTCCTCAACGCCGCTGAGTTTGAGCGAGGTGTATCAGCTGTTCTTGTCGGTGATGAACACCCACGGCTTTACCGTGATCACCCAAGACGAACAGTCGCGCATCGTGCCCAGCAGCGAAGCCAAAGCCGAGGGCAATTTTGGTCGCGCCGCGCCAGACAACTTAGAAACCCGGCTGATTCAGGTGCAGCACAACGCCGCTGCCGAACTGATCCCCATTATTCGCCCGCTAGTACCGCAATACGGCCACTTGGCCGCCGTGGTATCGGCCAACGCCATCATCATCAGCGACCGCCGCGCCAACATTGCGCGCATTGAGCAGCTGATTCGCGAGGTGGATCAAAGCAACGCCCGCGATTACAGCGTGATCACCCTGCAACATGCTTGGGTGATGGATGCCGCCGAAGTACTGAATAACTCGCTCAATCGCGGCCAAGCCAAAGGCACCAGCAACGTGCAGGTGATTGCTGACAGCCGCACTAACCGCTTGATTCTGCTCGGCCCCGATCAGGCCCGCGCCAAACTCGCGGCGCTGGCCCGCTCGCTGGATACCCCCAGCGCACGCTCGGCCAACACCCGAGTGATTCGCCTGCGCCATAACGATGCCAAAGCACTGGCCGAAACCTTGGGCGATATCACCGAACAACTGAAGCAGGGCTCCAGCGAAGGCTCCAACCAGCAGAAACTGCTGGTGCGCGCCGATGAAAGCCTCAATGCCTTGATCATTTTGGCCGAGCCCGACTTAGTCGCCACCATCGAAGATATCGTGCGTCAGCTCGACGTACCGCGCGCGCAGGTACTGGTCGAGGCAGCGATTGTTGAAGTCGCTGGCGACATTACCGACGCCCTCGGCGTGCAGTGGGCCATCGATGCCCGTGGCGGCACGGGCGGCGCTGCCGGGGTTAACTTCGCCAACACCGGCATCTCGGTCGGCACGGTGATTTCAGCGATTGCCAACGACAAGATTCCCGACAACCTAAGCCTGCCCGATGGCGCGATTGTCGGCATTGGCAGCGACAACTTTGGCGCGCTAATCACTGCGCTATCGGCCAATAGCAAGAGCAACCTGCTCTCCACCCCCAGCCTGCTGACGCTGGACAACCAAAAGGCGGAGATTCTGGTCGGCCAAAACGTGCCCTTCCAGACCGGCTCGTACACCACCGATGCGGCGGGTTCCAGCAACCCGTTCACCACCATCGAGCGTAAAGATATCGGCGTAAACCTTAAGGTCACCCCACACTTGAACGAAGGCCGCACCCTGCGTTTGGAAGTGGAGCAAGAGATCTCCTCGATTGCACCGACCACCACCTTAAGCTCGCAAGCGGTGGATTTGGTCACCAACAAGCGCTCGATCAAGACCACCATTTTGGCTGAAGACGGCCAAGTGATCGTGCTCGGCGGTTTGATTCAAGATGACGTGGTCACCTCAGACTCGAAAGTGCCGCTGCTGGGCGACATTCCGATTATTGGCCGCCTGTTCCGCTCCACCCGCGACCAGCATGTGAAGCGCAATCTGATGGTCTTCCTACGCCCGAGCTTAGTGCGCGATGGTGCCGGGCTTGCCGCGCTGTCGGATAAAAAGTACCGCGACATTCAGATCATCAACCAAGGCAACAGCGAGCGCGCGCCGAATATTCTGCCCAGCCAACCGCAGCAGCTGTTCGACGGGCGCAATAACGTACCGAGTATCGACCTGCGCCAGCCCAGCCAAGCGCCGCAAAGCCAGCACACCCCCGCTGCACAACCGCAAGCCGTGCCAACCCCCGAGCCGGTTTACGCCGGCCACGGACAAGGTGGCGACAGCCTCGCCAATAGCCGCGACGACAGCGAAAGCAGCCACGAAATCGACAGCACGCGCTACAGCATCGCCTTAGTGGAAGGCCGTGGCGAAGCCTATATGCAAGCGCTGATCAAACAGCACCCGACGCAGCCGCTGCACCTCAAGCGCAGCCAACGTAATGGGCAGGACTGGTTTACCGTGCTCTACGGCGACTACCCGCAGGCCGAGCTGGCCGAACTGGCCAAGCGCGACCTGCCCGCCAACTTGCCCAATCAACGCAGCAAAGTGGTACCCATTTAAAGGGAGCTTATTGAAATGACGAATGCCGCCGTGTTGTTCGCCTTGCTCGCGCAAATCGCGCTGACCTTAAGTCTCTATCCGCTGCTGCTAAAACGTAAAAAAGCTGCGCGCGCGGCGGGTCTGGTGGATGAGCAACGCGCCCCCTTGGATGACGACGCTTGGCCCGACCCTGTGCGCCAAGTAAACAACTGCATCAGCAATCAGTTCGCCAGCCCCATGCTGTTTTACGTGCTGCTGCTCACGCTGTTTATTACCGCCAGCGTCAACCTGCTCACCCTCGTACTCGCGTGGGCTTACGTGGCCAGCCGCGCTGCACATGCTTGGGTGCATGTACACAGCAACTATGTGCCACTGCGGCGTAATCTGTTCGCTGGCGGGCTGGTGATGTTGATCATTCTGGCCGGGCAGTTACTCATCGCGCTGCTGTAAGCAAAGCGCCGGCAAGATTATCTATAGTGAAGGGCGAGCCTCAGGGAGCGCCCGCGATGCCTTCACGTCGGATACCGCTGTATATCCATATCGCTTACCTGTTTGTTGGCCTGCTGCTGGGCTATGCGCTGGTGAGTCAGGGCTATCAGTATTGGCAAACCCAACGCCTGTTAATGCAGGAGGCGCAAAGCCGCTATCAGCTGATTGCCAACCATGCTCAGGCCGCGCTGGATGCCCTGTATCGCCCCAGTCGAGCCGCCATTGACCTGCTGGCGCATACCCCGCTGGTACACGCCAACAGTCTTGAAGCACGTTTAAGCCATGTTGACGCCTTAGTCGCCGCGCTGCATGCCCAGCCACAGTTGTCGGCGGCCTATGTGGGCTGGAGCAACGGCGACTTTTTCCTGCTGCGCCCTTGGGCCGACAGCCCATTGATGCACAAGCTCTACCCCGAAGCGCCCCTGCACACCCGCTGGGTTGTGCAAAGTCGCCAACCGGCCCAGCAAGCCGGCGGCACGTTTCTTTATCTAGATGCCGAGCTAAAAGAACTCGCTCGCCACGAGCGAAGCAACTACCCATTCGACCCACGCAGCCGTCGCTGGTATCAGCAGGCGCAAGCGCGGGGTGGGCTGTACAGCAGTAATCCGTATCGATTTTTCACCTCCGATGAAGCCGGCATTACCTTGGCCTTAGCGCACCCCGAGGGGCATGCCGTGCTGGGGCTCGATACCACCCTGAGCAGCCTAGATGCGCTGCTCAGCAGCTACAAACCCACCCCCAGCTCGCAAGTGGCGGTGATCAATGCCACCGGCGAGATCGTCACCTGGAGTGAAAACCGCACGCTGCCAACGCAACCCGACTCCGGCCTGCCCTTGCTCAGCCAACTGAACAACGAGCCTCTGGTGCAAGCGCAACAGCTCATTGCTGACCAGCAGGCGATTAGCGTTAAGCATGGCCGCTGGCAGGCACAAGACTGGCAATTGGCGCGTGTCGCGCTGCTGGCCGATGCCGGCGATATGCCGCTGTATTTGCTTTTAGCCTCACCCCACGACGAGCTCTTGGCCGCCGCCAAAGTGCTGCGTCATGAATCCATGCTGATCAGCATGCTGCTGATCGTGCCGGGCATTGCCCTGGCGCTGCTGTTTGCGCGCTGGGCGGCCCGCCCCTTAAAAACCCTGACCCGTGAAGCGGAAAAAATCGAGCGTTTTAACTTCGACGAACCACTCACCGTGGACTCAAATATCGCCGAAGTGGCCGACCTAGCGCGCGCCATGGGCAAGATGAAAGCCACCATCCACCGCTTTCTTGATCTCTCGCTAGCGCTCTCAGCCGAGACCGATTTTCAGCGCTTGCTTGCCCAGCTGATCAAAGACATGCAGGAAGTCACCAACGCCGATGCCGCACTGATCTACCTGCAAGACAGCGCCGAAGCACCGTGGCAGCTGGCCTGCTTACGCCACCACGGGCAGATGTTGGCCACCGAGCACAGCGCACCGATTGCCTTGGATGCGCAACACCACCCGCTGCTGCAAGCGCTGCACTTTGCCAAGCCAGTGCGTTTAAGCGGCGCACAGGCCAGCCAACACTTTAGTGCGCTGCCCACACCAACCAACGACTTGTCCCTCTGGGCCTTGCCGCTACGCAATCGCAAAGGCGACACCTTAGGCATTTTGGCGCTGCTGGTGGATGAAGCACAGAACCCGCTATCACGCGAGCTAATGGCCTTTGCCCAGACGCTCTCGACCACCGCTGCCGTCGCCCTGAACACGCAACGGTTATTGGATGAACAAAAAGCCCTGCTGGAAGCCTTTATCCAGCTGCTCGCCGGCGCCATCGATGCGAAAAGCCCCTACACCGGCGGTCACTGTCAGCGCGTGCCGGAGCTGGCCAAAGCCCTCGCCCAAGCCGCTTGCGCAGAGCAAAACGGACCATTTAAAGACTTCAGCTTAAGCGCCGAGCAATGGGAAACCTTGCACATTGCCGCGTGGCTACATGACTGCGGCAAAGTCACCACACCGGAATACGTGGTGGATAAAGCCACCAAGCTAGAAACCCTCTACGACCGCATTCACGAAGTACGCATGCGTTTTGAAGTGCTTAAGCGCGACGCACATATCGCCTATTGGCAAGCGCGCGCCGAAGGCGAGCCTAACGATAGCGCGCAACTAAAAGCGCAGCTGCAAGAACAGCTCGCGCAACTGGATGACGACTTTGCCTTTGTCGCCCGCTGCAATGTGGGCGGCGAGTTTATGGCCGACAGCGATCTTGCCCGCCTTGAGCGCATTGCCGGGCAAACTTGGCTGCGCACCCTGTCTGACCGGCTCGGCATTGGCCATGAAGAGCTACAACGCAAACAAGCCCACCCAGAGCCACCACTACCGACCCTCGAGCCGTTACTGGCCGACAAGCCCGAACACAGCATCGAGCGCCGCGCGCAAGACGTGATCACAGCCAACAACCCGTGGGGCTTTAGCCTGCAAACCCCGGCGCTGCTGTATAACCGTGGCGAGCTGTACAACTTAAGCGTGCGGCGCGGCACGTTAAGCGAAGAAGAGCGCTTTAAGATCAACGAGCACATTATCCAAACCATCATCATGCTCGAGCGCCTGCCCTTCCCCCGCCACCTGCGTGAAGTGCCAGAGATTGCCGGCGGCCATCACGAAAAAATGGACGGCCAAGGCTACCCACGCGGCTTAACCCAAGCACAAATGAGCATTCCCGCACGGATGATGGCGATTGCCGATATTTTCGAAGCCCTCACCGCCATCGACCGCCCTTACAAAGCCGGCAAGCCGCTGTCGGTGGCTATGCGCATCATGGCCAAGATGCGCGACGAGCAGCATATCGACGCCGAACTGTTCGCCCTGTTTGTGCGCTCCGGCGTGTATCGCCGCTATGCCGAGCAGTACATGCCGGCAGCGCTGATCGATGCAGTGGATGAAGCGGCACTGCTCAGTTAGCGGGATAAAAAAAGCCGGCCACTAAGGCCGGCTAAAGCTCGCGGTTTGCACGCGCCCCTGCCGCCCATGCCGGCAGGGATATAGGTTTATTGGTCTTCCATGCGCTGGTGCTTGAAGAACACGCCGCTGTCGCCAAAGGCCGACAGGTTAAAGGCAGAACTCAAGCTCAACTCACCGACCTTCACCGCACTGTTGCGGCGCTGGCTGGCGTAACGATTGGTCAACGAGGGGAAGATCGAGGTTTTGATCGGCTCGGAGGTGGCGTACAGGTCATACACCACAGTGCCTGCTTGCAGCTGCAACAGGTCGGCACGGAAGTCGTGCGCCGCGCTGCTGAAACGGTTCTTCACTTCGGCACGCGGCACAAAGTAGATCTGTGTCGGCACTTTGGCTTGCGCTACGGCTTGGCCTTGTGCAGTCACTTCGGCCATATCTGCCAAGTTCAGCTGCGTGGGCTTGCTGCTCACCAGCGAGAACAGCGTGGTGGTGCCCAGTGTTTCGTTGGCTTCTACCTGCACGTACTGCGACAGCTCGTTGGCAAAGAAGTTGTAGTTACCGCCTTGGCCCGACAGGGTGTACAGCGCCGAGACGTTTTCTGACGGCTTGCCATCGACAAACGCCTTCCACGCCAAGCCCGGTGCAAAGCCACGATCAGCCGGGTCACCGGTGACCGACAAGCGCAGCAGGCCGTGCTCAGCGCCTTGGAACAAGCCGGTGTAAGGGTTGCCCGGCACGGCGGTGAACTTCACCTTAGCCAAGGCGCCATAGGGGTGAATCGGCTTGCTGTGGCCAACAGGCGCCACGTCGGTGCGCTCTTTGACTTTGGTCCACAACACCGAGCTGATCAGCCCACCGATATCCACTTTTTTCAGCGCCGGTACTTCATCGGCCTTGTACTGCGTGCGCAGGGCACCGTTAACCCACAGGTGCTCTTGCTTAGCGGCGGCCGGCCAAGTTTCGTAATCGGCCGGAATCTTCAGGCCCCACGGTTTAAAGGCGTTGTCGATACCAGTCAGGCTAGCCAGCAGTTGCGGATTGTGGCGCTTGATCACGTCCACCATGGTGGTGTGCTCTACCCAGTCGTAACCTTCTTGGGTGTAGATCGCTGGACGGTAGTCCGAGGTGAAGAAGCGGTCGGCCATCAAACGACGCGAGGCGTTCATGATGAAGATCTGGAAGGCGGTTTCGCCGAAGGCAAAGCCCTCAGGACGCACGGTTTCGGCCAGCATACCGACCAAGGTATCGATCTTCTCGATGTCGTTGCTGTACAGCTGCTTAAGCTTGTTCAGGGTTACCGTTTCGGTGGTCAGGTCTTCGAACTTGGTGATCGGCTTTAAGCCAATCTGACGGCGGAACTCGTTATAACGCGGCACGCCACGCTCACGGTCACGCAGTACGTCGATCATCGCCAAGTCGATCTGCCCTACCAGCGGAATCGACAAGTTACGCAGAAAGCCCGGGAAGTTGTTCAGCGTCAGCGAACCAGGGTGGGTGATACCGAAGGAGTACCACAGGCGCTCGCTGCCTTCACGCTGCAGCATGGCTTCCGCGTCGCTATCTAAGGTGTCTTGCAGGGCGACAACGTTCTTCGGCGTGTTACTGCCGATGTCGTACACCTGCACGTTGTCACGCATCAGCGGGTGCATGCGGTACACGGCGACAAACTCTTCGGTGAGAGTAAACGGCACACCGTAGTTGTTCGGCGCGGTGGAGCCCACAATACCGCCCAAGGCATGCGACAAGGCATTATTGCCGGCGCTATCGGCTGCGTTAGGGTCGAAACCGAGAATGGCCTTCACAAAGGAGTCTGACTTGGCCAAGTCTTCACGCAGCTTGCGCGCTTGGGCTTGGTAGTCATCACGCGGGCCACCTTGGCCGAGCAAACCCCACCAGTTGGCGTACATAGCACGCTCAGTCACTGGGTTGGCGATGATCGCCGGGGTCCATTCCACGGTGTGAATTTTCGCCATCAGCGCCGAGTTGATCAGACGCGCTTTGTCGTACAGCCACTGATCGCTCTTGCCGGGGTATTTCTGCGCCAGCATGTCGGCAATCGCGTTGTGCTCTTTGGTGAACATCTGGTGCAGCATCGACAGACCAATCCACCAGTTATTACTAAACCCGGTGACCGGCTTACCGGACAGCAGCTCGGTCGGCAGCATGCCGTTGGCGTTGATCTTTAAGCGCCCGCCTTCAAAGGAACGCACGCTGTCGCTGACGGCTTTGCTGCTGCCATACAGCTGCGAACCATCCCACCAGTGGGTGTTGTGGTTACGGAAGGTTTTGGGCTTGCCCGCATCGGCACCAGTACGGGTTGGGTCAGGCTGAGTGCGCTTGACGCTCAGCGAGCCAGAACCCAGCACATCGCCCGCCGGCAGCGGCACTTGAATCGGGTCGCCTTCGGCATTAGGGCCGTGGTCGAACCAGTCGTGGGTCATGAACTGAATCCACGCGGCGGCAATAAAGTTAACGCTGGTGGCCGGCTTGAATTCTTGCCGGGCCATCAGTTGGTTACTGACTTCGCGGGGGTTGGGGCTCAGCAAGGTGCTGGTTTCGCCCTGCCCGGCAGCTGGATCGACGTTACGGCCAAAGCGGCGGTACACCGAGCCCTCAGCGGGGTTACTGAGAATGTTACAGGTGCCGTCTTCGGTACGCGCCGTCAAACTGCGCTCGTCACACTGAATGTCAGCGTTGTACGGGCCGTAGTTTTCTAGGTCAAAGAGGTTGTTTTCGAACAGCTCTTGCCGCTCTACAGCCAGCACAATCAAGCCAGCCATCACGCCTAACGTGCCCAGTTTAGTGAGCGCAGGCCAGGTTACCCATGGCGTCATCACACGTTCTCCTACTCTTGTTGTTGTTCGGCCTGACCGAGGGCTCAGGCAGCGTCAAAGAGTAAGAAGCGACGCCACTAAACGCCCCCCTCTGCGGAGGGGGGGCACAGCGGATTAATTCACCCCACCGACATTCACCAGCAATTCTGTGCGGCTGCGCACACCTAACTTGGCGTAAATGTTTTTTAGATGCCACTTGGTGGTTGAAACGGCGATGCCCAGCTTGTCACTCAACTGCGCATTACTCAGGCCTTGTAGGGCGCCATCGACGATCTCGCGCTCTTTATCGGTTAACTCCGCCAACTGGCTCAGGCGTAACGGTGCAACGGTCTGACCGATAAACGTGGCGTAGTGCTGACGGTATTTATCCGGTACCGGCAATACGCCTTGCTGTACGGCCTGCTGCAGCAAGCGCGTGGCGCCGGGCGCCTCGTCCAACACCCCACGGCTAAAACAGGCGATGCCGTATTCGGCAATCAGGCTTTTCAGGGTTTGCGCCTGCTGGCTCTGGCTATCCTGCTCGGGGTTAAGGCACAGCAGGTTGATATGTACAGTGAGCCGCCGCACACGCATCTGACTGCCTTGTAACGCGTGCGCCAAGACTTTGAGTAAGCGCGCCGCTTGCGCATGCTGCGCCGTGCCGATGAGCCAATACACACAAGCCATGGCGCTGCGCTCCCAGCCTTCGCAATAAGGCCCTGCGCACTCCCACTCCCCTGCTGCCCAGCGTTGTGGCAACTGGAAGCGCCGGGCTACGCCTTCTAATACGCTGCTTGAGCCGCTGAGCAAGGCTTGGCGCAGCGCTTCTTGGGCCACGTGCCCGAACAGTCTCGGGTAGTGGCCCAATTCCACCGCACGGGTAAGGTTCTCAAGCAAACGGGCAGCCCGCTCGGGCAACGCGCGACAGTGCAGCACCCGCGACAAGGTCACGTACACCGTAACAATCGCCTCACTGGCCGATGAGGCGGTGATTTCCGTGATCAGCTCTTCACCCAAGGCTTGCGCCTCAGCCAGTTGGTTCTGCTCATAGAGCGTGACCAACATGGCGGTGGCGCGGTTTAACCACGCCGGGCTGGTGCGCGGACAAGCGCTGAAATCGGCATACACCTGATTACGCGCAGCCAGACTTTGCCCGGCGTGACGGCGACTGAGCACCACGATCAGGTCGGCGTAACTTTGCAGAAAGTGATGCCCGCTGTGCGCTAACAGCGCTTGTGCTTGGCTGGCATAGTCGATGGCGGCGCTTAACTCGCCGGCCATCATCTCGTGATAGGCCAACAGGGTTTGTGCTTGCGCACGCAGGGCCATCGGCACCTGCGCTGCCCGCAGGCCTTGCGCCACTTTGGGCAAGCTGCTCGCCGCATCATCACGAAAAGTACCCAATAACAGACGCAGCAAAAGCCAACCGGCACCGTCGTCGCCTTGCGCTAAGCCGTGCTGCTCGGCCAAATGCAAATAATGGTCGGCTTGGGTAAAACAGCGGCTCAGCACTAAAGCTTCCACCAATGCGCCCAACAAACTGGGCTGGGCCAGCAAGGTGGCAGTATCCAGCGCCATTAAATGCTTTAGCACCCGCGAGAAGTACCCCGCCTTTAACCACGCATCGCTAGTCTGCAGCAACATACGCCAATGTAAGGCGTGATCGCCGCTGGCTTGGGCATGCTGCAAAGCGCGTTCATCATCGTGGAAATCGGTCTGCCCATGCCGAGCCAGATGGCAAGCGGCGCGACGTTGCAGCGCGGGCAAGTTATCGGCCTGCTCTAACTGCACACGATGGAGCAGATAGTCCTGCAGCAAAGGATGGTAGCGATACCAACCATGCCGCTCTGCCAGCGGCTGAATGAATAAGTGCTGGGCGGCTAACTGTTCCAGCAGCACGCCGCTGTGACGACGCTGCAGCACGGCGTCGCACAGTGCGCCGTCGAAAGTTTCCAGCAACGCGGTGACGAGGAAAAAGTCGCGGCGTTCGGCCGACAACTGACGCAAAACCACATCGCCAAAATACTCGACAATTTGCGGCTGGCTGCCATTGAACTGCGCCAAGGCCGGCAAGCCAAAGCGCGCATGGCTGAGCAAAGCCACCTTCACCCCGGTTGCCCAACCTTGCGTCATCGCCTGTACCGCCTGCAACGCCGGCGGCTGCAAGACGGCCGCGCCTAAATAAGCGCCTAAGGCCTGTATTTCTGTGTCTGTGAAGGCAAAGTCCGCGCCTTGTAAGCAGGCGATACGTCCATCCAGCAGCCCACAGGCCGGCAACCAAGGCAAGGCCTGTCGACTGGCCAGCACCAGCTGCACGTTTGCCGAGGCAAGCTCTGCCAACACCCGCAGCACAGCCACTAAATAAGGGTCTTGCAGGCACTGCGCATCATCCAGCACTAAGCACACACCGCTGGGCAGGCGGTTTAGGTCTTCGAATAAAGCCAGCGCCAGTGTTACCGGGGCTTCATGCAGATCTGCCGCGAGCGGGTCGAACCACGTGCCCGTACTGTCGCCAAGTTGCTGGCGCAGCGCTGTGTGCAAGCGGCGAAAAAATCGCAGCGGCTGATCGTCATACGGGGTTAAAGCCAGTAGCACACGGGGCTTAGGCCAAGCCGTGGCCAGCCATTGTTGCAGCAGTGTGGTTTTACCGGCACCCGGCGGCGCCAGTAACAACAGCAGGGGCTTATCAGACACCGCGTGCATGCGCGCCAACAAGGCATGCCGACACACCCCTGCCTGCTCGGCCGCGGGCCGCAATGCAGTTCTCATCGTGCTTTCTCGCAAGCTTTTTTGTTGTTATTTACGGCCATGCTAATGGCCGAATCGCGCAGATGGCACTGTGCCCATCACACTTTTGGGTGATGCCCCGCAACGCACAACTTAAGTTGGCAAGAAAAAGCCCGACGCATCCAGCGATGGGTCGGGCTAAGTAACACGCAGGCTGATTAAAGCGCGGCTAAACCGCTGGCTAAATCCGCTTGCAGGTCGCGCACATCTTCAAGGCCTATGGCCAAGCGAATCAGGCCATCGCCAATACCGGCGGCGGCGCGCGCCTCTGGGCTTAAGCGACCATGGGTGGTGGTCGCCGGATGAGTAATAGTGCTCTTCGCATCGCCCAAGTTAGCGGTGATGGAGAAGATGCGTGTGGCATCAATAAAGCGCCAAGCGGCTTCTTTACCGCCGTCTACTTCAAAGCTCAGCACCGCACCAAAGCCACTCATTTGCGCTTTGGCCAGTTCATGCTGCGGGTGGCTTGGCAGGCCCGAGTAATACACGCGAGTAACACCCGGCTGCTCACTCAGCCATAGCGCCAAGCTATGCGCACTGGCGCAGTGAGCTTGCATACGCAAGCGTAAGGTTTCTAAACCCTTCAAGAATACCCATGCATTGAACGGGCTCATGGTCGGGCCGCAGGTGCGTAAAAAGCCCACCAGTTCTTTCATCTGCTCCGCTTGGCCGCACACGGCACCGCCCAAGCAGCGACCTTGGCCATCAATAAACTTAGTCGCCGAGTGAATCACGATATCGGCACCGAGCTTTAACGGCTGCTGCAAAATCGGCGTGCAGAAGCAGTTATCCACCACCAGCATGGCGCCTTTCGCGTGGGCCACTTCGGCCAGCGCCGGAATATCGGCCAGCTCAGACAGCGGATTCGACGGCGACTCAACAAACAGCATGCGTGTGTTGGGCTTCATCGCCGCACGCCAGGCATCCGCATCGGCCAGCGGTACGTAGTCAACTTCCAACCCAAAGGGCTTTAAGTACTTGTCGAACAAGCCAATGGTCGAGCCGAACACGCTTTGCGACACCAGCACATGATCGCCGCCTTTGCACAGGCTCATCATGGTGGCGAGAATCGCCGACATACCCGAGGCGGTGGCTACTGCCTGCTCAGCCCCTTCAAGCGCCGCCAGGCGTTCTTCAAAGGTGCGTACGGTGGGGTTGGTGTAGCGCGAATAGACGTTGCCGCTACGCTCACCACTAAACGTCGCCGCCGCTTCTGCCGCCGAGCCAAACACGTAGCTGGAGGTCAGGTACAGCGCTTCGTTGTGCTCCCCTTCGGGGCTACGACGCTGGCCACCGCGCACGGCAAAGGTGTCGGCATGCACGCCGTCGAGGTCGCTGTCCAGATAACCTGGCGTCCACTGCTCGCTCATGCTGACTCCTTAATCGTTGTGCAGGTCGATCACCGCCGAGGCAACCGGCGACATGCCTTTGGCGGCATCGTTACGCGCCGCTTCAATGCGCTGCAGGTACACATCGTTGACATCGCCGGTGATGTACTTGCCATCGAACACCGCGCAGTCGAACTGCTGCAGCTTCTTGCTCTTCTCGCCTACGGCGTCGATCAGGTCGTCCAGATCTTGGTAGATCAGGTGATCAGCACCAATCAACTGCGCCACTTCTTCAGTGCTGCGGCCATGAGCGATCAGCTCGTGCGCGCTGGGCATATCGATGCCATACACGTTGGGATAACGCACCGCCGGGGCTGCCGAGCAGAAGTAGACCTTCTTGGCACCGGCTTCGCGGGCCATCTGAATGATCTGCTTACACGTAGTGCCGCGCACGATGGAGTCATCCACCAGCATCACGTTCTTGCCACGGAATTCCAGATCGATCGCGTTAAGCTTCTGGCGTACCGACTTCTTGCGTTCTTTCTGCCCTGGCATGATGAAGGTACGCCCGATATAGCGGTTCTTCACAAAGCCTTCGCGGAACTTCACGCCCAAGTGGTGGGCCATTTCCAGCGCCGAAGTGCGGCTGGTGTCAGGAATCGGGATCACCACGTCGATATCATGCTCAGGCCACTCGCGCTGGATCTTTTCGGCGAGTTTCTGGCCCATGCGCATGCGCGCCTTGTACACCGACACGCCATCCATGATGGAGTCCGGACGCGCCAGATACACGTGCTCGAAAATGCACGGTGCGTAGCTGGGGTTCTCGGCGCACTGGCGGGTGAACAGGCGGCCATCTTCGGTGATAAACACTGCTTCGCCGGGTTCCAGATCGCGAATCAAGGTGAAGCCCAGCACGTCCAGAGCGACTGATTCAGAGGCGATCATGTACTCCACGCCGCCTTCATCGGTGTGACGCTGACCGAACACGATCGGGCGAATGCCATGCGGGTCACGGAAGCCGACAATGCCGTAGCCGGTGATCATCGCCACCACGGCGTAACCGCCGATGCAGCGCTGATGCACGCCGCTGACGGCGGCAAACACGTCTTCTTCAGTCGGGCGCAACTTGCCGCGACTGGCCAGCTCGTGAGCGAATACGTTGAGCAGCACTTCGGAGTCCGAAGTGGTGTTGACGTGGCGCAGGTCAGATTCGTAAATCTCCCGCGACAGCTGCTCGACGTTGGTCAGGTTACCGTTGTGCGCCAAGGTGATGCCGTACGGCGAGTTAACGTAGAACGGCTGCGCCTCGGCAGAGCTGGAGCTACCCGCGGTGGGGTAACGCACATGGCCGATGCCCATGCGACCGGCCAAGCGCTGCATGTGGCGCTGCTGGAAGACGTCGCGCACCAGGCCGTTGTCCTTACGCAGGAACAAACGCCCTTCATGGCTGGTCACGATACCGGCGGCGTCCTGGCCACGGTGTTGCAGTACGGTAAGCGCGTCGTACAACGCCTGATTGACGTTGCTCTTGCCCACGATGCCGGCGATGCCACACATTGCCTATACCTCTTAACTTGGCGAAATCACGCAAAAGACGCTCGCGCGTCAGGAATTCTTGCTTGGCGCTAAGCGCTCTTCATTACGGCAAGGGCGATGGAACATTAGCCTGCGCCAACCATTGTGACGCTAGCTGCAACACCCAACCCTTCCACTGATCGGCCACGCGTAAAAAATGCGGGACCAAATTTGATTCTTGCCACCAGCTGTCTTGCTGCACCGGTGCAAGGCTGACTAAGCCCACCAGCACCACCACTAGCAAAGCGCCGCGTGCGGCACCGAAAACCATACCCAGCACTCTGTCGGTGCCCGACAAACCGGTGACGCGAATCAGCTCACCGATCAAAAAATTCACTAAACCGCCGAGCAACAAAGTCACCACAAACAGCGTAACGCAGGCGGCGATCACCTGCGCTGACGGCGTATCAATATAGGGAGCGAAATAATGCGCCAAGGCGCCGCCGAACATCCAAGCGACCACGCCGGCAAGAATCCAGGTGAGCAACGACAGCGCTTCTTTGACAAAGCCGCGCTTCAAGCTGATCAAGCTGGAGACAATGATGATGGCAACAATGGCCCAATCGACCCAGGTAAAGGTCACGTGACTACCCACAGGGTTTTACAGGCGGCGAATTCTAGCAAAGCTTGCGCGGCGGCTGAACCGCCGCACAGCACTTAGATGCAGACAATTACGGGGCAAAACGCACCACAAAACCGTTTAAACCACGCTGCTTTTGCAGTTGATCGCGCAGTTTGGCGGCTTCGGCTTTATCAATCACGGGGCCCACAAACACCCGCTGCATCTGCCCGTGAGTGCGTGAGTAACCGTTGTAGCCCTTGCTACGCAGGTCGGTGACCAGCGCATCGGCACTAGCTTTATTCGACAGGCTCGCCAATTGCACCGACCAACCATCACTTAAGCCATTGTTATCCAAAGGCGCGGCAGGGGCTTTTGGTGGTTCCGCAGGCTTAACCTCTGCGATGGGTTCTGGGGGGCTAACAGGCTCAGCAACCGGCATCGGCTCTGGCACTTCGTCCAGCACGGGCTGATCCGCGTATTCAGCTTGCGAGCCTTCCGCCGGGGGTAGCTCTTGCACTGGCTCTGGGGTCATATCAGGCAATACCGCTGGTTTGGGCATTGGCGGCACTTCGACACGCACCTCACGCACGTCGTCTTGGCGGGACAGCAGCATGGGTAGAAAAATCACCGCCAGCCCCAACAACACCACGGCGCCAACGATGCGCTGCTTTAACCCTTGTTCCAATGCCATGCCTTACTCCACTGCGATACCTTGCTGACGCAGCCAGAGTATCGCCTCTGTCACGGTATAAAAGGAACCCAGCAAAAGAATCTGATCGCCAGCCTGTGAAGCCTGCAACTGCGCCTGCAGCGCGTCGGCAACACACGGATAAGCCTGCGCAGGCAACGACTGAGCCGCAAGGCACTGGACTATCTCGCGACTTGGCCGTGCTCTTGGCGTGGGTAGATCGGCCACCACCCAGCTATCCACCAGCGGCTTAAGCGCCTCGACAACTCCGACTAAGTCTTTATCGGCTAACAAACCAAACACGGCCAGACGCCGCCCAGCACACGGCAAGCGTTGCAAACGCTCAGCCACAAACTGCATGGCATGCGGATTGTGGCCAACATCCAAAATCAAGCTGCGACCGGCATAAGCCCCCGCCAGCTCAATACGCTGCATACGCCCCATCACATGACTGGCGCTAAGCGCCTGGATTACCGCATCACGCTCAAGCGGATAACCCAACAGTGCGTAGGCCTGTAACGCTACCGCCGCGTTATCTTCTGGCAAGCTTAATAGCGGCAAATCATGCAGTTCGAGTAACTCACCCGACGCCGAGCGACCTTGCCAGTGCCAACAGAGCGTTTCGCCCTGCCCCGCCCACGCCAGATAAAACGCTTGATCGCGCACCAGCAACGGCGCGCCCAGCTCCGCTGCTTTGCTCAGCAACGGCTCTGGCGGCAGACGATCGCCGCACACCGCAGGCTTACCGGCGCGCATGATGCCGGCCTTCTCGAACGCTACGGATTCGCGGCTATTACCCAGATACTCAGCATGATCCAAGCCAATACTGGTGATCACCGCCACATCGGCATCGACGAGGTTTACGGCATCCAGTCGGCCGCCTAACCCGACCTCCAGCACAGCCACATCCAGCTGTGCCTCAGCAAACAACATGAACGCTGCCAGCGTGCCGAACTCAAAATAGGTCAGCGAAATCTCGCCACGCGCCGCTTCAATCTGGCTGAACGCCGCCACCAATTGCGCATCACTGGCCAACTGCCCAGCAATGCGCACGCGCTCGTTGTAACGCTCCAGATGCGGCGAGGTATAAACCCCAGCACGCAAGCCTTGAGCGCTCAACAACCCATTAAGAAAGGCACAGGTAGAACCTTTACCGTTAGTGCCGGTAACAGTGAGGACGTGCTTGGCCGGACGCGACAGCTGGAGGCGCTCTGCCACCTGCTGCAAACGCGCCAAACCCATGTCGATACTAGAAGGATGCAACTGCTCCAGATAACTCAGCCACTGCGCAAGGCTGCTGTGTGCATCAAGTTGAGCCATCAAGCTGCCGGTGCTTTTTGCTGAGTCATGATTGCCAGCAAGCTGGCCAAGCGGTCGCGCAACTCGCCACGCGGAATAATCATGTCGATCTGCCCGTGCTCCAGCAAAAACTCACTGCGCTGAAAGCCTTCCGGCAGCTTTTCACGCACGGTTTGCTCGATAACGCGCGGGCCGGCAAAGCCCACTAAAGTGCGCGGCTCAGCAACAATCACATCGCCGAGCATGGCCAAGCTGGCCGATACACCGCCGTAAACCGGGTCAGTTAATACCGAAATGTAGGGAATGCCTTCTTCGCGCAAGCGCGCCAACACGGCAGAGGTCTTGGCCATTTGCATCAGCGAAATCAGCGCTTCTTGCATGCGCGCGCCACCGGAGGCGGAGAAGCAAATAAACGGAATACGCTTTTCCAGCGCTACGTTAGCCGCCTGTACAAAGCGCTCGCCGACGATGGCGCCCATCGAGCCACCCAAAAAATTAAACTCAAAAGCACAAGCCGAAATCGGCATACCTTTGAGCGCGCCTTCCATCGCCACCAAGGCGTCTTTTTCGCCGGTGCCTTTCTGCGCGGCGGCCAAACGATCTTTGTACTTTTTCGTGTCACGGAATTTAAGCCGATCGACCGGCTCGAGCGCCGCGCCAATTTCTTCCCCGGTGCCCTCGTCCAAGAAAATTGCCAAACGCTGACGAGCACCGATACGCATGTGGTGCGAGCACTTAGGACAAACATCCAAATTGGCTTCAAGCTCTGGACGATAGAGCACAGCATCGCAAGACGGGCACTTATGCCACAGGCCTTCTGGCACCGAACTCTTCTGCGTTTCCGAACGCATAATCGAAGGAATCAGTTTATCGACCAGCCAGTTGCTCATGGTTTTCCTCTCTTCGGGCCAGCTTATGGGGCAGCGCCGCCATAACACTTGAATCGGTAACGAAGCATGGCTTCGCGCTTTATCCTTAAAGTGCCGGCTAACACTACGCAGCCAACACACAACTCGCTAACTGACGACTAACACAAGCACGCCGTCACACCCTAACGCTTAGGCGCCTAACACTTGCTGCATAAAGGCCTGCATTTTGCCGGTGTCTTTAATCCCTTTGCTGGCCTCGATGCCACCACTGACGTCCACCGCGAAGGGCCGTACTTGGCGAATCGCCTGCTGCACATTGGCGGCCGACAGCCCACCGGCCAGCACCAGAGGCTGTTTAAGCGTGGGGATTTGCTGCCAATCAAACGCCTGCCCTGTACCCCCGGGCACACCCTCCACATAGGCATCCAGCAAGATGGCGCTAGCATTAGCGTGCAAGGCCGCCTGCTCTGCCGCCTCATCAGCTGTGCGTACCCGCAGAGCTTTCATGTAGGGCTGATGGAAGCCCTGACAGTAAGCCGGCGTTTCGTCGCCGTGGAACTGCAGCAAGTCCAAGGACAGTAGCTCGGTGATTTCCAGCACTTCGCAGCGCGGCGCATCGACAAACAAGCCCACCCGCGCGACAAAAGGCGGCAGCTGGCGAATGATGTCGCGGGCCTTCACGGGCTCGATATAACGCGGGCTGGGTTTGTAAAACACAAAGCCCAACGCATCGGCACCTGCTTCGATGGCCGCCAAGGCATCCTCAAGACGGGTGATGCCACACATTTTGACGCGTGTTCTCTTCACGATCGTGCTCATTTCCTCGCCAAACAGCGCAAAGTCTAGCAAATCAGTTTATTAAGCAGCAGGCTCACGCGTTAAAGCGCGGCGGTAACTGCTCGTTAAGCCCGGTTAAAAAATGTGGGCCAAGATAACGCTCGGGCAAAGCAAAATGCGCGGGATAAGTGACATCGACTAAGTACAAACCGTACGGATGCGCCGTCACCCCGCCCTGACGGCGATCACGCGCGGCCAACACTTCATTGACCCAGCCTACCGGGCGCTCTCCCGCGCCAATGGCCATCAGCACACCGGCGATATTGCGCACCATGTGGTGTAAAAACGCATTGGCGCACACGTCGATCACAATGAAGCTACCGGCTTGCACCACCTGCAGGTGATGCAGCGTTTTGATCGGCGACTTGGCTTGGCACTGCACGGCACGGAACGAGCTGAAATCGTGGGTACCGACAAACGCTTGGCCGGCCTGCTGCATCCGCGCGACATCCAGCGGGCGGTAATTCCACGTTAACTCTTCGCCCATATGCGCTGGGCGAATCGGATCGCTGTAGATCACATAACGATAGCGCCGCGCCACCGCCGAAAAGCGCGCATGAAAATCCGCCGGCATCACTTTGGCCCAGCTAATGCTGATGTCTTTCGGCAAGTTGGCGTTGCCGCCCATGACCCAAGCCTTCAAGGGGCGCTCGACACGCGTATCAAAGTGCGCCACTTGCGCACTGGCATGCACGCCAGCATCAGTACGCCCGGCGCACATCACAGCGACAGGCTCGGCGGCCACTTGTGACAATGCTTCCTCTAGGGACTCTTGCACCGAGAGCACACCGCTCTCTTGGCGTTGCCAACCGTGATAGCGACTGCCTTTGTACTCAACACCCAAGGCAATCCGCGTTACGCCTTCGGCAGCCACTTCATCTGGCGCGGGGGAAAACTCGCTCAAACCATCACCCTCAACTCAGTTCGCCGCGCATCATACAGGGCTAGCGCATCTAAAAAGCACAAAGGCAGCCGAGGCTGCCTTTGTTTTACTACGACCGGCGCTTAGCCAAGCTTTTCCATGAGCTCTTTAGCTTCCTGCTGCTGGCCATCGTTACCCTCATTCATCACTTCGCTGAGGATATCGCGAGCGCCTTCACTATCACCCATATCGATGTAAGCGCGTGCCAAGTCCAACTTAGTGGCGGTTTCATCGGTGCCGGCGAGGAAGTCAAAGTCATCATCATCGGCGGTGGCCGCAGCGCTGGCCACTTCATCCACCAAAGTAGTTTCTTCAGGCGCTTCTGGTGCAGCGTCCAAGGCAGCCACAGGCTCTTCAGCAACATCCGCGGTAAAGTCATCTGCCAAGGAATCCAGATCACCAGACAGGTCATCCAAGTCTTTGCTGACTTCATCCAGCTGCGCGGCGAAATCATCGCCCGCTTCATCCAGATTCAGTGCCGGCGCTTCGTCATCCAGTGACAGATCAAAGTCGGCACCCAAGTCTGCACTTAGCTCATCTTCCAGCTCAGCACTGGTCTCGGCAGGCAGTTCCAGATCATCCAGCGACAGCTCAGCAGCCGCAGTTTCTGTTTGTACCGGAGCTTCGTCTTCCAAGCTCAGTGCAAAGTCAGCCAGCTCACCATCAGCCGCTTCGGCAGTCGCAGGTGTCTCATCCAGCGACAAATCGAAATCGCCATCTAACGACAGCTCATCACTGGCTTCAGTAGTGGCAGGTTCGTCGTCCAACGAGAAGCTGAAGTCATCTTCCAAGGCCGCTTCAGCAGCAGGCGCGGCAGCCGGTGCATCGGCCACTTCGTCATCCAGAGACAGGTCAAACGCAGCGTCTAAATCATCGGCTTCCGCCGTTTCGCTAGAACCCAAGTCAGCAGACAGATCATCCAGGCTCAGGTCGAAATCATCATCGGCTGCCTCTGCTTCAGCAGCAGGTGCAGGGTTATCTAGTGCATCAAGGCTGAAGTCTTCGTCCAGCGACAGCTCGTCCAAGCTATCACCGGCATCAGCCAGATCACTTTCCAGCTGAGTTTCTAGGTCATCCAAGCTCAGGTCGAAGCTGTCGTCCGCGCTTTCAGCCACTTCAGCAGCCGGCTCGGCGATATCGTCCAGCGACATGTCGTCCAAGCTGAAATTATCGTCAGCCAGTGCTGCGGCAGAAGCAGCCAGACCACCCGCCAGCGCGGCGTATTTGGCTTTCAGCTGATCAACTTGGGCTTGCGAACCACCGATATCGGCCAGCTCATTTTCTTGGCGAGCAAAGCCATCGGCATCACCCATCTCGCCGTAGACTTCCATCAGCTTCAAGCGCAGATCAGCGCGCTCTGGCTCTTGATCAATTGCGTTGTTCAATTGCTCAGCGGCCTGACTGAAGCGGCCATAAGCCATCAGCATGTCCACTTCGTGCAGTACATCGCCTTTGCCGTCAGCCGCTTGCGGCATGGCTTCATCGCTGGCGAAGTCATCGTCCTGACCTAGGTCTAAATCACCACCCAAGTCCAGGCTATCGTCGCCTGCGGCCAACTCTTGCTCTTGCAGGTTGGCTTCTTTCATCGCGTTGCGGCGTGAAATAGCCATCAAGCCCAGCAGCAGCACCAGCACACCGGAACCGCCAACCACACCCAACATCATCGGGTCAGCCAGCAGGTCATCGATAAAGCTGGTTTCTTGCGGAGCTACCGGCTGCGGTGCAGCAGGCTGTTGAACGGGCTTAGCCGGCTGAGGGGCCGGCTTGGGTGCTTCGACGACAGGCGCTGGCGCCGGCTCTACCGGCGCTGCGGGAGCAGGCGGAGTGGCCGCCTGCTCTACAGGTTTATCGGGGGCTGGCTCTTCGGTGTAGTTATAGTCCACCGTTTCAGCCGGTTTGGCAGCAGGGTCAGCCGCTGCCGGCTCGGTCGGAGCACTCGCTGCAGGCGCTGGTTCAGCCGGTTTGGTTACTTCGGGAGTCGCTTCTACCGGCGCGGCCTTGCCTTGCTCTGCCAGCTCAGCCTGCATTTTCGCCAACTGAGCATCTTTGAGCTTGATCAGGCGCTGCAGTTTTTCCAGCTGCGAATCCAAATCTTTAAGACGATCTTTCAGCTCGGTGTTTTCGCGGCGGCTGGAATCTAAGGTTTCCTGAGTCACCGCCAGCTTGTTTTGCAGTGCCGCATTACCGGCAGCGGCAGCCTTGTCAGAACCTTGTGCTTTACCTTCTTGGCCAGACACTAAGCTCAGACGATCTTTCTTGTCGCTGGTAGCTGGTGCAGCGCCTGCGGTATCGCGACGTGTTGCATCCAACTGACGGGCACTGCTGGCAGCCACCGAGCGGCCTTCTTTCCACGCTTTGTTGTGCTCTGCCACCACAGCAATAGCTTCATCGCTGGTGCGGCTCTTAGCCTGTTCAGCCGAGGGCAGACGCAGCACTTGGCCGCTCTTCAGACGGTTGATATTGCCGTCAATGAAGGCACTGGTATTGAGGTCGTAAATCGCCAACATGGTTTGATGCACGCTGGCACCGGCGGGACGAGCGCGCAGGGCGATTTCCCACAGGGTGTCATTTTTGCTGGAGGTATATTGGCCATCCAGCTTACCCGCCGAAGCAACCGGTGCAGTTGCCGCAGCAGGCGCAGCGGCCTGAACTGGCGCAGGACGCGCTACCGGCGCAGCGCTGACGGGTGCTTGCGGAGCACGCGCAATCGGTTGTGGCGCCGGACGCACTACCGCAGGCGCAGCAGCAACAGGCGCAGTCGCGGTGATGGTCGGAGTTGGTGCATACAGTGGCGGATCAAGCAGCACAGTGTATTCACGCAGCAGGCGACCGTTGGGCCACAGCACTTCCATCAGGAAGTTCAAGTACGGCTCACGCACCGGCTGTGACGAGGTCACACGGATCACGCTCTTACCGTTGGCATTCACCACCGGGGTGAATTTAAGACCGGTCAGGAAGTAAGCGCGATCAACGCCTGCCTTGCTGAAATCTTCCGGTGAGCCCAGGCTCGGAATGACCTCGCTCTGATTGAGGTCTTTAACTTCGACCAGCTCAATTTCTGCATTCAGCGGCTGATTAAGCCCAGACTTGAGAGTGATCTCCCCTAAGCCCAAGGCATGTGCTGTGCCTGAAGACAAAGCGGTTGCCGCTGCGACTGCCAGTGCCAGTTTACGAAGCCGAACCATAACGTGATCCCTTATTTTTTCTACTTTTCTTGGCGTGTAATGCTTACTTCCACGCGGCTCATGCAGCAGGGTCAAATGCGCAAAAACCGACCGCCCCCTAAGGCTGGAGCGACTCCAAACCTAGAATACTTCTTCACATTACGAAGTAAGTATCTTTTATAGAAGGTGTTTTATCAAAGTCAAAGTCTGTTGCACAGCGTCATAGGCCACACCGCGGCGAACATTATCGGAAACAATCCAAAAATTGAGGTGTCGATCACTTCCCGACACACCGCTGACACGGCCGACGAACAGGTCATCCTGCCCTGCCGATTCGGTGACTGCCGTGGGCCAACCCTCTTCTTGTTCATCCAACAATTCCACCCCAGCCTGCCCCGCCCACAACGCTTGTGCAGCCTCGGCCGTGACTGGTCTTGCCGTTTGTAAAACCACCTGCAAGCCGTGACCAAAAAACACCGGCGCGAGCAAAGCACGAACGCTGACCACCGCCTGCTCCAGCCCAGCAAAGCCCTGCAACTCAGCTTGGCTCTGCTGCTCCAAGTGTAGCGGCTGATTATTTTGTAGCCCGGCGTAACCCGGCAGCACGTTAAACGCCAATTGCTTACTACCAAAGCGCTTGGGGCCGGCACCCCGAGCATTCAGCAGACTAGTGGTTTGCGCCGCCAGCTCACGCACACCGCCCTGCCCAGCCTCGGAAACCGCTAACAGCGCAGTGACATGCACCTGCTCGATACCGTAGTCAGCCAGCAGCGGCTGTAGCACCGGGCGTAGCAGGTTCGTCACGCTTTGGCTTTGCCGATAAATACCGGGGCCACGCACAGCACAATCCACCACGCCAGTCGCGCTGTACTCAGCACTCCAGCAACCGGTTAAGTCCAGCACACGCACCTGCGCCGCCGACAAAATCGCGCACAACGCTGGCGCCAAGGGCTGATCGGCGGCAAGCAGGACGATCTCCGCACCGGCTATTCGCTCAGCACTGATCTCTTGCACACGCAGGTTGCGCTCGCCATAACTGGCGACAGCGGCTTCATCCACGCCGTCATCCAGCGCTACCAAGTGCTCAAACGGCACCTCGGCGCTTAACAGCATATCCAGTACAGCCTCGCCAACCAGACTGGTTGCACCCACCAAAGCTACGCTATGTGCCATGACGACTCCTAAAAAAACAAAGGCCGGGAATCTACCCAGCCTCTGTTGTGGACTCAAGCGCTGATTAACGCTCCAGCAAGATTCGCAGCATGCGGCGCAGCGGTTCGGCTGCGCCCCACAACAGCTGGTCACCCACAGTGAAGGCGCCCAAGTATTGCGAACCCATGTTGAGCTTACGCAAGCGACCCACCGGCACTTCCAGCTTGCCGGTCACGGCGGCCGGGGTCAGCTCGCGCATGCTCGCTTCACGGCTGTTGGGTACTAGCTTAGCCCATGGGTTGTGCTGACTGATCAGACCTTCGATATCGGCCATCGGCACGTCTTTGTTCAGCTTGATGGTCAGTGCTTGGCTGTGGCAGCGCATGGCACCGATGCGCACGCACAGACCGTCGATCAAGATCGGCTGCTTGCGCAGACCGAGAATCTTGTTGGTCTCGGCTTGGCCTTTCCATTCTTCACGGCTTTGGCCGTTGGGCAGTTCTTTGTCGATCCACGGGATTAGGCTGCCGGCCAGCGGCACGCCGAAGTTATCCACCGGGAAGCTGTCGCCACGGATGGTCTCGGCGACTTTGCGGTCGATATCCAAAATCGCGCTGGCCGGATTGGCCAAGTCATCGGCCACTGCGCCATGCACGGTGCCCATTTGCTTGATCAGCTCGCGCATGTTTTGTGCGCCAGCGCCGGAAGCGGCCTGATAAGTCATGGCACTCATCCACTCGACCATGCCGGCCTCGAACAAGCCGCCCAAGGCCATCAGCATCAGGCTTACGGTGCAGTTACCACCGATGTAGTCCTTCACGCCATCCACCAGCGCTTGGTCGATCACCTTGCGGTTAACCGGATCCAGCACGATCACGGCATTGTCTTGCATACGCAGCGCCGAGGCGGCGTCGATCCAGTAGCCGTCCCAGCCAGCTTCGCGCAGCTTGGGGTAGATCTCGTTGGTGTAGTCGCCGCCCTGGCAGGTGAGAATCACCTCCATGGCTTTGAGTTCATCAATGCTGTAGGCGTCTTTCAGCGGTGCAACGCTTTTGCCAATCGCCGGGGCTTCGCCGCCTGCGTTGGATGTGGAGAAAAACACCGGCTCGATCAGATCGAAGTCTTTTTCTTCGAGCATGCGTTGCATCAGCACGGAACCGACCATGCCACGCCAACCGATTAGACCTACTCGCTTCATGTCACTACACCTTGCATAAAAGGCCGGCATACACCGGCCGGGAAACCCCTAAGACTACAGACTTGCCAACGCGGCGACTACTGCATCACCCATGGCGGCGGTGCCTACCTTAGTGCAACCGGGCGAGAAAATATCGCCGGTGCGCAGGCCTTGGTCGAGCACTTTGCTCACCGCTTGTTCAATCGCATCGGCGGCGGCGCTTTGGTTAAACGTGTAACGCAGCATCATGGACACCGACAGGATGGTCGCCAGCGGATTGGCGATACCTTGGCCGGCGATATCCGGCGCGCTGCCGTGGCAGGGCTCGTACATGCCTTTGTTGTTGGCATCCAACGAGGCCGACGGCAGCATGCCGATGGAGCCAGTGAGCATCGACGCTTCATCCGACAGAATGTCGCCAAACATGTTGTCGGTGACCATCACGTCGAACTGCTTCGGTGCGCGCACCAGCTGCATGGCGGCGTTATCCACGTACATGTGGCTCAGCTCGACCTCGGGGTAATCCTTAGCCACTTCCTCAACCACTTCGCGCCACAGCTGGCTGGAGGCCAACACGTTGGCTTTATCCACCGAGCAGAGCTTTTTGTTACGCACCATGGCCATGTCGAAACCGACACGGGCGATACGGCGGATTTCGCTTTCGCTGTACGGCAGGGTGTCATAGGCCTGACGCTCGCCGTTTTCCAGCACACGTTGCTCGCGCGGCTGACCGAAGTAAATGCCGCCGGTCAATTCGCGCACGATCAGAATATCCAACCCAGCGACCACTTCTGGCTTGAGGCTCGAAGCCTCGGCCAATTGCGGGTAGAGAATCGCTGGACGCAGGTTGCCGAACAGACCCAGCTGGGCACGAATTTTCAGCAGGCCACGCTCAGGGCGAATATCACGCTCGATCTTGTCCCACTTCGGGCCACCTACTGCACCGAGCAACACAGCATCGGCGGCCTTAGCGCGCTCTAAAGTTTCGTCAGCCAGCGGTACGCCGTGCTTATCGATAGCAGCGCCGCCGATCACGTCTTCAACCAGCTCAAAACCCAGCTGGAACTTATCATTGGCCAAGTTCAGCACCTTGACCGCTTCAGCCATGATTTCTGGGCCGATGCCGTCACCGGGCAGAATCAGAATTTGTTTGCTCATGGTATTCCTCGTTAACCACAAGGCGGCCGCGCCGCCTTGGCAAAATTATTTAATCGCGCCGAACAGCCATGGGCTGGCGACTTGGTGCTTAGCCTCAAACGCCTTAATCGCTTCGGCGTCTTGCAAGGTCAAGCCGATGTCGTCCAAACCGTTGAGCAGGCAGTGCTTACGGAAGGCGTCCACCTCGAAGCTGAACTGGGTGCCGTCTGGACAGGTGACGGTTTGCGCCTGCAAATCAACGGTCAGCTGATAGCCTTCGCTGGCTTCGCACTGGGCAAACAGTACGTCCATCTCTTCATCCTTCAGCACGATCGGCAGCAAGCCGTTCTTAAAGCTGTTATTGAAGAAGATGTCGGCAAAGCTCGGCGCGATCACAGCACGGAAGCCGTATTCATCCAACGCCCATGGCGCGTGCTCGCGGGATGAACCGCAGCCGAAGTTCTCCCGCGCCAACAGCACGCTGGCACCGCTGTAGCGCGGAAAGTTGAGCACGAAGTCGTGATTCACCGGACGACCGGCGCAGTCTTGATTGGGCTGACCGATATCCAAATAACGCCACTCATCAAACAAGTTAGGGCCAAAGCCGGTGCGTTTGATGGACTTCAAAAACTGCTTAGGAATGATCTGGTCGGTATCGACATTGGCGCGATCCAACGGGCAAACCAAGCCGGTATGACTAACAAAAGGTTTCATGCTCGGCTCCTTAGTTCAGCATTTCACGCACATCAACGAAGTGACCTGCCACCGCAGCGGCTGCCGCCATCGCTGGGCTCACCAAGTGGGTACGCCCACCGGCGCCTTGCCGGCCTTCGAAGTTACGGTTGGAGGTCGACGCGCAGTGCTCGCCGTTTTCCAAGCGATCTGGGTTCATCGCCAAGCACATCGAGCAACCTGGCTCGCGCCATTCGAAGCCAGCTTCGGTAAAGATTTTGTCCAGCCCTTCTTGCTCGGCTTGCGCTTTCACCAAGCCCGAACCCGGCACCACCAGCGCTTGCTTAACCGTGGCGGCTACCTTGCGGCCTTTGGCCACTTCGGCGGCGGCGCGTAAGTCTTCGATCCGCGAGTTGGTGCACGAGCCGATAAACACGCGATCCAGCTTAATCGAGGTGATCGGCTGGTTGGCAGCCAAGCCCATGTACTTCAGGGCACGCTCAATAGAGCCACGCTTAACCGCGTCTTTCTCCGCGGCTGGGTCTGGCACGTTTTGATCCACGGCCAGCACCATCTCCGGCGAGGTGCCCCAGCTGACTTGCGGCTTGATATCTTCGGCTTTCAGCTCGACCACTTTGTCGAAGTGAGCGTCGTCGTCAGACACTAAGCCCTGCCACTGCGCCACGGCCTTGTCCCAATCGGCGCCTTGCGGTGCGAACGGACGACCTTGCACGTAAGCGATGGTTTTCTCGTCTACCGCCACCACGCCGACACGCGCACCGGCTTCGATGGCCATGTTGCACAGGGTCATGCGGCCTTCCATCGACAAGTCGCGGATCGCGCTACCGGCGAACTCCAGCGCATGGCCGTTACCGCCAGCGGTGCCGATCTTGCCGATAATCGCCAGCACGATGTCTTTAGCCGTCACGCCTTTGCCCAAGGTGCCTTCAACGGCCACCTTGAGGTTTTTCATCTTTTTTGCCACCAAGCACTGGGTGGCTAGCACATGCTCGACTTCGGAAGTGCCGATACCGTGCGCCAGCGCGCCAAAGGCGCCGTGGGTGGAGGTGTGCGAGTCGCCGCACACGACGGTCATGCCCGGCAAGGTGGCGCCCTGCTCGGGGCCCACCACATGCACGATGCCCTGCCGGGTATCGTTCATTTTGAATTCGAGGATGCCGAAGTCGTCGCAGTTTTCGTCCAAGGTTTTCACTTGTAGACGCGACACTTCGTCAACGATGGCCTCTAGGCCGCCCTGACGCTCGGCCTTGGTCGTCGGCACGTTGTGATCGGGGGTAGCGATGTTGGCGTCGATGCGCCACGGCTTACGCCCAGCCAGACGCAGACCTTCAAAGGCTTGTGGCGAGGTCACTTCGTGGAGGATCTGGCGATCGATATAAATCAAGGACGAGCCGTCGTCGCGACGCTTGACCTCGTGCATATCCCAGAGCTTGTCGTAGAGGGTTTTGCCGGCCATGGGGTGTTTTCCTCATCAGTACTTTTATCGTGGCGCTTGTGGCGCAGGTGAAATGCTACGGCCGGGCCTGCAATAAAACAAATTCATATTTTTTATCTTGGCGATTCCAAACAGGAATACACTAACAGCGCACACTTGCCCCTCGTACCCTGCGCCAACGCCGGAACCCGCTATGGACTTAGCCAACCTCAACGCTTTTGTCGCGATTGCCGAAACCGGCAGTTTTTCTTTGGCCGCCGAGCAGCTGTTCGTCACCCAGCCAGCTATCAGCAAGCGCTTGGCGAACCTCGAACAACAGCTTAACGCGCGCTTGTTCGACCGCATTGGCCGCGAAGTCAGCCTCACCGAAGCCGGCCGCGCGCTACTGCCGCGCGCCTACCGGATTCTCGCCGAGCTGGCCGACAGCCGCCGCGCGCTGGCCAATTTAAGTGGCAGCGTCAGCGGCCGTCTGAGCCTAGCGACCAGCCACCACATCGGCCTACACCGCCTGCCGCCGGTGCTGCGCGAATTCACCCGCAGCCACCCGGAAGTGGCACTGGATATTCGCTTTGTCGACTCCGAAGTGGCCTATACCGATGTCCTGCAAGGGCAAGTGGAGCTAGGCGTAATCACCCTCGCCCCGCAGCCGCGCCCCAGCATTCACAGCCAATGCATCTGGCATGACCCGCTGGCCTTCTTTGCCGGGCTGGATCACCCACTCACTCAGCTGCGCGCCCCCAGCTTGGCGGACGTTGCCCAACACCCAGCAGTGTTCCCGGCAGGCAATACCTTTACTCACCAGATCACTCGTGAGCTGTTCCAACAACATGGCCTGACCCCACAGGTGGCCATGAGCACCAATTACCTAGAAACCATCAAAATGCTGGTGTCCATTGGCTTGGCTTGGAGCGTGTTGCCGCAGAGCTTATTGGACGAGCAAGTCTGCGCCTTGCCGGTGCAGAAGGTTGCCTTGAGCCGTCAACTGGGGTTTATTTGCCATCGTGAACGCACGCTATCCAATGCAGCACAAGCCTTTATCGACTGCCTACAAGGCCATGCCAGTGGCTTGCCAGAGGCGCAAATCAGGGTCTAACGTAAATGGGTGAATGACACGCGTGCGCGCATACTTTTTGATGTAACGAAGTTGCCAGCCCTGAGCCCTGAATGCCCAACACCCCACCTCGCCCTGCACCGCTGTTTGCCCCGGCCCCGTTGTCGCAGTCGCCTTATTTCAACCGGCACAAACTCTACGAAACCTTGACTGCACAAGGTATTGCGCTGTGCTTGTGGAATCTCGACACGCTGGAAGCCCGCTGGTCGGATGGTGCGCACCAGCTGTTGGACATCGAGCCCTACGAACTGCCGGGCAATGCGTCGGCTTATCTCAACTTAGTGCATCCGGAGGATCGCGCTGCGCTAAGCCATGTGTTGCAACAATGGGCTACCAGCAGCCAAGGCTCGCGGGAAGTGCAACATCGGCATATCGACCGCCAAGGGCACGTGCGCTGGATTAGCTTAAGCGGCGAGCTGTTTCAGCATGAAGATGGCACGCGCACCATCATGGCGGTTATGCGTGAAGTCAGCCAACGCCGCGAGCGACAGCAAGCCTTAGAAGGCCTTGAGCGTCAGCTCGACATGCTATTGAGCACCAGCCTTGAAGCGCTGCTGATATACGAGCGCGCCAGCGGGCGGATCCGTTACGGCAATCCCCGTTTTTGCGAGCTATTCAACTGGGCGCAAAACACCCTGCAACGCTACACCGTGCAGCAACTGAACTGGCTGCCCGAAGCCCTGCTCAAGCGCATTGAAAATGAGCCGGGACTGCTAGAAGAAACCACCCTACTCGACCCACACAAACAGCAATTGTCTGGCTTACTGCATACCCGGCAGCTCAAGCAAGAAGAGCACACGTTAGTGTTTGTCGGCTTCTATGACTTAACTCGCCTGCATCAAACCGAGGCGCAACTGCGCAACAGCGAAGCCAAGTTCATCAGCAGCTTTCATAACTCCCCTAACGCCTGCTCAATCAGCGATTTAGCCAGCGGCCGCTTTATCGAAGTCAACATCAATTTCGCCCACCTCTTGGGCTATGACGTGAATGCCATTCGCGGCAAAACTTCGCTAGAGCTAGGTATCTGGGCCCAACCGGAGCAGCGCACCGAACTCGTGCAGCTGCTAAAGAAGCAGCCACGGCTTAGAGGCAACTGTGTGCACCTACGCCGCAAGGACGGCAGTGTTGGCGAATACCGTCTACATGCCGATCGCGTGCAGCTACAAGGCCGCGACAGCCTGTGCCTCACCTTATTTGACTTAAGCAACGAACATCATCAACAAGACGCCCTGCGCGAAAGCCAAGAGCGCCTTAACTTAGCGTTGACGGCCGCGCAGCTGGGCACCTGGGAAAGCGACATCAACAAGCGCTGGCTGCTCGGTGACAGCTTGACCTGTCGCCTGCATGGGCTAGAAGACGAGCGCTACGACAACAGCCTCAGCGAATACCTCAAGCTGGTTCACCCCAAAGACAAAGAACATATCTATAAAGCGCTGGATGCGGTGATCAATGGCAGCCGTGAGCAGTACAACGCCACTTACCGGGTGATCTACCCCAACGGCGAGCGGCGTTATTTGGAAAGCGTTGCCCAGCTACAAACTGATGCCCACGGCAACCCGCTCAAGCTGATCGGCGTACTGCGCGATGTCACCCAACAGATCCTCGACCAGCAACGCTTAAAGAGCTCTGAAGAGCGCTTTGCCAGCTTATTTCAGGTGTCTCCCGCGCCGGTTTCCCTCTCCCGCATTCGCGATGGACGGCTGATCGATGTCAACCTGCGCTTTCTGGAAACCTTCGGCTTTAAACGCGACACTTTGCTCAACACCCCAGTCGAGGAGCTGCACTTCTGGGCCAATCTTGAGGCGCGGCAAATCGCCTTCGAGAAGCTTAAACAAGACGGCCAACTGGAAAACTACCCCTGCGAATTTCTGCATGCCGACGGGCACAAGGTTTTCTGCGAGGTATCGACGCGCTTTCTCACTGTCGATGGGCAAACGTGCATCCTCTCCACCTTCCACAACACCACCCACACCCAAGCCGCCGAGCGTGCACTGCGTGCTTCGCAGGCTAAATTCGCCCAAGCGTTTCACTCCAGCCCCGACTCCATCACCATCACTGAGATCAGCACCGGGCGCTACATCGAAGTTAACGAAGGCTTCAGCCAATTCACCGGCTGGAGCATGGAAGAAGCCATTGGCCACACCGCTAATGACCTAAAGATTTGGGCCAATCCAGACGACCGCGAAGAGCTGATCAGCATGCTCAAACGCGATGGCAAAATTCAGGACCACGAGTTCATGGGCCGGCATAAAAACGGCGAACTATTGCCGGTACTGCTGTCCGTCACCCCGATTGAGCTGGAAGGCAAACAATGCCTGCTGATGACCTCACGCGATCTGCGCAAACAAAAGCAGGCCGAAGAACGCATTCAGCACTTGGCCTATCACGATGCCCTGACCGGCTTGCCCAACCGCGCCTTGCTGCTCGATCGCCTTGAGCAGCAACTGCTGATTTTGGAGCGACAAAAACTCAGTGGCGCGCTGATGTTCATGGATTTAGACCACTTCAAGCACATCAATGACTCCCTCGGCCACGCCTGCGGCGACGCCGTCCTGCAGGAAGTTGCGCAACGCTTAAGTAAACAACTGCGCGGCGAAGACACCATCGCGCGCTTAGGTGGCGACGAGTTCGTCATCTTGCTGTTTGGTCTGCAAGGCGAACGTGACGAGGTGCGCCAGCATGTGACACAGATCGCCGAGAAAATTCGCCGCAGTGTCGCCGAACCCATGCTGATCGACAGCCACAACCTGCAAATCACCCCTAGCATCGGCATTGCTTTAATCCCCGACCACGGCAACAGCGCCGAGCGCTTGCTGATGCACGCCGACTTGGCGCTGTACAAAGCCAAAGACGCAGGGCGCAATACCGCACAAGTGTTCAAGCGCAGCTTGCAGCAAGCGGCCAACAAGCGCCTGCAGCTCGAAGGCGAACTGCGCCAGGCACTGAGCAGCCAGCAGTTTCAGCTGCATTACCAACCACAGGTCGCGCTGCCCAGTCGCCAAGCCACCGGTGCCGAAGCCCTGCTGCGCTGGTATCACCCCGAGCGCGGCCCGCAATCGCCGGCCGATTTCATTCATATCTTGGAAGAAACCGGGCTGATCATCGAGGTCGGCAACTGGGTAATTCAACAAGCCTGCACCCTGCTGGCTAAACTGCTCGCGCAAGGGCTGATCGATGCTGAGCGTTTTACCTTGGCGGTCAATATCAGCCCACGGCAGTTCCGCCATGCGCAGTTTGTCGAACACGTCGAATACGCCTTAGCCACCAGTGGTATCGATGGCCGCTTGCTCAAGCTGGAAATCACTGAAGGCATCGTCATCAGCGACTTCGATGACACCGTCGCCAAAATGCGGCAGCTCAAGCAGCACGGTGTCGGCTTTGCCATCGACGACTTTGGCACCGGGTATTCATCACTGACTTACTTAAAGCGCATGCCCGTCGACGTGCTGAAAATCGACCAATCGTTTGTGCGCGATTGCACCCAAGACCTCAACGACGCCGGCATCATTCAGGCGATTATCGCCATGGCCCACAGCCTTAATTTGCAGCTGATTGCCGAGGGTGTAGAAGACGACGCGCAGCAGCGTTTTCTGCTCGACAATGCATGTCGCCGTGCGCAGGGCTACTTTTACAGTAAGCCGCTAAACGAGGCCGATTTCCTGCGCTGGCTGGCAGAGCAAAAAGCCAAGGCATGACGGTTGTTCATCTTCAGGCCAGCATTTTTCATCGCCTAGCCCGTGTCAGGCGCGCTTTTTGCCTGTATGTTTAGCCCTTTTACTTTTGACCCGAGGAGCCTTACGGCCCATGAGTGCAGCCACTAGCGCACGCTCGACGTCCACCACCGCCGCCACCTTAGCCCTGCGTGAATACTACTCACGCACCTTGGCCTACCTTGCCGCAGCGGCCACCCTTGCCTCGGGGATATACATCCACTACTTCAGCTACGACCTGCTGTGGATGGTGCCCTATGCACTGATCTACCCACACGTGGTGCAGCATGGTACTCAGCGTTTCCGCCATACCCACCCCGAAGAGCGCCAGCAAATCTTGCTGTTTCTCGACGCTCTGCATGCCGGCGGCGCGGCGGTGCTGTTTGGCTTCTCGGTGGTGCCGCTGATTATGTTGCTGCTGATGCTGTCGTTCAGCTCACTGGTGGCTGGCGGCATGCGCTACTTAGGCTTAAGCCTGCTGGTGTTTGTGTTTGGCGGCTTAGTCGGCAGCTTGATCATGCCGGTACAGATTCTCGACGCCACACCAATTGTGGTGGCTTTAGTCTCTGGGCTTGCCACCACTGTGTATGTCGGCATTACCGCCAACTTTGTGCATCAGCAAGGCCAGCGACTGGCGGAAATCCGCGCGCAGATGCAACGCGAGCAAGAAAAAGCCGCCCGCCAAGCCAACAGCTTGGCCAAATACCTGTCGCCACAAGTGTGGGAATCGATCTTCTCTGGCAAAAAAAGCACCAAGCTGGAAACCCAGCGCAAGAAGCTCACGGTGTTTTTCTCCGACATCAAAGGCTTTACCGAGCTGTCGGAAGAAATGGAAGCCGAAGCACTGACCGACCTGCTCAACAATTACTTAAACGACATGTCGAAGATCGCCCTGAAGTACGGCGGCACCATCGACAAGTTTATTGGCGATGCGGTGATGGTGTTCTTTGGCGACCCCAGCACCCAAGGGGCGAAAAAAGACGCCGTGGCAGCTGTTTCGATGGCCATCGCTATGCGCAAGCACATGAAAGTGTTACGTCAGCAGTGGCGTGCGCAAGGCATCACCAAGCCGCTGGAAATCCGCATGGGGGTTAACACCGGCTATTGCACGGTGGGCAACTTCGGCGCGGAAAGCCGCATGGACTACACCATCATCGGCCGTGAAGTGAACCTCGCCAGCCGCCTAGAAAGCAACGCCGAGGCCGGTGAGATTCTCATCTCGCACGAAACCTACTCGATGATCAAAGACGTGGTCATGTGCCGCGACAAAGGCCAGATCAACGTCAAAGGCTTCTCCCGCCCGGTGCAGATCTACCAAGTGGTCGACTTCCGCCGCGACTTAGGCGCCAGCTCCAGTTATCTGGAGCATGAGCTGCCGGGCTTCTCGATGTATCTGGACATGACCAGCATCCAGAACTACGACAAAGCCAAAGTGATGGAAGCCCTGCGCCAAGCGGCGGAAAAACTGCGCGACAAGGTGATCGTTTAAGCCGCCGGCGTTAATGCCTGCGGCGGCAAAGCCACCCAGTCCGCTTTTAAGGTCGGCCAAGCCGCTACGCACTCTTGCGCCGAACGCTGCCAGCTAAACGCCTGCGCCGCCTGCACGCAGGCTTGCCGGTCCAGCGTTAGGGCGCGCAAGCAAGCCTGTTGCAAATCCTCATCCATGACCCCGCACGCAGGGTTTAACACATCCAACGGTCCCGGCACCGGGAATGCTGCCACCGGCGTACCGCACGCCAAGGCCTCAAGCATCACCAAGCCAAAGGTATCGGTGCGCGAAGGGAACACCAGCACGCTGGCGGCTTGATACTCCTTGGCCAACTCCGCGCCATGTCGATAACCGACAAACTCAACCTCGGTAAACGCTGCTTCTAGGCGCGCACGCTCGGGGCCATCGCCCACCACACGCTTGCTGCCCGGCAAGGCCAAGGATAAAAACGCCTCAAGGTTTTTCTCTGCGGCTAAACGTCCGACATACACAAAGCGCGGCGTATCGGCTGACGACTGCGGCACGGGCGGCGCGGTAAAGTGGCTGAGGTCTACGCCTTTGCGCCACAGCTTAAGATTCACTAAACCATAGCCTTGCAGCACCTCGAGCATGCGCTGAGTGCTCACCTGCACGGCACTGCTGCCGTGATGAAAAGCGCGCAGATAGGCATAGCCCCAATGCAGCGGAATCCACGGCCAGCGCTGATGGATGTACTCAGGAAACCGCGTGTGCACCGCGCTACTAAAGCGATAGCCACGGCGGCGCAGATACGCCCGTGCGGCCCAGCCCAGCGGCCCTTCGGTGGCCAAATGCACGGCATCGGGGGCGAACTGGCGAATCATCCGTGGCACGCGCCAAACATTCCACGCCAAGCGAATTTCCCCATACCCCGGACAAGGCAAGGTGCGAAATAACCCCGGATGAATCACCAACACCTGATGCCCTTGGCGCTCCAACTCGCGCTGCAACTGGCGCATGCACGTCACCACGCCGTTTACCTGCGGCATCCAGGCATCGCTCACCAGTAACAAGCGCATTAGCAATCCTCCAGCACGGCCAGCGGCTTGTTGATCGCATGCTGCTCGGGCTCATGCATGCGATACAGCTCAATCGCGCCATCCCAGTGTTCGATCAAGGCCGTGCACGACTCCACCCAGTCACCACAGTTGTGGTACGTCACAGCGCCGATCTGGCGAATCTCCGCATGGTGAATATGCCCGCACACCACGCCATCGAAGCCACGTTTTTCGCAGTCGTGGGCGATGGCCTGCTCGAAGTCGCTGATAAAATTCACCGCGCCTTTGACCTTGTGCTTGAGGTAGGCCGACAGCGACCAGTAGCCGTAACCCCAGCGCTCGCGCCAATGGTTAAGCCAACGATTGAGCACTAAGGTCAGCTCGTAGGCCGAGTCGCCCAAGAACGCCAACCAGCGGTGGTAGCGGGTGATCACATCGAACTGATCACCATGAATCACCAGCAACTTGCGTCCATCGGCGGTGATATGCGCGTACTCATCGACCAGTTGGATATTGCCGAGCATCAAGGCGCCATAGCGACGCAGAAACTCGTCGTGGTTGCCGGTGACATACACCACCTCAGTGCCGCGCTTACTGAGGGTCAGAATGCGGCGGATCACATTGGTGTGTGCCTGCGGCCAATAGACCCCGCTTCTCAGCTTCCAGCCATCAATGATGTCGCCCACCAGATACAAACGATCGGGCTGGTAGGTTTTCAGAAACTGCGCCAGATAGTCTGCTTTGCAGCCCCGAGTGCCCAAGTGCACATCTGAAATCCACACCGTTTTAACGCGCTGCTTACCATCGCCAGAAAAATCTTCTGCGTGGGTCATGGCCGATCTCCGCTGTTTTTTGCCATGCTTAAGGCAGCAGATGACGCCAACATGACCAGCTGGCGATCATTCGATGACAGCCGACCACTCGTGACAGGCCCATGCCGATACTCAGCCAGCGCCATTACCAACAGGAAGTGATCAATCACAGCCACGACCATCACCAAGTGGTGATCGGGCTTACTGGCGCGCTGGACTTTGCCATGCAGGGGCAAGCGCGCTGCGTGCAGGCGGCGCAGCTGATGTTTGTGCCGGAGCACACCGTGCATGCCTGCCACAGCCAGGCCGGCAGCCAATGTTTGGTGGTCGACCTGCCCGCTGGGCCGTGGCTCAGTGCGCAACTGGGCAGCGACGCCAGCAGCCAACTGATCGAGCAACTGGCCCTGCAACCGCAGCGCCAGCTAACGTTAGCGCAGAGCCAACTCTGCCAGTGGTTAAGCCAACACGCGGTGGCCGAAACCGCACAGGCCGAGCACGGCACGGCCTTATTGATGGCCCAACTGCTGAACACCCCACCCTTACGGCAAAGCCTGCCGCTGGCTGAGCTAAGCCGGTTTATTGATCAGCACCTTGCCGAACCGCTCAGCGTGGCGGACTTAGCCAAGCGCTGCCATTTAAGCCCAGCGCAGCTGAATCGGCGCTTTCTCCAAGAGCTTGGCCTAACGCCCATGCAATTCGTGCGGCAACGGCGTCTACAACAAGCCGTGCTGTGGTTACGCCACAGTCGCTGGCCAATCAGCCTGATCGCCAGCAAGCTGGGCTACCAGTCTGACAGCGCATTTAGCGCCGCCGTACGCGCAGCCACAGGTTCCACCCCCAGCCAGTTACGCCAAGCCAGCCAACTCAGCGAATGAGTGTTTAGCGCTAGGCTTTGCGCGTTTCACGACACTGCCAGCAGCGCCATGCGCCTACACTGGAGGCCATTTCCATAAGGCTTTCGCATGCTGCAATTGAATCGCCGCCAAGCACTGATTGGCTTACATATTGGCGCCATTACCTTCGGTTTGGCGGGCATCTTCGGCAAACTGGCGCTGGCCGGCCCCGTGCTGATTGTGTTTGGCCGCGCATTGATTGCGCTGCTCTGCCTGCTGCCGCTGGTGCGTCGTCCGTGGCCAGCGCAGTGGCAAGAGCTGCGTGTGCCGCTGCTTGGCGGCGTGTTGTTGGGCCTGCACTGGCTGAGCTTCTTTCAGGCCGTCAAAGTGGCGGGGGTGGGCTTAGCGACACTGGGCTTTGCCAGCTTCCCGGCGTTTACCTTAGTGCTGGAAAGCTTGTTATTTCGCGAACAGATCCGCCGCAGCGAATGGCTGGTGCTGCTGTTGGTCAGCAGCGGGCTGGTGCTGGTCACCCCGACCTTTTCTTTACAAGCCGACAGCACGGTGGGCTTGTTATGGGGCGTATTCTCCGGGCTGACCTTTGCCTTATTAAGCCTCGCCAACCGGCAAACCCCGGCTAGCTTGTCGCCCATGCAGGCGGCGTGGTGGCAGAACCTGTTTATTGTGCTGATGCTCGCCGGCTGGGCTGTGCCCGAGTTACCCAGTGTAACGGCGCTAGACTGGCTATGGCTGGCAGCGTTGGGCTTGTTGTGCACCGCCTACCCACACACCGTTTTAGTGGCCAGCGTGCGCGTGCTCAAAGCCCGCGATGCAGCGCTGATTTTTGCCCTAGAGCCTGTCTATGCGCTGCTGTTTGCTTGGTGGCTGTTTAGCGAAACACCGAGCTTAAGCATGCTCGGCGGTGCTGGGCTTATCTTGCTGGCCATCGCCTTAAGCAGCCGACCAAGCGCCAAGCACTAAAAGCACTCATCCAGAGCGCCCCTTATGGAAACGCTGAGTTAATCGGCGAACGATTCAAGCACAAGGCGCACGGAGCGGAGCAAATGAGACATACCGCGCGTGGTAGGCGAACTTGCGAGCACCGCGCAACGCAGTGATTGGATCGTGCAGGCATTAAATCAGCGTTTCCCTAGCGGTCGTTATGGCCGAGGTTGCGCTCAGGATCGATGACATCGCGCACGCGCTGCTTGAGCACTTTGGCCTCAGGAAAGCCGCCATCGGCCTTGCGCTCCCAAATCAGTTGCTCATCACAGGTGATGCTAAACACCCCGCCCCGCGCGGGAATTAACGCCACCTCGGCCAGATCATCGGCAAAGGTGCTTAATAGCTCCTGCGCCAGCCAGGCAGAGCGCAGCAGCCATTGGCACTGACAACAATAGGTAATGCGGATAACCGGCTTATGCGCCACGGTGGTCACCAAAAAGGCTTGCAAGGTTCTCTATAATACGCGCGCCCTCGCTGCGGGCTGTTGCCCTTTTGGCCAGCCCCGCAGCCTGCGTTTTGCTTTTGGAGAACCCCATGACCGCCGCCCTATTCACCCGCCTGCAATCTGTTTGGCTGCGTTTCGCCGCCGTCTTGCTGGCGTGTGGCCTCAGCTTGCTGCCGTCTGCGCACGCTAACGAGCACAAGCTCGGCTTGGTGTTATCCGGCGGCGCGGCGCGCGGTTTAGCGCATATCGGCGTGCTCAAAGCGCTGGAGGAACAAGGCGTGCGCATTCACGCCATTGCCGGCACCAGCATGGGCGCCGTGGTGGGTGGTTTGTATGCCGCCGGCTACAGCGCCGCCGAGCTAGAAACTTTAGCCATTGAGCTGAACTGGGCGCAGGTGCTGTCTGACCAACCGCCACGGCGCAGCGTGCCGTACCGGCGCAAGCAGGACGACCGCGATTTCTTAAGCAAACTGCGCTTTCCGTTCCGCGCCGATGGCACCTTGGGTTTGCCGCTGGGGGTGATTCAGGGCCAGAACCTCGACTTAGTGCTGCAAAGCCTGCTACTGCATGTACCCAATACGCAGAGCTTCGACAAGCTGCCGATCCCCTTCCGTGCGGTGGCTACCAACATTGCCACCGGCGAAATGGTGGTGTTTAAACAGGGCAGCCTGCCGGCGGCGATTCGCGCCAGCATGTCGATTCCCGCCGCCTTTGCCCCACTAGAACTGAACGGCCGGCTGCTGGTGGACGGCGGCATGGTGAATAACATCCCCGTTGATGTGGCCCGCGCCATGGGCGTGGATGCGGTGATTGCCGTGGATATCGGATCGCCCTTGGCCAAGACCGATGAACTGGGCAGCGTGCTGGATGTGATGAACCAATCCATCACCCTGATGACACGCAAAAACGCCGAAGCGCAAATCGCCACCCTGCAGCCGGAGCGCGATGTACTGCTGACCCCGGCGCTCAATGGCATGGCCTCGGTGGACTTCAGCCAAGCACGCTTTGCCATGCGCGCCGGGTACTTAGCCGCACAAGGCGCCAGTGCGCAAATCGCCGCGCGTTTTGCCAGTGGGCAAGCGTTACCTGTGGTGGAGCGCCAAGAGCGCCGGCCGATTATTCACGCCATCCGCATCATCAATAACTCGCCGATCAGCGACGCGGTGATCCGCAGCCACATTGATCAACCGCTGAACGAGCCGCTGAACTTGCACGGCCTGCAAGGCGATATGGCCACCCTGTATGGCTTGGAATACTTCGACCAGATCCACTACCGCGTCGAAAAAGGCCCCGAGGGCAATGTGCTGGTCCTCGAAGCCAAAGCCCGCCGCGCTGGCATTCATTATTTAAACCCCGGCATCAGCTTGGCCGACGACTTTGACGGCGGCAGCAGCTACACCTTAGGCGCCAGCTTTCGCTTAAACGGCATTAATGATTTGGGCGGCGAATGGTTAACCCGGCTGCGCTTAGGCGATCGCCGCGAGCTGTATAGCGAGCTGTATCAACCGCTGGATTACGGCTCACGCTACTTTGTGGCGCCGTATGTGCACTTCGACAGCCGCAATATCGACATTCTTGAAGAGCTAGACCCAGTCGCCGAGTACAAGGTCAACAAATACGCCACTGGGCTGAATGTAGGCCGACAAATCAGCAATAACGGCGAAATTCGCTTCGGCGTCGGCCAAGAATGGGGCGACGCGCGGGTACGTGTGGGCCTGCCCGAATTCCCCAGTATCGACTTCGATCAGGGCTACTACGACCTGCGCTACTCGTTCGATAGCGTCGACAGCGTCGACTTCCCCAGCTCTGGCCAAGAGCTGGCCTTGCACGCCCGTCAGTACGATCAAAGTTTGGGCGCCAGAGAGCGCTATCGGCAGTGGCTGATTGAAGCCAACGTACCGTGGGCCATCACCGATCGCACCACCGTGCTGTTCGGTGGTAAATACGGCCGCTCACTGGACGATCAGCCCGCCGCGCTGAGTGACTTCCATCTGGGCGGCTTGGCCGAGCTTTCCGGTTTTCAGCCCGAGGCTCTGTCGGCACAGAACATCAGCCTAGCGCGTGCGGTGGTGTACCGCCGGTTAGGCGAGCGCAGCTTTTTGCCGCTGGATTTCCCCGTGTATGTCGGCGGTTCGCTGGAAGTGGGCCGCGCTTGGTACAACGAGCAAGACAACGACACCGGCTATATTCAGGCCGGCAGCGTGTTCTTGGGCTTCGTCACGCCCTTCGGCCCTCTGATCATGGGCATGGGTGCCAACGATGAAAATCAGCGGGCGCTGTATATGTCGCTGGGCCGGCCTTTCTAAGGAAACACTGATTTCATGCCTGCAAGACACAATCACTGCGTTGTGCACTGCTCGCAACCTCATCTACCAGACGGTATGCCTCGGTTGCTGTGCTCCGTACGCCTTGTGCTTGAGTCTTTCGACGATTAAATCAGCGCTTCTCTAAGCGAGCGCCGCCTCACTCGGCGCTCGCTTAGGCCATTCGTTGACTACCACTTGGCGTACTGGTCCTCGACAAAGCCCCAGAACTCTTTGAGTTGCACGGGCTTACCGTCTTTGGGGGTTAACACGCCATTAAAGCGGCCAAAGATCTGTTTGAAGCGGCTAGCCACCAGCAAGGCATTAACCTGCTCGCCATGCATGCCGGCGGGGGTAAAACTCAGCTCCACTTGGCCATCGGCCGAATGCACGCGCCATGGCTTAAGCACGTCATCTTGGTCAAACTCGAAAAAGCAGCCATCCACCTTATGCAGCTGGCCATCCAGCCAATAGCAGTTCTCGGTGATGCTGGTTTCATTGACCCCGCACGACAGGTTAAAGCCCACTGCCACTCCATCGGCCAGGCCGGAAGTACACGCCCAGTTCCACCAGGTTTCGCGGCGCATAAAACCGGCCGACCAATCGTGATGGGCATAGGCGCCAATGGCGGCCAAATCAAAGTCCCCCAGCGCCGAACTCACCTGCCCTTCGCACGGCACACCGGCGACCTTCTGCGCGTATACCCAGCCATTAACCGCCGCACGGGTGCAGATGCACATGGGGTTGAACTGGTGCTGCTCTTCACTAAACCAAGCATCCATACGCGTGCCGTCGGCTAGTTCGACCAATAAACGCTTGCGGCGCCCGGCGCTGTGGTTTTCTAAGCGCATGCGCACGCCAGCGGCGGCGATTTCACACACGCCGTTATCCGGCACCTTAGAAAACCGGCTGGCCAGCCCTAACGGCAGTTTTAAGCGCTTCTCGATGCGCTTACCGGTGCTGGGTTGGTAGAGGTAGAAAAAACCCACGGTGGACCAACGCAAATCAGCCAGCGCACAGCCACCAATTAATTGATCGCTGATCACGCCAAAGTATTGAAACTGATGAAACGCCCACTTCTTACGCCACGCTGCGCGGCGCTTGCCCATGGGCGAGCGGTAATCGAAATCAAGAAAATTCACCCGACTCGGCGGATGCGGCAGCACGCCCAGCTGCGGGCGGCCGTTATGAATTAGCGGTTGTGACATGGTGAGGTCTGCTCTTATACCGAGGCTTTTTCGGCAAATTAGCACACCTGAGACAGAGCGCCCTTGGCCCTTGCGGCCAAGGGTTTGCGCTTGCGGTCAAATACGCTGTAACTGATTACGCCCGCTGTCTTTGGCGCGGTACAAGGCACGATCGGCCTGCGCTAACAGAGCCTGAGCGCCGTCTTGCGGTTTTTCGTGCTGGCGACTGGCCAACCCCACCGAAATGGTCACCAGCTGACTGGTCACCGACAGCGCATGAGAAATCCCTAAGCCTCTCACCCCTTCCACCACCAGCGAGCCTAAACGCTGCGCGTCGGCAGGCTCGGTGTCGTACAACAGCACGGCAAACTCTTCGCCCCCCACCCGCGCGGCCATATCCAGCGGGCGGCGCGCCGCTTCTTGCAACACTTCAGCAATGCGCTGCAGCACTAAGTCGCCAGCGGCATGACCGTAGTGGTCGTTGTAGCTTTTGAAATGATCCACATCGCAAAGCAGCACACTCAAACCCCGGCCATCGCGTTCGGCTTGTTGCCACAGCGTTTCTAAGTGGGCATCGAAGCTGCGCCGGTTACTCAGCCCGGTCAGGGCATCTTGCTCGGCCAGTTCACGATTAAGGCGCAAGGTTAGAAATTGCTCACGGGTTTTGTATTCCAGTAGGTAACAACCCACTGCACCGATCACATTACCCGACAGCAAAAACAGCAAGTTGGCCAATAACATGCCCATCGGCAGGCCAGCCCAGACCTCAAAGGCGGTAAAGCCCAATAAGGTGACCGCAGCGCACAGTAAGGCTTCGTTCAGGCGCAAACCGGCTAAGAAAAAGCCGGCCATACACACCAGCAGCAGGCCTTCATAGGGGTAATGGATATCGCGCGAGTGCCCCAAACCCACCACGGCCGAAGCGCCTAAGCCCACCAACACCAACGACAGCATGGTCATCGGTGTCAGCAGTAACAAATCGCGCCCACGCCAGAGCAAATACCCCAAGCCCAACATAGGCACAGCGACCAACACACGTACCACCAGCATGGGAATAAAGAGCTCAGACGGCGCCATTAACCAATCGCTAACGCCAAACAGCAGCCACAGGCACAAACCCACCAACAAGCTGGTGCGCAGCAACTTGACGTTGATGTGGCGCTGCTGATCGCGAAACTCATCTTCCAGCGTGGCGGTAAAGCGTAAGTTGCCAAAGCCAGCCAGCAGTTGCCGCGCATAGGCCGACTCACCTTCGGCGGGCTTTTTACTGACAATCTCCACTCAGCGCCCCTCCGCAGCAGATACCACACGATTACGCCCGGCATGTTTGGCGGCATAGAGCACTTCATCGGTGCGCTGATACAGGCGGGTAAAGTTGTCATCCCGCGCGCTCAAGGCCACACCCACACTCATGGTCACCACCTGCCGGCCCGGCAAGCCGGGGTGCTGCAAAGCCAGTCCCTCAACTCGTGCGCGCAATTGTTCGGCTTGGGCCAATAGTTCATCCGCGCTGGTGTCGTACACCGCTACGGCAAACTCTTCGCCGCCCAAGCGCGCGGCCAAGTCTTGCGGGCGGCGCGTGCCATCGCTTAGGGCTTGCGCTACCAGTTTGAGCACTTGGTCGCCGGCCTCATGACCGCAACTGTCGTTATAAGCTTTGAAGTGATCGATATCGAACAAACAGAAGCCCACCAACACATGATTACTCTGCGCCTGCTGCAACCACTCGCGCACCATAAACTCGAGGCTGCGGCGGTTATGTAGCCCGGTAAGGCTGTCGCGCTCGGCAAGAAAATTCAACAAATGACGGTTTAAAAATTGCTCACGCTGGGTGTAATCATGCAGATAACGGCCACAGGCACACACCAACACCGCCAGCAGCAGGTAAAAACTATTGAGTTGAAAGGCCGGTAAAAAATCACTGCCGGCCATCAGCAAGCCAATCGCCATGCTGCCAACCACCAGCAGCAAAGCCATCAGCAAAGACTTTTGAAAGGTCATGCCCAGCGGAAAGAACACCGCAATCACCATCAGAATCAAGCCACTGAGCGAGTAGCGAAAGCCCAGTTCGCCATACCAGAGGTTAATCACCACGATGGACCACGCGCCGAGCAAGATAATCAGCGGCGTCAGTTGCAGTGATAAGTATTCCAACCGCGTCACCAGCAGCACCGGCACACAGGCGGCGAGCCCAGCAAAGACCAACCAGCGCCCGTAGAAAATCCAGTACAGCTCGCTGGGCCAGACTTCCATCACCAGCAAAGTCCGCAGGCGCCAGAAGTCCGACAGGACAAACATGCCCCAAATGGTCAGGGCCAGCAGAATGGCAATGCGCCGCTGACGCACGGCGGCAGCGGCTAAGTATTGGCGATAAAGTTTTTCCAGACGTGGCTGAAAACGCAGCAACGAGAACCCCGCCTGCAACTGCTGGGCAAAGGGGTTATCGGACATGTCACCTAACAGCTCGTGGTATCGGGTCAGCATCGCCAATCCTGCAACGGATATGCTTTAAATTCAGCACAAAGGCAGCGTTGACGCCAATTTTTACCGGCACAGATACCGATTTAGTCGAGCAACTCCATGGCCAAGGCGCTGCGCACACAGTGCAACACACCGTCATTGACGCGACCGCCAAGCATCTCGCGCACCTGACTAACGCCGGGCAAGTCGCCATCACCGTCTAAGAAGGCGTCTTGAATCTCGCCCAGCAGGCTTTCTGGCAGGTCAATCGCCTGCTCTAGACTGAGCTGCCCGGCGCTGATCAGTTCGGCCAAATAACCGTACACGCTTTTCTCGCTGAGCTTTAGCTGCTCGGCCATTTGCGCAGGTGTCATGCCGGCACGCGCCAAGCACGCCAGCTCATGGCGCACGTCTTCGGTGCGCATCGCCGGAGCTTGGTTTTCATCCTGCAGCACGGCTAAGAAGGCCTCGCCGTAGCGGTCTAGCTTGCGCGCGCCAACGCCGCTGACTTGCGCCATATCCCGCAAGGTTTGCGGACGCATGCGGAGCATTTCCAGCAAGGTGGAATCGGGGAAGATTACATACGGCGGCACTGCGTGCTCTTCGGCCAGCTGCTTACGCAGGGCGCGCAAGGCTTCCCACTGACTGCGCTCTTCGGGGCGCACGAGGTCGCGCGCAGCGCTGCCTTTGCTGCCGCTGCGGGTGCTTTGCTTCACCTCGCGGCGCAGTTGCAGTTGGGTTTCACCACGCAGCAGTGGCCGGCAGGTGTCGCTTAAGCGCAAACCGCCGTAGGCGTCTAAATCGACATCGGCTAAGCCACGCGCCACCAGTTGGCGAAATACCCCACGCCATTCGTGCTCGGACAGCTGCTTGCCTTGGCCAAACACCGACAAGTGCTGATGGCCAAGACTGGCGACCTTGTCGGTTTGCTTACCGAGCAAAATATCCACCTGATGCCCCACACCATAGCGCTGGCCGCTGCGGTAGATGCTCGATAGCGCTAAGCGTGCCGCTTCGGTGGCGTCCCAAGTTTCTACCCCGTCGGTGCAAATATCGCAGTGCCCGCACGGCTCGGGCAGGGTTTCGCCGAAATATTCCAGCAGCGCTTGGCGGCGGCAGCGGGTTTCTTCACACAGGGCCAACATGGCGTCGAGTTTGTGCCGCTCGATGCGCTTATGGCGCTCGTCGCCTTCGCTGTTTTGCAGCATCTGCTTAAGAAACACCATGTCTTGCAGGCCGTAGGCCATCCACGCATCCGAGGGCAAGCCATCGCGGCCGGCACGGCCAGTTTCTTGGTAATAGGCTTCCAGCGACTTGGGCAAATCCAAGTGCGCGACAAAACGCACGTTGGGCTTATCGATACCCATGCCGAAGGCAATGGTCGCCACCATGATCAAGCCTTCTTCATTCAAGAAGCGCTTTTGGTGATACGAGCGCAGCTCGTTCGACAAACCGGCGTGATACGGCAATGCGGGATAGCCTTGCTCGGCCAAAAATGCCGCGACCTCCTCGACCTTCTTGCGCGACAGACAATAGACGATGCCGGCGTCGCCTTTGTGCTCGGCCAAAAAGCCCAGCAGCTGCTTGCGCGGCTGATCTTTAGTGGCGATGCGGTAAAAAATATTCGGCCGATCGAAGCTGGAGACAAACTGCGCCGCCTGCTGCAAATGCAAACGCTGGCGGATTTCTTCCTGCGTGCGCTGATCGGCGGTGGCGGTTAAGGCAATGCGTGGCACCTGCGGGAAGAGCTCGGCGAGCTGGCCCAGCTGCAAATACTCGGGGCGGAAATCATGCCCCCACTGCGACACACAGTGCGCTTCGTCGATGGCAAACAAGGCCAGCGGCACGGTTTCTAAAAACGCCAACATGCGTGGCTGCACTAAGCGCTCGGGGGCCAGATAGAGCATTTTCAGGCTGCCATCGCGAATGCGCTGGGCAATCTCGCGCTGCTCATCGGCGCTTTGCAGCGAGTTCAGCGCCGCCGCGGCCACACCGAGTTCGTCCAGCGTGGCGACTTGGTCTTCCATCAGGGCAATCAGCGGCGACACCACCACGCACAAACCATCACGCAGCAAGCCGGGAATCTGGTAGCACAGCGACTTGCCGCCGCCGGTGGGCATCAGCACGAGGGCATCACCGCCTTCGCTCACTTGGGCAATGATTTCCGCCTGCTGACCCCGAAAGGCGTCGTAGCCGAAAACCTCTTTAAGAACCGCTCGGGCTGCCTGACGCATGCCCCTCCCCTATGCTGGTGTGGCGCAAAAGTGGCGCATTATATGTCAGCGGCTTGGGCGCACGCGGCCTCTCGTCTACAATCCAAGCGTTTTCCCTTTGATGAGCGCACACCCCATGTCTTTTGCCGAGCAGCAAACACGCCTGCAAGCCTTTCTGGATGCCGATGATTTGCACGAAGAAGCGCTGGACTATATGGCCGCCCACGGTTTTTTAACCGCGTTGGCGATCTCCAGTGAAGAAGTACCAGAAGACGAGTGGCTCACCGCGCTGTTCGCCGAAGAACCCAACTACGCCAACCCGGCGGAAAAACAAGCCATCGAAGAAGCGCTGCGCAACTTGCTGCAGCACATCACTCGCGCGCTGGCCAGCGACGAAGACATGGAGCTGCCCTGCGATTTGGACTTAGGCGAAGAGCCCGATGACTCCGACCTGCGCGGCTGGTGCATTGGCTTTATGGAAGGCGTATTCCTGCGTGAAGAAGCCTGGTTCGAGCAAGCCGAAGAAGAAGTCAGCGAGCTGCTGCTACCGATCATGGTCGGTTCGGGCCTGTTTGATGAGCAGGAAGAGTTTGCCGAGATCGTCGATGACGTCGATTTGGTCGACGACATGGTCAGCCAGATTCCCGAAGTGCTCACCACTTTATTCCTGCTCTGCCAAGCGCCGGAAGAAAAACCCGCGCTGCTTAAACCGCGTCACTAAGCTCGCATCAGCGCGGCATGACGCCCCACCGCCCCCGCGAGCTGCGCCAACCTTGGCTACGTGCCTTGCTGTTTGGCTGCGGCTGGGTGTGCGTGGCGCTGGGCGTGCTGGGGATTTTCCTCCCCGGCTTGCCCACCACGCCGTTTCTACTCTTGGCTGCCGCGTGTTTTGTGCGTAGCTCCGAGCGTTTTTACCTATGGCTAGTGCAACACCCGCATCTGGGCCCATGGATTCGTGATTATTTAGACGGCAGCGGCATTCCGCGCAAAGCCAAGGTGTACACCTTGATCGTGTTGTGGAGCTGCATTGCCCTGTCGGCCTATCTGGTACAGCGCCCAGCCCTGTGGATCTTCATGGTGTTGGGCGGGCTGTGCGGCAGCTATTACATTCTTAAGCAGCCAACCCGCCGCTAACCACTGCCCGGCGATTGACCTACACTGACGGCAACCCGCTTAAACGGATTGCCCATGCCCGGCTTGCCCCTGCCCTCGCCAGCCTTATGCCTGCGCCTTGCTTGCGCAGCGGTGGCAACGTCGCTGGCCATGGGCTTAGTTGCCGAACGCGCGCCGCAGTGGGACTTCAGCCAAATCATCAGCCAAGCCCAGCGTTTGTATCAGGCCAGCCCGCGCAAAGTGGCTCGTTTAGAAGCGTGGCGCGACTTTATTGCCCGCAGCCACGCCTTGAGCGAAGAAGAAAAACTGCGCGCGGTAAACCGCTTCTTTAACGACTACCTGCTGTTTGCCAACGACGACCGCATCTGGGGCCAGAACGACTACTGGGCCAGCCCCGTGGAGGCCTTACTCAAAGGCGAAGCCGACTGCGAAGACTACTCGCTGGCCAAGTACTTCACCCTGCGCCAACTCGGGGTGCCCAGCGAACGCCTGCGCATTACCTACGTTAAAGCGCTGGAGCTTAACCAAGCGCACATGGTGCTCACCTACTACGCACCCGGCAGCCGCGAGCCGTTAGTACTCGACAACCTTATCGCGCAGATCAAACCCGCTTCGCAGCGGCGCGATTTGCTCCCTGTTTACGCATTCAATGCCGAGGGCCTGTGGTTACCCGGCCCCGACGGCGGGCGGCGCACCGGCGACAGTAAAAAGCTGGCGCGCTGGCAAGACCTGCTCGGCAAAATGCAGCGCGAAGGCTTTCCCCCCGAATAGGGGCAGGAGGACACATGTCACTGTTAAAGCAACTGTTTCTGGCCATTTGCTTATTTCTACTGGTCGCCTTTAGCGGCAGCTTTATTGTTGGGCTCGAGAACTCGCGCGGGCAGCACGTCGAACAGCTACGCTCGCACGCGCAAGATGCCGCCACGGCGCTGGGCTTATCGCTCACCCCGCACGTGGATGACCCGGCGATGATTGAAGTGATGGTCAACGCCATCTTCGACAGCGGCTACTTTGCCCGCATTGAAGTGCGCACCCTGCCCGACCGCAGCGTGTTGGTAGAGCGCGACCTAAGCGACAGCCGGATTACCGCACCGGATTGGTTTGTGCGTTTGGTTAACCTGCAAGCGCAAGGCGGTGACGCCATCATCATGCGCGGCTGGGAAGAAGCCGCCAGCGTGCATGTGGTCAGCCACCCGCAGTTTGCGCTGAACAAGCTCTGGCAAAGCGCCTTGGGCAGCCTGTTTTGGCTGGGTTTGTGCGGCCTAATCAGCGCGGTGATTGGCGGCTGGTTGCTGCGCTATCAACTGCGCCCGTTGGATTACATGGTGCGCCAAGCCCGCGCCATTACCCGCCGCGAATACTTACTGGCGCCGCAAATGCCCAGCCCGCCCGAGCTGCAACGCGTGGTGCAAGCCATGAACCAAATGGTCGGCAAGCTGAAAAGCCTGTTTGAAGAAGAAGCCGCCCGCAGCGAAGCCCTGCGCCGCCAAGCCTATCAAGACGAACTCACCGGCCTTGCCAATCGCCGCTGGTTTGATATGCAGCTCAAATCACTGCTCAACCCCGACGAGCACAAAGCCGGCGGTTTTTTACTGATCTTGCACCTCAATGATCTGGCTGGGTTGAATCAGCGCTTAGGCGGTAAGCCGGTCGATCAGCTGATTCAAAGCTTGGCGCAGGTGCTGGAACAACACGGCAAAGGCCCGCACCACCCCGGCTGGATGTGTGCGCGTTCGCGCGCTGGCGAACTGGCGCTGCTAGCCCCGGGCCTTGCCAGCGACGATGCCGAACAGCTCGCGACTATGCTCGCCGGGCACTGCGAAACCTTGCGCGAGCAAGGGCTTTCCGACTGCACCCCGGTGGCCTGGCTCGCCTTAGCCGCCATGCAGCCCGGCGAAACGCCCGCGCACGTGATGCAGCGTGCCGACCAAGCCCTGCAAGCGGCGCAAAGCCGCAGCGATCAACCTTGGGCCTTGGTGGAAGAACACAACCCCAACGCCGAGCGCGGGCAAAGCTACTGGCAAAACCGCTTGGAAAAAGCCCTGGAGCAAAACCTCATCCAGCTGTTCTTGCAGCCGGTGGTCAATTGCCACAACCGCGACTTGTTGCATGAAAAAGTGCTCGCCCGCTTGGACGATCAAGGCGATAGCGAACCGCTGAATGCCGGGCGCTTCCTGCCGTGGATCGAGCGCTTAGGGCTGGGTGCCGAACTCGACCGTTTGATGCTCGATAAAGTGCTGCAGCATTTGCAGTTTCATCAAGGCACCTTAGCCCTGAGCCTCTCGCCCGCCAGTGCACAACATGCCCCGGCCCGTGAACGGCTGATTGCGTTGCTGCAGCAACACCCCGAGGCGCGCAACCGTTTGGTGTTAGAAATGGATGAGCGCCACCTGCCACCCACCGATGCCCTGCTGGCGTTTGCCCGCCACCTGCGCTACTTGGGCGTGGGTTTGGGGATTCAGCACTTTGGCGGGCGCTTTAGCCTGATTGGCAACCTCACCCACATGGGCTTGGCGTACTTAAAGATCGATGGCAGCTATATCCACGGCATCGACCAAGAACCCGACCGTCACTTGTTCTTAGAGGCCATGCAACGCGCCGCGCGCAGCATCGACCTACCGCTGATTGCCGAAATGGTCGAAACCCCAGGCGAACTGGCCGTGCTTAAAGAGTTGGGCATTCAAGGGGCGACTGGCCGCTTGCTGGGCAAACCGCACCCCGAACAACACTAACCCACAATAAAGCGCCGCCCGAAGGCGGCGCTGCTGGTCAGTGGTGGATAAGCCTTACACGGTGTCGATGCGCAGTGAGCCATCATCCAGCATGCTTTGAATCACCGTATTCACATCCGTTGAGCTGTACAGCGTCGACAGATCCACCCCTTGCAGGGTAACGGTTTGGTCCTCATTGCCGCTTAAGTCACCCGTGCTGCTGGCATGAATCACGGTATCAGCACCAAAGGTGAAGTTCAGATAGCTATCCAAGGTGCTGGTAGTCTCGCCTTGGAAGAAGCTGGCAAAGTCCAGCGCATCACCTTCGCCAATACCGTCAAAGTCAGTAATCAACGTGCTACCTGTATGGCCAGCTTGCCAAACGAAGGTATCGCCACCAGCACCACCGGTAAGCTGGTCATTACCGCCTTTACCGATCAACACATCATCATTGGCACCCCCTAGCAGTGATTCCAGCGCCGCATTAGCGGCACTGCCCACCACCGTGTGTGGCATCAAGTCGCCATTGGCGGCAACCGCGATGGTCAACGTGGCGCTATCCATGTCGCCATCCTGATCAATCAGGGTGTAGGTAAAGGTTTCTGATTGAATGCCACTGACACCGCTCGGCGCTTGGTAAGTCCACGCGCCATCGGCGGCCAGACTAAACAGCCCGCCCAAGTCGGTGACAAAGCTCACGCCATCGGCATCCATTAGTTCCTCACCATGACTGCCGTGGGCCACCTTATACAGTCGTGCGCCATCCAACATCAGGTCAGTGGCACCATAAGGGTCAGCGCTTAATGGGTCGTTATTGGGGTCTAGCAGTAGGTTACCGCTGACCATATTAGGCCCAATAATCTGCCCATTCAGGCTGACATCATCAATCGTCAGTGCACTCTTGGAATCACTACCGCCACTGCCACTTTGGTCATCCAACGCAGCGAAGGCGACCGTAATTAGCCCAGCCACCCACGCCGATGGCAGCGTAATGCTGTGGGTTTGTACACCGGTTTGGCGCTGATAGCCCGTACCGCCACCAGCACCTAGGTTGTCGTCAGCAGAACTCAGCACATGAATAATCTGCTGTGTGCCGTTGCTGATGATCACAAAGCCGGCATCATCTTCCGGGTCGCTCTGTTTTTCGTTGCTGACAAAGTTCCATTTAAAGCTCAGCACATCACCACCTTGAGCGTGGATCTGCGTTTTAATCGCGGCACCCTCTTGCACGCTGTCGGCGCTATGCCCGTTATAGCTGTTCAGTGCGGCATTGAGCTGCGCTACGGTGACGCCCAAGAAGTTCGCCACCTGCGTAGCGCCGACTTCATCACCATCAGTACGCACCAGCGCGGAGCGGGTGCCGGAGATCACCAAACTGCTGTTGTAGCCGTTGTCCTGCACATGGCCAATGGTTTGCCAGCCTGCCAAGCCCAGCTCGAAATCACCCGAGGTGAGATTAGAGGATTGCTCCACATAGGCCTTGTTGTCGTAGGCAATCGGCACGCTGTCTTTAAGGCAAACCGTCAGATTGGCATCTGCCAGATCGCCATCGCTGTCTTTGACCTGATAGGTAAAGACCTCATCATGATCTGCCGTCACATTAAGCGGTGAGGTGTAGGTGTAAGCACCGGTTAGAACATTCACCACCAGCTTACCGCCCACAGCGGTATTGACCGTGACAAGGTTAGCCACCGCATCACTCGCGTTGTAAGTCACCCCAGCGTGAGTGACCGACACCAGCGCATTCAATGCGGCACCATCAGCGCCAAAGGTCACGTGATCGAACAAATTACCGCTAGCGACATTGCTCGACACCGTACCCACCAGCACGGCATTGAGCTGGCTTAAGTCGGTAACCACAATGCCATCCAGCTCGCTGCCGGCGCCAAAGCCGTTATAGGCCACAGGGTCTAGATTGGCTTGGGTGGCACCGCTGCCCATCCCTAAGGCGTAAGCCTTGATGTCATTGGTGTTGAGGAAGGCCTCCCAGGCTGCTTCTTCACTGGCATTGATGCCATCACCGCCAGAACCGCTCACCCCCGGCCACGTTGTGCTGGTATTGGGCTTCCCATCGGATAAGAAGTACGCCACGTTTTGTGCGCCGGGAATTTTCCCCGCGCTAACAAAGGCACTTTGCGCCGTCAGCAAGGCGGCATCGTAGTTGGTAGTGCCAGAGCCGGCGGTATCGCCAATGCTATTGATCAGCGCTAACGCATCACTGGCGCTCAGCCATACATCCGCTGAGCTTGAGGGCGTTGAGTCAGCCGAGTTATTAAAAGTGACCAAGCGCACGGCGACATCACCTAGGTCATCGTAAGCATTGATCAACTGCTGGATGGCATCTTTAGCCAAGGCTAAGCGGGTGCTGAAACCCGAAACATTGGGATTGGTGTCCATGCTGCCGGACATATCCAACACAATCATCACGTTGCTGTTAACCGCTGGCGGCTCTTGCAAGATGTGCTTGATATTGGCGGCCTCGGGCACATCGTCAATGATGCGAATGCTCAGGGTGGCCGACTGGCTGTCGGGGTTTACTGTGTCGTCATCGGTCAGCACTAGGCTGATGTTATCGAATAGGTCATTGGTGCCTTGGACTACGGCATGCCCCTCGTTATCCAGCAGGTCGTAGCGATAGTTCACCGTGCCGCCCTGCGCATTACCGGTATAGCCAGTAATGGTCAGGTGATTACCCAGTGTTGTGGTGATCTGGATATTGCTGCTTCCTGACGCTTGCAGCTGCGCCAAGCTGACGGTGACGCCCTCAATCTGCAACGTGGCAATGCCATCCGGCGCACTGATCTGGAAGTCGCCGGTAGCACTCACCGGGGTACCGACGGGGCTTGAACCATCGGCAAGATGCGCTTCGTTCACCACCGCATCACCGCCCTGTGCAGACGGGGTTAGGTCTTTAAAGGTGACCGGGTCGTCCACCCCATTGATGGTGATGGTGAGTTTTGCTGGATCGCTGTCGCCATCGCTGTCGGTCAGGGTGTAGTTGAACTGCTCTGTTAACGGCTCACCCGCACCGAGCATCTGTACCGCCGCCAAGTGCTGGCTCAGGGCATACGTCCACACACCATTGCCGCTGTGGCTCAGGGTGCCGTAATCCCCTTGGGTATCACTGAAATCAACCGTTGTTGGGCGATCAGCACCTTGGGTGTCGTTACTCAGCACATTGCCGCCGACCGAGGCGTCATCTGCGCTGAGCATGGCGCTGTCATCCCGCGCGGTCGGCACATCGTCGATAATCTGGATATCCAAACTCGCGCTGTCGCTATCACCATCGCTGTCCGTAGCCAGCACAGTGAACGACTCAACATGGTTGTTGGTGCCATTGCCTGCCGGGTGATCGCCTGCGTGAAGCAAGGCATAGGTGTAGCTCACAATGCCGGTACTCAGATCGACACCGGTAATGGTCAGCGCACCTTGTGGCGAAGGAATGGTTGGCAAGCTGGCCACCAGCGCACCGGCAGTAACCACCGGCACGCCATTGATGGTTAAGGTCTGCAAGCCGTCTGGCGCTGAAATGGCGAACTGGCCGCTAACCTCGGTGCTTTCTTTGCTGCTGTCTGAACCCAACGCTAAGTCGTCTTCATTGACGGTGTGTTCTGGCCCGCTCACATCCAGACCACGCACATACACCGGACGGTCGACGTTATCGATACACAGATGCAACTGGGCTTCGGCGTAGTCGCCATCGCTATCGACGATGCGGTAAGTAAACACCTCTTCGCTATCGGCCGGTACATCGCTGGGCGCCATGTACTGATACGAACCATCGCTGTGCACACGCAGCGTGCCGCCCAATGGGGTGGTCAGGGTGACCCACTCGCCTTCAGGCACGTTGATGCTGACCCAATCTTCTGCCGCACTGGGGTCTTGGTCGTAGGTTAGGCGCACCACCTGCACGGGCGCATCGGCGCCGGGCATATCGGCGGGCGCATCGGTGATCAAGTTGCCGCTCACTGGCTGCGGCAAAGTCCCTTGCAGGGCATCCGAGAGATCGTTGGCATCATCAACCAACAACACGGTGTCGCCACTGTTGCCCACTTTGGCCAACTCGGCAGTGCCACCGGGCAACTCAATGCCCACGGCGATCACATCCACGCCTTGGCTGTCGACAAAGCCCTGCCAACCGGCTGGCGCTTCATGGCCGCTGTTGGGCTGCCCATCGGAGAGGAAATACACCTTGTGCTGATAACCCGCCAACGCGGGGTTCAGCAGGTCGCCCTGCAATTCGCTTTGCGCCATGCTCAGCGGGTGCTCATAGCGGGTTAAGCCGCCATCGATGATCACGTTGTTGATCGCCGTAATGGCCGCTGCCGGATCGTTGGTTTCAATCAACAGCTGCGCATCGGTATCGAAGTCGATCACCCGCAGTTGCAGGTCGACGCCCATCGCGACATAACCGTTGATTAGGTTGGTTAAGGCCTCCTGCGCTAGGGCTAAGCGCGTGGTGGTGCCGCCATTACCATCGCTGATCGACCACTGCATGCTGCCCGAGGTATCGAGGATCAAGGTCAGGCTGACCGGCCCCAAGTGGGTTTCGTCCATGCAGTTGTGGTTGTCTTTGGCCACCGGGGTGTCGTCATCTACCTTAACCGTCAGACTGCCATCGACCGAATCACCGTCTTTGTCAGTCACCCGATAGGTGAATTCAAAGCGCTGGTTGTTTTCATTGCCCGCGTTACGGTGATCAACTGCGGCCACTTGCGTCACGCTGTAGTCGCCGGTGGCGCTATTGAGGGTCAAGGTGAGCACATGCTCGCTGCCTTGCAGTACGTGTAAGTCACCGTTGCCTTGCAGCTCATAGCTAAAGCCGTTCGGCGCACCATGGGTTAGCCACTGCACGGTTCCGGCGCCGTCTTCACCGAAGTCGTGCGACAAAGTGCCGGTGTCACGCAGCAGATCTGGGTCGTGATCGCCAACGCCACCGGGGTTACCGCCGGCAAGCGCATCGTCGTCCAGCCAAACGGTTTGATTGTTCGCCACGCTGGGGCCGTCATCTTTAAAGCCCAGCGCACCGCCCAAGTCGAGCCATGCGGTGGCGTTGTCACCGTCGTTATCGGTGACGGTGCCGCCTAGACGAATTAGGCCTTCATTGAGGGTTTTCAGCTCATCATGGTCGCTGGTGGGGTGCACAATCGCGCGCACTTGATCCAGCGTTACTGTGCCTGTGCCATTCACGCTAACGCGGAAGGCCACATCACCCGCGCTGCCGCCAACACGCCCGACCACTTCAGCACCATCCATATACAGGTAGATGGTCTGATTAGTTGCGGTATCGACTAAACCTGAATCCGTGCCGTCGACGGCCTCCAGCGCATAACCCATGCTCCGTAAACCATCGGCACCGGGCTGCACGGTGAAGGCGCCGCTGAAGTCAGCGCTGGCATCAATATGCAGGTGGGTTTCGTCAACCTGCAGCGCAATACCCCAGGTGACGGAGGTGCTCACGTCGTTGTAATCGAAGTCCGAGCGGTTGGTCAGGTCTTCCCAATTCTGGTTGCCCGGTGCAGCGGTGTCTTGCAGGTGCGAACCACCGGGGTTCAGGCTGGCATCACTGAACAGCACATGGGCGCCATCCTCACCTTGCAGGTAGGTGCTGCCGACCTTGGCTTGCCACTTTCCGCCGACCAGCTCGAAGGTGACTGGCGTGTCGTTAGCTAAGCTGGGGTGGTTACGCCCACCGTCGGGGATAATAAAGAAGCCCACCTCATTGGGATTTAAGCCATCGAGGCTCGCGGTATCACCCACGCTTTGGTCTTTCACGTCGGCCCAGATGATCTTCCCAGACAGCGGCGTGCCATCGGCCGCTTTGATGTAATAGCCGTAGCTGTTGTGGAAGCCCGCGTTGGTGCCTTGATAGGTCACATAGGATTGGCCATCCAAGGCACTGGCACTGATGGTCGGGGTGTCATCGTCAACATTGATATGCAAGGTGCCTGTGGCTTTGTCGCCGTCACCGTCGGTCACCTGATAGCCAATGTGCACATGGGCGTCGTTTTCATTGCCGCCTTCGGCATGCAACACCGGCTTAACCAAAGTGACGAGGTAGGCGCCGGTCGCCGGATCGGTCAACGCCACGGTCATGATGGGACCGCGCGCCGCAGAGCTGATCGTCAGGGTGTTGCTGCCACTGTCCCAGGTTGAACTGACCGCCTCTTGGCCTAACTGACTTGGCCCAGTAAGCACGATAGAGCCAAGGCCGTCTTCACCGGCAGCAAAGCTCAGCGTGCCGCTGACGGTAGTGGCTTGGCCGGGTACATCACCAATGCCGCCACTGATACCACCGGTTAAGCCTTCATCGTCCAGCTTGTTAGCCGCATAGGTATCGCCGGCGCTGGGGCCGTCGTCATCGAAGCGCACTTTATGGCCGATAGAGACTTCGTCATACGCGGTATCGCCATCGCCATCGGTCACGGTGATGGTGGCTTTGATCCACTGCCCTAAGGTCAGGGTGTCGTCGTGATCATTGCTGTTCGGATGCTTGAGCGACTCGTACTGCGCCACACTCAAGCGACCATTCTGATCGAGGTGCACGGCAAACACCGCCTCACCGCTGGCCACACGGCCGACCACCAAACCGCCCTCAAGGCTTAGCGTAATGGCTTGGCCGTCCGTGGTTTCTAGCGTGGTTGTGCCATCGCCAGCCACTTTCAGACCGTAGCTCCAGCTGGCGCCTTCTTCATCTTCGCCATAGCTAATGTGCTTATGCACACTGGGCAAGTCCTCATGGGCGTAGGCCAGCATGTCACTGGAAACATTACTGACACTAGCGAACAAGCTGGCCAAGTTGGCTACGTCGTCATTCTGCAAACCAGCGCTCTCATCGACCGTCACACTGGCATGGTTGCTATGAATCTGCGCCCAAGGGCCATCATCCTCAAAGCGTACGACCTGCCCGACCTGCACACTGTCGGTCGCTACATCACCATCCCCATCAGTCACGGTGACGACTACCGACAGCTTGCCGGCAAGGCTGACGGCCTCATCATGGCTATTGGTATCGGGGTGCTGTAAGGAGATGTACTGCGCGAGGCTGATATGTCCACTCTGGCTAACGGCCACGGCAAAGGCAGCCTGGCCATCGTAGGTACCGCCATCGACACGCCCCACCACCAGATCACCTTCGGTATACAGGCGAATCGTGTCGCCAGCGGTGGTTTTCAGCCCTGAATCGACACCCTCGCCGGCAATGCTCAAGCTCAGCAGCGTGGTGCCACCTTCGTCATCGGCGCCGTAACTGCTAGCGGCGGTGGTCACCAAGGCGGCAGAGCTCTTGGCATAGCGCGAGAAGAGGATATCGGTGCCATGATTCACAACGCCGGCAAACTCTGGCAGCGGCAGGAAAACGTCATCGTCACTGGGCTGCACCCAGAAGGTTTCGTCATGGGTGACGCTACCGCCCTGCTCGGTCAAGCCAATATCGGCGCTTGGGCCATCGTCTTCAAAGCGAATGGCTTGGCCAATCTGCACTCTGTCGGTATCGACATCGCCATCACCGTCAGTCACGGTGAGTACGGCGTTGACCTTGCCAGCCAGGCTGACTGCTTCGTCATAGCTACTGGTATCAGGGTGCTGGAGAGAAATGTACTGCACCATGCTGAGATGGCCGTTCTGCCCCAAGGCCACGGCAAAAGCCGCTTGACCATCGTAGTCGCCACCGTCCACACGACCGACCAACAAGCCTGCCTCAAGGTGCAATGTAATGGTGTCGCCTGCGGTGGTCTTCAGCCCAGAATCCACGCCATCACCGCCGACGATTTGCAGGCTGAGTTCACGCATTGCGCCTTCATCATCAGCGCCATAGTGAGTGCCGAAGGTCGACACCACAGGCGCCAAATTCAGCGCAAAGCCCGCAGGGCTTAAATCGCTACCGGGATTAGTGACACCGGCAAAGTTCGGCAGAGCGCCAAAGGTGTCGTTATCCCAATCTTGCGGGTTAAACCATGAGGTTAAGAAGTTTTGCGCACCGGCGCTTTCATCGTGGGTAGTGGTACCGATACCCCATGGTTTCAAAGACAAGTTGGCATGCGGGCCATCATCCTCAAACTTGAACACGCCATTGCCCAAGTCGATGCCAATGCTGGCGCTGTCGCCATCACCGTCAGTGGCGGTTTGCACGACTTGCAGCCAGTTGGCCTCTTGCAGGGTGAGCGCTGTCGAGTCGTCATCGTCGCTGCTATCGGGGTGCCAAATATTGTTCAGCAGCTGCAGGGTGATTTTCCCTGACGCGGGCTCAATGCTGATGGTGAAGTAGCTAACCCCACCGGCACTGCCGGTAATGGTGTTGCCGCTTTGATTGAGCACAATCGGCTCGCCACGGCCATAGCCGTCGCCATCGGCGGTGCTATGATCGCTCGGGTCGATGGCATACAGGCCAGAGGCAACATCTGCGCCTTCAAGGCTTAGGCTGTAGCGCACACTGCCTTCGGCGGCAGGGCCATCAGCACCAAAACTTGGCGCGGCAAACAAGCCTTCCACCGTCGAGCCGCTCAGCACTGCTTTGCTGATGCCGTCACCAAAGGGTGGGCGATAGCTTTCATCCACCGTCGCCATGGGCATTCCGGCCTCAGGATTAACGCCCACAACCGGCACATCATCTTCCACTTGGATGGTAAAACTACCCGGAGGGAAGCCACCCTCCAGCGGATCGCCATCACCATCTGTGGCTTGTAACAGGCCAGAAAAATCAATACCCAGCGCAGGCAGTTGTTCGCTGTCATCGCCGTTATTCTGCGGATGATCTAGCTGCGCCAATAAGGTGAAGGTGTAGCTGCCGTCGGCACCCACTGACAGCGTGAATACATCGTAGCCATCATCAACACTCAGCTGCGCTAAGGCTGGTCCATCTTGATCCCCGCCGCCTTGACTACCGACATAACCCACTAAAGTGCCATCAGGCTCAAAGCGGTATTGCAGCGCTTGCCCGCCCGAGGTCAGCCCTTGCTGCAGCAAGCTATCAACATTGCTCGACAGGGAAAAATCACCGGGGCCATCAGCACCGAAGTTAACCAACACACGCAGGGCACCCGCCTCACCTTTAGCGGTAATGGTTTGCGCTAGATCTACATCTTGACCGGGGCCATCGCTGTCTTCGTTATTGCCCTCAAACGGCGCGGTCATGGGGTCTGCACTGCTCAGTGCATCTTCATGCACCAAGCCGCTAACACTGGGCCGTAAGCTAATTGAGTTCTGTGCCGAGAACTCACCTTCATAATCCTCTTCAGAGGGTGGCTCGTAACCGGCCAAGGTCGGTACATCATCCTGCACGTTGATGGTAAAGGTACCCGCGGCAAAGCCATCGGGCAGGCTATCGCCGTCGCCATCGGTGGCTTGCAAGATGCTGGAGAAATCGATGCCTAAGCCAGACAACCACTCAGCATCGTTACCATCTTGTACGGGGTGATCTAATGGGCCGAGCAAGGTGAAGCTGTAGCTGCCATCGGCACCAATAGTGAGGGTAAAGACATCGTAATCACCGGCCTCAGTGCCAGTCACCGAGGCGGTTAAGGTGTTGCCCACCACGCTATACACAAGATCTTTGCCGGCAGACTTAAAGCCTTGTGCTTCCAGCTGACTGGTATCACTGAGCATGCGGAAGCTACCGGGGCCATCGGCGCCAAAGTTAACCAAGCTGAACAAAGTGCCCGCCGGGCCACTCAGGCCAATTTGTTGGCCAATATCATCATTACCCTCGTGCGGTGCGCCCGGTTGCATGAGCGCATCTTCATGCACAAAGCCGTTGAGGCCGCCCTCTTCGTTCTCTACCGGCAGCGGACCGTCATCATTCACCGCGATGGTTAAGGTGGCTTCGGGCGATACATCACCACTGCCATCGGTGACGCGCACTTGGAAGGGATCGAACACTTGGTCCGCCGCACCGCGATCACCGTCGCCATCGGTGGTGCTGTTATCGCTGTGCAAAATGCTGTTGCTGGTCAGGGTGTAAGTCCAGCTGCCATCGGGGTTAACCGAGAGCTCGCCGTATACGCCAGTAACGACAGTACCCGGCGCCGTAATAGCAATCCAATTACCGCCCGCATCCTGCACTTCCAAGAGGGCTAAGGTTTCGTTGCCGGTGTCGATGACAAAAGCGCCGGAGGTGGTCAGGGTGCCACCGCCGGTACCCGCAGGCAGTGCAGACTCATCGACCACATCGCCGTCCAGATTCAAATCGGGGGTGCTGACACTGGGAATGCTGTTATCCGGGTCAGGATCATCTTCTAGCGTCTCAATTTGCGCACCGATCGGCCCTGTGGGGTAGCCCACTTGCGGGTCTACTCGATCTGCCGTGGCATCCAGCAGCACAAAGCTGTGGCCACTGCCCGCACCACCGGGGGCGCCCGGTGCACCGGCGGCGGTTGGGCCGGCGGCGGTGGCTTCAGCCAGTTCGGTCGGGTCGGCACCAGCGGCGATGGCTGCTTGCAAGGCCTCGACTTCACTCTGCGCAGCGGCAGGGTCAACCGGCGTGCTCGCCGGCGCTTCTTGGCCAGATGGGCCCTGCGCCAAACTCAGCAAGCCATTGTCGAGGGTTAAGCTGTCACCGCGCCCCAAGGTGGCTTCGCCGCCGTTGCTCAGCGCGATACGCACGGCGCCACTGTCGGCGGTGATGATTTGTTCATTGAGATAAACACGGTCGCCTTCTGCCAGAAGACGACGCGATCCATCGCTGGCCTGTACGAAGACTTCGCCGATTACTTGGCTGACGACACCTACTTGCGTGGCCATGATCCGACCCTCCATCCGCATGCCCAAAGCCGCCTGCTGGCCTTTTAGCCACAGACGACATTGCATATTTAAAGGAGGGACAGATGCTCTACGCCGGGATACCGCTGACGCACTTCACCCCAACACAGCTGTTTACCAATGTTGGTGGCGAATCCTACGCATCAAGACCTCCCGTTCTGTTTTGCCAAACGACCCAACCGATGAGCGAAGAGCCGCGCCTTAGCACCCAAAAGAATTAAACATCATCGTGATATCGCCTTGATTTTGACATCCGATGAACAAGTACCCCTTCAAGCGCAGTAACTTGCCGTCACAACAGTATTTTTCTGTTTATACGCGCAACCTACCCTTGAAAGACTGGGCGCTATTTCACAGTTTGCATAAGACCCATTTCTCATAACGCTTGTAGCAAATCGTTCTAAGCAAGAGGGATTTCTTGAACTTGAATAGGTAGTTACAAGCCGCACAGTGGAAATATATGCAAAACGTCAATCCATTGGCGGCCACTCTTAGCCAACGGAGGAGGCACCATGCGCAAGCCAGCCCTTTCACTGCTCAGCGGGGCTTTGGCTCTTGCCCTGAGCAGCCCCAGTTACGCCATGAGCCTGACCGAAGCCATTCAGTCAGCGATTGATTACCACCCAGAAATTCGTGCCGCCCAGCAAAGCCGTTTAAGTGCCGATGAAGAACTGAACGTCGCCAAAGGCGGCTACTACCCCGTGATCGACCTGATCGGCGGTTATGGTCGTGAAAACACCGATAGCCCCGGCGTGCGCGCCACCGGCAAGCACGGTGTGACTTACACCCGCAGCAGTGCCGAGCTGCGCTTGCGGCAAATGCTCTTCGATGGCTTTGCCACCTCCAGCGAGGTTGATCGCAACGAGTCGACCATCAACTCACGCGCCTACCTGCTGCAAGGCATCTCGCAATCCATCGCCCTGCGCGCCATTGAGGTGTACCTCGACGTGATGAAGCGCCGCGAGCAAGTGCACTGGGCCGAAGAGAACCTGCGCAGCCATCAACGCATTCACGACCAAATCAGCTTGCGCTCTGAGCGTGGCGTAGGCAGCACCGCTGATCGTGATCAGTCCGAAGCGCGCTTGGCACTGGCGCAAAACAACCTCTACACCGAACAGGTCAATCTGTCCGACGCAGAAACCAGCTTCTTAAGCGTGATTGGCAAAATGCCCGATATGCTGGAACCGCCCAGCGAGCTTGCCGGAACTGTACCCGGCACCCTCACCGACGCCCGCCAGCGCGCCCAAGTGAACAACCCCTACCTGAAATCCGCCCAAGCCGATGTGGATGCCACCGAAGCACAGTACGAAGCGGCCAAATCGCCCTTCTACCCACGTTTTGACTTAGAGCTCGCCCAAGGCGCCGGCGATAACTTTGACGGCGTGGAAGGCCACAACAACGAATGGCGCGCGCAAGTGCTGATGAACTACAACCTGTACAACGGCGGTCGCGACGATGCGCGTAAGCAGTCCACCGCCTACCAAATGAACGAGGCCATGGAAGTGCGCAACAACGCCCTGCGGTTGATTAACGAAGAGCTGGGCCTAACCTGGAACGCACTGAACAACATTCGCCAACAACTGCCGCAAGCCAAAGACTATGCCGAGTCCAGCGACAAGGTACGCAGCGCTTATCAGCAGCAGTTCAGTGTGGGCCAGCGCACCTTGCTCGACTTGCTGGATAGCGAGAACGAGCTGTTCACCGCGCGCCGCCGCTATACCGAGCTGCAATTTGACGAGCGCTTTACCCAGCATCGCCTGCTCAGCAGTACCGGCGAGCTGTTAAAGGCCCGCCAAGTGGTACTGCCCGCAGAAGCCACCGCGCTGACCGAGGTGAAGAGCGAAGCCAGCTTACCGGCCATGCGCTAACCGGCTGTCTACACTCAAGAGTAAGACCCCTTGCTATATGGAGGTGCTGATTTAATCGTCGAACGCTTCAAGCGCAAGGCGTACAGCGCGCAGCAATCGAGGCATACCTATTGGGTAGACGAGGTTGCGAGCACCGCACAACGCAGCGATTGGTTCGTGCAGGCATTAAATCAGTACTTCCTTGGGGCCTACTTAAGCCATCGCATCACAGTAAGGAAGCCCCTTGTCGATCGCTCACTCGGCCAGCAATCCGCCCCCTAAAGGCCCTGCGTCAAAAGCGGGGCACGACCTTCGCCATACCCATGACGACCCGCTGCTTGATGCCCTGTTACTGCTCTGCCGCCACTACGAACGCCCCGCTAGCCGCGCCAGCTTAACCGCCGGCCTGCCGCTGGCCGATCAACGCTTAAGCCTTGAACAACTGCCGCGCGCCGCCGACCGCGCGCACCTCAAAGTACGCGTTCTGCAACGCAAGCTGAGCCAAATCAGCGATATCAACCTGCCGGTGATTTTGCTGTTTAACCACGGCAGCTGCTGCGTGCTGCTGGAGTGGCTAGACGACAACCGCGCGCGCATCCTGCCGGCTGAGGCCGAAGGCGGCGAGCAGATCGTCAGTCGCGCCCAGCTGGAAAAAGCCTATCGCGGCGACGTGGTGTTTGTGCGCCCGGTGCACGAGCACGCGCCCGAGCGCATGGCCCTGCTGCCGCGCGTCGAGGCATGGCTGAGTGATTCACTGAAGCTCTCGCGCGGCCTGTACGTCGACGCCCTACTGGCTAGCCTGCTGGTGAATTTACTCGGCCTCACCGTGCCGCTGTTTGTGATGCAGGTGTACGACCGCGTGGTGCCAAACCAAGCGCTATCCACCCTGTGGGTGCTCGCCTTAGGCCTCGGCATGGCCTGCGCCTTTGAGCTGCTGCTGCGTATTTTGCGCGGCTATTTTCTCGACTTAGCAGGCAAGAAGACCGACCTCGTGCTCTCGGCGAGCATTTTCGAGCGCATTACCGGCATGGCGCTCAAAGCCCGCCCGGCTTCGGTTGGCGCGTTTGCCCAGCATATTCACGACTTCCAAGGCCTGCGCGACTTCTTAACCTCACTGACCCTCGCCAGCCTGATCGACTTGCCCTTCGTGCTGCTTATGCTCGGGGTGATTTTTTTGCTCGGCGGACCGTTAGTCTGGGTGCCGCTGCTGGCCTTTCCACTCACTATGCTGATCGGCCTGTTTATTCATTTGCAGCTTAAAGAGGTGGTCAAACGCAGCTTAAGCCTCGGCGCCGAACGCCAAGCTTTGCTGATTGAAACCTTAAGCTCGCTGGATGCGCTGAAAACCTTAGGCGGCGAAAGCGAACGCCAGCACCAGTGGGAGCAAACCTTAGGCACACTGGCCAAGCTGGATTTACGCAGCCACTTTTTAGCCACCTTGGCGATCAACAGCACCCTGTTCACTCAGCAACTGGCCGGCATCAGCATCATCATCGCTGGGGTGTACCAAATTATTGACGGCAACATGAGCGTCGGCGCTTTAGTGGCCTGCTACATGCTCAACAGCCGCGTGCTCGCCCCGCTGGGGCAAATTGCCGGCATCTTCTCGCGCTACCAACAAGCCCGCGTGACCAAAGACTACACCGACACCTTGATGCAGCTACCGCAAGAGCGCCACGCGGCGCAGCGCCCGCTAGAAGGCATCAACCTCAAGGGCGAGCTAGAAGCGCAACATCTGGACTTCACCTACCCCGAGCAACAACACCCCGCACTTGAGAAAATCCAACTGCATCTAAAGCCCGGCGAACGCGTCGGCATTATTGGCCGCAGTGGCTCGGGCAAGAGCACCCTAGGCAAGCTGCTGGTGGGCTTTTACGAGCCGCAAAAAGGCGCGGTGATGCTCGATGGCATTGATATCCGCCAGCTGGATATTGCCGACCTGCGCCATCACATCGGCTATGTCTCGCAGGATGTGCAGCTGTTCTCTGGCAGCCTGCGCGACAACCTGACCTTCGGCGCCCGCTATGTGAGCGACGCGCGCATGCTCGAAGTGGCCGATTTAGCCGGTGTCAGCGACTTTGCCCGTCAGCATCCGCAAGGCTTTAACCGCTTGGTAGGCGAGCGTGGCGCACTGTTAAGCGGTGGCCAGCGCCAAGCCGTGGCGATTGCCCGCAGCTTGCTGCTCGACCCACAACTGCTGGTGCTCGACGAACCCACCAGTTCGATGGACAACACCAGCGAAGAACAACTGCGCCAACGCCTGATGCCCATCGTGCAAGGCAAGACCTTAGTGCTGATCACCCACCGCACCTCGCTGCTATCGCTGGTGGACCGCCTGGTGGTGATGGATGCCGGGCATATCGTCGCCGACGGGCCGAAAGAGCTGGTTATCGAGGCACTGAAAAGCGGCAAGATCAACCCCGTGCACAAGCGGGGGGAACACTGATGGCGCTCTCGCTAGGCTTTGGCAAATTGCAGCGCCTGTTCAGCGCGCCGGAAGAACAAGACTACGCCAACGAAGTGGACGTTGCCCTCGAAGAGCAAGCCCCGTTCGCCGCGCGCTTGCTGCTCTGGACGCTGCTCGCCCTGCTAATTGGCGGCATCGGCTGGGCGTATTTCGCCACGCTGGAAGAAGTCACCCGCGGCGAAGGCAAGGCCATTCCCTCCAGCAAAATTCAGAAAATCCAAAACCTGGAAGGCGGCATCGTCGCGGAGATTTTTGTGCGCGAAGGGCAAGTGGTCGAGGCCGGGCAAACCTTAGTGCGCCTGGATGCCACGCGCTATGTCTCCAACCAAGATGAAACCCGCGCCGACCGTATGGCCTTGCTGGCCAGCGTAACCCGCCTGCGCGCTGAAGTAGAAGGCGAGCCACTCACCTTTGGCGATGAGTTTAAAGACTTTCAGCGCATCGCCGCCGATGAAATGGCCCTGTACCAATCGCGCCAAGACCGGCTCAACGGCGAAGTACGCATCTTGGAAGAACAGCGCCGCCAAAAGCAGCAAGAACTGGCCGAGTTTGAGGCGAAAAGCCGGCAGTTTCGCTCAAGCCTAGGCTTGCTGCAGCGCGAATTATCGATGTCGGCCCCACTAGTGAAAAGCGGCGCCATGAGCGAGGTCGAAATCCTCCGTCTACGACGCAGCATTGTCGACACGCAAGGGCAATTAGATGCCGCGCGCTTAGCCATTCCACGCGCCGAAGCAGCGATTGAGGAAATCGACCGACGCATCGAAGACAGCCGTCTGACCTTTCGCACCGAAGCCTTAGGGCAGCTCAATGAAGCGCGCACTGAGTTGTCGAAAACCACCGCCAGCATGAGCGCCATCGACGACCGCGTCAGCCGCACCACGGTGACCTCGCCAGTGCGCGGCATTGTTAAGCAACTGTTGGTGAACACCATTGGCGGCGTGGTGCAGCCCGGTAGCGACTTGGTCGAAATCGTGCCGCTGGACGACACCTTGCTGGTGGAGGCGCAAATCCGCCCGCAAGACATTGCCTTTCTGCACCCTGGGCAAAACGCCATGGTCAAGTTCACCGCCTATGACTACACCATCTACGGCGGCCTAAAAGCCAATCTCGAGCACATCAGCGCCGACACCATCACCGACCAAGAAGGCAACAGCTTCTACCTGATACGCCTGCGCACCGAGCGCAATCACTTAGGCAAAGCCGACAGCCCGCTGCTGATCATTCCCGGCATGGTGGCCAGCGTGGACATCATCACGGGGGAGAAGAGCGTGCTGGATTACTTACTCAAGCCGGTACTTAAAGCGCGTGCCGAAGCCATGCGTGAGCGATAAACCAGCAGATTGCGCGGTTTAAATCAGGCCTTCGTCATCACCGAGCAAATTGCTCAGCACATTCACCTGATGGCGGCTTTGCTCGCGCGCCGCGAGCTTCTCGCGGGCGGCACTGGGTAAGTCGGTGTAGCGGATAACCCCTTTGCGGCTGAGCGCTTCGACCAAGTCCTCCAGCACGCGCACCAGCTCAAGATCACTGTCTTGCAGTTGTTGCAGGGTGCGGCGGCGCCAACTGACCAACTCGGGGTGATCATCCGGCAAGCACTCTTGGCCGGCAAAATCGGCTTGCAAACTGACTTGGCAAATCTGCCCTTGGGCATCGCGCTGGATATACAACACGGAGCATCCCTCTCGCTGCTGAGCTTAAACAGGGCGCAATAACCGCGCGCCCCATTAAGCATTGAGCATAGCGCCTTACCAGCCCTGCGCCATGCGCCAGCAATCGCTGCCGTCGAGCAGCATGTGAATCACTAAGCCCGCACCAATCCAACGCAGCCAAATGGGCTTAGGGCACAGCAACAACAGCGGATACAACCAAACCCACGGCGCGCTGTGCAGCGGGTGAAAACCTAAGCTGCAGCGATTGGCGGCGAAGATAGGGTCAGCCACAAGGTGATCTAGATCGACCGCCATCGTCGCCAGCATCACCGCCAACGCCACGCGCCACTGCTTGCGCCAGCAAAACCAAACAACTGCCGCCGGCACCAGTGCATGCAGCAGCAAGTGGATAACGCTGGCAGCACTCATAAACGCTGTAGCTGACCGTAGAGCTTGGCGTACAAGCCATCGCCGGCAAGCAGTTCGTGATGGCCGCCCTGCTCCGCAATCCGCCCACCGTCAAATACCAACACCCGATCGGCTTGTTTCACCGCCGATAAGCGGTGCGCAACGATCAAGGTGGTGCGGCCTTTTAAGAAGTCTTGCAGCGCCTCATGCACCGCATGTTCGGTGGCGGCATCTAGGGCTGAAGTGGCTTCATCAAGAATCACCACTTTCGGCCGCGCCAGAATCATCCGCGCAATCGCCAACCGCTGGCGTTGCCCGCCAGACAAACGCACACCTTGGCGACCGACAATACTATCTAGCCCTTGCGGCATGGCGCGCACCGCCACGGCCAGTTGGGCCATGTCCAGCGCTTGCCAGCACTCTTCATCACTGCGTTCGCGGCCAAGGGTTAAATTGGCGCGCAGGGTGTCGTTAAACAACGCGGGGTGCTGTAGCACCACGGCCACATGCTCGCGCACACAGGGCAGGCCGATCTGCTGCAACGGCACACCGCCGTAGCAAATCTCGCCACGCTCCGGGGTGTATAGCCCCAACAGCAGCTGTACGAGCGTGCTCTTACCGCCGCCACTGGCGCCAACTAAAGCGACCTTTTCACCAGCAGCAATGTTCAGATTCAAATCATTCAGCACCGGGTCTTGCTGATAGGCAAAGCGCACCCCGCGCACGTCGATACTGACGCTCTCGGCGCCCGCAAAAGGGTTGTGCAACGCCGGGTAATCCGGCTCATCGGCACGCGCCAGCAAGTCATTCAAACGCCCCCGCGCGGCATCGGCGGCGTAGTAGGAATACTGAATACTGAGCAGCTGCTCCACCGGGCCGATCATGAACCACAGGTAGCTGAACACCGCGAGCATCTGGCCGATGGACAAATCCGACAGCAGCACGGTGAGCATGGCCGCCGCACGGAACACATCGATACCGAGCTGGAAAATCACCCCGCTGGCACGGCCGGCGGCGTCACTCTTCCATTCCGCCGCCACGGCAAAATCGCGTACCTCTTGGGCGCGTTCGCGCAAGCGGCCCATAAAGGTGGCTTGGCGATTGCCGGCGCGCACCTCTTGAATAGCTTCGAGGGTTTCTGTCAGTGCTTGGGTAAAGCGCGAGGTGCCTTCGTTTTCTTTACGCTTTAGCTCTTTAACCTGCTTGCCCAGCTTCACGGTGAGCAAAATCACCAGCGGGTTAAAGCACAGAATCAGCAGCGCCAGCTGCCAGTGCATCCACAGCAAGATGCCGGCGGTGCCGACAATCATCAGCAGCGAGACTAAAAAGCGGCTGAGGCTCTGACCGATAAAGCTGTCCAACGTGGTCAGGTCGGTGACCAAGTGGCTGCTTACAGTGCCGCCACCTAAGGTTTCGTACTCGCTTAAGGCAATCCGCTCAAGGCGCGTTAACAAACGCAAACGCAGGCGATACACCACGTCTTTAGCTAAGCGCGCGAACAAGCGCGCTTGCAGCACGCTAAAGCACAAATTAGCGGCGCGCAGCAGCAAGGTAATCACCAGCATGGCGCCGATGTAGCCGCCCGCCACTTGCGCGCTGGCTGGCAAGAAGTTGTCCAGCACATCCAAGGCCGCGCGGCCTTGGCCCAGCAGCACCTCATCCACCAGCAGAGGCAATAACAGCGGCAAGGGCACGCTGCACAGCGTGACCAGCAAGGCCAAGCCGTGGGCCATGAGCAGAGCTTTTTTGTGTTTAAACGCCAGTGCGCGTATATCGCCCCAGCGAATACTTTCTAGCGCTGTATTGCTCATGCGTTGGGCGCCACCTGCGCCAACCAGCGCTCTAGCAAGGGCTGCAGCGCAGTCAGTGGCTGATAACCATTGTTGAGCAGCGCCAAGCGGCCTTGATCTTCCGCGAGCAAGGTAGGAAAGCCAGCAATGCCGAGCTGCTCGACCCAAGCGAAATCAGCCTCAGTAGCCGCACGGCAGGCGGCGCTGTCGAACTGATCGACAAACTCAATCCGCGGGATGCCCAGCTCGGCGGCCACATCGGCCAGCACCGGGGCGGCGGTCACGTCTTGCCCTTGGGCATAAAATGCCCGCTGCACGGCGGCGGCATAGGCGCTTTGCAGCTCAGGCGCTAATGCCCCCACGGCAACTAACGCCCGGCAGGCAGGTTCGGTGTCGTAGATAAAGCCTTCCGGCAGCGCACCTTGATGCTGAAACGGCTGGCCAGTGGCATCTGCCACCGCATGCCAGTGGTGCAAGATCGCTTCGCGCTTAGCCGGCTCCAACGGTGCGCCGCCGCGACGCAAACCGCCAACCCGCCACTCACACGCCACACCGTGCTGCTCAGCCAGCTGCGCCAAGCGCTGCTGCACAGGCGCAAAACCCCAGCACCACGAGCACATAGGGTCCATCACATAGATCAAACGCGCCATATCAGTGATCGTGCTTACTGCCGCCCAAACACTGCGGCGATGCTGGCGCGCTTTGCTGTTGCTGCCATTCCCCCACCGTATAGGTGTGCAGGGCCAAGGCGTGCACTTGCGGCATCAACTCGCCCATCGCGGCATACACCTGCTGGTGACGCTTCACGCGGTTAAGCCCGGCAAAACGCTCACTGACTACCACGGCCTTGTAGTGGGTTTCTTGGCCACGGCTGTGCATATGGCTTTCGTCTTCTACCTGCAAAACACTGGGCTCTAGGGCTTGCAGTGCCTGCTCGATCAACGCCTGCTTGCTCACGACTTGTCCTTACCTTTTTGCAGTTTGGCGGTCATTTCATCCATCAGCTTATTGATGGCCGGCACCGCCTGCTCGATACGTGCTTGGGTCAACTCAGCTGATTGCTGGGTCAGCGCTGGCATCAGGTTCAGCACCTTGTCGCCCAAGGGGGAGCGGTAGAACGCGAGCAGCTCGGTAAGTTCCTGCTCAGTGAACTTCTGCGTGTACAAGGTCACCAGCTGCGGCTTGATTTGTGGCCACGAGACTTGCTTATCCAGCTCGCCATTGGCGCGTGCTTGGTAGTGCTCTAGCACGGCAGCATCGGCTTCTTGGCCGCCCGCTTGAGCAAAACCCTGGGCAAACATTTGCTGCACCTGCGCATACACAGGCACCACCAAGCGGTCAGCCTTGACCAGCTTCAAAAACTCTTCGGCTTTCTGCTCATGGCTACCGGCGTGTAATAACGCGGAAAAAGCCAAACTCAAAACCAGTAAACAACTTTGCCCAACCCGCATGGTGTAACCTCGCAACGAAAACGGCATTCTGCGTGCTACAGGCTTTGGCAGCAAGAATCTCGCAGTGATGCGTGAGGCTGCTAAACTGCATTCACTCACTGACAAGGATCGACACTGTGCAGCCCGCTCACATGGAATGTGTCATGACCAGCATTGCCCCCCCGCCTGCCGAGCTAGAACGCCAGCATCCTCTGCCCTTGTGCTTGGCTAACGGCCGCCTAAACCCTGCCGCCATCGGTTGGAGTCGTCGCCCGATGACGCACTGCAACCTGCCCGAACGCTTAGGCCGGCGCAAACGTTGGAACGACTGGCGACTGCTCACCCCCGACTGGATGCTGGCCATTACCTTGGCGGACCTTGATTACCTCGGCTTCGCCAATGTGCATTTCATCGATTTGCACAACGGTCGGCAATTGGTGCGCACCGTGCGCAGTCTGTTCAGCCGTGGGATCAGCCTGCCTGATGAGCCATTGCAGGCAATCCGTTTCGCCCACCCCGACTTGTATCTAGAAGCCAACGAAACAGCCACCGCGCTGGAGCTGATCGTTCGCTCCACAGACTTGGTCGACAGCCCCTTAAGTGGCCGCTTTATCATTCAGCACCCCCGCCATTTGGATTCGATCAACTTAGTCGTCCCCTTAGGCGGGCTAGAGTTCCACTGCGCCAGCCGGCACATTGGCCTGCCCATGCAAGGTTCGCTGACCTTAGGCAGCCAGCATTTTCAAAGCAGTCATAGCTTAAGTTTTGCCGCGCTGGATTTTGGTCGCGGCATTTGGCCCTATCGCAGCCACTGGCTCCGCGCAGCCTTTGCTGGGCCCGGCGGGGTAGCCGCTAACTTTGGCAGCGGCTGGACCGATGGCAGCGGGCTGACCGAAAACGCCATTTGGCTGGGCGGGCAAATGCAAAAAATCAGCGACGCCATTCACTTCAAACCCGACAGCCAACGCCCCGGCTACTGGCACCTGCATGATGACCATGGCCGCGTGCAACTGCACTTCACCCACTTGCAGGAACAACGCAGCGAAGAAAGCCTAGTGTGCTTAAGAATGTACCGTCAGCTGGCCTACGGTCGTTTTGACGGCATGCTGATTGGCGAACACGGCGAGCGGGTAAAAATTGACGGCTTGATGGGCTGGATTGGCAAGAACAATGCCCGCTGGTAGGGCCTAATCCGCCTTAACGAAAGCGCATCGCGCCTTCATGCTCCCATTCACAGCGCAAACTTAGCTGGCTGTCTTCGGGGGTGTGGAAACCTTCGTCGGACTCCCAACGAAACGTGTGCCTGCCATTCAGCTCAGTCTCTAAATGCACAATCGCATTGGCCCAATACAAGCGGCGCAGCAAAGCTTCAAACTTCTCGACCCACAGCGACCATTCGTACTCCACCGCTTGGTAACTGGCGCCAAAACTGATCACTTGGGTTTGGTACAAACCATCGCCGGCCACTTGGCCAACACCAAACATGCCGCGACTGAAAAACGGCCAACCGGCCTCGCCGTCGAGCTCTTGCAGTACTCGCGCATTGTGCTGCTGCCGCAACAAGCGCGCCTCACAGCCCCCTTCGGGCCAGTCGCGGATGCTGCCGTAAACAATCGATTCGCTGTGCAAAAGCTGCTCCATGCAGGCGGCCAAAACCGCAATTCAGTGTGCGCCTTCTATCATGCGCAAAAACGCTGCGCCAAGGCCTGTTGATCAAGCTGTGCGCTGCCGCGCAAAGTAGCCAAGCTTGCGCTCAGCACCTTTCGACGCGCTTGGCTTACCCAAAACGCAGCACAAACGCCTCAGCAGGCGCGCTTAACCAGCGGCCGCATTGTACCTGCCAGCGTGCTATCGCTTGCAGAAAAAACGCTAAAACTACCATTCTAGAGCCTTGGCCATTATTCTTGCCGGCTAGCGCAGGCTGCGCAGCAGGGCAAAAAAACATATTTTGCCCGCTCAAGTGCGCGCCATCTCCTAGACTTCAAGTGAGTTAGCCCGCTGTGCGCCAAGACTCGCATGCCGTACTCCAAAGGACGCCGTTAACGGATGCAAATCAAGCTTACCGACCGCCTTTCCTTCAAACAGGCCAGCATCACCGTGCTGGTCGGTTTTCTGTTGGGCACGGTACTCAGCCTGTTGCAAGTGGTGCTGGATTACAGCAGCGAAGACGCGGCGATCAATAAAAAGATCAACGCCCTGCTGGAAACCAGTTACCAGCCGGCAGCCCGCGTGGCCTACAACATCGATGCCGAACTCGCCCAAGAGTTAGTCCGTGGCCTATTGCGTTCACCGGGCATCATTCACGCAGAAATCATCGACAACAACGGCACCGCACTGGGGCAGGCCAGCCGGCCTATGGCAGAAAGCCAATGGCGGCGCTTAAGCGATGCGCTGTACGGCCAAGCACGGGTCTTTGAGAAGTACCTGTCGGTGGAACATTTACCCGACGAGGCCTTGGGCCGCTTGCGCGTAGTGGTCGATACCTTTGCCTTCGGTAACGACTTCTTGCAGCGCTCCGGCATTACCTTGCTCACCGGTTTTATTCGCAGCTTGGCGCTGTCGTTAATTTTGCTAGTGCTGTTCTACGTGATGCTAACTAAGCCGTTGGTCAGCGTGATTCAGAGCATGAGCCGGCGCGAGGGCAATACCCTTAACCGTGAGCCTATCCGCTGCCCGCGCGGCCATGAGCGCGATGAAATCGGCGCGCTGATCAGTGTCACCAACGAGCACCTGCGCAGCATCGAGGTCGAAGTCAGCCAGCGCCGCGATGCTGAAGAACGATTGCGCCAATACTTAAACGAGCTGGAAAACATCGTCGCCGCGCGCACCACCGAACTGAAAGCTGCCAACTTGCAGCTCAGCAGCTCCAATGAAGAACTCGAACAAGCGCGGCAAAAAGCCGTGAACATGGCGCAGGCGCGTAGCGAGTTCTTGGCCAACATGAGCCACGAAATTCGCACCCCGTTAAACGGCATGCTCGGCTTACTGACCCTAGCGCTCGACGGCCCTATTCCTAGCGAACAACGCCAACAGCTGGGCATTGCGCAAAACTCAGGCAAGGTCTTGCTTGAGCTGCTCAATGACATTCTCGACCTGTCGAAATACGAAGCCGGACGCCTCGAGCTGGAGGCCATCCCCTTCAACCCCGCACAACTGCTGGAAGACACCGCCCAGCTGCTGGCACAAAATGCCGCGCAGCAGGTGGAGCTGTGCGTTGCCATTCACCCTAACGTGCCGCAGCAGCTTAAAGGCGACCCAACCCGGGTACGGCAAATCATCAGCAACTTGCTCAGCAATGCGCTGAAATTCACCCGTGCGGGCTATGTCGATTTACAACTGGACTGGCAAGACGATGCCTTGGAGCTCAGCGTCAGCGACACCGGCATCGGCATGGACAAGCAAGCGCTGGAAAGGATTTTCCAGCCCTTTACCCAAGCCAACCAAGGCATTACCCGTGAGTTTGGCGGCACCGGCCTTGGTCTAGCCCTCACCCGCCGGCTCTGCCAAGCCATGCAGGGCGAGATGAGTATTGAGTCGCAGCCCGACCAAGGCAGCACCTTCCGTATTCGCCTGCCACTGGCAAAAATTAGCGGCGCCGAACTACCCAGCGAACTGCACGGCCAAGCCGTGTTAGCCCTTAACGACAGCGTGCGCACCAGCCGCGTACTGCGCGACTACTTGCTGCACTGGGGCTTATCGCTGGTCAATAGCGATGCCAGCCGCTGCGATGTGGTGATCTGCAATCAAAGCACGCAACTGAACAGCCTGCGCATGCGCTTCCCGGAGGCGCCGCTGCTGTATATCAGCCCCTATCACGCGTTTGTCAGCAACGAGCAAGCCACGCGCTTGCAGCCTTTCCAGCAGATGACCCAACCTGTGTCACGCCAGCGACTGCACAGCAGCTTGGCACAGCTGCTCGGCCAGCAAGATGCCACGCCACGCACTGCCAGCGTGCCAAGCAATAAACTCGGCGCCCACGTGCTGTTGGTGGAAGACAACCCCGTCAACCAGATGGTTGCCAAGGGCATGCTGGCCAGCTTGGGCTGTAGCGTCACACTGGCGCAAGATGGCCAACAAGCCCTCGAGCGCCTGCCGGAAGAAAGCTTCGATCTGGTGCTTATGGATTGCAATATGCCGGTGCTGGATGGCTATACCGCCACACGGCGTCTACGCGCCGATGGCCGCTGGAACGACTTACCGGTGATCGCCCTCACCGCCAATGCACTGGCCGAAGACCGGCAAAAGTGCCGCGACGCCGGCATGAATGACTACTTGGCCAAACCCTTTCAGCGGGATGATCTGAAAAACATGATCCACTACTGGCTACAAGCGCGCACAGAAGCCAGTGGTTTGTAACAGCCAAAGCGTTTTGGTCTCTAAAGGGCACCATCCAAGGAGACCTTCCCATGCGCCGCTCACTGTTACCCAGCGTAAGCATCGCCTTACTCGCCGGCCTGTTTAACCTCACTGCACAGGCCACCGAGCCTACAGTTATTCAGCTCAGCCAAACCGGCTGCCAATTTGTCGAACCCGAAGGGCAAGATCAGCACTACCGCCCGCTAACGGCTGACGACTGCCAAACCATTAATAGCCAAAGCGGCGCCGCGCGTTTAGCCGCCAGCCAAGTGTTGCGCCTGAAAGCCGGTGATTATGTGTTTCGGGTGACCAACGCCAACGTGCCTTACGAGCTGGGCTTTTGGCTGCGCGGCAGTGGCCTAGGCCGGGTGACCTTGCCGAGCGTTTCTGGCGGCGGCCTGACCGAAGGCGTCACCAAGGACTACGCCATCAGTCTTAAACCCGGAGAATACCGCTACTCCTGCCCGCTGAACCCGACGCCGGATTATGTGTTGATCGTCGAGGGTTAACAGCCGCTGAAAGTGCCTGTGAAAGCGTCACGAGCGACGGCTAGGCAAGGCAAAAACCGGCGAAAAAGCGCAGCTTATTGAGGGTAAGTGAGCATTTTGAGCCTGTTTTTAACGCCGTCTAGCCTAGCGCAGTAGCTTTGACGGGCACTGTACCCTGGGGCTTGCCACAGCAGGCACTCTCTCCCCTGCTGTGGCCTTTTTGCTGATACAAGCGGCGCCCTAAGCAAAGCGCTTGAGCAACACCGCCAGCTGATCACGCAACTGGGCCAGTTCCTCAAGCGATGCGCCGCTTTCACACAGCAAGGTTTGCGGGACCTCTGCGGCTTGGCTTTTTAGCGCCACACCGGCCTCGGTAAGCACCAGCACACGCTCACGCTCATCATGCTGTGCGCGGCGACGCTCAACCAAACCGAGACTTTCTAGCCGCTTAAGTAGCGGCGTCAGGGTGCCGGAATCGAGCAACAAACGTTCGCCCAATGCCTTAACCGTCGCTTGCGCCGGCGGTGTCTGCTGCCACTCCCAGAGCACCAACAACACCAGGTACTGCGGGTAGGTCAGCCCCAAGGCATCTAACTTAGGCCGATAGGCGCGGGTCACCGCTCGCGAGCAGGCATACAGCATGAAGCACAGCTGGTTATCCAGCTTCAGCTGCGCTTCAAGGTCACAAGGGCTACTCACTTGAGCAGCGCCTGAATTTCACCTTCTAAGTCTTCGGGCTTGGCCACCGGGGCAAAGCGCTGCACTTCAGCACCGTCAGCGCTGACCAAGAACTTAGTGAAGTTCCACTTCACGCCTTGACTGCCCAGCAAGCCCGGCGCTTGCTTCTTCAGCGCCACATACAGCGGGTGCGCTTCAGGGCCGTTAACGTCGACCTTTTTAAACAGCGGGAAACTCACGCCAAAGTTCAGCTCACAGAACTCGCTGATCTGCCCTTCGTTGCCCGGCTCTTGCTTACCGAACTGATTGCACGGAAAGCCCAGCACCACCAAGCCTTGGTCTTTGTACTTTTGCCAGAGGTTTTCTAGGCCTTTGTACTGCGGGGTAAAGCCGCACTTGCTGGCGGTGTTAACCACCAAGTAGGCCTTGGCGGAAAAATCTTTCAGGCGCTTTTCTTCGCCTTTGATGGTGGTACAGGGGATATCCAATAACTGCGACATGGCACGCTCCAAAGAGGAATGATCAAAAAACGAGCACAACCATAGCGAGCAATTAGATTGTGCGCAATTCTTTTTAGCGCGAAGCACGCCGCATCAGCGCCGCTAATCGTGCGTTATTCGCGCGGAATCAGCTTAAGACACACCGAGTTAATGCAGTAGCGCAGGCCTGTTGGCTCGGGGCCGTCCGGGAAGACATGACCCAAATGCGCATCGCAGCGCGCGCACAGCACTTCAACGCGGTGCATGCCGTGCGAGAAGTCTTCCGCGGTGGTCAGCGCTTGCTCATTGATCGGTGCGAAGAAGCTCGGCCAGCCGCAGCCCGAGTCAAACTTAGCTTCTGAGTCAAACAACGGGTGATCGCAGCAATAGCAGTGATATTCGCCGGGCGTTTTGGTGTGGCAATACTCGCCGGTGAACGGATGCTCGGTGGCTTTTAAGCGGCACACGGCAAAGCGTTGCTCGTCCAGCTCAGCCTGCCATGCCTCGTTAGGCTTGTTCAGTTTATCGACCATAAAACACAACACCTCGTGCGTGGAAAAACCGCGATCTGTCCCTTTTCCCTGCTTTAACCCGCACGTATCATGCGGGGTTCATTGCAGTCTGGCAGCTGCTGTCGGCACTGCCAAGCTGCGCTTAGCGCATCGCCCAGGAAAGCATCATGCAGGTCAGCAAGTCGAATAAGCTCGCCAACGTCTGTTACGACATTCGTGGCCCGGTACTCAAGCACGCCAAGCGCTTGGAAGAGGAAGGCCATCGCATCCTCAAGCTGAATATCGGCAACCCGGCACCGTTCGGCTTTGAAGCGCCGGAAGAAATCCTGCAAGACGTGATCCGCAACCTGCCCACCGCACAAGGTTACTGCGACTCCAAAGGCCTGTTCAGTGCCCGTAAAGCGGTCATGCAGTACTGCCAGCAAAAAGGCATCGACGGCGTTGGCATCGAAGACATTTATCTGGGCAATGGCGTGTCTGAGCTGATCGTCATGGCCATGCAGGCGCTGCTGAATAACGGCGACGAAGTGCTGATTCCTGCGCCGGATTACCCGCTGTGGACGGCCGCCGTGAGCCTGTCTGGCGGTAAGCCGGTGCACTACCTGTGCGACGAGCAAGCCAACTGGTACCCCGACCTCAACGACATTCGCAGCAAGATCACCAGCAACACCAAGGCGCTGGTGCTGATTAACCCGAACAACCCGACCGGCGCTGTGTACCCGCAAGAAGTGCTTGAAGGGCTGGTAGAGATCGCCCGCCAGCACAACCTGATCCTGTTATCGGACGAGATCTACGACAAGATTCTCTACGACGACGCCGTGCACATCTCCACCGCTTCACTGGCGCCGGATGTCCTGTGCTTAACCTTTAACGGCCTATCGAAAAGCTACCGTGTGGCGGGCTTCCGCTCCGGTTGGATGATTATCTCTGGCCCCAAACACCGCGCCATCAGCTATATCGAAGGGCTGGAAATGCTCGCCTCGATGCGCCTGTGCGCCAACGTGCCGAGCCAGCACGCCATTCAAACCGCGCTCGGCGGCTACCAAAGCATTAACGACTTAGTACTGCCCGGCGGCCGTCTGCTCGAACAGCGCAACCGCGCCTATGAGCTACTCAACAGCATCCCCGGAATCAGCTGCGTGAAGCCCATGGGCGCGCTGTATGCCTTCCCGAAGATCGACCCCAAAGTCTGCCCGATTCATAACGACGAGAAGTTCGCCCTCGACCTGCTGTTGTCCGAGAAATTGCTGATCGTGCAAGGCACCGCGTTTAACTGGCCGTGGACTGATCACTTCCGCGTGGTCACCCTGCCGCGCGTGGATGACCTCGAAGCCGCCATCGGCCGCATCGGCAACTTTGTGCAGGGCTACCGTCAAGAATAACGCCCAAGGAGGGCCGCCATGTCGCATCCGCGTTATTTGCTCACCGGCGCCAGCTCTGGCATTGGCCAAGCGCTGGCCAGTGAACTCGCCGCAGCTGGTTTTAGCCTTGTGCTGGCCGCGCGGCGCAAAGACAGCTTGGAGCAACTGGCGGCCACCCTGCGTGACCATTACCCCGCCCAGCAGTTTGTGCCCTATGCGCTGGATGTCTGTGATTACCACGCCTGCGCGCAAGCCATCAGCGACGCGCAATCGGCACTCGGCGGCTTGGACGGCGTGATCGCCAACGCCGGCATTGCCTTGTCGGGTCGCGCCGGGCGCGGGCATTTTGACAAAGCCCAGCGCACTATTGAAACCAACCTGCTCGGCGCCATCGCCTGTTTAGATGCCGCCACGGCGGTGTTTCGCGGGCAAAACCATGGCCACTTAGTGGCGGTCGCATCGGTTGCCGGCAAGCTGGATTTACCCGCCACCTGCGCCTATTCAGCCAGCAAGGCCGGGCTGGTCAGCTACATGCGCAGCCTCGATGCCGAGCTTTCGCGCACAGTGATTCGCACCACCACCCTGCTGCCGGGCTTTATCGACACCCCGCTCAATCAAGATGCCGCCAGCCGACCGTTTTTAATTGATGTCGAGCACGGCGCCAAACTGATCGCGCAGCATATTCTTGCCAAGCGCCGCAGCGCCTACGTGCCCAGTTGGCCGTGGGCTCTGATTGGCCGCCTCGGCCCATGGTTGCCGACCTCTCTTCTTGCCAAGCTAGGTTAAGTAATGGATTTAAACATCGACGACTTCTACCGCGACTGCGCCGCTGCCTTGCTGCAGCTGTATGGCACGTTTCCGCGCAAGATGGCGGTGTACGTCGAAGATCTGATTGGCCGCGAAGAACCCGATGAATTTGGCCTGCCCAGCAAGCGCCACCTAAATTGCCTCGGCGCACTGATCTGGCTCGGCGAGGAAGGCTATCTGCGCTATGCCTCGAGCATTCGCTATGAAGCGCTCGACCAAGTGGTGCTCACCGAAAAAGGCTTTCTGCGCCTGTCACGCCAAGTGCCGCACGCCATCGACAACCAAGACCTACCACCCAGCGTGCGGCGCATTAAAGGCACCCTCGCCCATCAACTCAATGAAGCCGTGCAACAAGGCCACAGCGAAAAAATCAGTCGCTTAGCGCGTTTGTTGTTCGAAACACCCAGCGGCCAAGCACTGGCCTTAGGCTGAAACATTTGCTCACAGCTTGGCGCTGGAAAAAACCTTCCGGCGCCGCAAGATACGTCTTACCTGAGAAAAAATCCCAAGGAGGATTGGCGCCATGATGCGCATTGTGTTGTTCCTCGCCACTAACATAGCCATTCTGCTTGTTGCTGGTCTTGTCTTAAACATGCTTGGCTTTGATGGCCGAATGGCCGCTAATGGCGTTGATTTCAACTTATCAGCCCTGTTGGTTTGGTGTGCTGTCATTGGCTTTGGTGGCTCCTTCTTTTCCTTGTTTATTTCCAAGTGGTTAGCCAAACGCACCACTGGCACGGTGATTATCGACCGCGCGCAAACCCGCAGCGAACAGTGGCTGCTGGATACCGTGGCTGGCCTGGCCCAAGAAGCCGGCATCAAGATGCCTGAAGTGGGTATTTTCCCCTCGCAGGCAGCCAACGCTTTCGCCACTGGCTGGAACAAGAACGACGCCTTAGTGGCCGTCAGCCAAGGCATGCTGGAGCGCTTCTCACCCGATGAAGTGCGCGCCGTTATGGCCCACGAAATCGGCCACGTGGCCAACGGTGACATGGTCACCCTGAGTTTGATTCAGGGCGTGGTGAACACCTTCGTGATGTTCTTTGCACGTATCTTCGGCAATTACGTTGACAAAGTGTTCTTTAAAACCGAGCAAGGCATGGGACCTGCCTACTACGTTTCTTATATTGTTGCTGAGTTGGTCTTGGGCTTCCTCGCTTCGATCATCGTTATGTGGTTCTCACGCCTGCGTGAGTATCGTGCCGATGAAGCTGGCGCTAACTTGGCCGGTACCACCGCGATGATCGCCGCGCTGCGCCGCTTGCAGGTGGAGTCTGGCATTCCGGTAGAAATGCCAGACAGCATGACCGCCTTTGGTATTAATGGCGGACTAAAAAACGGTTTAGCCGGTTTATTCCTCACCCACCCGCCGCTGGAAGATCGCATCGCTGCCCTGCAGCAACGCGGCCACTAAGTAACTCCCGCGCACCACATCAAGGCAGCCCAATGGGCTGCCTTGATGCATTTTTAGCCCCAGAAAACCTCAGGCATAACCCTTGCATTAACCACTGCAGTTTCTATTTAAGCCCGCGCCAAGCGCCGGCAACCACACTTCCGTTAAGGGTTTTGCCATGTCTAACCAGCTGGATGCCGCTCAGGCGACGCACAAAGACACACCACCAAGCACCAATGCAGTGCAAGCCAGCCACGCCTGGGTTGATGGCAGCGATGCGCCGGAAAAGCCCTTGCTCAACTTAGGCTTTATGGCCCTTACCGACAGCGCGCCGCTGATCGTCGCAGCCACCCAAGGTTTTGCCCAAAGCCAGGGGCTAACCCTTGAGCTAAAGCGCCAACCTTCGTGGTCGACCCTGCGTGACAAACTCGCCACCGGCGAACTGGACGCCGCGCAAAACCTCTACGGCCTGGTCTATGCCATGCACTTAGGCCTTGGCGGCAGCCCGGTCACGCCGATGGCCGTGCTGATGAACCTCAACCACAACGGCCAAGCCATCACCCTGTCGCGGCGCTTGCGCGAAGCTGGTGTGAACAATGGCAAAAGCCTCTGCGAGTTCATCCGCCAAAGCGATAAGCCGCTGCGTTTAGCGCAAACCTTCCCCACTGGCACCCATGCCATGTGGCTGAATTTCTATTTAGGCAGTCTAGGGCTCGACCCGCGCACCGACATCGAGTCGGTGGTGATTCCCCCGGCGCAAATGGTCGACTACCTCGCCCGTGGCGATATCGACGGTTTCTGCGCCGGCGAGCCGTGGGGCGCGCAAGCCATCAGCACCGGCGCCGGCTTCACCCTGATCACTAGCCAGCAAATTTGGCCCGATCACCCGGAAAAAGTGCTCAGCACCCGCGCCGACTTTATTGCGCAGTACCCCAACACCGCCCGCGCCTTGATGCGTGCCGTGCTCGAAGCCAGCCAGTTTATTGAGCTGAGCCAACAGAACCGTGAAGACACCGCTGCGCTGATCAGCGGCCGCGATTATGTCAACGCGCCGACCGACAGCATTGCCGCACGCTTTTTGGGCCGCTATGAAGATGGTCTCGGCTTCGCCTGGCAAGACGCCCACGCCATGCGCTTTTTTGCCGGCGGCCAAGTAAACGTACCGTACCTGTCGGATGCCAGCTGGTTCTTAAGCCAATTCCGCCGCTGGGGCCTGCTAGAAGCCGACCTCGACTACGCTGCGGTGGTCAATCAAGTGCAGCAATTGGCGCTGTATCGCGAGGTAGCGCAAAGCCTCGGCATTCCCTCGCCCAGCGCCGCTAATCGACACTCGCTGCTGTGCGATGCCCAGCCCTGGGATGGCACTGATCCAGAGGCCTATGCACAAGCTTTCAGCGTAGGGATGAAGCCGGCATGCGCCTAACCCGTTATGCTCACAAGACTTGCACCACCGCTAGCTTCGTGGCTCTATACGCCGCCGAAACCGGCCTGCCGCCCCTTCGTTCGCTTTATTTGGGACTCTAAACCATGCTGCGCATCATGCTGATCAACGACACGCCGAAGAAAGTCGGTCGCCTGAAAGCCGCGCTGGAAGAAGCCGGCTTTGATGTGATCGACGAAAGCGTTTCCGCGCTCGACCTGCCCCTGCGGGTGGAGCAAGCGCGCCCGGATGTGGTGCTGATCGACACCGACTCCCCCAGCCGCGATGTGATGGAGCAAGTCTGCTTGGTCAGCCGCGATCAACCACGGCCCATCGTCATGTTCACCGATGAACAAGACCCGCGCGTGATGCGTCAGGCTATTCAGTCCGGGGTCAGCGCTTATATCGTTGAGGGCATTAATGCGACGCGCATGAAGCCGATTCTCGATGTCGCCATGGCCCGTTTTGAAAGCGACCAAGCGCTACGCCAGCAATTGCTCGCCCGCGAAATGCAGCTCGACGAACGCAAGCGCATCGAGCAAGCCAAAGGCATTTTGATGCGCATGAAAGATTGCGACGAAGATGAGGCCTACACCCTCATGCGCCGCCAAGCCATGAGCAAGCAACAAAAGCTGATCCAAGTGGCCGAGCAGATCATCGCCATGGACAAGATGCTCAAATAACCACGCCACTGCCAATACAAGCCACTTAATACACGCGGCTTAATACACGCCACTATTAACAGCAGTGGCAGCCCCCACAGCCCCGCCCTGCTTGCAGTTGCGGGGCTGTTGCTTTTAACCCCACCCGCTTGCTTGCCCCATTTCAAGGCGCAGCAAAAACGCGCACCAATTAAGTGCGATGCCGCCCCAAACACGCCACGGCATGCGACAGCACACAGCGCAGGCCAGCCAGACAAAGCGCCGAAATCACAATAAAAGCCATATAAATCAGCAATTTAAAATATTGGCACGCCCCCTGCATTATCTCTTGCAACAGTCTTCGGGTTGCCAACGGCGGTGATCGAGACGAACCGAATCCAGAGCGAACGCTGTGGTTGTTGGTGCACAGCACCAACCCACGAATCACGCAGCAAATTTGTTTCGAACCTCGAAAATAGGGAGCACCACCATGGGTAAAACCCGTTCTGTTAAGCCTGGCGCTAGCCGTCGTAGCTTTGTAAAAACCACCTTAGCGGGCCTGTCTGCCGCCGCCTTGTTTAGCCTCAGCCTGCTACCGCAAGCCATCCATGCCGCCGAGCCCGAAAAAGACGAGCTCAAGCTTGGCTTTATCAAGCTCACCGACATGGCCCCGCTGGCTATCGCCTATGAAAAGGGCTACTTCGAAGACGAAGGCCTGTACGTCACCCTCGAAGCGCAAGCCAACTGGAAAGTGCTGCTCGACCGCGTGATCGACGGCGAACTGGACGGTGCGCACATGCTCGCCGGTCAGCCGCTGGGCGCCACCATCGGCTTCGGCACTAAGGCCGACATCATCACTGCCTTCTCCATGGACCTCAACGGCAACGGCATCACCGTTTCCAACGCCGTGTGGGAAGAAATGAAGAAGCACGTGCCGATGCAAGCCGACGGCAAGCCGGTACACCCGATCAAGGCCGATGCCTTAAAGCCGGTGATTGAAAAGTACAAAGCCGAAGGCAAGCCCTTCAACATGGGCATGGTCTTCCCGGTATCCACCCACAACTACGAGCTGCGTTACTGGCTAGCCGCCGGTGGCATCCACCCGGGCCTGTATGCCCCGCAAAAGGGTGACATCAGCGGTCAAATCGATGCCGATGCCTTCCTGTCAGTAACCCCGCCGCCGCAAATGCCCGCCACCATGGAAGCCGGCACTATCTATGGCTACTGCGTGGGCGAGCCGTGGAACCAGCAAGCCGTGTTCAAAGGCATCGGCGTGCCGGTGATCACCGACTACGAGATCTGGAAGAACAACCCAGAAAAAGTCTTCGGCGTATCTAAGGCCTGGGCCGAGAAGCACCCAGAAACCCACAAGCGCATGGTGAAAGCCTTGATCCGCGCTGCCATGTGGCTGGATGAAAACAACAACGCCAACCGCCCGGAAGCCGTGCAGATCCTCAGCCAGCCCAATTATGTCGGTGCTGACGCCGAGGTGATCGCCAACTCCATGACCGGCACCTTCGAGTACGAAAAAGGCGACAAGCGCGAAGTACCAGACTTCAACGTGTTCTTCCGCTACAACGCCACCTACCCCTTCTACTCGGACGCCATCTGGTACCTGACGCAAATGCGTCGCTGGGGCCAGATCAGCGAAGCCAAGAGCGACGACTGGTACAAAGACATCGCCAAGCAAGTCTACCGTCCGGACATCTACCGCGAAGCGGCTGACGAGCTGATTGCCGATGGCTTGGCCAAAGCTGAAGACTTCCCAGCCGCTGGCGAGACTGGCTTCAAGCCTGCCACCAACGAGTTCATTGACGGCGTGACCTACGACGGTTCCAAGCCCAATGACTACCTCAAGCAGTTCGCTATCGGTCTGAAAGACCAGTAAGAACACACCTTTTGGAGGCCGCTGGCCGGCCTCCCTTTTTTCTTCAGACACTCAGGAGACAGCTATGAGCAACCTGTCCGTCGCCAAACGCATTAGTCAGACACAAACCCAGGTGGTGTTGCCCCTCATGAAAAAGCTGGCTCCGCAACTCATCCTGCCGATTGTTGGCATCCTCGTTTTCTTGCTTTGCTGGCACGTGATTGCCGGCAAAATCGACACCAGCCTGGGCAAGTTCCCCGGCCCGGTGCAAGTCTATGAACAGTTCAACGGCCTAGTGGCTGCGCACGTTAAAGAACAAGAGCGCGCTGCGGCCTTCTACGAGCGTCAAGAAAAGCGCAACGCCGCTAAGCTGGAAAAAAATCCCGACGCCAAGGTGAAGATTCGCCCCTACACCGGCAAGCCGACCTTCTTCAGCCAGATCGTCACCAGCCTGTACACCGCCATGACCGGCTTCGCCCTGGCCTCGTTGATCGCCATTCCGCTGGGCATTGTCTGCGGCCTGTCGAGTCATATGTACAGTGCCGCCAACCCACTGATTCAAGTGTTCAAGCCGGTATCGCCGCTGGCCTGGTTGCCGCTGGTGACTATGTTGGTCAGTGCCTTGTACGTCAGCGACGACCCGCTGCTGTCTAAATCCTTCCTAACCTCGGCCATCACCGTAGCGCTGTGCTGCCTGTGGCCCACGCTGGTGAACACCATCGTCGGCGTGTCGAGCATTCCGCAAGACCTACAAAACGTCAGCCGCGTACTGCGCTTAAAGCCCCTCACCCACGTGCGCCGCATTGTGCTGCCAGCGTCCATTCCGATGATCTTCACCGGCCTGCGCCTGTCGCTGGCCACCGGCTGGATGGTACTGATCGCCGCCGAAATGCTCGCGCAGAACCCCGGCCTCGGTAAGTTCATCTGGGATGAATTCCAGAACGGCAGCTCGCAGTCGCTGAGCCGCATCATGGTCGCCGTGCTGGTGATTGGCTTGATCGGTTTTGCCCTAGACCGCCTGATGCTGGCCGTCCAGCGCCTCGTGAGCTGGGACAAGAGCGCCGTACTTCGTTAATTCCACGCAGGAGAAACCCTTATGAGCATTGCATCCCATCTGGAGCTGTCCGGCGTTGGTATCAGCTTCCCCACCGACAAAGGCCTGTTCTGCGCGCTGCAGAACGTCAACTTGAAAATCAACAAAGGCGAGTTCGTCTCGCTGATTGGCCACTCCGGCTGCGGTAAATCGACGGTGCTGAACATCATCGCCGGCCTCTATCAAGCCAGCACCGGCGGGGTGATCCTCGACGGCAAAGAAGTCAACGAACCCGGCCCCGAGCGCGCCGTGGTGTTCCAGAACCACTCGCTGCTGCCGTGGCTGAGCTGCTACCAGAACGTCGAACTGGCCGTGAAGCAAGTGTTTGGCGGCAAGAAGAGCAAAGCAGAAATCCGCGAATGGATTCTGCACAACCTCGAACTGGTGCACATGACCCACGCACTGGATAAGCGCCCAGACGAGATCTCCGGCGGCATGAAACAGCGCGTCGGCATCGCCCGCGCCCTAGCCATGCAGCCCAAAGTGCTGCTGATGGACGAACCCTTCGGCGCCCTCGACGCCCTCACCCGCGCCCATCTGCAAGACTCGCTGATGGAGATTCACGCCACCCTCGGCAACACGGTGATCATGATCACCCACGACGTGGACGAAGCCGTGCTGCTCTCCGACCGCATCGTAATGATGAGCAACGGCCCCGCCGCCAGCATCGGCGACATCCTCGACGTGCCGCTAGCACGCCCCCGCGATCGCCTGGCTCTGGCTGAAGACCCGGCCTACAACAAGTGCCGGCAGCAGGTGTTGCAGTTCCTCTATCAGCGCCAGCAACGCCCGGCCGCTTGATCGTTCGGTGCTTCTAAAAAACGCCCGCCAAGTGCTGCTTGGTGGGCGTTTTTGTTGGTGGGGTGGGTTATGGTCCGTGCGGGTATTCCGCACTTAAGTCTGCTTGGGCGGGGTTTTGTTTTGTAGGGGGATGGCCTAGAGTTGCAGGCAATGTCGCTTTTGGCCTCGGGATAATGGCGCATTACAACGTAACAGCCCAAGCCAGAACAACGACCCAGGCGCAAGCAAAGAAGATAACATAAGGAAACGCTGATTTATTCCTCAGCAGCTCTCTTGGCTGGCACAATCGCGGGAAGCCCATCGCCTGAGTCAGCCGCATGCAAAAAACCTTTTCCGAAGCCGAATATGCCGGCAAGAAAAAGCTGACACGCCGCGATCGATTTCTCAGCGATCTTGAGCAGCTCACGCCTTGGACCTTGCTTGAAGCTCAGATTGCCCCCTTCTATGCAGACAACACGGGCAAGCGTGGGCGTCCCAGCATTGGTTTGCCACGCATGCTTCGCTTGTACGTTGTGCAGCAGTGCTTTGGTCTTTCGGACGAAGGCACAGAAGATGCGGTTTACGACAGTCAGGCTATTCGCGGCTTTGTCGGTATCG
>NZ_FOAS01000018.1 GCF_900109735.1 Atopomonas hussainii
TTGCAAGAGCAAATAGAACGCCTGAAAGCCAAAGTGCGCGCCAAAGTCGAGCATCCCTTTCACGTGGTTAAAAATCTGTTTCATTACCGCAAAACGCGCTATCGCGGTCTGACGAAAAACACGGCGCAGCTGTTCAGCCTGTTTGGCTTCGCGAATTTGCTGCTATCCAAGCGACATTTGATGCGTGCTCACGGGATAAATCCGTCTTGCTGACGGGAAATGGCCTCTACGGAGGCTGCGCTAACGCCAAAAGGCGCTAGTCATGCGGGGAATCGAGCTGGTTTTCTGATTTTGCGCTGCGAATCGGCACTGGTGCTGGTGTGAGGCTTAATAAATCAGCGTTTCCCTAGGAGTAACAGTGTTGTTTTTATTTTCATGTGTTATCTCGCTGTTGTTCTACGTGATTGTGGGTGAGCTTGTTGTGCTGTTTTTGCTAAAAGCTTTTAATTTTTCGTTTGTTATGTCTGTTCTCTGGTTTTGCCAGGAGGCAGTAAGAGTGAGTGTAAAAACATGAGTTGAGAAAATAAGATCTTTAGCAGCGCTGTCGGTGGTAAGTTGCTTGGTTCTTAAAGTATCTATATCGACAATAAACGACTCCCACCAACCCAGTCCACCACACCGTCAACCAGAACGCCTAAAGCTCCCTAGCAATAACCCCACAAACCGCCTCATAAAGCTCCACCTGTTCATCCCCCGAGCAGTCCGTGCCGTAGCGTTTTTTCAGGCCATGTTCACTCAACACTAAGGCCACGCTGGCGCTCACGCCGCGTTCGCGCAGGCAGCCTTGTACGCATTTCAGTGGGCAGCCGTCGAGGGCCAGAATGGGGCGGCCGCTTTGGGCTTTTTTTACCAGCATGGGCACGTTGCCGCCAACGCCGGCGATGCACGACATCTCGGCTAGGCCTTCACGGTCTAAGCGTAGGGCGATGTGGTTGGCCAGTTGCGCGACGTTGGAGCAACCGGAGCAGGCGTATACCAAGGGCAACGGGCTGGTCATGGCTGTTTTACGACTCGCAGTAGTGGGCCAGGCCGTGGGCGTCGATCACGTCGATACGCCGGCGGTCCATGGCGATCAGGCCGGCGTCGATCAGGCGGTGCAGGATGCGCGAGAAGGTTTCCGGCTGAATGCCCAAGCGCGAGGCAATCAGGCGTTTGGGTGCGTTGAGTTGAATGGTGCCGGCGTGATGGGCTTGCTCTTGGCAGAGGAAGCGCGCCACGCGGCGGCCGGCGTTGGCCAGTGTCAGGGTGTCGATTTCTTGCAGGCGTTGGTGCAGGCGCAAGCTGAGGTGGGCGAGGATGTCGAAGCAAATCGCCGGTTGCTCTTCCAGCAGGCGGCGGTAGTTGGCCGAGTCGATGCTGATCAGCGTGGTTTGCTGCATGGCGCTGGCGCTGACGGGGTATTGGCGCATGCCGCTGAACATCAGGGCTTCGGCAAAGGTGTGGTTGAAGGGGATGACCTCGACCAGTTTTTCTTGCCCTTCGGGCAACAGACGCAGCAGTTTGACTTGCCCGCTGACCACTAAATAAAAGCGCTCGGCGCTGTCACCTTGTTGGAAGATCGGTTGGTTGGCATCGACTTGGCGAAGCAGGGCGGTTTTACACAGTTCATCGAAAGCGGCTTGGGGCAGCTTGTGAAATAGATAGTGCCGGCGCATCTGCGCAAGCGCTTGCGGGTCGGTCAACATAAGCAACTCCTTGATGGTATCGGGGCCCATCGTTATCCCGATACTACGAAGCGCTGCTGGCTGTGCCCATTCCTCGCCGGCACTACCTCTTAGGGGTTAGGGAAACACTGATTTAATGCCTGCACGATCCAATCACTGCGTTGTGCGGTGTGGTGCGGTGCTTGAACCGTTCGGCGCTTAAATCAGCGCTTGCTTAGCTTTGCGGCAGCGCGGTGTAGGCCTTGGTGAGGGTTTCCATGTTGTGCAGCAGGCTTTCGCTGGTGGTGCCAATCAGCGTGGGCACAAACCGCGCATCGCCAGAGAGGGCAAACCCTTTACGGGAGAACTGCCACTGCGCGTCGGCTTTTTTCAGCAGGGCGCGGGTTTCGTTGGTGTTGTGGGCTGATTGCTCTAGCTGGCTGAGAGCCTGGTCGAACTCGCTCACCGCTTGGTTAAAGCGCTCGCTGTAGCTGGGCTCGGCAAGCTTCCACGACAGGGCCATGTAGTACAGGGCAATGCGCTGGCTAAGCATGCGCTGGCGGCCGGAGCGGTTGATGATCTCGGCGCTGGCAAGGCCGGTGTCTTGCTCGATGAGCTTTACGCTGGTTTCGGCGGCGCTCAGCAGCGCTTCGCTGAGTGTGATCACGTTATTGGCTTGAGCTTTGTCGGGCGCTTGCAGGGCGGCTTGGCGAAATTCTTGCCACACAGCGCCACTGTTTTTTAGCGCGGCACGGGCGGCAGCGCTTTTGGCGTATTGCTCTAGCCACAGTTGGTTTTCTTCAAAACGCGCGAGGCTGTCATCCAGCTGGCGGTTGGCAATGTCGGGGCGAATGTCTTGCCCGAGCATCAGGTAATTCTTGGTGATGCGTTGGCTGAGCATGCGCTGCTGGCCGGCGCGGTTAACCGCTTCGGCGTCGTTGCTTAGCTCGGCATGGCTGCTGAGGCTGGCGAGGCCCAGTAACAGGGCGAGGGCGGTGGTAAGCCAGTGTTTGATGGTGAGGCGGGGCATAGTTGCGTCCTTGTCGAAATAAAAACGGGGCTGCGCCGGATGCACAGCCCCGTTTGGGCGGGTGATTAGTAGGTGTACTGCAGTTGTACCCAGAGTTTTTGTGTGTCGACGGCGTAGTCGTCAGCGTTGTAGTCGGCGTATTTCACCAGCGCGCTCAAGCCTTTAACCCAAGGCAGCGGGCGGCCGTAAGCGACGTTAAATTCATCACCGTAGTGGCTGGAGCCGGCCTCAGCGCGGAAGTCGTGGTACCACGACTGCACGTTGCCACCGAGCAGCGGCATACTGCCGCCAAAGTAGGCGTCTTTCACACCGCCCTGCGGGGTGGCGAGGAAGATATCCGCCCAGCCTTGGAACATGTGCTTAGTGGCCAGCGGGGTTTGGAAGGCGCCCTTGCTGTTGTCTTTGTCACCTTCAAGCACTTCATAACCGCCTTTGAGCATCAGGCTGTTCAGGTCTTTAAAGGTGTAACCGGCTTCGACTAAGTAGTAGTCGGCGTCGATATTTTTCGGGTTGCTGGCGTATTCACTTTGGCTGGCGTATTCCGCCGCGTAGGTGACGCCAGCCACCGTGCCGTTTAAACGCAGGCCATTGGTGGTGCTGGATTGGGTGCGGTTGGCGAGGTTATCCAGCCCCAGCATGTAGCGGTACGCGGTGACGGTAAGTTCCGGCGCAAACACGTACTGAGCGTTCATCAAATGGCTGTGGCCGTCGATGTTGGCGGGGTTGCCAGCAGCGGTGAAACGGTTGTCGTCGGGGCCAAACAGGGTGTTGACCTGATCGATGTAGGCGTAGGTCAGGGTCAGGTTGTCCAGCGGCTTGAACTGGGTCAGCGCGCCGTCGTAAGTCTGCTCGTTTTGCCGCCATGCCACGCCACCGACAAAGCGTTGGTTGTCGAGGTTAATGCGTTGGCGACCGACCACCACGTTGCCCATGCTGTAGTCATAACGCAGCAGCGCTTGGTTGACTTCGCTGCCGTCCGGGTCGGCGACGATCGAGTACTGGCCTTGGCCGTTACGGGTGTCGTTGTAGTTGTCGCTACCAATGCGGCTGACGTTATCGCCTTCCACCAAGGCGGACAGGCCGTACCACTTACCCGATTGCAGGGTGATGCGGGTGCGTAAGGTTTGCGCGTTGGCGTTGTTTTTGCTGTTGTCTTCGTCGACATGCTCGTAGCGGTAGCGAGCGTCGATACCGACCTTGCCGCCTTCCCACAGTTGGCTCAGGTCTTCGGCGTGAGCTTGCCCGGCGATACCGGCTAACAGCAGTGCGGCACTCAGTGCACTTAATTGCGGTTTAAACATGATGGGTGACTCCCCGTTGGCAGATGGCGCCACGCTAACGTGCTGTAACATTCAGTAACATGACCGAGATCAACTCTGCCGTTGAATACGCTGAAACCTTCTAGCTAGAGCGTTTGCTGGGACAAGAAAGCGTGCACTGGCTACAGCCTTGGCAACCGCTGTTGGCTTGCTGCCAGAGGTGGCGCACTAACAGCACACTGGGAATGATCAACACCAACCAGATCGGGCTCATAGCCATGCTCCTATCAAGGTGACGGCATAGGCAGACAGCCACGCCGTGGTTAAGCCAAAGCCCATGCTCATTAGCGGCAAGCGCCAGCCGCCAAGGCGGCGTAGGGTGCCTAGGGTGGCTAAGCAGGGGAAATACAGCAGGGTAAACAGCATGAAGGCCAAGGCTTGGCTGGGGCTCATTTGCTGGCTTAGGGCGCCGGCCCAGCCGAGGGTTTGCGCGTCGTCATCGCCATCCACGCTGGGCAAATTGCGGGTCATCACCATGGTGGAGACAATCACTTCTTTGGCCACCAAACCGCTGAGTAGCGCTACGTTGTCTTGCCAGGTGAAGTTCAGCGGCGCGGTCACGGGGCTCAGTACTTGCCCGGCTTGTTCTAGGTAGCTGGGGCCTTGCAGTTCGCCTTGCTGGTTGGCGGGGTAGCTTTGCAGAAACCAAATCAGCATGGCGCCGAGCAAAATCACTTGGCCAATTTTGCGCAAAAAGTCGCTGCTGTGGCGGTAGGCATCGCCAAACACTTGGCCAACGCTAGGCACTTTCATGGGGCTTAAGCTGGGTTGCACGGCAATCAGCGTGGGCGCTTGCTTGCGGCTAATAAACCAACTCAGGCCCAGCGCCAAGGCTACGCCCCAAGCATGCACGGCCAAGATCACCAGCACGGCGTTGTCTTTAAAACAGGCGGCGGCCAGCAGCACATACACCGGCAAACGTGCCGAGCAGCTCATTAGCGGGGCGCTCAGTAATAACGCGGTGCGCTGTGCGCCGCGAGGCAGACTTTGCGCCGAGAGCACCGACGGCACATTGCAGCCAAAGCCCAGCGCCAGTGACAGCAGCGCTTGGCCGGGTAAACCAAAGCGCGCCATTAACGGGGCGAACAGCTGCGCGGCGCGTTGCAGGTAGCCGCTGTGTTCGAGCACCGCGAGGCCGACAAATACGCTGGCCACGGTGGGTAAAAACACCAACACCGCCGCCACGCCGGGCACGATGCCCTCGACCAATAAGCGCGTCCATTCGCTGGCGGGTAGCTGGCTATTCAGCCATTGGGCAAGGCTGGCCAGCGCGCCGTCGATAAGCTCCATCGGCCATTCGGTCAGGGTGTAGGCGAGAAAGAACAAGCCATACAGCAGCACGGCAAACAGCGCGCGGCCCCAGATGGGGTGCAGCAGCCACGCATCTACATCACGGTGCAAGGGGAAGAGGGCGGCAAGCATTGAGAATCTCCAACAAGTGTTGTTGGGAAGCATTCTCGACTTTTGTGAGTGTTTAACCTTGATGCCAATCAAGCTGCGTCGTGGCTGGTGGCTTTTTTACGCAGGTTATTACCGATGGTCAGCTGCGACTAAAGGGCTAGCGCTTAAGCGCAATTTTGTTGACGTGTATCAGCATGTTTCCGGGCCATGCGGGCACAGTGCGCCGGTCAAAAATTTAGCCGCCTTCACAAGAGGTGTGCGAGCACAGGTGATCCCATGACCGACGCCATCAGCCATAGCATTCAGCGCCTTTTGCGCGCTTTGGGTTTGCGCAGCATTAATGCGCAGTTTTTCTTCTCGTATTGTTTGATTTTTTGCTGCGCGGCCCTCACCGCAGCGGTGCTGTTTTTCTCCGAACAAGACGCTAGCCAGATCGATCGCGCCGGCGCGCAGCGCATGCTGAGCCAAAAGGTGACTAAAGAAGCCTTGTTGGTTGCGCAGGGTGTGCTGCCCATGGCCGAGCTAGAGGCCAGCATTAGCCGCTTTAATGAGGCCCAGCGCTTATTGATTGAAGGCGATGCACGACAGGGCATTGCGCCGATTAGCCACCCCAAAGCGCAGCAAGATCTCGCTCGCGTGGCGCGCCTGTGGCAGGACGTCAGTGCTGACGCCCTGCAAATTGCCAGCGGTAAGGCGCTGGACTTAGCCGCCTTTAACCAAGCGTCGCTGGAGGTGCTTAAGCAAATGCACCAGATCGTTGGCGAGCTGTCGGCCGATGCCAATGCTACGGCTCAGCAACAACTATGGCTGGCGCTGGGCTCTACTGTGCTGATTTTAATCTTAGTGGTGCTGGGCCGCGTGGCCGGCATGGGCTGGCTGATGAACCGCATCAGCCAACTGCGCGAGTGTTTGGAAAAAGTCGCCGAGGGTGATTTTTCCCGCGCGCTGAATACGCCCTACAACGACGATTAGATGGGCCAAATCACCGCTTCTTACCGGCGCTTGCGTCAGCAGGTAGGCGAGATGATTCGTGAGGTGGGCGAAGCCGCCGTCACTGCCGATGACCAGTGCCAGCGTTTAGCCGGCATGGCTGCGGACACCGCCAATAACGTGCAAGGCCAGCAAGCCGAGCTTGATCAAGTGGTTACCGCCATGAATGAAATGCTCGCCACCAGCCATGAAGTGGCGCGCAGCACGGTGGAAACTGCCAGCGCCGCCGATCAGGCAGAGCGCGAAACCGAAACCGGTGAGCGCTTGATGAGCACCTCACTCGGCGCGATTCGTGGTCTGTCGGAACATATCGAAGGCTTGGCCGAGGTTATGCAGCAGCTGATTCGCGATAGCCAAGAAATAAGCCAAGTGCTGGATGTGATCACCGGTATCGCCGAGCAAACTAACTTACTGGCGTTGAATGCGGCTATTGAAGCAGCGCGAGCTGGCGAGCAAGGCCGTGGCTTTGCCGTGGTGGCCGATGAGGTGCGTAACTTAGCAGCACGCACCCAAACCTCCGCCGGCGAAATCAACAGCCTGATTGCGCGCCTGCAAAACGGTGCCAATGCCGCCAGCGATGCCATGCAGGCCTCGAAAAACAGCAGCGAACTAACTCTTGAGCAAATCGAGCAAGCACAGCAGGCCTTTGCCCATATTGTCGAGGCCGTGCAAACCATCCGTGGCATGAGCGCGCAAGTGGCCACCGCCGCCGAAGAACAATCGCAAGTGGCGGAAACCATGAACGAGTCTTTGCACCGCATTGCTCAAGCCAGCGAACACACCGCCAGCAGCAGCCAGCAAACCGCTGCCACGGGGCAGAACATCACTCAGCGCATGGATAGCCTGCGTAATTTGACCCTGCGCTTTACCGTTTGATCTAGAGCAGGGCGCGCGGGGTTAGTTGCATAGACTTGACCCCGCGCAAGGTTAGCCGCGCGCAACCCCGTAGCCTGTACAGCAAGACTGCGAGGAACACATCATGACCGCCTGTGCTTGCGATGTATGCCCACCACAGGGCCTAAGCCCCATAGCCGATGTTCTGGATCAGCTGCGCCATGAGGCCGAAAAGTTGCCGCGCACCGAAGTGATCACCCTGCCGCTATTGGCTGCCTGTGGCAGCGTGCTGGCCTGCCATGTGCTGGCGCAGGTGACCGTGCCGCCAGCGGATAACAGCGCGATGGACGGCTATGCCGTGAACAGCGCGCAGTGCGTGGATGGTGCCTTGTTGCCAGTCAGCCAGCGGATTGCCGCCGGCCAAGCCGGTACGCCGTTGGCCAGCGGTAGCTGCGCGCGGATTTTTACCGGCGCGCCGATTCCGCTGGGTGCCGATGCGGTGATCGCCCAAGAGCAAGTTGAACTACTGGCCGATGGCCGCGTGCGTTTGCCTGCGGTGCAGCCCGGTAGCCATATCCGCCGCGCTGGCGAAGATGCGCAAGTGGGCCATGTGCTCAAACGTGCTGGTGAGCGTTTGCGGCCAGCCGATTTGGGCTTGCTGGCCTCGTGCGGGGTGGCTGAGGTGTTGGTGTATCGGCGCTTGCGGGTGGCGGTAATTAGCACCGGCGACGAGCTGCGCGAGCCGTGGCAGCCGCTCTCCGCCGGCCAGCTGTACAACAGCAATAAATACGTGTTGCTCAGCCAGCTCGATGAGCTGGGCTTCGATGCTTTTGATGCAGGCACGTTAGATGACGATTACCAGCGCACTTGTGAGCGTTTAGAGGAGCTGGCCGGGCAGTTTGATCTGTTAATCACCACTGGCGGTGTGTCGGTGGGTGAAGAAGACCACGTGAAAGCCGCGGTCGATCATCTCGGTCAGTTGTTGCTGTGGAAACTCGCCATCAAGCCCGGCAAGCCGCTGGCCTTTGGTTATGCCTGTGGCACACCGATTATGGCCCTGCCGGGTAACCCGGTGGCCGCTGCGGTGACCTTTCTGTTGGTGGTGGTGCCGTGGCTGCGTTGGCGGCAAGGCGAGCATTACCAACTGCCCACGCCGCAGTGGCTGCCGGCGAGCTTTAGCTGGCGCGCGGGGCCGCGCCGCGAATACCTGCGCGTGCGCAGCGAGCAGGCTGGTTTGGCGCGCTATGCCAATCAAGGCTCTGGCGTGCTGAGCTCGATGAGCTGGGCCGATGGCTTGGCCTATGTCGAACCCGACAGCCAGATTCAAGCCGGCGATGCCTTGCCGTATTTCAGTTTTGCGCAGCTTTTAGCCTGATTTTTGCCTGACCTGCTTGTTGAGGTGCCGCCATGGCCTTAACCGATTTACTGCAACAAAACCGCTACTGGTCGGAAAGCCTACGCGCTCGCGACCCCGATTTTTTTAAGCGCTTAGCCGCGCTGCAAAAGCCCGATTACCTGTGGATTGGCTGCTCCGACTCACGCGTGCCGGCCAACGAAGTGGTGGGCATGATGCCCGGCGAGCTGTTTGTGCACCGCAACGTGGCTAACATGGTGGTGGCCACCGATATGAACTTGCTCTCGGTGCTGCAGTTCGCCGTCGAGGTGCTCAAGGTTAAGCACATCATCGTTTGCGGTCACTATGGCTGCGGCGGCGTGCGGGCGGCGTTAAGCCATAAAGAGTTTGGTCTGATCGATAACTGGCTACGCGCCTTGAAGGCTTTGTATCACCAGCAACGCGACTTGTTTGAGGGGCTGGGTGAAGACGCCCGCGTCGATCGCTTATGTGAACTCAACGTGCTGCGCCAAGTGCGTAACGTGTGCCACACCACCATTGTGCAAAACGCTTGGTTAGAAGGCCGTGAGCTGTGTGTGCATGGCTGGATCTACGGCCTAGAAGATGGCCTGATCAAAGACCTTGAAACCACGATTTGCAGCGCCGCGCAGCTGGACGACACCTTTCTTTACGAGCTGTGAGGTTGTGGCTGGTATCAGCACTGGGCGCTTAACCGCGCTCAGTGCTTGAGTTTTTCCAGCGCCCACACGGCAGCCTCTACGCGTGAGCGTAAGCCGAGCTTATGCAGCAGATTTTTCACATGCACTTTTACCGTGCCTTCGGTGATGCCCAGCTTGCGGCCGATCATCTTGTTGCTGTTGCCGCCGGCAATCATCTTCAGCACTTGGCGTTCGCGGTCGGTTAAATCCACCGCATGGCTTTGCGCCGGTTGTGGGTCGCGCAGCGCTTGAGCGAGCACGCGGGTGAGGGTGGGGCTCACCACTAAGTCGCCGTTTAACGCATCGCGCACCTGCTGAATCAGCTGCTCGGGCTCCATGTCTTTAAGCAGATAACCATCGGCGCCGTGGCGCAGCGCGGCGCGCACGTCTTCTTCGGCATCCGACACGGTAAACAGCAGCACGCGGCCAGTAAAACCGCTTTGTCGCAGCTTCTTTAAGGTTTCTAGGCCATTCATCTGCGGCATGTTGTTGTCCAGCAGAATCAGCTCGGGGTGATGCTCTTTGAGCATCTCCAGCGCTTCTTGGCCGTGGTTGGCTTCGGCAATCACCTTGAGGTCGTCTTCCATTTCCAGCAGTTGGCGCATTCCTCGGCGCATCATCGGGTGATCGTCCACCAGCATGATGGGGTGTGCGGCGGTCATGCGACGGACTCCTCTGTGGCGGTTTGTAAAAAGTCGGGGCTAAAGCGCAGCTCGACCAGCGTGCCGCGCGGTTGGTGGGGGCCGATGTGCAGCTCGCCGCGCAGGCTGCGCGCGCGCTCTTGCATGATGTGCAAACCGTGGTGCAACCGTTGGTCGACGTCTTTACTCAGGCCAACACCGTTGTCGGCAATGCGCAGGGTCAGGCTGTGCGTGTCGTGGCTGAGGCTCACCCAGACTTCATCGGCTTGCGCGTGGCGCACGCAGTTCGACAGCGCTTCGCGGGTGATTTGCAGCACATGGATTTGTTCGTTGGCGGCCAAGCTGAATGGCAATGGCTGGGCTTCTAGGTGAATGGCCAGCGCGCCGCGCTCGGCAAATTCTTCGGCGGTTTCTTGCAGCGCTTGCGCTAAGCCGCTGCTGGGCACTTGCAGGCGGAAGGTGGTGAGCAATTCGCGCAGCTGCCTGTAGGCGCTGTTTAAGCCATCGCGGATGTCATCGCTGACTTCGGCGATGTCTTCTTGCGGGCTGTCGCGTTTGATCAGCGCCTGCAGGCGGCTGACCTGCAGCTTCATGTACGACAGCGCTTGCGCCAGTGAGTCGTGCAGTTCACGGGCAATGATGGTGCGTTCCTCCAGCAGTAACAGGCGGTGGTCCTGCTCGCGTTGTTTTTCCAGCGACAGCGCGGTGCCGACTAAATCGGCCAGCGCTTGAATCAGCTCGTGCTCCAGCGGTAGCGGCGCATGGCCATCGGTAAAGCGTGCGCGCAGCTCGCCCAGTTCGCGGCCTTGGTTGGCAATGGCGAAGGTGCGCAGGTTGGGTGTTTGTTTGCGTTCGCATCCGTGGCAATCGTTGCTGGTGCAGATATCGCGCACGCGGCTGCCGTGCAGGGCAATCAGCACTTGGGTGCCGCTGTCTTGCACGGGGTTATGCAGGCACAGGCTTAGGCTTAAACCGGGCAGGCGGCTTTGAAAGTCGCTTAACAGCTGATCGAGCCGCGCGGCGTTGACTTGCTCGCTGGCTAAGCTGCGGCTGCTGCGATAGAGCAGGGCGAGGGCGTTGTTGGCGCTTTCTAGGTAGGCGGTTTTCGCTGCCACGCGGCTTTCTAGCGTGCGGTGCGACTCTTCAATGGTGGCGGCCATGGCGTTAAAGCTGCGCGCCATCTGGCCCAGTTCGTCGTCGCTTAAAAACTCCACCCGCGCGCTGTGATCGCCACGGCGAAAACGCTCGGCGGCGCTGACCAGCTCTTGCAGCGGGGCGATCACATTGCTTTGCAGCTCAAACATGCCGACTAACAAGATCACCACCGTGATCAGTAACGCCGCGCCCTGAATGGCCTGCTGCCAGCTTTGCTTGCGCTCGCTGTGGCGCTGTAGCAGCAGCACAAAGGTATCGAGCTGCTCGACAAAATTGTCGGCATTTTTTTTAAACAGGCTGTAATCGCGGCTGATTAGCGCCGGTTTTAACTCGTTTTTCCAGCGGCTAGTGAGGGTTAAGTAACTGCTGTGCAGCGGGCCTTGCGGGTTGCTTTCCAGTACTTGGGTCAGGTCGCTGCTGTGCAGGCGCTGCTCAAGGTTATCGCGCAGCTCGTTAATGCGCGGGGTGTCGGCTTGCGCTTCGAGCTTCCACGTCAGGCGGTAGGTGGCCATGCGTAGCGAGCCGGCGGTGTTGATGGCCGCCGCGTCATCTTCGCTCAGCCAAGCAATCACCCCAGCGCTTAAGGCACTGGTAAAGGCCAAGAGGGCAATCAGAGCCACCGCAAGGCCGGCACGGGCGGGAAGTGATGAGCGCAGCCAGCGCAGCATGGCTACCTCCAAAGAGGTTAAGGGTTAGAAAAGGTCTTAGTGGCTTCCTTGAAATGTTGCTAACCAGCTGATTTTGCTTGGGTTTTCCGCTGTTTGGCGGGCTATCCCGAAAGTGGTAGGCGTGCTCATGGTAGGCGCAAAAGCGCCAGACACATCTTGATACAGGTCAAGTCTCAGACGGGGACTGGCTCCTAGTGTTCGCTCAGGAAAACCTGAAACGAGGAGTCCCATCATGGCCAGTGAGAAGATGCAGCAAGGTCTAGTGCTCGGCATGAGCACGATGGCGTTCACCATCTGCTTCATGATCTGGATGATGTTTGCCGTACTCGGCGTGCCGATCAAAGAGCTGTTGCAACTCAACGAAACCCAATTCGGCTTAATGGCCGCCACCCCAGTGCTGACCGGCTCGTTGGTGCGTTTGCCGCTGGGCATGCTCACCGACAAGTTTGGCGGGCGCATCGTGTTCTTCGTGCTGATGCTGGTGTGTGTGTTGCCGATTTATCTGATCAGCGCCGCCACTGAGTATTGGCACTTCTTAGTGCTGGGCTTGTTTGTCGGTTTGGCCGGCGGCTCGTTCTCGGTGGGTATCGCCTATGTGGCCAAGTGGTTTGGCAAACAAACCCAAGGCACGGCGATGGGCGTGTTTGGTGCCGGTAACGCCGGTGCCGCGCTGACCAAGTTTGTCGCCCCGGCGATTATCGCCGCGGCCAGCTGGCAGATGGTGCCGAAGGTGTATTCGGCCATCATGTTTATCACCGCCTTGCTGTTCTGGTTCTTCACCTACCAGAAAAAAGAACACCTGGTGCCCAGCTCAGTGTCCTTTATGGACCAGCTGAAAACCCTTAAAGACCCGCGCGTTTGGCGCTACTGCCAGTACTACTCCATCGTCTTCGGTGGCTATGTGGCGCTGTCGCTGTGGATGACCAAGTACTACGTGCAGGAGTACGGCTTCACTCTGCAAACCGCAGCGTTGCTGGCTGCGTGTTTCTCCCTGCCGGGCGGCGTGTTGCGCGCCATCGGTGGCTGGATGAGTGACAAGTGGGGCGCGCATCAGGTGACTTGGTGGGTGATGTGGGTGAGCTGGATTTGCTTGTTCATCCTCTCGTATCCGCAGACTGAGCTGGTGGTGCAAACCGTCAACGGGCCGAAGCAGTTCTCCATTGGCCTGAACGAATACGTGTTCACCGCGCTGATGTTCATCATCGGTATCGCTTGGGCGTTCGGTAAGGCCTCGGTGTTCAAGTACATCTCCGATGACTACCCGCAAAACATCGGTGCCATCAGCGGCATTGTCGGTCTGGCCGGCGGCTTGGGTGGCTTCATTCTGCCGATTCTGTTCGGCGCTCTGGTGGACCTCACCGGCGTCCGCTCTTCCTGTTTCATGCTGATGTACGGCGTGGTCTGGGTCTCTCTGATCTGGATGTACCTCAGCGAAGTTCGCAAAACCCCTGTGCTGGGCACCGGCTCGTCGAGCCCGGTGGGCAGCGCGTCCTGATCGCCTGAAGGAGACACGACCATGGCCAGTAGTAAACCCCTGTCAGCCGGTTCGGACGCCAAAGCGTCCGGCCCGGTGATTCACGATTGGCGCCCAGAAGACGCACATTTCTGGGCCGAAACCGGGAAGAAAATCGCCACCCGCAACCTGTGGATTTCTATCCCCGCGCTGCTGTTAGCCTTCTCTGTGTGGATGGTGTGGAGCGCCGTGACGGTGCGCTTAAACAGCATCGGCTTTACCTTCACCACCGATGAGCTGTTCTGGCTGGCGGCGCTGCCGGGCTTGTCCGGCGCGACCTTCCGTATCTTCTACAGCTTTATGGTGCCGATCTTTGGTGGCCGTAAGTGGACCACCTTAAGCACCGCCTCGCTGCTGATACCGGCAATCTGGATGGGCTTTGCCGTGCAAGACCCCAGCACGCCCTACAGCGTGTTTGTGATCATCGCGCTGCTGTGTGGTTTTGGTGGCGGCAACTTCGCCTCCAGTATGTCCAACATCAGCTTCTTCTACCCCAAAGCGCAGCAAGGCACCGCGCTGGGCTTGAACGCTGGCTTAGGTAATTTGGGTGTGTCGGTGATGCAGTTCACTGTGCCACTGGTGATTACCTTTGCCTTGTTCGGCGGCATTGCCGGTACACCGCAGCAAACCGCCGACGGCGGCCAGCTGTGGCTACAAAACGCCGGTTTTGTTTGGGTGCCGTTCTTACTGCTGGTGACCATCGCGGCTTGGTTCGGCATGAACGACTTAAGCAGCGCCAAGGCGTCGTTCAGCGAGCAAGCGGTGATCTTCAAGCGTAAGCACAACTGGTTAATGTGCTGGCTGTACATCGCCACCTTTGGCTCGTTCATTGGTTACGCCGCAGGCTTCCCGCTGCTGATCAAAACCCAGTTCCCGGGTGTTGATCCGCTGAAGTTCGCCTTCTTAGGCCCGTTAGTCGGCGCCTTGATTCGTCCGGTAGGCGGTTGGCTGGCCGACAAAATGGGCGGCGCGCGCGTCACCCTGTGGAACTTCGTGGTGATGATTGGCGCAGTGTTCGGTGTGCTCAACTTCCTGCCGGTGGGCGGCGAGGGCGGTAACTTCTACGGCTTCCTTGCCATGTTCATGCTGCTGTTTATCACCACCGGTATCGGTAACGGCTCTACCTTCCGGATGATCCCGATCATCTTCCGCACCCATCACGAGCGCGCCTCTGCAGGCGCGAGTGCTGAGGCTAAAGAGCTGGCGATGAAAAACGCCGGTAAAGAGTCCGCCGCGGTACTGGGTTTTAGCTCGGCGGTGGCCGCCTACGGCGCCTTCTTTATTCCCAAATCCTTCGGCACCTCCATGGCCCTGACCGGCGGCCCAGAAATGGCTCTGTACGTGTTCATTGCCTACTACGTGAGCTGCATTTTCGTCACTTGGTGGTGGTACTCGCGCAAGAACGCCGAAGTGCCTTGCTGAGTCGTGCCTTGTTGATTTGCTGAATTACGGGCGCAGGCCAAGACCTGCGCCCAGCCTGAGAGGAAATAACCATGAGCCATATACTCGACCAGCTCCGCTTCTTTAAGCGCAAGCAAGGCGAATTTGCTGAAGGTCACGGCGAAACCCGCAAGGAGTCACGTGATTGGGAGAACGTCTACCGTGCCCGTTGGCAATACGACAAGATCGTGCGCTCCACCCATGGGGTGAACTGCACCGGCTCTTGTTCGTGGAAGATCTACGTAAAGAACGGCCTGATCACCTGGGAAACCCAGCAGACCGACTACCCACGCACCCGTAACGACCTGCCTAACCACGAGCCGCGTGGTTGTCCGCGTGGTGCCAGTTACAGCTGGTACATCTACAGCGCTAACCGCCTGAAGTACCCAAAAATTCGTAAGCCGCTGTTGAAGCTGTGGCGCGAAGCGCGGCGCACGAAGGCGCCGGTCGAAGCCTGGGCGAGCATCGTTGAGGACTCCGCCAAGGCCGAGAGCTACAAGAGCAAGCGCGGCATGGGTGGTTTTATTCGCTCCAGCTGGGACGAAGTGACCGAAATCATCGCCGCGGCCAACGTCTACACCGTGAAACAGCACGGCCCCGACCGTGTGGTGGGCTTCTCGCCGATTCCGGCCATGTCGATGGTCAGTTACGCCGCCGGTAGCCGTTACCTGTCGCTGATCGGTGGCGTGTGCTTGAGCTTCTATGACTGGTACTGCGACCTTCCTCCCGCGTCACCACAAGTGTGGGGCGAGCAAACCGACGTGCCGGAATCGGCCGACTGGTACAACTCGAACTACATCATCGCGTGGGGTTCTAACGTCCCGCAGACCCGTACCCCAGATGCACACTTCTTCACCGAGGTGCGCTACAAGGGCACCAAGACCGTGGCGATTACCCCGGACTACTCCGAGGTTGCCAAGCTCACCGACCAATGGCTGAACCCCAAGCAAGGCACCGACGCCGCGCTGGCGCAGGCCTTTGCCCATGTGATCTTCAAAGAGTTCCACCTCGACAAGCCCAGCGAATACTTCCGCGACTACGCCAAGCGCTACACCGATATGCCGGTGCTGGTACTGCTTAACGAGAAAGACGGCAGCTACCGCGCCGAGCGCTTCCTGCGCGCCAGCGACTTGGCCGATAACCTCGGCCAAGAGAACAACCCCGAGTGGAAAACCATCGCCATTAACGCCGATGGCGAGCTGGTCTCGCCGCAAGGTTCGATCGGCTATCGCTGGGGCGAGAAGGGCAAGTGGAACATCGAAGCGCGTGAAGGTAAGGACGGCCGCGATGTCGATCTTAAGCTCAGCTTGATCGACGGCGGTGAGCATGCCGAAGTGGCCTTCGCCTACTTTGGCGGCCAAGCGCATGAACACTTCATGCACGCCGAAGGCGATGACATCCAACTGCGCCGTGTACCGACCAAGACCATTACCTTGGCCGATGGCACCAGCGCCAAAGTGGCCAGCGTGTTCGACTTGATGGCCGCCAACTTAGGTATCGACCGTGGCTTGGGTGGCGCTAACGTGGCGAGCAGCTACGACGACGCCAGCGTGCCGGGCACCCCGGCTTGGCAGGAAGTGATCACCGGCGTTAGCCGTGAGAAGGCGATCCAGATCGCCCGCGAGTTCGCCGACAACGCCGACAAAACCCATGGCCGTAGCATGATCATCGTCGGTGCGGCGATGAACCACTGGTACCACATGGACATGAACTACCGTGGCCTGATCAACATGCTCATGTTGTGCGGCTGCGTAGGGCAAACCGGTGGTGGTTGGGCGCACTATGTGGGCCAAGAAAAACTGCGTCCGCAGTGTGGTTGGTTGCCGCTGGCCTTTGGCTTGGATTGGCACCGTCCGCCGCGCCAGATGAACGGCACCAGCTTCTTCTACAACCACAGCTCGCAGTGGCGTCACGAGAAGATGAGCATTCACGAAGTGCTCTCGCCGCTGGCTGACAAGAGTCAGTTCCCTGAGCACATGCTCGACTACAACATCCGCGCCGAACGTGCCGGTTGGTTGCCGAGCGCTCCGCAGCTTAACCGCAACCCGCTGCAAATTACCCGCGATGCGGCAGCCGCCGGTATGGACCCGAAAGAGTACGTGCTCAAGAGCCTGCAAGACGGTTCGCTGCGCTTCTCGTGCGAACAGCCGGATCACCCGAACAACTTCCCGCGCAACATGTTCATCTGGCGTTCCAACTTGCTGGGTAGCTCCGGCAAGGGCCACGAGTACATGCTCAAGTACCTGCTGGGCACCAAGAACGGCGTGATGAACGAAGACCTCGGCAAGCGCGCCGATGGCTTCAAGCCGCAGGACGCTGAGTGGGTCGACGAAGGCGCCATCGGCAAGCTCGACTTGGTCACCACGCTGGACTTCCGTATGTCCTCCACCTGCGTGTACTCCGACATCGTGCTGCCAACGGCGACCTGGTACGAGAAGGACGACATGAACACCTCGGACATGCACCCCTTCATTCACCCGCTGTCGGCCGCGATTGACCCTGCTTGGGAGTCCAAGAGCGACTGGGAAATCTACAAACTGATCGCCAAGAAGTTCTCCGCCATGGCCGAAGGGCATTTGGCGCAAGAGAAAGACTTCGTCACCATCCCCATGCAGCACGACAGCGTGGGCGAACTGGCGCAGCCGTTCGGCGGCACCGACTGGAAAACCGAAGGCGTTGCGCCAGTGCCGGGCAAAAACTGCCCGAACATGGTGGTGGTCGAGCGCGATTACCCCAGCACTTACAAAAAGTTCACCTCCTTAGGCCCGTTACTGGAAAAACTCGGTAACGGCGGCAAGGGCATCAACTGGAACACCGACCACGAAGTCGAGTTCTTGGGTGAGCTGAACTACAAAGTGCGCGAAGAAGGCGTTAGCCAAGGTCGGCCGAAGATTGAGTCGGCCATCGATGCGGCCGAGGTGATCCTCTCACTGGCCCCAGAAACCAACGGCCACGTGGCGGTAAAAGCCTGGGCGGCGCTGTCGGAGTTTACCGGTCGCGATCACAGCCACTTGGCACTGCCTAAAGAGCATGAGGCGATTCGCTTCCGCGATATTCAAGCGCAGCCGCGCAAGATTATCTCCAGCCCCACGTGGTCGGGCTTGGAAGACGAAAAGGTCAGCTACAACGCCGGCTACACCAATGTTCACGAGTACATCCCGTGGCGCACCATCACGGGTCGCCAGCAGTTCTACCAAGATCACCCGTGGATGCAGGCCTTCGGTGAGCAAATGCAAAGCTACCGTCCGCCGATCAACACCCGCACCGTGGATTACGTGAAGGGCAAGAAGAGCAACGGCAATACCGAGATCGTGTTGAACTGGATTACCCCGCACCAGAAGTGGGGCATTCACAGCACCTACACCGACAACCTGATCATGCTCACCTTAAGCCGTGGTGGCCCGATTGTGTGGATGTCGGAAAACGACGCGAAAAAAGCCGGTATCGAAGACAACGACTGGGTCGAATGCTTCAACGCCAACGGTGCGCTCACCGCGCGTGCGGTGGTTAGTCAGCGGGTTAAAGACGGCATGATCATGATGTACCACGCTCAAGAGCGCATCGTGAACGTGCCCGGCGCGGAAAGCACCAAAACCCGTGGCGGTCACCACAACTCGGTAACCCGTGTGGTGCTCAAGCCCACCCACATGATCGGCGGCTACGCCCAGCAGGCCTACGGCTTTAACTACTACGGCACCGTGGGTTGTAACCGCGATGAGTTCGTGGTGGTGCGCAAGATGGCCAAAGTCGACTGGCTGGATGGCACCGATGTCGGCGGCCTCGGCGGCGACGCCCTGCCGCAACCACTGCCTACCGATATTGATTGAGGAGAGCTGACATGAAAATTCGTTCACAAGTCGGCATGGTGCTGAACCTAGACAAATGCATTGGCTGTCACACCTGCTCGATCACCTGTAAAAACGTTTGGACCAGCCGCGAGGGTATGGAATACGCCTGGTTCAACAACGTCGAAACTAAGCCCGGCATTGGCTACCCCAAAGAGTGGGAAAACCAAGAGAAGTGGAAGGGCGGTTGGGTGCGCAATGCCGACGGCAGTATTCAGCCGAAGATCGGCGGTAAGTTCCGCGTGTTGGCGAATATCTTCGCCAACCCCGACTTGCCGAGCATCGACGACTACTACGAGCCGTTCGACTTCGATTACCAAAACCTGCACACCGCGCCGCTGGCCGAACACCAGCCGGTGGCGCGGCCACGCTCGGTGATCACCGGCAAGCGCATGGAGAAAATCGAGTGGGGCCCCAACTGGGAAGAAATCCTCGGCACTGAGTTCGCCAAGCGCCGTAAGGACAAGAACTTCGATCAGGTACAGGCCGACATCTACGGTGAATATGAAAACACCTTCATGATGTACCTGCCTCGCCTGTGCGAACACTGCCTGAACCCGGCGTGTGCGGCATCGTGCCCGAGTGGCGCGATCTACAAGCGTGAAGAAGACGGCATCGTGCTGATCGATCAAGAAAAATGCCGTGGCTGGCGGATGTGCATCAGCGGCTGCCCGTACAAGAAGATCTACTTCAACTGGAAGAGCGGTAAGTCCGAGAAGTGCATCTTCTGTTACCCGCGTATCGAAGCCGGTATGCCTACTGTGTGTTCGGAAACCTGCGTGGGCCGTATCCGCTACTTAGGTGTGCTGCTGTACGACGCCGACCGCATCGCCGAAGTGGCCAGCACCGCTAACGAGCACGATCTGTACACCAAGCAGTTGGAGATCTTCCTCGACCCCAACGACCCAGCAGTGATCAAGCAAGCGCTGGCCGATGGCGTGCCGATGTCGGTGATTGAAGCTGCGCAGAAGTCGCCGGTGTACAAGATGGCGGTGGACTGGAAGCTGGCCCTGCCGCTGCACCCGGAATACCGCACGCTGCCGATGGTGTGGTACGTGCCGCCACTGTCGCCGATTCAAAACGCCGCCGAAAAAGGCAGCGTGAGCATGGATGGCGTACTGCCGGACGTCGACAGCCTGCGGATTCCGGTGCGCTATCTGGCCAACCTGCTCACCGCCGGTGACGAGAAGCCGGTCAAGCTGGCGCTCAAGCGTCTGCTCGCGATGCGTGCCTACAAGCGCGCCGAGCAAGTGGATGGCAAGCAAGACTTGGCCGTGCTGGAAAGCGTGGGCTTGTCGGTCGCTCAGTGCGAAGACATGTACCGTTACCTAGCGATTGCCAACTACGAAGACCGCTACGTGGTGCCCTCAGCGCACCGTGAAGAAGCTATGAGCGATGCCTTTGCCGAGCGCTCGGGCTGTGGCTTCAGCTTCGGTAGCGGTTGCAGTGGCAGCTCCGACACCAACATGTTTGGGGCCAAAAAGGCCAACAAACGCGACATCCTAAAAACTGTGCAGTTGTGGGAGGACTGAGCATGCAAATCCTCAAAGTTATCTCCCTGTTGTTGGACTACCCGAGCGCGGCGCTGCAAAGCGCCCGCGACGAACTTGATCAAGCCATCAGCACGGCTCGTGAAATCAGCCCTGAGCAGCGCCGCGCGTTAGTTGCGTTGCTCAATGAGCTGGCCAGCGGCGATCTGATGGATGCCCAAGAGCGCTACAGCGAGCTGTTTGATAAGGGCCGCTCGTTGTCGCTGCTGTTGTTCGAACACGTGCACGGCGAATCACGCGATCGCGGCCAAGCCATGGTCGATTTGATGGCCCAGTACGAGGAAGCCGGTTTTGCCATCGGCGTTAAAGAACTGCCCGATTACATCCCCTTGTATCTGGAGTATCTGGCCAGTCGTGACGACCTTGAAGCGCGCGAAGGCTTAGCCGATGTCGAGCATCTGCTGGCGTTATTAGCCGCCCGTTTGGAAGAGCGTCAAAGCCCTTACGCGGCCTGCTTGCGTGCCTTGCTACAAATTGCCGGGGTAGACCCCAGCGAGAAGCTTGGCGAAGTGCGTCAGCAAGTTGCCCACGAGGTGCGTGACGACTCGTTAGAGGCGCTGGACAAAATTTGGGAAGAAGAAGCCGTGGACTTCATGCAGGCCGAGCAGCAAGAGCGCTGCCCAAGCCAGAGCATGCTGCCGGGTAAAGCCAAAGAAGAGACCGCAGTGCCGCTGCACTGGGTTGATTTCAAGCATGAGGGGCAGGCCCAGCCGGCTGCTCAGGAGGTGCGTAATGTCTGACTTTAACTTTCTCGCCTTTGGCGTTTATCCCTACATCGCCTTGGCGATCTGCCTGATTGGCAGCTGGGCGCGTTTCGACTTGGCGCAATACACCTGGAAGGCCTCGTCCAGCCAGTTGATGTGCCGCACCCGCGAAGAGCATCGGCAGATGCGCATCGCCAGCAACCTGTTCCACGTCGGGGTGATCTTTATCCTCGCCGGGCACTTTGTTGGCCTGCTGATGCCCGAGGCGCTGTACCACTCGGTAATCAGCACCGCCAACAAGCAACTGCTGGCGATGGTCTCCGGCGGCTTCTTCGGCATTCTCTGCCTGATTGGCTTAGTCATGCTGATTAAGCGTCGCCTAAAAGACGACCGCGTGTTGGCAAGCTCTAGCACCAGCGAGATCGCCATCTTGTTTGTGCTGCTGGCACAACTGGTGTTGGGCCTGCTGACCATCGTGGCTTCCACCCAGCACTTAGACGGCTCGGTGATGGTGATGCTGGCCAACTGGGCGCAAAGCGTGGTGACCCTGCAACCGGTCGAGGCCGCTGCCGCCATTGCCCCGGTGGGCGTGGTGTACAAGCTGCACGTGTTCTTGGGCCTGACCCTGTTCGTGCTGCTCCCATTCACCCGCTTGGTGCACATCGTCAGTGCCCCTGTGTGGTACTTGGGGCGCCGTTATCAGATCGTTCGGCAAAAAAGTCTGTAATGAGGTACCGATTAATTGGCTGCACAGTCCAATCACTGTGTTGCGCGGTGCTCGCAAGCTCGGCTACCAACGCGGTATGCCTCGCTTGCTGTGCTCCGGGCGCCTAGTGCTTGAACCGTTCGCCAAATTAATCGCTACCTCAAATTTAAAACAGCGCTGGCAGGAGACTGCCAGCGTGGTTCTCCACCACAGTGAGGAAACCATCATGGGATGCGGATGCGGCGGTAAAAATGGCGGTGGCGGTTGTGGCGGCGGTGGCCGACCCGAGCAACCGGAAAGCCTGCCTGACACACCTTTTGAAGATGCCGGTAGTTCGTCGGTACCAAGTCAGGCGAACGATGCCAGCGACACCCCGAGCGAACAGCCAGCGGCGCCTGAGGAGGCGCCCAAGGCGAGCTTAAGTTTAATCGCCAGCAGCGTGCGTAAAGACTTTCCCAGCGTGAGCGTCAATGGTTTGCCGATTGCCAGCGAAGCCATCGCCCAAGAGCTGCAATTTCACCCTGCAGCCAGCCGTGAGGATGCGATCTTTGAGGCCTGCCAAGCGCTGGTGATACGCGAGTTGCTGCAGCAGCGTATTCAAACCCTTGGCTTGCAAGTCACCCCAGCGGCTGGGGAGAGCGAAGAAGAAGCGCTGACCCGCACTCTGCTGGCGCAAGAAGTGGCCATGCCGCAGGCTGATGAAGCCGCGTGCCGACAGTATTTCGAGCAAAACCGCACTAAGTTCGCCAGCGCGCCGTTAGTGGCTGCGCGGCATATCTTGCTCGCCTGCGCCGATGACGACATCGACACTCGCAGCCAATTGCGTGAACAGGCAGACGCTTTAATTACCCAGCTAACCAGCCACCCTGAGCGTTTTGCCGCGTTGGCGGCTGAGCACTCGGCTTGCCCATCCAAAGCGCAGGGCGGGGCGTTGGGCCAGCTGAGCAAAGGGCAGGCCGTGCCAGAGTTTGAGCGGGCGATATTCCGCCTGCCGCTGGGCTTAGCTGCCCAGCCCATCGAGAGCCGATATGGCTTTCACGTGGTGATGATCGATCAGCGTATCGAAGGGCGTTTATTGCCGTTCGAGGCCGTGCAACAAGCCATCCGCAACGAGCTGGACCAGCGCGTGTGGCAAACCGCCGTGAGCCAATACCTGCGCAAGCTGGTCGGTGAGGCGGAGATTGCCGGCATTCAGTTAGAAGCGAGTTAAATCAGCGTTTCCTTAAAACACGATTTATCGCGGTATATGGGCAAGTGGTCTATGAGAGTCTCCCCTCTCATTGTCTTAGCCGCCAAGCGTGCTTGGCGGCCTTTTTTATGCGCTCTTGGCGGGCTTATTAACCTGTAATTGCAGCCACTGACGCAGGCGTGCCAACTGCTTTGGGGTAGCCACAATCAGCACATTGCCCAACACTACCAGCGCCATGCCCAGTAACGCCTCAGAAGACCAGCGATAGCCTTCAAACAGGGTCGATAACCCCAGCGCCACAATGGGGAAGAGCACCATGCAATAGGCGGCTTTGTCGGCGCCGATGCGGCCCAGAATGGTTAAGAAACTGCCAAAGGCCAGTACCGAGCCAAACAGTGCTAAGTAGAGCAGCGAGCCGCTATACGCCCAGCTGGCTTCGTAGCTGAACGAGGCACCTTGTGCCACGGCAATCGCGGCTAAGGCCACTGCGCCATAGAGCATGCCATAGGCATTGGTCTGCACCACCGGTAGCTTGGCCTGCTGATTGCGCGCCGACACCATGTTGCCCAGCGAGGCAATAAACGTCCCCAGCAGGCTCAGCAGCAAGCCGGTTAAGGCATGGCTGTCGCTGTTCAGCTTGGCCAGCTCAGGCTTAAACACCAAGCTGATGCCGACCAGCCCAATCAGCGCGCCAAACAACACCGAGCGGTCGGAGCGCTTACCAAAAAACAGCATGCCGTTGACGATGTTCATCAACACAATGGTGCTGAACACCACGGCAATCAGCCCGCTGGTGAGGTCTGCCGAGGCCCAGTACACCAGCATGTAATTGAAGCCGAACAAGGTTAAGCCTTGGGCAAACATCCACAGGTGCTGGCTTAGGCTAAAGCGCATCGGCAGTTTTTTTACTGCGCACCAGACTAGCAAGATCAGCGCCGCAATGGCAAAGCGGTAAGCCACCGAAACCTCCGGCGCCACTTCGCCCAGCTGCAGGCGAATGGCAAAGAAGGTCGAGCCCCAGATCAGAACAGTGGTTAAGTACAGCGTGGCGGTGTGCATCAGCATGATCGCGGCCTAGCGGTGAGCGTGTTGGGGCCTTTATACGTCGCGCCTTTGCATTAATTAAGCGTATTATTTTTATGCCAATCATTACGCTATCTAATGTGAATCTATGACCCGTGACATCGATATCAGCCTTATTCGCACCTTCTTGGCTGTTGCCGAATCCGGCGGCATGACGCCAGCAGCGCTGGCACTCAACCTCACCCAAGGGGCGGTTAGCCAAAAGATTCAGCGCCTAGAGAGCCTGTTTGAAACCACCTTGTTTGAACGTCATCACCGCACCATTCGCCTCACCGCCGATGGCGAGCGCTTCATGTCGCGGGCCTATCGGCTGATTTCCTTAAACGATGAAACCTGGCAGTTCATGACCCGGCCCGAGTTCAGCGGCGAAATCAAACTCGGCGTGCCGCTGGATATCATCCGCCCCATGCTGCCCAACATCATGCGGCGCTTTAATCGTGAGCATCCGAAAATCCAGCTGACGCTAGTCTGCGACATGACCGAAAAACTCTTGGGCGCCCTGAAAGCCGGCGAGATCGACTTAACCCTGACCACCGAAAGCGTGCCGGGCAAAGAGGGCACCTTGCTGCTCAGCGATACCCTCGTGTGGATTGGCGCGCCCAATGGCGAAGCCTGCCGGCAGAAGCCGTTGCCGGTGTCGTTAGGCTCGGAGTTTTGTGCCTTTCGTGCGCCCACCTTAAAAGCCTTGGACAAGGTCGGCATCGACTGGCTGGCGGTGTGCAATGTGGGCAATCTGGAGTCGATTCTGGCCACCGTAGAAGCCGACATGGCCGTGGCGCCGTACCTCTCCAGCCTGATTCCCGCGAACCTGAGCGTTGTTGCCGCCGACGTTGGCTTACCAGCGCTGCCAGCGCACTTTATCAACCTGCGCCTGCCCGACTCGGGCGGCACGCTGATCGCCCAAGAACTCGCCCAGTACATTCGCCAAGGCTTTGCCAGCGTCAGCAGCGCGGCGGCATAAGCGCTGGGCTTGCTCTAGGTCAAGCGGGTACGACAGGAGAGGTCTAGGCTGAGAGAACCTCAGCATAGGGTTTCTGTATGCCAGCGTCACAAACACCATTGCGTCAGGTTGTAGGGCTGCGCGAAGAGATCAAAACCATCAACAGCATTGCCTTTCAGGTCAATTTGTTGGGCCTGAATGCCATCTTGCTGGCCAAGCAATTTGGCGAAGTGGCGCGTGGTTTTGGGGTGATCTCCGCCGAGCTGCGCGCCTTTAGTAAGCAGTTGGCCAGCCACATGCAAGCCATTGCCCAGCACAGCGTGAACTTGGTGAGCTTAGAAACTCAGGGATTGTGTGTGCAAAAGCGCCATCGCTTGTTATGCAGTGCACATGGCCGTTCGACCAGCGATTGGCTGATACAAGCTCAGCAGCGCCAGCAGGGCGTGCTCAGCAACTTACAAGCCGAGCGTGAAAGCACCTTTAAACATATGCGTGAGTTCTTGGGTGAGGCCTATCAAACCTGCCTGTTCGGCACGGTGATCGCCCGTTCCGCGCGTATCGAAGCGGCTTATGCCGGCAATCAGGGGATGGTGCTGACCACCACCTCGTTAGATTTCTCCTCGCGGGTTGACCAAGTGCTGGCCAGCCTCGATCGACTCAAACAAGCCACCGGAGGGTAGGGATGAAGAAGGCTATCAGCCTGTATGAGCGCGGCTCACACCGCTGGTTTGTCATCGCCCGCGACCCCGACAAGCCCAACTGCCTGATTGATACCAACGAATACGTGGTGACGCATGCCGGCGCGGCACTGCTCACCGACCCCGGTGGGTTAGAGATCTTTCCCGCCGTGTTTAGCGCCGTGAGCGAGGTGATCGACCCCGCGCAGATCGGGCGTATTTTCGCCAGCCACCAAGACCCCGACGTGATCTCTTCGCTGGCGCTGTGGTTAGAGTTCAACCCTAACTTGCGTTGCCATGTGTCGGCCTTGTGGAAGAGCTTTATTCCGCACTTTGGCGGCGATGAAAACACCTTGCTGAGCATCGCCGACGGCGGCGCGGAGCTCGACTTGAAAGGCCTCACCCTGCAGGCCATGCCGGCGCATTACCTGCACTCCTCAGGCAACTTCCATCTGTGGGATGCCGAGGCGCAAATATTGTTCACCGGCGATGTCGGCGCGGCGCTGCTGCCGCACGAGTCGCAGGATATTTTTGTGCGCGATTTCAGCACACACATCCGCCATGCCGAGGGCTTTCATCGTCGCTGGATGGGCTCTAACGCGGCCAAGCGCAACTGGTGCGAGCGGGCGGCCAAACTGCCCATCGACATGCTGTGCCCGCAGCACGGGGCGATTTATCAGGGCGATGATGTGATGCGATTTATTAACTGGTTTGATGAGTTAAAGGTGGGGTTGTTTTAGTGGTGTTTTTTGTCATAGGGCTTGGCTGTTTGACGGCCTCACGCATTCGAAAAAGCTGGTAGCGAGGCAGATTACTGAGCGTGACGAACCTTTTTGTTTCGCCCTCCTGGGCGAGTCACTTTTGGCAGTTGCGCCTAAAGTAACCAAAAGCGCTTACACCCCTGCAGCCGTTGGTAAACTGCCTTCACTCCATCATTGCTCCAGAGGCCCACCGCGAAGGGCCGTCCTTGCCCATCGCGGCTTTCGCGGCGTCCTTGCCGCTCAACCTCTTACACAACGACTGCGCTCAGCCGGCTGAAAGGGGCGTTGGGTGTGGGTCGATATTTTTGTATTAGAACCAAGACGCGCAGTGCTGTATTTGGGCTCAAAAGCTACTGCGTAACAAAGCTGTTCGAGCTGCTGGGCGCCTTGGCGTCTTCAGCTGATTATTGATGGGTACTTAGGCATTTGTTCCGCCCTGCTGGGCGGCTTCCTTTTGGCAGTCGACCCAAAAGGAAGCAAAAAGTCTTGCCCCTGCAGCCGGGTTTGGCCGTTGGCCAAACTGCCTTCACTCCATCATTGTTCCAGAGGCCCACCGCGAAGGGCCGTCCTGGCCCATCGCGGCTTTCGCGGCATCCTTGCCGCTCAACCTCTTACACAACGACTGCGTTCAGCCGGCTGGAAGGGGCAGAGGGTGCCAGCTCTAAAACGTCTAGTTTCTTCGGCTGCAAAATGCAGCAATCAACCAGAAAAGCAGTAGCTCGATCAGGCGACTCGGACAAAGTCCCCGTCAGAAGGCTGACTGGAGGTGTTGCGCAGAGGGGCGAGCGGCCCGGATGGCCGCGCGAGGTATAACGGGCCATGGATGGCCCGTGTATGCCGACCCTCGGAGCAGCACCGGAAGGAGGGTAGTTTGGTGGCGCAGCCGCCAAACCCGTATGCCGGGGTGCCCTTCTCTTTGGTTACTTTCTCTTGGGCACGCAAGAGAAAGTGACTCGCCGTAAGGGCGAAAACGAGGTATCGATTTGGCTAACTTGCCGATAAAATAAGCCCATCCCCTTTTATTTTTTATTGCTCTAAATCTACCTTTTCTTGATCGGCTATTAATTGATTCGCAAAGGAAGCTAAGAGCTCGGCTCGCTCCGCCGCAAAGTTTGCGAAATTGTCATCAAATAGCTCTTCCTTGCAGAAGGCTGAAGAAAGTATTGCCGCTCGTTGAGGGGCAGGGGGAAGGGTTTTTATATACTCGGATGGATTTTTCCTTCCTATGTTTTTGTTTTCTGCAGAGCTAAGGAAGCAGAAATTTGTTAGGGAGTTTATTGCTGAATCACTGATACCTTTTTCACGAAGAAAGGCTTTTGGGTAGATGTGATGAAATTCTGATCTATTGTATCTCTGTAGGACTTTGTCCAAGTCTATTTCTTTTCCAGATATAAAGCTCCGAGGCGTATTGTTAGCAAGAATCAGCACAAAAGTCTTGGTGTTTGCGGTCGTGACTCTGAAAATATTATCATTAAAGAAGGATGCTGTAATTGCTGTATCGATCTCATCCAGCCTGCTTTCCTTTCCGTACTTTAATTTTTCTATTTCTTGAATGTCCTTTATGGCGGCTCGGCGTGTTTGGCTGCCGTACCGTGATGATATACAGGTTCTCCAGAACCAACGGCGTATTTTTGAGTATGTTTCAGAGCTGTAGGAGACCTCTTTTCCATCGGGCTCTGCAAAAAATACAGACAGGGGCACGAGAAGCATTGGATATGGAAGATTTTTTAGATTGAACACCTTCAGCTGTGTTCGGAGGAAGTCAATTGCTCCCTTGATTCCATTTTGAACTCTAGAAAATTCAGCCCTTACTTCATTTCCGTTTAATTCAAGAAGCTTTTCGGCTCCTGGCTCCCCTTTTAATACAGCAGAGGCGCAGTCAAGTATAAGGTCAGAGTCATCACCTACTCCTTCAAATCCAAAGTCGGATAACTCATCTTTAAGCTCTTTGAATTTCTCTAAAAGATCAAAGTCCTCGTTCCATGTCCAGGCGGCCAGAAGTTGAAGTGTGTCCAGTTCAAGCCCTAGCCTGTTGATTCGTTCAAACACAATAGCAACTATCGATCTGTTCTCGGTTTTTAGTATTTGAACGGGGATAGTTATCTCTTTGAATTTTTCTTGAAGCTTGTCAATTGTTGATATTTTTTCTGCAGATAGTCCTTCTGTTGCTTCGCGATATTTTACAGAGTCGAAGAGTACGCGAAGCGGAAAGAATCGTTCCCTGTCATAATCGGCTTCCGATATTGATGTGAGCTGGCAATCTTGAGCATTATCTTCGGCGGCCATGTCGAAATAAATATCTGACCAGTTATGGTCTTCTTTTGGAGGTAGCTCATTTTGAAACACGGTAAATATTGAGGTCAGTCGTTGTTGACCGTCTAGGACGTAGTCTATTGGGTATTCTTCCTCTGGCTTGGGGAGCTCGAATCGTCCTAGATTTCGCTCAACTGCGAGCTGGCTCTTGGTGCGCCAAAATAGAAGTGAACCAAATGGGTAGCCTTTATATATGCTATCCATTAGATATGAGACGCGATCCATATCCCACACAAAACCGCGTTGAAATGCTGGAATTCGAATAGCACCATTCTTTGTTGATTCGAGAAGCTTTCTAATTGAGAAGGGTTGGTATTCCACGGTATTTCCTTAATCGTTAAAAAAAACCCCGCACAAGGCGGGGCTTCATCTTTCTATTCGCCGCCCCAAACATCCCTTTCAGGTAACCGCGTTTTTTATTGCCTAATGGTCTTGCCCCACCTCAATCCCAACTCAGCGCCCCACCGGTTTGATACTCAATCACGCGAGTCTCAAAGAAGTTCTTCTCCTTCTTGAGGTCCATGATTTCGCTCATCCACGGGAAGGGGTTGCTGGTGCCGGGATATTCTTCTTTCAAGCCAATCTGGGTCAGGCGGCGGTTGGCGATGAACTTGAGGTAGTCCTCCATCATGGCCGCGTTCATGCCCAGTACGCCGCGCGGCATGGTGTCACGCGCGTATTCGATCTCCAGCTGGGTGCCTTGGAGGATCATCTGGGTGGCTTCGTCTTTCATGGCGGCATCCCACAGGTGCGGGTTTTCGATCTTGATCTGGTTGATCACGTCGATGCCGAAGTTCAGGTGCATGGATTCGTCGCGCAGGATGTATTGGAACTGCTCGGCGACGCCGGTCATCTTGTTGCGACGTCCCATGGACAGAATCTGGGTGAAACCACAGTAGAAGAACACGCCTTCCAGCACGCAGTAGTAGGCGATCAGGTTGCGCAGCAGTTCTTTGTCGGTTTCTACGGTGCCGGTGTCGAACTCGGGGTCGGAGATGGCACGGGTGTACTTGAGGCCCCACGCGGCTTTTTTCGCCACGCTGGGGATCTCGTGATACATGTTGAAAATCTCGCCTTCGTCCATGCCCAGCGATTCGATGCAGTACTGGTAGGCGTGGGTGTGGATCGCCTCTTCGAAGGCCTGACGCAGGATGTACTGGCGGCACTCGGGGTTGGTGATCAGGCGGTACACGGCCAGCGCGAGGTTGTTGGCCACCAAGCTGTCGGCGGTGGAGAAGAAGCCGAGGTTGCGCTTAACGATGCGGCGCTCGTCTTCGGTGAGGCCGTCTTTGCTCTTCCACAGGGCAATGTCGGCGTTCATGTTCACTTCTTGTGGCATCCAGTGGTTGGCACAGCCATCCAGATACTTTTGCCACGCCCAGTCGTACTTGAACGGTACCAGCTGGTTGAGGTCGGCGCGGCAGTTGATCATGCGCTTGGCATCGACGGTCACGCGCGAGCCTTCGCCTTCCAGCTCGGTGAGGCCTTCTTCGATGTCCAGATCATTCAGCGCGGCTTTGGCGCGGGCCACGGCGTCGGAGTCTTGGCTGTCCACTTCGCGGGCGTCGTGGGCGGCGGCGTCGCCGGCGTTATCGAGCTTTTCTAGCGCGGCTTGGGCGACTTGCGGCTGCGGCTTTTCGGCAGCGGGTTGCTTGGCGGCAACGGCGGTGTCTTCTTGATCAAATTCGTCCCAACTCAACATGGGCTGTCTCCTGTTTGGTCGAGCGGGCCGGTGGTCCGGCCTGAGTATTCTTAAATAGTCAGCAGGCGAGGGCAGTGGTTTAACGCTGCCCTCGCGCTGGGCTTATTGGCAGGCTTCGCAGTCTGGGTCGTCCAGCGAGCAGGCTTTGGGCACCGCGGCTGGGGCCGGGGCGCTGGCCAGTGGCTCGCTGCCGCCAGCAGATACCGCGTTGAGCTTGCCGGTGCTGATGGTTGACTTCTCGGTGCTGGTCGCAGCCAAGGCGCGCAGGTAGTAGGTGGTTTTCAGGCCACGGAACCACGCCATGCGGTAGGTGATGTCGAGTTTCTTACCGCTGGCACCGTTGATGTACAGGTTCAGCGATTGGGCTTGGTCGATCCACTTCTGGCGGCGGCTGGCAGCATCGACAATCCACTTGGTTTCCACTTCGAAGGCGGTGGCGTAGATGTCTTTGATGTCCTGCGGGATGCGCTCGATCTGCTGCACGGAACCGTCGTAGTACTTGAGGTCGTTAACCATGACGCTGTCCCACAGGTCGCGGGCTTTGAGGTCGCGCACCAGATAGGGATTGATCACAGTGAACTCACCAGACAGGTTCGATTTCACGTACAGGTTTTGGTAAGTCGGCTCGATGGACTGCGACACGCCGGTGATGTTGGCGATGGTCGCGGTCGGCGCGATGGCCATGATGTTCGAGTTACGGATGCCTTTCTGCACACGCGCGCGCACCGGTGCCCAGTCGAAGCTAGCCGATTGGTCCATCTCGATGTACTTGGCGCCACGGGCTTCTTTCAGCAGTTCGATAGAGTCCAGCGGCAGTACGCCTTTGGACCACAGCGAGCCGTCGAAGCTGGAGTAGCTGCCGCGCTCATCGGCCAAGTCGCACGAGGCTTGGATGGCGTAGTAGCTGATCGCTTCCATGGAGCGGTCGGCAAATTCGATGGCTGCGTCGGAGCCGTAAGCAATGTGCTGCAGGTACAGCGCATCTTGGAAGCCCATCAAGCCAAGGCCCACGGGGCGGTGCTTGAGGTTGGAGTTCTTCGCTTGCGGCACGCTGTAGTAGTTGATGTCGACCACGTTATCGAGCATGCGTACGGCGGTGCGCACGGTTTTTTCCAGCTTGGCGAGGTTCAGTTCGCCGTTCTCGATGTGGTTGACCAAGTTCACTGAGCCCAAGTTACACACGGCGATTTCATCGGCGTTGGTGTTCAGGGTGATCTCAGTACACAGGTTGGACGAGTGCACCACGCCGACATGCTGCTGCGGGCTGCGCAGGTTGCATGGGTCTTTGAAGGTCAGCCACGGGTGGCCGGTTTCAAACAGCATGGAGAGCATCTTGCGCCACAGGTCTTTGGCGGCGATGGTCTTGTGCAGCTTGATCTTGCCGTAGCCGGCCATGGCTTCGTAGTACTCGTAGCGCTCTTCGAAGGCCTTGCCGGTTAAATCATGCAGATCAGGCACGTCGGACGGCGAGAACAGCGTCCACGGGCCATCTTCAAACACGCGCTTCATGAACAGGTCGGGAATCCAGTTCGCGGTGTTCATGTCGTGGGTACGACGGCGGTCGTCACCGGTGTTCTTACGCAGCTCGAGGAATTCCTCGATGTCCATGTGCCAGGTTTCCAAGTAGGCACACACCGCGCCTTTGCGCTTGCCACCTTGGTTAACGGCCACGGCGGTGTCGTTGACCACTTTTAAGAAGGGCACCACACCTTGGCTCTTGCCGTTGGTGCCTTTGATGTACGAGCCCAGCGCACGAACCGGCGTCCAGTCGTTACCCAAGCCGCCAGCAAACTTAGACAGCATGGCGTTGTCGTGGATGGCGTTGTAGATGCCCGACAGGTCATCCGGCACGGTGGTCAGGTAGCAAGAAGACAGCTGCGGACGCAGGGTGCCAGAGTTAAACAGGGTCGGCGTCGAGCTCATGTAGTCGAAGCTGGACAGCAGGTTGTAGAACTCGATGGCGCGTTCTTCTTTCTGCGGCTCTTCCACGGCCAAGCCCATGGCCACGCGCATAAAGAAGACTTGCGGCAGCTCGAAACGAATGCCGTCTTTGTGGATGAAGTAACGATCGTAAAGGGTCTGCAGACCTAGATAGGTGAACTGCTGGTCGCGCTCGTGCTCAATCGCGGCACCCATTTTAGCCAGATCGTAGTCGGCCAGTTTGGGGTCGAGCAGTTCGAACTCGACACCTTTCTCGATGTAAGCAGCCAGCGCTTGCGGGTACAGCTTGGCCATCTCGTGGTGGGTGGCGCGCTCGGCCACGCTCAGGAAGCTCAGCGCTTCGCCACGCAGGGTGTCCATCAGCAGACGGGCGGTCACGTAGGTGTAGTTGGGCTCGCGCTCAACCAAGGTACGTGCGGTCATCACCAGCGCGGTGCTGACGTCTTTTTCGGTCACGCCGTCGTAGAGGTTCTTCAGCGTTTCGCGCTGGATCAGCTCGGCGTCGACTTCTTCCAAGCCTTCACAGGCTTCGCGGATCAGCACCTGCAGGCGACCCAAGTCGAGGGCGACTTTCTGGCCGTCGGCCAAGGTCACGCGGATGCTCGGGTGCGGCTTAGCCGGTTCTGCGGCAGTGCGCTTGGCACGCTCTTGCGCGCGCGATTCGCGGTACAGCACGTAGTCGCGGGCGACTTTTTGCTCGCCGGCACGCATCAGCGCCAGTTCGACTTGGTCTTGAATTTCTTCAATGTGAATCGTGCCGCCAGACGGCATGCGACGCTTGAAGGTGGCGGTGACTTGTTCCGTCAAACGCTCAACCGTGCTGTGAATGCGTGAAGAGGCTGCTGCAGTGCCGCCCTCTACCGCTAAAAAAGCCTTGGTGATGGCTACGCTGATCTTGTCATCGGTGTAGGCAACGACAGTACCGTTGCGCTTGATCACACGCAGCTGGCCAGGGGCAGTGGCGTTCAGCTCGTTGGGGTTGTCCTCCAGAGGAACGCTGCCTGCTTGAGGCTTCTCGCGCGAGAGGTCGGTCTGCATGGGTGTCTCCACGTCTTCTTAATTGGGCATTGGTTAAAAGGCGCCGGGGCATTCCATGCCCCAGCGAGACCCAGGCGAACCTGAGTCAAACAGACTGGGCGGGGAAGGGACGAACAGCGCCTTCCTGGCCCAAGTCGTCGATTGATCACAGCAAAAGATCAACCACAACACCTAGTGGTGGCACAACCGCTAGGTCAATCACTACTGCGGCTACCGGCGTTGGCTCGGTAACAAACTTTGCAGCGGCCGTAGCGGGCTGCAAAGCGGCAAATCGGTGTTGCGTGAGCAAGTCATCAGTGTGGCTTTTTAATGGCGTTTTAGGGGTTGACAAGCTAAGCAAAGCTTGTGTTGCCATCAAAAGAAAAACCCAACATATAGTGGCTCGCCTTGATTGGGCTACAAGATAATGCGCCCCCTACGGCAATGCAAGCGCAAGAAAAGCGCGCAAGCTGTGGATAACTTGTGGGTGATTTGTGGGTGATTTGTGATAACCCCAGCAAAGCCAGAGCACACGGCACCTTGACCGTTCGTCGCTGCTGGCGAGCTGATTTATGCCGTTGCCAGCAGGCTTGCGTTGAGTGGCGCAGGGGCGAAACCTGTACTAAAGCAACCACTACATCTTGTGTGTGCAGCTTGAGACGTTTTGCAACAGCTAAGCGACATCGTGACGCCGGTTGCTTGCTAGACTAGCCAGCCCGAAAACCTGCCGGAGCCCGCATGCACCCCGAAGGCCGAGAACATATTCTGATTGTTGAAGACGACGCCCGTCTGGCCGAGCTGACGGCAGAGTATTTGGCCGAACATGGCATGCGGGTTAGCCACGAAGCCGATGGCAGCCAAGCCGTGCAGCGCATTCTTAACGAGAAACCCGACTTAGTGGTGCTCGATGTGATGCTGCCCGGCGAAGACGGCATCTCGATTTGCCGCCGTTTACGCCCACGCTATGACGGTTTAGTGCTGATGCTCACCGCGCGCACCGACGAAATGGATCAAGTCTTAGCGCTGGAAATTGGTGCCGACGACTATGTCTGCAAGCCTGTGCGCCCACGCTTGCTGTTAGCCCGGATTCGCGCCTTGTTGCGTCGCCTGCGGGGCGAGGTGAGCGAAGCGGGGCAGAGCACACGCCTGTTATTTGGCCGCTTAGCGCTAGATGCGGCAGCGCGTGAAGTGACGCTGGATGACGAGGTGCTGGATCTGACCTCCGCCGAATTTGATCTGCTGTGGCTGCTGGCCAGTCACTCCGGGCAGATCCTCTCGCGCGAGTCGATTTTTTCTGCCTTGCGCGGCATTGAATACGACGGCCAAGACCGCTCTGTGGATGTGCGCATTTCGCGAATTCGCACCAAGATCGGCGACGACCCTGTGCAGCCACGCCTGATTAAAACCGTACGCAGCAAGGGCTATCTGTTCGCCGGTGACAACGCCTGATGCTCAACTCGATCTTCGTGCGCATCTATCTGGGCTTGCTGCTGGCAGTGTTGTTGGTCGGCGGGCTAGGGGTGCTGGGCCTGCATCAAGTGAATCAACTGCGCGAGCAGGCCTACCGCGAGTCTATGGCAGCCGGCACCATGCATTTGTTGGCCAGTCAGCTGGCCGAGCAAACCGCCTTACAGCGCGGGCGTAGCGTGGCGACATGGAGTCGTTTATTCGCCAGCCGCTTGCGTTTACTACCGTGGCGGGCGCTGGACGAGCTTAGCGATGAAGCGCTAAGACGCCTTGAACGCGATCTTGTGGTGGTGGAAGTCGATGGCGACGACCTGGCCATGTATCAACGCGTGGATGCGCAATTGGTGTTGAACATCCGCCTTAGCCAAGTCAGCGAGCAGTGGGGCAGAGCGACCTTATTTGTGGTGATGGATGAGCTACTGCGCCTGCCTGAAGCACAGCGCGCTGAACATTTAGAAAACCTGCTTAAACAGCACCTGTTTGGCGTGCCAATCCAGCTGTACGAGCCCAAAGCTGCCGGTCTAGACCCAGACCAGTACCGCCGCTTAGACGAAGGCGACAGCGTGATCACCCTGTCGGCCTCAGGCGATGCGGTGACTATCTATCTGGGCGTGCTAGGCAGCGCCAAAGTATTGGGGCTCGGGCCCATTCAACGTTTTGATCCGTATCCGCCGCGTTTGATGGTAACGAGCTTTCTGGTCTTGGTGCTGCTGATTGGTTTGACCTTATACGGCTTGGTGTACCGCTTAGAGCGCCGTGTGCGCGCGGTGGATATGGCCGCCGCGCAAATTGCCGCCGGCGATTTAGGCACTCGCGTGCCGGTCATCGGCCGCGATGCAGTAGCTCGCTTGGGCAGCAGCTTTAATGACATGGCGGCGCGCCTGCAGCGCTTGATCGTGTTGCAGCGCGAGATGATTCGTGGCGCCTCCCATGAGCTGCGCACGCCGGTAGCACGTTTGCGGTTTGGCTTAGAAATGCTCGAAGAGGCCCGCGATGAAGAACGTCGCCAGCGTTATCTCAAGGGTATGGATGGCGACCTGCAAGAGCTGGATAAGCTGATCGATGAGATCCTTACCTATGCACGGCTGGAGCAAGGCAATCCCGCACTGACCTTTGAGCGCGTCAATGTGCCGGATATGCTCCAGCAAGCCGCCGACGAATTGGGGCCATTGCGGCAAAGCGTGCGCATCGAGGTGATGCCCGTCGACTCCAGCTTAGCGCCAGAGCGCTGGTTGGCTGAGGCAGCGCCGTTTTACTTAAATCGGGCAATTCAAAACCTGATTTCTAACGCCATGCGCCACGCGCACAGTCACGTGCGCCTGACCTATCACGTGGGCCGGCGGCGTTGTCAGATTGATGTGGAAGACGATGGGCCGGGCATCAGCGAAGCCGATCAAGAAAACCTGTTCACACCGTTTATGCGCTTAGATGACAGCCGCACACGCAGTTCTGGCGGTTACGGTTTGGGCTTATCGATTGTGCGCCGGGTGATTCTTTGGCACGGCGGGCGTGCCTTGGTTGGCCGCAGCCAAAGCTTAGGCGGTGCGCGTTTCAGCTTGCTATGGCCGCGCCGGCAAAATTTAGCCCACGAAAATACAGCCGATGCATTGCTTACAAAAAATTACACAGATGATACACAGCAGTCATAGACCCCTAACTTTCGATTTGTCAGACTAGCCGCGCGTTCCGGATGGAACGCAGGTGAGGTTGTAGTAGAGCCGTGCTTCGGCCGGTTCTATCCATTTTCTCCATGGTTGAGATGAGGGAGTCCTTTGGGACTCCCTTTTTTTATCGGTGTGTTTTCTCGACAGACCGCAGCGGCGCTCAGTAACGCACCTATATAACCTAATGGCTAGATTCGCATAATATATATTATGTTAAATTGCGTACATGGTTAGTGTAGCTAGCGCTAATCATGTGCCGCCGTGTTCATTGGCTTGCTTGATCTTCTGCCACGTTCTGGCGCATAACACGGTCATGACTTCTGCTTCGGTTTTACGCGCCGCTTGCCCTCCTGCGTTATGTGACTGCGGGCGTGATGCCTTGCTGGGCGAACCAAGCAGCGCGCAAGCACGGGTGTTGCTGCTGACCAAGCCGGAAGAAGCCCGTTTGCTACAGCGCTTAGAGGCCATCACCAGCCTTGAGGATTTGCACCATATGCAGCGGCGTTTATTCGAGCAGCTTGGGATTCGCTTAACGGTGCAGCCCGGGGCCAGCGAAGTGCGCAGCATGCGCGGTTTTGAGATTTGCGTTGCTGAACAGCCCGGCTTGTGCCGTAAAACCCGGCAGAGTATTCCCGCCGCGGTGCGCCGTGGTTTGCAGCGCACGCCAGAAATCGCTTACCGCATACTCGATGAACATGACCTGTTTGGGTTGTGAGTGCCGCGCTTAATGTGCGCCCTTCTCACTTTGCAACGCGGCTAGTTTGAGTTCGCGCTTAAGCCTGCGGTTTTGCAGTACGCGGCGGAAATCAAGCGCAGTCTGTGCGGAACCCAAGGCCACCAGCGCGGCGCCTGTGTAAGCCAGCACATTCAAAGGTTCGGCGGTAATCCACAGCGGCCAAATCAGCGAGCCAACCGCTGCGCAGGCGAAAGTAATCAACGGCGTTACTGCTAGCATGGCGCTAACGCGCGAGGCTTGCCAGTGCGCTAAGGCCTCTGCAAAGGCGCCGTAAGCCACTAAGGTGTTTAGGCAGCAGGCAAGCAACAGCCAGAGTTGCACAGTGTTTAACTCAAACAACTGCGCAGGCTCGGCCCACGGGGTTAACAAGCTGGCGCAGCCTAAATAGATCACCATCATGATCTGCACCGAGCTCCACTGGGTAAGCAGCTGCTTTTGCGCTAGGCCATAAAAAGCCCAAGTCAACGCGGCAAAAACCATGATCAGAATGCCGGCGGTGTACTGGGTTAACGAGGTGAGTAATTCCACCCAGCGCTGGTTGAAGAACAAGGCAAAGCCCGTCAGCAGTACCAACAGGCCAATTTGCTGGGCGCGACTGAATTCTTCGCGATAGATGACTACGCTGCCCAATAACAGAAAGATCGGCGCCAGTTGAATCACCAGCTGCGTGGTGCCCGCCGAGAGGCGTTTCAAGCCCATCAGATAAGCCACATAGTTGAGCACTAGGCCGATAATCGCCACGGCCAGCAACCAATATCGGCCATCTAACTTGCTGAATGACGGCAGACGTTTGCGCGCCGCCAACCAAACCAGCAACACCAAACCGGCGCTGATCAGGCGATACCAAGTGACGGTAATCGGGTCCATGCTCGCCAGTACGGGCTTGAGCTTGATGGGCAACAAACCCCACAAAACGGCAGTGGTCAGTGCCAAGCCAAGCCCTAGTAACCAGCGCCCTGATGAAACATGCATAACGGCATCCTACAAACAAAGGCTGAGTGTAGTCCGAGCTACCAGAAGCTCGACAGGTACAGTTGCCCTTATTTGGTGCGCACAGCTGCTGCGCTCTATGGGTTTGCGATAACCAGCGGCTACTTATTTAAAACATGACTAACCATTAGTCACCTGCCGCTTGGCCCGCTCAGCTAGCCTTTTATTGTTAGATGACCACACCCCACCTGATGGAGGATGCTGGCTATGAACCATCAAGCTATTCGTGCCAATGATTCGGTAGCGCGTACCCACTTTCGCTCTGACCGCATCAGCAATATCAATGGCAAGTTCTTTTTTGCCACCCGCGAAGGCACCCTCGAAGGCCCCTACTTCACCCATAACGAGGCTTGCCACGGGGTGGACGCCTACATCCAAGCCATGCAATTGGCTGATCAGCTATTTCGCCACAGCAAAACTGCCATGCATTGAGAGGCTCGCCGGCTAGTTAGGTCGCTTCGGCCAAGCGGGCTTCCAGTGCGTCGTTAATGGTGCGCAGTACTTTAATGCGGGCAAAACGTTTGTCGTTCGCTTCAACCAAAGTCCATGGGGCGATATGTGTACTGGTACGGTCGACCATATCGCCCACGGCATCCACGTAGTCGTCCCACTTTTCGCGGTTGCGCCAGTCTTCTGGGGTGATTTTGAAGCGCTTGTAGGGCACGCTTTCGCGCTCTTTAAAACGCTCTAGCTGGGTGTCCTGATCAATCGCCAGCCAAAATTTGACCACAATGATGCCGTGTTCATGCAGGCGTTCTTCAAAGTCGTTAATTTCGTTATAAGCCCGCAGCCAGTCGGCCTCGGCACAAAAGCCTTCCACCCGCTCAACCAAGACCCTGCCATACCAGCTGCGATCGAACATAGTGAAGCGCCCAAGCCCCGGCACATGTCGCCAGAAGCGCCATAGATACGGCTGCGCGCGTTCTTCATCGCTTGGCGCGGCAATCGGGATGATTTGGTACTGACGGGGGTCGAGCGCGGCACTTACACGGCGGATTGCGCCACCTTTGCCCGCTGCATCGTTGCCTTCAAAAACGGCGACTAAGCCATGCTTGCGGAAGGCTTTGCTCTGCACTAACTCGGCAAGGCGCTGCTGCTCCGCATGTAATTGCTGCTTGTAATCCGCTTTGTCGAGTTTTTGCGACAAATCCAGCGCGCCTAGCAGTTGGCGACGATCGAAGCGCGCGGCCAACGGTGCACTGTGTGTTGCATGGCGAGCGGTGCTTGTCTGGCTGACTGCCGCGCGCAAACCTTCTAACAAGGTGCGGCCAACGGCGAGGCTACGGTAGTTGGCATCGCTGCCATCAATCACATACCAAGGGGCGAAATCACGACTGGTTTGCTGCAGTAAACGCTCACCCGCTTCTAGCACTTTGTCGTAGGTTTTACCCTTGTGCCAATTCAGCGGGCTGGCACGCCAGTACTGCAGCGGATCATCGCCCTGCGCTTCAATGCGCTCAGTGAACGCGGCTTTGCTTAAGTGAAACCAGAACTTAAACATCAGCACGCCTTCGTCACACAACATGCGTTCGAAGCGTTCGACATAGCCAATGGCCTGATCGAGCTGCGACGATTTGATTTTCTCACGCACGGTTAAGCTAATTAGCTGGCTATACCAGTTGCCAAAGAACACGCCAATGCGGCCTTTAGGCGGCAAATGCTGCCAAAAGCGCCGTTCAGCGGGGTATTTGCGCTCATCTTCACTGGCATCGACAAAGGCATTCACCCGCACCAAACGTGGGTCAAGCCACTCGTTAAGCAGGCGTATGGTTTCGCCCTTTCCTGCGCCTTCGATGCCGTTGATTAAAATCAGCACGGCATGTTTGTTCTGCTGTTTCAATGCGTACTGCGCTTCCAGTAAAGCCGCGCGCAGCTCTGGCTCTTGCTCGGCAAAGGCAGCCTTGTCGACACAGTGGCCCAATTCGGCAGACTCAAACATCACTGGCATTCCTTTTCTGGTTTGGGCGCGGTTGCCACCCGTACACTATAGCGCCAGCCTATCCTCACTTCGCCACCCGCCATACCGCTCTATGACTGACTTTAGTAACGCAACACTTAATTGGGACGAACACGGCCAACCGCACTCCAGCCAGTTTGATGATGTGTATTTCTCCCGCGCCAGTGGCCTTGAAGAAACCCGTTATGTGTTCTTGCAGCACAACCAACTGGCGGAACGCTTTGCGGCGCTAAAAGAGCACGCACTGTTTCGTATCGGTGAAACCGGCTTTGGCACTGGACTTAATTTTCTCTGTGCGTGGCAGTGTTTTGTGGCGCAGGCACCGGCTAACGCACGGCTGCATTTTTTCAGCGTTGAAAAATACCCGTTAAGCCTTGATGACTTGCAGCGTGCGCTGAGTCTTTGGCCTGAGCTTGCAGAATTAAGCGCTGCGCTTATTCAGCAATATCGCGGTTTACAGCGCGGCTTTCAGACCCTGCATTTTGCGGGTGGCCGCGTAACCCTCACCCTATTGCTGGGCGATGTGTTAGAGCTGCTCCCTACCCTTAACGGCAGCGTTGATGCGTGGTTTTTAGATGGCTTTGCGCCGGCGAAAAACCCGCAAATGTGGCAGCCCGAACTGTTTGCCGCCCTCGCCCGCACTAGCCACGCAGGCACCACGTTAGCCACGTTTACCTGCGCAGGTTTTGTGCGTCGCGGCTTAGAGGCCGAAGGCTTTGCGCTGCAAAAAGTGTCGGGTTTTGGCCATAAGCGCGAAATGCTCGCTGGGCACTACACAAAAAACCAAGCACGCAGCGCCGCCATGCCTTGGTATGCGCAACCGGCTACGCCACCTCAAGGCCATGCCCTGGTGGTGGGTGCTGGCTTAAGCGGCTGTGCCACGGCTAACGCCCTTGCCCGCCGTGGCTGGAAAGTCACTGTGTTAGAGCGGCACAGCGATTACGCTCAAGAAGCCTCGGGCAATCGCCAAGGTATTACCTACCTGAAATTATCACCGTACATGACTCAGCAAACACAGCTGGTACTCAGCGGCTTTGGCTATACCCGTCGGCTGTTAGAGCAGCTGCCGCGTGGCAATGACGGTGCGTGGGATAACTGCGGCGTGCTGATCCTTGAAAGCGGCGGCGACAATACCGAGCGCCAACAGGCGTTGGCCAATGCTTTCCCCAATTTGCTGCAGATGGTTTCTAAGCAACAAGCCAGCGAACTGGCAGGCGTCGACATACCTAGCGGCGGCCTATGGTTGGCTAATGGCGGCTGGGTTAACCCGCGAGCGCTGTGCAAATACCTGCTCAATCACCCCAATATCCGGGTTGAGCTGAATGCCGATGTCACCAGCGTGCTGCATGCAGATCAGCAATGGCAGGTGTGCACTGGCGATGGCAGGCAGTTTTCCAGCCCTGTATTGGTGCTCGCCAATGCCGCTGAGGCAGGTCGCTTATCAGTAACCGCACATATGCCGCACAAAGCCATTCGCGGCCAAGTTACCCATGTACCGGCAACACCTGCCAGCAGCGCCCTGCGCACAGTACTGTGCGGCAGCGGCTACATAGCTCCGGCATGGCAAGGTATGCATAACATTGGCGCGAGCTTTGTTTTTGCATTCGAAGATTTACAACCGACCGCCGCCGAGCACGCCAGCAATCTCGAGATTCTCAACGAGCTGTCCCCTGCTCTGCACGATCAACTAAAACCTGATCCTGTGGCAGAGCTGGAGGCTCGGGTTGGCATCCGTTGTTCCGCCCCCGACTACCTGCCGTTAGTGGGCCCAGTGGCCGAGCCGGAAGCGTTTTGTCAGCGCTATGCCAAGCTGCGTGAAGATGCTTTTGCGCGTTTAGAGCAACCCTGCCCTTGGCAGGCAGGCCTGTACATCAACACAGGTCATGGCTCGCGCGGACTCATCACTGCGCCGCTTTCTGGCGAACTGTTGGCCGCGCATATTTGCGCCGAAACTATGCCCGTGCCTACAGCGCTAATGCATGCCTGCCACCCCAATCGGTTCTTACAGCGCGACTTGGTTAAGCGCCGCCGCTAAAAAACTGACGACAAACCTCTGGCGCAAAAACGAACACCAATGACGCGAAAACGAACATACCTAACCGAAAGTTAGGGGAGGAAAACCTGCCGCTCACCTAGCATTCATACAACTGTTTGAATGCTATTGATGATCCTGATAACGGCAACTCAGCCATCTTTATCATTCAAGCAGTCTGAATCACTCACGGGAACGCGGGGTATCCGTTGTGCGTCGACTGAGCGGCCTGATGGCTTGGCTTTTTTCTGCAGCGTTAGTGGCTGCAGAGTATTCACCGGAAGAATTGGCAAAAGCCTCTGAGGCTCAGATTAGAGGCTTTGGTGACTTATCCGCGAGCCTCACTATGACCCTGATTGACAGCCAAGGCCAACAGGCCTCGCGTCAGTTGCGGGTACAAAACCTCGAATACCCAGAAGGCGAAAAAAGCCTCATGGTGTTCGACACCCCGCGTGATGTTCGTGGCTCGGCGTTGCTGTCCTATACCCATCCGGTGGGCGATGATGAGCAGTGGTTATTCCTCCCTGCCATCAAACGCGTGAAGCAAATTGGCGCACGCAACAAGTCTGGCCCGTTCATGGCCAGCGAGTTCGCTTTCGAAGATATTGTCACGCCGTTCTGGCAGAAGTTCACTTACGCTGGCATTAGCCAAAACGAGCTGAACGGCCTCGCCTGCCACGTGCTTGAACGCAGCCCGAATGACAAAAACTCCGGCTACAGCAAGCAACGCCTGTGGATCGACCATGAGCACTTGCTGGTGCGCCAGATCGAATATTTCGATCGTCGCGGTGAGCTGCTCAAAGTCTATACAGCCGACGGCTTTACCCAGCACAACCAGCAACATTGGCGCCCGGCCAGCATGCACATGCGCAATGTGCAAAACGGCCGGCAAACCAAGCTGGAATGGCGCGATTACCGCTTTGCCCAAGGCTTAAGCGACCGCGACTTTAGCCAAAACGCCCTGCTACGAGCGCGCTGATATGCCTCTGACTATTCTGCTGCCCTCTAGGCGGCACGCTCTCGTCTGTCTGCTGTTTGCCTTAGCCAGCGCGCTGCACGCCAACGAATGGCGCCACGAGCTGAGTTTGGAACACAGCCAGTTCGCCCAGCCCGGCGTCGATGGCCAACGCAGCGGCCATACCTCGGCAGCGTGGCAAGGCGAGTGGTGGCTGCCACTGGATGACGCCAACAGCCTGACCGTAACGCCGTTTGTGCGTGCCGACGCGCAAGACAGCCGCCGCAGTCACGTGGATTTGCGTGAAGCCAGCTGGCTGCATATTGGCGACGGCTTTGAGCTACGCAGCGGCATACGCCAAGTGTTTTGGGGCGTCACCGAAGGCACCCATCTGGTCGACATCATCAACCAGACCGACCTCGTTGAACGTCTCGATGGCGAGGCCAAACTCGGCCAGCCGATGATCAATCTGGCCTTCGAGCGCGACAGCCAGCAGTGGGACTTCTTTGTCTTGCCTGGTTTTCGCGAACGAACATTTACCGGCGAAGATGGCCGTCTGCGCACGCCCTTAGTGGTCAGCAAAGATGCCCGTTATGAATCCAGCCAAGGCCAGCAGCATGTGGATTTTGCCGCGCGCTGGCAGTTCAACGGCGAGCAACTGCGTTTAGGTCTGTCGGGCTTTCATGGCACCAGCCGCGAGCCAGAACTGCGTGCCGAGCTAGACCTCAGCCGTCTGCGCTATCAGGGTCTGCAGCCAGTCGGCTTGCAAGCCGGCTACACGCCCGAACTAACGCCCTACTACCGACAAATCACCCAATGGGGCCTCGACGCGCAGTACACCGCCGGCGATTGGCTGTGGAAGCTCGAAGCGATTAGCCAACACGGCGGAGAAAATTGCCACCAAGCTTTCGACGCCGGCTTTGAATACACCCAAGTCGGTGCCTTAGAGGGTCCGGAAGACTTCGGCTGGCTGATCGAATACCTGCACGACAGCCGCGATCAGCGCGCCACCACACCCTTTGAGCACGACTGGCTGCTCGGCTGGCGCCTGAGCTTGAACGACCCAGCCAGCACCCAACTGCTGGCCAGCGTGATTGTCGATGCCGAGCACAACGAGCAACTGCTCAGCCTTGAAGGCCAGCGCCGACTTTCCGACAGCTTATTGCTGGAGCTTGAGCTGCGCGCCTTCTTCAGCCCCAAAGCGCCGCAAGAGCCTTGGGCCTTCCTGAGCCAGCCCGATAGCCAGCACAAGCTGCGCTCGCTGGCCGATGACGATTACCTGCGGCTGACGCTGCGCTATTTCCTTTGAGGTGTGCCATGTCGCCAACCGCCCTACCCAATCAACCACTAACACGCCGCCGCGCCGTGGCTAATTACTTAGCCGCGCAGATTGTCGCCCACCCGTGGTTGAGCATGCTGCTGGGCTTCGTGGTGTTATTGGCCTGTGCTGCCGGCGCAGGTGGCTATCACTACTCGCTCGATCACCGCGCGTTTTTCAGTAGCGACAACCCGCAGCTGGCCGCTTACGAGCAGCTGAATAACGACTACAGCAAAACCGATGCGGTGCTGATTGCGGTTAAACCGGCAGAAGGCGATGTGTTTACTGCCGACACCCTGCAAGCGCTTCGCGAGATCACTGAAGCCGCTTGGCAGCTGCCCTTTGTGCAGCGGGTTGAGTCGCTGAATAACTTTGCCCATGTGCAGGTCGATGGCGACAGCCTGAATACCGATGATCTGGTGCCGCAAGACGCGCAGTTAAGCGCCAAGCAGTTGGCCGAGATTCGCGATGTAGCGCTAAACGAGCCGTTTCTCACCCGCGCCTTAGTCGCCGATAACGGCCAGATGGCCGCCGTGCGTTTAACCCTGAACATGCCCGGCGTGAAGCCGCGCGAAGAAATCCCCACCTTCGTGCTCGCCCTGCGTGAACAAGTGGCTGCCGCCCAAGCACAGCACCCGACGCTGACCTTCCACTTAGCCGGGCAAACCATTGCCAATCAGGCCTTCCCAGAAGAGTCACAAGCCGACTTCGTGCGTGTGTGGCCGTGGTTCACCCTCACCTTGCTGGCCGTGCTGTGGCTGCTGTTCCGCAGCCTCAAAGCCACCTTGGTGATCTACACCGCCTGCCAACTGGCGGTAGTCGCCGGCGCAGGCTTGGTTGGCTGGTTTAAGCCCACAGTGAATGACGCGGTGATCGTCGCCCCGGTGATGATTCTCGCCCTAGCGCTGGCCGACGGTATTCACCTAGTGGTTGGCTGGCTGCAGGCGCAGCGTCGTGGTCACGACAAACAAGCGGCGATGTTCGACAGCCTGAGCCGCAATATCGGCCCCATGACCACCACCAGTGTGCTCACCGCGCTGGGCTTTTTGAGCCTGCACTTTAATGACTCGCCGCCGTTTCGCGTGATGGGCTACATCGTCGCCTGCGGCGTGCTGTTTGCCCTGCTGTTTACTGTGCTGTTTAGCGCCCCGCTGCTGAGCCGCTTGCCGGGCAAAGCACCCAAACAAGTACCGACACTGCTGGAAGGCGACCAACGCGGCATGGCCCGTTTGGCCGATGTGCTGGAGCGCCACCCGCGCTGGATTCTCACCGCTGTGCTGCTGGTAGCCGGCGTCATGCTCGCGGGCCTGAGCCAAAATCGCATCAACGACGATGTGGTCAAGTACTACACCCCCGGCACCCAGTTCCGTATCGACATGGACGCGGTGAATGCCCAGCTCACCGGCACCAGCGAGCTGAATTACAGCCTCAAAGGCCAAGGTGACAGCGGTATTCTCGAGCCCGAGTACCTGCGCGCGGTTGATGCCTACGCCAGCTGGCTGAAGACTCAGCCGTATGTCACCCAAGTCAACTCGCTGGCGGACATCATCAAGCGGGTTAACCAAGTGATGCACGGCGACGATCCGGCCTATTACCGCATCCCCGATAGCCGTGAAGAAATCGCCCAGTACCTGCTGCAATACGAGCTGTCGCTACCCTTCGGTGCCGACCTTAACTACCTGCTGCGTTTAGACCGCAGCGCGGCGCGGGTGCGTGTAGCGGTGGCCACCACCAGCGGCCAAGCCCTACTGAGCCTTAATGAGCGCGCCGAAGCTTGGCAGGCGCAGCATCTACCGGCCTCCATGCAAGCGCCGGGTGCTTCGCTGTCGCTGATGTTTGCGCATATTGGCGAGCGTTCGATCAGCGGCATGTTCGCCGGCATGTTGGCCTCACTAGTGCTCGCCTCGTTAGCCGCCGCCTGGCTGTTTGGCCATGTTCGCCATGCGCTGACCTGCTTTGTTGGCAACCTGTTGCCCATCGGCATGGCTTTCGGTGCCTGGGGTTGGCTCAACGGCAATATCGACCTAGGCCTGACCGTGGTGCTGGGCATCGCCTTCAGCGTGGTGATCGACGACACCATCCACTTCATCAGCAAGTACCAACGCGAATGCGACGAGCTACAGCAAAGCGCCAGCGCCGCGCTGCGGGGGGCGCTCAAGCATGTCGGCTACGCGATTCTGACCACCAGCTTAGTGCTCGGGCTGGGCTTTGCTTGGCTGGCCAATTCGAACATTCAGATCACCGTCAACACGGCGATTGTTACCTGCTTAGCTATCGGCTTTGCCCTGCTGGCTGACCTATTGCTGATCCCCCTTATGTACCTGTGGCTCGACCGTCGCCGCAGTGTCACTTCTGCTTTCTCATCCTCTCGGAGTGTTTGATATGACCACTGCAACCCTGACGCTGGCAGCGCCACTGCCCAGCCGTATCTTGGCCTGGATGCACGAGCGCTTTCCGTTTGCCAACGCTTTGCTGTTTTTCATCCTCTACCTGACCACCGCGGCGGTAGCCCGTGCCGGTGAAGGCGCGCTGAGTCTGAGCTTGGCCGACTTGGCCGGCTGCTTGGTGACGTGGTCGTTCTTCTTGCTGCTGCGCGTATTTGACGAGCACAAAGACTACGCGTTGGACTGCCAAAACCATCCGCAGCGCGTACTGCAAAGCGGCTTGATTAGCCTTAATCACCTTAAAGTGCTCGGCGTGTTGGCCGTAGCCGCACAGCTGGGCTATTCGCTGTGGCTGGATCAAGGCATCGGCCAAGTCACCCTGAGCTGGCTGGCCCTGATGGTCTGGACCTGCCTGATGGGCAAAGAGTTCTTTGTGGGCGAATGGCTGAACAAGCATCTGACGTGGTACGCCGTGTCGCACATGCTGGTGATGCCGCTGGTGGTGTTCTGGCTGGCTAATTTGGCGCTGCCAGAAGTCGCTTTAAGTATCGAACTTAAGGCCATGATGTTATTGGCCTTTATCAGTGGTTTTTGCTTTGAAATTACCCGCAAAACCAAAGGTACTGACGAAGAGCGCGACACGGTGGAATCCTACTCGCGCATCTTCGGCACCCAAGGTTCGGCGTGGGTGGTGCTGGCGTTGGTCAGTGCCATGTTGGCCTGTCAGCTGTGGCTGCTGTGGTTGCTCGCCGGTACGCCAAGCTTGTGGACGCTGATCATCCTCGGCGCCTTCTATTGCTTGGCGCTGCGCCAAGTGTGGCGCTTTATGGACACGCCCACCGCCGCTCTGCGTGAGAAAAACGAAGCCGTGGTAGCCCTCGACATGCTCGCCGGCTACGCCGTGGTGATCGGCGTTAGCGTCAGCCAACAAGGCGTTAGCCTGCTGTGGTGGGGGGTATGAACATGGGCACCTTAGCGACGCGTACCGCCTTCCAGCAGTGCCACGATGCACGCTGCCTGCTCACCTGCGGCAGTAACCTGAGCATCACCCCCATCGACGTCAGCAAAGGCCACCTGTGCGTGGCCATGCCGGGTGGGCAAGAGCTGCCGAGCCTTGGCACTGTGTATGACGAACTAGAGCTGCAAGTGCAAGGCCGCAGCTATCCGCTTAAGCGCATGCGCGTGCGGCAAATTCGCGAGGTTAAAGGCCAAGCGCATCTGGTGTTGGCTTGCGATGGCTGCGCCGATACCGAAGAACAACTGTGGCAACTCAGCTACCAACTGCGTGTTGTCGAGCCGACGCCCAGCAGCGAGGTCAGCTACGACGAATTCACCCTGCCCAAAGTACCGGCCCGTGGCCTGTACAGCGAAGAAGCGCGCCAAGAGCGCCTGGCCTTTGTGCGCGAAGAAACCGGCGCAACGCTTAGCGAAGTAGCCTGCACGCGCCTTGAACCGCGCAAGTTGGTGAGCAATATCGAAGCGCTGATTGGCTCGGTAGAAATCCCCGTAGGCCTCGCTGGCCCGCTGCATATCAAAGGCCGGCATGCTGGCGGTTTGTACTACGCGCCGATGGCCACCAGTGAAGGCGCTTTGGTGGCCTCGGCGACACGCGGCGCCACGGCGCTGTCGCGCGCTGGCGGCGTGCAAGCGCGCGTGCTTGGCCAGCGCATGATGCGTGTGCCGCTGTTCTGCTTCGATGGCATGCAGCAGGCGATGTTCTTCGCCGATTGGGTGCAAGACCACTACAGCGAGCTGGCCAGCGAAGTGCGCAAGTACTCCAACTTCGCCCAGTTGGTGGAAGTGCAAGCACAGGTCATGGGCCGCAACGTGCACGTGCACTTTATTTACGAAACCGGCGATGCCGCCGGGCAGAACATGACCACCACCTGCACCTGGCAGGCGTGTCAGTGGATTCTGCGTCAGATTCAACGTTTCGACGGCCTGAAAGTGCGCAACTTTATGGTCGAGGCCAACCTGTCTAACGACAAGAAAGTCACCTATCAGACCTTCCTCAAAGGCCGTGGCGTCCGGGTGATGGCCGAAGCGCGGCTGTCCGACGAAATCTGCCAGAAGGTGCTTAAAGTCAGCGCCGCGCAGCTGGTCAGCGCTTACCAAAACTTCGTCACCGGCTCGCTGGCCGCCGGCATGGTCGGTCTGAATATCAACGTCGCCAACGTGGTGGCGGCGATGTTTACCGCCCTTGGCCAAGACATCGCGTGCGTGCACGAATCAGCCCTCGGCCAACTGCATATCGAGCTGACCGCCGAAGGCGACGCCTACTGCACCATGACCTTGCCCTCGCTGGTGATCGGCACCGTGGGTGGCGGTACTAACCTGCCGCAGCAGCGTGAATGCTTAGAGGTGCTGGACTGCGCTGGCCCCGGCAAAGCGCACAAGCTGGCGGAGATCATCGCCGGTTTCTGCTTGGCGCTGGATATCTCCACCCTGTCGGCGATTGCTGCCGACCAGTTCGCCCGCGCTCACGAGCGTTTGGGCCGCAACCGCCCGGTGAATTACTTAAAGCTGGGCGATTTGAATGCCGAGTTCTTCCGTGAAGCGTGTCAGCTGTCCGACCTGCGCCCGCTGGCTGCCGAGGCGATCAAGTTTGAAAGCAAAGGCTCGAGCATCATCACCGAGCTGACCTCGCACAAGGTCAACAAGCTGCTCGGCCATTTCCCCTTCAAGCTGGATACCCAGCAAGGCGAAGTGGCGGTGATGGCCAAGGTCAAACCGCTGGATGACGAAGCCATCATCATGCTCAGCAGCATGGCCGCCATGTGCGATGCGCGTTTGGCACAGAGCTTTACTCAGTTCCGCAACGAGCTGGGCTTTAAAGGCTGCCACGTGCGCGAACTGGCGGTGATGAGCCAACAAGACCCGCGCTTTACCCGCAACGCACCGAAGGTCTACGGCGTGGTGGCCGATGCCGAGCGCGAAGCCTATGTGATTGTCGAAGAACTGCTGCAAGACCTGACCTTGATGGACAGCGCCGACGACACCTGCGGCTGGCAGCGTGAGCATTTGGAAGCCGCCATCACCGGCATCGCCGAGGTGCACAGCATCTGGTATGGCCGCGAAGACGAACTGAAAGCGCAAGACTGGCTAGTCGACTACCCGACGGCCGCCGGCATGAGCGCCAAGACCCGTCTGTGGGAACTGCTCGGCGCACACGCCCGCGAAGAGTTCCCTGAGTGGTTCAGCGAAGACGATCTCAACGTGTTCCGCAGCATCGTCGCCGGTGTCGGCGACTGGTGGGCGGATATCGAAGCCATGCCGCGCACCTTAATTCACAACGACTTCAACCCGCGCAACATCGCCCTGCGCGAAAGCGCCACAGGCCTGCGCCTGTGCGCCTACGACTGGGAGCTGGCCACCCTACACCTGCCGCAGCACGACCTGGCCGAGCTGTTGTGCTTCACCCTGCAAACCCCAGAAGACAACAGCGAGGTGGAGTACTACCTCGAGCTGCACCGCAAAACCCTTGAGCAACACAGCGGCCAAGCCATCGACCCCGAGCAGTGGCGCTACGGCTACAAACTGGCGCTGCGCGACCTGCTGATCAACCGCCTGCCCATGTACCTGATGGCGCACACCTTCCGCCATTACCCGTTTATGGAGCGCGTGTACCGCACCTCGCGCCGCCTGCTGGAGCTGGAAGGAGTTCGCCTGTCATGAGCCGTTTCTTACTCAGCCAAGAAGACGCCTTGTTTGTGCCCGCCGAGCAGCTGGGCGGCAAGGCAGAAAACCTCGCCTGGTTAACACGCAATGGCCTGCCGGTGCCGCGCTGGTGGGTGCTGACCACCGAGGCGTTCTCGAGCCTGATCACCAGCAATGCGCTAGATGAGCTGGTGCGTCAAGAACTCGATGGCCTCGGCACTCAGGCTGATATCAGTGAGGTACAGCCACGCGCCGAACGCATCCAGCAAGCGATTCTCGCCGCCAGCCTGCCGCAAGCGCTGCGCACCGAGTTGCAGCAGACCTTTAGCGAACACGCGCAGGTGCAGTTTGCCGTGCGCTCTTCGGTGCTCGGTGAAGACGCCCAAGGCGCCTCGTTTGCCGGGCAGATGGACAGCTACCTGTATCAGCGCGGTTTAGCCGCCATCGAACAGAGCGTGCTGCAAGTCGCCGCCTCGGCGTTTAACGCCCGCGCCTTGATGTACCGCTTGGCCAAGAAACTGCCGCTGACTGATATTCGCGCGGCAGTGATTATTCAGCAGATGATCGACGGCGATGCCTCCGGCGTGCTGTTTACCGCCCACCCGCTCACCGGCAGCCGCCAGCACATGCTGATCAGCGCCGCGTGGGGCTGTGGCGAAGGCGTGGTGGCCGGCATCTGTAACGCCGACGCGTTCAGCGTGGCGCACAGCGGTAGCCAGATCAGCGCCGAGCTGGCCGATAAAGACGTCGCTGTGGTGTTCGACCACGCCGGCGGCTTAGGCACCGTCGAGTGCGAGGTGCCTGAGGCCAAGCGCCACAGCGCCTGCTTAACCGACAGCCAAGTGCTGGCCCTACGTGATTTGGGCTTGGCAATTGCCACCTTAAAAGGCTGCCCGCAAGACATCGAATGGACGCTCGCTCAAGGCCGTCTGCACATACTGCAAACCCGCCCGGTCACCGCCCTGCCTGCACCGCAGCAACCGGTGGGCCGCCGCGTGGTGTTCGATAACTCGAATATTCAGGAGTCTTACTGCGGGGTCACCACGCCACTGACCTTTAGCTTTGCCAACCGCGCCTACGCCACCGTCTACGAGCAAACCATGCGCGTGCTCGGCGTCAGCGAGGCGGCCATCCAAAGCCACCGCGATATGCTGGATAACATGCTCGGCCTGATCCACGGCCGCGTGTACTACAACATCAACAACTGGTATCGCGGGTTGCAGTTCCTCCCAGCCTTTAAAACCAACAAGGCCGACATGGAACGCATGATGGGCCTTACCGACCCGGTGGACCTGATTGAAGACCGCGAACTGACTGGTCGCGAGAAGCTCGCCAAACTGCCGCAAGTGTTGCGCGCCGCCTGGCATTTGCTGCAAGGCTTCCGCCAGATGGACCGCCGCGTCAGCGAATTCCGCGCCTTGTTTGAAGCCGCTTACCAAAGCGTGCCGCGCACGCAGCTGCAGAGTCTGTCGGTGGGTGAGCTGGTCGAATTGGCCCGCCGTTTAGACCGCGAGGTACTGGCGCGCTGGACCACGCCCATCGTCAACGACTTCTACGTGATGATGATGAACGGCCGCGTACATCGCGCGCTGAGCGAGGCCGGTGTCGAGCAACCTGAGCTGGTGCAGAACAACCTGCTCTCCGGCGAAGAAGGCATCGAAAGCACCGAGCCGACTAAGTGGCTGCTGAGCATGTGCGCCGAAGTGCGCGGTAAGCCCGCACTGGCCGAACTGCTGCAAAACCACGACAACGCCACCTTGCTGGGGCGTATTCAGGTGCACGATGCGGCGTTTTATGCGCGCTGCTTGGAGTACATCGAGCGCTACGGCGACCGCACTATGGGCGAGCTGAAGCTGGAATCCATCACCCTGCGCCAAGACCCGAGCTTCTTGTTTGCGGTGCTGAAAAACTACCTGTCGCGCCCCGACTTAACCCTGGAAACCCTCGCCGCGAACGAAGCCCGTTTCCGTCAGGAGGCCGAAGCCACCGCTTTTGCTGCGGTCAGCAAACAAAGCGGCAAGCGCGGCCTCAAGCGCTTAAAAAAGCACTTGGCGGCGCTGCGTGCGGCGATTCGCAACCGCGAGAACATGCGTTTGGCACGTACCCGTCTATTTGGCCTGTACCGCGATATCTTCTTGGAAATCGGCGCGCAGTTTGCGCTGGATGGCGAGCTAGAAAACGCCCGCGATATTTTCTACCTAAGCCTCGATGAGCTGTATGCGATCAACGATGGCCGCGCCGTGCAAACGCGCTTAAAGCCCTTGGTCAGAGCCCGTCAGGCCGAATATGCCGACTATCAGGCCCACGACCTGCCACACCACTTCCACACCTGGGGCATGGTTTACCGGCATAACGCCTTTGCCTATCCGCATGCTGAGAACGTCAGTCTGGAAGGCGATCTGCGCGGCACCGGCTGCTACCCCGGCATTGTCGAAAACCGTGTGCGGCTGATCTTCTCCCCCGAAGACGAGCTATCGCTCAACGGGCAGATTCTCTGCACCGTACGCACCGATCCGGGCTGGGCGCCGCTGTTCCCCACCGCCGGCGGCATTCTGGTGGAGCGTGGCTCAACCCTCTCGCACTCGGCGGTGGTCGCCCGCGAGCTGGGCATTCCGGCGATTGTTGGCATTCCCGGCGTCACGCAGCGCTTGCAAGACGGTCAATGGGTACGCATGGATGGCAGCACCGGCAACATCGAGCTGCTCGATGCGCCCAACACCACACCCACCGCCAAGCCCGACACAGAGGCCGCGCATGTCTAAATTCGCCAGCGAATTGCCGAGCACCGAGATGCACGCCGGGCCGTGGAACCCCAACGACTTGCTGCCGGTGGCCTTCGCTACCTTGCCGCAGCATTTATACGCCGCAGACCCACACTGGCTGGGTGAAGACCCACTGGCCTTGGCGCAAGCGTTTAGCATGGCTAACCCGTGGTTTGCCCAGCCCAACCACCGTGCTTGGCTGGGTGTGATTCCCGGCCAAGCGCGGCTGGCCGGCTTTTACAGCGGCCAAGAGGTGGACGGCGAGCGCGTGGCGTTTTTCGGTTTTTGGGAAGGCATCAACGAGCTGGCGCCGCATCAAGAACTCTTTCAAGCGCTGTGCCGCTGGGCCAAAGCGCAAGGCGCCACGCGGGTGTATGGGCCGATTAACTTCTCGACCTTCGGCGCCTACCGCGTGCGTTTAGATGGCTTTGAAGCCGGTTGTTTTCCCGGCGAGCCGTGGAACCCGCCCTATTACGCGGCACTGATGACCCAGCTGGGCTTTAGCGAGCGTTATCGCTACCTCAGCACCAGCAACCAAGTGGCCGATGTGGTGGCGCAGGTCGGCCCCGATTACGCCCGCTATAAGCCCAAGCTCGAGAGTGTCGTGAGCTTTAGCGCGCTGTCTGGCGAGTTCTGGATGGACAACTTGGATGAGCTGTACGGCTTTGTCGACAACGTGTTTGGCGGCAACTTCGCCTACAGCTCACCGAGCCTTACGCAGTTCAAAGCGCAGTGCGGCAAACCCTTTGCCGACAAGCTGTGCCCGCACACCTCGGTGCTAGCCACCGCGCATGACGGGCGCATTGCCGGGTTCTTTCTGGTGTTCCCCGATTACGCGCCGCTGATCAAGCGCGGCATACGCAATATCAGCTATCACGAGCACGCCCACTTGCTGCCCGAGCCGCGCCATGCACTGGCGAAAACCGGCGGCGTGCTACCGGCATTTCGTGAGCTGGGCCTGTTTACCGCCATGGGCTGCGAGCTATCGCTGCGCGCCGAAGGCCGTTACCAGCAGATCAGCGCCTGTTTAGTGCGTGCCGACAACCCTTCCCGGCAGTTTGCCTTGCGTCATGGTGTGGCCAGCCAACGCCAGTACGCCTTGTATCAGCAGGCCTTGTTATGAGCCAAGCCAACTTCTGCCAAGCCATTTTGGCCAACGCCACGCGCCACCCCGAGCGCTTGGCGCTGCGCTTAACCGACCCTGTCAGCGGGCAAATCAGTGAGGCCAGCTATGCCAGCTTGCTCAGTCAAGCCGCCAGCTGGCAGCAATGCTTGCAGCGTCGCGGTCTGGTTATGGGTGATCGGGTGTTGCTGGCCAGTAAAGTCAGCATCGAAATGTATGCCTTATTACTGGCGCTATTGGGCCTCGGTTTAGTGCCGGTGTTACTCGACCGCGGCATGAGCCGTGGCCGCTTGTTAGCCGCCATGCGCGCCAGCAAAGCGCAGGCGGTGGTCGGCGAACACGCGCTGATCAAGCGCTGGTACTTGCTGCCCAGCCTGTGGCGTATGCAGCGCTTGTGCATTGACGGTGCAGGGTTTGGCTTGACGGATTTACGCCGCGACTATCAACCAGCCAGCCTCGCCGCGTTTCGCTGCGTGGCACTGCCCAGTGCCGACAGCCACGGTTTAATCAGCTTCACCAGTGGCAGTACCGGCGCACCCAAAGGCGCCGACCGCACGCACCACAGCCTCATTGCCCAGCATGAGGCGATTCGCGCCCACTGGCCCGATCAAGACAGCGATATCGACGCGCCCTGCTTCCCGGTGTTAGTGCTGCATAACTTAAGCTGCGGCATTCGCACTGTGCTGCCGGCGATTGACTTGGGCGCCCCCGGCAAAGCCGACGGTGCACAGGTGCTGGCGCAGTTCGTCCAAGCCGGCGTTACTCGCATTGCCGCCGCGCCTGCGTTTATGCAGCGCCTGATCAGCACTGCGCAGGCAAACGGGCAAACCTTGCCGCAGGTGCGCTCGCTGGTGGTTGGTGGCTCTACGGTGAGCCGCGAATTGCTCGAAGCCTGTGCGGCAGTCTTCCCCAACGCCCACGGCCGCGTGGTGTATGGCAGCACAGAAGCCGAGCCGATTGCCGAAATCGACATGCCCGAGCTGCTCGCCCAGTGGGGACAGCACAGTGGCTATTTAGTTGGCCGCCCCGTGGCGCAAGCGCAGGTTGTGCTGGTCAAGCCCGGCAGCGCGTTAACCTGCGAAACGCATGTACACGCGGCGCAGGTTACGCCCGGTGCAACCGGCGAGATTCTGGTAGCTGGCGCGCATGTGCTGAAACGCTACGTGGATAACCCCGCAGCCTGTGCGGAAAACAAAATCCCCCGTGCCGATGGCTTGGTGTGGCACCGCACCGGCGACTGCGGTTTTCTCGATGCACAGGGCCAGCTGTGGCTCACCGGCCGCGTGAAAGACGCGATCAGCACCGTGGCTGGCGAGCTATTTACCTACCCGCTGGAAATGCAAATCGACGCCCTGCAAGGCGTGGTGCGCAGTGCCTTGATTCAGCCCAGCCAGCAATCGCCGGTGTTGGTGCTGCAAGGGCTGCCGCATAACTGGGCCGCGCTACAACACATCTTGGCCCAGTGGCCGCTGCCGATGCTGCGCTGGTGTCAGGTCGAAAGCATGCCGGTTGATGGCCGGCATAACAGCAAGATCGACCGCCCCGCGCTGCGCGAAAGCTTGCCGCAACTGACCTTGCAGGTGCTGCCATGAGCCGTTTTATCGTGCAGTTAAACCGTGTCGATGTGCTGACCTTAAGCGGCATCATCACCAGCACCTTAGCGGCCGCGTTTGCCTTACAAGGTTTGCCGTATTTGGCAATCACTTGGCTGTTTATTGCCATGCTCGGTGATGCGCTGGATGGCCTGTGGGCACGCAAGCGCGGCATCGAACGCGCCTTTGGCCGCTATCTGGATGGCTTTCTCGACACCTTTATCTATCTGGCCGTGCCGGCCTTAGTGTTCTGGCAGCTGGGCTTCGACGGTGCTTGGGCGCTGCTGCTGTGGCCCTGGTTGATGGCTGGCGTAGTTCGTCTGTCGGTGTTTAACGAGGTGGGCAACTTAAAAGAAAGCGACGGCTTGGCGTACTTGGGCATGCCGGTGTTTTGGGGGGTGTTCATTCTCGCCGCTTATGCCTTGCTGGGCTTAATGCTGCCGCAAGGCTTAGTCAACAGCCTGCTGGCGCTGGGCTTAAACGCCTATGCCGTGGCCATGCTCTGGCATGGGCGTTTTTTTAAATTCAAACAGTTAAGCCACATTTTTGCCCTCACCTTAGGCGGCGCTTTGCTGTTTGCCATCGTGCAAGGAGTGCTGGCATGAGCCTGATCGACCTGCTGTTTAGCGCTTGGTATTTGCAAATCCCCGTGGTGATCGGCGGCGTGCTGCATATGCTGGCCGTAACCCATAACTGGCTGCCCACGCTAAAAAAACCGATTCAGCAGCGCTTGTTCGGTGCCAACAAAACCTGGCGCGGCATGCTGCTGGTGCCGCTATTTACGGCCTTAGGCGCAGCGTGCCTGTGGCCTGCCGAACAAGCGCTGGGTGAATCCGCGCTGTTTGCCGATCAGCTGTTACTGGCCGGCTTAGTGGCTGGCATTGGCTATGTGCTCGCCGAGCTGCCCAACTCGTGGATCAAGCGCCGTTTAGGCATTGGTGCTGGTGAGTTACCCACGCGCTATCGCTACTTCGTTATGGCTGGAGATCAGTTGGATTCCGCCCTTGGCGTAGCTATCGCCTACGGCTTGCTGCTGAACCTCAGTTGGCCAGTGCTGATCACCTATGTGCTGAGCTTTCCGTTTACCGCCCTAGCGGTGAAGCGTTTGCTGTTTATCGCCAAGCTCAAGCGCTCGGCGGTTTAAGCGCCAACTAACAGGCTTCAATTGCGAAAAATGCGCGGTCGGTCACGCGCTGACCGACCGGTTTGTTACTTTTTGTAATATTCCGGTAACATGCGCGCCCCTTCCGATTGATCCATAGGTATGTGCATGTCCGTTATTTCCGGCATCTCGCAACGTCTTGCCGGCTTGCTGTTAGCAGCCTGCGCCCTGCCGGCTGTTGCCGCTTCCACCACCCTTCCTGTGCCGAATGCTGGGCAAACAGCTTTGCGCATCGAAGGCTCCAACACCTTAGGCGCACGTTTAGTGCCGGCGTTAGTGCAAGGCCTGATGCAGCAGCAAGGCTTGCAGTCGATCAAGGTTGAAGAACTAAGCCAAGGCAGCCGCATTACCGGTTTGACCGCCGCCAATCAGCCGGTGCCGGTTGAAGTGATTTCCGAAGGCTCGGGCAGCGGCTTTACTGCGCTCAGCCAATCGCGTGCACAACTGGCCGCCTCATCGCGCCCGATTAAAGACAGCGAAATGCAGCTGCTGGCCAAGGCCGGCGATATGCAAAGCGCTCAGGCCGAGAAAGTGGTCGCGCTGGATGGCGTGGCCGTGATCGTGCACCCCAACAACCCTATCGCCCAGTTAAGCACCGAGCAGCTGGCTGCCGCCTTTGCTGGCGAAGTGCAAACCTGGGAGCAACTGGGCGCCAGCGGCGGGCCGATCAAGATCATGGCGCTGGATCAGCTGTCCGGCACCTTCGACACCTTTAACAGCGGCGTGCTGAGCCCGCTGGGCAAACAAGTCAGCGCCAATGCACAGCGTTTTTCTAGCCACGTGACGCTGGCCGAAAACGTCGTGCGTGAGCCGAGCGCGATTGGCTTTGTCGGCCTGCCGTTTGTCGGCGCCAGCAAAGCGGTCGCGATTGCCGATGGCAATGCCGATGCACTGAAGCCGCAAAATGAGCTGGTCGCAACAGAAGACTACCCGCTGTCACGCCGCCTGTATTTCTATGTACAGCCGGGTGAAAGCAACGCTTGGGCAAAGGCTTTAATCGAATTCGCGCAAAGCCCCGCCGGCCAGCAGCTGGTAGCGGCTAACGGTTTTGTTTCGCAAGAAGTGCGCACCCTGCAGGTGCCGGTCGAAACGCAAATGCCAGAAAGCTACAAGCAGCTGGCCAGCCAAGCTAAGCGCTTGACCGTGACCTTCCGTTTTAAAGAAGGCCAAGCCAAGCTCGATAGCAAAGCGCAGCAAGACGTGCAGCGCATTGCCGACTTTATTAAAGCCAACGGCAAGGCCAACAAAGCCGTCGCACTGGTGGGTTTTAGCGATGCCAAAGAAGACGCCGCCCGCGCCGAGCTGGTGTCTAAACTGCGCGCCATGGCTGTACGCCGCGAACTGGGCAAGGCCGGCATCATGCCCCGCGATGTGCAAGGCCTCGGCCAAGCGATGCCGGTGGCCAGCAACGATGTCGAAAGCGGCCGCATTCGTAACCGCCGTGTTGAGGTGTGGGTGTACTAAGCGCCTTACAACGGACTAAACACGTTGGCAGCACTGCAGTAACGATCTTTGAGCGTCTCTAGCTCGTCACTGCGGTTGCTCTGCCAGCGTTTTTCTAGAGCCCTACAGTGCTCTTTGAAAAACTGCTTTGCCCCTTTGCGGCACTCACGGTAGTCAATCGAGCCACGACGGTGGTTTTCACAGACTGAGCCGCCTTCAATGCGATTATCTATGACGTTCCACGCAGCATAGTAGCGAGCACCCCCGCTCCATTTTTCAACCCACTTGCCCGTTTTTAATACTTGCACTGGCTTACGTGGCTGAGACTGCTGCGCAAGCTCTTGGGCTTTATCGCGCTGGTAGCGCGCCAAGTACTCAGCAGACACCATGCCTTGAACCGGAGCGTTTTGCTCGGGGCTTTGCAGCGCTTGATTGCCGTAAGCACAGCGCAAAACGCTCTCATCAATATTAGGTTTGCCCTGCATACAAAACCGTAAGCGCTCACTTGAATTGGCACCTTTGGGGACACGTTGTACTTGCTGTTTCTCAATCGCATCGGGCGCTACTGGCTTAGGTGTTGGCGCAGCCACTTCGGGCGCAATCGGTTGCACGGGAGTAAAAGCTTTCGGCAACTCAAGTTCACCTAAATAAGGCACTTGCCGGGCGACCAGAAAAATCGCGACACCGAAAAAGCCAAGCATCAGCAACCAAATCAGGCCAGAACTCTGCGCCTCACGTTGACGCCAGTCATGCTTACTCATTATTTCGCCATCCCTTGCTTGCAAAAGAATGTGAAGGCTATCAACTTCTGCCCCTTATTGCCGAAAAGCAGGCATGGTTTTTTGACAGTGAGGTCCCGGCGTGTTCGCTTCTCTTCCTCTTCGCTACAAGTTCTGGGCCGTCAACGCGGTGGCCTTTGCCGTTACGCTGGTTTTGGTGGCGCTGGCCATTATTTGGGAAACCCAAGGGCGTAATGCCGCGCTGGCCGAACAAGCCGCCCAGCTAATCAGCAGCCAACACTGGCAAAGCGTGCCCAGCAGCTTTTGGGACAGCGACCCGGTATTAGGCAAGCTGGATGGCAGCCAAGTGATCAAAGGCCAAGGCTATTGGCAGGTTTTTGCCGAGCGCGCGCCGGCCTATGCGCTGGCCGTGTTTGCGCTCATGCTGCTGGTATTGGTCGCCTCGCAGTTATTGATCAGCTTTATCCTCAGCCACCTACTGCATTTGCAGCGCAGCATGCTGACCGCCCAGCAACAAGGTGATCTCACGGTACGGGCGCGCTTTAGCGGTAACGATGAAGTGGCGCAGATGGCGCAAGCCTTTAACAGCATGCAAAGCAGTTATCAGCATGTGCTGAGCATGGCGCAACAGGTCGCGCAAACCATCGACCACGAAGCCAAGCAGCTGCGTAGCAGCATGCAAGACAACGGCCGCGCCTTAGCCCAGCAACAAGGCGAAACCAACCAAGCTGCTACTGCCGTGGAAGAAATGAGCGCCACCGTGCTGCAAGTGGCCGAACACGCGGCCAATACGCGCGATCAATCCAGCGAAGCCGATCGCCTAGCCGGGCATGGCGCGCACGTGGTGAAAACCGCAGGCAATGCGATTCAAACCTTGGCCGATGGCGTAGAAAAAACCGCCCACGTGCTGCAGCGCATGGTGGATGACAGCCGGCAGATTGGCGGCATGCTCGGCGTGATTCACGGCATTGCCGAGCAAACCAACTTGCTGGCGCTGAATGCAGCGATTGAAGCGGCGCGCGCCGGTGAGTCGGGCCGTGGTTTTGCCGTGGTAGCCGATGAAGTACGCGCCCTCGCCCAGCGCGTGCAGCAATCCACCGACGAGATCAGCAGCACCTTGGCCGCGCTAGAAAAAGCCAGTGAAGAAGCGCAGAACTTTATGGGCCAAAGCCGCGAGCAAGCCGAGCAGTGCGTGCAGCAAGCCGGGCAAGCCGGTGCCGCGTTGGATGCCATCACCCAGGCGGTGGCGCAAATGCGCGACAACAACACGCAAATCGCCAGCGCCGCGCAGGAGCAAAGCCAAGTGGCCGGCGAGATCAGCCGTAATATCGTGCGCATTCGTGATGTGACTGAGCAAACGGTGGTGTCTAACCGCAGCGCTCAGCAGATCGGCACAGAGCTAGGCGATGACTCGGCCAAGCTCACCCAAGCCTTGGCCAAGCTCAAGCTTTAAGCGCTGTGCTCGCTGGGTTCGCGCATCAACAGGTGCGCAACCAGCGGCATTTGCAGCCAAAACGAGAAGTAGAAAAACGACAAGTACCAGTAGCTGAAAACGAAGCCCATATCGTCGCCGCCAATCAGCACGATGTAGAGATAGTCATAGATAAACAGCGGCACAGTCAGGTACAGCGCTAGCCACAACGAGTGGGCAACAAAGCGCTTACGGCAAAATAGCCGCAATATGAATGGCGTGAGCGGGATATACAGCAGCGTTACCGCAACAACTGCCGCCAACTTCATAAAGAACGGCCAGCTCTGGTAGTAGTCCGGCCAGCCGATCAGCACGAACAGCCCCCAGGTGACAAAGCTCATCAGCAACAAGCCCAGATGAGTTTTCAGGGTTAGTGACGGCATACACACTCCGGTTTTTTGCCTCAACTGGTTACGCCTGCAAAAACGCCTGCGGGTTAGGCAGGCGTTTTCTTGTGAGGTGCTGTTTTAAGCAGCGAGCAATTTAAGCGCTAGGCGCCCGGAGCGCAGCAACCGAGACATACCGACTGGTAGGCGAGGTTGTGAGCACCGCGTAACAACGCGCTTACATTGCGCAGCCATTAAATCAGTACCTCACGCTTTGGCGGGCATGTACTTACCCAGTTCCAGCTTACCGATGGCCATGCGGTGTACTTCATCCGGGCCGTCGGCAAAACGCAGGGTGCGCATCATGGCGTACCAGTAAGCCAGCGGGAAATCTTCCGACACCCCGGCGCCGCCGTGCAGCTGAATGGCGCGGTCGATCACTTGCAGGGCGACATTCGGCGCCACCACTTTGATCTGCGCGATTTCGCTCTTAGCGAACTTGTTGCCCACGGTGTCCATCATGTACGCCGCCTTTAACGTCAGCAGGCGTGCCATGTCGATTTCCATACGCGAGTCGGCGATCTTGTCGATGTTGCCGCCCAAGCGTGCCAGTGGCTTGCCAAACGCGGTGCGGGTCATCGAGCGCTTACACATCAGCTCCAGCGCACGCTCGGCGCAACCGATAGCACGCATGCAGTGGTGAATACGGCCGGGGCCAAGGCGGCCTTGGGCAATCTCGAAGCCACGCCCTTCGCCGAGCAGCACGTTGCTGTACGGTACGCGCACGTTCTCCAGCAGAATTTCCGCGTGGCCATGCGGTGCATCGTCGTAACCGAACACCGGCAGGTGGCGAAGAATCTTCAGCCCGGGGGTATCCATCGGTACCAGAATCATCGAGTGCTGCTGGTGACGCGGCGCATCGGGGTTGGTCAAGCCCATAAAGATCATGATCTTGCAGCGCGGGTCGTTCGCGCCGGAAGTCCACCACTTGCGGCCGTTGATCACCCACTCATCACCGTCGCGCACCGCGCGGGCTTCCATGTTGGTGGCGTCACTGGAGGCCACGCCCGGCTCGGTCATGCCGAAGCAGGAGCGAATCTCGCCTTTCAAAAGCGGCTCAAGCCACTGTTTTTTGTGCTCTTCGGTGCCATAACGCACCAGTACTTCCATATTGCCGGTGTCCGGCGCGCTGCAGTTGAACACCTCAGAGGCGATCAGCGAGCGGCCCATGATTTCGGCCAGCGGCGCGTATTCCACGTTGGTTAAACCGGCGCCCAGCTCAGATTCCGGCAGGAACAGGTTCCAAAGGCCAGCGGCTTTAGCCTTGTCCTTCAGTTCTTCCATGATTTGCGTGGGCTGCCAGCGGTCACCTTCGGCCACTTGCTGCATAAAAACGGCTTCAGCGGGATAGATGTGTTCTTCCATAAAGGCCGTTACACGCGCTTGTAACTCCTTCACTTTTGGCGAGAAATCGAAATGCATCGTGGGCACTCCCCAGGTGGGTTGAAATCAGTGGTTGCCAAGGATGGTAGGACAGGGTTTATGATTTATCTAATCTATTTTTGGTGCCTATAAAGATTCATCACCAATATGTAGTGAGGCACAAAAATCGGCACTCAAACGCCCGTGGCGAGGAAGGCAAGATGATTTTGAACAAGGTCGATCTCAACCTGTTTGTGGTATTCGACGCGATCTATACCGAGTCCAACCTAACCCGTGCCGGGCAGATTGTCGGCATTACCCAGCCGGCAGTGTCCAACGCCCTCGCCCGCCTGCGCGAAACCTTTAACGACCCACTGTTTGTACGCACCGCGCAAGGCATGGTGCCCACGCCGATGGCGCAGAACATCATCGGCCCGGTGCGCCAAGCGCTGGGTTTGTTGCGTGTATCGGTGCAAGACAGCCGCAGCTTTGCCCCGCAAGAAGCGAGCAAAACCTACCGCATCAGCATGACCGACTTATCTGAAGCCGTAGTGCTGCCGCGCTTGATGAAGCGCTTAAGTAAACAAGCGCCGGGCATCAGCATCGAAAGCTTTATGGCCAAACGCCGCGAAACCACTAAAGAACTGGCCGCCGGGCGCCTCGATTTTGCCGTCGATGCACCACTGAACACCGACAGCCAAGTGCGCCACGTCAAACTTCTGGAAGACCGCTACGTGTGCGTAATGCGCAGCGACCACCCTCTGGCCAGCAAAGCCAAGTTGAGCTTGGATGACTACCTAAGCCTCAGCCATATTCATATCTCCAGCCGCCGCAACGGCTTGGGCTATATCGATTTGGCGTTGGGCAAACAAGGCCTGCAACGGCGCATCGCCCTGCGCTCACAGCACTATTTGATGGCCTCGCTGGTGGTCAAAGACAGCGACATGGTGATGACCGTACCGGAGCGCTACGCCCGCCAACACAACCTGCACTTTGCCGAGCTGCCCGTGAAAGACTTACCGGCACTGGAAACCCACCTGTATTGGCACGAAAGCACCGACCAAGACCCCGCCAACCGCTGGATGCGCGAACAACTGATCGACCTTTGCCAGCGCATGCTGCAAGACGAGCAACAGGCTTTAGAGAACACCTAACAAAGCAGCACTAACACGCTGTTTTATTAAGCTTTAGAAAGAAGCCACAGCCTAACCCGAGGCATGCGCATGAAACGCTTACTGTTTAGCGCGCTGTTATTGATCGCCGGCTGTGAGCAAGACGCAGCCACAGCGCCTGATACCATCTTCTTTGGCGGCCCGATTGTGACGCTGAGCGCAGCGCACAATCAGGTGGAAGCATTAGCCGTCACCGACGGCCTCATCAGCGCTATGGGCAATAAAGCACAGCTATTGGCACTGGCGGATGAACACACCGAACAGATCGACCTCGCCGGCAGCACTCTGCTGCCGGGTTTTATTGCCGCGCATGAACACCCCACTCTCAGCGCCGTTTTTGGCGGGGTAATTGATTTAAGCGGCTTTCGCCATCGCAGCAGCCAAGCCGTATGGCAGGCCCTGCGTGACGGTGTAGCGCAGAGCGATGATGAGTGGCTGTACGGCATGGGCATCGACCCGATTTTAGTGCCCGAGTTACGCATGCCGACCCGCGCCTTGCTCGATGAAATATCCCCCGAACGCCCGCTGGTGCTGATCTCGCAAACCTTGCACTCGTTCTGGGCCAACAGCGCAGCGTTTAAAGCAGCAGGTATCGATCAGCACACGCCAGACCCTGCCGCGGGCTCGTATTACGAGAAAGATGCCAACGGCGAGCTAACCGGCTTTATTGCCGAAAGCGCCGCTGCCAAGCCGCTGCTGGCCGAACTACAAGCGCCGCTGCGGGTGGCCAAGCGCTATGAGGCAGCGCTCGATGAGCTGCTCGCCAACGGCTTTACCAGCGTCGCCTCACTGGGCTACAACGTTCCCGCGTGGCTCGCCCGTTATGCCGCGTTAGATGGCTTTACCCCGCGTATCCGGCAGTTTTTCTACCTCACCGAAAGCGAACTAGACGCCCTGCCCAGCGCGCCGGATAACAGCAACCCGTATTTCCGCATTCAAGGCATCAAGCTCTGGCACGATGGCTCGCCCTACACCGGCAGCATGTACCTGCAAGACAACTACCTAAACAGCTCGCTGGCCTTAACGCTGGGCATTACCCCCAACAGCCGTGGCAAAGCCATGTTTAGCCAGCAAACTTTGGCCGAGCAGGTACAGCAGTACGAAAGCGCCGGTTGGCAGATCGCCATTCACAGCCAAGGCGATGCCTCTAACCGCGAAGTGACCGAGGTATTCACCACTCACAGCAACCCCACTAACTTGCCGCGCCGCTTAGAGCACAGCCTGTTATTGCCAGTGAAAAATATGCAGGCACTGGCCAAAGCCGGTGTCAGCCCGAGCTTTCATATCAACCACATTCTGTATTACGGCGATGCGCTCAATAGCGCCTTAATCGGCGCCGAGCGCGCACAAAGCGTACTGCCCGTGCGCACAGCCTTTGAACTGGGCATGCGCCCCACCCTACACGCCGACAGCCCGATGTTTGCCCCTAACGCCTTTAGCCTGATGCAAACCGCCATCACCCGCCGTACCGCCAGCGGGCAAACCCTCGGCGCCGATCAAGCTATTACCCCACTGCAAGCCCTGCAGGCCATGACAATTAACGGCGCCTATCAACTGGGCATCAGCGCAGAAGCGGGCAGCTTGAGCGTGGGCAAATGGGCGGATTTACAGGTTGTGTCGGCTAATCCGTTGGTGACGGAGGCGGAGCAGTTGCAGGGTATAAAGGTTGAGCGGGTGTATGTGAGTGGTAGACAGGTTTTCACTAACGACTGAGTAGTACGTCCAGTATTTCAAGGAAAGAAAAGCGCATGGATAAAAAGAGACGATTAATAGTGCAAGCAGGCTTCGCCAGCATGGCGGCTGTTTTGTCGGGTTGTGTTACCCAAGCGTTGTTAAGCGACCCCAGCTATAGCGAAGAGGTGTCGAGCATCCTCTTCTCAGAGGATGGCAAATCCATCGTCATTTTAGGTGATAAACATCACTACATTTTTGCAAGCCACGACATCATCAAAGCCAGCATTGAATCTGAAATCCACAGTGCGCTTGCGGCCACTTTCAGTGGCTTTACTGTTGATAAGGCCAACCATATTACTGGCTCACTAACACTGACCATCAAGAATGAAGCGAGCGATGCATTAAAACAGAACGCCATAAAGCTTGGTTACACCACAAGAAATAATGGTTCTGTAGAGTATTCCAGCGAGATAACGGGTATGCGTTATTTGGCAGATGGCATCGCTCCGGTACTGGAGCGGCAAAAGTTGAACAAACCTTACGAGGTAACCATTACGAAGCCACAGAGTGAGTTTGAGCATGCTGCAAAACTGATGGTTTCACCGGTCACTATAGCGCTGGACGGGGCTCTTATGATTGCAGGCGCAGCCCTCGTGGTGGTAGGCGGCACAGTTGCTTGCGCAATCAACTGCGGCAAAAAGTAATCTCACCATGAAGCTGATTGATGAGTTTCACCACCTAAATGAAGCCCAACTGCTTGCCGCAGAGTTAGAAGCCAAGGGGGTTATGTGTCACGTCTCGGGAGCCTACTCGGCGTACCATCCACGCTCATCAACCGGCCACTACACGTATGGTGTTTGGGTCGTTTTCAAGTCTCAATACAGGGATGCGTTAGAGATACTCAATGGCAGAGCTGATAGCGCAACAAATCCACTTACCGTTGAACAGATGAATGAGATTAGAAAATCCACCTCCATGAATATGATTCGTACGTTTCTGCCGTTTCTTGTGCCAGCTGCATTAACGGCGCTTTTGATCATAGGCCTAGCAGCATTGGTGGTTTATTTTGATCTTCGGATGGGGCGTACATAATTCTGACTATTTGGCGAGTTAGCACAAAAACGGGACAGATATATTTCTTTGGCAAGTTAGCTAAGGAAACGCTGATTTATTCCTCAGCAGCTCTCTTGGCTGGCACAATCGCGGGAAGCCCATCGCCTGAGTCAGCCGCATGCAAAAAACCTTTTCCGAAGCCGAATATGCCGGCAAGAAAAAGCTGACACGCCGCGATCGATTTCTCAGCGATCTTGAGCAGCTCACGCCTTGGACCTTGCTTGAAGCTCAGATTGCCCCCTTCTATGCAGACAACACGGGCAAGCGTGGGCGTCCCAGCATTGGTTTGCCACGCATGCTTCGCTTGTACGTTGTGCAGCAGTGCTTTGGTCTTTCGGACGAAGGCACAGAAGATGCGGTTTACGACAGTCAGGCTATTCGCGGCT
>NZ_FOAS01000021.1 GCF_900109735.1 Atopomonas hussainii
GCTAGTCATGCGGGGAATCGAGCTGGTTTTCTGATTTTGCGCTGCGAATCGGCACTGGTGCTGGTGTGAGGCTTAATAAATCAGCGTTTCCCTAGGTCTGCAGCTCTAAGAAAATCTAAAACCCTCGCTTTTTGTTCTGTTGTTTCGCATTGGGATGCTGTGTGGTTTGGAGTCCAGCCCGCTACACTGCTGAAGCGTAGAGTGTATTTGAACCAATTGAATACAGGCTTTAACTGCTTGCTGTTAAGTTTGGTGGCGATTGATAGGAATAAAGCGTTGCTTAAGGTTGACTCTTGCCAGACTTGTTTTTGTCCGCTAAAGGAACTCCCAAATGACCAGTCATAATTTTGAGATTCAGACTTCCACTCTCGGGTAAACCAACTCTGTGCTCTTCCATTTGGATATGCGATCAGCCATTCAGTAATAATTCGTTCTTTGGTTGCGGAGAATCCATACTGATAGCGAACCTGCTTTGCAGAAAATACAACTTCGAATTCAGTAGGCTCTTTCTCAGTGCGTGAGTCTAGGATAAATGGTTTGACGGGGATTTCGTTTCCTGGCTGAGGGTTTGCCGAGCCAATCACGATTTCTGTCATCGTTCTCAGGGCATTGATGAGATTCGACTTGCCTGCAGCATTGGGGCCATAGATTGCAGCTGAGCGCAGTAGATCCCCTGTGGCAGGAGTTTCTGGGTTAAATGTATTCGATTCGGTTAGTTCGCCGCCTTTTGCTTTTACCAAACTGAATGTTTGTTCGTCCCGAACAGATCGCCAGTTTTTTACAGTTAACTGAATTAACATTGCTTGCCACCCTGCGCATTAACTTTTGACAAAAAATGTCAAAAAACACCATCTGATCAACTTTAGCATGGTGTTTGAGGTCTGTGGGAGTTGGGGTGTCATTTTCTGATGGCATCACCAAGGGTGTGACAAGCTCAGCTGCTGATGTGGAGAGGGGGGCAAATTTATTTGCCGTGCACACTGGCCGCTTTTAGCCCTTCTCCGGCAGTCCCGCGATATCGCGCGCTGGTAAGACCGCTCAGACTAGCGCTGCCGTGGCGCTAAGAAACTTACTGGGCTGTATCGAGAATCGCCTGCAGGCTGAACGCATAGTGGCGCTTGGTGTGTTGGCCGCGTAACAGTTGGCGGAAGTTGAACTGCTGCCAGTTGCCGGTGCGCAGAATGGGTTCGAGCAGGGCTTGGTTAGCGGGCGTCATGACGGCCATGGGGGTGAGAAACTCCAGCCCGAGGTCGGCAAAGTCATGCCCGTGGTGATAGTCGTGAATCAGCACTAAGGCCCAAGCGCCTTCGGCAAAGTGGCCACCCACTGAGGCATGCAGCTGGCCTTGGCGCATGGCCTTAAGGCCTGCCGGTGTCCAGTCAATGCCGCCGAGCAGGATGTCTTTGCCCGGCTCAATGCCTTCTAGCTGCAAGGTTTGTGCGGCCGCTAATGCCATGTGATCGCTGGCGGCCCAAACAATCTGGCTTTGCGGGTAGCGCGCGAGCAGGCGGGCAGCCTGTTGGCCAGCCAAGTCGGCACGCCATTGAGAAAACACCAGTTGGTTAAGGGCTAAGTCTGGCTGCTTGTTCAGGCTGACTTGTAAGCCTTGATTGCGCTTTTGCGCCGCCGAGGAGTCGTGCGAGCCGCTGAGCGCCACCACGCCTAGGGATGCCTGTTGCGGCAGCATTTGCCTCGCCTGCTCGGCGAGGCTGTCCATCAGCAGTTGCCCGGCGAGCTGGTCATCCGGGTACAGGTGGCCAAGCCAATGTTTGAAGTGTTGCCGCGGCGCGCCGGTTTTGCTGAGCAATGCGCTGGGGATATCGGTGTTGATCATGATCGAGCGAATCTGCGCTTGCTCAGCAAGGCGTAGCAACTTAACGCCGGCGCCTTGCTGGAACATAAACACCAGATAGTCGGGCTGCTTGCCTAAGGTAATCAGGCCTTCTAACAAGCGAATGGCTTGATAACGGTTTTCCTCAGCGAAGAGAATTTGCAGCTCTAGGTCGAGATCATCCGCAGCGGCTTGCATGACGGTGTTGACCTGATCCCAAAACGGGTTGCCGGGGCGGTCTGGATTGATAAAGACAACGCTGGCGCTGGCTGCGTGACTCAGATTGAAAACAGCGCAGACCACCAAGCAGCAAACGCTGTGCATGACGCTGCGCAAAACCAGCGAGGGTGATGGCATAGGGCGGGGTGTCCAGACCTCAGGGCTTGCTTCTTATAGTAGTGCAACGGCGCATTAGGCGTTACCGCTGTGCAGGTGCTTGGCGGTGCTAGTGATTAACCCGCGATAGCGCGAGAGAGAAACAGCCCCGGTGCTGGTCGGCGCACCGGGGCAATGCGCTTAGTGCTTGGCGACGCGTTGTTGCAGGGTCAGGTAGTCGGCGAGAATGCGCCCGCTTTCGACCAGGAAGGCGTCGTCTTCAGGCTTGCTGTGCGGGTCGTCGCTGTCGTCGGCGACGACTTCTTCCAGCGGGTCTTCATCGTCGATCTTGCTCAGCAGCTCTTCACCTTTGGCCTTGCGGCGAGCGTTTTCGAGCACAAGGCGCTGCTGTTCAATGGCCTCTTTGTACGCGCGGCGGCCTTTCTCATTCAGCGTGAGGGTGGTTTCTTTGGCCAGTTTTTGCGCCAGTTGCAGGCTGTCGCGGGTAAACACGAAGTCCGGGTCGTTGGCCGCGCGCAGCAAGTGGCGGTCTTGCAGCTGCTGCAAATACGGCGCGTAGGGGTTCTTGCTGACGTTAATCGCCGGGCGAATGCTGTCGTAGGGCAGGGCCTCTGGCAGCGCGCTTTCGCCGATTTCTTTTACGTCCACGATGGATGGGTAGCTCACATCAGGAATCACGCCCTGATGCTGGGTGCTCTTGCCCGAGACGCGATAGAACTTCGCCAATGTCAGCTTCAGCTCACCATGATTCAGCGGCTGCACGGTTTGTACCGTACCTTTGCCGAAGGTCTGCCCGCCTAAGATCAGTGCGCGGTGGTAGTCCTGCATGGCGCCGGCAAAAATCTCCGAGGCCGAAGCCGACAGGCGATTCACCAGTACAGCCATCGGGCCTTGGTACATGGGCTTGCTGCGGTCGTCCGACAGTACATCGACGCGGCCATCGCTGTTGCGCACCAACACAGTGGGGCCTTGGCCGATAAACAGGCCGGTCAGCTCGTTGGCTTCTTGCAGCGAGCCGCCGCCGTTGTTGCGCAGGTCGATCACCAAGCCGTCGATTTTCTCGGCTTGCAGCTCTTTGAGCAGGCGCTTTACGTCGCGGGTGGTGCTCTTGTAGTCGCTTTTGCCTTCGCGGTAGGCCTTGAAGTCCATGTAGAAGGCGGGGATCTCAATCACGCCCACCTTCACCGGCTTGCCGTTGTCGGTGAGGTTAAGAATGGATTTTTTCGCGGCTTGTTCTTCCAGCTTCACCGCATCGCGGGTGATCTGGATGACTTTGGTGCTTAAGTCGTTAGCGCCGTTGGCCGAGGGAATAATCTCCAGACGCACGGTGGAGCCTTTCGGGCCGCGAATCAGTTTGACCACTTCATCCAAGCGCCAGCCGATCACATCGGTCAGCTCGCCTTTGTCGCCTTGACCGACGCTGACAATGCGGTCGGCCGGTTGCAGTTGCTTGCCTTTGTCAGCCGGGCCTGCCGGCACCAAACGCACCACCTTGACGTAGTCGCTGTCGGTTTGCAGCACGGCGCCGATGCCTTCTAGCGATAGGCTCATGTTGATGTCGAAGTTCTCGGCGTTATCCGGCGACAGGTACTGAGTGTGCGGGTCGTAGGTCATGGCGAAGGCATTGATATAGGCCTGGAAGATGTCTTCGTCACGGGTTTGGTTGAGCCGCTTGAGCTGGTTCTTGTAGCGCTTTAAGAGCAGCTCTTGAATGCCTTTGGCGTCTTTGCCGGCCAGTTTTAGGCGCAGAATTTCGTCTTTTAAACGCAGGCGCCACAGCTCATCCAGCTCGGCGGTGTTCTTCGCCCATGGGGCTTCTTCGCGGTCGAGCTGCAGCACGGCTTCGCTGTCGAAGTCGAAGCTGTCGAAGTGGTTTTCCAGCTGGTTAATGGCGAAGTTCAACCGCTCGGTTAAGCGCTCCAGATGGCGAATATAAATATCAAAGCCCGGTTGCAGGTCGGCCTGCTGCAGCAATTCGTCAAAGCGCAAACGGTAGGTGTCGAACTGCTCGATATCAGCGGCGGTAAAGTAGCTGCGGTTGGGGTCGAGCAGCTTTAAATAGCTGTCGTAGATCTTGCTTGAACGGCTGTCATCCAGCGGCGGCTTGTTGTAGTGGTAGCGGCGCAGCAGCTCCACCACGTTGAGGCTGGCCAGTTGTTGCTCGCGCGTTGGCTTTAAGTCTTGCCAAGCCGCGCCCCAAGCCGGCAGGCTCAGACAGCCAGCCAAGGCCAAGGTGAGGGCGGTACGCAGCGGTGTGCGGGTTTTGGCCAAACGTGCAGCGGAAGCGATCATGGGGCGCGAGTACTCTAGCGGGATGAAGTGCCATCATGGCAGTGAGTGAGACACTCACGAGTCTGCCTTGTTCAATTAACTATGGGGACAGGATGAAAGCATTGCAAGCCAACGCCGGCCAGTTGAGCTGGCAGACGACCGAGCGGCCACATTGCGGCGCCGGACAGGTACGTATTCAGGTGGCAGCGGCGGGGTTAAACCGCGCCGACTTGTTGCAGCGTAAAGGGCTGTACCCACCGCCGGCTGGCGTAACGCCGGTGTTGGGCTTGGAATGCAGCGGCGTGATCAGCGAAGTGGGCGCCGGCAGCGCTTGGCAAGTGGGCGATGAGGTGTGCGCGTTGCTCGCCGGTGGAGGTATGGCTGAAGAAGTGGTGGTCGATAGCCAGCATGTGTTGCCGGTGCCCGAAGGCGTGAGCCTGCTCGAGGCGGCGGCCTTGCCTGAGGTCTACGCCACCGCATGGCTTAACTTGTTTATCTTGGCGCAGCTAAAACCCGGCGAGCGCGTGTTACTGCACGCCGGCGCCAGTGGCGTGGGCTCGGCGGCGATTCAGTTGTGCAAGGCTTTGGGTAACCCGTGCTGGGTGAGCGTGGGCAGTGCTGAGCGTTTGGCCTATTGCCAATCGTTAGGCGCGCAAGGCGGTGTGGTGCGTGGTGATAACGTGGCCGCGTTGGCCGACTGGGCGCCGTTTGATGTACTGCTCGACCCGGTTGGTGCCGCCTATGCCGAGCTCAATACCCGTCTGTTGGCGCTGGATGGCCGTTGGGTGTTGATCGGCTTAATGGGCGGGCGCAAGGTCGAGCTGGATTTGGCCCAGATGCTGGCTAAGCGCATTCACCTGCTGGGTTCGACGTTGCGCAGCCGCAGTGCGGAAGATAAAGCCGAGCTGGTCAGCGCCTTGCGTAGCGAGGTTTGGCCGCTGCTTGCCAGCGGCCAATGCCAGCCCTGCGTGGCCGAGGTGGTTCCCATGGCCGACGCCGAGCGCGCCTTTGCCCTGCTGGAAAGCAATCAGGTGCAGGGCAAGGTGCTGTTGCAGCTTTAGGGCAGCTGCTCTTGGCGGTAGAAGTGGCTCAGCACTTTGACCAGAAAGCCCAAATCTTGGCTGCCGGCCAACTCGCGAATGGAGTGCATGGCGAAGGTCGGCACGCCGATATCCACGGTGCGTACGCCCACTTGGCTAGAGGTGATCGGGCCGATGGTCGAGCCGCAAGCCATGTCGCTGCGCACCACAAAGCTCTGTACCGGCACTTCGGCTTCTAGGCACAGCTGGCGGAATAAACCGCTGGTTTCGCTGGTGCTGGCGTAGCGCTGGTTATGGTTGATCTTGATCACCGGGCCTTGGTTTAAGCGCGGGCCGTGGTTGTTGTCATGGCGATCAGGGTAGTTGGGGTGAATGCCGTGGGCGTTGTCGGCGCTGATCAGAATCGAGCGCTGCATGGTGCGGGTAAAGCTTTCGTCGTCACCCAACACGCGGCGTAGCACTTGCTCGAGCATCGGGCCGTCGGCGCCGCAGTGCGATGAGGAGCCCACCTCTTCGTGATCGGTGCAAATCAGCACGGCCCATTGGCCCGCTTCGGCAGCGTCTTGCAGCGCCTGTGCGCCGGCATAACAGGACAACAAGTTATCCAGACGGGCACCGGCGATAAAGTCGTTCTCAAGACCAATCACCGCCGCCGCTTGGGTGTCGTAGAAGTTCATTTCGTAGTCGAGCACTTGATCGACGGTCAGGCCGTGTTCTTGCTCGATACGCTCGGCCAGCAAGCTGCGGAAGTCCGGCGCTTCGGCGCCACTGACGCAAGCCAGCAGCGGCGGCAGGTCGGTTTGCTTGTTGATGCTTTGGCTGTCGTTGGCTTCGCGGTTTAAGTGAATCGCTAAGTTGGGGATCACCGCGATGGGGCGCTGAAAGTCGACCAGGCGGCTGTCGATGGCGCCGTCTTTACGGAAGGTCACGCGGCCGGCGAGCGACAAGTCGCGGTCGAACCACGGCGCTAGCAACACGCCGCCGTAGACTTCGACGCCCAGCTGCCAATAACCCTGTTGCAGCAGTTCAGGGTTGGGTTTGACCTTAAGGCAGGGGCTGTCGGTATGCGCGCCGACCATGCGCAGGCCGCTTTCGCTAGGCTCGCTTTGGCCCATCTGCCAAGCAATCAATGAGGAGTCGTTGCGGGTGACGAAGTAGCGGCCGCCGCGCTTAAGTTGCCAGCTGTCACGCTCGAGCAGGCGTACATAGCCTTGGCTTTCCAGCAGGCGGGCGAGGCTGGCGGTGGCGTGAAACGGCGAAGGGGACTGGCCGAGATAATCAATTAAACCCTGTGGCAACGACGCACTCATGGCAACTCCAAGCGTTCGATAAGACAGCAATGCGGGGCAGTTTACCCGAAGTGTGTGCTTCGGCCCTAGAACGGTGCCGGGTCGTGAAAGCGCAGGCGCTCGCCGCTGGCCGGATGCGTAAAGGCCAGCATGCTGGCGTGCAAGCACAAGCGCGGGTATGCCTTAAGGGCTTGCTCGTGGGCATATAAGCCGTCGCCCAACAGCGGGTGACCAATGGCGAGCATATGCACGCGCAGTTGGTGCGAGCGACCGGTGATTGGGGTGAGTTCGACACGGCAATGCTCGGCGTGGCGCTCGAGCACGCGCCAGAAGGTCAGTGCGTGCTTGCCTTGCTCGTGGTCAACCACATGGCGCGGCTTGGTGGGTGGGTCGTAGCGCAGCGGTAGTTCGATGCGCCCGCTGTCCAGCTCTGGCTGGCCCCAGCACAGCGCGGTGTAGGCCTTTTCGGTTTCGCGGTCGTGAAACTGGCGCGACAGCTCGCGGTGCGTGTCGGCATCGCGGGCGAGAATAATCAGCCCTGAGGTTTCCCAATCTAGCCGATGCACGATGCGTGCTTCGGGGTAGCCGTTGTCTTGCAGGCGGGTGATCAGACAGTCGCGGTTGTCTTCGGCGCGGCCGGGCACGGAGAGCAGCAGGGTGGGTTTGCTGACCAATAGAATGTGCTCGTCCTGATGCACGAAGCGCACTTGAGATAGCGGCATGGGGAGGTTCCAGCGCGGCCTGGCCGCCTAAGGCGGCCACTGCAGGCCAACGGGATTAACGGTCGGGCAGGGTGATGTTCAGTTCCAGAATCGAGCAGCTGCCTTGGTTTTCTAGCGCTACTTGAACATCGGTTTGGTCAATTTTGACGTACTTGCGGATCACTTCAACCAGATCCTGCTGCAGTTGCGGCAGGTAATCGGGTTGGCTGCGTTGCCCACGCTCGTGGGCAACGATGATCTGCAGACGCTCTTTCGCCACCGAAGCCGTGGCCGGCTTATTACGGTTGCGAAAGAAATCCATCAGGCTCATTCACGGCCTCCAAACAGTCGCTGGATGATTCCTTTCTTCTGCACCTCTAAGAAGCGGTGCGCTACATCCTTGCCCAGCAGGCGGTCTACGGCGTCGCTGTAAGCTTGGCCGGCATCGCTGATGTCATCCAGAATCACCGGAATGCCTTGGTTGGAGGCTTTCAGTACGGCTTGCGACTCAGGAATCACGCCCAGCAGGCGGATGGCGAGAATTTCTTCCACGTCAGTTACGGAGAGCATTTCGCCTTTGCTGACGCGCTCGGGGTTGTAGCGGGTCAGCAGCAGGTGCTCTTTGACTGACTCTTCGCCTTTTTCGGCGCGGCGCGACTTGCTGGCCAGAAGGCCCAGCATGCGGTCGGAGTCACGTACCGAAGAGACTTCGGGGTTGGTGACGACAATCGCTTCATCGGCGAAGTACATCGCCAGATAAGCACCTTTTTCGATGCCTGCCGGTGAGTCGCAGACGATGTAGTCGAATTGCTCGCGCAGTTCGTTGAGCACCTTTTCCACGCCTTCTTGGGTGAGGGCGTCTTTGTCGCGGGTCTGGCTGGCGGCCAGAATCGACAAGTTTTCGATGCGTTTGTCCTTGATCAGCGCCTGATTCAGGCTGGCTTCGCCATTGATCACGTTAACGAAGTCGTACACCACGCGGCGTTCACAACCCATGATCAGGTCGAGGTTACGCAGACCGACGTCGAAGTCGACGATCACTGTCTTGTAGCCGCGCATGGCCAGGCCGGTGCCAATGGCTGCGCTGGTTGTGGTTTTACCTACGCCACCCTTACCGGAGGTGACAACGAGAATCTTAGCCAAGGTGTTTCACCCCAAATTTGTCTGTGCGGTTTCTAATCCCTGAAGTCGCGGGAGTATTTCTTAAAGCAGGAGGATGTTCAACATCTCATCCGACAGGCTGACCTGCACAGACTTGCCCCAATGCGGCAAACGGCGCAGGTCTTCAGCCACTTTATAAACACCGGCAATCGATACCAGCTCGGCGTTTAAGCCCTGACAAAAAATGCCAGCGCTTTGATCGCCTTTGACCCCTGCCAAGGCACGGCCACGCAGCGGGCCGTAGACATGAATATTGCCGTCGGCGAGGAGTTCGGCGCCGGCACTGACGGGGGCGAGTACGATCAGGTCACCGCCGGGCGCATAGATCTGCTGGCCGCCGCGCACCGGCGTGCGGACGATTTTGCTCGGTACGCGCACAGGCTCAGCGGGCTTTTGCGGCGTGCGCGGCACGGAGTCTTGCGGGGTAATGCTGCGCTCGCGCGCGTTGGAGGGCGGCATCACGGCTAAATCCAGCGCATTGGCGGCGGCGATGTCGTCGGGGTGCTCAGTGCGCACTGCCAAGGTGCGCAGGCCGAACTCGCGGCACAACTGCATTAAGTCGCTTAGCGCTAGGCGGCTTTCGCCACCGGCAAGTTTGTCCAGACCTAAGATCAGCGGTGTGTCACGGAAGAAGTTGGGGGCTTGCTCGACCTTGTTGGCCAACTGCTGGCGCAGGCGGTCGAGGTCCGAGTGGGTGAGTTCCAGCACGGTGACAGCCAGCATGCTGCCTTTGAATTGGAACACGGGATCATTTATTAGCAGATCAGGCTGATTCACAACGGTTTCCCCCAAGAGCAGGGCAGACTTATAGCCGCTGGCGGCGGATCAGGGCAAGTACAGCGGCCTTTGATGGCCCGATTTGCGGGGTAAAACAGGTAGAATGCGCGTTTTTCGTGTGTTGGGGCCGTTATGCAGCGTGTTCAGTTCAAACAGCATTTTCTTCATCCTAAGCATTGGCCGCTGTGGCTGGGCTTAGGGGTAGGCTGGTTGATTGCGCAGCTGCCGTATCGCCTGCTGTTGGCGCTGGGGCGTGTGGTGGGGGCGTTGATGTATCGCGTGGCGCACGACCGCCGACATATTGTCGAGACTAACTTGGCGCTGTGCTTCCCAGAGTTATCGCCGGCCGAGCGTGAGCAACTGTGCCGCGCTAATTTTGCCTCCACCGGTATGGCGTTGGCGGAAACGGCCATGGCGTGGTGGTGGCCTAAGACGCGCTTAAGCTCACTGGCGCATGTGCAGGGGCTGGAGCATTTGCAGCAAGCGGCAGAAGCCAAGCAGGGCGTGATCTTGATGTCGCTGCACTTCACCACCTTAGAGTTAGGCGCGGCGTTGTTGGGCCAGCAAGCGACCATCGACGGCATGTACCGCGAACACGACAACCCGGTGTTCGATTACGTGCAGCGCCGTGGCCGTGAGCGGCACAACTTGGACGCCCAAGCGATCGAGCGGGATGACGTGCGCATCATGCTGAAAAGCCTGCGCCAAGGCCGTGCGGTGTGGTACGCGCCGGATCAAGACTACGGCCGCGATCACAGCATTTTCGTGCCGTTATTTGGCGTGCCGGCCGCGACAGTGACGGCCACCAGCAAGTTTGCCAAGCTGGGCAAGGCCAAGGTGGTGCCGTTTGTGCAACATCGCCGCGCCGATGGGCAGGGTTACGATTTAACTGTGTTCCCGGCGCTGGAGGACTTTCCCGGCGCCAGTGACGAGGCCGACTGCTTGCGCATCAATCAATGGATCGAAGCGCAGATTCGTCAGCAGCCGGAGCAATATCTGTGGGCGCACCGACGCTTTAAGACCCGCCCTGAAGGCGAGGCACGCCCGTACCGTAAGCGTAAAAAGCGCTGAAACTTGCGCTAGCCGGCACGGCGCTCTAGCTTCACAGTACAAGGCTTGGGATAACACACGCGCAAAATGCTAAGGGGGATGGGTGACCGCTTTCGCCAGTTCGGTTGAACAGCCGAAGGATATGGCCGCGCTGGTGTTGTCCGGCGGCGGCTCGCGCGGCGCCTATCAAGTCGGCGTGTTATCGGCGATTGCCGATTTGCTGCCCAATGACTCGCTCAACCCTTTCCCGATTATTTGCGGAACCTCCGCCGGGGCCATCAATGCACTGGCCTTGGCCGGCGGTGCGCTGCATTTTCGCGAAGCGATTTTGCGCCTGACCGATGTGTGGGGAGACTTCTCCTGCGATCAGGTGTTCCGTACCGAGTGGCATCAACTACTTAAATCGGCTTTTACCTTTGGCGCCAGCCAGTTTTTTGGCTTAAACCGTGATGAGCCGGTGTCGCTGCTGGATAACAGCCCGCTGCGTGACTTATTAGCCGAGCGCATTAACTACAACGGGATTGCCGCCGCGATTGCGCGGCGTCGCCTGCACGCGGTGTCGATCACTGCATTTGGCTATGAAAGTGGCCACGCAGTGAGCTTCTACCAAGGGCGCGGCACCATTGACCCGTGGATGCGTCACCGCCGCGTGGGCATTCCCACACGGTTAAATGTCGATCACTTAATGGCTTCTTCAGCCATTCCGCTGTTGTTTCGTCCGGTGAAAATTCACCGCGAGTTTTTTGGCGATGGCGCGGTGCGTCAGCAGGCACCGATTAGCCCCGCGTTGCACTTAGGTGCCAGTCGTGTGTTGGTGATTGGGGTCAGTAGCAACTTAGCCCGTCAGCAGGCAGAAGAAACGCGCCCGCGTGGTGAGCCGCCGTCATTGGCGCAAATCGTCGGGCATATGCTCAACAGCACTTTTGTTGATTCGCTAGAAGGCGACATCGAGCTGCTGGATAAGATCAACCGCATGGCGCTGTTGGTGCCGCATTCTGGCACGCGTGAGTCACGCGGCTTTAAGCCGGTGGATGTGTTGGTGATCTCGCCGAGCAAGCCGATTGATGTGATCGCCGCACGGCACCGCCGCGAGCTGCCAGCCAGCTTGCGCTTCTTCTTGCGCGGTTCGGGCGCCACCCGCTCCACCGGTGGTAGTGCCTTGAGTTACCTGCTGTTTGAGCAGGGCTTTTGCCGCGAGCTGATCGAGCTGGGTTATCAAGATGCGATGGCCCAGCAAGATAAGCTGATGGAGTTCCTCGGTTTGGTGTGCAAAATCTGATCAGTCTTTGATTTGGATCTTGCGCGCCGCGTCATACACGAAGCGAATCTTCTCGTACTCAAACGGTGAGTTGGTCTGGCCGTATTGAAATGCAGTATTGCTGCGCGCATCCAGCGCGCGCACGCCGGTAATCGCCGGGTTGCGGCTGCTGGCGGTCGCGACATTCAAAAAGTTCACCGCTTGCGAGGTGCCGAAATCCACTAAGGTTCCGCTGGCATCGCGCAGGTTGGATGGCCCCAAAATCGGCAAGACTAGATACGGGCCGCTGCCAACGCCGTAATGGCCTAGGGTTTGGCCAAAGTCTTCGCTATGTTTCGCTGCGCCCATCAAGGTGGCGGGGTCCCACAGGCCGAATACGCCGATGGTGGTGTTGATCAACAGGCGCGCGGTGATCTCCATACTGCGCTGGCCTTTGAGCTGCAATGCGCTGTTCAGCAGGTTGCCGATGTCGCCTAGATTGCTGAAGAAGTTCGTCACGCCTTGCTCGGCGATATCCGGAGTGACGTAGCGAAAGCCGTTAACGGCGGGCATATACACCCACTCATCGAAGCGCTGATTGAACTGATAAATGCGCCGGTTAACCCCTGTCCACGGGTCGTAGATATCCAGTGCTTCGAGGCTGGCGCGCTCGAACTCTTGCTGATCAAGATAGGGGTTAAAGCGCAGCGTGCTGAGCGGGCGGGTGAAACCATCGCTGTCGGCCTCGGGCGCTTGATAGGGGGCGGCTGTTGCGCTGGCGGCAAGCCATAGCAGGCTGGTGCCTGCAGCTAGGTGCAGGGGCTTAGTCATGGAAGAACTCCAGCATGTCGTGGGCGTTTTTCGGGTAGGCGTAATTGCCGCAGTGGCCGCCGCGTGGGTACAGGGTTAAGCGCTCACCGAAGGTGCGCTCCAGCCAGCCCAAATCACCGGGGCCAAGAATCACATCGTCGGCGTTATGCATAACGGCGATGTTGGGGTTGTCGCGCAGGTAGTCCTCCAGCGCATAGAGACTGACTTGGTTCATCATCTGCACCAAGCTGCCGCCTTGGTGCTTGGCGCGCCACCAAGGGATGAGCTGCTGAGCGATGTAGCAGTCGAAGTCACACATCATGGCGCGCTTCATAAATGGCGCCAGATCACTGTCAAAGCCCAGCGGATAGTCTTTTGGTGTGATCAGGCCGCGCTGATTGAGCAGGTCGGCGGTATACACCATGTCGGCCACGGTGAAGCGAAACGCACTGCCGATCAGCATGGCCAGCTCTTCATTGCTAAGGCCTTCGGGCGAGCTTTGGAAGGCCGCGAGCATGGCTTCATTGACCTCGATGCGGCCTTGCTGCTCAAAGAAGCGGGTCAGGCGCTGCATCAAACCGTCGATAAAGGTTTGCTGGTTACTAACGCCCGGTACTTGGGTTTGTACTAAGCGGTCTAAGTTGCGCACCGAGGTGTACAGATTCACCGGCGGGTTGAGCATCAGCACACGCTGAATGTTCAGCGCGCGGCGTTGTTTATCCAGCGCGCCGACAAAGGCGGCGTGCAGCCCGCCGAGGCTGTAGCCGGCAAGATTGACGCTAGCGACCTTAAGCTTGGGGTGATTGGCCAGCACGGCCTGCATAACCCGGTACAAGTCATCGGCATCATCGGGGCTGTAGCCCGGCGTGGCGCTGCGTGAGGCGGCTGAGATGAAGTCCCAACTGGTCGGCGATGACAGCTGCACCACATGAAAACCGGCCTGATAGAAGAGTTTTTTCAGTAGCTCATTTTTGCCGCTGGCGTAGTGCGCTCCGGTGCCAGCAATGATGAACAGCAAAGGCGCACGGCCTTCTTGCTCGGCAAGGCGGTACTTCAGCGTTGTGCCTTGGTAGAACACGCCGGGCAATTCACTGCGCTTTTTCAGCGCCAAGGCGTAGTCGTTTTGCTCAATATCGCGCGCATCAGGCAGCGTGATAGCGGCATCTGAGGGCGTGCCGGCAATGGTGGCGATAAATGGATTAGTCACCGGGTAGGCATAGTCTTCAACGGCAATGCGCTTGCCGTGGGCCAGCAGTGGCAGCAGCGCCAGACAACATAGCAACAGAGGTTTCATCAGTGTTCGCTCGGCAGTGGGTGCGTGGTCGTCATGCTAAGGGTTTCGGCAATGAGCGGCTATGCCGGGTGGGGTGGAAGGGCTGGTTTTGCTGCTAATACAGCCAATTCAGGTGGCATAAGTGCCGCATTGCTCGGTGGGTTTGCCGTTGGCCGCTGCCTTTGCCAGCGCTCGTCTAAAGTTATGTGGCATCAAGCCGCTATCACGTTTGCGCCGGTTAGGCTGCCAAGTTTGACAGGCTGCAACGGCGCACTAGGTTTTATATGTGAATGCAGAACAGGGATCTGGCGCAGCCAAAGCGACCAGAAGGGAGTTTTCATGCAGGACCCCACAGCACCAAGCACTATGCCGGTTAAGCACCTGCTGCTTAGCGTAGTGCCGTGGCTGATCGTCGCTGTTTTAAGCCTGTGGTTGCCGCTGTGGTTGCTGCTGCCGCTAGGGGCCGTGATGAGCCTAGGCTTAGTGGCGTGGGATGCACAGCAGCGCAGCCAAGTACGCCACACCAAGAAAAAAGCGCAGCGCCCAGCCATCGACTGGCAGCCCTTGGGCCATGCGCTGGTGGCCGAAGTGGCGGTGGTGGAAGAACAGCTCAAGCGCGTTGAGCAGATTCTGCAACATGCCATCGACGAACTCTCCGCTAGCTTTCATCAATTGGCCGCACGCACGCACCGCCAGCATGAGCAGGCGCAGTCTTTAGTGGCGCGTTACGGTGAGGACAATGTTGGCCAAAGCGGCAGCTTTCAAGACTTTGTCAGCGCCACACAAAGCACCATGAGTTTGTTTGTGGAGGCGACGGTAGAAACCAGTCGCACCTCCATGAAGTTGGTCGATCGCATGGATAAGGTCACCGGCAAGATCGAAGAAATTCTCAAATCCACCGCCGATATGGACAGCATCGCCAAGCAAACCAATTTGCTCGCGCTGAATGCCGCCATTGAGGCAGCGCGTGCCGGTGAAGCCGGGCGCGGTTTTGCCGTGGTGGCCGATGAAGTGCGCAGCTTGTCCAGCCGCTCGACCGAGTTCTCCGAGGTGATTCGCGAGCATGTCGAAGAGGTGTTTCAAGAGCTCAAGCAGGCTGAAGGTGAGGTCAGCCAACTGGCCGCCAAAGACATGAGCTTTGCGCTGACGTCGAAGAAACAAATTGGCGGCATGCTCAGCGACTTAGAGCAGCTCAATCACCACACCGTCAACGTGGTCAGTGAGCTAGACGCTCTCTCGATTGACATTGATCGTGACGTCAGCCGCGCCGTGACAGCCTTGCAGTTTCAAGACATGGCCGGACAACTGGTTGGGCAAATCCGTCGTCATCAGAACAAGTTGCAAGCCTTAGGCGAGGCGCTGCAAAGCATGCAAAAACAAGCCCCGGCTCAGTGGAGTGACTATCTTGTAGAGCAGGCGCGTGCCCTAGAGCAGGCCCTGAGTAGCCCGGTGGCACAAAAAAACATCACCGCCGGTGACGTCGAGTTGTTTTAGGAGACTGGTTAATGAGCAGCGATTTTGTCGTACGGCCGCAAAGCCGCTTTGATTTCAACTGCTACCGCGCGTTTCGTGATGCGTACGAGCCTGCGTTGGAAAGCAAAGAGGTCAAGCGGATTTTGGTCGACCTCAAAGAGGTGCAGTACATGGATTCGGCGGCACTCGGCATCTTGCTGTTGCTGCGTGATCGCGCCAAAGCGGCCAGCAAAGAGGTCGAGCTGGTGAATACCTCGGGCGCAGTGCGCGAAGTGCTGGAAATCGCCAACTTCCCCAAAGTGTTCAAAATCAGTTGAGCAGCCTATGAAAGCTCTGCGCCTGCTGGTGGTGGATGACGACCAATTGATCGGCCAGTCCATCGAAGAGTTTGCCAAAAGTCTTGGGCATACCGCGGTGTATGCGCAAAACGGGGCGCAGGCGCTGGCGCATTTCGGCGAGCAGGAGTTTGACTTGGTGTTGCTCGATCGAGTGATGCCCGGCATGGATGGCCTTGAACTAGCGGGCAAGTTGCGTCGCCTACAACAAGGTCGCAACTGGTGCCCACTGATCATGCTATCTGGCTTTAGCGAGGTGGATGAGCAGATTGAAGCGCTGAATGCCGGTTGCGATGACTTTCTCGCTAAGCCAATCAACTTTCATGTGCTTGAGGCGAAGATCCACGCCTTTCGCCGTACCGCCGATCTCCAGGCGCAGATCAGCCGGAAAAACCGCGAATTACTGCATTTGCGCGAGGTTCAGGAAGAAGAACGGCGCATTGCCCAGCACTTAATGGCGCGTCTGGTGCGCCAAGAGCACCTCAATCACAGCAACGTACAGCACATGATTTACCCAGCCAGTTTGCTGTCTGGCGACTTGCTGTTGGCGTGCCCCTCTAACAATGGCGATATCTACGTGATGCTGGCCGATGCCACCGGCCACGGCCTGCCGGCGGCAATCACCCTGATACCGCTGACGCAAACCTTCTACGCCATGGCCAGTAAGGGGTTTCAGCTGGCCACCATCGCCGCTGAGCTCAACCTGCAAAACCGTCAGTACAACCCGGTGGATCGCTTTGTGGCGGCTACCTTGGCGGTGTTTCGCCCGCGTGAGCACATTTTGGAAATTTGGAATGGCGGCATTCCTCCGGCCTTGCTGCTGGACAAGAAAGGCCAAGTCTTGCGCCGTTTTGCCTCGCGCAATGTGCCTTTTGGTGTGCTGCCCAATGATGAATTCATCAATGAAACCGAGCTGTGTCAGATCCGTGAGGACTGCCAGTTACTGCTCTACTCCGACGGCTTAATTGAGGGCTGCAACCCCGCAGGCGAGCAATATGGCAAAGAGCGACTGGAGCAAGCGCTGCACAACGTCGCCCCAGAGCGCCGCTTAGAGGCGATTCGCCGTAGCGCCTTTAGTTACCTCGATGGCCAGCCTATTCAAGATGACCTGTCTTGCCTGTTACTGAGCTGCCCGCTGGAACTGGCCAATAAGCAGCCCGCCCGTAAAGGCGGGCAAGTCAGCAGCCAAGTGGGCGAGTGGCGCTTTAGCGTGAGCCTCTCTGCTGAGCAACTGAAACGCCTCGACATGCTGCCCCTACTGGTCGGTTGGGGGCAGTCGCTGGGGGTCGAGCCATCGCTGCGTGGCTCATTCAACCTGATTATGGCCGAGCTGCTGAGTAACGCGCTGGATCACGGCGTGCTGGAGATGGACTCGCGCATTAAAGGCGAAGTGGAAGGCTTTGAGCGCTATATCGAAGAGCGCAGCCAACGCCTGCAAGGCCTCGAACAGGGCGAAATCGACATTGAAATTGCGCACCGGCTAACCCCGCAGGGCGGCACTTTGGCCATCAGCGTGAGCGATTCTGGCAAGGGCTTTGATTTACATAATTTGCCTGAGCCAAACCCCGGCAGTTTGGCCTATCACGGGCGCGGTTTGCAGTTGGTGCGGGCCTTAACTGAGGTGTTGGAAGTACGTGGCCGCGGTAATGAGGTGTATGCCGAACTGAGCACAGACAGTGCGGCGCAAGAACGCTGACAAGGTGCCTATGGCCCCACGGTAATACTGGAACGAGAGAGCTATGAGCAAAAACATATTGATCGTTGACGACTCCGCGTCGATCCGCCAAATGCTGGGTTTCACCTTGCGCTCGGCTGGCTATCAAGTGGATGAAGCGGTGGATGGCAAAGATGGCCTCGGTAAGGCCCAAGGCAAGTCCTACAACTTGGTGTTTACCGACCAGAACATGCCCAACATGGATGGCCTGACGCTCATTCGCTCGCTGAGGCAAATCCCCACCTACAAAAGCACGCCGATTCTGATGCTCACCACTGAGTCCAGCGATGCGATGAAGCAACAAGGCCGCGCCGCAGGCGCCACCGGCTGGCTGGTGAAACCGTTTGACCCGCCCAAGTTGCTCGAAGTGTTGAAGAAAGTTTTGCCCTAAGCCGCGCGAATAACAGCATCGTTTCACGGAGCGCCCATGAGCCTGGATATGAGTCAGTTTCTGCAAGTGTTCTTCGAAGAAACCGAAGAGCATCTGGCTGCGCTTGAGCAGCAGCTGCTGACTATTGATGTCGATAATCCAGACCCAGAAGCGCTGAACGCGATCTTTCGTGCCGCGCACTCGATCAAGGGCTCCAGCGGTATGTTCGGTTTCGACGACCTGACGTCGGTGACCCACATTCTCGAGACCCTGCTCGACAAGCTGCGCAGCCAAGAAGTCAGCCTTGAAGCTGAAATGATCGACGTGTTTCTGCAAGCCCGCGATGTGCTCTGGCAGCTAATGGATGGCCACCGAAGTGGCGAGCCCGCAGCGCCCAAGCTTGGCGCAGAAATGTCGCAGCGCTTGCAGGCGCTGACGGACAAAGCCTTAGGTCTGCAAGCCGATACGGACGATGACGACGAGCAAGGCTTCGGCTTTTTTGTCGACGCCCCCGGCGTGCCGGATATCGATGCGCCTATGGTGCTGCCGGACATGCCTGAAGAAGCGGAAGACCAAGCCAAGGGTGAGGTTTATGGCTTTTTCGCCGATGCCCCCGGCACGCCAGAAACGGCCGATACAGCCACGGCCAGCAGTGAAGAAGATCAAGGTTACGGCTTCTTTGTCGATCTGCCTGACCCTAAACAAGAGAAAAAAGCCGACGACGAAGCCTTTGGCTTTTTTGATGACGCCCCAGGGGCGCCAAGCGCTGAGGTGCCCGCAGCGCCAGAGGCTGCCGCAGAGCCGCTAGCAGCGCCTGCCGAAGCCGCGCCAGTGCTCGCGCCAGTGCCCGCGCCAACTGCTGCGCCGCAAGCGGCGGCAGCGGAAAAAGCACCGGAAAAACCAGCCCCCGCAGCAGAGCCTGCGGCCAAGGCTGCACCTAAAGCCGCCGCGCCGCGCGCGGATAGTGAATCCAGCTCCATCCGTGTCAGCGTGGAGAAAATCGACACCTTAGTGAACTTAGTCGGCGAGCTGGTGATTACCCAGTCGATGCTTAATCAGCTCACCCAAGTGCTCGACCCCAGCCAGTTCGAGCGCATCTTTCATGCCTTGGGGCAGTTGGAACACAACACCCGCGACCTGCAAGAGCAGGTCATGTCGATCCGCATGTTGCCGATCAGCTTTGTGTTTAGTCGCTTCCCGCGCTTGGTGCGCGATACCTCCAGCAAGCTGAATAAAAAGGTCGAGTTGATTCTGCAAGGCGAGCACACCGAGCTGGATAAAGGCGTGATCGAAAAGCTCGCCGACCCGCTGACCCACATCGTGCGCAACAGCGTTGACCACGGTATCGAAAAGCCCGAAGACCGCCTCGCTGCCGGCAAGCCTGAACAAGGCACCATTCGCCTGTCGGCCTTCCACCAAGGCGGCAGCATCGTGGTGACGATCGCCGACGACGGCAAAGGCCTGTCACGGGAGAAATTACTCGCCAAAGCCAAAGAAAAAGGCCTGCCCGCCCACGAAGGCATGAGCGATAACGAAGTCTGGCAGCTGATCTTTATGCCCGGCTTTTCTACCGCCGAGCAGGTCACGGATTTGTCCGGGCGTGGCGTGGGCATGGATGTGGTCAAACGCAATATCCAAAGCATCGGTGGCAAGGTCGAGATCGACTCGGCGCTGGGCGTGGGTACGCGCATCACCATTCGCTTGCCGCTCACCTTGGCGATTCTCGACGGCATGATTCTCTCGGCGGCCGGCACTAACTATGTGGTGCCTTTGACCTACATCGTCGAGTCGCTACAGCCGGTGGTGGATGACATCCGCAGCGTGAATAACGAAGGCCAAGTGATTCGCGTGCGCGGCGAATACATGCCGCTGTTCAGCTTGCACCAGCTTCTTGGCATGGGCGTTGAGCCGCCGAAGCCGGAAACCGCCATTGTGGTCATCCTCGAGGCCGAAGGGCGCAAGTTTGCCTTGTTGGTCGATTACCTCGTGGGCCAGCAGCAGGTGGTGATCAAGAGCCTTGAGCAAAACTTCCACCGCATCGACGGCGTTGCCGGCGCCACCATCATGGGTGACGGCAGTGTGGCGCTGATTCTGGATGTCGATGCGCTTCCCCAATTAGCAGGACAACACGAGTTCGCCTATGAGCCATGACAGCGAAGCCCAAGCCGGGCCACTGCGCGAGTACCTGACCTTTACCTTGGGGCCGGAGGAGTACGCCATCGACATTCTGCGCGTGCAAGAAATCCGCGGTTACGACCAAGTCACGGCCATCGCCAACACGCCTAAGTTCATCAAGGGCGTGATCAACCTGCGTGGCGCCATCGTGCCGATTGTCGATTTGCGCATCAAATTCAAACTGTCTGATCCGGTCTACAACCAGTTCACCGTAGTGATCATCCTCAACGTTGCCGAACGTGTGGTCGGCGTCGTGGTGGATTCGGTCTCCGATGTGGTGGGGCTGGCGGAAACCGCCATCAAACCACCGCCAGAGTTCGGCGGCGCCTTCGACACCAAATACCTGCTGGGTTTGGGCACCGTCGATGAACGCATGCTGATTCTGGTGGATATCGAACAATTAATGACCAGCCAGGAAATGGCCTTGGTCGATGCTTCGGCAGAAGGGGAGGTGTGAACATGGGTAGCTTGCAGAGTCGAATCCGCATCAGCTGGAAGCTCTTGCTGATCGCCATGCTGGCCGTGCTCGGGCTGGCAGTGCCGGTGTATCAGCTCGACATGGCGATCTACAACAACCTGACGCGTATCGATAAAGAGCGCGAGGCGATTGAGCCGATCAATAACCTGCTCAACATGATGGCGCGCCTGCAAAAAATGCGCGGCCAAGCGCAGATTATCTTGGGTGGTAATGCCACTACGGCCGAGTACCAACGCTTGCTGGGTGAAGTAAAGCAAGAGTTCTTGCCAAAGATTCAGGCCTCTAGCCTGCTTAAGCACAGCGCCACCCTGCAAAAAGACTTAAGCAATTTGCAGGTAGAGGTGGACAAGATCAGTGCGGATGTTTTGGGTGAGCGCTTAAACGACACGCAAAGCTTTACCGCCCATACCGAGATGATTCTGCATGTACGCGGCTTTATTGATGACTTTGCCGAAGTATCTGGCTTGTCGCTCGACCCCGAACAAGCGACTTATTACCTGATGCTGGTTACCGTCACCCATGTGCCGGACTTGATACAAAACCTCGCGCAAACCCGTGGCTTAGGCATCGCCGCTATTAACGACGGCGTCGGTGGCGGCGAGAAGCGCGGGCAAATGCGCGGCCTGCTGAACATGACCGATCGCATCCTGTTTTTTATGCAGCGTGATTTGGGCCGCTCGTTTGCCGATAGCCCAGAAATTCGTGATCGCCTGCAGCCGGGCATGCAAAACGTCGCCGCCAAGGTAGGCGAGCTGAAGACCATGAGCGAGCGGGAAATTCTCAATGCGCTGGCATACAACATCGACACGCGTGACTTCTTCGCCCAATACACTCAAGTGCTCGATGAGGTGCTCAGCTACAACTACACCGCACTAAAAGCCTTGGATGAGCAGCTGGAATACCAGCACGATGCCTTCGGTGCCGACTTCACCCGCAGCGCGGTTTTAAGCGTGTTGGCCTTGGCGGTGATGCTGGCGCTGATTGCTTGGGTGGGCATCTCGATTCTGCGTTCATTCCGTGTCGCTATCGATTCGGCGCAAGAGATTGCCAACGGTAATCTGCGCGCGCAGATCAATGAAGAGGGCGACTACGACACCCGTCGTCTGCTCGGTAACCTTAAAGCCATGCAGCAGGAGTTGCTCAAGCGCGATATCGAAACCGCCCGCACCATCCACGCGCTGGATGCCGCCAGCACCAGCTTGATGTTGGCCGACGAAAACAACGTCATCGTCTACACCAACAAAGCCGTGCAAGAAATGTTCAAAGCGGCGGAAGCAGATATTCGTCAAGACTTACCGCGCTTTGATGCCGCTTCGGTGGTGGGCCGTAATATCGACCAGTTCCACAAGAACCCCGCGTATCAGCAGGGCATGTTGGAAAAACTCAAAGAGCCGCACAAAGCGCAAATTAACATTGGCCCACGCACCATGGCCTTTACCGCCACCCCGGTGTTTGGCAACCACGGCGATCGTATCGGCACTGTGGTGGAGTGGCGAGATCGCACCGCCGAGCTGAAGGCGCAAGCGGAAGAGCAACTTCGTCAGGCTGCGCTGGACAAGATCGCCGAAGACAACGCGCGGATTAAGAGCGCGCTGGATAACGTGTCTGCCAACGTGATGATCGCCAGTCCCGAGCGCGACATCATCTATATGAACAAGTCGGTGGCTGAGTTGCTGCAAAAGTGCGAACGCGATATTCGCAAAGACCTGCCTATGTTTAATGCCAGCAAACTGATTGGCGGCAGCATCGACCAATTCCACAAGAGCCCCGAGCACCAAGCGCGTATGTTGGCGCAGCTGAGCGGCACTCACCGGGCGCAGATTGAGGTCGGCGGTTTGACCTTCGCGCTGGTGGTGACTCCTGTGTTTGATGATGACGGTGATCGCCTAGGTACGGCAGTGCAGTGGATCGATCGCACTGAAGAAGTTCGTGTGGAGAAAGAAGTAGGCAATCTGGTGAATGCTGCTTCGGCCGGGGACTTTACTCAGCGGTTAGATGTCGCCGGGAAAATGGGCTTCTTTAAGCGCCTAAGTGAAGACCTCAATACCTTAATGGTCAGTGTTGAGGATGGCTTGCGCGATTTGCAGCGTATGCTCGAAGGCCTCGCCAAGGGTGATCTCACCGTACGGGTGACTAGAGACTACTCAGGTATCTTTGCCGACCTTAAGGGCTACTCCAACCAAACCGCAGAAAGCTTGGCCGATATGCTCGGGCAGATTCGCGAGTCGGCAGATACCATCTTTACCGCCGCCAGCGAGATTGCGCAGGGCAACTCCGACTTGTCTTCGCGCACCGAGCAGCAGGCTTCCAGCCTTGAGGAAACCGCCTCGAGCATGGAAGAGCTCACCTCTACCGTGCGTAATAACGCCGACAATGCGCGGCAGGCTAACTCATTGGCCATGAATGCCTCGCAGGTGGCTACCTCCGGCGGTGATGTGGTGCAGAAAGTGGTGCACACCATGGCGGCGATTAATGATTCGGCACGCAAAATTGCCGACATCATCGGCGTGATCGACGGCATCGCCTTCCAAACCAATATCTTGGCGCTTAACGCCGCGGTAGAGGCGGCGCGAGCCGGCGAGCAAGGCCGTGGCTTTGCCGTGGTCGCGGCAGAGGTGCGTAACTTGGCGCAGCGCTCTGCTTCGGCCGCGAAAGAGATCAAATCGCTGATCGAAGACTCGGTGAACAAGGTGGAAGACGGTAATAGCCTCGTGGCTCAAGCCGGCAGCACCATGAGCGAGATCGTGGTGTCGATCCAGAAAGTCACCGACATCATGGCCGATATTGCCGCCGCTTCGGCCGAGCAAAGCACCGGTATTGAAGAAGTGAACCGCGCTGTGAGTCAGATGGACGAAATGACCCAGCAAAACGCCGCACTGGTGGAAGAGGCCGCTGCCTCGGCCGAAGCCCTGCAGGGCCAGTCCAACATGCTGTCGCAGTCGGTGGCGGTGTTTAAGCTCGATGATCGCCCACAGCAAAGCAAACTGGCGGCCAGCAAGCCCGTTGTCGCAGCTCGGCCGATGGCAACGCGCTCTCTGCCTAAGGTGAGCAAGTCGGCGGAAGATGAGTGGGAGGAGTTCTAAGCCCACGCGCAAACGTCGCACAGGCCCACGGCAAGTCTGCAGATTTTGCATGTAGCCTTGCCGTGGTCTTAGTCCAGCTGTGAAGCAGTCTAAGGAGTCGTAACGGGGGCTATGGAGCGGGAATTTACCTACACCAAGGCCGATTTTGAGCAGGTGCGCCAGCGGGTTTACCAGATGGCCGGCATCAGCTTGGCGCCGAGTAAAGACCAGTTGGTGTACAGCCGGCTGGTGCGGCGTTTGCGCAGCTTGCGTCTGCGCGATTTCCCCAGTTATTTCCTCTACCTCGATAAGCATCCTGAAGAGGCTGAGCACTTCGTTAATGCGCTGACTACGAACCTGACTTCGTTCTTTCGGGAAGAGCATCATTTTGAGTACTTAGCGCAGTACCTGCGCGAACAACACAAGCCGGGGCGTAACTGGCGCATTTGGTGCTCCGCAGCCAGCACCGGCGAAGAGCCGTATTCCATCGCCATGACCTTGGCCGAGACGTTTGGCCGCTTCGATGTGCCGGTGCAACTGATTGCTTCCGATATCGACACCAAAGTGCTGAGCACAGCGCGTGAAGGCATCTACCCCGAAGCACGGCTAGAGTCGGTCAGCACGGAGCGGCGCAAGGCGTTCTTTTTACGCGGCAAGCAGAGTAATGCCGGCAAGGTGCGGGTGGTGAAAGAACTGCGGCAGATGATCGAGTTTCGGCAAATCAATTTGCTCGATCAGAACTGGGGCCTAGGCAATGCGCTGGACATTATTTTTTGCCGCAACGTGATGATCTATTTCGATAAGCCCACCCAGCACAAAGTGCTTGAGCGCATGGCAAAACTATTGCCAGAGCACGGTCGCTTTTTTGCCGGGCACTCAGAAAGCTTTGTGCACGCTAACGATGTGGTTCGCCTGATTGGCCGCACTATCTACAAGCCGGTGCGCAAATGAGCCAGCACGAACAACATAACGGGCCACTGGAAGAGCGCACCTACTTCGACCGCTACTTTGAAACCGAAGCGGTGAAGATTCTGCCCGGCGAGTACTACGTGACCAAGCGCGATGTGCTGATCGTGACGGTGCTGGGGTCGTGTATTTCAGTGTGCCTGCGTGACCGCACCACCGGCGTCGGTGGCATGAATCACTTTATGTTGCCGGGCACTGACGAAGGGCTAAACCCTGCATCATCGTCAGCGCGCTATGGTGTGTACGCCATGGAAATGCTGATTAACCACCTGCTGAAAATGGGGGCCAAACGGCACAACTTCGAGGCGAAAATCTTCGGTGGTGGTAACGTACTGCGCGGCATCACGCAAAACCATGTGGGTAGGCGTAATGCTGATTTTATTCACGAATACTTGCACGTTGAGCGCGTGCCCGTGGTGGCCGAGGACTTACTCGATGTGTATCCGCGCAAGGTGTATTTCTTTCCCGCCACGGGCCGTGTGTTGATTAAAAAGCTTAAGAGTCTCAACAACACCACCCTGCTGGATCGGGAAATGGAGTACAGCATGCGTATTCGCAAAGTGCCGGTGTCGGGCGATATCGATTTGTTTTAACGGGCTTGAGGGCGGTTTAAGGCTAGCTAAACTTGCTAATACCAACCAATAGTTTTTAGCGAACAGGAAAGCTGCTCAGGGGCAGTGCGTAGTTAGTAGAGGAGGTCGCCTTGGCTATCAAGGTATTGATTGTCGATGATTCGGCGTTAATTCGTAGCTTGCTGAGTGAAATGATCAGCGCAAGCCCGGACTTTATTGTCGTTGGCACCGCCAAAGATCCGTTTGAAGCGCGCGACATGGTCAACCACTTCACGCCCGATGTGATCACCCTCGATATCGAAATGCCGCGCATGGATGGCCTGACCTTCCTCGATAAACTGATGCGCGCACGGCCCACCCCGGTGGTGATGATTTCTACCCTCACCGAGCAAGGCTCCGAAGCCACCTTTAAAGCCATGGAGCTTGGCGCCATCGACTTTGTGCCTAAGCCCAAGATTGGTGTCGTGGAAGGCATGCAAGCCTACCGCGACGATATTCTCGATAAGTTGCGTTCTGCGGCGCAGGCGAAAATCCTCAAGCGCTTACCACCGGTGCGTAAAGCGGTGAAAGTCGACGAGGTGATGCCCAAGGCAACCAAACCCGGCGGCCTGCGAGATGACACCGGCCTAATCGTTGCTCTAGGCGCCTCAACCGGCGGCCCAGAGGCGCTGAAGAGGGTGATTATGGCTTTGCCGCCAGACTTTCCCAGCGTGGTGATCACGCAGCACATGCCGCCGGGGTTTACCTCGTCTTTTGCGGCGCGGCTTGATCGCCTGTCGCAGCTGACCGTGCTGGAGGCCAAAGGTGACGAGCGTATTTTGCCTGGGCATGTGTACATCGCCCCCGGCGATCAGCATTTAGTGGTCGAGCGGTTTGGGCGCTTTTACGTCACTAAGCTGTCGGATGCGCCGCCGGTGTTTCGCCATAAGCCGTCGGTGGATGTGTTATTTCGCTCGGTGGCCAATGCTGCCGGGCCGAATGCCGTGGCAGCGCTGTTTACCGGCATGGGCAAAGATGGCGCGCAAGGCATGCTGGATATCTACCAAGCCGGTGGTATGACCATGGCGCAAGACGAAGCCAGTTGCGTGGTGTATGGCATGCCACGTGAGGCCGTGGCCTTAGGCGGAGTGCACGAGCAGCACAGCTTGGGGCAAATGCCACGGCAACTGATTCACCACGTCGCGCAGCGCCAGCATAAGGGTTAACGCTAGCGGCGCTGCAAATGCGTCGAACGCAGCTTGTAACGGTCGCCGGGGTGCAGCAGGCGGGCGTAACTGATCAGATGTTCTTGCGACCAAGTGCGGCGAATCACGCTAAGGCACGGCTGCTGGGCGGGCATGTCGAGGGCTTGGGCGATGCCGGCATCCACCAGCACGGCTTCGACCACATGCTCCACATCACTGATCGGGCAGCTGGCCACCAGTACCTCGTTGGGGGTGTGCTGGCTGAAGTCGGTGCTTAGGTAGTGCGGCACCCAGCGCGGGTTCACAAAGCGTTCTTCGTATTGAATCGGCACGCCGTCTTCGCAATGCACCAGCACGCTGTGAAATACCTCGCTGCCCAGACGCACGCCAAGGCGTAGGGCCACTTCGTCGTCGGCGGCGCGGGCTTCGCTGAGCAGTACGCGGTTGCTGTAGTGATGGCCACGGGCGCGCACTTCGCCGGCGATATTCAGCACTTCATGCAGCGACGACTCGGCCTTGCGGTCGCAAACAAAAGTGCCTAAACCGGCCTGACGGCTCAGATAACCCTGCTGCACTAAGTCGCGAATCGCTTTGTTGGCGGTCATGCGGCTGACGCCGAAATCACGCGCCAGTTGTTCTTCCGGCGGAATTTGGTGATTCACCGGATAGGCGCCGCTGTGAATGCGCTCCAGCAGAAAGGCTTCGATGGCTTTGTAGCGTGGCGGCGGACGGCTCACAGCAGCTCCTTGGGTGGCAAGTGGCGGGATGATAGCGGAGCTTGGGCTGCGCCATCATCCCTTGGGCTCAGCTCAATGAAGGCAGCAGACCGCTGGGCAGCAGCGGGGTGAGTGCGCGTTCGGCCAGCAGTTGGTCGGCAGCGGCGATGTCCGGGGCGAAGAAGCGGTCTTCCTCGTAGGTGGGCACGTGCTGACGCAAACATTGGCGCGCTTGTTCCAGCGCTGGCGAGCTTTTTAGCCCGGCGCGGAAGTCCAGCCCCTGACAGGCGCCGAGCCATTCCACGGCGAGCACGCCACGGCTGTTGGCGGCCATGTCCCACAGGCGTTTGCCGGCGTTGGGCGCCATCGAAACGTGGTCTTCTTGGTTGGCCGAGGTGGGCAGGCTGTCCACGCTGTGCGGGTGAGCCAGCGCCTTGTTGTCGCTGGCCAGCGCGGCGGCGGTGACTTGAGCGATCATAAAACCGGAGTTAACCCCGCCGTTGGCGACCAAAAAGGGCGGCAGCTGCGACATGTGCTTGTCCATCATCAGCGAGATGCGCCGCTCGGCTAATGCGCCGATTTCGGCGATGGCCAAGGCTAGGTTATCGGCGGCCATGGCCACCGGCTCGGCGTGGAAGTTGCCGCCGGAGATCACCTCGTTATCGCTGGCGAACACCAGTGGGTTATCCGATACCGCGTTGGCCTCGACGGCCAGCACCTCGGCGGCTTGGCGGATTTGCGTTAAGCAGGCGCCCATCACTTGTGGCTGGCAGCGTAGCGAGTAGGGGTCTTGCACTTTGTCGCAGGCTTCGTGCGAGCGGCCGATCTCGCTGCTGTCGCCGAGCAGATGGCGATACGCGCCGGCGCTGTCGATTTGCCCCTGCTGGCCGCGCGCGGCGTGGATGCGCGCATCGAAGGGTTTACGCGAGCCGAGGGCGGCTTCCACGGTGAGTGCGCCGCATACGGTGGCGGCGGCGAACAGGTCTTCGGCCTCGAACAGGCCGCGCAGCGCATAGGCGGTGGAAACTTGCGTACCGTTGAGCAGCGCTAAGCCTTCTTTGGCCGCTAGGGTCAGCGGCTCTAGGCCGGCGATGGCCAGTGCTTCGTTGGCCGGCAGCCATTGGCCGTTATGCCGCGCTTGGCTTTCGCCGAGCAGCAGCAGCGACATGTGCGCCAGCGGCGCGAGGTCGCCAGAGGCGCCCACCGAGCCTTTGAGCGGAATATGCGGGTACACCTCGGCGTTAACCAAGGCGATCAGCGCGTCGATCACCTGGCGGCGAATCGCCGAGAAGCCGCGTGCCAAGCTGTTGATTTTCAGCAGCATGATCAGGCGCACCATGGCGTCGTCGAGCGGCTCGCCAATCCCCGCGGCGTGCGACAGCACCAAAGCGCGCTGCAGGTTTTCTAAGTCAGCATGGGCGATGCGGGTGGAGGCCAGCAGGCCAAAGCCGGTGTTGATGCCGTAGGCGGTGCGGCCTTCGGCGAGAATCTGCTCGACACACGCCACGCTGGCGTCGATGGCGCTGGCGGCGTTGTCCGCCAAACGCAGTTGTACGGGGCCTTGGTAGGCGGCGCGCAGGTCGGCGAGGGTCAGTTGGCCGGGTGTTAGGGTCAGGTGCAGCATGCTTATTCTCCGCGCAGCATCGGCAGGTTGAGCCCTTGTTCGCGGGCGCAAGCAATGGCTTCAGGGTAGCCGGCATCGGCGTGACGCATCACGCCGGTGGCTGGGTCGTTGGTGAGTACACGGGCGATGCGCGCGGCGGCTTCGTCGCTGCCGTCACAGACAATCACCACCCCAGAGTGCTGCGAGTAGCCCATGCCGACGCCACCGCCGTGGTGCAGCGACACCCAGGTCGCGCCGCTGGCGGTGTTGAGCAGGGCGTTGAGTAGCGGCCAGTCGGACACCGCATCGCTGCCATCGCGCATGGCTTCGGTTTCGCGATTGGGGCTGGCCACCGAGCCGGAGTCCAAGTGGTCGCGGCCGATCACCACCGGCGCGCTCAGCTCGCCGCTGCGCACCATCTCGTTAAAGGCCAGGCCGAGCTTGGCGCGCAGGCCTAAACCGACCCAGCAGATACGCGCCGGCAAGCCTTGGAAGTGAATACGCTCGCGGGCCATGTCCAGCCAGCGGTGCAGGTGCTCGTCGTCGGGGATTAGCTCCTTCACCTTGGCATCGGTCTTGTAGATGTCTTCTGGGTCGCCGGACAGCGCCGCCCAGCGGAACGGGCCGATGCCACGGCAGAACAGCGGGCGAATATACGCCGGCACAAAGCCGGGGAAGTCGAAGGCATTCTGCACGCCTTCATCCAGCGCCATCTGGCGGATGTTGTTGCCGTAGTCGAAGGTCGGCACGCCCATTTTCTGGAAGTCGAGCATGGCTTGCACATGCACGGCCATCGACTGCTTGGCGGCTTTGATCACCGCTTCCGGCTCGCTGGCGGCGCGGCGGCGGTAGTCGTCCCACTGCCAGCCGCTGGGCAGATAGCCGTTGAGCGGGTCGTGGGCGCTGGTTTGGTCGGTGACCATGTCCGGGCGCACGCCACGGCGTACCAGCTCGGGCAGTACCTCGGCGGCGTTGCCGCACAGGGCGATGGAGATGGCCTTGCCCTCGGCGCAGTACTTGTGGATGCGCGCTAAGGCGTCGTCGAGATCTTTGGCTTGCTCATCGACATAGCCGGTGCGCAGGCGAAAGTCGATGCGGCTCTGCTGGCATTCGATATTCAGCGAGCAAGCGCCGGCCAAGGTGGCGGCCAACGGCTGCGCGCCGCCCATGCCGCCGAGGCCTGCGGTGAGCACCCAGCGGCCCGTGAGGTTGCCGTCGTAGTGCTGGCGGCCGGCCTCGACAAAGGTCTCAAAGGTGCCCTGCACGATGCCTTGGCTGCCGATGTAGATCCAGCTGCCGGCGGTCATCTGGCCGTACATGGCCAGCCCTTTGGCATCCAGCTCGTTGAAGTGCTCCCAGGTTGCCCAGTGCGGCACCAGGTTGGAGTTGGCAAGCAGCACGCGCGGCGCGTCTTTATGGGTTTTGAACACGCCCACCGGCTTGCCGGATTGCACCAGCAGGGTCTCGTCGTCGTTGAGCTCTTTAAGGCTCTCGACGATTTGGTCGAAGCAGGCCCAGTCTCGCGCGGCACGGCCAATACCGCCGTACACCACCAGTTCTTGGGGGTTCTCGGCCACGTCGGGGTCGAGGTTGTTCATCAGCATGCGCAGCGGCGCTTCGGTGAGCCAGCTCTTGGCGTTCAGCGTGGTGCCGCGCGGGGCGCGGATGGTGCAATCGCGGTAACGGTTCACAGGGGTGCTCCTTGGCCTCAGGTGTCGAGGGTTAACAGGTGGACTAAGCGCGCCGCGACGCGGGCGGTGCGCTGGTCGATATCGTGGTGAGGGTTGAGTTCGGCCAGCTCGATCAGGCCGAGCTTGCCGCTGGCCTTGATGCTGGCCAGCAAAGGTTCGAGCAGCCGCAGCGGCACGCCATAGGGCGCTGGGGCGCTAACGCCGGGCGCTTCGCAGGCGGGCAGCACATCGAGGTCGATGGATAACTGCACGATGTCGCAGTTGGCGCAGAAGTCGGCCAGTTCGGCTTGTCGAGCACTTAAGGTGTCGGTTTGGATGCTGTGGTCTTCGCGCACCAGCACCTGCAGGTCGGCGGCGCGTTGGAACAGCGCGCGCGTGTTACTGGCGCGGCTAACGCCCAAGCAGGCGTAGCGGAAGGCTTGTCCATAGCTGGCGCTGGCTTCGGCAATTTGCGCGAAGGGCGTGCCGGAGGAGTGCACATGGCTGGGGTCGCGCAGGTCGAAATGCGCATCGAAATTGATAATGCCGATACGCAGCCCCTTGCTTTGCGCGTGCGCGGCTAAACCCAGCCAGCTGCCGTAAGCCACCTCGTGACCGCCGCCGAACACCAGCGGCAGATGGCCGTCGGCCAAGGCTTGCGCCACTTGGTGGCCGAGGCGTAGCTGGGCCGCAGCTAAGTCGCCGTCATCACAGCGGATATCGTCGCCATCGTAGGCCGGACCGCTGCGGTGCCAGGCAAGATTGGCCAGCGCACGGCGAATCGCCGCAGGCGCAGCAAAGGCGCCGGTGCGGCCGTGATTGCGGCGTACGCCTTCATCGCAGGCAAAGCCCAGTATCGCCACGCCGGGCGCGCAGTTTGTGGCTAACGGCTGTATTTGTTGATGCCAGCGCGGGCTGTCGGGTTCGGGGTCGTGGCGCCCTTGCCAGAGCGCGGCTAGTTCACTGTGCATCGCAAAGCACTCCATCAAGCATGCGTTGGCGCAGGCGGTTGGGTTGTACGGCGTAGGCCAGCTCTGCTGGGCTGTGCGCGGCCCACCAGCACAGCTCGGCGCTTTGGCCCGCGGCAATCTGGCCGTGCTCAGGCAGGCCCAAGGCGCGGGCGGCGTAGGCGGTCATCCCGGCGAGGGCCTCATCGGGGGTAAGGCCAAACAGCACGCAGGCCAAGTTAAGGTGCAGGGTGGGCATGCATAGCGGCGAGGTGCCGGGGTTGGCATCGCTGGCCACGGCCATCGGCACGCCGTATTGGCGCAGCAGGGCAATCGGCGGCAGCTGAGTTTCGCGTAGGGTGTGGAAGGCACCGGGCAACAACACCGCCACGGTGCCGTGCTCGGCCATGGCGGCCACACCGGCTTCGTCGAGGTATTCCAAGTGATCCACCGACAGCGCTTGATAGCGCGCCGCCAAGGCGCTGCCGTGCAGGTTAGTCAGCTGCTCGGCATGCGCCTTGATGGCCAAGCCGTGGCGCTGCGCGGCGCGATAGACTCGCTCGCACTGGGCGAGGTTAAAGCCGATGCCTTCGCAGAACACATCCACCGCACTGGCCAGCCCCGCCTCGGCGGCAGCGGGAATCATTACGTCGCAAACCTGCTCGATATAGGCATCGGCACGGCCTTGGTATTCCGGCGGCAGGGCGTGTGCGGCGAGCAGGGTGGTGTGAATGTGCACGTTGCGCAGCTGGCCGAGGGCTTTGGCGGCATGCAGCATTTTTAGCTCGTCGGCCAAGCTCAGACCGTAGCCGGATTTGATCTCTACGCGAGTTACGCCATCGGCCAGCAGGGCATCCAAGCGCGGCATGCTGGCCTCGATCAAGGCGCTTTCGCTGGCCGCGCGGGTGGCGTGCACGGTACTCAGAATGCCGCCGCCGGCTGCGGCGATCTCGCTATAGCTGGCACCGGCCTGACGCAAGGCAAATTCGTGCGCGCGGTTGCCGGCGTATACCAAGTGAGTGTGGCAATCGACCAGCCCAGGCGTAAGGGTGCCGCCCGTGCCGAGCAGCTGCGCGTGGGGAAAATCGCTCGGGTTGCACTGCGCAGCCGGCCACAGCCGGCTGATGCGCCCGTTCTCGACCAGCACAGACATGGGCTCAGCATGGCTACGCAGCCCGTCGAACAGACTGACGGCATGCCACAGGTAAGCGGTTGAAGCAGGCATAGGCAGCTCTTATTGTTAATATGTATATACAATAGGCGGCGTTTTTCACTGTGGTCAATGCGCTTTTGTACAGAAAAGCGTCTTTTTGCTTATACATTTGTGCGGCACCGACCATTGGGCCATCAGCGGCTTGTCAGCGCGGCGTGTGCGGCATACCATGACCGCCGGTCACGTTGTGAATTACAGTCATGAGCTTTCACGATCAACAATTTGAATTGCGCCAGCAGGCGATTCTGCAAGCCGCGCTGGAGCTGTTCCGCGTTAAGCCTTGGGATCGCGTCACCATCGCCGAAGTGGCCGTGCAGGCAGGCATCGGCAAAGGCACGGTGTACAAGCACTTTCCCAGCAAAGAGGCGCTCTACGCGCAGCTGGTGATTAACGATTCGCAAGCCAATATCGCCGAGTTTCGTGCCTTGCATGCACGCCTGCCCAAGCACGAGGCGATGCGCACCGTCACCCGTCATGCCTTTGCCAAGTTGCTGGATGACCCGGTGATGGCGCAGCTGTTTATGCACTGCGACCGACCGGATTTTCAGAAGCGTCTCGACCCCGAATTTCGCCAGCAGTTCGATGCCCTAGAGCACGAGTACTTGGCGTTTTTCACCAGCATGCTCAACGACACCTTAGGCAACCCCGGCTTATCGGTAGAAGACTACGAGCGCCTGCTCTGGTCGGCCGATGCCTGCTTCACCGGCGCTATGGCCCGCGTGGCCGCCGGCGGTATTGGCCACCTGTGTGGCCGCGATGAGCTAGACGCCTACCTCGATCAAGTAACCGATTTCATCATGGCCGGCCTGCATGGCATGGCCGGCCAAATGCTGCAAACGCGCGTTGAAGGAACCTGTGAATCATGTTGAATGCCATCAAGAACAAACCTTGGTTACTCGCAGCGGTGATCGCCGTGGCGTTATTGCTGTGGATGGCACTGGGCAATATTTCCACCATGCAAGACAGCGCCCCGGCCAGTGAGCCGTTGGCCGACGCGCAACTGCCGCAAGTGCAAGTGCAGTGGCTGGAAGCACAAAAAGTGCCGCGCGCGCTGGTCTTGCAAGGTCAGTTGGAGCCTTGGCGGCGCGTTGAATTGCGCGCGCAAGTCACTGGTGTGGTTGAACGTTTAGACAGCGACAAAGGCCGTCGCGTTAAGGCTGGCGAGCGCTTACTCACCTTAAGTGGTGATGCCCGCCCGGCAGAGGCCGCCCGCGCACGTGCCGCCGCGCAGCAGCAACAAGCTGAGCTGGAAGCCGCGCAGCGGCTGCTGAAAAACCGTCTGATTTCCAGCAACGATCTGCTCAAGGTCAAAGCCGAGCAAGCCAAAGCGCAAGCCGAGCTGGCCGAAGCTGAGTTGGCGCTGTCGCACACCCGCATCGACGCGCCGTTTGCTGGCGTGTACGACCAACGCATGGTCGAGCCCGGCGATTACGTGCAGCCGGGGCAGAGCCTGCTGACCTTAGTGGACGTCAGCCAGCTCAAAGTGGCTGCACAAGTGCCGCAGCAAGATGTGGTGCACTTGCAGCTCAATCAGCCGGTCGCCGTGGAGCTGCTCGATGGCCGCACGCTGGAGGGCAAGGTGCACTTTATTGCCGCTGCGGCGGATATTGGCACGCGCAGCTTCCGTGTCGAAGTCGCGGTAGAAAACCCTGAGCGCCAGCGCATTGCCGGTGCCAGTGCCACCTTGCGTGTGGCCACGGGCGAGGCCTTGGCCCACGGTGTGTCGCCGGCGCTGCTCAGCTTAGATAAGAGCGGTCGCCCCGGCATTAAGTGGCTGGGCGAGGGCGATGTGGTGCAGTTCACCCCCGTGGATTTGATCACCGTGAGCAATAAAGAAGCTTGGGTCAGCGGCCTGCCCAGTAAGGTGGCGCTAATCACCCAAGGCCAAGGCTTTGTCGAAGCCGGGCAGCGCGTGCAAGCGCGCGGCGCTGAGGTGAACTGATATGCATACGCTGATTGCTGCGGCGCTCGACCGCAGTCGCACCAGCCTGTTGGCCTTGCTGTTCTTGGTGATCGGCGGGTTTGCCGCGTACCTGGTGATCCCCAAGGAATCCAACCCGGATGTCAGTATTCCGGTGATTTACGTGTCCATGAGCCTCGAAGGCATCGCCCCAGAAGACGCCGAGCGTTTGCTGGTTCGGCCCATGGAGCAAGAGCTGCGTAGCCTCGAAGGCATTAAAGAAATGAAGTCGGTGGCCAGCGAAGGCCACGCTTCGGTGACCATGGAGTTCGATGCCGGCTTTAACGCCAAACAGGCGCTGGCCGATGTGCGCGAGAAGGTGGATAACGCGCGCAGCAAACTGCCCGAAGAAGCCGAAGAGCCGGAAGTACACGAGATCAACGTGGCCCTGTTCCCGGTGCTGTCGATTGGTTTGTCCGGCCCGCTGTCTGAACAAGAGCTGGTGTATATCGCCCGGCGCCTGAAAGACAACATCGAAGGCATCGCCCAAGTACTGTCGGTGGAAATCGGCGGTGACCGCGAAGACCTGCTGGAAATCCTCGTCGACCCGCAAGTGCTGGACAGCTACGGCATCGATTACGCCGAGCTGGCTGGTTTTGTTACCCGCAACAACAAGCTGGTCGCTGCCGGTAGTTTGGATACCGGCGCCGGCCGCATGGCGATGAAAGTGCCGGGGGTGATTGAAGACCTCGAAGACGTGCTCAGCCTGCCGATCAAAGTCGATGGCGACAGCGTGGTGACCTTCGCCGACGTCGCCACGATAAGACGCACCTTCAAAGACCCGGAAGGCTTTGCGCGTATTAATGGCCAACCGGCGGTGGTGCTGGAGGTGTCCAAGCGCAGCGGCGCCAACATCATCGAGACTATCGAGCAGGTCAAAGCCCTGATGGAGCAGGCCAAGCCTTTGCTGCCCGAGGGGATTGAAGTCAGCTACATCATGGATCAGTCCAAAGAGGTCTCCAACATGCTCAGCGACCTGCTGAACAACGTGTTGGTGGCTATCGTGCTGGTGCTGATTTTGATCATGGCGACCATGGGCGTGCGCCCTGCGTTGCTGGTTGGGGTGACCATTCCCGGTGCCTTCTTTACCGGCATTTTGCTGATCTGGCTGATGGGCTACACGCTCAACATTGTGGTGTTGTTCAGCCTGATTCTGGTTGCCGGCATGCTGGTGGACGGCGCCATCGTGGTGTCGGAGCTGGCCGACCGTTACTTGGCGCAAGGCCAAAGCCCGCGCCAAGCGTGGGTCAACGCCGCCACGCGCATGGCTTGGCCGGTGATTGCCTCGACCGCGACCACTGTGGTGGTGTTTATCCCGCTGCTGTTCTGGCCCGGTGTGGTGGGTCAGTTTATGAAATACCTGCCGGCCACGGTGATCGTCTGCCTGTCGGCCTCGCTGGCCATGGCGCTGATCTTTATGCCGGTGCTCGGCGCAGTCACCGGCGGCACGGTGGATGCCAACCATGCCGACGCTAGCCGCGCAGGGCATGGTTACCGCCGCGTGCTGGCGGCGCTGCTCAAGCGCCCGGCGACTACCTTGTTTGCCATGCTCGCCGCCGTGGTGCTGATCTACGTGGCGTATGGCAAGTTCAACCACGGCTTCGAGTTCTTCCCCGATGTTGAACCAGAAAGCGCGCAGATTATGGTGCGCACCCGTGGCGATCTGTCGATTCAAGAAAAAGACGCCGTGCTCAAGCAAGTGGAGCAGCGCGTGCTGGGCATGAGCGAGGTCAAGGCGCTGTATGCGCGCTCCTTCGCGCAGGGCGATAACCGCTTGGCTGCCGATGTGATCGGCGTGCTGCAATTCCAGTTTGTGGATTGGCGCGAGCGTCGCCCGGCCAATCAGATCTTGGAAGAAATGCGCCAACGCAGCGCCGATGTGCCGGGGGTGGTTCTCGAATTCCGTAAACAGGAAAACGGCCCCAGCGATGGCAAACCGCTGAATATCAAAATCACCAGCCTCGACCCCGAGGCCAGCTCGGCGTTTGTCGACAAACTGCTGGTGGAAATGGAACAGCTCGGCGGTTTTAAAGACCTCGAAGACGACCGCGCCTTGCCGGGTATCGAGTGGCGCATCACCGTCGACCGCGAAGCCGCCGCGCGCTTTGGCGCCGATGTGCTGAGCGTGGGTAACGCGGTGCAGATGGTCACCAACGGCCTGAAAGTCGCCACCTACCGCCCGGAAGATGCCACCGACGAAGTGGATATCCGCGTGCGTATGCCGGATAACTGGCGTTCGCTCGATCAGTTCAATCGCCTCACGCTGAACACCGCTAAAGGCCAAGTGCCGATGGGCAACTTTGTCACCTTAACGCCGGCGCCTAAGGTCGGCACCCTGCGCCGTGTGGATGGCAAGCGGACGATTACCGTGCAGGCCGACTTTGAGGAAGGCTTCCGCCTCGACGAACGTCTGCCGGCGCTGTTGGCCGCCGTCGGCGAACCACCGCAAGGCGTGCAAGTACGCTTGGGCGGCGAAGATGCCGACCAGAAAGAAGCCGGCACCTTCCTGATGACTGCCTTTATGGTGGCGATCTTCCTCATGGCGCTGATTCTGGTCACCCAGTTCAACAGCATTTACCAGTCGCTGCTGGTGCTTTCGGCGATTGTCTTGTCCACCGCCGGCGTGCTGCTGGGCTTGCTGTTTAACGGCCAGTCGTTCGGTGTGGTGATGGTCGGCATGGGCCTGATCGCCTTGGCCGGCATCGTGGTGAACAACAACATCGTCCTGATCGACACCTACAACCAACTGCGCCGTCAGGGCCTCAGCCCCTACGATGCAGCACTGGAAACCGGCTGCTTGCGTTTGCGCCCGGTGCTACTCACGGCGGTCACGACCGTGCTGGGCTTAATCCCTATGGTGCTGGGCATGAACGTCGACCTGCTGGGCGCAGAGCTGTCCATCGGCTCGCCGTCTACCCAATGGTGGACGCAGCTATCCAGCGCCATTGCCGGCGGCCTGACCTTCGCCACGGTACTGACCTTACTGTTCACCCCGTGCATGCTGGTGCTCGGCAGCCGCTTCGAAAAACGCCAGCCACCGCTGGAAAGCTTCGAAGACGACTTGCTGGACTTACCCGCCGCCCTGCGTAAGCCGGTGACTAACTTGAGTGCGGAGCAGGTGCGCTAATGCGATATGGATTGCGAGTACTGGCCGCGCTGCTATTAAGCCTGTTTGGCTTTGCGCTACTCGGCCCTTTGCTGGGCGGTTTACTGAGCCTGCCGCTGTTTGGCATCACCAGCGTGCTGGCGCTGCCGGGTTGGCTGCATTACGCCTACTTTTTCGGCTTGCTGCCGGCGGCGTTGGCCGGTTTGTTTAACCTCGTGCTGATCTGGCCAAAACGCCGTCAGGCAAGCTTGTCATCGCGCAGCGGGCTGTGGGGCGGCGCACTCAGCGCCTGCGTGTTTATCGCTCCGGGCGTGGGCGACACCGACTTCGGGCAAAAAGCCCTCACGGTGCTGCTGGTCTGCGCCGCTGCTGGTTGGCTGTGTGCTTGGGTGTTTAACCGCTGGTTGCTGCGTTTGCTGAAGTGATCAAGCTCGCACTTTTAGCTAAGGCGCCAGTGGTTATCCCAGCCGCCGGCGGGTAAGGCCAGTGCGGTGGTGTGGATGCCTTCGGCGGTTAGGCTTAGTAAGCGGCAACGGCCTTGGCCAGATGAGACGACAAAGCCTTCGCGCACCGCAGCAACACCCGCGCAATCCGGCAGCGGCGCGTCGTGCAGCAGTTGACCGCTGTCGAGGTGCCAGGCTTGCACGCGATTGCCGCGCGGCAGGGTGACGGCGAGCACTCGCTGTTCGCTGTGGATGGCGAGGCTGGCGGTGTATTGCTGCATGCCAGCGCGCTGCGCTTCGGCGACCGGGAAGGCGCTCAGTGCTTGGCCGGGGCGTTTGATGGCGAGCAGGTCAACCCGGTCGCGGCTGTTGCCCATGTATTGCTGGCCGCAGACTAGCGTGTCATCGGCGGCTACGGCTAAGTGACGCAGGCTGTTTTGTCGCTCGGACAGGGTTTCTTGGCTCACCAAGCGGCCATCGCCGTGCATTAGCACTAGGCTGGCCTGCATGTGTTCAAGATTCATCGCCTCGCGGCTATCGGCTTCGGTACGAATGCCGCCATTGGCCACGGCGAGTAAACCTGACTGCGGCAGCCACAGCAGCTGATGTGGGCCAATGCCGTGGCTGCTGAGTTCAGCTTGTTTGCTGATCTGCTGGTCTAGGCGGTACACCCCGAGCACACCGCGGCCCGGCTGGCGGGTGTCGTTCTCGGTGGCGTAAATGTGTTGGCCGTCGGGGCTGAGCACGGCATGGCCATAGAAGTGGCGGTCGGCGCTGCTGTTAAGCGTTTGGCGTAGCTCACCGCTGGGGCTAAACCAATACAGCTGAGTGCCGGGGCGGCGGGCAACAAACAGTGCACTGCCATCGGGTAGCGGCAGAATATCGTGGCAGCGTTGCGCGACGGGCTGTTCGAAGGCCAGTTGGCCATCTAAGTGCCACGCGCAGGCAAAGTGCTGGCCTTGGGCATTGCTGCGCGCCGAGTAAATCAGCGGGCTGTGACTGGCGGGTGAAAAAGCCCAGTGGCCTAGGCTGGCGCCGGCTAAACCGAGCAGGCCAAGGCTAAGCAGTTGGCGACGGTTCATTAGTCACCATCGTGGGCGTTGAAGCCCATTTGAATGTTCAGTGCGCGTGCTAGGTCTTTCTCGTACAGGCGCTGTAGCTCGGCCAGCTCGAGGTAAGCCTTGTCTAAGCGTTGTTGGTCGTCGCTGTTGCTGAGCAGGCTTTGCAGGCCGGAGGTAAACGCGGCAAAGGTGTCGTGGGTTTGCGCATGTTGGTGCTCGATACGCTCACGCAGGGCGGCATCGTTCACCAGATCACGCAGGCCAACTTGCTGCGCTTGCCCCCACAGTGTTTGCAGGCTGGCTAAGCTGGCGCGCAGGCTGTCGAGGCTGGCATCGGCGCGCCATGCTTCGGCTTGATAGGGCTGGGCGATGCCTTTGCTCAGGCGGCCAATAGCGGTGCCGAGTTTTTTCTTCATCAGCTCTAGGCTGGATACCTGTGTGCGCAGCAGTTCGGCGAGGCTTTCTTGCGGCTCGGCAAAGCGCTGGTTAGGGGTGTTGCTGAGGGTGGCGGCAAAGCCTTGCGCGCCTTGCCAAGCGCTGAGCATATCTTGCGAGAGCTGCGTTTGGTGCCCGCCAATCGCCAGCAGTAAACCGCAGTAGCGGGCTTGTTGCTCGGTTTGACTTAGGTCGATGCTCTGGTCAAACAACAGGTATTCGGCGGCGCTTAAGCCTTGCAGCACCACGCTGGATTTATCCAGTTGTGCTTGGTCGATGCTCGGGTTTGCGTCGAGCAGCATCTTCACTTGGCGGCCGACGAGGTTCTTTTTGTCGGGCCAGAATTGCACCTGCCAGCTGCGATTTTGCTCGGCCAACGGGCCAATTAAGGCCGGTTGCAAGGCCGCCCAGGCGTTAAAAGCCTCGCGCCAGCTTTGCTGGCTGGCAGTCAGGCTACCGCCTTGCTGGCAGAGGGCTTGCGTGCTATTGGCCAGTGCGGCGCTGGCGCTGGCCCAGTGTTGATAGTCGGCCAGCATTTGTTGACTCAGCTGATTGACCACCGTGACCGTATCGGCGGGCGGTGTGTCGCAGCCGGCGAGCACAGCAAAGAGCAACGGGGCAGCAAAGCGTAAGCGCATGGGGAGCCTCACAAGGAGTTAATAAAGCGCAGCAGTTGTTGGCGTTCTCTGCTGCTTAATTGCACAACCCGATCGCGCGCGGTTTGTGCTTCGCCGCCGTGCCACAGAGTGGCTTCTAGCACCGAGCGCGCGCGGCCATCATGTAACAAGCTGACGTTGCCGCTGACGGCTTCAGTATGGCCAATGCCCCACAGCGGCGCGGTGCGCCATTGGCGGCCATTGGCTAAAAATTCGCCGCGATTATCTGCCAGCCCTTCGCCCATGTCATGCAGCAGCAAGTCGCTATACGGCCAAATACGCTGGTTGCTTTGCTCGGGCTCGGCGGCCTTGCCAGTGCTGAAGCTGGGCGTGTGACAAGCTGCGCAGCCGCTTTGCTGGAATAGGGTTTTACCGGCTAGAACGTCCGGATCTTGTGCATGGCGGCGTTTAGGCACAGCGAGGTTGCGGCTGTAGAGCAGCACTTGTTTCAGCACCGCATCGCTGACTTCCGGCTCGCCGCCGTGCGGGGCTTGTAAGCAGGCGGTTTGTGCGTCAGTGCAGTCATCATGGGGAAACAGCGCGCTGGTCAGGCCAAGGTCGCCGGCAAAGGCGGCGGCGTTTTGTTGGTTCAGCGTCGGTTGGCCGGCCTTCCAGCCAAAGCGGCCAAGCACAGTCTGCTGGCGCTGGATATCCCACACTTGATTGGCCATACCGGCGATGCCATCGCCGTTGCGGTCGTCGGGGTCGGCATTGGCGAGAATATCGGCTTCAGGAATCGCTTCCAGCAGCCCCAAGCCAATCATCGGCGGCGCTAAACGCAGCGAGGTTTGTAGCGCAGGGTGCGGCGCGCCGTAGTTAAAGGCGTGCAAATCCAGCTGCGGTTTGCGCAGGCTAATCTGCGTGCCGTCAGCCAGGATGACGGTGTGTTCTTGCCAGTGCACACGCACCAGCGCTTCGCGGTCGATGCCGGGAATGCCTGAATCTTGCAGTTGGCCGCCGTAGATGGGGTCCGGCACATTGCCGTGCTGCTTTAGCGTTTGCGCATCGGCGGCGTTGGCGGGAATCGATAAGCGCACCAGTAACGAGGTGACTTGGGTGGCGCCCTCTAACGGCGCGCGGCCACGGCCATCGCGGATATGGCAATTTTGGCAGGCGTTGGTGTTAAACAGCGGGCCCAAGCCATCGCGCGCCGTGGTGGTGGCGGGGGCGATTACCCAGGGGTTACGGAAGAAACTGTTACCCACGGCAAAATCCACCCGGCGGGATGGCGGCAAGTTTGCCGAAGGTAAAGAAAACGCTTGGCTGCCACTGGCGCTAACACTGCTGTTACCGCCGGGCAGCTCTTCGCCGCTTTGGTAGGCGTGTTGGGGGTCGCTACAGGCACTCAGCAACAGGGCGCTGAGCAAAACGATAAAACGTGGCACAGGGGTGGCCTCGAGTACGGCGGGGCGGTGCCGCACCTATCCTTGTGTGCGGCGCCTAAGAAGGCACTGAGGCTAAGGCATCAGTGCCTTCCGGTGAACAATTAGAACTGATGGTCGGCGGTGTCCGGGTTCAGTTCGGTAATGCCAATCGCGGCAGCGGCGGCTTCGATACCGCTGGTTTGCGCCACTAACGCGTTGATAGCGCCTGTCACCAGAGCATTACCTGCGGTGTTGTCGGCAGCAATCAGCTGGTCGAAGTGGGTGCCATTGTTGGCGCTATCCACCAGCTTCTGCAGCGCGGCTTCTGAGGCGGCCAGTTCAGCTTGCAACTTGCTGTCGGCATCGGCGTTGGCGGCTTTCACCAAATCGCTCAGGCTGGCGCCTTTCACTACGTTGCCATCGGCGCGGGTGTATTCGCCCAAGTACACATTGCGCACGCCTTTGGCGTTGTAGAAGTGCGAGTTGTGGGTGTTGTCGCTGAAACAGTCGTGCTCGTCTTCGGTGGAGTTGGCTTCCAGCGCCACTTTCATGCGCTCGCCAGCCAGTTCACCCAACGACAGGCTGCCCATGCCGAACAGCATCTTGCGCAGGCCTTGCTCGGGCGCTTCGCTGAGCAGGGTGGCGCGGTAGTTGTCGGCGTTGTCGGCTTGCCACTGGCCGACCATGTACTCGAGGTCGGTGATCAGCAGGGTGGTGACGGCTTTCAGGTATGCCGCGCGACGGTCGCAGAAACCGTTGGTGCAGCCTTCACCTTGTACAAAGTCGCTAGCCTGACGGTTGCCGGCGCCGGGGTTGGTGCCGTTGAGGTCTTGGCCCCAGAGCAGGAATTCGATGGCGTGGTAGCCGGTGGCGACGTTGGCTTCGGAGCCGCCCAGCTCGTTCAGCTCGGCCAGCAGCTCAGGGGTTAGGGTGGCCAGATCCAGGGTTTGATCACCCATGGTCAGCTTTGCGTTGGCGATGATATTGGCGCTGGCGCCGGGGTTGCCCAGGGCGTGTTGATAGTCGCCAGCAACATAGTCGATCAGGCCTTCGTCCAGCGGCCAGGCGTTGAGTTGGCCTTCCCAGTCGTCGACCACAGCGTTACCAAAGCGGAACACTTCGGTCTGCATGTAGGGCTTGCGGGCGGCAATCCAGGCGCTACGCGCGGCTTCCAGATTGGCTTGGGTGGGCTCGGCCAGTAGCGCGTCAATGCTCGCTTGCAGGGCTTTGCCGGTGGTCAGGGCATCTTCAAAGACGGCCAAAGCGAGGTCGGCGTAGTGGCTTACCACAGCGGCTTGCTCAGCACTGGTCGGTTTTGCCACGGTGGCTGCGGGGGCGTCGGTGGTGGCGGGAGCAGCCGCCTGAGCAGCTGGCTTGGCAGGCTCTTCTTGGCCGCAGCCGGCCAGAGCAATGCTGATTGCCAGCAGCGAAGCGCCGGCCAGTCGAGTGCAGTTCATGTGGGATCCCTTGGTCTTGTTTAAAAGCGGTTAAGCGTTAGAGCTAAATATAATGCGAAAAATTCTCATTAATAGAAACCCCAGGGTGTGGATTCGTTGCTGCCGTAGGCGGAAATGACTCGTTACAATGACCTGTATCAATCAAGGAGTAGAGCGATGTCGAGTTCGAGCATTGTGGTGTTAGTGGTGGTGATTCTGGCGCTGGGTTATGGCGTAGTGCTGTACAACGGCTTGGTTAACCTGAAGCACGGGGTTAGCAAGGCGTGGTCGAATATCGATGTGTTGCTCAAGCAGCGTCACGACGAGCTGCCTAAGCTGGTGGAAACCTGCAAGCAATACATGACTCACGAGCGCACCACGCTGGAGCAAGTGATTGCCGCGCGCAGCGCTGTGGCCAGTGCCCGCGAGCAAGGTGATGTGCCCGCCTTAGGGAAAGCCGAAACCGGCTTGCGCATGGGCTTGGGCCAGCTGTTTGCGCTGGCGGAAAACTACCCTGAGCTGAAAGCCAACGAGAGCTTTCGCCACTTGGCCGAGCGCATCACTGGATTGGAAAACGGCATCGCCGATCGCCGCGAGCTGTACAACGACGCGGTGAACCGCAACAACGTGCGCATCGAGCAATTCCCCGATGTGCTGATCGCCAAGTGGTTTGCCTTTAAAGCGGCCGATTTGCTGCAGTTCAGCGACGCTGAGAAAGCCGATGTCGACATGGCCAAGTTGTTTGGCTGATTAGCATGCAAGAAGCGATTTTTGTTCTGCTGCTCTCGGCGGTAGGCGTGTTCGGTGGCGGCTTTTGGTTTTTCCGCAACCTGTCACGCGCGCGCCTGTTAGAAGACACCCCGACCTCGAAAATCCGCTCCGCCGCGCAAGGCTTTGTCGAGCTGTACGGCACCGTGCAAGGTGAGCCAGAAGCTATGCAGAAGGCGCCGTTGACCGGCACGCCTTGCGCGTGGTGGCGATTCAAGATCGAGGAGCGTACCGGCAGTGGCAACAAGCGCGAGTGGCGTACCGTGGAGAGCGAGGTCAGTGGCGCTAGCTTCTTATTTGCCGATGGCACGGGCACCTGCATGATCGATCCGCGCGGCGCCGATGTTAAGCCGCAGACCAAGCAGGTCTGGAAAGGTAATCAGCGCCACCCGTTGCGGGTTGATACGTTGAGCTTTATCGGCAGTTTTTTTGCTGGCGAATACCGCTATACCGAGGAGCGCTTACATGCGGGCGAGCCGCTGTATGCGCTTGGCCACTTCAGCTCTCACGGTGCCGCGCGCGAAGGGTTTAACGAGGCGCAGGAAGTTGGCAGCGTGGTGCGCGAGTGGAAGCAAGACTACCCAGCGCTTCTGCGCCGCTTCGACTACGACCGCAACGGCGAGCTGGACGAGCAAGAGTGGACACGCATGCGCCAAGAGGCCAGCTGGGAAGCGCAAAAGCGGTTTAAAAGCCGCCTGCGTCAAGGCGACCAACACCGTTTAGCCGACCCCGGTCAGTTGCCGTTTGTGCTTTCAAGCATGGGCGAAGATGAACTGGCGAAGCATTATCGCTGGCATGCACTGGCAGGTTTTGTCGCCGTGTTGGGCGGTACTGGTGGGGTGATTTGGATTTGCCTAAAGAACGGCTGGCTATTGGGTTAATGGCGTTAGTTGCTTAGCGTCTGAATTAAGCCAATAGGCAGCAGCGTGGCGGCGCTGGCGAGCACCAGTAGGCTGGTTTTGATGGGTGTCTGCCGTAAGCACAGCAGCACCCCGGCAAAACCCATGAGGCTAACGGGGTAGGCGAGGATGATCGCTGCGCTTAGCCATGGGCTTGCTGGCGCTAGCGCTTCTACGCGGTAGTAACCCAAGCACGCTGTAGCGGGTAACAGTACGGCAACGCACAGGCGAATGAGGTTTGGCGAAATCGGCAGCAAGGCTTACTCGCTGCCGCGCGCCGCTTGGGTTAGACGCTGGGTTTGCTTCAAGTACAAGGTCAGCTCTTTGGCTGGCAGCGGCTTGCTGTACAGATAGCCCTGGCCTTCGTTACAGCCGTGCTCGATGATGTAGGCCTCTTGTTCGAGGGTTTCTACACCTTCGGCAATCACCTGCATATTCAAGCTCTTGGCCAGCTGAATAATGGCGCGCACGATGGTGGCGTCTTCTTCGTCCTCGAGCAGATCTTGCACGAAGCTCTTGTCGATCTTGATCTTGTCCAGCGGCAGGCTGCGTAGGTAGCTCAGCGACGAGTAGCCGGTACCAAAGTCGTCAATCGCGATCAACGCGCCGGAGCGGCGTAGGCTGTGCAGGTGACGTGCGGCGGCGGTGATGTCTTCCATCAGGCCGGTTTCGGTCACTTCTAGCTCTAAACTCTTGCCCGGCAGGCGGTGGCGCTGCATCAGGTTGCTGACGAGGCGCGGTAGTTCGCTGTGGTGCAGCTGTACGGTGGATAAGTTGACCGCCATGCGCAGCTCGGTAAAGCCTTGGTCATGCCACTCGCGCAGCTGCTGACAGGCTTGGTCGAGCACCCATTCGCCAATGCTGATGATGCTGCCGTTTTGTTCGGCCAGCGGAATGAACTGGTCCGGTGGAATAAAGCCGCGCTCGGGGTGAATCCAACGGATCAGCGCTTCCACACCGATCACCTGATGATTGCGGTAATCGACTTGCGGTTGATACACCAAGTGCAGCTGACCGCGCGGTAGAGCTTCGCGCAGTTCTTGATCCAGCTCGCGGCGCTGACGCATTTCGCTGTCGAGGCTGGCGATGTAGAACTGGTAACGGTTGCGCGAGCGGGTTTTCGCCAGCGTCATGGTTTGTTCGGCTTTTTGCAGCAGTTTTTCCGCGCTGTCGCCGTCATCAGGGAACAAGGTGATGCCGATGGTGGCGCGCAGGCGTACTTCGATTTGCATCAGTACAAACGGCCGGTCGAGGTCGTCGAGCACTTGCTGGGCAAGCGCGGCGGCTTGATACGGCTGATCGATGTCGGTGAGTACTAAAGCAAATTGGTCGCCGCCTAAACGGGCGAGGCCGCCTAGGCCTTCACTGCTGGCGCGTAGACGTTCGGCCAAGGCAATCAACAGGGCGTCGCCAGTCTGATAGCCGTGGGTTTCGTTAATGCCTTTAAAGTCATCCAGGCCCACACACAGCACGGCGATGCCTTTGTGGTGCTTGTTGGCATCTTCCAGCAAGCGCTGTAGCTGCTGTTGCAGCATTAAGCGGTTGGGCAAACCGGTTAAGAAATCGTATTGCGACAGACGCAGCAGGCTGTCTTCGGCCTCGCGGCGCAGGTTGGAGTTGCGCTCGATAGAGGTCAGCAGTTGGTTGGCGGTGGTAATCCACTGGCCTAGTTCGTTGCTTTCATGGCCTTTGAGCATCGGCAGTTGGCGCTGGCCGGGGCGGTCGGGGTTGATGTCCGACAGGTGTTCGATGATTTTCGCCAGCGGTTTGGTCAGCATCCAGTGATAGATGAGGAACAAAATCAACGCCATGGCCATGGCACGCAGGATGCCAGAGATAAAGATAATCACCGAGTTAGACACCAGCAGCTCGCCATAGCCGGCGGTGTCTAGGGTGATGGAGAGGTCGCCGTAGTATTCGCGGTACGGCGCTTGGCCGTAGAGCTTGACCGAATAAGGTTGCTGCTTGGCGAGGATCGGGTCGGTGATCCAGCGGGTCGGCCGTTCTTGCAGCGCGCGGCGTTTTTCTGCCAGCGGTGCTTCACCGGGGTTGCCGATTTCCGCTTCTTGCACGGCTTCGTGCTGGAACAAACCTTCCACCACTTGGCGAGCCATCTCATGGTCGAGGCTGTACACCGCCTGCGTTGAGGGGTCGCGCACCATGGCCAGAATGCGTTCGGCGTCGTGGTCAATGCTTTGTCGTGTTTGGTAAGCGCTGTAGATGATTTGCGCACAGCTCAGCACTATGCCCACTACCAAGGCGGCAAGTAGCACTGCGCGGAGCAGTTTTAACGACAAGCTGTTGGCTGATGAGGTCTGTGGCAAGTCCGGATCCACGCGTTTTATTTTTATAACAGTATTGGCGGCAAACCTTTGACCGTCAAAGGCGCAAAGGCAAAGTAAGGCAATTTTTTACGCACTCGCGGAATGATAAGCAAGTCGCTTGCTTGGCGAACGCTCTTAGCGGGCAAACAGTGACAAACCTTGGCAGCTCAGCTGGGCTGGCGCATGCCAAGGTGGTGCGGGGTTGCGTTTAGGCTTTTTTGACGAATTCGCTTTTCAGCTTCATGGCGCCGATGCCGTCGATTTTGCAGTCGATATCGTGGTCGCCATCGCACAGACGGATGTTTTTCACTTTAGTGCCGACCTTAACCACCAGCGAGCTGCCTTTGACCTTGAGGTCTTTAATCACGGTCACGGTGTCGCCGTCGGCCAGCAGATTGCCGACTGAGTCTTTGATCACTCGCTCAGCATCGCTGCTGTTGGTGCTGCCATCGGCATTCCACTCATGGGCGCATTCGGGGCAGATCAGCATCAGGCCGTCTTCGTAGGTGTAGGGCGATTCGCACTTCGGGCAGGCAGGCAGTTGACTCATGGTGGCTAGCTTAAAAAATGGCGGGCACATAGTTTAAAGCAGCCCAGCGCCGATGGGGTAAATCATCGCTGTGGCGAAATTTTTGCCGGTGAAATAACAATTTTGTCTTAGTGCTGACACAGTTTTTGCGCTAAAGGTTAATTAAGCGCGGAGCAATTCGGGGGGCGAAGCGCACCGCGCCGACCGACCATTCATTGGCAAAGGGGAATGCTCTATGGCCGCACGCGGACGCACGCCGACTCAGCCCACCTGTTACGTTCTCGACACCAATGTTCTGATTCACGATCCCAATGCTTTGCTGAATTTTCAGGAGCACCGTGTGGTGCTGCCGATGACCGTGCTGGAGGAACTCGATCAGCTAAAAAGCGGTAAACACAGCGTGGCTGCCGAATGCCGGCAAGCCATTCGCTTGATCGATAAAGTGCTCGGCGATGCCACGCCCGAGCAAGTGGAAGAAGGCGTGCCGATTATTCGCGATAAGTCAGGCCCCAGCGGCAGCTTGTCGATTCTGATGAATAAACGTGCCGAGCCCATCACCTACCTGCCAGAAAACCTTAACGACAACAAAATCATCAACCAGCTGGTCGAGTTAAAAAGCCGTCGCCCCGGCGGGCGGGTGGTGCTGGTCAGTAAAGACATCAATATGCGCCTGAAAGCGCGTGCCTGCGGGGTGGATGCCGAGGACTACCACACCGACCAGTTGGTCGACGACATCGACCTGCTGCCTAGTGGTTATCACAACGTCGACGGCAGTTTTTGGGATCGTGTGCATAAGGTGGAAACCGAACAAGGCACCGGGCGCACGTGGCATCGCGTGCAGCTGACCGATAATTTGCCCTCGGTGAATATCAACGAGTTCATCATCGATGAGCAGGGGTTTGTTGGCTGGGTTAAAGAAGTCGACGGCAAGAACCTGCGTTTGCTCGACTTACACAAAGAGCCTTTGCTGCACCAAGAGGCGTGGGGGTTAAAGCCGCGCGATATTTATCAAGCCTTGGCGCTGTATAGCCTGCTCGACCCGGATATTCACTTGGTGAACCTCACTGGTGCGGCAGGTTCGGGGAAAACCATTCTGGCTCTGGCCGCCGCCATTGAGCAGACCATGGTGGATAAGCGTTACCGGCGCATAATTGCCACCCGCAGCACGCAAGGACTGGATGCCGATATCGGCTTTTTGCCCGGCACCGAGGCGGAGAAAATGGAGCCGTGGCTCGGCGCCATTACCGATAACCTCGAAGCCCTGCATATGGATGACGAAAGCACCCACGGCAGTGTGGACTACATCCTCAGCAAGGTGCCGATGCAGTTCAAATCGCTGAATTACATTCGTGGGCGCAGCTTTCAGCAGAGCTTTATCTTGATTGATGAATGCCAAAACTTAACCCCGCATCAAATCAAAACCATCATCACTCGGGCCGGTAACGGCACCAAAGTGGTCTGTTTGGGCAACTTGGCGCAGATCGATACGCCGTATTTGTCGGCGCCTAGCTCCGGCTTGACCTACCTCACCGAGCGCTTTAAAGACTTCCCCTTTGGCGCGCATATTCACCTGCAAGGGGTGCCACGTTCGCCGTTAGCGGAATTTGCCGAAGCCAACCTGTAACGCGCAGCCTAACCAACGCCACGCCCTGTAAAGCGCGTGGCGTTTTTTATTCGCGCTTGCTCTGCGTCAGCTTTGCGCGCGCCACTGTGGTTACAATGCCGGTATGTTTGTTTAAGGAGGGCGCTACGTGCTCAGTCATATCGACGCGCAAGGCCAAGCGCGCATGGTGGATGTCACCGAGAAAGCCGTTACCCAACGTAGTGCCACCGCTGAAGCCTGGGTGCGCATGCTGCCGACCACCTTGCAGCTGATCCAGCAAGGCGGCCACCCCAAAGGTGATGTGCTCGCCGTGGCGCGAATCGCCGGTATTCAAGCGGCTAAGCGCACGCCGGACTTAATCCCCTTGTGCCATCCGCTGATGCTCACTTCGGTAAAGGTCGAGCTAACGCCGAGTGGTGCCGACCGCGTGCATATTCAAGCCACTTGCAAGCTAGCTGGGCAAACCGGCGTGGAGATGGAAGCGCTCACCGCCGCCAGCGTGGCAGCGTTGACCCTGTATGACATGTGCAAAGCGGTGGATAAAGGCATGTTGATCGAACAAGTGCGCTTGCTAGAAAAGAGCGGCGGCAAAAGCGGCCACTACCGCGCCGAGGAGGTTAGCGATGCTTAACGTGAAATACTTTGCCCGCTACCGCGAAACACTAGGCAGCGACGGCGAGCAACTGCCGTGGCAAACCGAATGGCAAACCCTAGCCGACGTGCGCGATGCCTTGCTGGCGCGTGGCGGTGCTTGGCAGGTGCTGGCAGAAAGCAGCCTGATGTGCGCGGTGAACCAAGAGCTGGTATCGCTTGAGACCAGCTGCGCCGATGGCGATGAGGTGGCGTTCTTTCCCACTGTGACCGGTGGTTAGGCATTAACACAACAAAGGGGCCAATCAGCCCCTTTGTTGTATGTGGCGGCTTACGCCGTTTGTAGCTGCGGTTTAATGCCGTGGAACAGGGTGAACAGCACCGGCACCACCACGAGGGTGAGTATGGTTGCGGCCGCGAGGCCGAACATGATGACCACGGCCATGCTCTGGAAGAAGGCATCGCCAAGCAGCGGTGCCATACCGAGGATGGTGGTCAGTGCGGCCATGGAGACGGGGCGCACGCGGCTGACGGCGGCATCCACCACGCAATCGAACGGGTCTTTACCGCTCGCCAGTTGCAGGTTGATTTCATCCACCAGCACGATGCCGTTTTTAATCAGCATGCCCGACAGGCTTAAGAAGCCCAGTAGCGCCATAAAGCCGAAGGGAATGCCGGTGAGCAAGAAGCCGGCGGTGACGCCGATGATGGCCAGTGGCACGGTAATCCAGATCACGCTGGCCTGACGGAACGAGTCAAACAGCAGCACGGTGATAATGAACATCACCAAGAAGCCCAGCGGTAACGCGCCGAAAACGGCGGTCTGAGCTTTCTGCGAGTTTTCCAGTTCGCCACCCCATTCAAAGGTGTAGCCGGCGGGCAGCTCGATGGCTTCAATCTGCTGTTGCACGCGAGCCATCATCTGGGGGGCGGTTTGCCCGCTAATGATGCTCGGGTCGGCCATCACGGTTAACGTGCGGTGGCGATTGCGGCGCATTACCAGGGGGTCTTCCCATTCGGTGACAAACTGGCTGACCACCTGGCTAACTGGAATATAGGCGCGTAGTGCCGGGCTCCAGACTTGCAGGTTGTTCATCTGGCTGGCATCTAAGCGCTCACCAGCCGGTGGGCGGGTGATGATGGGCAACATGCGGGTGCCATCGCGGTACAGGCCGACCTGCATGCCGGAGAAATTGGTCAGCAGTACCTGATCCAGCTCCGACTTGTTGATGCCGGTCGAGCGTGCCTGTGCTTCATCCAGCTGGGGGCGGATGACCTTAGTGCGATTGCGCCAATCATGCATAACCCCAGTAGCCACAATGTCGTTGTGCAGAATCTGCTGCGCTTGGTAGCCCAATTGGCGCAGCACCGCCGGGTCGGCGCCGCTAAAGCGGGCCTCGATCTTAGCGCCGCCGCCGGGGCCAAGCATCAGCTGGCGGAACTTCAGGGTGATGTTGGGCAGTGCCTCGGGCAATTGCTGATCCAGAGCGTCGATCAGCGGCAGAATATCCTCCTGACGATGGGTGCGGATCAGCACTTGGGCGTAGTTGGCGTAGGTTTTTTCCGGGTCGTAGGTGAGGATAAAGCGCATCGCGCCCCGGCCAATGGTGCTCACTGCACGGTCGACGCGTGGGTCGGCGAGAATGATTTTCTCGGCGGCTTCGACGGCGGCTTCTGTGTCGCGGATGTCGGTGCCTTGTGGCAGCCAGATATCGGCGAAGAACATCGGCGTGTTGGACGGCGGGAAGAAGCTCTGCCGTACCATGCCGAACCCAGCAATGGCGACGACCAGTAAGCCGGCCAGTAACAGCAACGTAGCCGCGCGGTAACGCATGCAGAAATCCAGCAGCTTGCGATACAGAACGAAAATCACCCCTTTATACGGGTCATTGTCGGCGCTTTCGCCATTGGCGATTTGCTCTTTAAACAACAAGGCGCAGAAGAACGGGGTAATGGTGATGGCCGTTACCCAGCTGAGCATCAGTGAGATCAGCAGCACCTGGAACAACGAATAGCAGTATTCGCCGGTGGCATCGCTGGATAGACCAATAGGCGCAAAGGCCAATACGGCAATCACGGTGGCGCCGAGCAGCGGCATGGCGGTTTGTTTGACGATGGCGTTGGCCGCTTGCAGCTTGCTTTGCCCGCGCTGCAGGCCAACCAAGATGCCTTCGACCACCACAATGGCGTTGTCCACCAACATCCCCAAGGCAATCACCAGAGCGCCGAGAGAAATGCGCTGCAGTTCGATGCCCCACAGCTTCATAAAGACGAAACTGCCAAGCACTGTCAGGGCGAGAATCAGACCGATCAACAAGCCACTGCGTGCGCCCATGAAGATCAGCAAGATGCCGACCACGATCACCACCGAGGCGAGGAAGTTGAGCACGAAGCTCTGTACCGAAGCATCCACCTCGACGGCCTGGTTATAGAAGGTGTCGATGTGCATGCCCGCAGGGCGTTCGCCATCCAGCTCGGCTAAGCGGGCGAGTACTGCATGCCCGGCATTCACCACGTTGACTTTAGGGGCAAACGATACGCCTAGAGCTAAGGCGCGCTCGCCGTTGTAGCGGTACAAGTTGCTGGGTATTTCGGCAAAGCCGCGGCGAATGGTGGCGATATCGCCGAGATAGATCAGTTGGGTGGCGCCCGGTTCGCTGATCAGCACCCGCTCTAGCTCGGCCACTTGGCTAAATTCGCCCGTTGGGTGCAGGCGGATATATTCGCTACCGACTCGCACGCTACCGGCATTGGAGACCACGTTCTGGCTTTGCAAAATGCCAAACACTTGGTCGGGAGCGATGCCTAGGGCGGTCATCTTGGTGCGCGAGATTTCGATCTGCACTTCTTCTTGCAGCGTGCCGTTGAGCGCCACTTTGCCCACGCCGGGTACCAGCACCAGCTCGCGGCGCAGTAAGTCGGCAAAATCGCGTAGCTCTTGGTAGCTATAGCCCGGACCGGAGATGTTTAACCAGACACCGAATACATCGCCGAAATCATCGTTGACCACCGGGGCTTTTACTCCCGGTGGCAGGCGTGGGGTGAGGTCGTTGACCTTGCGCCGCAGCTCGTCCCAGATTTGCGGCAGATCATCGGGGCCGTAGGTGCTTTGAATATCGACGGTGATCTGACTCAAACCATTACTGGAGATGGAGCGGATCTTGTCGATATAGGGCAGCTGCTGGATGGCGTTCTCCAGCGGGTAGGTGACTTCCTCTTCGACCTGTTGTGGCGAAGCGCCGGGGTATTGCGCGGTGACAATGGCGGTTTTGATGGTGAAGGCGGGGTCTTCAAGACGGCCGAGCTCTAAGAACGCGATCATGCCGCCAATGCCTAACAACAAAGTCACCAACCAACTGGTGACTTTGTGCTCGATAAAGTAGCCAGCGAGATTATTCATTACAGCCCCCGCTCGCGAACCCAAGGCTTAACGGCGGCGCCTTCATGCAGTTCGCGGCCGCCAGCGGCAACCACCTGCTCGCCAGCACTTAAACCATCGAGGATCTGAATGCCTTCGCCGCTGATGGGGCCAACGGTGACTGGGCGTTGGTTAACGCGCAGCACACCCGCCGCGTCGGTGCTGGCGACCCACACCACTTGGGTGTCGGCGTCGCTATTGTCGGGGCTGAAGACGGCTTCCACGGGAATCAGCAATGGGGCTTCGCTGTTGTCGTACAGCTTGGCGAAATCGACGATGACCGTGGCGCTCATGCCGGGCAGGGCGGTGAGGTTGGCTGGCTTCTCGAAACTCACGGTGACTTGATAGGACAGCGTCTTAGTGTCGGGAATGGTGGAGAACTCTTTGACCACGGAGTCGAGTAGTAAGCCGCCGGCGCTATCTAAACGCACCTGCGGATGGTAGCCACGGCGCTCGCTGCGCACGCTGGTGAGTAGGTTCTCTGGTACTTGGAAGGTGGCGTCTAAGCGGTTACCTGCTTGGATGGTGGCGATCGGCTGCTTGGCTTGCACAACCTGGAAGTTATCTAGGAAGGTGGCGGCGATCACGCCGTCAAACGGGGCGCGCAGGCGCGTGTAGTCGAGCTCCTGCTTAGCCATTTTCAGTGCGGCCTCAGCGGAATTGAGCTGGGCTTTTTTCTGGTCGTACTCGGCGCGCGAGACCATTTCCCGCTCCACCAGCTTGGCCATGCGTTGGAACTGCGCACGCGCTAAGTCGTAAGTGGCTTGGCGATCTTTGACTTTGAGGGCGTAATCGGCGGGGTCGAGGGCAGCGATCAAGTCGCCTTTCTTCACCGATTGGCCTTGTAGGACAGGCAGCTCTTTTAATTCACCACTCACGCGAAACGACAGTTCGGCCTCTTGGGTGGCTTGAATGCGGGCGGGAAACTCGCGCACTAAGCTGTTGCTCAAGTCGGCCACGCTGATCAGCTTAACCGGGCGCACCACTTCGGCGCTGGGGGGAGCCTCGTCACTGCCGCAGGCAGTCAGTAATAGGGGGAACAGCAAGGCGACGAGAGGTTGGTAGGTGCGCATGGTGTCTCCTAGACGGTGGTGAAGGTGGTCTGACCTCTTCCGGGTCGTTGAAAGGGCCACCGGGGGTGTAGCTTAGTTAGTTGTTGGTTGTGCTGCTGCCAGATCATGTGTGTGTTTGTGTCGTTGAAAAGCAACAGCCCGGTAAGAACCGGGCTGTTGGGGGTTAGGAGCGCTGACGGGGGACGTCGGCGAGTAGCTCCGCCGGCGGCATCTCGCAGGGTAGGCTGCGGCCGAGTTTTTCCCAGATCGGCTCTAGGGCAAAGCTGGAGTCTTCGTCGGCAAAGCTGATTGAGGTGCCGGTGGTGCCAGCACGGCCAGTTCGGCCGATGCGGTGCACGTAGTCATCGGGCACTTCGGGCAGGGTGTAGTTGATCACGTGGCTGACGCCATCCACGTGAATGCCGCGGCCGGCGACGTCGGTGGCCACGAGCACGCGAATCTTGCCTTCGCGGAAGCCTTCCAGCACGCGGATGCGTTTTTGCTGCGGTACGTCGCCAGACATCTGCGCCACGCTGATGCCGTCTTTGCGCAGGCGCTCTTCGATGCGGCTGACTTCCACCTTGCGGTTGGCAAACACCATGACCCGTTCCCAGTTGTTCTGGCTGACCAGGTTGTACAGCAGGGTGTATTTGTCTTGGCGGCTGACCATGTAGACGTGTTGCTCAACGGTATCGCTGGCGACGTTTTCCGGCTCGATTTCGACGATCTGCGGGTTAACCGTCCACTGCTCGGCGAGGTTCATCACGTCATCGGTGAAGGTGGCGGAGAAGAACAGGGTCTGCCGCTCGCCCTTAAACGGAGTCTGACGCACGATTTTACGCACGTCAGGAATAAAGCCCATGTCGAGCATGCGGTCGGCTTCGTCGAGCACCAGCACTTCGACCATATCCAGATGCACGTCGCCGCGCTGGTTGAAGTCCAACAGGCGGCCGGGGGTGGCTACTAAGATGTCGCAGTAACGGGCTTCCAGCTGCTTGCGCTGACGCTCGAAATCCATGCCGCCGACCATGGCCATCACATTCAGGCCGCAGAAGCGGGTGAGGGCTTCGGCATCTTTAGCAATCTGCATGACCAGCTCGCGGGTCGGCGCAATGATCAGCGCGCGCGGCTCGCCCATGTAGCGTTCGTCTGGCGGTGGTAATTGCAGCAGCTGAGTAATGGTGGAGACCAAAAACGCCGCGGTTTTGCCGGTGCCGGTTTGTGCGCGGCCAATGGCGTCGCGGCCTTTTAACGTGTAGCCGAGCACTTGCGCCTGAATCGGCGTGCAGTACTGAAAGCCTTCGCTATGAATGGCGCGCATCAGCGACAGAGGCAGGTTGAAATCGTGGAAGCGGGTTTTGCCTTCTTCCGCCGCTACTGGGAACTCGTCCAGCGACCATGGCGCTTCAACGCTACGCTCGGTTTTTGGCTTGCGCTTGCGTGGCTTGCGTTTTTTGCTGGCGCTGTCTGCGTTGCGGTTGTCATTGTCGCTAGCGGCGCGCGCTGGGTTGGGCGTGGTAGCGGCTGCGGCGGCGCTTGAAGAGGGTTCGCTGGCGTCTTGGCCGATAAATTTTTTCAGTGCTTTAAGCACGGGCGTCTCGGTATGCAAAGTGATAGATGGCGGCAGTTTACGGCATTTGCGGCAAAACGCGCAGTGTTTAAGCAGTAAGGCTGTGTGTCTGTCAAGCGCGGCAAACTTGATTGCGGCCGCGCTGCTTGGCGCGGTAGAGGGCGCGGTCGGCGCGGCTGATTAAGCTAATCAGCGAGTCGCCTTGGCGCATCTGCGCCAGCCCAATCGAGGCCGTAACGCCGGGTAGGGTGCCCATGGGGCAGTGAAACTCGCTGGTTTTCGCTAAACGTTGGCGTAACCGCTGGCCTACTGAGGTCGACTGACGGCTGTTGAGCTCCGGTAGCAGCACTACAAACTCTTCGCCGCCAAAGCGTGCAATGGCGTCTTTGGGGCGTAGCTCGTGGCGCAGTGTGTCAGCCACCAGCATTAAGGCGAAGTCGCCGGCGATATGGCCGTGCTGGTCGTTGTAATCCTTAAATAAGTCGACATCGAGAATCAGCAGATTAAGCGGCAGGTTGTCGTACGCACAGCGGGTGCTTTCGCGCTCGTAAATGTCTTCTAGACGGCGCCGATTGTATAGCCCGGTAAGGCTGTCGATATTGGCGTTTTGCTCGCTAGCGTGCAGTGCTTGCGTGCTATGCCGCAGCCGTTGGCTGAGTAGGTTAATCAGGTTTAAAGCCAGCTGTGGGTAACTTTTTAGTAGGTTAGGTAAGTGGCTTTGGGTAAGGCGCAGCAGGGTGCAAGGTCGGCTGGCGGTGACATAAGCACAGGGTTTTTCTTCTTGGAGAAAGCTCAGCTCACCACAGCAGCTGCCGGCTTTTAAGGTGGCGATAGGCAACGGCTCGCCGGGGCTTAGGTGCACAAGCAGTTCGCCCTCAAGCAGGATAAACAAGGCGTGGTTGTCCTGCTCGGGGTTTAGCAGGGTTTGCCCGGCATCGAGCTGAAGGGTTTGCGCTTGATGGCAAAACGCGCGCATAGCCTTTGCCGGTAGACCTTGAAAGAGGTCCGCCTGCTGAAGTTGCGCTAGCAGTGTCTGCCAGTGGTCGTGCGACATAACAATCCTGCGTTGGCTGGCGTTTGGCCATCCGGCAAGACTGGTTCAGGGTGGGGTAATACGCAAATTGCTCGGCGACGAACGGTAGCCTTAGACCTGTTGGCCGCTCAAGGCAGTCGCTCGCTTAGCCATGTTTGAATCAACTCTAGGCAGCTGGCGGGCACTTCGTGGTAGCCAGCGTGCTGGTAAGCGGTCAGTGACACGCCCAGCTCGCTCAGCGCTGCACAGGCGTGTTGCCCAAGGCGGAATGGCACTACGTCGTCGCGCTGGCCGTGCAGATAGAGCAAGGGTGTTTGTGCAAGGTTGGTCGCATTGGCCGGCTCGCCACTGTTGAGTAGATACGTGGAGAGGCCAATCACCCCCGCCAGTGGTTGTTGCAAGATGCGGTAAGCGCAGTGCAGGGCGACCGCGCCGCCTTGTGAAAAACCCGCCAAGACGATCCGCGAAGGCGCAATGCCGCTAGGGAAACGCTGATTTATTAAGCCTCACACCAGCACCAGTGCCGATTCGCAGCGCAAAATCAGAAAACCAGCTCGATTCCCCGCATGACTAGCGCCTTTTGGCGTTAGCGCAGCCTCCGTAGAGGCCATTTCCCGTCAGCAAGACGGATTTATCCCGTGAGCACGCATCAAATGTCGCTTGGATAGCAGCAAATTCGCGAAGCCAAACAGGCTGAACAGCTGCGCCGTGTTTTTCGTCAGACCGCGATAGCGCGTTTTGCGGTAATGAAACAGATTTTTAACCACGTGAAAGGGATGCTCGACTTTGGCGCGCACTTTGGCTTTCAGGCGTTCTATTTGCTCTTGCAACTGGC
>NZ_FOAS01000026.1 GCF_900109735.1 Atopomonas hussainii
AGTTGCAAGAGCAAATAGAACGCCTGAAAGCCAAAGTGCGCGCCAAAGTCGAGCATCCCTTTCACGTGGTTAAAAATCTGTTTCATTACCGCAAAACGCGCTATCGCGGTCTGACGAAAAACACGGCGCAGCTGTTCAGCCTGTTTGGCTTCGCGAATTTGCTGCTATCCAAGCGACATTTGATGCGTGCTCACGGGATAAATCCGTCTTGCTGACGGGAAATGGCCTCTACGGAGGCTGCGCTAACGCCAAAAGGCGCTAGTCATGCGGGGAATCGAGCTGGTTTTCTGATTTTGCGCTGCGAATCGGCACTGGTGCTGGTGTGAGGCTTAATAAATCAGCGTTTCCTTATATCAGTCAGCGTTGTGCGAAAGAGAATGTTGAAAAAGCAGTGAACTCGTTACTGTTATGTGATTTTCAGTTTGCTGGCATGTCTATTGAGCAGCAATTGGCGCTGCAAAGCTTTCTGGGCCTTGAGGGGCGAAAGCTACGGCATGACCGTTTATATTTTGAAACGTGGTTGGCTCAGATTGAATCGTGGCTAGAAGGTGATGCGATAGGCGAGCTTGAACTGCCGGGTATGTACGACTGTGTTGCCACCCACCGTGTGGCCTTTGCCTATGAGCTGTTAAATGCCGCGCCGTTAGCATTGCAAGAAGGGCACTTTGTCCCCTTGCAAGACGGCTCTGTCTGGGGCGGGGGCAAAGAGGCGTACTTGCAAAGAATAATCAGCAGTTTTTGTGAGTTTTTGCTGAAACCGTATCAGCCGCCTGCGGGCTTGCAGTGTGACCCCACCCCCCGCATACAGTGTGTTGAGCGCCTGCGCGCAGACTTAGAAACCGGTCAAGCCCCGCTGTTATTACAGCAGGTATGGCAGCTCACTAAAGCTAAACAGAAGTAAGAACATGTCTACCGAGTACGCTATTTCGCTGCAACTAGCCTGCGACAGCAGCGAGGCGGCGTCGGCGCTGGCGTTTTTTCAGCAAGTACTGGCCCGCCGCCCGCTGTTTGAGCTGGAAGAAACCTTTGAACGCCACTGGCCCGCGGCCGAGGCAGCCTTTAGTGGGCTGCTCGACCATTACGCACCGCTGTTTTTGGCCCTAGTGGCGGTTGTGCCGGCGCCACAGCACTTCACCTTGCACTGGCAAGGGTATGGCCAAGGGGAGTTGTTTCTCGACGAGATGATTGCCCTAACCTCGGCCATGGGCCTGCAAGTACTTGAAGGCCGCGCCCAAGGGGATGAAGAGGTATACGTGTGCGAGCTGATCGACGGTCAGCTTGACTTCGGCTACTACGACGTAGCTAGCTAGGCTAATCGCGGTAATACACCTGCACTAAGTGATAACCAAAGCGGCTCTTTACCGGGCCGTGGATCACTTTCAGGGCTTTTTTGAAGATGATTTGGTCGATGGCGGGCACCATTTGTTTGGGCTGCACTTCGCCCAAGTCGCCGCCTTTCTTGCCGCTGGGGCAGATCGAATGCTTTTTCGCGAGCTTATCGAATGCTTCACCTTTATCCAGCAAGGCTTTGATTTTTAACGCTTCTGCTTCGGTTTTAAGCAGTATGTGCTTGGCCATTGCCATGGGCATGAGCGGCTCTCCGGTGGGCGCGGCGGGGCATTATCGACCAGCCGCGCGCTACACCCAAGTTTAATCGGCCAGCTCGGCGCGGTTGCGGAATTGCGCTAGCGCTTCAGGGTTGGCCAAGGCATCGGTGTTTTTCACCGGCAGGTTGTGCACCACATTACGCACCGCCAGTTCGACGATTTTGCCGCTTAAGGTGCGCGGAATGTCCGTCACTTGCACGATTTTCGCCGGCACATGGCGTGGCGTGGTGTTGGTGCGAATCTGCTGGCGTAGGGTGTCTTGCAGCGCATCATCCAGCACTAAGCCGTCACGCAAACGCACAAACAGCACCACACGCACATCGCCTTGCCACTCTTGGCCGATGGCGAGGCTTTCTAACACGGCTTCGACTTTCTCGACTTGGCGATAGATTTCTGCGGTGCCAATGCGCACGCCACCGGGGTTGAGCACGGCATCCGAGCGGCCATGAATAATCAGCCCGCCTTCTGGGGTGATTTCGGCATAGTCGCCGTGCGCCCACACGCCGGGGAAGCGTTCGAAGTAAGCGGCGTGAAACTTAGTGCCTTCGTCATCGTTCCAGAAGCCGACCGGCATCGAGGGGAAGTGGCGGGTGCAGACCAGCTCGCCTTTTTCGCCGCGCACCGGCTTGCCGTCGTCGTTCCATACCTCCACCGCCATACCCAAACCGGCGCATTGCAGCTGGCCGCGCCACACCGGCAGCACAGGGTTGCCTAAGGCAAAGCAGGAGACAATATCGGTGCCGCCAGAAATCGACGCCAAGCACAGATCGCTCTTAAAGCTTTGGTACACGTAATCGAAGCCTTCATGCGCCAGCGGCGAGCCGGTGGAGAACACCGCACGCAGCTTGCTCAACTGATGGCTGGCGTTGGGCACCACACCGGCTTTTTCTAGCGCGGCGAGGTATTTGGCGCTCACGCCGAAATGACTGATCTGTTCGGCGTCGATCAGGTCAATCAAACGCTCAGGTGTGGGGTGGAACGGCGAGCCATCGTACAGCACCAGCGTGCTGCCTAAGGCAAGGCCGGAGACCAGCCAGTTCCACATCATCCAGCCGCAGGTGCTGTAGTAGAACAGGGTGTCGTCGGCTTTTACGTCGCTGTGCAGGCCCAGCTCTTTCAGGTGTTGCAGCAAGGTGCCGCCCACGCCATGTACGATGCACTTGGGCACGCCGGTGGTGCCGCTGGAATAGAGGATGTACAGCGGCTGGGCAAACGGTACGGGGGTAAAGTGCGGCTTGCCACCGGGGGTGAAATCGTCTTGCCAGCGGGTACACAACGGGCTGATTTCTGCAGCGGATGCCTCGGGGATGGCATACGGCACTAACACCACACAGTGCACACTGGGCAGTTGATTGAGCACATCTTGCAGCTTGCTGCGGATATCGATGACTTTGCCGGCGTAGTGGTAGCCCGCGCAGGCGATCAGCACTTTGGGTTCGATTTGCCCGAAGCGATCGACAATGCCGTGGCTGCCGAAATCCGGCGAGCAGCTCGACCACGTGGCGCCAAGGCTAGCGGTGGCGAGCATGCCGACCACGGTTTGCCAGGTATTGGGCATGATGGCTGCCACGCGATCACCCACGCCAACACCTTGCGCTTGCAGATAGCGCTGCAGGCCTGCCACGTGGGCGGCCAGTTCGGCATAGCTGAGTGTTTTGCGCGCGCCGTTTTCACTCACGGCCACTAAGGCGGTAGCGTTATCGCGGCGGCGCAGCAGGTGTTCGGCAAAGTTCAGCGTGCCGTCTACAAACCAATCGGCAATCGGCATCTCGGCGCCTTCATGCAGCACGTAGCTGGCCGGTTGTTGCCAGTGCACCTCGAAGAAGTCGGCAATCGCCTGCCAAAAATCGCGGCGCTGCTCGATGCTCCACGCATGCAGGGCAGGGTAGTCCGGCAACTGTAGGGCATGGCGCTGGTTTACAAACTGGCGGAAGGCATCCATGCGGGTGCTGGCGATATGCTCGGCGCTGGGGCGCCACAGGGGCTGAGTCATGGGGACTCCTTATTGACTAAGCAGCGCGCGCGCCACCCGCGAGCCATTGGCGCGGCCCAGCACATCGCAAATGCGCTGGCCGGCGGCGGCTAGGCGCGACAGGTCGATGCCGTGTTGAATGCCTAAACCATTCAGTAGATAGACCACATCTTCAGTGGCCACGTTCCCCGTGGCGCCTTTGGCGTAAGGGCAGCCGCCGAGGCCAGCCACGGAGCTATCAAAAATCTCGATGCCTTCTTGCAGGCTAGCGTAGATATTCGCCAGTGCTTGGCCATAGGTGTCGTGAAAGTGCCCGCCGAGTTTTTCGCGGGGGATTTCGCGGGCGAGCAGGTTAAACAACGCGCGGGTTTTACCCGCGGTGCCGACGCCAATGGTGTCGCCCACGGACACCTCGTAGCAGCCCATGGCAAACAGCTCGCGGGCCACGCTAAGCACTTGCGCGGGGGCAACCTCGCCGTCGTACGGGCAGCCGAGCACGCACGAGACATAGCCGCGCACGGGAATATTCGCCGCTTGGGCGGCGGCCATCAGGTCGCGAAAACGCTCTAGGCTCTCGCTGATCGAACAGTTGATGTTCTTTTGCGAGAACGCCTCGCTGGCGGCGGCAAATACCGCCACTTCGTCTGCCCCAGCAGCCAACGCCGCTTCAAAGCCTTTTAAGTTGGGCGTGAGGGCTTGATAGACCACGCCGGGTTTACGCTCGATGCCGGTAAACACCTCGGCGGAGCCGGCCATTTGCGGCACCCATTTGGGCGAGACAAAGCTGCCCACCTCGATGGTGCTTAGTCCAGCGGCGTTTAAGTCGTTCACCAGTTGGATTTTGTCCGCCACGCTGATCGGCTGCTTTTCGTTTTGCAGACCATCGCGGGGGCCGACTTCAACCAAGCGAACTTTGCTGGGCAGGTTCATGGACAGGCTCATTGGCTGCTCTCCTGCGCGGCTAATTCGACCAGCACGCTGCCTTCGCTGACCATCTCGCCAACGGCGCAGAACAGCGCTTGCACCGTGCCTGCTTGCGGGGCGCGAATGCTGTGTTCCATCTTCATCGCTTCGAGCACCACTAAGGTGGCACCGGCCTCGACGTTGTCGCCGGGCTTCACTGCGATATGCACGATATTGCCGTTCATCGGTGCGGTTAAGCCGCCGCCGTGATGGGCATGGGCGTCGGCCTCGGCCAGTGGGTCAAACAGGCTGACGCTGAACTGACGGCCTTGCCAAGTTAAGAACAAACAGCCGCCACGGCGCACGGCGCGCAGGCGCTGATCGTTGATAAACAAGGTGTCATCGCTAAAGCACACCGCTGGCAGCGCGCCGCGCACAACCTGATCTTGCTCGCCGCACTTTAAGTGCAAGCGCACGCTGGTTTGCCCGTTCAGTTGCCAGCCGCTTTGCTGCTGCCATGGCGAATGCGGATCGTCGCTGCGCGTGGCTTGTGGCTCGGTGGCCAGCCATGCGCAGGCGGCGGCTTGCCAGAAGTGCTCGTCTAGCGCGGGCGCCGGCGGCAGCAGGGCGCTGTGATGGCGCTCGATAAACCCAGTGTCTAGCTCGGCAGCAGCAAAGGCGGGATGGGCGAGGGTGCGCTGCAAGAAGGCGAGGTTGGTGGTCACGCCGCCGACCTGCATTTCGCTAAGCAGGCTGAGTAAGCGCAGGCGCGCTTGTTCGCGATCCGCCCCCCAAGCAATCAGCTTGGCCAGCATGGGGTCGTAAAAAACGCTAACGCTGTCGCCTTCGCTAATACCGGAATCAATCCGCCAGCCGCTTTGCAGCGCCGGTTCGCGGTACAGGCTGAGGGTGCCGGTGGCGGGCAGAAAGCCGCCGTCGCAGTCTTCGGCGTACAGGCGCACTTCCATGGCGTGGCCGTTAAGCGGGATTTGTTCTTGGCTCAGCGGCAGAGGCTCGCCTTGCGCCACGGCTAATTGCCAAGCGACCAAGTCTTGGCCGGTGATTAGCTCGGTGACTGGGTGTTCGACTTGCAGACGGGTGTTCATCTCCATAAAAAAGAAGTCGCCACGCGTGTCGAGCAGAAACTCCACGGTGCCCGCGCCCACATAGCCGATGGCTTGCGCAGCGCGTACCGCTGCTTCACCCATGGCTTGGCGCAGTTCGGCACTTAAACCGGGGGCGGGGGCTTCTTCGACCACTTTTTGGTGACGGCGCTGAATCGAGCAGTCGCGCTCGTGCAGGTACACGGCATTGCCGTGCTGGTCGGCAAACACTTGGATTTCCACATGGCGCGGCTTAAGCAGGTACTTTTCCACCAGCATGCGGCTGTCGCCAAAGGCGGCTTGCGCCTCGCGCTGCGCGCTGGCTAAGGCCTCGGCTAAGTGCGCGGGCTGCTCGACCACTTTCATGCCTTTGCCACCGCCACCGGCGGCGGCTTTTAGCAGCACGGGGTAGCCGATGCGTTCGGCCTCGGCGCGGAAGGTGTCGATATCTTGCGCTTCGCCGTGATAACCCGGCACCAGCGGCACGCCGGCGGGCTCCATCAACGCTTTCGCCGCTGACTTGCTGCCCATGGCCTCAATCGCCGCCACGGGCGGGCCGACAAAGATCAGTCCGGCGGCTTCACAGGCACGGGCAAAACCGGCGTTCTCAGACAGAAAGCCATAACCGGGGTGGATGGCTTGCGCGCCGGTGGCTTTGGCGGCGGCGATCACTGCGGCGCCATTTAAGTAGCTTTCTGCCGGTTTAGCCCCCCCCAGCGCCACCGCCATATCGGCCTCGCGTACATGGCGGGCATGGCTGTCGGCGGCGCTGTACACCGCCACGCTGCGCAGGCCTAAGCTTTTTGCCGTGCGCATCACGCGGCAGGCGATTTCGCCACGGTTGGCAATCAATAGCGTGTTGATCATGCCTTGGGCTCCTGCCAGTTGGGTTGGCGCTTTTCTAAGAAGGCTTTCAGGCCTTCTTGGCCCTCGGGGCTGGTGCGGATGCGCGCAATCGCGCCTTCGGTAATGCGGCGCAGTTGCGGCGATAAGGTGCCTGCGCCGACTTCCATCAGCAGCGCTTTACAGGCGCGCATGGCTTGCGGGCCGTTATCCAGCAGGTTGCTGATCCAGCGCTCAAGCTGCTCGTCCAGCGCGCTGGCGGGGTAGCACTCGGCCAATAAGCCCAGTTCGCGGGCGCTGTGGCCGTTAAAGCGTTCGGCAGTGAGGCTGTAGCGGCGCATGGCACGCTCGCCGATGGCTTTGGCTACGAAGGGGCTGATCACCGCCGGCATCAGGCCGATTTTTACTTCCGAGAGGCTGAACAGTGCGTCGTCCGCACCGATGGCCATGTCGCAGCAGGCAATCAAGCCCAGTGCGCCACCAAAAGCTGCGCCTTGCACCACGGCCAAGGTGGGCAGCGGCAGCTTGTACAGGTTGGCCATTACCTCGGCGAGTTCGCGGGCGTCTTGCAGGTTGGCGTTGTAATCCAGCTCGGCGGCTTGCTGCATCCACGCCAAGTCGGCGCCGGCGGAGAAGTGCTTGCCGCGCCCGCGCAAAAGCAAAAAGCGCAGGCTTTTGTCAGACTCGACCTCATCCAGCGCGTGGATTAGCTCGCGGATCACCGCCGCGTTAAAGGCGTTGTTTTTCTCTGGGCGGTTGAGCCACAGGGTGGCAAAGCCGCGCGGGTCTTTGCTGAGTTCGATATGGGTAAAGTCGCTCATGCGCGCTCCTCACATGCGGAACACGCCGAAGCGGCTCGCGGGAATCGGGGCATTCAGGCTGGCGGATAAGGCCAGCGCCAAGGTGTCGCGGGTTTGCGCGGGGTCGATCACGCCGTCATCCCACAGCCGTGCGCTGGAGTAATACGGGTGCCCCTGCGCTTCATACTGTTCGATGATCGGCGCCTTGATCTCGGCCTCTTGTGCGGCGCTAAAGGCCTCGCCGGCGCGCTCGGCTTGCTCGCGTTTTACCTGCGCGAGCACCCCAGCGGCTTGTTCGCCGCCCATCACCGAGATACGCGCATTCGGCCACATCCACAAAAAGCGCGGGTCGTAAGCGCGGCCACACATGCCGTAGTTACCGGCACCAAAGCTGCCGCCAATAATCACGGTGAACTTAGGCACCTGCGCACAGGCCACGGCAGTCACCAGTTTGGCGCCGTGCTTGGCAATGCCGCCGGCTTCGTACTTTTGCCCCACCATAAAGCCGGTGATGTTCTGCAAAAACAGCAGCGGAATGCCGCGCTGGCAGGCCAGCTCGACAAAGTGCGCACCTTTTTGCGCCGACTCGCTGAACAGGATGCCGTTGTTGGCCAAGATGGCGATGGGGTAGCCGTGCAGGTGAGCAAAGCCGCACACCAGCGTGGTGCCGTACTGGGCTTTAAATTCATCGAAGGCCGAGTCATCCACCAAACGGGCGATTACCTCGCGCACATCGAAGGGCTTTTTCAAGTCGCACGGCACAATGCCGTACAGCTCTTCACTGTTGTAGCGCGGCGCAATGGGCGTTTGCCGAGTAATTTCCGCGGCCTTGCGCCAGTTGAGGTTAGCGATACAGCGCCGTGCTATAGCCAGCGCATGCTCGTCGTCTTCAGCGTAGTGATCCGCCACACCGCTGGTTTTGCAGTGCACATCGGCGCCGCCGAGTTCTTCGGCAGTTACCACTTCGCCGGTGGCGGCTTTCACCAAGGGCGGACCGGCGAGGAAGATGGTCGCCTGATTGCGCACCATGATCGACTCATCGGCCATCGCCGGCACATACGCGCCACCCGCGGTGCACGAGCCCATCACCACGGCAATCTGCGGAATGCCTTGGGCGCTCATGTTGGCTTGGTTGAAGAAGATGCGCCCGAAGTGCTCGCGGTCGGGGAACACTTCGTCCTGATTGGGCAGGTTGGCGCCGCCAGAATCCACCAGATAAATACACGGCAGGCGGTTTTGCTGGGCGATGGTTTGTGCGCGTAGGTGTTTTTTTACCGACAGCGGGTAATAGCTGCCGCCTTTTACCGTGGCGTCGTTGGCGACGATCATGCATTCCACGCCCGACACCCGGCCAATGCCAGCGATGACGCCGGCAGCGGGCACGTCGGCCTCATACACCTGATGGGCGGCGAGGGTGCAGACCTCTAAAAACGGCGAGCCACTGTCGAGCAGTGCGGCAATGCGCTCGCGCGGTAGCAATTTGCCGCGTGCCGTATGGCGCGCTTGTGCCTTGGCACCACCGCCTTGGGCAATCTGCGCGGTGAGCGCATTCAGTTCGCTCACCAACTGCTGCATGGCAGCTTGGTTGGCGAGGTGTTCCGGGCTCTTGGCGTTGATCTGGCTGTGCAAAATGGCCATAGCGCTCTCTTATTTAGTCTGGTTAAACAGCTCGCGGCCGATCAGCATGCGGCGGATTTCGCTGGTACCGGCGCCAATCTCATACAGTTTGGCATCGCGCAGCAGACGCCCGGTGGGGTAGTCATTGATATAGCCGTTGCCGCCTAAGATTTGGATGCTGTCCAGCGCCAGCTTAGTGGCCATCTCGGCGGTGTAGAGGATCACCGCAGCGGCATCTTTACGCGACTCTTCACCGCGATCACAGGCCTTAGCGACGTTGTACAGATAGCTTTTGGAGGCATTCATGCCGGCGTACATATCGGCCACTTTGCCCTGAATCAGCTGGAACTCGCCGATGCTCTGGCCGAACTGCTTACGGTCGTGAATGTACGGCAGCACGATGTCCATGCAGGCACTCATGATGCCGGTGGGGCCGCCGGAGAGCACGGTGCGCTCGTAATCTAGCCCGCTCATCAGCACTGCCACGCCACGACCTTCGGCGCCCAACACGTTCTCTGCCGGCACCACGCAATCTTCAAACACCAGCTCACAGGTGTTCGAGCCACGCATGCCGAGCTTGTCGAGCTTCTGGTGCCGCGAGAAACCGGGGAAATCGCGCTCGACGATAAACGCCGTCATGCCCTTAGAACCGGCCTGCACATCGGTTTTCGCGTAGATCACATACACGTGCGCATCCGGCCCGTTGGTGATCCACATCTTGTTGCCGTTGAGCACGTAGTGGTCGCCACGCTTGTCGGCGCGCAGCTTCATGCTCACTACGTCTGAACCAGCATTGGGCTCGCTCATGGCCAGCGCGCCGATATGCTCGCCGCTGCACAGCTTGGGCAGGTATTTGAGCTTTTGCGCGTGGGTGCCGTTTTTGTGGATTTGATTCACGCACAGGTTGGAGTGCGCACCGTAGGACAACCCCACCGAGGCCGACGCGCGGGAGATTTCTTCCATCGCCACCACATGCGCCAAATAGCCCATATCGGTGCCGCCGTATTCTTCTTTCACCGTCATGCCGAGCAGGCCCATGTCGCCAAACTTGCGCCACATATCCATCGGGAACTGGTTGTCGCGGTCGATCTGTGCCGCACGCGGCGCCAGCTCCGCCTGGCCGAACTGGTGCACCGAATCGCGCAGCATGTCGATGGTTTCACCAAGACCAAAGTTCAGCGTGGGGTAGTTCATGGGTTAGTCCTGTCTCTTAGAATTGTTGGGTAGCCGGTTGTTTTTATTCGGTTTCTGCCAGCGCCGCGTGGCAGCGCTCTTCGGCGGTATCCAGCTCAAGCTGCATCGCTTGGATGTCGAGCAACTGCTGCTGCAACTGTGCGCGGCGCTCGGCGATCTTGCGCAAAAAAGTATCCAGCTGTTTGCGATTGCCGCTGGCGGGGTCATACAGCTCGATCAGCTCTTTGCATTCGGCCAGGGAAAAACCAATCCGCTTGCCGCGCAGAATGAGCTTCAGTGTGGTGCGGTCTTTAGCCGTGTAAATGCGCTCCTGCCCACGCCGCTCGGGCTCTAGCAGGCCTTGTTCTTCGTAAAAACGAATCGCCCGGGTGGTGACATCAAACTCACGGGCCAGATCAGAAATGCTTAGCGTGCTCATGGCGCTCTCTCGCTTACCTTGACGTTAACGTAAGGCTTGGTTGACGTTAACGTCAAGCCGGGAGGTTGAAAGTGCTAGAGGGTGGCGGGAATGGCGTGGAGATGTTTGTTTGCTTTGCTGCGCTGATGGCCGCGCCAAATAGTTTTTTGTAGTTAAACCAGTGAATCGCCAAACCATGGACCTGCCCCAACGCCCCCTTCTGCAGGCGGAGTTGGGGCCGCATCTTTTTCCGTTTAACTCAGACATGCCGCTGCTAGTCATCGGGGCACAGCGCCTCGCCTAGTGTTTTTTGTGCTTGTGAAGCACGCCACAGGGTTTCTGGGGCATCTTGATGGTGGTCAAGGGCGATTGGGGCTTTCTGAGTAGATTGCACAACATATTGTGTTTAAAGAATAAGAAAGACCCTAAATAGCAGGAGGTTTTAGCCGTGCGACCGTCCACCATTCCCCCCAATACTGTGTCGAAACGCGATGGCAGCGAGGTGCCGTTTGAGCTGGGTAAGATCGCCGCGGCGCTGACGGCTGCAGGTCACGCCAGTGGTGAATACACCACCAGCACGGCGGTGCAGTTAGCTCAAGCGGTGCATAGCCGCTTGTGTGGTTGCGACTGGGTGGCGGTAGAGCAGATTCAAGATGTGGTCGAGCGCGTGCTGATGGAGAGCGGCTACTACACCACCGCGCGCGCTTACATTGTGTATCGCGAGCAACATGGCCGCTTGCGTCGCGACCACAAAACCTTGGTGGATGTGGCCGCCTCGATGAACGAATACCTCAGTCGTGAGGATTGGCGGGTGCGCGCCAATGCCAATCAGGGCTATTCGCTGGGTGGGCTGATTCTTAACGTGGCCGGCAAGGTAACTGCCAATTATTGGTTGGATGAGGTGTACAGCCCTGCCATTGGCCACGCGCACCGGCAGGCCGATGTGCATATTCACGATCTCGACATGCTGGCCGGTTACTGCGCTGGCTGGTCGTTACGCACCTTGCTGCACGAAGGCTTTAACGGCGTGCCGGGGCGGGTCGAGGCGGGGCCGCCTAAGCATTTATCCAGCGCCTTGGGGCAGATGGTGAATTTTCTCGGCACGCTGCAAAACGAGTGGGCCGGTGCGCAGGCGTTCAGTTCGTTCGATACTTATTTAGCGCCCTTTGTGCGCCAAGATGGCCTGAGCTACGCGCAGGTGCGCCAAGCCATGCAGGAGTTTATCTACAACCTCAACGTGCCTTCGCGCTGGGGTACGCAGACGCCCTTTACCAATCTGACCTTCGACTGGGTGTGCCCCGAAGACTTGCGCGAGCAAATCCCTGTGATTGCCGGGCAAGAGATGCCCTTTAGTTACGGTGATTTAGGCGCCGAAATGGCCCTGATCAATCAGGCGTATATCGACGTGATGATGGCCGGTGATGCCCATGGGCGGGTGTTTACCTTCCCGATTCCGACTTACAACATCACCCATGACTTCCCTTGGGACAGCGACAACGCCACGCGCCTGTTTGAGATGACCGCGCGTTACGGCTTGCCGTATTTCCAGAACTTTTTGAACTCCGACATGCAGCCCAATCAAGTGCGCTCTATGTGCTGTCGCTTGCAGTTGGATGTGCGTGAGCTACTTAAGCGCGGCAATGGCTTATTTGGCTCGGCTGAGCAAACTGGTTCGCTGGGTGTGGTCACCATCAACTGCGCGCGGCTGGGGTATCTGCACGCTGGCGACGAAACTGCACTGCTTACGCGCTTGGATGAACTGCTGGAACTGGCTTACGAGAGCTTAGAGGTAAAACGAAAAGTCATTCAGCACCACATGGATAACGGCCTGTACCCCTACACGCAGCGTTATTTGGGCACCTTGCGTAATCACTTCTCGACTATCGGCGTGAATGGCTTGCATGAGATGAGCCTTAATTTCAGCCACGGCGAGCAGGGTATGCACACCGAGGCTGGGCGTGCTCAAGCGCTGCGCCTGCTCGATCATGTGCGTGCGCGGATGGTCGAGTTTCAGGGCCGCAGCGGCCATTTGTATAACCTTGAAGCCACGCCGGCGGAGGGCACCACCTACCGCTTCGCCAAAGAAGACCAAAAGCGCTATCGCGGCATTGTGCAGTCTGGCACGCCGCAGGCGCCGTATTACACCAACTCATCGCAGCTGCCGGCCGGTTTCACCACCGACCCGTTCGAGGCGCTGGCCCTGCAAGACGCGCTGCAATGCAAATACACCGGCGGCACCGTGCTGCACTTGTACATGGCCGAGCGAATTTCATCGCCCGAGGCGTGCAAAAAGCTGGTGCGCAATGCGCTAAGCCGCTTCCGCCTGCCGTATCTCACCGTAACGCCTACGTTCTCGATTTGCCCCGTGCACGGCTATTTGGCTGGGGAGCATGAGTTCTGCCCGAAATGCGACGAGCAATTATTGGCCAAGGTGCAGCAGCAAACCGCCTGCGGCGAAGCCTGTTAACCACCACAAGGAGTGATGCATGCAACCTGTAATGATTCCCCAAGAGCAACGCCAGCGCTGCGAGGTATGGACCCGCGTCATGGGCTATCACCGCCCCGTGGCAGCGTTTAACCCCGGCAAGCAATCGGAGCACCGCGAGCGGCGGCACTTTACTGAACCGTCATGAGTGCGGCGTTACGGGTTGGGGGCTTCGTGCCCCTGACCACCATCGACTACCCCGACCACCTCGCCTGCGTGGTGTTTTGCCAAGGCTGCGCTTGGCGCTGTGGTTATTGCCATAACCCCGAATTGCTAGCGGTGCAGGGCGCGGCGCAAATCACCTGGCCGAAGGTGCTGAGTTTTTTGCAGCAGCGCCAAGGGCTACTCGACGCCGTGGTGTTTAGCGGTGGCGAAGCCACCCTGCAAAACGCGCTACTGCCGGCCATGCAACAGGTTAAAGCGCTAGGTTTTAAGGTGGGTCTGCATAGCGCGGGGATAAAACCCAGCGCCTTAGCGCGGCTTTTGCCGTGGCTGGATTGGTTGGGGTTTGACCTCAAAGGCCCGCGCGAACTGATCGACCCCATCACCGGCGTGCGCGGCAGCGCCGAGGCCAACTGGCAAAGCTTTGAACTGGTACTGGCGAGCAAGGTGGCCCATGAAATACGCCTGACGTGGCACCCGCAGTTAATCCCCGAATCTGCCCTGCGTGGCATGGCGCAGCCCTTAGCCGAACGCGGCGTGCAGCGCTTAGTGGTGCAGCCGGTGCAGCACCAGCAAACCTTGCTGGATAGCCGCTTGCAACGCGTGCTGATTAGTGAGGTGCAGCGTGAGGCGCTGAATGAGTATTTTGCGGGGCAGGGGGTGGTGTTGTACTGGCGGTAGAGGATTTGGGAGGGTTGATTTGAGTCTGTTAGCCAAGCTGATTCCTACATGCGACGAACCTTCTTGCTCCGCCCATCCGGATAAAAGTGGGCGATTGGTGCGCGCAGAACCATTGATGGCGATGCTTAACATTCTCAGCCAGCCCTTGGCTTTGGAAGCCCGCGTTGCTTTCCTGCATTCATGCAAAGGGGGCGGCCTTAAAAGCAATGGCCAAGTCTTAGGTATTTCGCTGTTACACGCTCGAGTTTAACCCAGCCGTTCCGCCATAAAATTGATAAAGGCGCTGAGCTTGGCGGGCAAGTGGCGTGTCGGGGGATAGAGAACCCACGCTGCGCCGCAGTAGTTGGTACGAAAAATCCACTTTGGCAGAACTTGTACGATTAGTCCTTGTTGCAGTGCTTCTTTAGCTGTGAAGTACGGAAGACTGCCGATGCCAAGGTGGTTCAGTACGGCATCTAGGCGGGCACCTGTGTGATTGACTGCGTAGCGACCATGCACGCTCACGCTGACCCGATTACTGTCTTGATGAAATTTCCAACGAGCGTCGCTGGGTTCTTCCCCTAAAAAAATACAGTTGTGAGCTTTTAAATCATGAGGGTGTAAAGGCTCCCCATTGCGCGCAAGGTACTGGGGAGTTGCACAAATCATATGATCAATATTAATCAGCCTCCGTCCCATCAGGCCCGGTGGCGGGTGGTCGGTAATGCGAATAACAAGATCCACCTGATCATCTATCAGATCTACGTAGCGGTCGTTCAGTTGTAGTTGAACGTCGACTTTTGGGTATTTCGCTAAAAAGTCCGAAATATGAGGGTGGATGACGAAACGCCCTACTGCCTTGGGCACGCTCACGCGAACCAAGCCTTGCGGTTCTGGGGTGAATTGACTGGATACCAGCATGGCGGCCTGTGCGGCATTCACCATATCTACACATCGTGCATACACCTCTTTCCCGCTCTCACTCAGACGTAGCTTTCGTGTAGTTCGTTGAAGCAGTCGAGCACCTAGCGCCTGCTCCAGTCGCGTGACTGAGCGGCTGATTGCTGAAGGGGTTACACCTAACTGGCGCGCCGTTTCAGAAAAACTTCCTGTCTCGACTACTTTGGCAAAAATCGCCATTTCGCTCATCAGTGAGATCAATCTGTTTGTGCTCATAGGGCAAAAATCATTTGCGGAATTTAAGGATTATCTCAGCTGGACGTGTTTCTTACAATTTAGGCATAGCTAGTGAGGTCCACGTGAAATGACCAAAAAGATCTATTGGGAATCGTTGGCACCAGAGGCAGAAGTAGAGGTTCTCAGCTGTGTGTGGCTTGAATCTGGTGGGGGGGCATTGCGATTAGATGCCACTCCATTTCATCCGCAGGGCGGAGGCCAGCCCAGTGACATAGGGAGAATCGGTGATGCGGTAGTTATTCGCGTTGAGTTGGACGATGGCGAATTAATCCACTACACGGATCGGCCGGTTCTGCCTGGCAAAGCATGGGCAGTCATTGATGTCACGTGGCGAGAGAAAAATTCGCGGTTGCACTCTGCGGGCCACTTGATTGGTCACGCGCTGGAGTCGATCAAGTGGGCACCTGTTAAGGCTCACCATTGGCCGGGAGAAGGGCGCGTGGTCTGCGTGGCAAGAGAGGGTGCCGCGAGTGTTGATCTAAATACAGTGCAGAGACTTTGCGATGAGCTGATTTCTCAGGATCTGCCATGCGAAATCCGCGTTAGTGAAAGCGGCTACCGGGAAGTTGGCTTTGGGGACCTCGCCCCTTACGGGTGTGGTGGAACCCACGTTTCGAGTACCGGAAAGCTAGAGGGTTTGTGCGTGCTATCGACAGAGCTAAAAAAAGGCAAGTTGAGCATTTTTTACGAAATTGATTAAAGCAAGCGAGTTTGTTTGATGTGTCATGAGAAAGGGCTGTCCCTCCTGACAAAAGTGGACAGGAAATACCTTGGAAGGTGCAGTAAATGTTGATCGAATTAGGGAAACGCTGATTTATTCCTCAGCAGCTCTCTTGGCTGGCACAATCGCGGGAAGCCCATCGCCTGAGTCAGCCGCATGCAAAAAACCTTTTCCGAAGCCGAATATGCCGGCAAGAAAAAGCTGACACGCCGCGATCGATTTCTCAGCGATCTTGAGCAGCTCACGCCTTGGACCTTGCTTGAAGCTCAGATTGCCCCCTTCTATGCAGACAACACGGGCAAGCGTGGGCGTCCCAGCATTGGTTTGCCACGCATGCTTCGCTTGTACGTTGTGCAGCAGTGCTTTGGTCTTTCGGACGAAGGCACAGAAGATGCGGTTTACGACAGTCAGGCTAT
>NZ_FOAS01000017.1 GCF_900109735.1 Atopomonas hussainii
GGCCAGTTGCAAGAGCAAATAGAACGCCTGAAAGCCAAAGTGCGCGCCAAAGTCGAGCATCCCTTTCACGTGGTTAAAAATCTGTTTCATTACCGCAAAACGCGCTATCGCGGTCTGACGAAAAACACGGCGCAGCTGTTCAGCCTGTTTGGCTTCGCGAATTTGCTGCTATCCAAGCGACATTTGATGCGTGCTCACGGGATAAATCCGTCTTGCTGACGGGAAATGGCCTCTACGGAGGCTGCGCTAACGCCAAAAGGCGCTAGTCATGCGGGGAATCGAGCTGGTTTTCTGATTTTGCGCTGCGAATCGGCACTGGTGCTGGTGTGAGGCTTAATAAATCAGCGTTTCCCTAACTGTCAGCGTGTATTTGAGAACACTGATTTCGCCTCCCGGCGACTTACTATTCTTTGCGAAAGAATAGTAAGCACAAGAAACAGTCCCCCCAACATTGGCTCGGCTACGCCGAGTTCCCTCGCTCCAGACTGCTTACAGAGGCCCAGCCCGAAGGGCCATCCATGGCCCATCGGGCTTTGCGCGGCATCCCTGCCGCTTAACCTCTTCCAGCAGCCTTCCACTCGGCCTGCTGGAGGGGGGGCATTGGTGCAGGTCGATGGTTTGGCGGCTTACAAACAAGGCACATGAATTACAAAAGTTTATTTAGCGAAGCCATCACTCAGCGTGCGACTTGCACCAATCGCCCCTTTTATCCGGCTGAGTGCAGGCTGGCTGTAGTGGGGTAAGCCGCAGGGATGCGGCGCAAACGGCGATGGGCTAGGGATAGCCCTTCGCCGTGGCCCCATGAAAGCCTGCCGGAGCGAAGGCATCCAGCGCAGCTGGACCGGATAGCAGGGGCAAGCGCTTTTGGTTACTTTTGGGGCGACTGCCAAAAGTGACTCGCCCGGGAAGGGCGAAACAAAATGCCTCGCCAAACTCAGCAATCAGCTTAACGAAAAAGCTGCGTTTACTTTTTTACGCACTTATACCGAAGCTAAAGCGCGACACCACAATGACTCAGCACGCCAAGCATTCAGCTCGGCGCGCCAGAACAACTAACCTCGCTTACCCACGACGCCCCAGCAAAAACACCGCCAACACCAAGCTCACTCCTTCTAGACCCAGCGCAATGTAATTGAACTGCTGCTCGCCACCGTCGATAAAAATCCCCGCCAAACGCGCGCCAAACATCGCAAAGTAAGCAATACCCAACAGACGCAAAGCGTTAAAACGATCCGCCTCGGTTTTCAGGCTCAGCAGCAAGTACAGCGCCAAACCAATCTCCAGACCGCCGTAGTAAGCGCGCACATCAGTCAGCGCCGCGGTAGTCAGCAAGCCCATACCCGAGAGCTTGGCCATCTCCAGCGGCATAATCAGGTAGGCCAAACCAAAACCCAGCAACGCCAGAGCTTGCAGCAGCAAAAAGGCTTGTTTCAATCGCATCATTTACTCCTTGGTCAGCCCACGCCGCGCGCGAGCAAAAAAATCAGGCCGCCAGCATACCCATGCGCTGATAAAGGTCAAAGCCAACGGACGACTTGCCTGCGTATACTGGCCGCAATGCACACCTTTGGAGACAAGCACATGGCATGGCGTCAACTGGGCATTGCCCTAGGCCTTACCTTAAGTTCACTGGCGGTGAGCGCCAGCGAAGTGATCGACGTGTACCGCAGCGAAAGCTGTGGCTGCTGCAAAGCGTGGATCGAGCACTTAGAAGAGTCTGGCTTTAGCGTGAATGATCACGTCGAAAATGACATGAGCGTGGTCAAACAGCGTCTGGGCGTGCCCTATGCGTTAGGCTCGTGTCACACCGGCGTGTATCAAGGCAAGTTTGTGGAAGGCCACGTGCCAGCCAGCGACATTCTTGCGCTGAAACAACGCAACGACCTGCTCGGCCTCGCCGTACCCGGCATGCCCATGGGCTCGCCCGGCATGGAGATGGGCTCGCGCAAAGATGCCTACGACGTGGTTGGTCTTCGCAAAGACGGCAAAACCGAAGTTATCCAACAGTATTCCGCCGAATAACGCCGCGCAGGCGCTGACTCGCTCAGCGCCTTAGCGTTTTTTCGCCCGCAACGAAAAAAGCCTGAGTCTTGCGACTCAGGCCTTTTGAATTAGTGGCGCAGCGGACGGGACTCGAACCCGCGACCCCCGGCGTGACAGGCCGGTATTCTAACCGACTGAACTACCGCTGCGCATTACCTCGAGTGGTGGGTGGTGACGGGATCGAACCGCCGACCCGCTGCTTGTAAGGCAGCTGCTCTCCCAGCTGAGCTAACCACCCGTTTGCTCTCGAAGTGGGGCGCATTCTAGGGATGCGAATGCCGCTTGGCAACCCCCAAATTTAATTTTTTTTCGTTAAAGCAATAAGTTACGAATCGGCCTTGGCCTCGGGCGGCTAGCTTGGGAATAATGCCTTTTTGTTTTGTGAGTACTGTTATGTGGTTTCGTAACCTGCTGGTGTATCGCCTAACCCAAGACCTGCCGCTGACTGAAGACGGCTTAAACGAAGCGCTGGCGCAAAAGCCGGCCCGCGCGCCCGGCTCGCAGGAGCTTTCCACCTACGGTTTTATTCCGGCGCTGGGCAAGCACAGCGACGCCCTCGCCCATGCCAGCGGTGATTTCTTTTTAGTCGCCGCGCGTAAAGAAGAACGCATGCTGCCCACCAGCGTGGTACGCGATGCGGTGAAAGAGAAAGTCGACGAGATCGAAGCCCGCGACCATCGCAAGGTGTACAAAAAAGAGCGAGATCAGCTTAAAGACGAGATCACCCAAACCCTGCTGCCGCGCGCGTTTATTCGCCGCAGCAGCACCTTTGCCGCGATTGCGCCGAAACAAGGCTGGGTATTAGTCGATGCCTCGAGCGCTAAGCGCGCCGAAGACCTGCTCAGCGCCCTGCGCGATGCCATCGGCAGTCTGCCAGTGCGGCCGCTGTCAGTGAAGATTGCCCCAGCGGCCACCTTTACCCAGTGGGTGAGCGAGCAAGCCGCCAGCCACGATTTTTATATTCGTGATGAGTGCGAACTGCGCGACAGCCACGAAGACGGCGGCATTATTCGCGCTAAGCGCCAAGACCTCGCCGCCGAAGAAATCCAGCAGCACTTGGCCGCCGGCAAGCAAGTCACCCAGCTGAGCCTGGCGTGGCAGGACAAACTGAGTTTTGTGCTCGACGACAAACTCACCATCAAGCGCCTGCGCTTTGAAGACCTGCTGCAAGACCAAGCCGCCGAAGACGGTGGCGACGACGCCGCCGCGCAGATGGACGCCAGCTTCACCCTGATGATGCTGACCTTCAAAGACTGCCTCCCGCAGCTGTTTGAAGCCCTAGGCGGCGAAGAGATCCCCAGCGGCATCTAACCTCGCGGACTAGCTCTGACAAACCTGACAGCCCCTAGCTCGTTCACGCAACGGCTAGGGGTTTGTTTTATGTGCTGGGCGCGCTGTTTTTCCCCGCCCGCGGGCGTCTGCCGGCCAGTTTTAAGATGCGCAAAAAATTTGGGCATTCAAAATGGCTAGGCGCTTGGCACTCTGCCGCGTGGAGCAGGCCATCACGCATACGGGTTAAGCGGCGGATTTGTCCGTTTAGCTCCGCCGCCTTATCGCGCAGCAACTGACGGTCGATTTCGCCGTCGGCACGCTGAAACATCTGCCCAACGTCATCCAGCGAAAAGCCCACTTGGCAGGCCAGTGAAATCAGCGCCAGCTGCTGCAGCACTTGCTCATTAAATTGCCGCCGCAAACCATGCCGCCCGCTCGAGCGAATCAGCCCTTTTTGCTCATAAAAGCGCAGTGTTGATGCTGGTAACCCGGAAAGCTTTGCTACTTCACCTATGTCCATCGCCGCCTCATAAATTCAACTCTTGACCTAAAGTCGACTTGAAGTTGCAGGATAGCCCAACAGCCGCCAAACAGCCTGTTTAGCGGCGCCATTCAACAGAGGTAACTATGCACCTAGACTTTTGGCACGAGCGTTGGGCACGCAACGAAATTGGCTTTCACGAAGGCACACCCAACGAACAACTGCAGCGCCACTTTCACAAACTACAGCTAGCGGCCAACAGCTGGGTGTTTGTGCCCATGTGTGGCAAAACCAACGACATTGGCTGGCTGCTTGAGCAAGGCTATCGGGTAAAAGGTGCCGAGCTTAACGAGGGCGCCGTGCTTGAGCTGTTTGCCCATCTAGGCCTAACCCCCACCCTCACCGAGCACGGCAGCCTCAAGCGCTACAGTGCCGCGGCTGTGGAGATTTATTGCGGGGATATTTTCGCCCTCGACCAAGCCCTGCTGGGCCATATTGACGCCGTGTATGATCGCGCCGCCATCATTGCCCTGCCGGATGCCATGCGCCAGCGTTACAGCCAGCTGCTTATCGACATCACCGAGCAAGCACCACAGCTATTGATTTGTTATGAGTTCGACAAACAAAAGCGCCAAGGTCCGCCCTTCTCGGTAGAGCACGACGAGCTGCAAAGCCTGTACGGCGGCGCGTATCAGTTCCAGCGTTTAGAGCGGCAAATTCTGCCCAGCTATTTACCCGACGATGTCGACGCCACGGCGGTGGCTTGGCTGCTGACTGCCAGCCACTAAACAACCAACGCCCGCTCTGCCTTGCGCAGAGCGGGCGCTATCGCCTAGCTAGCGCAGCTCCCCACGCAACTGACTAACACGCGCTTGCAACGCGGTTCGATCCGCTTCAGTGGCCGGTATCAGCTCACCGGCCACCAAGTTCACCTTCGACCAGAAGCGTTTAAAAAAGCCTTTCTGCGGCGAGTAACTAAAGAAGCTGCCCCACAAGCCCTGCAAAGCCAGCGGAATCACTGGCACGGGGTTGCTGTCCAGAATGCGTTCGATGCCGGCTTTAAACTCGTCAACCTCGCCATCGCGGGTCAACTTACCTTCCGGGAAGATGCACACCAGTTCGCCAGCGGCTAAGTATTCGGCAATTTTTTTGAAGGCCGCATCGTACGTCAGCAGATCTTCACTGCGCCCGGCAATCGGGATTGCCCCGGCGGTACGGAAAATAAAGTTCAGCACCGGCAGGTTGTAGATTTTGTAATACATGACAAAGCGCACCGGCCGACGTACCGCACCGCCGATCAGCAGAGCATCGACGAATGACACATGGTTGCACACCAACACTGCCGCGCCTTCTTCTGGAATGCGCTCAAGGCCCTGATGCTGCACGCGATACAGGGAATGCCCCAGCAGCCAGACCAAAAAGCGCATGCTGAACTCCGGCACCAGCTTGAAGATGTAGCTGTTCACCGCGACATTCATCAGCGACACCACCAAAAACAGCTCGGGGATGCTGATTTCCACCACGCTCAAGAACACAATCGACACCAGCGCCGACAGCACCATAAACAGGGCGTTAAGAATATTGTTGGCGGCGATGACACGGGCACGCTGATCTTCCGCCGTGCGCGCTTGAATCAGCGCGTACAGCGGCACGATATAGAAGCCGCCGAACAAGCCAATGCCCGCGATGCATAACAGCACCGGCCAAGCGCCCGGCTGCGCCAACAGTGCCAGCCAGTCATAGGCGGCCTCTGGCGCAACCACTTGCCCAGACCACCACCACAACAGCAGGCCAAAGACGGTCAAACCGATCGAGCCAAACGGCACCAAACCGATCTCGACCTTGCCGTCACTCATGCGCTCGCAGAGCATCGAACCTAGACCAATGCCCAGCGAGAACACGGTCAGTATCAAGGTCACCACGCTTTCATCGCCGTGCAGCCACACCTTGGCATAGGCCGGAATTTGCGTGAGGTACACCGCACCCAAAAACCAAAACCACGAGTTACCAATCAACGAACGAGATACCGACGGACGCTGGCCTAAACCCATACGCAGAATGCGCCACGATTGGCGGGCGATGTTCCAGTCCAGTGGCAAACTTGGCAGCGCCGCATGGGCAAAGGGAATTGCCCGGCTGCTCAGATAGCCCAACACAGCCACCAACACCACCACACTGGCGATCAGCGCCGCGTACTGCTCGTGCGCCATCAGCACGCCTGCGGTGATGGTGCCGGCGAGAATGGCTAAGAAGGTGCCCATTTCCACCAAGGCATTACCGCCGATTAACTCTCGCTCTTTGAGCATCTGCGGCAGAATCGAATACTTCACCGGGCCAAACAGCGCCGACTGGGTGCCCATCACAAACAGCACACCGAGCATCAGCGGCAAATTGCCCAGCAACAGACCGAGCGCACCGACCGCCATAATCACCACTTCAGCCAGCTTGATCATGCGGATCAAAGCATCTTTGGCGTACTTCTCCCCCAACTGCCCACCGAGGGCTGAGAACAGGAAGAAGGGCAAGATAAACAGCAGCGCACAGAGGTTTACCAACAAGTCCTTGTCGGCATCACTGGCAATGCGGAAGAGAATCACGAGGATCAATGCCTGCTTAAAGGCATTGTCGTTAAAGGCACCCAGCAGCTGGGTTACGAAGAAGGGAAGAAAACGTTTTTTGCCCAACAAGGCGAGTTGCGAGTGTTCGGTCATAGTCCTTTTACCTGTGTGATGGCTTTCCGGCCGTTACCCATTAGATCGCAGCAACAAACCGGCAAGCCACACACAGGGGCAAAATTGTCTATCAGCCCGCAAATCAAGCCGCTAAACGCCCAACCACCACTTAAGCCCACCAAACACCGCGAAGCCGGCTATTAAGGTCAGCAGCAAGTTGCCGGTGCGCGCGGCCAGCAGGCCGGCGGCTAAGGCGCCCATCAGGTGCGCGTTAGTCACACTGAGCTGCACCTCGTCACTTGGTGCGACGGCCATGGGCACGATAATGGCGGCGAACACGCTCACCGGCACATAGGCCAAGCCGCGCTGCAAGCGTGGCGAGAATTGCACGCCGGGCATGGCGAATAAGCTAAAGCGGGTGGCGAAGGTCACCAGCGCCATGCCGAGAATCATCAGCCAGAGTGCGTCGTTCATGCTGCAGCCTCCTCGGCAGGCTTATCTAATAGCAGACCCACGGTGATGCCCACGGCCGTCGCCAACAAGAGGCCCAAGTTATACGGCAAAGTCCGCGCCCATACGGCCACCACACCGGCTGCCGCAGCAGCGGCCCATTGCGGGTAGCGCTTGAGCATAGGCACGACAATGCCGATAAAGCTGGCCACCAAGGCGAACTCTAAGCCCCAGCGGTTTAAGTCCGGCATGGCCTGGCCAAACAGCGCGCCGATTAAGGTGCACAGCTGCCAGCTGCTGAACATGGTCACCACAGTGCCAGCGAAGAACCAGCGACCGTTGTCGCACAACGGGCCGCGATCTAAGCGGCGCAGCATCACCGCATAACATTCATCGGTTAAGCCAAAGGCCAAAAACACCCGCCAACGCAGCGGCAAGTGCTTCACCACCGGCTGCAAACTGGCGCTGTACAGTGCATGGCGCAGGTTAACGATCAGGGTGGTGAAAATAATCACGCCAATACCGGCGCCCGCGCCAATCAGGCCCACGGCAATAAACTGCGCGGCGCCAGCAAACACCAGCAGCGACATGCCTAAGGTTTGCCACAAGGATAAGCCCGCCGCCACGCCCAAGGCGCCGAACAGCAAGCCAAAAGGAATCGCGCCAATAATCAGCGGCAAGGTATCGCGGCTACCCAGCAAAAATTGGCCAAGGCGCGAAGAGGTAGAGGTTACTAAGGCAGAGGAAGAAGGTTCAAAACGCGTGTCGGTATCCATGGTCGGTCACTCATAAACCCCGCAACACCATGTCAACGGCAGCTAACAGTAACAAGCCCACCTCACTGTTAACCGGCACAGTTGCGGTTTAACCGCGCTGTACAGTTGTTAACGATCAGCTACCAGCGGCTATCTGCCTCGTTATACTGAGGCAAAACAACAAGAGGGAAGCCCAATGTCTGGACTCGTTGCTGTCGCAGACGGCCTGTGGATTGCCGCCGCGCCGACGCGCTTTTTATGTTTTGAAGTCGGCACCCGTATGACCTTAGTGCGCCTTGCCGATGGCCGCCTGTGGCTGCATTCGCCGATCCCCATGGATGCCGCACTACTGGCCGAGATCCGCGCCTTGGGCGACGTCGCCTTTATTGTCTGCCCCAATGACTTTCACCATCTGTATGCGCAAGCGGCGGTTGAGGCCTTCCCCAATGCGCAGCTGTTTGGCCCTAAAAGCTTGGCGAAAAAACGTAAAGACCTACGCTTTAGCGCGCACTTCGACGGCCATACGCCGGAGGCCTGGCAAGCCGACTTAACCGCTATTGCGATTAACGGCAGCCTGCTGAATGAAACGGTGTTTTATCACTCGGTCAGCCAAACCCTGATCAGCAGCGACCTGCTGGAAAACTTCCACCACTGCGATCACGCGCCGACCCGCTGGTGGTTAAAGATTGGCGACTGCTATGGCAAAGCCAACTGGCACCGCCTGCTGCGCATCACCTACACCCAACGCAAAGCCGCGCGGCAGAGTATCGACCGCCTGCTGGCCTTGCCGCTTAAGCGCATCATCATCGCCCACGGCGAGCTCATCGAAGACAACGCTAACGAGGTACTGCGCCAAGGCATGGCGTGGTTGAAGTAACACGGTGCCTAAGACCATGGTCGAAGGCCGCAGCCCCGCCCAACCTGCAACACTCTAAGCAACGCTTCGCCCGTTCCCGCAAGGATTCTGCATGACCATCTCCAGCGGCCTGATTGCTCTGGTTGCCCTCACCTACATGGCGGTGCTGTTTGCCATCGCCTTCTGGGGTGACCGTGGCAAACCGTGGTCGCCGCGTTTACGCGCTTGGGTGTACAGCCTGTCGCTGGCGGTGTACTGCACCAGCTGGACGTTTTTCGGTGCTGTGGGCCAAGCCGCCGATCAGCTCTGGTCGTTTATTCCCATCTATTTAGGCCCGGTGCTGCTTCTGCTGTTTGCGCCCAAGCTGCTGACCAAGATGCTGTTGATCAGCAAGCAAGAGAACATCACCTCGATTGCCGATTTTATTGCCGCGCGCTACGGCAAGTCGCAGCTGCTGGCAGTGGTGGTGACGCTGATTTGCTTGGTCAGCATCCTGCCGTACATCGCTCTGCAGCTGAAGGCGATTGTCATGGGCGTAAGCCTGCTGCAAGGCAGCAATCCCGATGCGATCAGCACCTTTGGCCAAGACACGGCCTTGGTGATCAGCCTGATTCTGGCCCTGTTTGCCATCCTCTTCGGCACGCGCAGTTTGGATGTCACCGAGCACCATCGCGGCCTCGTACTGGCGATTGCCTTCGAGTCGCTGGTCAAGCTGCTGGCCTTTATCGTCATCGGCATTTTTGTCACCTACGGGCTTTACGACGGCTTTCAGCATTTAACCAGCGAGGCACAAGCGCAGCCGGCGCTGCGTTATTACTGGATGGAAACCGTCAGCTGGCCGGCGTTAATGGTGCAAACCTGCGTGGCGATGATGGCGATTGTCTGCCTGCCCCGGCAGTTTCAAGTCACTGTGGTGGAAAACACCGAAGTGCGCGATTTGCGTCTGGCGCGCTGGGTGTTCCCCGCTTACCTGATTTTGGCCGCCCTGTTTGTGGTGCCGCTGGCCTTAGCCGGGGCGCTGCGCTTGCCGCTGTCAGTGCTGCCAGACTCGTACGTGATCAGCCTGCCACTGGCAGAAAACCAGCCTTGGCTGGCGCTGCTGGCCTTTATCGGCGGCGCCTCGGCGGCCACCAGCATGGTGATTGTTTCCACCGTGGCGCTGTCGACTATGGTCAGCAACGACATGCTGCTGCCGGCACTATTAAGTCGACAGCGCACCGAGCGGCCTTTCGAGGCCTTCCGCCATTGGCTGCAAACCGTGCGCCGCCTAAGCATCGTGGCGATCATTCTGCTCGGCTACCTGTGCTATCGACTGCTCGACAGTGCCGCCTCGCTAGCCACCATTGGCCAAGTAGCCTTTGCCGCCATCACCCAGCTAGCCCCGGCCATGCTCGGCGCGCTGTACTGGAAAACCGCCAACCGCCGTGGCGTGTTTGCCGGCCTCGCCACTGGCGCGGCGCTGTGGTTTTACAGCTTGGTGATGCCGCTAATTGCACGCGGGTTTGGCTGGCCGCTGCACAGCCTGCCGCTGCTTAATTTGGGCGACAGCCAATGGCTGGGCATCACCCTCGACCCGCTGACGCGCGGCACCTTGATCTCGCTGGCGGGTAACTTTTTGGTGTTTGTCGGCGTGTCGCTCCTGACCCGCACCCGAGTGACCGAACACTGGCAAGCCAGCCGCTTTATCGGCCAAGAACTCAGCCAACGCAGCAGCGAGCCGCGTCCCTTGTTGGCCGTGCAAGTGGCCGATTTGCTGGAGCTGGCCGAGCGCTTTGTCGGCGGCGAACGTGCGCGCGACAGCTTCCGCCGTTTTGCCGCGCGGCAAAATCAGCGCCTCGACGTCCATCAAGCCGCCAATAATGCGTGGATTGCCCACAGCGAACGCCTGCTCGCCGGTGTGCTGGGGGCTTCGTCGGCGCGCGTGGTGCTCAAAGCCGCCATTGAAGGCCGCGAGATGCGCGTGGAAGACGTGGTCGCCATCGCTGGCGAAGCCTCGCAAGTGCTGGCGTTTAACCGTGCCCTGCTGCAAGGGGCGATCGAGAACATCAGCCAAGGCCTCTCGGTGGTGGATAAAGAGCTGCGTTTAGTGGCGTGGAACCGCCGCTACCTCGAGCTGTTCGGCTACCCCGAAGGCCTAGTGCAAGTGGGCCGCCCAGTGGCCGACATCATTCGCCACAACGCCGAGCAAGGCCTGTGCGGCCCCGGCGATATCGACGAACATGTGCGCAAGCGCTTGGCGTGGATGCGCCAAGGCACGCCGCACACCTCCGAACGCCAGCTACCCAACGGCCAAGTGATCGAGCTGATCGGCAACCCCATGCCCGGTGGTGGTTTTGTTATGAGTTTTACCGACATCACCGCCTACCGCGCCGCCGCCCAAGCGCTTAAAGACGCCAACGAAAGCCTTGAGCAGCGCGTTTTAGAACGCACCGAAGCGCTCTCGCAACTAAACCGCGAACTGCGCGACGCCAAAGCCCGCGCCGACTTGGCCAACAGCTCGAAAACGCGCTTCTTAGCCACCGTCAGCCACGACCTCATGCAGCCGTTAAACGCCGCACGCCTGTTCGCCGCCGCGCTGAACCAAAGCGAACTGCCGCGCGAAGCGGCAGACCTCGCGCGCAATCTCGACTCATCGCTACGCTCGGCTGAAGACCTGATCGCCGACCTGCTGGATATCTCACGTCTGGAAAGCGGCCGCATCACCCCCGATAAACACGCGGTCAGCGTGGCCAGCTTGTTCGAGCCCTTGGCGGTAGAGTTCCGCGCCTTGGCACAAGAACAAGGCATCGATCTGCGGATTCAAACCACGCAACTGCGCATCAATACCGACCCCAAACTGCTGCGCCGCGTGCTGCAGAACTTTCTCACCAACGCCTTCCGCTATGCCCGTGGCCGCGTGCTGCTGGGCGTGCGCCGCGAAGGCGACGGCCTGCGCTTAGAGGTGTGGGACAAAGGCCCGGGCATTCCCGAAGACAAGCGCAAGGTGATTTTTGAGGAATTCAAACGCCTCGACAGTCACCAAACCCGCGCCGAAAAAGGTTTAGGGCTGGGGCTGGCGATTGCCGACGGCCTGTGCCGCGTGCTGGAGCATCGCCTCGATGTGCGCTCATGGCCGGGCAAAGGCAGCGTGTTCTGCGTACACGTGCCGCTGGCCTGCCAACAAACCGTGCAACCGCTGCCTACCGTGCGCGACACCAGCCAATCACTCGGCGGCCTGCAAGTGCTGTGTGTGGATAACGAAGACAGCATTCTCGCCGGCATGCACAGCTTGCTATCCCGCTGGGGCTGTCAGGTATGGACGGCGCGCAATCAACTGGAGTGCGAGCACTTGCTGGATGAAGGCGTGCGCCCGGACATCGCCCTCGTCGATTTCCACCTCGATGAAGGGGAAACCGGTACCGCGCTAATGAGCTGGCTACGCACTCGCCTGCAAACCCCGTTGCCGGGCATTGTGATCAGCGCCGATGGGCGTGCCGAGCTGACCGCGGAAATCCACGCGCAAGGTTTGGGCTTCTTACCCAAGCCGGTCAAGCCGGCGGCCTTACGCGCGTTACTCAACCGGCAAAAAGCCGCAGGTTGAGGCCTGCACGCGGGGCTGCTGTAATAAACAAAAGCCCCACGACGGAATAGCCGCATGCCCAACTTGCTCGACATGCTGATCAACTTAGCCCTAGCGCTGGGCATTGGTCTGTTGATTGGCACCGAGCGCGGCTGGCAAGCGCGCAATGAAGACGACATCCGCGTCAGCGCCGGTATTCGCACCTTTGGTTTGGCTGGTTTACTCGGCGGCCTTGCCGCGCTGCTCAGCCACACGCCACTGGGCATCGTCGGTTGGCTGAGTTTGTTTTTCGCTTTTGCCGTGCTGGTGGCGCTGGCTTATTACGGCGACTTACAGCGCAACGGCCAGCAAGGGCTGACCAGCGAGGTCGCCCTGCTGCTGACCTTTCTGCTCGGCAGCCTCGCGGTGTTTGAACACGCCATGCTGGCTGCTGCGGGCGCGGTCGTCACCGCCCTACTCCTCAGCCTTAAGCCGCTGCTGCACAACGCGCTAAAACGTCTTGATGAAGCCGAACTGACCGGCGCGCTTAAATTACTGTTTATCTCCGTGGTGTTGCTACCGGCGCTGCCCAACCAAGGCTACGGCCCGTGGGAAGTTTTTAACCCTTACACCACCTGGTGGATGGTGGTGCTGATCGCCGCACTGGGTTTTGCCGCTTACGTGGCGGTGCGCTGGGTGGGCGAGCAACGCGGCTTATTACTCACCGCCGCGCTGGGCGGGATTGTTTCGTCCACCGCGATGACGCTGACCTTGGCGCGCCTCGGTAAAAGCCCGCGCTTAACGCAAACCTTAGCCTGCGGTTTATTGATTACCTCGTGCCTGATGTTCCCGCGCGTGCTACTGGAAGTGGCGTTGGTCAACCCAAGCTTGTTGGCCGGGTTAACCGTGCCGCTGCTGATCGCCGCCGCCTGTTATTTGGCCGGCGCCTTGTACTGTTTTTGGCACCGCCATGAGGGCAACCACGAACCAGATTCCGATAGCAGCCTGCGCAACCCCTTTGAGCTTGGCCCAGCACTACGCTTTGCCGCGCTGCTGGTGGCGATTTTATTTGCCGTGGAAATCGGTCGACGCTACTTAGGCGATGCGGGGGTGTATTTGGTGGCGGCGCTGTCGGGCAGCACCGATGTGGACGCCATCACCCTGTCGCTGGCCGCCAGCGCCAAAGCAGGCTTGTCGGCCAGTGTCGCCGAACGGGCGATCTTGCTCGCGGTGGTGGTTAATTCGTTGGTTAAGGGCGCGTTGATTGTTGCCATCGCGCCCCGTGCGCTAAGCCGCAAGGTGCTGCCGGCCATGCTGGTCGGCTTGAGCCTAGCGCTGCTCTGGGCGTTTAGCGGCTGGTAACGCGCTGCGCTTGCAGGCTTAGCAACAGGCTCTGCGCCTGTTCGTGGCCTTGTTGGCTGGCCGCTTCCAGCCAGTGACGCGCTTGCAGCACATCCACCGCCTGCTCGGCATTGCCGTTAAGCAGCAACACGCCTAAACGAAACTGCGCGTCGGTATCACCGTGCTGCGCCGCATCGCGCAGCATGGCAATGCCGGCCAAGCGGTCGCGGCCCGAACAGCCGGCAGTGGAGAGCAAATCACCCAAGCGGCTTTGCGCCTCGGTCATACCCAAGCGCGCCGGGCGCTTGAGTAATTGGCTGGCCAAGCGCTGCGCTGGCAGCCCTTGACCTAAACGGGGGTGATCAAGCAACCAGCGCGCGCAGGTCATGGAGACTTGAAAGCGCAGCGGCGCCTTTGAAGCTTTAGCAATAACGTCAGTGCTTTTCATGCAGTTCGGCAATTCATGCAATGTGACTGGCCGCGCACTTTACGCCTTTTTTCGCCAAGGTAAACCCCCCAATTAGGCGAAGACCCCCACGCCAGAGCGCCTGCTCGGGACAATCCACAGAACCTGTGGATAACTCGGTGGAAAAGATGACCATAACCCGAGCCACGCCCCGATTTTTCGGGCTTTAGAACAAATTGCCTAATTTTTAACCAATCTTTTAAGCCTTTTAAAATCAACAACTTACAAAGCATTCCAAGCAAAACAAGGACTTATGCAAAAGATTGACAGCCTTGTGACAGGCATGCTTGCCAATGTGCACAACTGCACAGTCACAAAGCACGCAGGCGCACCATTTTGGCCCTAACGCCTCACTCTGCAGCACTGGTCGGCAAGCCCTGCCCTTGTGGCTTGTCTGGCTGCGCTTGGCTGTATTCCCGGGTACCCATCAACCAATCGAACCACGGTTTAGTCACGCACCAATTGGCATTCGGGTTAGGGCCCATGTGGTGATCCCAGTGCCAACGCAGTTTGCGTTTAGCCCACGCAGGCTGTTCGTGCGAACGGCGGTGGCAGTAGTAATAATTCGCCGCGCAGTACCACAAGGTAATCACCAGATACGGTGCAACCCAGAGCAAGGGGATTAACGCTAGGCTGGCAGCAATCAGCGCCCAGGCTTCTTTACCTTGCGCATGCCAGCCCAAGGCAAAGCGTTGGTAGCAAGGGTCGTGAAAATCATGCCGGCGCGCATTGCGATGGTGCTCATGCCAATGAAAACTCCAGAAGGTGCCACGCCGCTTGCCCAAGCCGTGCAGCACATATTTGTGCATCGTCCACTCCACACCATTGGCCAGTAGCAGGCCGCCAACCACGCTTGCGAGGATTTCCAGCCACATAAGCCTGTCTCCTGTTGGGTTAAATGAGCCCACAGGCTAAAACAGCGACGTGATCGGCACTTGTCAGGGAGGTTTGTAACGCATGTCAGTTTGGCCAAGCGCCCACTTGCAACAGCTAGCCAGCGCCACGCTGGATGGCCGCTACTTGCACACCCTCGTGGCACCAGCACACGCACTCGGCCTACCTGTGACGGCAGCGCTGCAACACACTGGGCTCAGCGAGCAGGCCTTACAGAGTCCGGTGAGTTTGCTGCGCGCGTGGCAACTGGTGGATTACTTTGACCGCCACGCCGAGCCCGGCTGGGCCTTTCGTTTAGGCCTGAGCATGCGCCCGGCCAGCGCTGGCGTGCTCGGTTATGTCTTGCTGGGTGCCGCCACGCTAGAGCAAGCGATTAACCGCTTGGTGCGTTACGAGCGCTGCGTGTGGGATATCGGCTTAAGTCAGTGGCAGGCCGCCAAGCAACGCTTAGTGTTTATGCCCACCCTTAGCCCACTACCACCGAGCCTGGCCGAGCTATGCCTCACCAGCTGGCTGGCCGTGGGCCGACTGTTAGCACCGCAAGCGCAGGCCAGAGCACTGTGCCTACGCCACACCCCAGCCATGCCCAGCAACGCGATAGAAAACCTGCTCGGCGTAACGCTTCGCACTGAGCAAGCCGATTACGCGCTAGAGCTGGCCGACGGGCATAGTCAGCTACCCCTACCGCTGGCCGATGATTTGCTCGAACAAAGTTTGCTACCGCAAGTGATCAACAAAGCGGCGCAGCAGCCGCATCTGCAAGCGATTCGCCAACGCATGGTGGCGGCCCTGCCCGAAGGCGCCGCGTTAGAGCAGGTGGCCGCGAGCTTAGAGCAAAGCCCACGGCAACTACGCCACATCTTGCATTTACATGGCCTGAGCTATCAGCACCTGCTGCAAGACTTACGACAAGCCTTGGCCGAGCACTACCTGCGGCAAACCGAGCTCAGCCTGACCGATATCAGCTTCTTATTAGGCTTTGCCGAGCAGAGCAGCTTTAGTCGCGCCTTTCGTCAATGGCACGGCTGCACTGCGCAGCACTATCGCGAGGCTTATTCAGCCTCGGCAGCCGTTTGCTGATCGAGCTGGCGCGGCCAGGCATACAGCACGGCTTTAAACAGCGTGGCCAATGGAATGGCGAAGAACACCCCCCAGAAGCCCCACAGGCCGCCAAATAACAGCACCGCGCAGATGATCGCCACCGGGTGCAAGTTCACCGCTTCCGAGAACAACAACGGCACCAATACGTTGCCATCCAGCGCTTGGATGATGCCGTAGACCACGATCATCCAAATAAACTGATCGCCCCAGCCCCACTGGAACAGGCCAATCAGCGCCACCGGCACCGTCACCACCACCGCACCGATATACGGCACCACCACCGACAAGCCCACCAACAGCGCCAGCAGCGCGGCGTAGTTAAGGCCAAAGGCGACGAAGCCCACGTAGGTCACACCGCCGACAATCACGATCTCGATGAATTTGCCGCGAATGTAGTTGGCGATTTGTTGGTTCATCTCCACCCACACGCGCTTCATCAAACCGCGCTGACGTGGCAGATAACCGGCAAACCAACGGCCCAGCGACTGGCGATCTTTCAGGAAGAAGAACACCAGAATCGGCACCAAGACCAGATAGATCATAGCGTTGACCAACATCGGCAAACTCGACAGCGAGAAGGTCAGTGCCAGCTGACCAAGCTGGCCGATTTCACCGCGCGCCGCCTCAAGGGCGCCGAGCACTTGGTCTTCAGTGAGCAAGGTTGGGTAACGCTCGGGCAATAGCAGCAACTGGGCTTGCAGCTCGGCAGTCATGCGTGGCAGTTCGTTAAACAAGGTGGTCAGCTGCCGCCCGGTGAGCGGTAACACCACCAGCAAGAACACCGTCAGCAAGGTCATAAACACCGCAAACACCGACCACACGGCAATCACATGCGGCACTTTGCGGCGCTCTAAAAAGCCCACCACGCCTTGCAGCAAAAAGGCCAGCACTAAGGCAATCAACACCGGCGCCAGCATGCCGCCCAAGGTGAGGATCACGGTAAAGCCCAGCGCCAGCATCACCGCCAGCACCACGGCCTCTTCGTCGGAGAAGTAGCGCTGCATCCAGTCGTTAATAATTTTCAGCATCGTGCTTAGGCCTTTTGTAGCCAGTAACAGAACAAGGTTTCATCGCGCTCGGCGCGGCGCAGAGTGTGTCCGGCGCGTTCGGCAAAGGCCTGAATATCGCGCCACGAGCCGGCATCGGTGGCCACTACCCTAAGCACCTGCCCGCTGAGCATCTGGCTTAACGCCAGCTTGGTTTTCAGTAGCGGCAAGGGGCAGGCCAAGCCGGCAGTATTGAGCGCCTGATCAAAGGCCTCGTTTTGCCACGCCGGCGGTAATTGCGGGGAACTCATGGGCAAAATCCTGGACAAAACAGCGCACAGGATAACCACAGCCACCCCACGCTGCTAGGCAGTAACTGGCCGACACGGCTAAAGTAGACCCGCGAATACATCGGAGGTTGCCCCCAACATGCGTTTTTTGCGTCCCACCCTGCTCGCCCTTGCCATCGCTTGCACGCCGGCCATTGCCTCGAACGATTTGCCGGGGCTGGGCGATGCTAGCTCCGGGCTGATTTCCCCCGAGCAGGAATATCAACTGGGCCGCGCATGGTTGAACATTGTTCGCGGGCAAATCCCTTCGCTGGATGACCCAATTCTTAAAGACTTCGTCGAGCGCAGCGTGTATCGGCTGTCTGAAAGCAGCCAGCTGAGCGATCGGCGCCTGGAGTTTGTGCTGCTCGACAGCAATCAACTGAACGCCTTCGCTGCCCCCGGCGGCATCATCGGCGTTAACGGCGGCTTGTTTTTATACGCCGAAACCGAAGCCGAATATGCCTCGGTGATGGCCCACGAATTGGCCCACTTGTCGCAGCGCCACTTTGCCCGCGGCCTGCAAGCACAGAAAAACATGCAGCTGCCGGTGATGGCCGCGATGCTCGCCGGCGTAGTGGCAGCCGCCGCTGGCGCTGCCGATGCCGGTATTGCCACGATTGCCTCGGCGCAGGCGGCGGCGATTCAAGAAAGTCGGCGCTTCTCGCGGCAGAACGAAGCCGAGGCCGACCGCATCGGCATTATCAACCTAGAGCGCGCAGGCTTCGACCCGCGCGGCATGCCGCAGATGTTCGAGCGTCTGATGCGCCAATACCGCTACAGCCGCGTACCACCGGAATTCTTACTCACTCACCCGGTGTCGGAATCGCGTATCGCCGACACCCGCAACCGCGCCGAGCAGTACCCCACTAAAGGGCGCATGGACTCCGTGACCTATCAGCTGGTGCGCGCCCGCGTACTGCTGCAATACGAAGAAACCCCGGGGCTGGCGCTTAAGCGTTTCCGCCTCATGCTGGAAGAAAATCCCCAGCACACGGCGGCCCGCTACGGCTTAGCCTTGGCGCAAAACAAAGGCGGCCAAGCCAACGAGGCCGAGAAAACCCTCGCCCCGCTGCTGCAAGAAAACCCCAACGATGTGTACTTCAATCTGGCCCAAGTGGACTTCGACCTAGCCCGCAACCGCACCGACGCCGCCGAGCAGCGCATTACCAGTCAGCTTAAGCTCAACCCGAATAACTTCCCGCTGAGCTTGGCCTTGGCCGAGCTACAACTGAAGAAAAACCAACCGGCCAGCGCCGAGCAAATCTTCGACAGCTTGCTCAAGCAACGCCCCAATGACCCGGATATCTGGTATTTACAGGCCGAAACCCGTGGCCTAGCCGGCAACATCATTGGCGTGCACCAAGCCCGTGCCGAGTACTTCACCTTGGTCGGGGACTACGACCAAGCCATCGAACAACTCGACTTCGCCAAGCGCCGCGCGCAAGATAACTTCGCCCTCGCCGCGCGCATCGACAATCGCCAGCAGCAGCTGATTGCCGAGCAACAAGCGATTCGCGAGATGATGCGCTAACCACACGCTAGTCCAACAGCCTCGCCTAACCCGCGAGGCTTTTTATTGCCCATAAAAAAGCCCCGCCAAACGGCGGGGCAACAGGAGCTTGATCGACGTGGAGCGCCGGATCAAAGCAGCACCGGGCATAACCACAATGCTCGGCGCTGTCACGCGGGGTTAGAACACGTATTGCAGACGACCGACGATGGCTTGGCCGTCGTCTTCGACCGAGTTACCGCCCACGGTTGCATTGGTGTTGATGTTACTGACTTCGTAATCGACGTAGTTCAAGCTCATCCGCACGGCTTTGGTGGGGAAGTAGTTAACGCCCAGAACAAACGCGCTGGTGTCGAAGTCATCGCTGGTGGAAGCGGCGGTCACGCCACCGATGATGTTGCTCGATACAGAAGCCACATCGCCATCGATGGTGCTGTCTTCGTAACGGGCGAAGATTTCAATGGCACCGGCTTCGGTCGGCTTATCCCACTTACCCACGCCCGGCTTGTAGCCGCGCACGCCACCAAACATGTAGCCGACTTGCGCGTAGTAGCCATCGACATCCACATCGGCGTCGGCGCCACCGGCGGTTTCGCCGCTGATGCTACGGCTGAAGATTTCCGCTTGCGCACGCAGACCACCGAACTGTGCGCCGGCTTCCAGCACCCACTCGCTGTCTTTGTCGGTCACGCGGGTATCGGTGAAGGTCAGACGATCATCGCCATCGCTACGCAGGCCCAAACGGGTACGCACACGGGCACGGTCATCGTCTGGGTTGTTGATGTGGTAGTTGGCGCCCAAGTGAATCACGTCGGTGCCATTCATATACGGGGCAAAATTGGCACGCATGGTGTAGCCGAACGACTCGTCGTTGCGGTCATCGCCGTCGTTGTATTCGGTTTCGTAGTTGGCAACCATCGCCATCACGCCGTAGTTGTCGCCTTCATGCTTGGCGGCAACACCGAACCTAGTATCTTCGTCACCGTTTAAGTAGTCGTACATAAACGGACGTTCGATGCCGGTAATCCATGACGAGCTGGTGGTGTTTTCCAGGCCATACTCGCCACCGAAGCGGCCGATGGTGAACTCAACCACATCCAGACCAGCGTAGGTCAGGTAAGCGTCGGTGAACTCAGTACCGTCGTCGTCGCTGCCGTCGTGTTGCAGGGTGAAACCGTAGCCCCAGTTCTTGTACGCCACGCCTTCCAAAGACAGCTCAGCACGGCGGATGTACGTGTTGAAGGTGCTGTCAAACGTGTCGTCTTCAGCGGCGGCGCGCAGGCCGTCAAACTGGTTTGCGTCCCACTGCAACTTGCCGCCCAGCTTGAAGCTGAACTGCTTGTCGGTGGTGGCCACTTCCAGGCCGCTCTTGGTGTTGATAACGATGTCAGCGCCATCGGTGGTCACGGTGCCGGCCAGCGCTTGGGCGCTCACGGCAAGCGCCAGAGCGCTAACAGCAAAACCGGTGAAATGCTTGCGCATAGTCATGAAGGGTTCCCCTTTTCACTTTTGTGTGTGCAGAAACAACGCCGGGGCAGTCCGTGCGTGTTGGGGGGAATACTGGCCAGCAGCGATGACGGAAACGCTGCACTTAGAGGAAATTTAAATTTAAGAACAGTGGCTTATTTCTTTCTGGCATTAGCCATTCATCATTTTGCCACCACCCTGCAACAGGCATAAAAAAGCCCCGAACAGGTCGGGGCTTGTAGCGCGCTGCGTTAGCGTTAGGGCTGCTTATGACGCTCGGCCAACTGCTTGGCCAGCTCATCGAGCTGGGTATCCAGTGGCTCGGGGTATTCACGAATCACCGCTTGGCTTAAGCGCAGTTGATGAATAAAGCGCCGGCAATGACGGCACATCAGCAGGTGCACGCGCACCGATAGCTGCTCGCCAAAGCCTAAATCTTTATCCAGATACAGGCTGGCTTGCTCGGCTAATTCTTTACAGGTCAGCATTGGCCAGTCTCCTCAAAATGTTCCAGTGTCGCGAACACCTTTAATCGCGCCCGATGCAGCAAAACGCGCACATTGGATGCGGAGATATCCAGCAAGTTACAGATTTCATCCAGTTCTAGACCTTGCCGCTCGCGTAGCATGAGCACGGATTTCTGCACCTCGTTGAGGCTAGCGAGGGTTTTGTCCAAGCATTCGCGCAGCTCTTGTTGGCTGAGCAAAGCCTCGGGAGTGTCTTGCTCCCAGTTTTGCGGCGGTTTGCTCCAGTGGCCGTCTTCGGCGTAGCGCTGATCGGGGTTGAAGTCATGGCCGCCGGGCAGGCTGTCCAGCGATACCTCACGCTTGATCTGCCTAAGTTTGCTCTTGGCGGTGTTGGCAGTGATGGTTAACAGCCAGGTTTTAAGGCTCGCACGACCTTCAAATTTGGCCAAGTTACGCACCACGGCAAGCCACGCGTCTTGCACGATTTCATCGGCATGACTGGCGCCGACAATGGCATAGGCCACGGCGCGCATGGGGCTTTGATAGGTTTTGACTAACTCGGTAAAGGCACGCTGCTCACCACCGAGCAGGCGCTTGATTAAACGGTCGTCGGCCTCGTAAGGCATATCCGTCTCCTTCTGCTTGCAGCAAGGATGGGCGACGTTAGCAGCAGACTCAAGCAAAAAAGGCGAGCCGCTAATGCGAGTCGCCTTTTTAAAACAGCTAGATCCGCTAACGTAAGCCGTTCGGCCTTAGCGCTTGCGCACAATCACCGAGCCAATCGAGTAACCCGCGCCGAAGGAGCAGATCACCCCGAGGCTACCTGTAGGCAGGTCGTCTTGGTATTTGTGGAAAGCGATGATCGAGCCGGCCGAGCTGGTGTTGGCGTACTCGTCCAAAATCACCGGTGCTTCGTCGCCCTCTGGATCGCGGCCCAGCACTTTGCGCGCGATCAGCTGGTTCATGCTGAGGTTGGCTTGGTGCAGCCAGAAGCGCTTCACGTCACTGGCGGCCAAGTGGTTCTGCGCCAAGTGCCCGCTGATCAGTTCGGCCGCCATCGGGCAAACATCCTTAAACACCTTGCGGCCCTGCTGCACGAACAGCTTGTCGGCGGCCAGCGGATCGCCATCGGCGCAGCGATTCAAGAAACCGAAGTTGTTGCGGATGTTATTGGAGAAATGCGTTTTCAACTTGCTGCCCAGCACATCGAACTGGTGCTTAGAGGTGGCCATATCGGCGCGTTCGACCAGCACGGCGGTGGCCGCATCGCCAAAAATAAAGTGGCTGTCGCGGTCGCAGAAGTTCAGGTGCGCGGTACAGATCTCGGGGCTGACCACCAGCACGCTGCGCGCTTGGCCCAGCTGCACACTGTTGATCGCCGCCTGCAGGCCGAAGGTGGCTGACGAACACGCCACGTTCATGTCGTAGGCAAAGCCTTCGATACCCAGCGCCGCTTGCACTTCAATCGACACCGCCGGATAAGCACGCTGCAGATTCGAGCACGCGACGATCACGCCATCGACATCCGCCACGGTGCGGCCAGCGCGCTCTAGCGCTTGCTTACAGGCCTCGACGCCCATTTCGGCCAAGATGCCGACGTCGTCGTTACTGCGTTCGGCCAAGAAAGGGCGCATGCGTTTGGGGTCGAGAATGCCTTCTTTATTCAGCACATAGCGGGCTTTGATGCCCGAGGCTTTTTCGATGAATTCGGCACTGGAGGGTTGCAGCGCGGCGACTTCGCCGGCTTCGATAGCGGCGGCGTTGTCGGCATTAAACAGCTCAACGTAGGCGTTGAACGCTGTCACCAGTTCTTCATTGGAGATGCTGTACGGTGGGGTAAACAGGCCCGTTCCGCTAATAACGACTTGATGCACAGGCATTCCTCTTAATTCGGTAGGGCCCGATGCGGGCCGCATTATTTATTTGTCGAAACGCTGCGTCATCCAGTCACACAGCATAGGAAAATGATCCACCTGCGCCTGCGGGTGAGTCAGCAAATCATTGTGGCCGTAGTCGCGCGAGCAACCGGCGCTTTTGCCCAGCAGCACAATTTGCGCATCGTGCGGGCCTAGCTCGCGGGCGAAGGCACGCACATCGGCCAAACGGCCTAACAGGCGATCCTTACTGCCGGCAAAATACAGGCTCGGTAACCAAGCTTTACTGCGCGCCGCGTGGGCATAGTCGAAGCCATCGGTTATGTCAGCCCACGGCTCGCCGCGCATCCAGCGCACGTTATCGGCATGCAGACTGGGCGGTTCATCCACCACACCTACACCCATGGCCTTGGCCGGCACGCGCTTAAGCCATTTGGCAGCTAAGCGGCCCATTCTATCCCAGAGCAGATCAATCAACAGCCGCTTGGCCGGACTACCACCGGCTATGACCCGTTTAGCGGCAAAGTGTGCCAAGCCGGTCACGTGCTCGCGCCACTCTGGATACCGCGCCAAACAACTGGCCGCCAGCACCCCACCCCATGAGTGGCTGATGATAAATAGCGGCAAATCCGGGTGTTCGGCGCGCAGCTGGGTAAGCAGCGCGGGGATATCATCCGTCACCGCCTGATGCTGCGAATAATCGAGCCCCGGCGCCAAGGCCGGCTCACTGCGGCCACGCAACCGTAAATCAGGGCTGTGGCAAAGCACGCCGCGTTCAGCCAAAAACGGCGCTAAACCTTTGCCACTTTGGCTGTAGAAAATCCGCCCGTCTTCCACCATGCCATGCAGCAGCAGCGCCAGCGCGCGCGGCTGTTCTGGCACATGCGCCTGCACAAACAAGCGCCCGCCGTCGCCACAGGGCAACCAGCGCTCGGCGCTGTGCCACGGGGCAAGGCTAGGTTCGGCGGTGGAATCCGTAAAAAGCAGCTCGGCGTCGAAGGACATGGATGGCTCAATGCAATTAACCGCCCCGATGGTTAACCCTTGCCCGATACAGGTCAAGCCATACCCTTGATCGGCGCAGCGGCATGCGCTGCGTGTCACAGCGCGCGTCAGGGGCTACAATCGCGCCCTTTTGTCGCTACCACGAAGGGTTTGCCCGTGCTCGCCACCGCCAATATCACCATGCAGTTTGGCCCTAAGCCGCTGTTCGAAAACGTTTCCGTTAAGTTCGGCAACGGCAACCGCTACGGCCTGATCGGCGCCAATGGCTGTGGCAAATCGACCTTTATGAAGATCTTAGGCGGCGAGCTAGAGCCCTCCGGCGGCCAAGTCATGCGCGAAGCCAACAGCCGCCTAGGTAAGCTGCGCCAAGACCAGTTCGCCTATGAAACCTTTAGCGTGATCGACACCGTGATCATGGGCCACACCGAACTGTGGAAGGTTAAAGCCGAACGCGACCGCATCTATTCACTGCCGGAAATGAGCGAAGCCGACGGCATGGCCGTGGCCGAGCTGGAAGTGCTGTTCGCCGAAATGGACGGCTACACCGCCGAATCGCGCGCTGGTGAATTACTGCTCGGCCTCGGCATTCCGCTGGAGCAACACTTCGGCCCGATGAGCGCCGTGGCCCCGGGTTGGAAGCTGCGCGTCTTGCTTGCGCAAGCCCTGTTCTCTGACCCCGATGTACTGCTGCTCGACGAACCTACCAACCACTTGGACATCAACACCATCCGCTGGCTGGAAGGCGTGCTCACCGCGCGTAGCAGCACCATGATCATCATTTCCCACGACCGCCACTTCTTAAACAGCGTGTGCACGCACATGGCGGACTTGGATTACGGTGAGCTGCGCCTGTTCCCCGGCAACTACGACGAATACATGACCGCCGCCACCCAAGTGCGCGAACGTCTGCTGGCCGACAACGCCAAAAAGAAAGCGCAAATTGCCGAGCTGCAACAGTTCGTCAGCCGCTTCTCAGCCAACGCCTCCAAGGCCAAACAGGCCACCAGCCGCGCAAGGCAGATCGACAAGATTCAGCTCGAAGAGGTCAAACCTTCTAGCCGCGTGAGCCCGTTTATTCGCTTTGAGCAGCACAAAAAACTGCACCGCCAAGCGGTGACGCTAGACAAAGTTAGCCAAGGCTACGACGGCACGCCGCTGTTCAAGAATTTCAGCCTGCAAGTAGAAGCCGGCGAACGCATCGCCATCATCGGCCCCAACGGCATCGGCAAAACCACCCTGCTGCGCACCTTGGCCGGTGAAATGCCACCGATGAGCGGCGAAGTGAAATGGACCGACAGCGCCGAGGTCGGCCACTTCGCCCAAGACCACGCCGACGATTTTGCCGACGATGTCACCCTGTTCGACTGGATGGCGCAGTGGACTCAAGGCGGCGAGCAACTGGTGCGCGGCACCCTCGGCCGCATGCTGTTCTCCAACGACGACATTAAAAAGTCGGTGAAGGTGATTTCCGGTGGTGAGCAAGGCCGCATGTTGTTCGGCAAACTCATCCTGCAGCGCCCCAATGTGCTGCTGATGGACGAACCGACCAACCACTTGGACATGGAATCCATCGAGGCGCTGAACTTGGCGCTAGAAAACTACCCCGGCACGCTGATCTTCGTCAGCCACGACCGTGAGTTTGTCTCCTCGCTGGCGACGCGGATTATTGAACTGTCCGACAGCGGCATCACCGACTTCTCGGGTAGTTATGATGATTACCTGCGTAGTCAGGGGGTTGAACTGTAACAGCGGTGCCGCGCGCCGCGCCTACTCAGGCGCGACGCAGCCCAAGGTCAGTTCCAAGGGCGCATTAGGGTAGCTGCCGCTGATAAATGCGGGGCTGCACTGTACCGGCGGCAAGGTGCTGAGGTATTCGGGGGCCGGCTGCGCCTGCAGCAGCCCCTGCGGCAGCAGACCCAGCGCTTGAGTGGCTCCGGGCTCCAAGCGTAACGGATTGCCGTCGATGCTACCGACCACCGTAAAGCGGTTTGGGTTACGCACGCGTAATACCCGTAACCGCGGTGACGCATCCGGGAACATCATTTCCAAGCGACTGCTTGGCCAACTGGCGCTACCGCGGCATTCGTAGGCATTGGCCGCCGTGCGCAGCAACTCGGGGTCAACCACTTCGACCCGTGCATTCAAGTCGATGCGTCCCAGCCACTCTGGGTGCCCGGCGCGATTGCCTTCCGGGTCCGCCACTTCACTGCGAAAGGCGATATCGCTGTTCTCCTGCACCACAAAGGTCAACTCACCGCGATGCTCGGCGATATCCTCGCCGCCGGCCAGTGGTGGCGTCGGCGCCGGGGTGACGGCAATGCGCGCGCTCAGGTCGGGCTGGCACCCCTGATTGCTAGGTGCGGCACACTCGCTACGCCGCTCGGCGGCATTGCTGATCGCCGAACACAAATTGCAGTAGTTATCCAGACACGCACTGCCACCAATCGGGCAGTCCCGACTGGAACTGCAGCTCTGCAAGGCGGGAGTATTGCCGTTGGGGAAACGGCAGAAGCTAGGGTGATGCGGGCGTTGCGTATCCCAACGAATGACCACCGTGTCACCGGGACAGGCCAGCGCCGGACTAGCGCTCAGCTCGCCACCGGGCATACCGGCCAAGCCGGAGCGGTCCAAGCTACATGCGCTCAGCACGCACACACTGCACAGTAACAAGAGATACGTTTTCATGACGGAGCCTCCCTGCCAACGATGCCTTGTTAAGGCATAGTAGCCCCGCCGCCCAATGCAAAGTACGACCGACCAACGGCGCGCTTCGCAGCATCAAGGGAACTTACTGTCCCGCTTTCGCCTTGATCAGCTGGCGCAGCATGGACGCCAACGCCGGCAGCATCAAGGCCAAACCAACACCCACCAAAATAGGACCCAGCGGCTCGATACGCAGTGCTTGCGGTACCAGCTCGACAGCGGCGAACCATTCCGCCAGGCCAACGCCCAGCAGCACAGTGCCGATGCCATCGAGCAGCAAGAAAAACCAGGGAAAGCGTAAAGTCTGGGCCATATTAGGTCTCCCATAAAAAAACGGCGCTAACCGATAGCGCCGTTTGGTTGCTGGTATTAACCCACTTCGTGGGCCAGGTAGGACGAGCGCGTGAGGCCCAAGCGCAGGGCGTCGATAAACTGTTCGCGCTCTTGGCGGGTCAGTTCGGCGCGTGCCACTTTGTCGCGGTAGCGGGTCATCAGGCCTTCGGGCGACAGGTGCACGTAACGCAGCATGTCTTCAATGGTGTCGTGGGTTTCGATGCCGCCGTGGTACACGCTGCCATCGTCGCGCTGGAACACGTTAACCGAGTCGGTATCGCCGAACAGGTTGTGCATATCGCCCAAAATTTCTTGATAGGCACCGACCAAGAAGATACCCAAGAAGTAACGCTCACCGGCTTTTAGGCGGTGCACAGGCAAGGTGGTTTCGATGCTTTGCTGGTCCACGTACTGGCGAATCTTGCCGTCGGAGTCGCAGGTTAAGTCTTGCAACACGGCGCGACGGCTCGGCTCCTCTTCTAAGCGCGCCAAGGGCAGAATCGGCAGAATTTGCCCGATAGCCCAAGTATCCGGCAGGCTCTGGAACACCGAGAAGTTACAGATGTACTTGTCGGCCAGTTTGTCGTTCAGTTCATCCAGCACTGCGCGGTGCGAACGCTGCTGGGCTTTGAGCATGCGGTACAGGCGGCGGCACAGGGCAAAGTAGCACTGCTCAGCCAAGGCTTTATCGGTGAGGCTGACCTTGCCTTGCGCGTATTGGCTGGCCACGTCGCTTAAGTAGTGGGTGGCGCGCCAATAGGTTTCGGTGACCATCTCCGGGTCGGTTTCGCCAAGTAGCTCGAACAGGTAGCCGACGCTCTCGGGCAGTTGGCTGGCGTCATCAACCTGCGGCACTTGGTCGTCGTGCCACTCGGCATCGGTGACTTCCACCACCAGTACGGCGTGGTGCGCGGTCATCGCCCGGCCACTTTCGGAGAAAATGCGCGGGTGTGGCAGCTCGTGCTCGTCGCAGAACTCTTTGAGCATGCTGACGATGGTCGCCGCATAGTCGTCCATGTCGTAGTTGATCGAGCTGGCGTTGCGCGAGTGGGTGCCGTCGTAATCGACCCCTAAACCACCGCCGACGTCGATGTTTTCCACCGGCAGGCCAAGACCGCGCAACTCGCCAAAATAACGAATCGCCTCGCGGAAGCCTTGGCGGTAGTCCGACAAATTGGCGATTTGCGAGCCCATGTGGAAGTGCAGCAGGCGCACGCTTTCACTTAAGCCGGCCTGCTGAAACTGCGCGACGACACGCAGCAACTGCGCGGCCGACAAGCCAAACTTGGACTTCTCACCGCCGGTATCGGCCCACTTGCTGGAGGCCAGCGATGACAGGCGCACGCGTAAACCCACGCGCGGAATCACGCCCATGCGCTTGGCTTCTTCGATCACCAAGCGCACTTCGGTTTCTTTTTCGATGATGATGAAGACTTCGTGGCCGAGCTTCTGGCCCATCAAGGCCAAACGCACGAACTCGCGGTCTTTGTAGCCATTGCAGGCAATCGTGCTGCCCTGCGGCGCCAGCGCCAGCACGGCCATCAGCTCGGGCTTGGAGCCAGCCTCAAGGCCGACCGAGACTTGTGTGGCGATCAGATTCTCGATCACCGGCTCTTGCTGGTTGACCTTGATCGGGTACAGCGCGGTGTAGCGGTTGCCGTACTCCAAGCGCTCGATATTGCGGTCGAAGGCTTCGGTAAGCTGACGCAGACGTCCTTGCAGAATGTCCGGGAAACGGATCAACAGCGGCAAACCGACACCGGCTTGCTCAAGCTGGCCAACCAACTCTGGCAGATTGATCGAATGTTCGGCATTTTTCAGCGGCCTGACTTCCACATGGCCCGCCGGATTGATATCGAAATACCCGTCACCCCAGTGACGAATGCCATACATGCTGCGGCTTTGTGCCACGGTCCAGGACATAGGAGTCTGTTGTACCTCGTGCTTAACAATGAAGGCCGGCAGCGCCGGGTGAAGCGCGCAGCATGCCTACTGCGCCAGCCACATACCTTAGTGTAGGCGGCTATTTTTTGCAGATATAGGACAGCGCGCCATACACAGCCGCCTTGGAGGCGCTGATTTCATCGGCGCACGACGCAAGCACAAGGCGCCCGGAGTACAGCAATCTAGCCATACCGTTTGATAGGCGAGGTTGCCAGCACCGCGTCACGCAGTGATTGCCCAGTGCAGCCATTAAAGCAGTGTCTCCTTAACCGCCGCTGCGTTTGGCTTTAAAGCCTTGTTTGCTGAGTTCCGCGAGCAGAGTCTCCACATGCTCGCCTTGAATTTCGATCACCCCGTCTTTCAGGGTGCCACCGGTGCCACAACGCTTTTTCAGGCTAGCCGCTAGGGCTTTCAGCTCATCACCCACTAACGGCACGCCACTGACCGAGGTGACTGTTTTACCGCCACGGCCTTTGGTTTCGCGGCGCACGCGCACCACGCCATCCCCCACCGGCAGGCTGGCTTGCTGGCAGGTACAGGCGGCTTTGGGCTGACTACAACCGGGGCAGCACTCGCCTTTGTCGGTGGAATACACCAAGCCACCCAAATCACTTAACGAGAGTTTTTTCTTCATCACGACACACGGGTATTAGCAGACTGATAAAGCGCCCAAGCCTGCAGCGAGTCTGGGCAATAGCGGTGTTGTTGTTGATGCGCTGCGAGCGCGGCAGGGCTTAACCAAGCGACGCGCTGAATCTCTTCGGCCTGCGGGGTGATGACGCCATCCCAACAGGCGGAATACACCGCGCACCACAGGCGATTGTCATGCTGATCGAAGAGGAACCGTCCGTGCTCGGTGAGCGGCACACCATGCACGCCCAGCTCTTCGGCCAACTCGCGCTCTGCAGCAGCCCGATAGGCTTCGCCAGCATCCACCATGCCGCCGGCGGCCAAGTCCCAGTAAGCCGGGTACACGGCCTTGGCGGCGCTGCGCTGATGCACACACAGCTCGCCACGGCTATTGAACAACAAAATAAACGTGCCCCGACCGATCAGGCGCCGCTCGCGTAGCTCGGCGCGCGGTAAGGCGCCGAGCAGTTGGTCGCGCTCATCGACCCAAGCAATCAACTCAGCATCCGAGCGCGCCCGATGCGCACGCTCGGCCGCGGAGCCTTCGCTCATCAACCTTGCTCCAGCAACTGGCGCAGGTCGATGATCGCCGCATTGGCGCGCGAGATGTAGTTGGCCATCACCAGCGAATGATTCGCCAACACACCGAAGCCTTCACCATTGAGAACGATGGGGCTCCACAGCGGGTCTTGGGTGGCTTCCAGCTCGCGAATGATCTGCTGCACGCTGACCAAAGCGTTTTTCTTTTCCAGCACGTCGGCAAAGTCATGCTCAATGGCGCGCAGGAAGTGCACCAGCGCCCAGGCTTGGCCGCGCGCCTCATAGAACACATCATCCAGCTGCAGCCAAGGGGTTTTCACCACTTCGGCACTGGCCTTGGGGGTGGCACCTTTAGCGGCGCTGTCACCGGCCAAGTCGGTATTCAGGCGCACACGCCCAACGCTGGCCGACAAGCGCTGTGACAGCGAACCCAAGCGGGTTTCTACGTCGCCCAGCCAATTGCGCAGGTTGTCGGCACGGGCATAAAACTGTGCATCCGGCTTGTTCGAATCGCTCAGGCGCTGCGCGTAGCGATTGAGGTATTTCAGCGCGTCGCGGTATTCGGTCTCGCTGGCCGGCAAGGCCCAACTGCGGTGGTCGAAGTTCATCCGCGGCTCGGCTTGGGCCAGATCACGGTCTTCGGTGGACTGGGTTTGCGAGCGGGAGAAATCTTTCCGCAGGGCGCGGGTGAGGTCGCGGGTTTGCACCAGCACGCCAAACTCCCAGCTGGGCATGTTGTCCAGCCACAAGCCCGGGGGGAATTTATCGTTGCTCAGGTAACCGCCCGGCTTATCCAGCAAGGTGGTGGCCACGCGGCTTAAGGTGCTGACGGTGGTGTAGCCAGTGACGAGGCTCTGGTTGTGCTCTTCCAAGTCACGCTGCACTTGCTCACGCACCGGGAACAGATCCGGTTCTTGGCTCCAGTACCAGCCCACCAGCGTGGCGGCCAACAGGTAGATCAGCACCAGCGCTGCCAGCACTTTGCTCCACAAGGGGCCGCCGAAGTAGCTCTTCACGTCGTCGACGGTGTCGCCCATGCGGGCCTTGAGCTCATCTCCACGGTCTTTCCAGTTCTGCATTGAAATTGTCCTTAGGGTTCTTCTCTCACTAGCAAGCCAGCGCATTTCACCGGGCAAAACCGTCCAATCGTCGGGTCAGGTGTTTCACCCAAGGCAAGCGGCAATACTTCACAGCAGCCACGCAGCGCGCCTGCGACAATGCGTTCAACTATACGTCTTGCCCGGCGTTGACAGCAAAAGCACATTAACGACAAGCTGTTGACGTCAAGTGACCGACAGCACACTCAGCCCTGCAAAAGCGTGATAGCATTCAGCCATTATTGCTACAGGTATTTCCCTTGTCCGAGCTGCCCAACACCGCAGAACTGGATGACAACCATCTAGATAAACTGCGCCAGCACTTTGCCCAACGCGTTTCGCATCAAGCGCAAATGCTGCTGGAGGCTTGGATTCGCCTGAATCGCAGCGAATGGAACAGCGAAGCACTAGCCGAGCTAGAACAAGGTTGCGAACGCTTGGCCAAATCGGCACAGCGTTTCGAGCAAGGCGAGCATGCCGAGCTGGCCGAGCAGCTGCACAACCTGTTCGCTCAAGTGCGCGATAACCGTAATCGCCCCAACAGCGGACAAATTCAGCAACTACACAGCCTGATGCAGCAGCTGTCGAAAATCGGCATGCGCCTACTCGACGATCAAGGCCCAGTGCTGCGACCCGGCGCCCGCAAGCCGGTGTACGTGTGCCTGCAAGACCAAGAACGCGCCGAACGCATCGTGCAGCAATTAAAGTTTTTCGGCATGCGCGCGCAAGCACTGGATAAGCCTAGCAGCTTCCAGCAGGCGATCACCGACCGCCACCCATCGCTATTAATGATGGACGTCGACTTCGGCGGCCCTAGCCTCGGCTTGTCGCTGGCGCAGCATATTCAGGACAGCCGCCCAGACCGCCTGCCCATCGTGTTTTATTCGCCCGAGGCGCCAGACACCCGCACTCAGCTAGCAGCCGTACGCGCCGGTGGCCAAGCACTGCTAAGCGGCAATATCGATCCCGCGCGCCTGCTCGAAAAGCTCGACGCACTGACCTGCCAAACACTGGAAGAGCCCTACCGCGTACTGATTGTCGACGACTCTCGCGCACAGGCGATGTTCACCGAGCAAGCACTCAACGGCGTCGGCATTCTCACCTACGCACTCACCGAGCCGCTAAAGGTCATGGATGCGCTGCGTAACTTCAGCCCCGACTTAATCATTCTCGACATGTACATGCCCGAGTGCATGGGCCCGGAACTGGCACGCATGATTCGTCAGCATGAGCGCTACGTCAGCACGCCGATCATCTTCTTGTCTGCCGAGGATGACCTCGACAAACAGCTGGTGGCCATGGGCGAAGGCGGTGACGACTTCCTCACCAAACCGATTCGCCCGCGCCACTTGGTGACTACCGTGCGGCACCGCGCCGATCGCGCACGCACGCTCAAACAGCGCATGGTCTGCGACAGCCTGACCGGTCTGTACAACCACACCCACACGCTACAACTGCTAGAAGACGCCCTGCACCGCGCCCAGCAGAACGGAGAGCCGGTCAGCTTTGCCATGCTGGACATCGACTTCTTCAAGAAGATCAACGACAGCCACGGCCACCCCGCCGGTGATCGGGTGATTAAAAGCCTCGCACTGTTCTTAAAACAGCGCCTGCGCCGCACCGACAGCATTGGCCGCTACGGTGGCGAAGAATTCGCGGTAATCATGCCCGACACCGACAGCACCGCTGCCCTGCATGTGCTGGACGAAATCCGCCGACGCTTTAGCGACATTCATCACCCTGTGCCCAGCGGCGAAATCATCAGCACCTTCAGTGCCGGTGTCGCCACCAGCTACGACGGCAACGACCTCAGCGCTCAGCAGCTGTGCAGCTTTGCCGACGAAGCGCTGTACCAAGCCAAACACGGCGGGCGCAACCAAGTGTGCTGTCATACACATCGCGGCGATTAGTCATTAGCCAGTCATAAAAGCATCACAACATGGCGTCATGTCCCCACAAGGGTCGCGATCATGCGCCTAATAATTCTGACCAATACGGCCACCACCCTGCTCACACTAGCCTGCCTCGGCCTAGGTGCCAGCCTATGGTGGAGCCAGCAAGCCCAGCAGAAACCACTGGCACTCACCCAGCAGTATCTGGAGCTCTCTCAGCAGATTGAGCAGCAGCTACTTAAGCCGCTGAACCATTACCTAAATAGCGGCAATGCGCTGGAACACGCCAATGCCCTGCAAGCCAGCGAGCAATTGCGCCAGCAAGCCCAGTTACTGCCTAGCAAACTGCACAGCCAGTTGCTGCCGAGCCTGAGCGAGCTGGAGCGTTTTAGCCGCGAAGAACTACTCGCCGCTGGCAAGTTAGCCGGCGACCCTCAAGCACTACTGCAACAAGCCGAGCGAGAGCTAGACCACGCCTTGATGGCGCTCAATGCATACGCTGAGGAAGGGCAAAGCCAGCGCTATCAACCACTCCTATTGCAGGCGCAACACCGTTTGCAGCAGCTGTCACTGGCTCGCCAACGCTATGTTCAGCAACCCTCCGCCGCGCTTGCGCAGAGCCTCAATCAGGCACTTCAACAACTGCAGCAACAAGCGCAGCGCATTGAGCAACTGCCCCTTCTACAGGTCAGCCAACGCAGCGCATCGGCGCAAGATGACTTTGCCAGTCTGATGGGCCTCAGCCGCGACACCTCCAGCACGCAACACAACCCCGGCGACGACCTAAAGCGCCAGCTGCTGTCGCTCACCGCACGCTACACCCGCGAGCTAACGCGCACCGAACAACTCATCCAGCAACGGCAATCGCTGGCCAACGCGCTAAATGAGCGCGTTGAACAACTGCAAGCCAGTGTGGCGGCGCTACGCCCACTCATCGACCAGAGCAATCAAGCCAGCCAGCAGCAAGTGCAAAGCTTGCAACTGGCCAGCCTGCTGTTGATTTTGCTCTCCGCCATCTTCGTCGACCGCCTGCTGCGCAAACTCACGCACCTGCTGCGCCGCTTAGCGCCGATGCTGAGCCAGTGGGCCGCTGGCGATATCAGTCAGCCGATTCTCACCGCCGCGAAAACCAGCGAGCTACAAAGCGTCGAGCGTTCGCTAAATCAGCTGCGCGATTACTTAAGTGGCCTAATTGGCACCTTGCATCAGCAATCGGTAGCCATCGCCGATAGCAGCGAAGCGCTGCGCCAACTCAACAGCGGCTTACAGCAAGGGGCACAACACCAAGCGGACGACACCCGCGACATTCGTGATGCCCTCACCCAAATGGAAAGCGCTCTGCAGCAAGTGGCCGACGACGCCAACACCGCCGCAGGTGCCAGCCAAACCGGGCAACAAGCTGCCAGCACCGGGCAAAATGTGGTCAGCCGCACCCTTAACGAACTGCGCCAACTGGCTCAAGGCGTGGAAGACAGCGCCAGCACGCTAAGCCATCTGATCGACGCCAGCCAGAATATCGGCCAAGTGCTCACGGTGATCCGCAGCGTGGCCGAACAGACCAACCTGCTGGCCTTAAATGCCGCCATCGAAGCCGCGCGCGCCGGTGAGTACGGACGCGGCTTCGCCGTGGTTGCCGAAGAGGTACGCAGCCTGTCGCAGCGCACCGCGCAGGCCACCGAAGAAATTCAAGCACTGATCGAACACCTACAAGCCAGCAGCCAAACCACCCAACAACAGATGAATGCACAAGCGCAGTTGGCCAGCCACATGCGCCAAAGCGCCGAGCAAGCCGAACATGCCCTCGTGACCATCGTCAGCGCCATGCACACCACGCACGAACGCATCAACCGCATCGCCGCGCAAACGCAGCAACAATCCGGCACTGTTAGCGGCATTCGCGCCAACGGCCAGCGGATCTACAGCCAAGGGCGTGACAATCTCGAGCTCATCAGCCAAGGCCAAGCGCAAGGCGAACGCTTGGCGCACTTAGGCAGCGAACTGCAATCACGAGTAACGGCGTTTAAAGTGGCGTAAACGGTCAGCAAAGGCCGTGACAGTGGGTTGATGCGGGGTATCATGACGCGATTGCTTTGTTGTGAGCCCGCCATGCCCCGTTTGTTTGCCCTGTTGTTGCTTTGCTTGTTGAGTTTCAGCGGCCACGCCAACCTGTTCGACAAAAGCCCGAACAGCCTGCTCGGCGCGCCGGCGAATAACCAAGCGGATTTTCTCCCGGTCGAACAAGCCTTCCAGCTGGAGCTACGCGAGGCCAGCAGCGAGGCCGTCACTCTGCGCTTCATCAATGCCGAAGGCTATTACCTCTACCAACACCGCTTTAACTTCAGCAGCGACAACCCTAAGGTCAGCCTAGGTCAAGCAGAGCTCCCCGCTGGCACGCCGAAAACTGACGAGTATTTTGGCGATGTCACTGTGTATTACGGCATCACCGACATCCGCATCCCCATCAATAACCCCGAACAACAAGGCTTTAATCTTGTCGTCGGCTATCAAGGCTGCGCTGATAAAGGCCTGTGCTATCCCCCCGAGATCAAGCGCCTACCGCTGGGCGCCGACAGCAGCCCCGCTCCGGCACCTGACACCGCTGACAACGCGCAGCGTTCACTGTGGCAAGGCGTGCTGTTGGCATTCCTTGCCGGCCTTGGCCTGACCTTCACCCCTTGCGTGCTGCCGATGCTGCCGATTCTGTCCGGCGTGGTATTGCGCGGTCAGCCCAGCCGCCTACGCGGCTTAGCGTTAAGCGGCGCCTACGTGCTACCGATGGCCGCCTGCTTTGCTGCCTTGGGCGCACTGATGGGCAGCTTTGGCGCCGAACTCAACTTACAGGCACGCCTGCAATCCCCCTGGGTGCTGATTCCCTTTGCGCTGTTTTTTGCCGTATTCGCGGTAGCCATGTTTGGCTTGTTTGAATTGCGCCTGCCGGCGTTTATCCGCGAGCCGCTAGACCGCCAAGCCAGCCATACCCGTGGCGGCTCGCTACTCGGCGCCGCCAGCCTGGGCGTGCTGTCGAGCCTGCTGGTCTCGCCCTGCGTGACCGCGCCGATGGCAGGGCTCTTGCTGTATATCTCGCTCAGCGGCGATGCCCTAGGCGGTGCGCTGCAACTGTTCGCCTTAGGCCTAGGCATGGGCGTGCCGCTGCTGATCATCGGCGCAGGCGGCCATGCCTTAGTACCGAAAAGCGGCCCATGGATGGTCGCCGTGCGCAATCTGTTCGGCGTTATGCTGCTGGCCGTAGCCATCTGGCTTCTCGAGCGCCTACTACCCGGCCCTGTGGCGCTGGCCTTATGGGGCTTGCTCGCCGGCGGCGTGGCGCTGTTTTTAGGCGCGCTGGAGTTTGGCGCGAAAACCGCCGCGCAAAAACTCGCGCAATTACTCGGTTTGGCCTTGCTGGTGTATGCCTTAGCCAGCTGGGTCGGCGCCCTACAAGGCGCCAGCGACCCGCTGCGCCCACTAGCACACGCCAGCAGCACCAACAATAGCGCTAGCACTGCGCAGCACGGCCAGTGGCAAACCATCACCACGCGCCAAGCACTTGAACAAGCACTGGCAAAGGCCAAAGCCAACAACCAAGTCGCTGTGCTCGACTGGTACGCCGATTGGTGTATCAGCTGCAAAATCATCGAACGCGAAGTGTTTGAGCACGCTGAGATCGCCCCACGCTTAAGCGCCTTTGTGCTGCTGCGCTTAGACATTACCGACAACAACGCCGAACAACGCCAATTGCTGGCCGAGCACAAACTTTTCGGCCCGCCAGCGATTCAATTCTTCGCCCCCAACGGTGACGAGCTGGCCGAGCTGCGCGTCATCGGAGAAATCGAGCGCAGCCAATTCGCCCGTCTGCTGGATCGCCTGAACGCCAACCTGTAACACATCGTGGCAAATAATCGCCTGCTACTCTGTAGCCATTAGCGGCAATCTTCCGGCATCTTGAGCACAACTGGACGGAATCAGTGCGCTTAGGCATAGTCCACTGCTTGCTCGGCTAACCCACTGAAAGGCGACTGTTATGGCAACCCTGCTGGTTCTGCACGGCCCCAACCTTAATCTGCTAGGCACCCGCGAGCCCGACAAATACGGCGCCACCACCTTGGCCGAGATCAACCAAGACCTCGAGCAGCGCGCCCGTGACGCGGGGCATCACCTGCTGCACCTGCAAAGTAATGCCGAGTACGAGCTGATCGAGCGTATTCACGCCGCCCGCCACGAAGGCGTCGACTTCATCATCATCAATCCGGCGGCTTTTACCCACACCAGCGTCGCATTACGTGACGCGTTGCTGGCAGTGAGCATCCCATTCATCGAAGTGCACCTTTCCAACGTGCACCAACGTGAAGCTTTCCGACATCACTCCTATTTCTCTGATGTAGCCGTAGGGGTGATTTGCGGTCTAGGTGCCATAGGCTACCGCCTGGCCTTAGACGCAGCACTGAATCAACTGCAACGCACTTAAACAAGAACCTTTAGGAGTGCAACGTTTATGGATATCCGCAAAGTTAAAAAACTGATCGAACTGCTCGAAGAGTCAGGCATCGACGAACTGGAAATTCGCGAAGGCGAAGAGTCTGTGCGCATTAGCCGCCACAGCAAACAAGCGGCGATGGCAGCACCTATGTATGCCGCCGCGCCCGCACCTGTTGCAGCCCCTGCGGCTGCGCCCGCCCCGGTTACCGCTGCCGCCCCGACCGCCAACGAAGCACCGAAAGCGGCTTACAGCGGCCAGCCCGTACGTTCGCCGATGGTCGGCACCTTCTACGCCGCCGCCTCGCCTGATTCGCCGAACTTTGTGCAGATCGGCCAGACCGTGAACAAAGGCGACGTGCTGTGCATCGTCGAAGCGATGAAGATGATGAACCACATCGAAGCCGACAAGAGCGGCGTGGTGGAAGCCATGCTGGTAGAAAACGGCCAGCCGGTGGAATTCGACCAGCCGCTGTTCAGCATCGTCTGATCGCCTAAGGAGGCCTGCGATGCTGCAGAAAGTTCTGATCGCCAACCGCGGCGAAATCGCCCTGCGAATCCTGCGCGCCTGCCGTGAGCTGGGCATCAAGACCGTCGCCGTGCACTCCACGGCCGACCGCGACCTGATGCACCTGCACTTGGCCGATGAATCGGTGTGTATTGGCCCGGCCTCGGCGGCCGAGTCGTATTTGAGCATTCCCTCGATCATTGCCGCGGCAGAAGTCACCGGCGCTGACGCCATCCACCCCGGCTACGGCTTTTTGGCCGAGAACGCCGATTTTGCCGAGCAAGTTGAGCGCTCCGGGTTTGCCTTTATCGGCCCCACCGCCGACGTGATTCGCCTGATGGGCGATAAAGTCTCGGCCAAGGACGCGATGAAAAAGGCCGGCGTACCGACCGTGCCGGGCTCCGACGGCCCACTGCCGGAAAACGAGCAGGAAGCCCTGCGCATCGCCCGCGAAGTGGGCTATCCGGTGATCATCAAAGCCGCTGGCGGCGGCGGTGGTCGCGGCATGCGCGTGGTGCATAAAGAAGAAGACCTGATCAAGTCGGCCAAACTGACCCGCACCGAAGCCGGCGCGGCGTTTGGCAACCCGATGGTTTACTTGGAGAAGTTCCTCGGCAACCCACGCCACGTAGAAATCCAGGTATTGGCCGACGGCCAAGGCCACGCGATTCACTTAGGCGACCGCGACTGCTCGCTGCAGCGCCGCCACCAGAAGGTGATCGAAGAAGCCCCAGCCCCACACATCGACGAACAAGCCCGCAAAGAAGTCGCCGACAGCTGCGTACGTGCGTGCATCGAAATCGGCTATCGCGGTGCTGGCACCTTCGAGTTCCTCTATGAAGACGGCAACTTCTACTTCATCGAGATGAACACCCGCGTGCAGGTTGAACACCCGGTTACCGAGATGGTTACTGGCATCGACATCGTCAAAGAGCAGCTACACATTGCTGCTGGCCTGCCCTTGGCGATCCGCCAGCAAGATGTAGTGATTCGTGGCCATGCCATGGAATGCCGCATCAACGCCGAAGACCCCGAGCGCTTCATTCCCTCCCCCGGCAAGATCAATTACTTCCATGCCCCGGGCGGCAACGGCGTGCGCGTCGATTCGCACATGTACAGCGGCTACAGCGTACCGCCGTACTACGACTCGCTGATCGGCAAGCTGATCACCTACGGAGCCACTCGCGACGAAGCCATGGCACGCATGCGCAACGCGCTGGACGAAATCGTCGTCGACGGCATCAAAACCAACATCCCACTGCACCGCGACTTAGTGCGCGATACGGGCTTCTGCAAAGGTGGGGTGAATATCCACTACCTAGAGAAGAAGCTGGGGATGGATAAGCACTAAGACCTGCCGAGCAGGTATCATGCACCACCCGAAGGAGCGCCCTGCGCTCCTTCGGTATTTCTGACTGGCAATAAAGGAACACCACCATGGCTTGGCTACAGCTGCGCTTAGCAATCACCCCCGATCAGGCGGAAACCTGCGAAGACATGCTGCTCGAGCTTGGCGCTGTATCGGTGACCTTTATGGATGCGCAAGATCAGCCCATTTACGAGCCGGACTTAGGCACCACCCCGCTGTGGAGCCAAACCCACCTGCTCGCCCTGTTTGAAGCCGATACCGACGCAGCCGCCCTGCAAGCGCAACTGACCCTGCGCCTGGCGCCGCTGCCAGACCTGCACATAGAAGTGCTGGAAGACCAAGACTGGGAGCGCAGCTGGATGGATAACTTCCACCCCATGCGCTTTGGTCAGCGCCTGTGGATTGTGCCCAGCTGGCACGAAGCGCCTGAGCCCGAGGCGGTAAACCTACTGCTCGACCCGGGCCTCGCCTTTGGCACCGGCACCCACCCCACCACCGCGCTGTGCTTAGAGTGGCTGGACGGCCAAGACCTCGCCGGCAAGCAACTGATCGACTTCGGCTGCGGCTCCGGCATTCTCGCCATTGCCGGCTTATTGCTCGGCGCCAGCGATGCCATCGGCACCGACATCGATATTCAAGCGCTGGAAGCCTCGCGCGACAACGCGCAGCGTAACGGCATTGCCGACGAACGGTTTGCCTTGTATCTGCCCGAAGCCATGCCGCAAGGCCAAGCACCGGTGGTGGTCGCCAATATTCTCGCCGGGCCGCTGGTGCAGCTGGCCGACACCATCAGCGCATTAGTAGCGCCCGGTGGCCGCTTGGCACTATCGGGCATTCTCGCCGAGCAAGCCGAGGAAGTGCGCGCCGCCTATCAAGAACGCTTTGTGCTCGACCCCACCGCGGAAAAAGACGGCTGGGTTCGCATCAGCGGTGTGCGCCGCCCCCTGTAATGGCGGGCGGGTTTAGGTAGACTAGCCAGCCATTAACCCCAGCGGCTTTTTGCCATGACAGGCCTGCGCACTACGCGCCGGCACGAGGTACGGCTACGGATCGCCCCATGAACGACACGTTTATCACTCAATGCCCGCACTGCCAGACCAGCTTTCGCGTTAAACCCGCACAGCTAGAAGTCGCCCGTGGTGCGGTGCGCTGCGGCGCCTGCTTAAAGGTATTTAAGGCCGCCCAGCATAAAGTGGGTGATAGCGGGGCCAGTCCGAGCACGCCGGCCAGCACAGCACCTGCCGCTGCCAAACCTGTCACAGCAGCGACACCGTCTGTCGCCGCCCCCGCCGCACCCCGCCCAACGGTGCCCGCGCCGAGCGCCAGCACAGTGCCCGCTCAACCTGCAGCGCAGCCTGCCGCCGCACCGAGTGTGCCGCCAGCCCGCCCAAGCACCGCAGCAGCGCAGTCGACCCCGGCTCCAACTCCGACAGCCGCGCCCGCCCGTGCACTCAGCACGCCAACGGCAACGCCGCTGCAAGCGCCGGTCAAGCCCAGCAAGCCCGAGCCTGACCTCGATGACTCGCTGCTGATCCACGACGATCTCGACTTAAGCGACTTAGATCTCGACGAAGAAATCGCCAAGCTGGAAGCGCAAGAGCTGTCGATTTCGCAGGAGTTCTTAAACCTCTCCAGCGCTCCAACGCCGGCCAAACAACTGCTTGGCGATGAAGTTAACGACAGTGGCGACGATGAACGCTGGGCTGAAGCCCTGCTGAAAGCCGAAGAAGATCGCCAAGAGCCGACCTTTGGCAGCACGCCCAGCGGCATCCGTCAGGTTAAAGCGCCCAGCACGCCGTCGAAACTGGCCACCAAAGAGGCCGTCGAGCGTCTACAGGCCGACCAAGTGGACCAGCTGTTCGCCAGCAAAGCGCCCACCGGTGTGCGCAAGCCGAAAAGCGAAGCCCTGCGTGCCGACCGCGATGACGGCAGCGAACACGATGACGTGGAAGAAATCACTCTGACCACGCCCGGCGCCCCTGCCAGCAAAACCGCCAGCACCCGTCACGAGCCATCGCTGCAGAGCAAAAGCCTCTACGAAGAGCTCGACGACGAACCGCTACAACTGGACTGGCGCAAACCCAAACGCCGCTGGGGCCGCGCCGTGTTCTGGGGCCTATTAAACCTAGCCGCAGCTGCCGCATTACTCGGCCAGTACACCTGGTACAACTTCGAAGCCCTGTCGCGCCAAGATGTGTGGCGCCCGTGGCTGGAACAAGCCTGCCCGCATGTGGGCTGCGAGTTACCGGCGCGCATCGACCCCAGCCTGATCAAAAGCAGCAACTTAGTGGTGCGCAGCCACCCCGAGTTCTCCGGCGCGTTAGTGGTCGATGCCATCTTGTATAACCGCGCCGACTACGCGCAGCCCTTCCCGATGCTGGAGCTGCGCTTTGCTGACATCAACAACCAACTGCTCGCCAACCGCCGCTTTAAGCCTAACGAATACCTAGGTGGCGAGCTGGCCGGCGCGCAAAGCATGCCGCCGCAGACGCCCATCCACATTTCGCTGGATATTCTCGACCCCGGCAGCAAAGCGGTGAATTACAGCCTGAGCTTCTCCGCGCCGGAATAGCCCGGCGCACGCCGCTGTAGCAACAAAGCCGGTGTCTAGCCCGCGGCACTCACGCATCTGCACACCCAAATGCACGGCACGTTAGCCACACACCTGTCCGGCCAAGGCCTTCGACATTGGTCAGAAAATATCCAAATCGCGCTTTAATCGGTCACACCACGGCGCTATCATAGCGACCCTTTTTTGCTGTGCTCGACCTCAACAGGCGCGCAAACCCTATGTCGACCGTCAAGCTTGGTCCGTACACACTGGCTAACCCTGTGATTCTGGCCCCGATGGCCGGCGTGACGGATCAGCCTTTTCGCCGCCTGTGCTGGCAACTGGGGGCGGGACTGGTGGTATCAGAGATGGTCACCAGCGATGTGCGCTTGTGGAATAGCCGTAAGTCGCAGCTGCGTTTACGCCATGATCAGGAGATCGCCCCACGTTCGGTACAAATCGCCGGCGGTGATGCACAAATGCTCGCCGAAGCGGCTCAAGCCAACGTGGCGCTCGGCGCGCAGATCATCGACATCAACATGGGCTGCCCAGCCAAAAAGGTGTGTAACAAGGCCGCAGGCTCCGCGCTAATGCGTGATGAAGCCTTAGTGGGCGAGATTTTGCACAGTGTGGTCAGCGCCGTAGACGTGCCGGTCACCCTGAAAATGCGTACCGGCTGGGATGCCGAGAATAAAAACGCCGTGCGCATTGCGCGCATGGCCGAAGACGCTGGGATAACCGCGCTGGCCGTACATGGCCGCACACGTAACCAGCTGTACACCGGCTTTGCCGAGTACGACACCATCGCCGCCGTTAAACAGGCCGTGAGTATTCCGGTGTTCGCCAATGGCGACATCGACAGCCCGCAAAAGGCCCGCGCCGTGCTTCAGCACACCGGCGCCGATGCGGTGATGATTGGCCGGGCAGCACAAGGCCGGCCGTGGATTTTCCGCGAAATCGCCCATTACCTCGCCACTGGCGAGTTGCTGGCACCGCCCAGCTTGGACGAAATTCGCACCCTGCTGCTGCAACACTTAGCAGCACTGCACACCTTTTACGGGGAAACCATGGGTGTGCGCATTGCCCGCAAGCATGTGGGCTGGTACTTGGCCACTTTACCGGGGGCCGACGCGTTCCGTCGCCAGTTCAACCAGCTGGAAGACGACAACGCACAAAGGGACAGCATCGAGCAGTTTTTTGCTGCCTGCGAAGAACAACAGAAAAAGCCAGGGGTGGCCGCATGAACATGATCGAACCATTAACTGGAGCTGCCGCAGTGAGCGACAACCCCGACCTGCCACAAACGCTACTGACGCCCGTCACCTCTGCCGTGACCCTGCGCGACAGCGTTGAACAGGCCTTGCATAACTATTTCGCCCACCTTGACGGGCAAAGCGTCTGCGACATGTACAACATGGTGCTGTCAGAAGTCGAAGCACCGCTGCTGGAAGCCGTGATGCGCCATGTGCGCGGCAATCAGACCAAAGCCTCGGAGATGCTCGGCTTAAATCGCGGCACCTTGCGCAAAAAGCTCAAGCAGTACGACTTGCTGTAAGCAACAACCTATTTCACAGAGGGCGGGCGACCGCCCTTTGCCGTTTTCATTAAAACCAATGAGTAGTGAGTAGCCTCATGACCCAAACCGCCCACCAGCCTGTACGCCGCGCCCTGATCAGCGTGTCGGACAAGACCGGCATCATCGAGTTTGCCCGTGAACTGTCTGCCTTGAAGGTGGAAATCCTCTCCACCGGCGGCACCTACAAACTGCTCAAAGACAACGGCATCGCCGCCATCGAAGTGGCCGACTACACCGGCTTCCCAGAAATGATGGACGGCCGCGTTAAGACCCTGCACCCGAAGATTCACGGCGGCATCTTGGGCCGTCGCGGCACCGACGACGCCATCATGGCCGAGCACGGCATCAACGCCATCGACATGGTGGTGGTTAACCTCTACCCCTTCGAAGCGACCGTTGCCAAGCCGGACTGCGACCTGCCCACCGCGATTGAAAACATCGACATCGGCGGCCCGACCATGGTGCGCAGCGCGGCGAAAAACCACAAAGACGTGGCCATCGTGGTTAACGCCAGCGACTACAGCGCCATCGTCAGCGAGCTGCAAGCCAACAACGGCCTGACCTACAAGACCCGCTTTGATCTGGCCTTGAAAGCCTTCGAGCACACCGCTGCCTACGACGGCATGATCGCCAACTACTTGGGCACCATCGATCAAAACGCCGCAGAACTGAGCACTCAAGAGCGCAGCGCCTTCCCGCGCACCTTCAACAGCCAGTTCATCAAAGTGCAGGACATGCGCTACGGCGAAAACCCGCACCAGATCGCCGCCTTCTATGCCGAAGCCAAGCCGCAAGAGGCGAGCATCGCTACCGCCACCCAGCTGCAAGGCAAAGAGCTGTCGTACAACAACGTGGCCGACACCGACGCCGCGCTGGAATGCGTGAAGAGCTTTACCAAGCCGGCTTGTGTGATCGTTAAGCACGCCAACCCGTGCGGCGTGGCCGTGGTGCCGGAAGACGAAGGCGGCATCCGCAAGGCCTACGACTTGGCCTACGCCACCGACAGCGAGTCGGCCTTTGGCGGCATCATCGCCTTCAACCGCGAGCTGGACGGCGACACCGCGCAAGCCATCGTCGAGCGTCAGTTTGTCGAAGTGATTATCGCCCCGAGCGTGTCCGCCGAAGCACGCGCCGTAGTGGCCGCCAAAGCCAACGTGCGCCTGCTCGAGTGCGGCCAATGGGCTGCCGAACGCGCCGCCGGCTGGGACTTCAAGCGCGTCAACGGTGGCCTGCTGGTACAAAGCCGCGACAACGGCATGATCGCCGCCGCCGACCTTAAAGTGGTTACCCAGCGCGCGCCCAGCGAGCAAGAAATCCACGACCTGATCTTCGCTTGGAAAGTGGCCAAGTTCGTCAAATCCAACGCCATCGTGTATGCCAAGAATCGCCAGACCGTGGGTGTCGGCGCCGGCCAAATGAGCCGCGTTAACTCTGCTCGCATTGCGGCGATCAAGGCCGAGCACGCCGGCCTGCCAGTACCGGGCGCGGTAATGGCGTCTGACGCTTTCTTCCCGTTCCGCGACGGCATCGACAATGCGGCCAAGGCTGGGATTACGGCGGTGATTCAGCCGGGCGGCTCGATGCGTGATGCCGAGGTGATTGCGGCGGCTGACGAAGCCGGCATTGCCATGGTATTCACCGGCATGCGCCACTTCCGCCACTAATTCGGTCGCCCAGCGACTGGCATCTGCGTCGTTGTTTCGGGCTGCGCCACTGCTCATTGCCACACAGGCAACTGCGCGCGCCCCAGCCCGAAACGCCTAGCATCGACCAGCCGCTGCGCAACCTCGCTAGCGAACGTGTGTAAAGATTTTTCGTCGGGTGTAAACCCACGTAAACGGGCCTAACGCCCGCCTCCACAGGGAGACAGTTATGAACGTATTGATTATCGGCAGCGGCGGTCGTGAGCACGCGCTGGCGTGGAAAGTCGCGCAAGACCCGCGCATCGAGACTGTATTTGTCGCGCCCGGCAATGCCGGCACCGCGCTGGAAGCCAAGTGCCAGAACGTGGCTATCGACGTGTTAGCGCTGGAGCAGCTGGCCGATTTTGCCGCCGCCAATGTACAGCTGACCATCGTCGGCCCCGAAGCGCCGCTGGTGGCGGGCGTGGTTGATCTGTTCCGCTCGCGCGATCTGGCCATCTTTGGCCCCAGCGCTGCCGCTGCGCAGCTGGAAGGCTCCAAAGCCTTCACCAAGGACTTCTTGGCACGGCAGAACATCCCCACCGCCGCGTATCAGAACTTCACCGAAGTGGAGCCGGCGCTGGCCTACCTGCAAAAAGTCGGCGCGCCGATCGTGGTTAAGGCCGACGGCCTGGCTGCCGGTAAAGGCGTGATCGTTGCCATGACCTTGGATGAAGCCGAAGACGCCGTACGCGACATGCTCTCGGGCAACGCCTTTGGCGATGCCGGTGCCCGCGTGGTGATCGAAGAGTTTTTAGACGGCGAAGAAGCCAGCTTTATCGTCATGGTCGACGGCAAAAACGTGCTGCCGATGGCCACCAGCCAAGACCACAAGCGCGTGGGCGATGGCGACAGCGGCCCCAACACCGGCGGCATGGGCGCTTACTCGCCGGCCCCGGTAGTCACCCCAGATGTGCACCAGCGCATCATGGACGAAGTGATTCTACCGACCGTGAATGGCATGGCCGCTGAAGGCAATGTGTACACCGGCTTTCTCTATGCTGGTCTGATGATCGATCAAAGCGGCGCACCCAAAGTGATCGAGTTCAACTGCCGCTTTGGCGACCCAGAAACTCAACCGGTAATGCTGCGCTTAGAATCTTCGCTGGTATTGCTGATCGAAGCCGCACTGGCCGAAGCGCTAGATAAAGTTGAAGCACAGTGGGATGCACGCCCAAGCTTAGGCGTGGTGATCGCTGCCGGCGGCTACCCCAGCGATTACGCCAAAGGCGCGGTAATCAACGGCCTAGACGCTGCCGCCGCGTTGCCGGGCAAAGTCTTCCACGCCGGCACTGCCGAAAAAGACGGCGCCGTGGTGACCTCTGGCGGCCGTGTCCTGTGCGCCACCGCACTGGGCAACAGCGTCAGCGAAGCGCAGCAGAATGCCTACGCGCTATGCCGCGAAATCAGCTGGGCAGGCAGCTTCTACCGCAGCGATATCGGCTACCGCGCCATCGCCCGCGAACAGCAATAAACGCACCACGTGGCGGCGCGCACTGGCGCCCGCCACGTTTTAACAGGCATCATCCTGTTTTAAGCAAACCCGGATTAGTCGGCAAACGCGCCGCGTGACACAGTGATTAGCGCGCCGTCATAAATTCGTGTTTCCTTAGCTATACTCACGTCGCACGACATGGACTCTAACCGGGACACGCCACATTGCGCTTGATAAGGATCATCTCGGGATTTTTTCTAGCCCTGACCCTCTTTGGGTCTGTTTCTGCGTGGGCCAACCACCCGGCAGGGCATAACTGGCAACTGCTAATCGACCCCAGCGCACGGCTCAACTTGGCCGATGTGTCCTCGGCTTTGTATCGCTCGCAATTTCGCCCTGTCGATAGCCGCAGTCTGACGTTTCCCGCCAGCTCAGCCGCTTATTGGCTTAGCGTCGAGATAGATCCACATGAGCACGAGCGCATGCTGCGCTTATTTGCCCCGGATCTGGACTACCTCGATATTTACCTGCAAGAAAACAGCGAGCTGCTGCGCCACGTCAGCACCGGCACACGTCTGCCATTTAGCTCCCGCGCGGCGGCCGATAAAGACTTTTTATTCAGCATCGAACCCAGCGCCCAGCCGCGCCAGCTGATCTTGCGCCTGCAATCAGAGCGCCCGCTGCGACCACAAATTCAGTTAGGCAAAAGCGCCGAGATTGCCAGCGCCTTACGCAGCGAAGATTTAGTGTTTGGCCTGCTGTTAGGCGCCTTGCTGATGCTGACCTTATATAACGGCGTGCGCTACTTTTATAACCGCGCCAAGCCGGGGCTTTGGCTAGCCGCCATGCACGGCGCCTTAATCTTGGCAGCACTGAGCATCACCGGCCATCTAGCCCCTTGGTTCGGTGCCTTTCAAACCCAGCAAGTATGGTTGGCGGATATTGCTCTACTGCTTGCCTTAGTGGTCATGCTGCTGTTTTTCGGGCGTTTTTTCCGCAATATCTGCCCGCTAACCCCGGTTGAGCGCTGGCTTAACATCGGCGGCGGCGGCCTTGCCATGCTAGTCACCGCCATCGGCGTGCTGTTGGGGCTGTATATCGGCGAGGTGATTTATTGGCTGGTCGCCCTGTGCTGCTTGCTCACCCTGACCACCGCCCTCATCCATTGGTTGCGCGGCTTTCAACCTGCCCGACTGCTGGTGCTCGGCAGCGGCTTATTTACCATCACCTATCTGTTCTGCATGCCCGCTTTGCTGGGCTACATGGCCATCGACAGCCTGAGCATGGCGCATGGCTTGCTGCTAACGGGGGCGGTCAGTGGCTTTCTGCTCAGCATGGCGCTCAGCGAGCGCCAGCAATACCTGCTGCGCCTGAGTATCGACCAAGGCCAAGCCAGCGCGGCCAGCCAAGCCGAAAATCGCGCCAAAGGTGAGTTTCTTGCCAAGCTCAGCCACGAAATCCGCACGCCACTCAACGGTGTACTGGGTATGGCCGAGCTACTTAACAGCACGCCACTGTCAGCCAAGCAGCGCGACTATGTGCAAACCATTCATAACGCGGGCAATGAGCTACTGACCTTGCTCAGCGAAATTCTTGATCTGTCCAAGCTGGAAAGCCAGCAGATGGAACTCGAAGAAGCGCCGATCAACCTGCCCATGCTGCTCGATGACTGCTTGGAGCAATTCCGCAGCAAGGCCGAACAACAGCACATTGAGCTGATCAGCTACTTTCAACCGCAAACCCCGCACTTACTACAAGGCGACCCCGCGCGCTTACAACAGGTGATTCGCAGCCTGCTTGAGCAAGCCTTCCTGTCCACCCAAGAAGGCGAAGTCATGCTGGTGGTTGCCGTCGAGCAGTCGCCGTCGCAACTGCGCATTGCCGTGCAATACAGCGGCAGCGCGCCGGAGAGCGAAACCCTGCAGCTGCTCATGGGCTCGCGTGAAGAACGCCGCCAAGCGCTGCTCGGCGAGTTGCATGAAGGTCGTTTAGGTCTGCTGATTGCCCGCGAGCTGATCGAACTGATGCACGGCCAATTTGGTGTCGAGCAAGGCAGCCCCGGCGGCGCAACCTTATGGTTGACCTTGCCACTGTCCGCCGAAGCTTTGGCGCACAGCCAGTTGCCAGATGAGAGCCTGCTGCAAGGCGTACGTATTTTGGTGGTGGACGACAACGAAACCTGCCGCAAAGTGCTCGAACAGCAGTGCTCCAGCTGGGGCATGCAGGTCAGCAGCGCCGCCTCTGGCCGCGAAGCCTTACCGCTGCTGCGCACCAAAGCGCATTTGGGCGAGTTCTTCGATATTGTGTTGCTCGACCAAGACATGCCCGGCATGACCGGCCTACAGCTGGCCACGCGGATCAAAGAAGACCCCAACCTTGAGCACGATGTGCTGCTGGTGATGCTCACCGGCATTACCCATGCGCCGAGCAAAATCCTCGCGCGCAACGCCGGTATCCGCCGCATTCTCAGTAAGCCGGTGGCCGGCTACGTGCTCAAGGCCACGCTCGCCGAAGAAATCGAAGCGCGCCACAAAGGCCTAGCACCAGCCCTGTTTGAACAAGAGCCGGTCAGCGACAGCCACAACATGACCCATGTGCCGGGCGACTTCCGCGTACTGGTCGCCGAGGATGACAGCATCTCCACCAAGGTGATTCGCGGCATGCTCAGTAAGCTGGACATTACCCCCGATACCGCCAGCAACGGCGAGGAAGCGCTAGAGGCAATCAAAAGCCGTCACTACGACTTGGTGCTAATGGATTGCCAGATGCCAGTGTTAGATGGCTTCAGCGCCACTGCCAAACTGCGCGAATGGGAACACCGCGAAAACCGCACACGCACCCCGGTGGTGGCGCTCACTGCACATATCCTGAGTGAACACCAGCAACGCGCCCGCGAAGTCGGCATGGATGGCCATATGGGCAAGCCCGTCGAACTCTCACAGCTCAAAGAAGTCATTAACTTCTGGCTGAACGAAAAACAGCGTAATCAGTCCCACGCCAACTCGCTGTAATCAGTACACTGCTTATCGCTAGCGCCGAGATTCACGCGGCGCTTTTTTATTGCTGAGGTTTTTATGTTGTCGACCCTGTTCAGCCTGTATCTAAAAATGTTGGTGCTTTACGGGCCGTTCTTTGTGCTGTCGTGCTTTATCAGCCTAACGCCGGGTTTTAGTGATAAAGAAAAACAGCGCTTGGCGTGGCGCGTCGGCTTATCCGTCATGATCGCCAGCATTTTGCTCTACCTGTTCGGTCGACTGATCTTCGACGCCTTTGGCATCACCATCGATGCCTTCCGCATTGGTGCCGGCACTGTGCTGTTTATTTCAGCGCTGAGCATGGCGCAAGGCCGCCCTGTGGTGCAGCCCGACAGCCTCGATCAAGACCCCACTATAGTGCCGCTGACCATTCCGCTCACTGTAGGCCCCGGCACCATCGGTGCGCTGATGGTGATGGGCGCCAGCCATGAAGACCTGACCAGCAAAGGCTTAACCATTTTGGCGATTGTCCTCGGCAGCCTGACGACCGCCGTCGTGCTGTACCTGTCAGCGCGGATCGAGCGTTTATTGGGCAAACAGGGGCTGCAAATCCTTAGCCGCCTGATGGGCTTGTTCGTTTGTGCCCTCGCCGCGCAAATTATTTTTACTGGTGTGCGCAATTATTTTGGCCTCGGCGGTTAACGCCCTGGCCGCTAGCCAGCAAAAATCACAAGCTGCTCAACAGGTTAGCGTGTTACAACGAAAACCATCATTTCCATCGATAGTTAAGATAAAAGCCATCGCCTTCTGTCGATAATTCAAATCCATACACTGGTCCTCGTCAGCAACAACCACGGTTTAACGAGGACCACATCATGAAAAAGCAACTCTTCACCGCCCTTGCCCTGATCACCCTGAGCGCCGGCGCATTCGCCCAACCCGAACAGCCCACCACCAGCGCCAGCAACGCCATCATCAACAGCACGGTAATCGCTGAAGATGGTAGCGACCGCACGCCGGGCCTACGCATCGCCGAAGACGGAAGTGACCGCACTCCCGGCCTGCGTATCGCCGAAGACGGCAGTGACCGCACTCCGGGCCTGCGCATTGCCGAAGACGGCAGTGACCGCACTCCGGGCCTGCGGATCGCTGAAGACGGTAGCGACCGCACTCCAGGCCAGCGTATCGCCGAAGATGGCAGTGACCGCACTCCGGGCCTGCGTATCGCCGAAGACGGCAGTGACCGCACTCCGGGCCTGCGTATCGCCGAAGACGGTAGCGATCGCACCAAAGCCCATCGCCATGCCTAAGTGCAGCCAGGGCGGGAGCTCCCACGCTCCCGCCGCTGGTTTGGCAAACGCTAAATTTCAGCGCTGATCGCCACCCATTCGACGCCTAATTACCGCCCTGCCATAGCCCTGATTGAGCACAACCGCTACACTGCGCGCCCCTCTTTCTCCCATGCAGGTCGTCATGCTGTTTGCTCTGCGCATGCTGCTTTTGTCAGCACACTTTCTGTTCGCCAGTGTTATTGGCCTGCTCATTGGTTTGATTCGCCCCTTTGAACCCGACAACAGCCGTCTGTGTGCACGCCTGTATTCATGGGGTGGGCGGATTATTCTTGGCTTAGAAATTCGCGCCGAAGTCGAAGCGCTAAAACAGCGCCGCACACCTTGCGTGTACGTCGCCAATCATCAGTCCAATTACGACTTATTTGTGCTCGGCACTGTCGTGCCGTACCGCACCGTGAGCATCGGTAAAGACAGCCTCAAGTTCGTGCCATTCTTCGGCCAACTGTATTGGCTGGCCGGCAACGTGCTGATTAAACGCGGCCACGCCACGCAAGCCAAGCAAGCCATGCTCGCCTCTACTGACGCTCTGCAAAACAAAGACACGTCGATCTGGGTATTCGCCGAAGGCACTCGCAACGGCGGCAACAACATGCTGCCGTTTAAAAAAGGCGCGTTCCAAATGGCGATTGCCGCCGGTGTGCCAATTATTCCGGTCTGCGTGAGCAGCTACCCCAAGCACATGAGCCTGAACGCCCTCAAAGCCGGGCTGATTAAAATTCGCGCACTGGCCGAGATCCCTACCCATGGCCTGACCATGGAAGATATCCCGCGCCTGATGCAGCAGTGTTTCGAGCAAATGCAAGCCACCATTCGCCAGCTCGATCAAGACATCGCCAACGCCCGCAAGGCCGTGCACGCATAAGTCGTTAAGCCCTTTGCCGCCTGCGCAAAGGGCCGCTTTACCCCGCCACGTTTATCACCCCATGAGGCCATATAGCCGAGCGCGCTAGACAAACCGTCACCTAGCGCGCACCCTACGCAGCGTCCACTAATACCCCAAGGATCACTGCACGTAGGAGCCACCCAATGGCGAAGAAACGCAAAGCCTCAAAAGCCAAAGCCATGGTTTGCCAAACCCAGTTTCGCAGCCGCTGCGAAACACCCGATAAAGGTCGCGGCAGTTACCAAAGGCACAAAGAAAAAGCCTCGTTGAATAACGAGGCTTTTTCTTTGGCGCGCTTTATTCTTGCGGCTTAGGCTTGCGCCGTGGCGGAGCAAAGCCATCGGCACTGCCGACGGTGGCTGGCACATCGTTGCCACGCGGTTTGGCAGGGCGTTTAGCGGCTGGCTTTTTGCCTGTTTTAGAGGCGCTTTTGCCGCTGTCTTTTTTGCCGTCTTTGTCTTTCTTCTTTTTCTTACCCACGGCTTTGCCAGAGGCTTTGAGCTTTTTCGGCCCTTGATAGCTGCCTGCCAGTTCTTTGATCTGGCGCTTCTCGAAACGCAGTTTGAGGTAGCGCTCGATGCTGGACATTAAGTTCCAGTCGTTCGGGCAAATCAGCGAGATCACTAAGCCGCCGGCGCCCGCGCGACCGGTACGGCCAATACGGTGCACGTATTCGTCACCGGAGTGCGCCATGTCGAAGTTGATCACCAACTCCAACTCGGCCACATCCAAGCCGCGCGCGGCCACATCGGTAGCCACCAGCACGCTGAACTCGCCGCGCTTAAAGCGCGCCATGATTTCTTTGCGCTCGTCGTGCTGTTTTTCGCCATGCAGCACATACACCTTGTGCTTGCAGGCACGCAGCACGCCGCCTAAGCGGTCGGCTTGCGCACGGGTATTGGTGAACACCATGGCCTTGGTGAATTGCTCATGCGCCAACAGCCATTGCAGCTGACGCTCTTTATGCGCCACATCATCGCTGGTGATGATCTGCTGGACGACCTCTGGGTTCAGCTCGCGCACGCTGTGCAAGCGTAAAAACTTCGGCTCGCGCAGCACCTGATCAATCACCCGGCCCATTGCTGCACCGCCGACGGTGGCGGAAAACAGTAAGGTCTGCCGCTCTTTATTGCACGGTGCCACCAGCTTGAGCACGTCTTCAGCAAAGCCCATATCAAGCATGCGGTCGGCTTCGTCGAGCACCAGTACTTCGACATCATCCAGCAGCAGGCTACCGGCCTCTAAATGCTCGAGCAGGCGACCGGGGGTGCCGATCACCACCTCGGGGTTCTTGCGCAAATAAGCCGCTTGCTCTTTAAAGCCTTCGCCGCCGGTGACCAGCTCGGCCTTTAAAAAGGTGAAACGGGCAAAGCGGCTGAACTCGCGCAGGGTTTGCTGCGCCAACTCGCGGGTGGGCAGCAAAATCAGCGCGCGCGTCGCCGCTTGGGGTTTGTCTTCGGCTTGCAGACGCTGCAGCAACGGCAGCAAAAACGCGGCGGTCTTGCCGCTGCCGGTTTGCGCCGTCACGCACAGATCATCACCGGCCAACGCAGCAGGTATCGCTTGCAGCTGGACTTCGGTGGGCTGGGTAAATTGCAACGCATCAACGGCTTTGAGCAAACGCTCAGACAAGCCAAAGTCGGTAAAGGCCATGGGCAACTCAATCAAATTTATCCGGTGCATAGTGTACCTGCTTGACTGCGGTCTTGTTCCCCGCCGCGTGCGATTGGCTAGAATGCACGCCCAAACCGTTGATGAGGTCTGCCTGTGAGCGACCACGCCTTTAGCGCTGCCGAGCGCGCCGCGGTGTACCGCGCCATTGCCGAGCGCCGCGACATGCGCCACTTCGCGCCCAACCAGTCGATCGGCGCCGAACAGCTTGCGCGCCTGCTCAACGCCGCCCATCAGGCGCCCAGCGTGGGGCTGATGCAGCCGTGGCGGTTTATCCGCATCACCGACCCCAGCCTGCGCGCGCGCATCGCCGATTTAGTGGAAAGCGAGCGCCAGCTCACCGCCGAAGCACTCGGCCCGCGTAAAGCCGAGTTTTTGCAGTTGAAAGTAGAAGGCATCCGTGACTGCGCCGAGCTGTTAGTGGTAGCGCTGGCCGACCAGCGCGAACAGCACATTTTTGGCCGCCGCACCCTGCCGCAGATGGATTTAGCCTCCGCCGCGTGCGCCATCCAAAACCTTTGGCTGGCGGCGCGTGCCGAAGGTTTAGGCCTTGGTTGGGTGTCGCTGTTCGACCCACAAGCGCTTGGCGAGCTGCTGAATATTCCCGCCGGTGGCGAGGCGATTGCGATTCTCTGCCTCGGCCCTGTAGAGGCGTTTTACGCCAAGCCCATGCTGGTGGAGCAAGGCTGGCGTGAGCCGCAGCCTCTGTCCGCCCTGCTCGCGGAAAACCACTGGCCGGAGGCCGCCGAATGACAGGCATGTTGATGGTGCAAGGCACCACCTCCGACGCTGGCAAAAGCACCTTAGTCGCCGCGCTATGCCGTTGGGCCAAGCGCCAAGGCGTCAACGTAGCGCCGTTTAAACCGCAAAACATGGCGCTGAACAGCGCGGTTACCGAGGATGGCGGCGAAATTGGCCGCGCCCAAGCGGTGCAAGCGCAAGCCTGTGGCCTACCGCCGCACAGCGATATGAATCCGGTGCTGCTCAAGCCCAGCAGCGACATGGGCGCGCAAGTGATCATTCAAGGCCGCGTGCTCAATCAGCAAGACGCCGTCAGCTATCACGCCTACAAACCCAAGGCCATGCAGGCGGTGCTGGAGAGCTTTCAGCGCTTACGCCAGCAGCATGCCCTCGTCTTGGTGGAAGGCGCGGGCTCGCCGGCAGAAATCAATCTGCGTGACGGCGATATCGCCAACATGGGTTTTGCTGAAGCGGCGGACTGCCCGGTGATTGTGATTGCCGATATCGATCGTGGCGGCGTGTTTGCCCACTTGGTCGGCACCCTCGCGCTGTTGTCGCCCAGCGAGCAAGCACGAGTGAAAGGCTTTGTGATTAATCGCTTTCGCGGCGATATCGCCCTCTTACAACCCGGCCTCGATTGGCTGGAGGAGCGCACCGGCAAACCGGTACTCGGCGTGCTGCCCTACCTGCACGACTTGCACCTAGAAGCCGAGGACGCCATCGACAACCGCCAGCCGACGAAAACCAGCCAGCCGCTTAACGTGGTGGTGCCGGTGCTGCCGCGCATCAGCAACCATACGGATTTCGATCCGCTGCGCCTGCATCCGCAGGTCAATCTACGCTTTATTGGCGCCGGCGAGCGCTTGCCGGCGGCCGATCTGATCATTCTGCCGGGCAGTAAAAACGTCCGCGCCGACTTAGCCCATCTGCGCCAGCAAGGCTGGGCCGACGACATCCAGCGCCACCTGCGTTACGGCGGCAAACTGCTAGGCATCTGCGGCGGTCTGCAAATGCTCGGGCAACGTATCGACGACCCCGACGGCTTAGAAGACCAGCCCGGCAGCTGCGCCGGTTTAGGCTGGCTAGCCCTGACCACCGAGCTAAAAGCGCATAAACAGCTACACCAAGTCAGCGGGCATCTAGCCGATGGCAGCGCCGTGAGCGGCTACGAAATTCACGCCGGCATCAGCCAAGGCTCTGCACTGGCCTCGCCGTTTGCCGTGTTAAGTGATGGCCGCACTGATGGTGCGCGCAGCGACGACGGGCAAATTCTCGCCACCTATCTGCACGGCTGCTTTGAGCAGCCCAGCGCCCTCACCAGCCTGCTCAACTGGGCAGGCTTGGCGCAGCCTGCGGCCTTCGACTACCACGCCCTGCGCGAAGCCGACCTCGAGCGCTTGGCCGATTTGGTCGAGCAGCATTTAGACCAAGCTACACTGCGAAGTATCTGTGGCATTGAGGCAAAGCCCCATGCATGAGCTGATTCTGGGCGGTGCACGCTCAGGCAAAAGCCGCTTGGCCGAGCAGCGTGCCCGCGCCTCTAACCGGCGCGTGCTCACCATCGCCACCGCACAAGCACTGGACGAAGAAATGGCTGCGCGCATCGCCAAACACCGCGCCGACCGCCCCGCCGATTGGCCGGTGATCGAAGAGCCGCTGGCCTTGGCCGAGGCGCTTAACCAAGCCTGCGCCGCCGACACCTGCGTGATTGTCGACTGCCTCACTCTGTGGCTCAGTAATCTGCTGCTGCAAGACAACCCGCAGCGCTTGCAGCAAGAAGTCGATGCCCTGCTCGCTGGCATCAGCACGCTGCCGGGGCAGGTGCTATTAGTCAGTAACGAAACCGGCTTAGGGGTTATCCCCATGGGCCAGCTGAGCCGCGATTTTGTTGACCAAGCCGGCTGGCTGCACCAAGCCCTTGCCGAGCGTTGCCAGCGCGTGACTTTTTGCGTAGCCGGGCTGACCATGACCTTAAAACCCAGCAAGGATCACCCATGAACGACTGGCTGTTCGATGACTGCGCCGACCCCAACGAAGAGGTGCGCCAGCAAGCCATCGCCCATCAACGTCAGCTGACCAAACCGGCTGGCAGTTTGGCCGAGCTGGAAGACATCGCCATTCGCCTCGCGGCCTTGCAAGGACACCCCGACCCGCAACTGGAGCGTCTGTGGATCTGTGTGTTTGCCGGCGATCACGGGGTGATGGAAGAAAACGTCTCGGCCTATCCACAAAGCGTGACCGCGGAAATGCTGCGCAACTTTGCTAGCGGCGGCGCGGCCATCAGCGTGCTCGCCCGCGGTTTAAACGCCCCGCTGGAAGTGATCAACTTAGGCTGCGTGCAAGACCCGCCCGCCATCGACGGCGTCACTCACCTAGCCCTCGGCCCCGGCACCGCTAATTTGGCCAAACACCCGGCCATGACCCGCCAGCAACTCAGCGCCGCGCTCGCCGCCGGACGCGACAGCGTTGAGCGCGCCTTAGGCGCCGGCACGCAGCTGTATATCGGCGGCGAAATGGGCATCGGCAACAGCACCGCCGCCGCCGCACTGGCCAGCGCGCTGCTGAGCATGGACCCCGCGCGCCTCACCGGCCCCGGCACCGGATTAAACACCGCTGGGGTCAGCCATAAAGTCACGGTCATTCAACAGGCGCTCAGCCTGCATGCCGAGCACTTGAACAATCCGCTGAACTGCCTGCGCTACTTAGGCGGCTTCGAGGTTGCTGCCTTAGTGGGCGCCTACATTGCTTGTGCGCAAGCCGGCATTGCCGTGCTGGTCGATGGTTTTATCTGCTCCAGTGCAGCCTTATGCGCAGCACGAATTAACCCCGCCTGCGGCGACTGGCTGTTCTTTGCCCACCAAAGTGCCGAGCCGGGACACAAGCTGCTGCTGCAAGCGCTGGATGCCAAGCCACTGCTGAAACTCAACCTGCGCTTGGGCGAAGGCTCCGGTGCGGCATTGGCCACCCCGCTGATGCAGCAAGCCGTTGCCTTGCACAACCAGATGGCGACCTTTAGCAGCGCCGGCGTAAGCGACAAACACTGATGCCGCTCTACGCCCTGCGCCACGGCGCCACGCCCACCGGCGGCTTTCGTGGTCGCTTAGATGACGAGCTGACTGCCGAAGGCTGGGCGCAGATGCACGCAGGCCTTACAGATGCGCCCGCGTGGCAAGCCATCGTCAGCTCGCCCTTAAAACGCTGTCGGTTATTTGCCGAACAACTGGCCAGCCAGCTCGACTTACCCCTAACGCTGGATGAGCAACTGCGCGAGCTGGACTTCGGCCAGTGGGAAGGCCGCAGCGCCAGCGACTTGCTGGCCGACCCAGCGCAAGCCGATGCACTGAGCCGCTTCTGGCAAGACCCGTATCAGCACCCGCCCAGCGGCGGGGAAAACCTGCACGCCTTTGAGCAACGGGTGATGGATGCTTGGCAGCGGCACTCACAGATAGCACACCAGCACACCGTGTTATTGGTCTGCCACGCGGGGGTTATTCGCCAGTTACTGCGCCTTGCCAAGCGCGAGCCGCGCAGCGCTCTGATGCAAGCGATGGTCGAACATGGCAGTCTGCATGCCATCCCTTTATTTGCGCCGCACAGTCACTGAGGAGCCCGCATGCGTCCCGCGTTGATCGCCCTGCAATTTCTGACCCTGCTACCGATCAAACTGAGCAGCCCGCCCACCCTGCGTGAGCAAGGCTACTCGCTGGCGTTTTACCCGTGGGTAGGCCTGCTGCTCGGCGCCTTGCTGTGCCTGCTACTAAGCCTCGTCAGTGACAGCAGCCCAGCGCTGCAAGCCGGTTTATTGCTGACAGCCTGGGTCGTGCTGACGGGCGGCCTGCACCTAGACGGCCTAGCCGACAGCGCCGATGGCTGGCTGGGCGGCTTAGGCAATCGTGAGCGCACCCTAGAGATCATGCGTGACCCGCGCTGCGGCTCGGTCGCGGTGATCACTTTAGTGCTGGTTTTGCTGCTCAAATGGCTAGCGCTGTGGAGCTTGCTGGAGGGCAGCCTGCCGCTCTGGCCAGTGCTGCTGGCGGTACCGCTACTGAGCCGCGCCAGCCTACCGCTGCTGCTACTCAATACCCCTAACGCACGGCCGGATGGCTTGGCCGATCAACTGCGCCGCAACGCCCCGGCGGCCTTGTGCCGAGTCAGCGCCTACGCCGGCTTAGTGATGGCTGTAGCGCTACTGTTTGGCGCCTGGCTGGCGCTGGCCATGACAGCCCTGCTGGCGTGGTTGCTGCTGCGCAGCATGCAGCGCCGCCTAGGCGGCGTGACTGGCGACACTGCCGGCGCATGGGTCGAGCTGATCGAATGCACCCTGCTGCTCGGTTTGGCGCTGGCGTAACACGACAAGCTCGACGGCAACTTCTACACTCATGCCATGCACTCGGTAGGTTTTGCGCATGCCAAGGTTTCGGCGTTACACCACGATTGCGGTAAGGATGCTTGCGCTGTGCTGCTTACTGCTGCCACCTCAGCTCATGGCCGAAGAGCATGAGCTGCCCTTGCTGGTGCCTGACCTTCCCCCCAGCGAGCGCACCCTCGACCCCGATTTTTTTGTTCAGCTCATCCACCTGCTGCAAACGCAGGTTAGCCATCGTGTGCTGCAAGGCAGTGCCGAGCCGGTCAGCCGCTTACTGCAACGCTTAGAAGCCGGCGAAGACGCCTGCGTACTAGGCCTACTACGCAGCCCGCAACGCGACCAATATGCCCAGTTCGTACCCGTTGCGCCCCTCTTGCCTATGCAAGCGGTGATCCGCAAAAACGAGCAAAGCACCTTGGTTGGCTCACCAGAAGACTGGCCCATCAGCATACAAACGCTGCTCGATAATCCCGACCTGCACGGCGTGCTGATTGAGCGGGTGTACACCCCTGCACTCCAGCAGGCGCTGTCAGACGCCCAAGCCACGGTGGAATTCATCGGCGGCGCGGCCAGCAGTCAGCGGGTTTTAGCCATGCTGGAACGCCAACGTGGCGACTTCACCTTAGAGTTTCCCGCCGTGCTGCAACGCCACTACCCCACAGCCCAACAACAGCCCTTTATCAGCGTGCCGCTGCAAGAAGCCCGCGAGCTGATCGAACTGGGGCTGTATTGCCCGCGCAGCACTTGGGGTAGCTACAGCGCCGACGCACTCATGCAGGCCTCTGCGCAGCTGGCCCGCGAGCCCGCTGCGATTATCCGCTTGGTCAAACAGGCCCACGGCCGCTATCTCCACACTGACGACCTAGCACAGGTAAAACGCTACTTTGCTGCCCGCCGGCAGACGCCCGCGGATTGAGCCAAACCGGCTGCTCTGTTAGCCTGCCGGCCTGTTTTAGCGAGACACAGCACCATGGCACGCAAGAAGACCAGCCCCGACTTTGAAACGGCTCTGAGCGAGCTGCAAACCCTCGTCACGCAACTAGAAAGCGGCGAGCTGAGTCTGGAAGCCTCGCTGGCGGCCTTCGAACAAGGCGTGCGCTTAACCCGCGACTGCCAAAGCGCCCTCAGCCAAGCCGAGCAGAAAGTCAAAATTCTGCTGGAGCGCGACGGCGAGCTAAGCGAAGCCGATCTCGACACCGGCGCAGACGCAGGCCACGAGGCATGATCGACGCCTACCTAGCGCGCTGCCGCGAACGCCTGCAACCACAACTCAAAAGACTTTTCCAAGCCCCACTGCCCAGCCTTGAGCGCCTCTACAGCGCCATGGATTACAGCGTCAGCAATGGTGGCAAACGCGTGCGCCCGCTGCTCGCCTACGCCAGTTGCGAAGCCTTAGGTGGCAGCATGGAGCAAGCCGACGCCGCCGCCAGTGCGGTCGAGCTGATTCACGCCTACTCGCTGGTGCACGATGATTTACCGGCGATGGACGACGACGACCTGCGCCGCGGCCAGCCGACCTGCCATATCGCCTTTGATGAAGCCACCGCCATCTTGGCCGGTGACGCCCTGCAAGCGCTGGCTTTCGAGCTATTAAGCGACGCCGCACGCAATCCACTGAGCGCCGAGCTGCGTCTGCAAATGACCTTAGAGCTAGCCCGCGCCGCAGGCCCAGCCGGCATGGTCGGCGGTCAAGCGATTGACCTGGCCGCTGTCGGCCATAAGCTCAACCAAGCCGCGCTGGAGCAAATGCACCGGCACAAGACCGGCGCCTTAATCGTCGCCAGCGTACGTCTTGGCGCACTGGCCAGCACTCAGGCCGACAGCCGCGCACTCGCCGCACTGACCCGCTACGCCGAGGCCATCGGCCTAGCCTTTCAAGTGCAGGACGACATCCTCGATATCGAAAGCGATACCGCCACGCTGGGCAAACAGCAAGGCGCCGATATCGCCCGCGACAAACCCACCTACCCAGCGTTGTTAGGCTTAGACGCCGCCAAGGCCTACGCCCGCGAGCTGGAAGCACAGGCACTGGCCACACTGGCCGATTTCGACCAACGCGCCGAACCGCTGCGGGCACTGGCGCGCTATATCGTCAGTCGCCAACACTAGCGCCTCCCCAAGCAAACGCTGTAATTACAAAGCCCCATGCGACGCAAGGCTTTGGCAGCCTGCCGGCATACGGTAAACTTGCGGGTCTTTGTTTGCCTGAGCTGTTTGTCTGATGCCCAAGACGCTGCATGAAATCCCCCGCGAGCGCCCGCTAACGCCGTTATTAGACAACGCCAGCACGCCCGATCAACTGCGCCTCATCGGCGAAGACCAGCTGCCCGAATTGGCGCATCAGCTGCGCGAGTACCTGCTCTACAGCGTGGGGCAAACCGGCGGGCACTTCGGTGCCGGCCTTGGCGTGGTCGAGCTGACTATTGCCCTGCACTACGTCTTCAACACCCCCGAAGACCGCCTCGTGTGGGACGTCGGCCATCAGGCTTATCCGCATAAAATCCTCACTGGCCGTCGCGAACAGATGAGCACCCTGCGCCAGAAAGACGGCCTCGCCGCCTTCCCGCGTCGCAGCGAAAGCGCCTACGACACCTTTGGCGTTGGCCACAGCAGCACCAGCATCAGCGCCGCACTGGGTATGGCGATTGCCGCGCGCTTGCAAGGCTCAAGCCGCAAAAGCATTGCCGTGATTGGCGACGGCGCGCTCACCGCCGGCATGGCCTTTGAAGCACTTAACCATGCCTCGGACGTCAACGCCGACATGCTGGTGGTGCTCAACGACAATGACATGTCGATCTCGCGCAACGTCGGCGGCTTGTCGAATTACTTGGCCAAGCTGCTGTCCAGCTCGACCTACGCGCACCTGCGCGAAAACAGCAAAAAAGTCCTCTCGCGCCTGCCGCATGCGTGGGAGCTAGCGCGCAAAACCGAAGAGCACGCCAAAGGCATGCTGCTCTCCGGCACCTTATTTGAAGAGCTGGGCTGGAACTATATCGGCCCCATCGACGGCCACGACCTGCCGACGCTAATCGCCACGCTGCGCAACATGCGCGACCTCAAAGGCCCGCAGTTCCTGCATATCGTGACGAAAAAAGGCAAAGGCTTCGCGCCGGCTGAAGCCGACCCGATTGGCTATCACGCCATCACCAAGCTGGAAAAACCCAACAGCGCGCCGAAAGCCCAAGGCGGGCCGAAGTACTCCAACGTATTCGGTCAGTGGCTGTGCGACATGGCTGCCGCCGACGAGCGCTTAGTGGGCATCACTCCGGCAATGAAAGAAGGCTCGGACCTGATCGCCTTTAGCGAGCAATACCCCGAGCGCTACTTTGACGTGGCGATTGCCGAACAACACGCCGTCACCCTCGCCGCCGGGCTTGCCTGCGAAGGCGCCAAGCCGGTGGTGGCGATTTATTCGACCTTCTTGCAGCGCGCTTACGATCAGCTGGTACATGACGTGGCGGTGCAAGACCTCGATGTGCTGTTTGCCATCGACCGCGCCGGTTTAGTCGGCGAAGACGGCCCCACCCATGCGGGCAGTTTTGACCTGTCCTACCTGCGCTGCATCCCCGGCATGCTGCTGATGACCCCCAGCGACGAAAACGAGCTGCGTCAGATGCTCACCACCGGCCATCACTACCAAGGCCCAGCTGCGGTGCGCTACCCGCGCGGTACAGGCCCAGGCACGCCGATCAGCCAAGCCCTCGACAGTCTGCCGATTGGTAAAGGCGAAGTGCGCCGTCAGGGTAGCGACGTGGCTATCTTGGTCTTCGGTGTGCAGCTAGCCGATGCCCTGCAAGCAGCAGAAAATCTCAACGCTACTGTGGCCAACATGCGCTTTGTTAAACCGCTGGATGAAGCCTTAGTGCGCGAGCTGGCCAGCCAGCACCGCCTGCTCGTCACTGTGGAAGAGAACAGCATCATGGGTGGGGCCGGCAGTGCGGTGAGCGAATGCTTAGCCGCGGCCGGCATCAGCATCCCGGTGCTGCATTTAGGCCTGCCGGATTATTACGTCGAACACGCTAAGCCCGCGCAAATGCTCGCCGAGTGCGGCCTAGACGCTCAAGGTATTCAGCGCGCCATCGAGCAGCGGCTGCCCATGATCACCGTCAACGGTGTTTCGCCGCTAAGCAAGTAAACTCGCTTGCAAATTTCAGGCGCACGCTATACGGTGCGCCCCGTTTTATCGTTCAGGTGCCCAGCAACACTGGGTTAAACGGGAAGTCAGGTGCGCTTCATGCCAAGCCTGCGCTGCCCCCGCAACGGTAACCGACCGCAGCACGCTGCAACCGCTTCGCAATAGCCACTGTGCCCTGCATGGGAAGGCGCGAATGTCGGGTCGGGAGCCCGGAAACCGGCCTGCACGATGCGATAGGTGTTGCGGAGGGCGATACCGTCAAGCGTGCTGCTCCCTGCTGCGCGTTTGCTCCTGCCCTTCTCAAAAGTCTTCTTCCCTGCTTTTGAGGATGTTCCATCATGCGTTTTTCCTTAGCGCCACTGGCCCTTGCCATGGCTGTCACGCCGTCTCTTGCTCTATCCAGCGAGCCTCTAGTCGTCACCACGGCCGGGCGCACAGCACAGTCACTCAAACAAACCACCGCAGCCGTAACTGTGCTTACGCGCGCCGACCTTGAGCGGATTCAAGCCACCTCGGTGCCTGAAGCACTGCAGCGCGTGCCCGGCGTGCAAATTAGCCCCAGCGGCGGCGCCGGCAGTACCACCGGCATTTTTCTGCGCGGTGCCAGCAGCGAACAAACTCTGATTCTGGTCGACGGTCAGCGCATCAACAGCGCCACGCTAGGCTCTGCATCGTTACAACACCTGAACATTGACCAAGTGGAACGCATCGAAGTCGTCCGCGGCCCACGCTCTGCTTTATATGGCTCGGAAGCCATCGGCGGGGTCATCCAGATCTTCACCCGTCAGGGCTATTACAACCAAGGCCTTAAGCCCCGTGTAAGCTTCGCTGGCGGCACCGAAGGCACTTGGCGCCGCCACATCGGCCTCAGCGGTGGCGACGCCAAGACCCGCTTTGACTTAAGCGGCAGCCTGAACGAAACCCAAGGCATCGACTTCAGCGAAAACCGTAACGGCCGCCTGTCGGACCACGACGCCTACCGCCAGCAAGCCTACAGTGCCAGCTTGGCCCACCAGTTGAATGATGACCTAGAAGTTGGCCTAAACACTCAAGAGCAATCTGGTCGCCTTGAATACGACAACACCTTTTCCGCCACTCAAGAGCCCTACAATCGCTTTGAAATCAGTGCCAGCAGCTTGTTTGCCAACTGGCGCGCTTCGGATCTACTCACCACGCGCTTAGAGATCGGCCACAGTGAAGACCGCAGCCGCAATCTGGTTAAAAACAGCACCAGCGAAAGCGTGTTCAACACCTACCGCGACAGCGCTAGCTGGCTAAACACCCTCACCCTGAATGAGCAACACAGTGTGCTGGCGGGCCTAGACTGGCAAGAAGACCGTATCCATAGCAGTAATAACTACGCCAAAGATCAGCGCATCAACCGGGCCGCGTTCGTGCAGCACCGCTTTAACGGCGAATACTTCAGCACCGAGTTGGGTGTACGCCACGATGATAACGAGCATTACGGCGAGCAAGACAGCTGGAATGCCTCCACGATCATCCCCCTAGCCAGCACCACTCAGCTGGTACTGGGCTACAACGAAGGCTTCCGCGCGCCAACCTTTAACGACCTTTACTACCCCGGTAGCGAGAGCCCCGATCTCAAGCCTGAAACCTCAAAGAACTACGAGATTCAGCTACGCGGCGAACACTGGCAAACACAGTGGAGTGCAACCGCCTTCCGCAACAACGTGCAAGAGCTGATTGAATGGGCGCCCATCGCCCCCGGCTCATGGACTTGGAAGCCCAGCAACGTCAAAGACGCTCGCCTGCAGGGTATCGAACTGGAAGCCAAACGAAGCATCTTCGGCTGGAACACTCGTCTAGCCGCCAGTTTTGTGGACCCGCGCGACCGCGAAAGCGGCCACACCCTGCAACGCCGCGCACGGCGCACACTTAACCTAGATGTCGACCGACAAATCGGCCTGTTCTCCGTCGGCGCAAGCTGGCACGCGAGCAGCATGCGCTTCCAAAATACCAGCAACACCACCGAGAGCGGCGGCTATGGCGTGGTTGATCTGCGTGGGAGTTGGCACATGAGCGACGAACTGCGTTGGGATCTAAAAGTCACCAACCTGCTAGACAAGCACTACACCGTCGTCGAAGGTTACGAGCAACCCGGTACTGGCGCGTTACTAGGCCTAACCTGGACACCGCCCCTGTAAAAACGACCGAACTAGCCAGAGCCGCCGCACTCTGGCTAGTTCGCCTTACGCAAAGCCTCACAGAGTTGCTCTACCGCATCAATCATCTGAAAACTCGGGCGCTCTAGCTGACGAGTATCCAACAACCAAATCTGCTGCTTCTGCGCAGCGGCCAATTGCGGGTACTGCTGCCAGAAGCGAGTATTCTGCGCCGCATCGTCCGAGCCCAAAATAATCACATCCGGGTTGGCCGCTAACACTGCCTCTGGCGACACCACAGGGGCAGCTTGGCTCAGCGCCGCAAACACATTGCGCGCCCCGCAGACACGCAGCGCATCGGTGATCGGCTGCGGCCCGCCTAAGGTATACATAGGCCGATGCCACACTTGGTAAAACACCTTAAGCGGCGTAACCCGTTGGTAGCGCTCAGTCAACTTCACTTGTCGCTCAGTGAACTGCTTAGCCAGCCATTCACCTCGCTCTGCCCTACCTAGACGCGCGCCTAAATCACGCAACTGGCGCGGAATATCCGCCATACCTTTTGGCGTCGCTACCCATAAAGGCACCTCAAGGGCCTGTAGCTGGGCTAATAGACGTGGTGTTTCACCGCCGTCCCACAGTAAGACTAAGTCAGGGTTAAGGGCGAGCAATTGTTCGGCAGAAACATCGGTATAACGCCCTAGCGACAGCGCGTGCTTCACCGCGTGGGGACGCTCACCCGCATCCACCATGGCGAGCAATTGCGCTGCGCCACCCAGCTCCACTAACAGGTCGGTGGTGCTGGGCGACAAGCTCACCACACGCTGCGGCGCTGTAACCTCTGCTGCTCGCACATTGGCCGAAAGCACTAGAGCAATAAGCATTGCCAGTGCGGCCAGTCCAACCCTCACGAGTTTTGCGCACCTAAGCGTGGCGGTACCTTATAGAGCTGCAGCAAGCCAAGACTGCCTAACAGCAACATCATCAATGGTATGGCTGACAGCCCTGCGAAGCAGTCTACTGCGCCTAGCCACGCCGGCAGTGCTGCCGTCCAACAGGCATTACGGCGCACCGCCGCTAAGGCAATCCACGCGCGCGGCTCTTCATCCGTATCCAAAACGCGCTCAACCTCAAGCAGCGCGCGCTTATAGCGCTGGAAAGCCGGTAAAGATAAGAACACGCATGCGCTAGCAAAGAGAAATAACGGGAACGACAGCTCGGCCGGCAATAACCGCTCAGTGGAAAGAAAGTTGGCAATCAGCGGCGGCAGCAGCGTCATCATCAAATGCTGCCACCACTGCGCCTTTAACCGGCGTTTTACTTCGCCGCGGGTCATGTCAGTCCTCGGCCACTTCGCCTTGGTGCAGATTGCCTAGCATGTGACCTAGCTTTCCGGCTTTGGTGAGCAAATAGCGGTGATTATGCGGGTTAAGACCTGTCTGCAACGGCACGCGCTCGGCCACTTGAATGCCCAGCTCGGTCAGCGCATTAACCTTACGCGGGTTGTTGGTCATTAGCTTTAAGCTGCTAATCCCCAAGTGCTGCAACATCGGCAAACACAGGCGGTAATCGCGCTGATCTTCAGCAAAGCCCAAGCGCAAATTGGCCTCGACGGTGTCCGCACCGGCATCCTGCAATTCATAGGCGCGAATCTTGTTGAGCAAACCAATGCCGCGGCCTTCTTGACGCAGGTACAACAGCACACCACGACCTTCATTAGCGATAGCCTGCAATGCGCCCTCCAACTGAAAACCACAGTCACAGCGCAGACTAAACAGGGCATCCCCCGTCAGACATTCAGAGTGCAAACGGCCCAATACCGGAGCGCCATCACTGACATCCCCAAAGGTTAAAGCAACATGCTCTTTCTCGGTTCCCTCTTCGCGGAAACCGTGCATGGTGAACTCCCCAAACGGAGTTGGCAGCTTGGAAGCGGCGACAAACACAACAGACACCGGAACACTCCTCAACAGGCAAGGGCGGCATTGTAACAGGGTAACGCCCTAGAAAAACCTTCTAACTAGCGCGCTTAGTCCACGCTATAAGTTTTCAACCGCGCAAAGACAAAGCCCCTGAGCTTTTGCTCAGGGGCTTTGGTTTTAGGTGCTTGACGATGACCTACTCTCACATGGGGAGACCCCACACTACCATCGGCGATGCACCGTTTCACTGCTGAGTTCGGAAAGGGATCAGGTGGTTCCAGTGCTCTATGGTCGTCAAGCAATTCGGTTGGATATCCGTATTGCGTACGTCTATCCGAATTGGGTATGTGATTTGGTATTACGAGTTCAACAAGCTTTCGGCTTTGTTTCGTTTACCACTGCAATCTCAGATTGCTTGGGTGTTATATGGTCAAGCCTCACGGGCAATTAGTACTGGTTAGCTCAACGCCTCACAACGCTTACACACCCA
>NZ_FOAS01000013.1 GCF_900109735.1 Atopomonas hussainii
AAGAGCAATTTGGCTAAGCAGCTCGCTTAACCGAGGGCGCATTCTACAGCACCTCATTTCGCTGTCAAGCACTGTTTCGAAGAATTTTTTCTTTCGATTCAGCCACTTAAAAAAGCCACTCGTTAAAGCCGGCTTCGTCAGCGGGAGGCGCATTCTACACTGAGCAAGCTCTGTGTCAACACCTCATTTTCGAGCCTTTTCACACCTCGCCGAAGCGAGCCACAAAACCCTCAGGACAGCTCCTATTGCCGCCCCACCTCGCAAAAACCTTAACTAAGTCAATCAGTTACGACTCGCTGCGAAGTGGGGCGCATTATAGGGACGGCATTTTTGCGGTCAACTGTTTTTTGCAGTTATTTCAGCGTGATGCGCGCGAAGGCTTTTTTACCGGCCTGGCAAACGTGCGTCGCGCCTTGCTTGAAGAGGAAATCGCGATCAACCACTGCACCATCGATGCGCACGGAACCCGAAGCCAGCACATCACGTGCTGCCGCCGCATTCTTAACCAGACCCGCCTTATTAAGGATGGCGGAGATCGGCATATCGCCCTCGCCCTCTAACGTCACCTCGGGCAGATCTTCTGGCAGCTCTCCGTCTTTTAGGCGATTGCCCGCTGACTTATGGGCATTCTGCGCAGCCTCTTCACCATGGAAGCGCGCGACAAGCTCTTCCGCCAGCTTGATCTTGATATCGCGCGGATTAGCACCTGCCTCGACATCACGCTTGAACTGCTCGATTTCGTCCATGCTGCGGAAGCTCAGCAGCTCGAAGTAACGCCACATCAGCGTATCCGGCATGGAGACCAGCTTGTTGTACATGACGCCTGGCGCTTCTTGGATGCCTACATAGTTGCCCAGTGACTTGGACATCTTCTTCACCCCATCCAAGCCTTCCAACAACGGCATGGTCAGGATGATCTGCGGTTCCTGCCCGTAGGCACGTTGCAGTTCACGGCCCATCAGCAGGTTGAATTTCTGATCAGTGCCACCCAGCTCGACATCCGCCTTCAGTGCTACGGAGTCGTAGCCCTGCACTAGCGGGTAGAGAAACTCATGAATAGCAATCGACTGATTGGCCGCATAGCGCTTGGAAAAATCATCACGCTCCAGCATGCGCGCTACGGTGTGCTTGGCGGCTAACTGAATCAGCTCAGCCGAACTCATAGCGTCCATCCACGTAGAGTTAAACGCCACCTCGGTCTTAGCCGGATCGAGAATCTTGAACACCTGCTCTTTATAGGTCTCGGCGTTCTGCAGCACCTGCTCACGCGTCAACGGCTGACGGGTGACGTTCTTGCCGGTCGGGTCACCGATCATGCCGGTGAAGTCGCCAATCAGGAAGATCACCTGATGGCCCAGCTCTTGGAACTGGCGCAGCTTATTAATAAGCACCGTGTGACCCAAGTGCAGGTCCGGTGCGGTCGGATCGAAGCCGGCCTTAATGCGCAGTGGGCGCCCCTGCTTAAGTTTTTCGATCAATTCGTCTTCGACCAGAATCTCTTCAGACCCACGACGAATCAGCGCCAACTGATCATCCAGCGACTTCATTCTTATCCTCTTGAAAGAATCCACAGACACAAAGGGAACTCAGCTTACAATGCAGGGGACTAAAAACAAATCCGCCCGCCAAGCGGAAATGGGGGAACCATGACGTTTTGATGATTGATCAAACAAGCGTCTGGTTATATTTTATACAGTTATTGCATAACACCGGCCCTTTAAAGACCGATGAATTCTCGCCAGAAGAATAACAAGCCGTACTACCCGCGCAGTCATCTGCTCGCCGCCAGTGGCGTTGCCGCGCTTATGAGCCTGACGCTGTTGGTGTTTCCTTCGCGCGAAGTGGAAGCCAAACGTAGTTCGCCGCTTGAGTTAGACCTGCCCTTAGAAACGGCAGATATCGCAGACTCCCCAGCCCTAGCGCCGCAAAAACCTGAGGTTTTAAGCGCCAAAGCGGGTAACACGCATGCCGCCGCGCTTGATGATTCGGTACGTGAGTCTGTTGCAGAAAACAGCAGCGACGACGATAGCGAAAGCCGCGGTGGCCTGTTTGGCTTTTTCAGCAGCGATGACGACGACAGCGAAGAAACTACCGAGCTGCTCGATACGCCCGTTGAAGAAGATGAACAAGCGCTGCTGGCAGAGACGCCAGAGCCCGTCGCGCCGGCTGAGCCTGAATGGCTGAGCCTCGCGGTTGCCTCCGGTGAAACCCTCTCGACACTGTTTAATCGTGCTGGCCTGAGCGCTACCCAGCTGCATGCAGCGCTGAATAGCAGCAAAGACGCCAAGCAATTCACACGTTTGAAAGTCGGCCAAGTGCTGGAATTCCGCATTGAAGACGGCGAACTGCAGGCCATGCGTTCGCAACTGAACAAGCTAGCCAGCATTGAGCTCGCGCGTGAAGAAAAAGGCTTTAAGTTTCAGCGCCATGAAGTGAAGCCCGAGGTGCACACCCGTTACACCCAAGGTTCGATTGAGTCATCGCTGTTCTTGGCCGGCAAGCGCGCCGGCATGAGCCACGGCTTGGTCATGGAGCTGGCGAACATCTTCGGCTACGACATCGACTTTGCCCGTGAAATCCGCAAAGGCGATCACTTCGAGTTGGTTTACGAAGAGAAGCAAGTGGACGGCGAAAAAGTCGGCACCGGCGAAATTCTTGCCGCACGCTTTACCAACCGCGGCAAGGAATACCAAGCGGTTCGCTACACCAACAAGCAAGGCATCACCAGTTACTACCTGCCCAACGGGCAGTCGATGCGTAAAGCGTTTATTCGCACACCTGTGGACTTCGCGCGCATCAGCTCGCGCTTCTCCATGGGCCGCAAGCATCCGATTTTGAACAAGATCCGCGCCCACAAAGGTGTGGACTATGCCGCTCCGCGCGGCACGCCGATTAAGGCAGCGGGCGCCGGCAAGGTGATTCTGGCTGGCCGCAAAGGCGGCTACGGCAACACGGTGATCATTCAACACGGCGGCACCTACCGCACCCTGTATGCGCATATGAACGGCTTCGCCCGTGGCGTGCGCAATGGTGTGGCGGTCAAGCAAGGACAGGTGATCGGCTACATCGGCACCACCGGCTTGTCGACCGGCCCGCACTTGCATTACGAGTTCCTAGTTAACGGCGTGCACCGTGACCCGCTGTCGATCAAGCTGCCGATGGCTGACCCCATCGCCGCCAACGAAAAACAACGCTTCTTGCAGCAAACGCAACCACTGTTTGCTCAGCTGGAAAGCGGCAAGAAGACCTTGCTCGCCAAACGTTCGGAGTAACATGGCGCTTTATTTGGGGGTGATGTCGGGCACTAGTCTGGACGGTATCGACATCGCCCTAACCGACCTCTTGGGCCAGCCTCAGTTGCTGGCCCATTATTTTTCGCCCCTGCCAGAGGCCCTGCGCAGCGAGTTGTTAGCACTGTGCCAGAGCGGCCCCGATGAACTAGCCCGACAAGCCGTGGCCGGCAATGCGTGGGCCGAGTGTGTTGCCACAGGCATTAAACAGCTGCTCGCCGAGCAGAACTTAACCGCCGCCGACATCTGCGCCATAGGCAGCCACGGACAAACCGTGCGTCACGAACCTGCACGCGGCTTCAGTGTGCAAATTGGCGCGCCTGCTCTATTGGCCGAGTTGACCGGCATTAGCGTAGTCGCCGATTTTCGCAGTCGAGATATTGCCGCCGGCGGTCAAGGCGCACCATTGGTACCAGCGTTTCATCAGCAGTTATTTGCCGATGACATCGAAGTGCGCGCGCTGGTCAACATCGGCGGCTTTAGCAACCTGACCTTGCTCACCCCCGGCGCCGCCGTACAAGGCTTTGACTGCGGCCCGGGCAATGCGCTGATGGACGCGTGGATTCGCCTGCATCGCGGGCAAGATTACGACGCTGACGGTACTTGGGCGGCCAGCGGACACGTTAACCACACGCTACTGACCCAGCTACTGGAAGACCCCTTCTTCGCCCAGCGCGGCCCCAAAAGCACCGGGCGCGAATACTTTCACCCTGCATGGCTGCAAGCGCAGTTGAAGCGTTTTGGTGAGAAGCTGGAAGCGGTGGATATTCAGGCCACACTCTGTGCCCTCACGGCGCACTGCATTAGCCAAGCTTTGCTCGCGCAACAGCCGCAGTGTCAGCGTTTGCTGGTGTGCGGCGGCGGCGCGCACAACCGGCAGTTAATGGCACTACTGCAACAAGCTCTGCCAGCGCTCCATGTAGACACCACGCAAGCGCTCGGCGCTGATCCAGACTGGCTCGAGGCCATGGCTTTTGCTTGGCTGGCCAAATGCTGTGTCGATGGCACGCCGGGCAACCGCCCGGCGGTGACCGGCGCGCGCGGCTTGCGTGTTTTGGGGGCGATTTACCCTGCCTAAGGGACTCATCGCAGGCATTAAAAAAGCGCCCTAGGGCGCTTTTTTACCTTCAGCCGATCAAATCGAGAACGACTGACCGCAACCACAAGTGGTCGCTGCATTGGGGTTTTTAATCACAAAGCGCGAGCCTTCGAGGCCTTCCTGATAGTCGACCTCGGAGCCGGCCAAGTACTGGAAGCTCATCGGGTCGATCACCAAGCTGGCACCTTCGCGCTGGACGATGGTGTCATCATCGGCGACGTCTTCATCGAAGGTGAAACCGTACTGGAAGCCCGAGCAGCCGCCGCCGGTGACAAACACACGCAGCTTTAAGCGTGGGTTGCCTTCTTCTTCGATCAAGGTCTTCACCTTATTGGCCGCACCATTGGTGAAGATCAGAGGGGTCGGCTCAAAGGTTTCAACAGACATGTACTACTCTCCACGGGCCTAAGCCCTATCACAACGCGCTTATTATCCTGTTACCCGAGCAAAATGGTCAACTATTGACCAGCGCTTCTTCACTGCCGCTCGGCTGCACGGCTTCATCCCCCAGATAGCGCAGCTGACCTTCGACTTGCGCGCCCATGGCCATTTCCATCAGCCGATAGTGCAAGTTGCCGCGAATGCGTGCGGTGGCGCCCAGTTCGATGTGCTCTAGGGCAAATACATCGCCCTGCACTTCGCCGTTAATGATGATATGGGGCGCGCTCACTCGGCCTTCAACCCGGCCCTTGTCACTCACCCGCACTAAGCCTTGTTCGGCATTGATGGTGCCTTGCACGAAGCCATCCACCTGCAGCGCGCCGGCCAGTTCGATATCGCCTTTCAGCGCGGTGTTGTGGGCAATCACACTGGTTTGACCGGAAAACTGACTCATGTCGGCACGCGGATTTTTCTTGTTGAACACGACTTACTCCTGATTAATCCAGTCAAAGGTTCGCTCGATGGGCTGCTTCTGCCCGGCCACTACGGCCAAGATGCGAATACGCTGCGGCACAAAGCCCTCCGGCAAGCGTAGCTCGGCAAAACGCCCGGCTGCGGGGTACAGCTGATAATGCTTAAAGCCAAACTGGATGCCGTCTTTGCTCACCTGTTCAGAGAGCTCATGCAGCGGCATACGTTTGGCTTTGTTGCCCTCTTGGCCGAGCACTTCAATCTTCAATTGGCCCTTGAGTGATTTTTCGTCATCGCCCAAGCGGCTGAGCATGAACTTATAGCGGAACAACTGCGCATCGTCCGTGGGCTGTAGCTCAAAGGCGTGAATGGTTAAACCATCGCGACGGCTACCCGGCGCCACGGCCTCTTTGTAGAAGGCCAAGTCTTGCTGCAGCTGAAACACTTCCGCTTCCAGCATTTTGATGGTTTGCCGGCTTTGCTCGGTGGCTTGCTGCGCCAGGCGGCCACCACTTTCGAGCACAGCTTGGCGCTGCATTAGGGTTTGCTCGGCCTCTTCCGACTGGGCCAAGCGCTCGACCAGCGCGTCGTGACCATCCAATGCTGCGCCCACTTCGTAATCGCGCCACTGATAGCCGGCGTACACCGCCAACGGCAGCAGCACCGCCGCCAGCAGCAGGACGGCGTTTTTCCACCGCCCCTGTCCCGGCTGTACAACCCTGACTTGCCAATCGGCTTGCTGACGTTTCTTCGCCATTAGGGCAGCAACGCCACATGACCAAGACCAGCTTGCTCATCCAGACCAAACATCAGGTTCATGTTGTGCACCGCCTGCCCTGCGGCCCCTTTGACCAAGTTGTCGATGGCCGAGAGGATCACCACAGTGTCGCCGTCTTGCGGGCGATGAATAGCGATGCGGCAACGGTTGCTGCCCTTCACGCTGCGGGTTTCTGGATGGCTGCCAGCAGGCATCACATCGACGAATACCTCGTTGGCGTAACGCTGCTCGTACAAGGCTTGCAGATCGACACTGCGGTCCGGCACTTGCGCATACAAAGTAGCGTGAATGCCGCGAATCATCGGGGTGAGATGCGGCACAAAGGTCAGGCCGATCTCATGCCCAGCGGCGCGCGCCAAGCCTTGGCGAATTTCTGGCAGGTGACGATGGCCCGGCACGCCGTAGGCCTTAAAGTTTTCCGAGGCCTCACACAACAAGCTGCCCAAGTGAGTCTGCCGACCGGCGCCGCTGACACCGGATTTACAGTCAGCCACAAGATCGCCACGAATCAGGCCTTGCTCTACCAGCGGCAAGAAGCCCAACTGCACCGCCGTGGGGTAGCAGCCTGGGTTCGCCACCAAGCGCGCCTCGCGCACCTTAGCGCGGTTAATTTCCGGCAGGCCGTAGACCGCCTCGGCCAGAATGTTTTCGCAGGCGTGCGGCATGCCGTACCACTTCTCCCACACCGCAGGGTCACTCAGGCGGAAGTCAGCGGCCAAGTCGACCACTTTCACGCCTGCTTCGAGCAGCTCGGGCACTTGCTGCATAGCAATGCCGTTGGGCGTGGCGAAGAACACCAAGTCGCATTGTTTGAGGGTGTTGACGTCTGGCTGGCTGAAAGCCAAATCCAGATGACCGCGCAAATTGGGGTACATATCCGCCACAGGCAGCCCCGCCTCAGAGCGGGAAGTGATAACCTCAAGCTGCACATCCGGGTGCTGAACCAGCAGGCGCAACAGCTCTACGCCGGTATACCCTGTTCCGCCAACGATACCTACCTTGATCATCTCTGCCTCCCGGATACGCTAAAAATAAGGCATGCATAATAAAGCGCCACGCGGCGCGCAGCAAAAGGCTGACTTTGCGTGAAGTTGCACGTTCGTCCCGTTTTAGACCGTTTTCGCGAACAACTGGCGTCGGTAGAGGCTGCGCCACAGTTGGCCTTGCTGGGTTTATTGGCCGGTTTAGTGACGGGCTTTGTGGTACTGCTGTTTCGCGCCTCGGTAGAAGGCATCTTGGAGGCCATCAACGGCAGCCAAGCCGAAGCCTTTGAAAACCTCGACCCGCTGTGGCGCCTTGCTCTGCCGGTTATTGGTGCGGTGCTGATCGCCCTATACCTGTGGAAACAAAGCGACGCTGACCGCCGTATGGGCATCGCCCATGTGCTGGAGCGCTTCTCGCACCACCAAGGCTATTTCAACCTGCGTAGCCTAATTAACCAGTTCAACCTTGGCGTGATGACCTTAGGCAGCGGCTTTTCCGTCGGCCGTGAAGGCCCCGCCGTGCACTTAGGCGCCGCTGCCAGCAGCTTGATCGGCCAGTGGATGCGTTTGCCGAATAACTCGATGCGCACCTTGGTTGGCTGTGGCGCTGCGGCGGCGATTGCCGCTTCGTTTAACACTCCGCTGGCCGGGGTGATCTTCGCTATCGAAATTATCTTGTTGGATTTCAGCCTCGCCAGCCTGTTGCCTCTCACCCTTGCCGCCGTCACCGGCGCTTTGATGTCGCAGTTGGTGTATGGCTCCGGCAGTGTGATCAACGTGCCGCCTTTGGCGCTCGGCAGTCTGTGGGAGGTGCCGTGGCTGGTGGTCTGTGGCATGGCTCTTGGCGGGCTCGGGGCGATGTTTTCTTGGTGCTTGCTGTTTTGCCAACGCTGGGCGCGCGGGCCGTTTTTTATCCGCCTGATTGGCATCGGCGTGCTCACCGGCGCCGTCGGCTGGTTTCTGCCGCAGGCCATGGGCATGGGTTACGACAGCCTTAACGCCGCGCTGATCGGCCAGTTATCACTCGGCGTGCTGCTCGCCTTGGCACTGGTAAAAACCTTGCTCACCGCCACCAGCATTGGCTTGGGTTTACCGGCTGGGCTGATCTCGCCAATTCTGGTCTGTGGCGCCTGTTTAGGCGGCGCGCTGGGTTTAATTGGCCAAGAGCTGTTTGGCCTGCGCTCACCCAGCGGTTTGTACGCCATGCTCGGCATGGCGGCCGCGATGGGCGCCATTCTGCAAGCGCCACTGGCGGCGCTGATTGCTCTGCTGGAGCTCACCCACAACCCCAATATCGTCTTCCCCGGCATGTTGGTGGTGGCCATCGCCAACCTGACCACCAGCCAAGTTCTTGGCCAAGGCTCAGTATTCTTACAGTCGCTGCGCCAGCAAGGCATCGGCATTCGCTTTAGCCCGCAAGTGCAAGCCATGCAGGCGGTGGGGGCCAGCACACTGATGGAGCGCGACTTTATCTGCCTGCCACGGCACGTTGAGCTGGCCCATGCCAAAGACCTGTTTGCCAAGCGCCTGCCGCGCTGGATTATCGTCGAGCGCGACGACAAGCCCGTCGCCCTGCTGCGCGCCGCCGACCTCGCCAGCCAGCTGGAGCTAGAGCACAACGCGCCGCTGGATTTGCTCAGCATGCCCGGCGAACGCCGCGACCTGTGTATGCTGCCGATGCAAGCCACCGTACAAGAAGCCCTCGATGCACTGAGCAATCAAGGCCATGAAGTGCTGTGTTTGATGGTCCGCCGTCGACGCAGCGCGCCGCGCCCCGCCGGCGTGGTGACCCGTGAAGCCCTCGACCACTATTACCAACTCAACCGCTAAGGAAGTTCCATGCTGTATTTGTGGCTCAAAGCCCTGCACCTGATCGCCATGGTCTGCTGGTTCGCCGGCTTGTTCTACTTGCCGCGCCTGTTTGTCTATCACGCCATGAGCGACGACCAGCCCAGCCGCGAGCGCTTTAAGATCATGGAGCGCAAGCTGTATCGCGGCATCATGCTGCCGTCGATGATTGTCACGGTGCTGGCCGGCGCGGCGCTGCTGTACCTCAACTACCCCTACTACTTAAGCCAAGGGTGGATGCACGCCAAGCTGACCTTAGTGTTCGTATTGATTGGTTATCACCATGTGTGCGGCGCACAGATGAAGCGCTTCGCCCGTGATGAAAACACCCGTGGTCACGTGTTCTACCGTTGGTTTAACGAAGTGCCGGTGCTGTTCCTGCTGGCGATTGTCATTTTGGTGGTGGTGCGTCCGTTCTAACCGCCCCGTTTAAGGAGAAACCCATGGCCTTACCGCAAGCTCTACACAACCTGCGCCTGCCATTGATTGCAGCGCCGATGTTTCTGGTTTCCAACCCTAACCTGGTGCTTGGCTGCTGCCGCGCCGGCATCGTCGGCAGCTTTCCGGCGCTTAACCAGCGCACTAGCGAAGGCTTTGAGCAGTGGCTGGAAGAAATCCAAGCCGGGCTTAACGCCAGCCAGTGCACCACGCCGTACGCCGTCAACCTGATCGTGCACCACAGCAATCCCCGCCTGCAGGCCGACTTAGAACTGTGCGTGAAGCACAAAGTACCGCTGATCATCACCAGCCTCGGCGCGGTGAAAGAAGTGGTCGACGCCGTGCACAGCTACGGCGGCTTAGTGTTCCACGATGTCACCAACAAGCGTCACGCCAAGAAAGCCGCTGAGGCTGGCGTAGACGGTTTGATTTGCGTGAGCGGCGGCGCTGGCGGGCATGCCGGCACTTTGAACCCCTTTGCGCTGATCAATGAAGTGCGCGAGTTCTTCGACAAAACCGTGCTACTGGCCGGCTGCTTAAACCACGGCCACGACATTCTGGCCGCGCAAGCCATGGGCGCCGACTTGGCCTACGCCGGCACGCGCTTTATCGCCACCCAAGAGAACGGTGCCAGCGCCGAATACCAGCAAATGCTGTTGGACGCGCAGTCTGGCGACATCATTCACACCCCGGCGGTTTCCGGCGTACCAGCCAGCTTTATGCGCCAGAGCTTAGAAAAGGCCGGCTATGACCTCGCCAAGCTGAACGACAAAGGCGATGTTAACTACGGCGAAAAACTCAAACCCGTGGATGACGAAGCCAAAGCGTGGAAGACCGTGTGGTCGGCCGGCCAAGGCGTGAGCGGCATTCACGACATTCCCAGCGTGGCCGACCTCGTGCAGCGCATGGAAGACGAATACCGCGCCGCCCGCGCTCGTTTGGCCTTGTGAGTGGGACTGGGGAGCGGCTAACCAGCCCTCCCCCATGCTGGCACTGTGCTTGCTTTTAACCTGCCGCGCAGCCCGCGCCAGCAGCCATCATCCCCCGCACGAGGGGCTGACAGTGCACCAGTACGGCGTTAACCTGTGCGCGGGAAATTACAAAAACCATCGCACAAGGGAATCAGGATGAGCGACGTTCGCTACAAGATCATGTTTTCTGGGGAGCTGATGCCTGACTTCGATCTGGCTCAGGTAGAACAAAACTTAGCTCAGCTGTTCAAGTCAGATATCGACAAAATCCGTCAGCTGTTCTCCGGCAAACCGGTCGCGCTGAAGCGAGATTTAAGCGGCGCCCAAGCCGAAAAATACCTCACCGCCTTGCAACGTGCCGGCGCCAAAGTCAGCAAAGAAAATGACTTAGCCTCGGCCCTGAGTTTAGTCGCCACTGACGATCATCCTGAACCAGAACCACAAACGGCCAGCGCATCGCCGGCCATGCAGGCGCAAGCCGATGACCGCATGAGCTGCCCTAAGTGCGGTTTCGAGCAACCCAAAGCCGCCGAGTGCTCCGGCTGCGGCATCATCATCGAAAAATTCCTCGCCCGTCAGACCGAGTTTGAAGCCAGCATTCAGCCGGCTACCAGCAGCGCAGCCTCGCCCTATGCCACCCCGCAAGCGGCGGTGTATGACAACACCGGCGAAGAAGGCGAGCTGAAATACCTAAACTTCGACGGCCGCATTGGGCGCCTGCGCCTGCTGGCGTGGAACCTACTGTTAGTCCTCGTGGCCTATGCCATCATCGGCGTCGCCGCCGGCATGGTGATTGGCGACTTCCTCGCCCCGCTGGGCTGGTTGATCGGCATCGCGGCCTTTATCGCCTCTATGGTTTACTCGGTCAGCTTCAGCGTGCAGCGTCTGCACGACATCGGCTGGAGTGGGTGGTTGGTGCTGCTCAACTTCGTACCGTTTGTGAACATCGTCTTCCCCTTCCTGATGCTCTTCATGCCCGGCACTCAAGGCCCGAACCGCTTCGGCCCACCGCCGCCAGCCAATAGCACAGGGGTTAAAGTTGCCGCCGGCATCTTTATCGTGATTCTGGTGATTGTGCCGATCACAATGGCGATCAGCCTGCCTGCCTACATGGCCTACATGGAAAACGCCGGCATGATGGGCGGTGAAGGCATGGAGGGTATGGAGGGCATGGAAGGCTTCGACGAAGAGGCCTTCTTGGAATACCAACAGCAACTCGAACAGCAGCAATAAGTGACGGCCTTTGCCTTAGTCACAGGCGCCAGCTCCGGTCTTGGGCTGGCGTTGGCTGAAGCGCTCGCTCGCCAAGGGCGGGCGCTAATGCTGCTGGCCCGCAACAAAGAACAACTGCACCAGATTGCCAACGAACTGCAACGTCGCTTTGGCGTTGAGGTGTTGGTGCGCGCCTGCGACCTGAGCAAGCCACTGCAAGTCACCGGCTTGATTCAAGAAGTGGAAGAGTCTGGCTTAGCCATCGACCTGCTGGTGAATAACGCGGGCCTTGGCACCGCCGGCGCGTTTCTCGCTCAAGAGTGGGCCGACGAAAAGCAAGAACTGGAAGTCAACATTCTCGCCCTCACCCAGCTGTGCCATGGCATTGGTGGGCTGATGGCGCGGCAAAGCGGCGGGCAGATTCTCAATGTCGCCTCCGCTGCGGCCTTCCAGCCCGGCCCGTGGATGAGCAGCTACTACGCCAGCAAAGCCTATGTGCTGAATTTCTCCGAAGGGTTACGCGAAGAACTCAAACCCTTAGGGATTGGCGTCAGCGTGTTGTGCCCCGGCCCCACGCGTACGCACTTCTTCGCTCAAGCCGGTATCGACGCCAGCAAACTGGACAACTCGCCGCTGATGATGAGCGCCGATCAGGTCGCACTGATTGCCGTGCGCGGGCTGGCAAAAAATCGCGCGATTATTATCCCCGGCCTGTTTAACAAGCTGCTGACCCTAACCCCGCGTTTGGCGCCGCGCTGGGTGGTGCGCCGCTTGGCTGGGCGTATCAATCGGATGTTTGTGCACTGAGCATGCACACTACTGAGCCACTGATTAAAACAACAGCTCCCTGACCCTCTAAACAACCACGCCGAGCATTGCTCGGCGTGGTTGTTTTTAGCACGGCGGCTTAAGCCTCCGGCGCATTCACCTCAAGGCGATCGACCTTCTGGAAGCCACGCGGCAGCTTATTACCCCGGCGGCCACGCTCACCTTGGTAATGCACCAAGTCGTCGGGCTTTAAGGTCAGATTGCGCTTGCCGGCTTGCAACACTAAGCTTGCGCCCTCGGGCACCACGGCCAGATCCACCAGTAACTCTTCACGCTTACTGGCGCGATCGGTCGGAATGCCGATGATCTTATTGCCCCTACCCTTCGACAGCTGCGGCAAGTCGGCCACTTTAAACAGCAGCAGACGGCCTTCGCTGGTTACTGCGGCGAGCAAATCGTTTTCAAGCTTGTGCAGCGGTTTGGGCGGCATCACCCGAGCGTTATCGGGCAAGTTAAGCAGCGCCTTGCCGGCCTTGTTTTTCGCCAGTAAATCGGCGCCCTTCACCACAAAACCGTAACCGGCATCGCTGGCGACGATCAGCAGCGTTTCATCTTCAGGCAGCAAGACATGCTCGAAGCTCGCACCCGCCGGTGGCTGCAAGCGACCAGTCAGCGGCTCGCCCTGCCCACGTGCGGATGGCAAGCTGTGCGCGGCCAGCGAATAACTACGCCCCGTGGTATCGAGGAACACCGCTTGTTGATTAGAGCGGCCGATAGCACTGCCCAGATAACTGTCGCCGGCTTTATACGACAGCGCAGCGGCGTCCACATCGTGGCCCTTAGCGCAGCGCACCCAGCCTTTTTCCGACAACACCACAGTGACCGGCTCGGTGGGCATTAGGTCGGCTTCGGACAGCGCTTTGGCTTCGGCACGCACCACCAGCGGGGAGCGGCGCTCGTCGCCATAGGTTTCGGCATCGGCAATCAGTTCTTCGCGTACTAAATTGCGCAGCTTGCCTTCGTTACCCAGCAGCGCCAGCAGTTCGGCGCGCTCTTTAGCGAGCGCATCTTGCTCGCCGCGAATCTTCATTTCTTCGAGGCGCGCTAACTGACGCAAGCGGGTATCGAGAATGTAATCGGCTTGCACTTCGGTGAGGCCAAAGCGCTCCATCAGCACCGGCTTGGGCTGATCCTCGGTGCGGATGATGTGGATCACTTCGTCGAGGTTTAAGAAGGCAATCAGCAAGCCTTCCAACAGGTGCAAACGCCGCTCGACCTTATCTAAGCGGAACTCCAAACGGCGGCGCACGGTGCCGATGCGGTACACCAGCCATTCGCTGAGCAGCTCTTTGAGGCCCTTCACTTGCGGGCGACCGTCGAGGCCGATCACGTTGAGGTTAACCCGGTAGCTGGACTCTAAATCGGTGGTGGCAAACAGGTGACGCATCAGCTCTTGCAGGTCGATGCGGTTAGAGCGCGGCACAATCACGATGCGGGTGGGGTTCTCGTGATCGGATTCGTCACGCAAGTCGCTAACCATCGGCAGCTTTTTGGCCTGCATTTGCCCAGCGATTTGCTCCAGCACCTTAGCGCCAGACACCTGATGCGGCAGCGCGGTGACTACCACTTCGCCATCTTCAATGCAGTACACGGCACGCATACGCACCGAGCCACGGCCGGTGGTGTACATCTTCTGCAGGTCTTCCGCCGCGGTGATGATCTCCGCTTCGGTAGGGAAGTCCGGCCCCGGCACGTGTTCCATCAGCTGTTCAAGGCTGGTCTCGGGCTGCTCCAGCAAGCGCACGCACGCGGCCGCCACTTCGCGCAGGTTATGCGGCGGCACGTCGGTGGCCATGCCCACGGCGATGCCGGTGGTGCCGTTGAGCAGCAGGTTAGGTAAGCGCGCCGGCAACACTTGCGGCTCGTCCATGGTACCGTCGAAGTTGGGCTGCCAATCCACCGTGCCTTGGCCCAGCTCATTGAGCAGCACTTCGGAGTAACGCGACAAACGTGCTTCGGTATAACGCATGGCGGCGAAGGATTTCGGGTCGTCCGGCGCACCCCAGTTACCTTGGCCGTCGACCAGCGGATAGCGGTACGAGAACGGCTGCGCCATCAGCACCATGGCCTCATAACAGGCGCTATCACCGTGCGGGTGGTACTTACCCAGCACATCACCGACAGTACGCGCCGACTTCTTGTGCTTGGAGTCGGCACTCAAGCCCAGCTCGCTCATGGCATAGACAATGCGCCGCTGCACGGGCTTTAAGCCGTCGCCGATATGCGGCAAAGCGCGGTCCATGATCACGTACATCGAGTAGTTGAGGTACGCCTGCTCGGTAAAGTCGGCCAGCGAGCGGCGCTCAACGCCTTCGAGGCTCAGGTCTTGGGTATCACTCATTGGTGGGCTTCCCGTGTTGTTGCCGCCAAACGCAGGCGTAGTTCGTCGCCGCGTTGGGTAAATTCCAATTGTTTTAACGCGCTCATGCCGAGCAACACTTCGTGGCCGGCCAAATTCGGCGCCACGGTGGCGCGCACATCAAATAAGCGCAGATCGCCTAAGGTGAGGCGCTTAAGCACCGTGCGATAACCACGGCTAATGCCGTTGGCGGTGGCCAGCTCGACGGGCAGACCTTCTTCCAACTGCAACTCGGCAGCGAGGCTTTCGGGGATTGCCACATCGGTGGCGCCGGTATCCAGCAGATACACCACAGCCACGCCGTTGATGGTGCCGGAAGCCACGTAATGGCCCTGTCGATTGCGCTTAAGCACCACCTCAACACTGCCGTCGCTGAGCTGCTCGCTGACCGGCACACTGTTGGGGTTGAGCTGTTTTTTCTCCCACTGGGCGAAAAACTGCACGGCCAAGGCCATACCGATAATCCACGCGATGATCATCATCGCGCGGCCCTGTTTGCGTACGCCGTCTGGCGGGGCTTCGCTCATCGGGCCATCCAGCCGCCTTGCGGCAGGTTAAAGCGGAACAAATACGGTCGCGTGTCGCCATCACTCAGGCGTGCTTTATCGCCGTTATCGATACCTACCCAAGCGCCTTCGGCGTCTAGGCTCATGGCCTCGGCCACGCCATAGGGGGTGTTGTAGCGGTATTGGTCATCTTGCAGGGTTTCGGCAAAACCCCAGCAGCGCTGCAGTTCGCCCTTGGCGGTATCGCGGCGACAAATGCGGTGCTCAGAGCGCTCTAGGGTAAACAAGCGCTGCTGATACAGGCTCAGCGCGGTGTAGTCCAAAGCAATCGGCGCACTGACACCATCCCACGCTGCACGAGTGCCGGCATCGACACTCAGCACACAAGCGCTGCTGCACTGCCAGCCCTTGCTGGTGTTCTGCACGCTGAGCAAACCGCGCGGTTCGCGCTCGGCAGCCAGCCACAACTGTTGTCCATCGGGGCTAACGGCCAAGCCTTCGGCGTAGGCGTTAAAGCGCTGAAACAAGCCGCGTGCACGGGCTTGCGACCAAAGCTTTTTCGGCAACCGCAGCCATTCGGCTTTACCGTTGCGAGCAAGTTTGAGCACCGCGACACGGCTTTCGCTGACCAAATACAGGTTGCCGTCTTGGTCGCAGTCCATGCCTTCAAAATCTAATTCGCCGCCGCGTAACTGCGCCGCCAACCAGTTGCGCGCCCGCATGCCGAACGGTAGCGGGCTCGGCGGGCTGGGCGGCAAGGCAAACATCAGCGCCTCGGCACGTAGCACCTCGCCGTCTTCACGCAGGCGAAACACCGCATCATCGACGCGATCCGAAATAGCCCACAGCTGGCCACGACACTCAGTCACGCCGGATAAATTGCCGCCAAACAGACCTTCCACTGGCCATGCCTTAGCCAGCTGCAATTGCGGCCAAGTGGCTTCTTCGGCATGGCTGTTAAGCGCCAGCGCAGTGAGCGCCAGCGCCAGCAAACCACGCCGCATTAGCCCAGCACCTCGGCCAGATTGCCTTTGCTTTCGAGCCAGCTTTTGCGGTCGCCGGAGCGTTTTTTCGCCAGCAGCATGTCCATGATCTCCAGCGTGCCTTGTTCGTCATCCAAGGTTAGCTGCACCAAGCGGCGGGTGTTGGGGTCCATGGTGGTTTCGCGCAGCTGCAGCGGGTTCATCTCACCCAAGCCTTTAAAGCGGGTGACTTGCGGCTTGCCGCGTTTTTTCTCGGCAGTGATGCGCTCGAGAATGCCGTCCCGCTCGGGCTCATCCAGGGCGTAAAACACCTCTTTGCCGAGGTCGATACGGAACAGCGGTGGCATGGCAACGAACACATGGCCGGCCTCGACCAGCGGGCGGAAATGCTGCACGAACAAAGCGCACAGCAAGGTGGCGATGTGCAGACCGTCGGAGTCGGCATCGGCGAGGATGCAGATCTTGCCGTAGCGCAGCTGAGTTAAATCCGCCGCGCCGGGGTCAACGCCGATGGCCACGGCGATGTCGTGCACTTCTTGGCTGCCGAGCACTTCGCCGGCGTCAACTTCCCAGGTATTCAGAATCTTGCCGCGCAGCGGCATGATGGCTTGGAACTCTTTATCGCGCGCTTGTTTGGCACTGCCGCCGGCGGAGTCACCTTCCACCAAGAACAGCTCGCTGCGGCGCGGGTCTTGACCCACACAATCAGCCAATTTGCCGGGCAATGCTGGGCCTTGGGTGATCTTTTTCCGCTCGACTTTTTTGCCGGCTTTTAAGCGTCGGCTGGCGTTGCTGATCGCCAATTCGGCCAGCTGCTGACCTATGTCGGCGTGCTGGTTGAGCCACAGGCTGAAGGCGTCTTTGACGATGCCAGAAACAAACGCGGCGGCTTCGCGCGACGACAGTCGCTCTTTGGTTTGCCCGGAGAACTGCGGCTCCTGCATCTTCATCGACAGCACGTAGCTGATGCGTTCCCAGACATCTTCCGGCGCTAGCTTGACGCCACGCGGCAGCAAGTTACGGAATTCGCAGAACTCGCGCAGCGCATCCAGCAGGCCTTGGCGCAGGCCATTGACATGGGTGCCGCCTTGCGCGGTGGGAATCAAGTTAACGTAGCTTTCCTGCAGGCTTTCACCGCCTTCTGGCAGCCACAGCACGGCCCAGTCGCAGGCTTCCTTATTACCTGCCATGGAGCCATGGAACGGCACTTCGGGCAGGCGCTCGGCTTCGCCGATGCTATCGAGCAAATAGGCGCGCAGGCCGTCTTGGTAGTGCCATTCGAGCACTTCACCGCTGTTACGGTCATCGAATACCACTTTCAGGCCCGGACACAGCACGGCCTTGGCCTTGAGCAGGTGCTTTAAGCGGCTGACGGAAAACTTCGGCGAATCGAAATACTGCGCATCCGGCCAGAAGTGCACAGTGGTGCCAGTGTTGCGCTTGCCGACGCTGCCGACCACGGCCAACTCGCTGGCTTTAAAGCCGTTCTCGAAGGCCATCTGGTATTCCTGACCATCGCGCTTAACCCGCACCTCAACGCGATTCGACAGGGCGTTGACCACCGAGATACCCACGCCGTGCAAACCGCCGGAGAACTGGTAGTTCTTATTGGAGAACTTACCGCCGGCGTGCAGCTTGGTGAGGATCAGCTCGACGCCGCAAATGCCTTCTTCGGGGTGAATATCCACCGGCATGCCTCGACCATCGTCGCTGACTTCCAGCGAGTTATCGGCGTGCAGCACGACCGTCACGCAGCTGGCGTGACCGGCCAGCGCTTCGTCGACGCTGTTGTCGATGACTTCTTGCGCAAGATGGTTGGGGCGTGCGGTGTCGGTGTACATGCCCGGGCGCTTGCGCACCGGATCGAGGCCGGAGAGGACTTCAATAGCGTCGGCGTTATAACTGGTCATAGGCCTTTCTTGTACGTGGTCGATTAACGCAATTGGCTGGGGTTAGCGGGGTTTTGCCACACGCTTGGCGGCCAGCCAGCAAAGGCCAACAGCGCCGGAATGTGTGCGGCAAAGTGGCGAAATCCGTGCTCGCCGCCGGGCTCTACCCGCAGCGCGCAGCCTCGGTAATAGGCCACTGCATCGCGATAATCGAGGGTTTCATCCTGGGTTTGCAACCATACCTGATAGCGCTGCCCGGCGCACGGCGGCGGGCACTGCAAGGCGTTGATTTCGTCGACAAAGTCTTGCGTCAGCTGCCACGTTTCGCCGCTGTGATAGTTGCGCTGCTCCCCCAAGTAATCACTCACCCAGCGCGACGGCGCCACGGCAGGGTTAATCAGCAAGGCTTTCAGGCCATGCTTCTCGGCCAGTGCGGTGGCGTAGTAGCCGCCTAAGGAGCTGCCGATTAGCACCGGCGGCACGACCTCTTGCGCCATGCGCTGCTCAATCAGCGCCAGCGCTTGGGCGGGGCTGTGCGGTAATTGCGGGGCGTATAAGCGTTCGGCGTGGCCAAGCTTGCTCAGTGCGTCCTGTAAAAGACGCACTTTGAGTGACTGCGGCGAGCTGTTAAAGCCATGCAGGTAGATGAGTAACGGTAAATCGGCGCTCACGCGGTGGGCTCCAACGACTCTGACAGGCCGCCTACCTTAGCAGCTCGCCTTAGCGCTGGGGACTGTCACCGAGTCAGTAACCCTTGACGCTGTAATCGACCACAAAGTCGATGCCGGTCACGCGCGACACGCCGGTTTCCAGCCCGCCATCGGGCAGCAAACGCAGCCAGCGATAGCCCGGCGGCTGAGTGTCGACCTGAAAGTCTTCACTGCCGGGGGCGAACTGCACACAGGTAGACGGCGTGGCGAGCAAGCGGTAGTGCCCGCGCAGCTGGTCAAACTCTTGGTGGATGTGCCCCCACAGCAAGCATTTCACCTGCGGTGCGGCATCTAAGCGGCTGAGCAGCGCTTGGGCATTTTTGATCCCAATCGGCTCCAGCCACTGACAACCTACCGACACCGGATGATGGTGGCAGACCACCAAGCAATGTCGCGCTCCCGCTGAAGCCAAGGCGTTATCCAACAGCTGTAATTGATCGTCACGCAGGTAGCCGGGCACGCTGCCTTCCACGCTGGTATCGAGCAAAATGACTCGCCAAGCGCCCAGATCAGTCACGGCCACCAAACGCTGATCGGCGGCGCAGAGCTGCTGCATCGGTGCCACTTCGTCGTGATTGCCGGCCAGCCAGCGCTGTGGCGCTTTAAGCGGCGCGGTCAGCTCAGCAAAGCGCTGGTAGGCCGCCATGCTGGCGTCTTGTGCTAAGTCGCCGGTGCCGAGCAGCAAATCGATCTGCGCTTGCTCGGCCTGCACCTTATCGACCACTTTGGCCAAGCTGTGCGCGGTATCCATGCCCAGCAGGCAGCCGTCAGCCTCAGCAAACAAATGGCTGTCAGATAACTGCACAACCGTCAGCGGACGGTCACTGGGGCAATCGATCAGGCTGGGCAATGCCGCCTACTCCTTACAAGCCGTGGTTACGGCACAAACTGTTCACACAGCGTAAAAGCTGACTCTTGAGCGTGGCAGGAAAAACCGCGTTTTGCTGCCAGCCACTTCACACTTCGCCTTATGACGAAAAATCCACATCCAGTGCTTCGCTACCCACGCCGCACTCACGCACTTGGCCTAACCACTCGGCCAGATAGCCATTGAGCTGGGCTTTTTCATCGGGCTGATGCATGGCCTGATTCGGGTAACCATACGCGCCATGTAAATAGCGTAGACCTTGCATGCCGCCGACTTCCGCCATGCGCGCATCGTGATACACACGCACCAACAAGCGCGGCGTAGGCAACCATGCCAAGGCGCTGTGCAAGCTAATTTGCAGCACGCTGGTGTAGGGGCATTCTTCCAGCACCTCTAGGCGCATGCGACCAAAATCTAGGCCATCGCGGGCCAGCTGCACTTCGCGCACAACGCCCGCGCAGCGCTCTGCCGGCAGCAAGCGCAGCAGGCGGTAATAGTTCGCCTCGCAGGTAGCCTGCAAACCGCACAGGTCGACCCGGTAGCGTGGTTTGGCTAACCCTACGCCCACAGCCCACGCACCTCAGCGCGATTTAGCGCCAGCCATTGCAGGGCAATAATGCTCGCGGCGTTGTCGATGCGCCCGTCACGCACGGCGGCCAATGCATCTTCTAATTCCCACACTTGCACGCGGATATCTTCGCCTTCGCATTCCAGCCCATGCACGCCGCCAGCGCCGCTGCTATCGCAACGGCCGACAAACAAATGCACGCGCTCATCCGAGCCGCCCGGCGACGGGTAATACGCCGTGACCGGCCATAAATGAGTGAGTTCAAGGCCTGCCTCTTCCACCGCTTCGCGGCGGGCGACCTCTTCGGGCTGTTCGTCTTTGTCGATCAGCCCCGCCACCAGCTCGACCAGCCAAGGGTGTTGGCTTTTATCCAGCGCGCCGATGCGAAATTGCTCGATCAGCACCACGCGGTCATGCACCGGGTCATAGGGCAGCACGCACACGGCATCGTGACGCACGAACAGCTCACGGGTAATCGGCGCGCCCATGCCGCCTTCAAATAAGGCGTGGCGTAACTGCACGCGGTCCAGACGATAGAAGCCCTGAAAGCAGGTTTCCCGCTTCAGCACTTCAACATCGGCTTGCGTTAACGTCAGCGCTTCGACCATGACGACTCCTCAGACTGTCTAACCCCAAGCCTAGCTGGCGATGCCCTGGCTTGAAAGCGGCAAAAACGACAAAGGCGCACGGTATTGTCGTGCGCCTTTGTCACCGCACAGACTGTGTGAAAACTACTGCTCTTGGCTATGCGGCGTTAAAAACAGGCTCAAAATGCTCATTTACCACACGTAAACTGCGCTTTTTCGCCTGTTTTTGCCTTGCCTAGCCTGCGCTCGCGACGTTTTCACACAATCTGCTCAGGCGGGTATTACAGCTTGTGATAGAGCTGACTGCCTTGTGCTTTGAACTCTTCGGCCTTGGCTTTCATGCCCTCTTCGACCGACAAATCCACCGCCTCAATACGCTCGCCTTGCTCTTGCGCAGCGGCGTAATCGCGCACTTCTTGGGTGATCTTCATTGAGCAGAACTTAGGCCCGCACATGGAGCAGAAATGCGCCACCTTGGCCGAGTCTTTCGGCAAGGTTTCGTCGTGATAGCTGCGTGCGGTGTCGGGGTCGAGGCCTAAGTTGAACTGGTCTTCCCAACGGAACTCAAAACGCGCCTTCGAGAGTGCATTGTCACGAATCTGCGCGCCCGGGTGCCCTTTGGCCAAGTCGGCCGCGTGGGCGGCGATCTTGTAGGTGATAATGCCGGTTTTTACGTCATCTTTATTGGGCAGACCGAGGTGCTCTTTCGGCGTCACGTAGCAGAGCATGGCGCAGCCGTACCAGCCGATCATCGCCGCACCGATGCCCGAGGTGATGTGGTCATAACCCGGCGCAATATCGGTGGTCAGCGGGCCTAAGGTGTAGAACGGCGCTTCGTCACAGCATTCCAGCTGCTTGTCCATGTTCTCTTTGATCATGTGCATGGGCACGTGACCGGGGCCTTCGATCATGGTTTGTACATCGTGCTTCCACGCAATCTTGGTCAGCTCGCCGAGGGCTTCTAGCTCGCCGAATTGCGCTTCGTCGTTGGCATCGGCAATCGAGCCAGGACGCAGGCCATCGCCCAGCGAGAAGGACACGTCGTAAGCCTTCATGATTTCGCAGATTTCCTCAAAGTGGGTGTAGAGGAAATTCTCTTTATGGTGCGCCAAGCACCACTTAGCCATGATCGAACCACCACGGCTGACAATGCCGGTCACGCGCTTGGCGGTCAGCGGTACGTGACGCAGCAAGACGCCGGCGTGAATAGTGAAGTAATCCACGCCCTGTTCGGCTTGCTCGATCAGGGTGTCGCGGAACAGGTCCCAAGTCAGGTCTTCGGCAATGCCACCGACTTTTTCCAGCGCCTGATACACAGGCACAGTGCCGATGGGCACCGGTGAGTTACGGATGATCCACTCGCGGGTTTCGTGAATGTGCTTGCCGGTGGACAAATCCATCACGGTATCTGAGCCCCAGCGGATGCCCCAGGTGAGCTTCTCGACTTCTTCTTCGATGGACGAGCCCAGCGCCGAGTTGCCGATGTTGCCGTTGATCTTCACCAAGAAGTTACGGCCGATGATCATCGGCTCCAGCTCAACGTGGTTGATGTTGGCGGGGATGATCGCGCGACCACGGGCGATTTCTTCGCGCACAAATTCCGGAGTGATCACCTTCGGGATATTCGCCCCGAAGCTGTGGCCGGGGTGCTGCTGAGCGAGCAAACCGGCTTCGCGAGCCAGCTCCAGCTTCATGTTTTCGCGGATGGCGACGTATTCCATCTCCGGCGTGATGATGCCGCGCTTGGCGTAGTGCATCTGCGAGACGTTCTGGCCGCTCTTGGCGCGGCGCGGGGTGCGCACATGGGCAAAGCGCAGCTTAGCCAGCCCGGCGTCGGCCATGCGCGCACGGCCAAACTCGGAGGAAAGCCCCGGCAGAATTTCGGTATCGCCGCGCTCGTCGATCCAACGACTACGCACATCGGCCAAGCCTTGGCGCAGGTCGATGGTCACGTTGGGGTCGGTGTACGGGCCGGAGGTGTCATACACCAGCACCGGGGCGTTTTTCTCGCCGCCAAAATCGGTGGGGGTGTCGCTTAGGCTGATTTCCCGCATCGGCACTTGGATGTCCGGACGCGAGCCGGGCACATAAATTTTGCGCGAATTAGGCAGCGGCTGAACCGCCTGCTGGTTAACCTCACCCATGGCCTTGGGTGCTTTTTGCGGGGCATTCATGCAGACACTCTCCTGCGTTATTCAGTAAGCAGGAAACAGGCAAAACGCCGGCACGGCAGGCGGTGCTTGTTTCCTCCGCGGGGATTAACCCGATCAGGTTCAACGGGCTCCGGTATGCACCGATCTCAGCCTACAACTAGGCACCCCGACAAGACGCGCTCAGTCTAACCAAGGCGCAACAACCTAGCCAGTTTGAAGACGTTAAAGACACAGCCAGTCACGCTTTCAGCACCGCGCAAGGGAGCACTGATTTAATCGGCGAACGCTTCAAGCACAAGGCGTACGGAGCGCCGCAAGTGAGGCATACCGCCTGGGTAGGCGAACTGGCGAGCACCGCACAACGAAGTGATTGTGGTGTGCAGCCATTAAATTAGCGCTTCCTAAGCGACTCACAAGTCACACAAACCAAGGCTGATGGCCTATCCTTAGCCCACTTTGGCGGCCTCGCGGCCTTTTATTTGTAATCGGCACTTGGACTTGCACCACACCGCCCCCATCATTAGCAGACTGACCATTACAGGAATTAACCCCATGCTGCGTCGACTGTCTTTCGCCATCGCCTTGGCCACAGCGTCTATGGCTGGCCACGCCGAAACCCCGGTAGCCGGCAAAACCGATCTGGTGTCTCTGTATGAAGACGCCGTTGCTAATAGCTCCGACTTAGCCGCCGCGCGCGCCAGCGCTGATGCGCGTAAAGAAGGCGTACCGCAGGCCCGTGCTGGTCTGCTGCCGCAGCTGGGTGCCGGTGCCAACTACAACGACGTGCACACCGACTTCGACAAAAGCACCACCAGCAACACCGACCGCAGCTCGCTGGTGTATCAGGCCAACCTGACTCAGCCGCTATTCCGCGCTGATCGCTGGTTCCAGCTGCAAGCCGCTGAGGCTGTGTCTGAGCAAGCGGGCCTGGAGTTCTCCGCCACCGCGCAAAACCTAATTCTGCAAACCGCCGAAGGCTACTTCGCCGTGCTGCAAGCCGAAGACAACTTGGCCGCCACCACTGCCGAAGAAGCCGCCTTCAAGCGCCAGCTCGATCAAGCGCGTGAGCGTTTTGAAGTGGGTCTGTCGGATAAAACCGACGTACTGGAAGCGCAAGCCGGTTACGACACCGCCCGCGCCAACCGCTTAAACGCCGCCAACGTGGTGGAAAACGCCCTGCAAGCGCTGACCCGCTTAACCGGCAAGTTCTACGACCAACTGGTTGGCATGGGCCACGAGCTCCCGGTTAAGCCGCCGGTACCTAACGATGCCAAACAATGGGTCGACACCGCCTTGGCGCAAAACCTTAACCTGCGCGCGTCGAACTTTGGTGTGGATGCCGCCGGCGAAAACCTGCGCCAGCAGAAGTCCGGTCACCTGCCGACCTTAGATGCCGTGGCCAGCTACAGCCAAGGCGACAACGATGGCTTTGGCCTCAACAGCGGCATCGCCGGCAGCGCCACCGCGCAAACCAGCGTGGGCTTGCAGCTGTCGGTACCGCTGTACACCGGCGGCCTGACCAGCTCTAAGGTGCGCGAAGCCACTTATCAACTAGATCAAAGCGAGCAAAGCCGCGAAAGCCTGCGTCGCCAAGTGGTGCAAAACACCCGCGACCAACACCGCGCGGTGAATAACGACATCGAGCAGATCCAAGCGCGCCGCCAGACCATCATCTCCAACCAGAGCGCGGTGGAAGCCAACGAGATTGGCTATCAGGTCGGCACCCGCAACATCGTCGACGTGCTCAACGCTCAGCGTGCGCTGTACAACTCAGTGCGTGACTACAACAACGCCCGCTACAACTACATCCTCAACAACCTGCGCTTGAAGCAAACCGCCGGCACCTTAAGCCCGGACGACCTGCAAGCCCTGCAGCAGTGGTTGAAGCGCGATTACGACGCCAAGAAAGACTTCCTGCCCGCCGACCTGGCAGAAGCCGGCAAACTGTAAGCCCGCCCACAAGCCCCCGTATGGCAGCCCCATGCGGGGGCTTTTTTTCGTCTTTTTTTCTTCGCCCAGCGGCCGCGAGCCGGCGCTTGAGGCATTTCCTTACAAATTCAGCGGTCACTAAAACCTTGCGCTGCCGCCAGAGCAACTATGCTTAGTTCAGGCCATCCAAATCAGTGGAACAGCCGGCGACTTGGCTGGCAGGTCTGACGGTCCCACCCGTCGGTGTTCGGGGGAGCACCACCGCTTCATTGCCCCTGGGCTATGCCTGCACTGCCATCGCCAAGCCGTGTGCGAGGTGCAAAGCATGAGTATCTTTAGTCATTTTCAGTCGCGCTACGAAACCACTCGGCAGGAAGAACTCTCCCTGCAAGAGTACCTAGACCTGTGCAAACAAGACCCCGGCGCCTTCGCCACCGCCGCCGAGCGCATTCTTAAAGCGATTGGCGAGCCGGAGCTGGTCGACACCTCGCGTGATCCACGCCTGTCGCGGATTTTCTCCAACAAGGTGATTCGCCGTTACCCGGTGTTTGGTGACTTCCACGGCATGGAAGACGCCATCGACCAAATCGTCTCGTTCTTCCGCCACGCCGCCCAAGGGCTGGAAGAGAAGAAACAAATCCTCTATCTGCTCGGCCCGGTGGGCGGCGGTAAATCGTCGCTGGCCGAGAAGCTCAAGCAACTGGTCGAGAAGCAGCCGTTTTACGCCATTAAAGGCTCGCCGGTGTTCGAATCGCCTTTGGGGCTGTTTAACCCCGAAGAAGACGGTGAAATTCTCGAGCAGGAATACGGCATTCCGCGCCGCTACTTAAGCAGCATCATGTCCCCGTGGGCGACCAAGCGACTGAATGAATTTGGTGGCGATATCAGCCAGTTCCGCGTGGTCAAGCTGTACCCCTCGGTGCTCAACCAAGTTGCCGTGGCGAAAACCGAACCCGGCGATGAGAACAACCAAGACATCTCCGCGCTGGTCGGCAAGGTGGATATCCGCAAGCTGGAAGACTTCCCACAGAACGACCCGGACGCCTACAGCTACTCGGGTGCCTTGTGCCGTGCCAACCAAGGCATGATGGAGTTCGTCGAGATGTTTAAAGCACCGATCAAGGTGCTGCACCCGCTGCTCACCGCCACACAAGAGGGCAACTACAACAGCACCGAAGGCTTGGGCGCGCTGCCCTTCCAAGGCGTGCTGCTGGCGCACTCCAACGAAGCCGAGTGGCACAGCTTCCGCAACAACAAAAACAACGAGGCGTTTATCGACCGTATCTACATCGTCAAGGTGCCGTATTGCCTGCGCATGAGCGATGAGATCCGCATCTACGAAAAACTCCTCACCCACAGCTCGCTGTCCGACGCGCACTGCGCGCCCGACACACTGAAAATGCTCGCCCAGTTCTCGGTGCTGTCACGCCTGAAAGAGCCGGAGAACTCCAACGTGTTCTCCAAGATGCGTGTCTACGACGGTGAGAACCTCAAAGACACCGACCCCAAAGCCAAGTCGATTCAGGAATACCGCGACACCGCCGGCGTCGATGAAGGCATGACCGGGCTTTCCACCCGCTTTGCCTTCAAGATTCTCTCCAAGGTGTTCAACTTCGACCCGCACGAAGTGGCCGCCAACCCGGTGCACTTGCTGTATGTGTTGGAGCAGCAAATCGAGCAGGAACAATTCCAAGCCGAAGTGCGCGAGCGCTACCTGCGCTTCCTGAAGGAATACCTCGCGCCACGCTATGTCGAGTTTATCGGCAAGGAAATCCAGACCGCCTATCTGGAGTCTTACAGCGAGTACGGGCAGAACATCTTCGACCGCTACGTGCTGTACGCCGACTTCTGGATTCAGGATCAGGAATACCGCGATCCGGAAACCGGCGAGATTCTCAACCGCGCTTCGCTCAACGAAGAACTGGAGAAAATCGAAAAACCGGCGGGCATCAGCAACCCGAAAGATTTCCGCCACGAGATCGTCAACTTCGTGCTGCGCGCACGCGCCAACAACAACGGCAAGAACCCGAGCTGGAACAGCTACGAAAAACTGCGCGCGGTGATCGAGAAGAAGATGTTCGCCAATACCGAAGACCTGCTGCCAGTGATCAGCTTCAACGCCAAGGCCAGCAAGGAGGATCAGCAAAAGCACAACGACTTTGTCAAACGCATGGTCGAGCGCGGCTACACCGAGAAGCAGGTGCGCCTGCTGTCGGAGTGGTACCTGCGGGTACGCAAGTCGCAATAACGCACGCTTCAGATGGCAGCGCCCAAGCCGCCTAACGGCTGGCTTGCCGCTGCCTAGGAGGAGCCTATGAGCTATGTGATCGACCGGCGCCTAAACGGCAAAAACAAAAGCACGGTCAACCGCCAGCGCTTTCTGCGCCGCTACCGCAGCCATATTAAAAAGGCCGTGGAAGAAGCGGTGACCCGCCGCTCCATCACCGACATGGAGCACGGCGAGCAAATCAGCATTCCCGGCCGCGATACCGACGAGCCGGTGTTTCATCACGGCCGTGGTGGGCGCCAGCACGGCGTGCATCCGGGCAATAAAGAATTCACCAGCGGCGACCGCATTCAGCGCCCACCGTCTGGCGGCGCGGGGCGCGGCCAAGGCAGCGCCAGCAACCAAGGCGAAGGCATGGATGACTTCGTGTTTCAGATCACCCAAGACGAGTTCCTCGACTTTATGTTCGAAGACCTCGCCCTGCCCAATCTGATCAAGCGCCACCTCACCGGCGCCGACAGCTTTAAAACCGTGCGCGCCGGTATCAGCAGCGAAGGCAATCCGTCGCGCATCAACATTGTGCGCACCCTGCGCTCGGCCAACGCGCGGCGCATCGCCCTCACCCACGGCAAGCGCAAGCGCCTAAGCCAACTGGAAGAAGAACTGGCTCGCCTGCAACGCGAAGAACCGGACAACCTGCAAGCCATTCGCCTGCTGCAAGACGACATCAGCCGCCTGCGCATGCGCATCGAAGCAGTGCCGTTTCTCGACACCTTCGACCTCAAATACAACCTGCTGATCAAGCACCCGGTGCCTACCTCGAAGGCAGTGATGTTCTGCCTGATGGACGTTTCCGGCTCCATGACGCAGGCCACCAAAGACATGGCCAAGCGTTTTTTTATCCTTCTGTACCTGTTTTTAAAGCGCAATTACGAACGCATCGATGTGGTGTTTATCCGCCACCACACCAGCGCTAAAGAAGTCGATGAAGAAGAGTTTTTCTACTCGCGCGAAACCGGCGGCACGATTGTCTCCAGCGCGCTCAAGCTGATGCACGAGGTAATCGTCGAACGCTATCCCGCCAACGAGTGGAACCTCTACGGCGCACAGGCCTCCGACGGCGACAACTGGAACGACGACTCGCCGATCTGCCGCGACCTGCTGGTCAATCAGATCATGCCGCACATGCAGTACTTCACCTATGTGGAGATCACCCCGCGCGAACACCAAGCGCTGTGGCATGCCTACGAAGAAGTGCAAGAGAGCTTCCCCGACTACTTTGCCCAGCAGCAAATCGAGTCAGCCGCCGACATTTACCCGGTGTTCCGCGAACTGTTTAAGCGGAGGGTTGAAGCATGAAAAAACGCAAACCCATTTCCACCAGCTCGGAATGGACCTTCGAGCTGATCGGCGACTACGACCGCGAACTGGCGCGCATCGCCGCCGGCTACGGGCTGGAAACCTACCCCAACCAAATCGAAATCATCAGCGCCGAGCAGATGATGGACGCCTACGCTGCCGTCGGCATGCCCATCGGTTATAGCCACTGGTCGTTCGGTAAGCATTTCTTGGCCACCGAGAAAGGCTACAAGCGCGGCCACATGGGGCTGGCCTACGAAATCGTGATTAACTCCGATCCGTGCATCGCCTACCTGATGGAAGAAAACACCTTGTGCATGCAGGCGCTGGTGATCGCCCATGCGTGCTACGGGCATAACAGCTTCTTTAAGGGCAATTACCTGTTCCGCACCTGGACCGATGCCAGCTCGATCATCGACTACCTAGTGTTTGCCAAGAATTACATCCGCCTGTGCGAAGAGCGCCACGGCATCGACGCGGTAGAGGAGCTGCTCGACTCCTGCCACGCACTGATGAACCACGGCGTCGACCGCTACAAGCGCCCTTATCCGATCTCCGCCGAAGAAGAACGCCTGCGTCAGCAAGAACGCGAAGAGGCCGTGCAACAACAAGTCAACGACTTGTGGCGCACCATCCCTCGCGCCAGCGACAAAAGCGGCAACAAAAAAGAGCCGCGCTTCCCCGCCGAACCACAGGAAAACTTGCTGTATTTCATCGAAAAACACGCGCCGCTGTTAGAGCCGTGGCAGCGCGAAGTGGTGCGCATCGTGCGCAAAATTTCCCAGTATTTTTACCCGCAGCGGCAAACCCAAGTGATGAACGAGGGCTGGGCGTGCTTCTGGCACTACACCCTGATCAACGACTTGTACGATCAAGGCTTAGTGACCGACGGCTTTATGCTGGAGTTCTTGCAATACCACAGCGCGGTGATCGCCCAACCGGGCTTCGATAGCCCCTACTACAGCGGCATCAACCCCTACGCGCTGGGCTTTGCGATGTTCCGCGACATTCGCCGCATCTGCGAGGCGCCCACCGACGAAGACCGTTATTGGTTCCCGGATATCGCCGGCAGCGACTGGCTGAGCACCCTCAAGTTCGCAATGAAAAGCTTTAAAGACGAGAGCTTTATCTTGCAGTACCTGTCGCCTAAGTTAATGCGCGAGTTCAAGCTGTTCGCCATTCTCGACGACGACCAACAGCGCGAACTGCATGTCACCGCCATCCACGACGACGACGGCTTCCGCGCCCTGCGACAAACCTTGGCCGGGCAATACAACCTCGGCAATCGCGAGCCGAATATTCAAGTGTGGAATGTCGACCGCCGTGGCGACCGTTCACTGACCCTGCGCCACACCCAGCACGAGCGTAAGCCCTTGGCCGATTCCGCCAGCGAAGTGCTCAAGCACATCCACCGCCTGTGGGGCTTCGATGTGCATTTGGAGATCATGCAGGGCGATCAGCGCGTGAGCAGCGTGCACATGCCGCCCAAACCACCCGCGCCCAGCGAGGAGGACGAACAAACCCGCATGGACTTGATCATTCCACCGATTTAGCCCGCACACTGCTTTCGGCCAACGCCAGCAAAGCCGATACCCCGGCGTGCTGGCGGGCGGCGTGCCAGACCAGATAAGTCGGCACCTGCGCTTGCTCGGCCGGCAGTGCCTGCTCATGCAGTGCCGCACGCCACGGATAACTGGCCAGCACGCTTTCCGGCACTATGCCCAAGCCCATCCCTGCGCTGGCACAGCTCAAAATCGCATGGTAGGAGTTCAGCTCGATCACTCGCGGACTCAGCGCTTGCTGCTGACACCAACGCTGCAACACGCCGCGATACGCGCAGCCTTGCCGAAACGCCAGCAAGGTATTGGGCGCACTCGCGGTGCCGACTAACACTAGGCGCTCTTGCCACAGCGCTTGGCGCTGTAACTCCGGGTGCTCGGGCGGCTCGGCGACAAACGCGGCGTCTAAAGTCTGCGCCAGCACTTGCTCGCTGAGCGGATGACTCGGCCCGGTGGCCAAGTGAATCTCCAACGCAGGATGCGCCCGATGCAGCTGCGCCAGCAACGGCGGCAAACGCACCGCCGCCGTGCTTTCCATACTGCCAACACGCAGCGGCCCGCACGGCTCATCACTGCGCGCCACCTGCACCGCCTGTGCGGCGCGACTGAGCAAGTCTTCAGCATGCCCTAATAAGCGCTCACCGGCTGGGCTTAACTGCATGCCCTTGCCTTGGCGCACAAACAACTCCACCCCTAACTGCTCTTCCAGCACCTTTAGCCGGCTACTGACGCTGGACTGCACACGGTGCAAACGCTTAGCCGCCGCCGTCACGCTGCCGGTTTGCGCCACGGTGTGAAACACCTGCAAATCACTCAATTCGGGTAAGCGCAGCATCGTCAGCTCTCTATCTATCTCAAAAACAGAACATAGCGTTCATTATTAATCGTTATTCGCGAACAAAAAAGCACCGTAGGCTTACCCCACATCAGGAGATGCCTCTATGCACAGCTTTTTAATCGCCGCCGCGACGATTCTGATTTGGATCGGCTTCATGCTCGTCTCGCGCTATGGCGCACTCAGCGCGCTCAGCCCGTGGGACATGCTCGCCCTGCGCTTGTTTCCCGCCGCCCTGCTGCTCGCGCCCTTATGGTTATGGCGCGGCCGCACCACTCTGCTGCAGCCACGTTTACTGTGTTTATCGGCGGTTGGCGGGCTGGGCTATGCCGGTTTGGTATATCAGGGTTTTGCGCAAACCTCGCTCGCCCATGCTGCGGTGCTGTTACCCGGTCTGCTGCCGTTTGCCATCGCCTTGCTCGCGTGGCGGCTACTGGCTGAGCCCTTAGGCCGCGCGCGTCGGCAGGCTTTGCTGCTGATGCTGCTCGGGTTGCTCTGCTTGGGGCTAGAAACCTGGCAGAGCCCGCAGCTGGGTTTGGGCGATCTTTACATTGTCGCCGCCACCCTCTGCTGGGCCTTGATGACTGTGCTGGTGCGACGCTGGCAAGTTGACCTGCTCACCACCATGACAGCCCTTAGCCTGCCGCCTGCCCTGCTGTATGCACCGCTGTATTTCAGCGTGCTAGGTAGCGACTGGCACGACCTGCACCAGCAACAACTGCTGCTGCAAGCCGGCTACCAAGGCGTGCTGGCCATGCTGATTGCCATGCCGCTGTACTTAAGCGCCGTGGCGCGCTTAGGCGCCGCCGGCATGGGCATGCTGATGGGGCTGATACCGCCCGCCTCGGCAGTCGCCGGCATCTGGCTGTTTGCTGAGGCATGGCAGTGGTCCACCGTGGCCGCCCTGCTGCTGGTGCTGCTGGGCGTCGCCCGCGCCAATGCCCACCTGTTTACCCGTCAACCATCCACCACACGAGAAACCACCCATGCCCTACATCAACATTAAAGTGACCCGCGAAGGCGTCACCCGCGAACAGAAACAAGCGCTGATTGCCGGCGCCACCCAGCTGCTGGTCGATGTACTCGGCAAGAACCCCGCCACCACCGTAGTGGTGATCGATGAAGTCGAGCTGGATAACTGGGGTATCGCTGGCGAGCTGGTCAGCGACCGCCGCGCGCAAGGGCGCTAGCACTGGCCGTAACCAGCGCACCGCGCGACAATGCTGCTAACCCCGTACAGAGGCAGGTTATGCAGATCTATAAAGTCGGCGGCGCGGTGCGCGATCGGTTACTCGGCAGAGCCGTCGAAGACATCGACTATGTCGTGGTCGGCGCCACGCCAGAGCAGATGCAAGCGCAGGGCTTTCGCCCCGTCGGCGCTGACTTCCCAGTGTTTTTGCACCCGAAAACCGGCGCCGAATACGCGCTGGCGCGCACCGAGCGCAAAAGCGGCGTGGGCTACGGCGGCTTTACCTTTCATACCGACCCGAGCGTGACGCTGGAAGAAGACCTGATCCGCCGCGACCTGACCATCAACGCCATGGCCGAAGATGCGCACGGCACGCTGGTCGACCCCTACGGTGGCCAGCGCGATTTGGCCGCGCGCGTGCTGCGCCATGTCTCCCCCGCCTTTGCCGAAGACCCGCTGCGTGTGCTGCGTGTGGCGCGTTTCGCCGCCCGCTTTGCCCCGCTGGGCTTTCGCATTGCCGAAGAAACCTTACAGCTGATGCGCGCGCTGGCCGAGAGCGGCGAACTGCAAGCCCTGACCGCCGAACGCGTGTGGAAAGAAACATCCCGCGCGCTGATGGAAGAACGCCCCGATGTGTACTTTCGCACCCTACACAGTTGCGGCGCACTGCGCGTGTTACTGCCCGAGGTTGAGCAGCTGTTTGGCGTGCCGCAGCCGGAAAAACACCACCCAGAGATCGACACCGGCGAGCATGTGATGCAAGTGGTCGAGCAAAGCGCCGTGCTCAATCTACCGCTAGCGGCACGCTGGGCCGCACTGCTGCATGACTTGGGCAAAGGCACCACACCGCCCAGCGAATGGCCACGGCATATCGCCCACGAAGTGCGCGGGCTAAAACTAGTCAAGCAGGTGAATGCGCGCTTTAAAGTGCCACGCGATTGCCAAGACTTGGCCTTGCTGGTGTGCGAACTGCACACCCACTGCCATCGCGCCTTCGAACTGCGCGGCGAAACGCTGCTCAAGCTATTCCAGAAACTCGATTTAAGCCGCCGCGCCGATCGTCTAGAGAGCTTTGTCGGCGCCTGCGAGGCCGACTCACGCGGGCGTAACGAGTTGGGTAAGCGGCCTTATCCGCAAGCCGATTATTTACGCGGCGCGGCGCAAGCCTACTTAGCCGTCAGCGCGCAACCGTTGCTGGAGCAAGGGCTGGAAGGCGCCGAGCTGGGCAAAGCGCTGCAAGCCGAACGCTTGCAAGCACTCAACGCCTACAAAGCCGCGCACTCAATCAGCGAGTAAATGCTGCGGGGTCAGCGCTTGCTCGCGCCAGCTAAACGCCACCGGCTGCAAGCGCTGGCTGTGCGGGTAAGCCTGCCACACAGCCGCCACCGACTCACCGCTATCGGGCAAGCATAGCGTTGGCGCAAGCTCCGCCAAGGGCCAGAGCACAAAAGCGTTTTTACGCAGCTCGGGGCGCGGCAAGGTTAGGCCGGCGTGACTGCCGTGCAAGTCGCCGTAAAGCAGGATGTCGATATCCAACGTCAGCCCTTGGCGGTCTGCGGCATAGCGACCGCTGGCTGACTCGATGGTTTTCAGCGCGGCGTCTAATTCCGCCAGCCCCAGCGAGGTCTGTGCGCCGACTACCAAGTTAAAGAACGGCCCGCTAGTGATGCCCACGGCATCGCTTTCAAACACCGGCGATAGCTGCAAGTCACCGAGCAACGCGTTCAACGCCTCCAGCCCACGGGTGAGGTTCGCCTCGCGCGCAACGTTGCTGCCCAGGCCCAAATAAACAGCGACGGTCATGCCCGCTGCCCGCGCTCGATCTGCACGCCAACGCTGGCGGCATTAGCCACTGCACCGGGTTTGCGCAGGCGAATGCGCAGCCATGGGATGTGGAACTCGGCCATCAACAAAGCCGCCAAGTCTTCCACTAAGGTTTCCACCAGCTGGTAGCTGGAGGCCTCGATAAACGCCGTCACCCGCGCCGACACGGCGGCGTAGTCCAGCGCTTTGGCCAAGTCGTCGCTCTGCGCGGCCGGGCGGTTATCCCAGCCCAAGGTCAAATCCAGCGATAGGCGCTGGCGAATATTGCGTTCCCAGTCATACACACCGATGACCGCTTGCGCTTCGAGCGCCTCAATCAATACGTAATCCACGCACACTTCTCACCGCAGGCCCCGCACGCAGGGCGACAAGGCTAGGCCTTGCTGTTTATCATCCAAGCACCACGCACAAGGGGTGCTCATGTTCTGGTTACTGGCGCTTAGCGCCTACCTGTTAGGGTCCGTCTCGTTTGCCATCTGGCTAAGCCGCTTAAGCGGTCGACCAGACCCGCGCACCTTGGGCTCGGGCAATCCCGGCGCCACCAACATGCTGCGTACCTCAAGCCGCACCTTAGCGCTGGCAACCCTACTGGGTGATTTAAGCAAAGGGCTAGTGCCTGTGCTGATCGCCCGCGCGTTGGATCTAAGCGGCCAAGAACAAGCTTGGATCGGCCTTGCCGCCGTGCTTGGTCACTTACATCCGGTGTTTTATCGCTTCCGTGGCGGCAAAGGTGTCGCCACCTCGGCCGGCATGCTGCTCGGCGTGTATCCGCCGGCGGCACTCTTAGCCCTGTCTAGCTGGGCTTTGGTGTTCTATCTGTGGCGTACCAGCTCGTTGGCTTCGATCATCGCCACGCCACTGGTGTTGCCCTTGCTCGCTTGGCAAAAGCCGAGCGCCTTACTGCCGTTTACCGTGCTGTGCGCCTTGGTACTGTGGCACCACAAGCACAACTTAAAAGATTTACTCGCCGGTAAAGAGCGGCACTTTTAATCACCCTGCTCGGCGTTTATACCGCCGGTAACTGCTCCATCGGCCAACGCGCATGCACCGCTACCTGCGGGCCATCTTGCTGCCCAGCGAGCAAACGCTGGCAGCCGGCGTAAGCGATCATCGCGCCGTTATCGGTGCAAAAGCGCGGACGGGCGTAAAACACTTGGCCGCCGAGTTTGCTCAACATAGCGCCGAGTTGCTCACGCAACTGCAGGTTGGCGCTGACGCCGCCGGCAATCACTAGCCGCTTAAGCTGAGTGTCTTTCAGCGCGCGGCGGCACTTAATCACTAAAGTTTCCACCACCGCCTGCTGGAAGGCATAGGCGATATCGGCACGCGTTTGCTCGCTGGCATCGCCAGCTGCTTGGCACTGCTGCCAGGTATTTAGGGTGAAGGTTTTTAAGCCACTAAAGCTGAAATCCAGCCCCGGGCGATCGGTCATCGGCCGTGGGAAAGTAAAACGCCCGGCTGTGCCTTGCTCGGCCAAGCGAGCGATCTCAGGCCCACCGGGATAATCCAGCCCCAGTAACTTGGCGGTTTTATCGAAGGCTTCGCCGGCGGCGTCATCCAGCGACTCGCCGAGCAGCTGATAACGGCCAATGCCATCCACACGCACTAACTGGGTATGCCCACCGGACACCAACAAAGCGACGAACGGAAATGCTGGCGGATTTTCTTCCAGCATCGGCGCCAGCAAATGGCCTTCCATGTGATGCACACCGACCGCCGGAATCCCCAGCGCGGTAGACATAGCTTGTGCAGTACAGGCGCCGACTAACAGCGCACCGACCAAGCCCGGGCCTGCGGTATAGGCCAGCGCATCGACGTCTTGCAGGCTGCAACCGGCCTCTGCCAGCACCTGACGAATCAACGGTACGGCGCGCCGTACATGGTCGCGCGAGGCCAGCTCAGGCACCACGCCGCCGTACATACGGTGCAAATCAATCTGGCTAAACAGCGCATCGGCCAATAGCCCGCGCTCGCTGTCGTACAGCGCTACGCCGGTTTCATCACAGGAGGTTTCAAGGCCTAAGACCCGCATTATCGGTTTTCCGCTGCGTTCTAAAGCGCGCCATGATAATCTCCCGCCCCGCGCAAGTCAGCCGCCGCTGGGCAAATGGCGCACGCACCCTTTGCATTGCTGCGCAACTGGCGGTAATATCCGCTCCCCTTGATTTCCGTTGCCGGGGAGACGCCTTGGTGACTCATAAATTGGCAACAAACTTTTAAAGGTACGATCTGGATGCCATTCGTCAAACTGAAAGAGAACGAACCCTTCGACGTGGCTCTGCGTCGCTTCAAGCGCTCCTGCGAAAAGGCCGGTGTACTGGCTGAAGTTCGCCGTCGTGAGTTTTATGAAAAGCCCACTACTGAGCGCAAGCGCAAAGCAGCTGCTGCTGTTAAGCGTCACGCCAAGAAGGTTTCCCGCGAGCTGCGTCGTCGCGAGCGTCTGTACTGAGTTACTGGCTACCCAGCCAGTGCTCAGCACTGCTTGCGCGGCCGCGCCTCACGGCGCCCGCGATCCACAAAACGCAACCCGCGACCACGTCGCATATGGGTTGCGTTTTGTCGTTGTCCTGCCCGATAGTTTTTAGCCCCACGTGAACACAGCGAACCCTGCATGGCCGGCTTGATCCCGCAACGCTTTGTGGATGATCTGCTCGACCGCGTCGACATTGTCGAGGTGGTTGGTTCGCGTATCCAGCTGAAAAAAGCCGGCAAAAACTACAGTGCCCGCTGCCCGTTCCATAACGAGAAAACCCCCTCGTTCAGCGTCAGCCCCGACAAACAGTTCTACTACTGCTTTGGCTGCGGCGCCGGCGGCAATGCGCTGAGCTTCTTGATGGAGCACGACCACCTGCCCTTCCCCGAGGCAGTGGAAGACCTCGCGCGCCGCGCAGGTCTTGAAGTACCCCGCGAAGACAGCCGCCCCGGTAAACCGAACCAGCCGCGCCAACCGAAAGACTCGCCGCTATACCCGCTACTGGAAGCCGCCACACAGTTTTTCAAACAAGCACTGCGCAATCATCCAGCCAAAACCAAGGCGGTGGAGTACCTGAAAAAACGCGGCCTTTCCGGCGAAATTGCCCGCGACTTTGGCTTAGGTTTCGCCCCGCCCGGCTGGGACAACCTGATGCAGCACCTAGGCGGCGACAGCCTGCAACAAAAGGCGCTGATCGATGCCGGGCTAGTGGTGGATAACGCCGAAAGCGGGCGCCGCTATGACCGCTTCCGCGATCGCATCATGTTCCCGATCCGCGACAGCCGCGGCCGAGTGATCGCCTTTGGCGGCCGCGTGCTAGGCGATGACAAACCTAAGTACCTGAACTCGCCGGAAACTCCGGTCTTCCACAAAGGCCAAGAGCTCTACGGGCTATACGAAGCGTGCCAACACAACCGCCAGCTCAACGAGCTGATTGTGGTGGAAGGCTATATGGACGTCATCGCCCTCGCCCAGCAAGGCCTGCGCAATGCCGTAGCCACCCTCGGCACCTCGACCAGCGAAGAACACCTCAAGCGCATGTTCCGCCTCGTACCGCAAGTGCTGTTTTGCTTTGACGGCGACAAAGCCGGCCGCGCCGCCGCTTGGCGCGCCCTCGAGGCCGCCCTGCCAACGCTCGAAGACGGCCGCAAAGTGCGTTTTTTGTTTTTGCCCGAAGGCGAAGACCCCGACACCCTGATCCGCGCCGAAGGCCTTGACGCCTTTCAAGCACGCATCGTGCAGCACGGCATGCCGCTGGCCGATTACTTCTTCCAGCAATTAAGCCGCGAAGCCGACCCGCAGAGCCTTGAAGGCAAGGCCCACTTCGCTACCCTCGCCGCGCCAATGATCAACAAGGTACCCGGCGAAAAACTGCGCAGCCTGATGCTTAAGCGCGTCAGTGAACTCACGGGCCTGGACAGCAGCGACTTGGAAATTCCCGCCAAACCCGCCGGCGAAAACGACTACCCCAGCGACTATTTCAACAACACCGACAGCCACGACGCGCCGCCGGCCTACGCCGATGCCAGCGCCCACGTCGGCGACGGTGAACCGCGCCAATGGCGCAAAGAAGGCTTTAAAAAAGGTGATTTCAAAGCTGGCAACCGCTTTAACCGCGACCGTCGCCCGCCACCGCGTGAAGCCATTAGTGTCGAACCACCGCTGCTCGGCGCGCTGCGCTGCCTGCTCAAGCAGCCCGCGCTAGCCCAAGAAGCCGGCGACACGCAGATTTTGGCGGGCGGCGACGACCACTACAGCCACCTACTCGCCGCCTTGCTGGAGTCGCTACGCAAGCACCCCGAGCAAACCACAGTGCACCTACTGGCGCGCTGGCACGGCACCGAGCAAGGCAAATTACTCAGCGCCTTGGCGCAGCGCGAATGGCTGATCAGCGATGACAACCAACGGCAATTATTCCTCGACAGCTTGCAGCATTTAATTCGCCAACAGCGCGACAAACGCTTAAGCCAACTGATCCAGCAATCGCGCGACAGCAGCCTAAGTGACGCGCAAAAAGACGAACTGCGTCTACTCTTGAGTCAACGCTGAATGACTCAGCACGCCAGCCAACAGCCTGTTTTAGCGGCCTCAGCGCCCACTCTCCGTGGCTTGACTGGCAATTCACACACGCTTGGCGGTATAATGGCCAGCTTGATTTTTCACCCTTGACTTGCCTCGCAAAGGGTCGACATGTCCGTAAAAGCTCAACAGCAATCCCGTCTTAAAGAACTTATCGCTCGTGGCCGTGAACAAGGCTACCTGACCTATGCCGAAGTGAACGATCACCTGCCGGACGATATCTCCGATCCGGAACAGGTCGAAGACATCATTCGCATGATCAACGACATGGGGATCACTGTTTACGAAACAACTCCCGATGCCGATACCCTGCTGATGGCCGAGTCCGATACGGACGAATCCGCCGCAGAAGAAGCTGCCGCCGCTCTAGCCGCCGTGGAGACCGAAGCCGGTCGCACCACCGACCCCGTGCGCATGTACATGCGTGAGATGGGTACCGTCGAGCTGCTGACCCGCGAAGGCGAAATCGTCATCGCCAAGCGTATCGAAGAAGGTATCCGTGAGGTCATGTGCGCCATCGCCATGTTCCCCGGCACCATCGACGGCGTTTTGGCCGAATTCAATCGCCTGCTCGAAGAAGGCGGTCGCCTGACCGACCTGTTCATTGGCTACATCGACCCCGATGACGGCCAGCCCGGCGAAGAAAGTGACGACATCGACGGCGCTAATCTGAAAGACGATAACAGCGACGACAGCAGCGATGACGACGACGATGACGACGACAGCGATGGCGACGACAGCGACGACGACAACAGCGCCGACGGCCCAGACCCAGAAGAAGCCAAACTGCGCTTTGGCGCCGTGGCCGAACAGCTGGAAGCCCTCAACAAGCTGCTGAAGAAGCACAAGCAACGCGACCACGCCAAAGTGGTTGAAGCTCAAGAGCTGCTCGGCACCCTGTTCATGCCGATCAAGCTGGCCCCCAAGCAGTACGAGGCGCTGATCGAAACCGTGCGCAGCGCACTCACTCGCGTACGTGAGCAAGAGCGCGCCATCATGCAGCTGTGTGTGCGTGACGCGCGCATGCCGCGTGGCGACTTCCTCGGCAGCTTCCCCAGCAATGAAGTGGAGCTGAAGTGGGTCGACGGCGTGCTGAAAGGCAAGCCGAAATACGCCGAAGCGCTGAGCGCGCACCGCGACGAAATCGTCCGCTGCCAGCAACGCCTGATCGAGCTGCAAGACGAAGTGCAGCTGAGCATCGCGCAGATCAAAGACATCAACCGCCGCATGTCGATTGGCGAAGCCAAAGCCCTGCGTGCGAAGAAAGAAATGGTTGAGGCCAACCTGCGCTTGGTGATCTCGATCGCCAAGAAGTACACCAACCGTGGCCTGCAGTTCCTCGACCTGATTCAGGAAGGCAACATCGGTCTGATGAAGGCGGTGGACAAGTTCGAATACCGTCGTGGTTATAAGTTCTCGACTTACGCCACTTGGTGGATTCGTCAGGCCATCACCCGCTCGATTGCCGACCAAGCGCGCACCATCCGTATTCCGGTACACATGATCGAAACGATCAACAAGCTCAACCGTATTTCCCGCCAGATGCTGCAGGAAATGGGCCGCGAGCCGACCCCGGAAGAACTGGGCGAGCGCATGGACATGCCTGAGGACAAGATCCGCAAGGTACTGAAGATCGCCAAAGAGCCGATCTCCATGGAAACCCCGATTGGCGATGACGAAGACTCGCATCTGGGCGACTTCATCGAAGACAGCACCATGCAGCTGCCCATCGATGTCGCCACCATCGAGAGCCTCAAAGAAGCCACCCGCGACGTACTCTCTGGCCTCACCGCGCGTGAAGCCAAAGTACTGCGCATGCGCTTCGGCATCGACATGAACACCGACCACACCCTTGAGGAAGTCGGCAAGCAATTCGACGTCACGCGTGAGCGTATCCGTCAGATCGAGGCTAAGGCGCTGCGCAAGCTGCGTCACCCGTCGCGGTCCGATCACCTGCGCTCGTTCCTCGACGAGTAAGCGCTAGTTGCTTGTTCAACGCCCGGCTCTGCCGGGCGTTTTTCTTTGCCCCACAGGCAGCGCCAAGTACCTGAGTGAGCTAGGCTTTACGGCGGACTAAGGAGTTGCCATGCCCCGCCGCCCACTGCTGTCGATCGCGTTTGTGTTGTGCTTATTGAGCACTGCCATTGCACACGCCACCAACCGCGCCATTGCCCTCACCGCGCAGGAGCAACACTGGCTGGAGCAAAACCCGGTCTGGCAAGTGGCCAGCGACCCGGACTGGCCACCGTTCGAATACCTCGACCAGCAAAACCTGCATCAAGGCCTTGCCGCCGATTACTTGCGCTTTGCCGCTAACAGCCTTGGCGTCAGCTTGGCCATTCAGCCCACCCCGGATTGGAGCACCGCCCTAGAGCGAGCCCGCCAAGGCCAGTTGCACATTCTGGCCGCCATCGTGCCCAGCGCGGAACGCGAGCAATACCTGACCTTTACCCAGCCCTATCTGGATTACCCGGTGGTGATTCTGAGCCGCGCCAACGGCCCACAACCAACCGACATTCAGGCGCTTAAACCGCTCAAAGTCGGCGTCATCCGCAATTACCGCACCCACGAGCAGCTGCGCGTTAACCACCCAGAGCTGCACTTAGTGGCCTTCGACAACGCCAGCATGCTGCTCACCGCCCTCGCGTTGGGCCAAGTGGATGCCGCCGTCAATGACCTCGCCTCCAGCAGCTGGACGCTGCAACGCCTCGGCCTACACAACATTCAACGCAGCGGCGAACTGAAACTGCGCTACGCCCTGAGCATGGCCACGCCCAAAGGCAGCCCGCTACCAAGCATTCTCAACAAGCTGTTCAACCACATGACAGAAGAACAGCACCGCACCCTGCAAGCCCCGTGGCTCGGCGCACAGCTACAGGCAGATAGCCGCTGGCAACAGCGTGCACTGTGGATTGCCCTAAGCTCTTTCGCCCTGCTGGCGTTAACCCTCTATCTATTACGCATCAACCGGCGCCTGCGCCGCGAAGTGCAACAACGCCGCGCCATGGCCCAGGTCATCAGCGGCAACATGCAGCAATACCAAGCCTTGGTCGAAGGCCTCTGCGCCGTATCGTGGGAGATGGAGCTACCGGCATGGAACTTCCGCTATGTCTCGCCGCAGGCCGAACAGTTACTCGGTTTCAGCAGCCAAGACTGGCTTAGCCCCGGCTTCTGGCGCAGCCGTCTGCACCCCGACGACGCCGAGCGCGTCGAGCAAGAAGTGCAGCAGCGGACCTCCGCCGGGCTCGACCACACACTGCAATACCGCCTGTTAGACCATCACCAACAGCCGGTATGGGTGCACGAAATCACCACTGTGATCCGCAGCGAACACGACAATCTGCGCCGTGGCCTGCTGATTAACATCAGCGCCAGCCGCAGTGCTGATCTCGCCCGCCAAGCTTCACAAGCGCGCTTTGCCGCCATCTTCCAAAACTGCCCGGACATGCTGGCGGTTTGTCGCCGTCGCGACGGCCACATCCTGATGGTCAACCCCGCACTAGAGCAGCGCTTCGGCTGGAGCGAGCGCGAGATCATCGAAAAAACGCCCGGTCAGCTCAACCTATGGGCCAACCCCACCACCGGCACCGAACTGTTCCGCCAGCTAAAAGAACACGGCCATTTGCAGAACTTCGAAACCCGCATGCTGCAACGTGACGGCACGCCGCTCGAAGTGCTGATCTCCATCAGCCCGCTAGAGCTGCCCGGCAACGAGCAACAAATCGCCGTGGTGATTCGCGATATCAGCGAACTGCGCCGCACCGAGCGCGACATGCGCCTCTCCCAAGAAATGTTCGCCAAGGCCTTCCACAGCAGCCCCGACGGCCTGTTGCTTACCCGCCTCAAAGACGGGCAAATCTTGCAGGCCAACGAAGGCTTTGAGCGGATTACCGGGGTGAGTCGCGAACACGCCAAAGGCAGCAATACTTTTGTCTTGCGCCTGTGGGCCAACCCACGCGACCGGGAGAAAATGCTCGAACTGCTCCAGCAAGATGGCGAAGTGACCGACTTTGAAGCGCCCATCCAACACATCGACGGCAGCCAACGCACCTGCCAAATGTCGGCCCGCCCCATCAGCATTGCCGGGCAACCCTGCATGCTCACCATTGCTCGCGATATCAGCGCGCAACGCTTGTTAGAGCAAGAACTACGTCAAGCCGCCACCGTGTTTGCCAGCACCGCCGAAGGGGTAATGATCACCGATGCCGAGCAGCGCATCACTCAAGTCAACCACGCCTTTACCCGCATCACCGGCTACAGCGCCGCGCAAGCCCTAGGTCAAACGCCGCAACTGCTGGCCTCTGGCAAGCACGACGCCAGCTTTTACCAGCACATGTGGCAAGCCATCCGCGATGAAGGCCACTGGCAAGGCGAGCTATGGAATCGCCGCCAAAGCGGCGAAATCTACCCGCAGTGGCTCAACATCAGCGCGGTCTACGATCAGCAACAACAACTCAGCCATTACGTGGCCGTGTTCAGCGACATCACCGAGCTCAAACAAGCCGAGCAGCGCCTAGCCTTTCTCGCCCAGCACGACCCCCTCACCCAGCTGCCCAATCGCCTGCTACTCGAGCAGCGCATGCACGAAGCCATCGCCCTCAACCAACAAGGGCAACCCGGCGGCGCCGTGCTATTTCTTGATCTCGACCGCTTCAAACACATCAACGACAGCCTCGGCCACCCCGTGGGCGACCGCTTGCTGTGCGCCGTGGCCGAACGCCTGCAACAACAACTCGAACCCGACGACATGCTCGCTCGCTTAGGCGGCGACGAATTTATTCTGCTGCTACCGCGCCGACGCAGCGCGCAAGATGCCGAACGCATTGGCATGAAGCTACTCAACAGCTTCAACCACCCCATGCAAGTAGACGAGCACGAGTTCTTCCTTCAAGCCAGCATTGGCATCAGCCTTTACCCGCACGACAGCAGCGACTGCGCTGAGCTGATCAGCCATGCCGATGCCGCCATGTACCGCGCCAAACGCCAAGGGCGCAACCGCCTAGCCTTCTACAGCAAAGACCTCACCGAGCGCGCCACCCGCCGCGTGCAGCTTGAACGCCAACTGCACCACGCGCTCCAAGAACAAGCCTTCGAGCTGTACTACCAAGCCAAAATACGCCTGCACGATGGCAGCCTGTGTGGCGCCGAAGCGCTGATCCGCTGGCACCACCCCGAGCGCGGCTTAGTGATGCCCGGCGACTTTATTCCGCTGGCCGAAGAGAACGGCCTGATCCTACCCATCAGCGATTGGGTACTCGAAAACGCCTGCCAGCAGCTCGCCCTCTGGCACCAACAATTCGGCCACTTTGGCCCGCTGGCCATCAACCTTGCCGGCGCCCAGCTGGAACAACAGCACCTGCTCGCCCAGATCAGCAACCTGCTCGACAGCTACGCCCTGCCGGCTAATCAGCTGGAGCTGGAAATCTCCGAAGGCTTCATCATGCGTCAGCCCGAAGAACACCTGCGCCTGCTGCAACAACTGAAACAACTCGGCGTGCGCCTCGCCTTGGATGACTTCGGCACCGGGCACTCTTCACTCACCTACCTCAAACAGCTGCCGCTAGACACGCTAAAAATCGACCGCGCCTTTCTCAGCAACCTACCCAACGACAGCCATGACGTGGCCATTACCCGCGCCATTCTGGCGTTGGGCCACAACCTCGGCCTCGACGTCGTTGCCGAAGGGGTCGAAACCCAACAACAAGAAGACTTCCTACGCCAAGAAGGCTGCCAACTGAGCCAAGGCTATCTCATCAGCCGCCCCATCCCCGCCCAGCAATTTGCCGAACAGTTCCTGCGCCAAAACAGCACCCTTGGCACTGGCGCCAAGCCATCCGTATAATCCCGGCTCCTTCTGGGGGCCTATAGCTCAGTTGGTTAGAGCAGAGGACTCATAATCCTTTGGTCCACGGTTCGAGTCCGTGTGGGCCCACCACCTTTAAAGCCGCGCATTGCGCGGCTTTGTGCTTTCTGGCGCAGTACTTAGGCAACTTAAGGCCTCCGTATAACTCCAGAAAAGGTGAACTTAGCCACAGCAGCAATACCGCGTGGCGGTCAGAATGCAGGCCTTCTCGGCACAAGGATGTTAGCCATGGGCAAGCCCGCCTCACGTCTTAGCGATTTAAATGCATGCCCCATCCCTGGGCACGGCACTAATCCCACCACCACCGGCTCGCCGGATGTTTTGATCAACAACCTGCCAACACTGCGGGTCGGCGACAGCAGTGCCTGTGGTGATACGGTTGCGCAGGGGATCAGCAACATCTTGGTTAACGGCAAACCCATTGCCTTTCTCGGCAGCGCTACCGCGCATGGCGGCATGATAGTTACCGGCTCTGGTAATGTGCTGGTTGGCACTCAAGTGGGCAGCGCGCCCTTTGTAGCGCCGGAGTTTATTCCCCAACACAGCGAGCAATATCAGCTGATTGACAGCAACAGCGGCGAGCCCATTGCTGATGCGCTCTACTGTGTGGAGTGCGCCGACGGCCAGCGTTTTGTGGGCTACACCAACGCGCACGGCAATACCGAGCGAGTCTTTACCCAAGACGCCCAATCCGTGGTCGTGCGTTGGGGGCGAGATGCAGCAAACTACCTCAAGCAACGAGGCATCAGCTTCTAAGGACAGACGCGATGACAGCCGTTCACCAAGGCAAAACCAGCGCCCAACATCCCATCCAGCAAATCCCAGTATCGCTACAGCGCGACTACATCACCATCGTTGGCGCATCGCACATGACACTGCTGGAAAGGCTGCGCGGGCAGAAAGGCAACAAAATGCGCTTTATCAATCAAGGCATCCGACAAGTGCGCCTCTACCCACCAGCCACCGCCAACCACGCCACCCAGCGCATCTTTCTGATTTTTACCGAAGACTATGAGCGCCCACTGCTCGATGCTGTGAAAGACGTGGTCGAAAACCGCTACGGCGCCAAATACCGCGAGCTGGATTCCATTGCCCACCTACTGGACTTTATCAACCTGCGAATCAGCAAGAAGCGCGAGATCAAGCAGCTCGACCTATTTGCTCACGGTCTGGTGGGCACCATCGAGTTTGGCTATGAGCTCGACAAGGCCGACAGCTATCGCCTGCGTAACGCACAAGCGCAAATGCTCAAGCCAGAAGCGTTCGATCTAAGCGGCAAGATCTACTCTTACGCTTGCCGCACAGGCTTGGGCATCCATGCCGATGTGCACGTTAATGAAGATGAAGACCCGCTGTACGAAAAAAGCCTGGCACAGTTAATCGCCAACACCGCACAGACCACCGTGTGGGCATTTCCACGGCGCAGCAATTACGACCAAACCTACGGCAACGCCAGCGACCGCGCCGGACTGCAAGGTGCGCAACAAAGAGTGCAGGCCGATGATCGCGCGATGGATCACTATGAACGCCAGCTCAGTCGCTATAGGCAACGCTTGGCTGCCCATCGAAAAGCCAGCAAAGACCCAAACGCCCAGCTGCCGAATGAAACTGCCCCCAAGCCGCCAATCAAGACAGCCAGCGCTGAAGATGTGACGTTAGACCGTCATGCGAAAAGCCGCGATAACTATGATCGCTCTATCGGCTACCCACTCGATGCAGAAGGCGCTGTGCACCCAGTACGCGCCGGCGACTCGCCGACCGGCGTGCCCGCATCCCTGCGGGAATACAAACCGCGATGACTCACTACCCAAAAGCCCTGCTAGGCAGCATTGCCCTAGCCGCAAGCCTCATGACGGGGCTTTACTTAAATGCACAGGAAGGCGAAATGGCCAAAAAAATCATGATGTATTACGGCGGCTTCGAGGTGGAGGAGATGTTCGACGCCAGCCAATGGTTTACCCAAGGCATGTACCAACCGCGCAACATTGAGGCCGATGGCAGTGCCAGCAACGTCACCATGCTGCGCCGCCAACTTAAGCCCTTTACCGCCGAGCATTTGGCCGAACTCCCGTACATAGGCAGCAGCGAGCTTCGCAAAGAATTCCCAGAGCTAGACCGGACAACCCTGCTCGACACGCCTCCCGAACTCAGCCACCGCATCCGCTACACCTACAGCGCGTTTGCCGAGCCGAATAAGCCCGAAGACTATTACTACCTGTACCTTGAACTGGAAGGCCGCAAGTTCGCCGTGCTTTTCTCCCGCGATGCGCTTACCGGTGGCAACCTCACCGGCAAAAATGCCTCTGAAGTCCGTGGCGATTACGCCGCGCAAGCCGCGCACCGCCAAGCCTTTAGCGAAATTGCCGAGCACGAGCGCAAGGCGCGTTAAGCGCAGGCGGCCTAACCCATGACTAAACGCCGACTCGCCCTGCTCATTGCCGGCCTACTGCCAGTGCTCGCGCTGGCGAGCTATGCGGCGGTCACACGCATCAACCTCAACCCACACCATGCCGTCGGCGAACAGCTCGACGCCTTAAACGGCGTAGCGATTTACTACAACGGCGGGGTCAACACCGTGCAGGGCCGCCACCTGAGTAAAGACGGCTACAACCTAGGCCTGCGCTACCAGTGCGTAGAGTTCGTAAAGCGCTACTACTTCGAGCGCTACAACCACCGCATGCCCGACACCTACGGCCACGCCAAAGACTTCTTCGACCCGCGCCTTAACGAGGGCGAGCTAAATACCCTGCGAGCCATGCTGCAGTTTCACAACGGCGGCAGCACAGCACCGCAAGCGGATGACCTACTGGTATTTGGCCCATCGCTGCTGAACCGCTATGGCCACGTCGCGGTGATCGCCAGTGTGGGCGCCGCAAGCCTAGAGATTGCCCAGCAAAACCCCGGCCCCTTCGGCAACGCCCGCGAAAACTTAGCGCTTACCCAACAAGCCGGCCGCTGGACGATTCAAGCGCCCGAAGTCTTAGGCTGGCTGCGCTTACCGCCCGCCGCAACAACCGCAGAGCCCAGCAACTTGTAGCCATAGCGCGTCGCCCTAGGCATGCCAAAAGGCACGGCAAAAGCGCCCAAAAGGCCCGTGCTAGAGCCAGATAACCGAGAAACCCTTCGCAAAACTGCGCAACTTTTCGCTACTATCCAAGCATCTCTGGATAGAGGCCAAGAAATGGATTTCTCCCCCATCATCGCGCCGTTGTGGACTACCGTGAGCTGGCTGATCCCGCTGATGCTGGTCATCGGCCTGCTGCAAACCCCGTGGGCCAAGGGTTATATCGGTGAGCTTGTGGTGCGGCTGATTGCCCGCATTAAGCTCGACCAACACACCTACCGCCGCCTGCACAACGTCACCCTCAACACGCCAGACGGCACCACGCAGATCGACCACGTCTTTCTCTCGCCCTACGGCATCTTTGTGCTGGAAACCAAGAACATGCGCGGCTGGATCTTCGGCAGCGAGAAGCAAGCACAGTGGACGCAGAAGCTCTACCAGCGCAGCTTCAAATTCCAAAACCCGCTGCGACAGAACTACAAACACCTCAAAGCCCTGGAAGCCACCCTTGGCGTAAACCCCGAGCACCTGCACTCGCTGATCAGCTTTGTTGGCGGCAGCACCTTTAAAACCGCCATGCCCGCCAACGTGACCCAAGGCATTGGCTTTATTCGCTATATCCAGTCATTCCAGCAGCTGGTGTTTAGCGCCACAGAAGTGGACGCCCTGCTGCACACCCTACAAACCGGCCGCCGCGCGCCGACCCTCGCCACCCACCGCGAGCATGTGCAAAACCTTAAGCGCCGGAGTGATCCGACAGCCGAACGGCTGTGCCCGAAATGCGGCAGCGCGCTGCTGATACGCACGGTTAAATCGGGGGCTAAGGCGGGGCAGCAGTTTTGGGGATGTTCGGGGTTCCCGAAGTGCAGAACGATGCAAAGTTTTTGAGAGATCGGGGCAGGACAAGATCGTGACGCATGCGCACACAAATAAATTCGCCCCTAGCTCTGCAAAGATCCGACCTATTCAGAGCTTATAGGTACACGAGGCAAAAAACGTGACAGCCATGTTCCAGGATCTATTAGCTCTGATAACGAAAACACCCATCCACTCTAAAAATCAAAGGCTTATACAATGATAGATGTAAGCTCAGCACAGCTAACAAATATTGCCGTGCATCGCGTTGGAAATAAGACTCGAGAAGAAGGCATACGTCTTGCCGATAATGAGTCACAGATCAGCGATTCACTACGGGACTCCCTCGCTCAGCATTACTTGCGCCCACTCGCGAAACAGGGAAATAACTATGAGTTCTTCCACGAGACCGACTTATCCCTAAACGTCACTTACAATCTCGCAAAAAGAATATTCGACGAAAAGAAAAGCTTCGTTAAGAACACCCAAGGAATTGCAAAGCATCTATATTCAACCTCAACCCATCCAAACATAGCCAGCGGTGAGCTAGTTTTTTTACTATTTACAGAAGTTCTCATTGGACAGGAGAGCCTGGACGCACTTGCAGTATTAAAAATAGAAAGCAAGGACGACTTTATTAACATCAAGGAATCATCCAACTCTTTTGAAATCATCGAACTATCAGGAATCTCATTAAGCCGAATACAAAAAGGCGCCTTAATACTCCAAAACTCAAAAGGAGTTTGCGTTATCGACAACTTAGGAAAAAAAACAAAGTACTGGACTGAGTCATTTTTAAAAGTTTCACCTAGCGCAACCTCAAAATCCTATGCCAAGATCAGCGGATCAATATTAAAAGGGGTAACCTCCAAGATCGAGGACGCCCAGGCAACAATTGACTTTTCCGAAAGAATAACAGAGAAAATAAACTCATCAGAAACCACAACAATTGAAGAAATAAAAAACATATCATCTCAATTCATCGATCACGACTCTCTGACCGAAATCATATCCGGCATAGCCACTAGCTCCGGGCACGAAATCTCCGAAAACTATGAATTTAAATCAAAAGATTTTTCAAAGATCGCCAACCCAAAAAATAGAAAGATAAAAATACACAGCGGCGTTGGGCTAATCGTTAGCAACCCTAGCTACACTATCTCCAAGCTACTTGTCATAGACAAAGGACATGGCTTTCAAACAATTATCGACATCAAAGAAAGGAAGGAACAGTAATGGGGGAGAAATCTAAAAAGTCTGGAGAAATCGGGGAAAAAATATCTTCCGAACTACTTCGATTAATTGGCTGGAAAAACGCACTACACAACATGAGCATCACCTGCAACTCTCCCAAGCATAGAAACGAATCAGGCAACCAGCGAGAAACGCATGGCGAGGATCAGCTTTTTATTTATCACAACCCCTTTCATGATGATAGAACGGAAATAGTTCATGTTTCTGTAAAGAACTCCCTAGGCGCACCTCCAGGCGAAGCAACACTGAGGACAAAATTTAAGTCCCACTTTAAAGAGTGCCAAGAAATAATTGAATGCGCCAAGCACAGCCCTGAAGTCAACTCAATATCTAGAGCCCACACCACTAGAGGAAAAAAAAGTCACTCCGGCCTTTTAATATGGTTACACAATGATGAATCCGACATTGAGTGCGACATCAAACCTCACCTAGCTAGTAGCCGCTTAGAATCCGACGCAAAATTCCCAATATACTTGATAGACAATGCACGAGCATCATTCTTAATAAAAATAATTGACGATATAAAAAGAAAGTCCGAGGATAAAAAAATAGAATTTTTTTATCCTCGGATAGGAACATCTGTCTATGTAAACGAAGCCAGATCCGGCAGCAGTTTGCCGCTAGAGCTTATCGCATCAGATGTAGTCCCATTCCTTGTTAAATCAGACGACTCATGTGAAATGGTGATTTACGCAGATCAAAAATTCAGCGTCGACGCATATAAAAAGCTTTTATCTTATGCATTACAATTCTCTAGCGGCCTTGTTGCAAAAATCAAAATAGGCATGCCCGACTACAATCCATCACAAGATGAACATGAAGCACAACTCGCCAGGTTTCACTTCCCGGACCGGAACGAAGAAATAATTCCATTTTCTTTCAACAGGTCGATTTTAAGTCTCATTCCAAAAGAGGATTAAACATGAAATCCCCACTTGACACCAACTCAACCATTCTCGCAGGCGCAGATCTGAGAATCCTTCTTAACAGCGAGCACATTTCTTACGGAGAAATAAATTCAACCCTAAAAGAAAAAGGAATTTATATTGGAGAAAATGAAAAATCCATCACCGTCCCCATACTGTCTGCAACCCTCTTGACCCCCGACAACTTCTCTCGGCTAATAGAGGCAAGTGTTGACCGCGAGTCACAACCAAAGGTAAAAGGCTCCAGTCTTAAACTAGTCTCGGAATCCACGGACTGGATAACCCCTCTAAAAGACAACTTATTCGAAAACTCAAGCTGGCTAACAAGTGAGTCAAGCAACATCTCTTTCACGGAGGAGCCCGAAGTAATAATTGACGACTCAAACACAATAAGAATCCCCTATAAAGTAACCAAATCTGATTACAGCAAAGACTGGCTACAACGAGAACTTCAGTTCGATGCCGAGATAACAATAAGAAAACAAAACGGCACCTTACTACTAGACTTCTCATCAAGCCATTCATCAAAAGAAACAGAAGTGATCAACAAAAAAATAACAAGCAATATCTCGAAAATACTTAACAAGGCAAACATAGTCACCTCATCTGAGGTTGAGCAGATCAGATTCGACTCCTTTAACAATGAAGAAAGAATACGCTTCTTCAAAAAACTCACAGCCGGTCTTGGCAAGGAGATATCTACCGGAGACGTTGATAACATCGAGATCAACATTGATCGCGATGGCCCACCTCTACCGAGTGACCCGCAAATCTCATGGATGAAAAACTCCGTCAAGAGAATGAAAATTGATGGGGAAAGATTGAATGACGTTTTCCTAATCTCTGATGAAAAGTACTACCAGTATTATCACATCCAAAAAATGGATGTCGAATATACTTACTCTCAAGGGGTTAACACTGGGAAGTGCAAAATCTGCTTCCTATTCAGCAGCACTAATCGCTCTGAAGATGATTACAAAAAATCCGAACTGACATTTTCCTGCGTAAGATTAAGCCATGACAACAAAGTCAACACCAATTCAAAGCGATCAATATCAAAATTCATAAATGAAAGCCTAAAAAAACTGATAGATGCGAAATTTAATGAGTGTATTGGTACAACCCTGTAGGTTCCGTCTTGAGCCTCACCTCGCAAGCGCGAGATTTGGCTCATACGGCTTGCCCAAGCCCATCACACCCTTAACGCTCTAAACCGTGCCCGATAGGTGCTGGGCGCATAGTGCGTGCGGCGTTTGAATAGGCGGATAAACGAGCTGATGTCTTCGTAGCCTACGGCATGGGTAATGTCTTCGATGCTGGCGTTGGTTTGCACTAACAGCCGGCCGGCGGCGTCGAGGCGGACTTCTTGCAGGTAATGCAGCGGCGTTACGCCAGTGGCTAGCTTGAAGCGCCGCGCGAGCGAGCGGTTAGACAGGCCAAACTGCGCGCCGAGGGCGTCGATGCTGATGCGTTCGGCATGGTGCTGCTCTAGCCACGTTTGCACCTGCAAGATGGCGGCGTCGCTGTGGTGGCGCAGGCTCACCAGCGGGGTAAAGCTGAGCTGTTTGGCGCGCTCCAGATCGACCATAAAGTATTTGGCGGTGTCCATCGCCGTGGCGTGGTCGCAGAACAGTTCGACCAGATACAGGCCCAAGTCGAACCACGAAGTGCCGCCAGCATCGCAGAGGATATTGCCGTCGTGGATCAGCACCTGATCGGCGCGCAGGTCGATGCTGGGGTAGCGCTGGCGAAACAGCTCGACGTTATCCCAAAAGGTGGTGGCTTTTTTGCCCGCCAACAGGCCCGCCTCGGCGAGAAAGAACGAGCCATTGCTGTTGCTGCCCAGCAAGCTGCCTGCGGTGGCGGCCTGTTGCAGGTAATCAGTGAGCCAGGTGTTGTCGCGCAGGGTTTGTTCAATATCACCGGCAATGCTGGGCACCAGCACCACTTCGCTATGGCCTGCCTCGGCAAGGCTGCAATGCGGCGTGAGAGTGATGCGGTTCATGGCTTTCACCGGCTGGCCGTGGGCGCTCACCAAGCGAATGGCAAAGCGCGGCTGGCTGTGGCCGTGCCGTTGGGCGTAGGCGCGCCCGGCGAAGTAGAGCAAGTCGTTAATGCCCATCACCGCCGCGCCGAGCACGTAATCAAACAGCATCACGCTGACCGTCACCATCGAGCCGCCCCTACGCTTGTGGCAGAAATCACCAGTTATATGTCGTTTTCTACAATTACACAGGCGTTAGCCGGTTGCCAGAATGATGACTTTCCCCTCAGCCAAGGTGCCGCCATGAGTGACGTGCAAACGCATTTTCGAACCTGCAACATTTGCGAAGCCATGTGCGGGCTAGAGATTAAGCACCGTGGCGAAGAGATTGTGTCGATCAAGCCCGACCCGCTCGACCCCTTCAGCCGTGGCCATATTTGCCCGAAAGCGGTGGCGCTGCAGGACTTCTATCACGACCCCGAGCGGCTCAAAACGCCGCTGCGCAAAACCGCCGAGGGCTGGCAGGCGATCAGCTGGGAAGACGCCTTTAGCGAAATCGGCAGCCGTGTGCGCGCCCTGCAAGCCGAGCACGGCCAAGACTGCGTGGCCGCTTATATGGGTAACCCCAATGCGCACAACTTGGGCAATGCGCTGTTTTTGCCGCAGTTTATGAAGGCGCTGGGCAGCAAGAACCGCTACAGCTCGGCCTCGGCCGATCAACTGCCGCACCATGTGGCGGCGAACTTTTTATTTGGCGCGGGCATGGCCATTTCGGTGCCGGATATCAATCGCACCGATTACCTGCTGATCATCGGCGGCAATCCGGTGGTGTCTAACGGCAGCATGATGAGCGGCGCCGGCATGCCGGGGCGCATCAAAGATATTCAGCAACGCGGCGGCAAGGTGGTGGTGATCGACCCACGCCGCACCGAAACCGCGAAAATCGCCAGCGAGCATGTGTTTATCCGCCCAGAGAAAGACGCCCTGCTGCTGATGGCGATGATTCACACCTTATTCGCCGAACAGCGTATCAACCTGCGCCACTTGGCCCCGCTGTGCGATGGCTTGGCGGATATCGAACAGGCCGCCGCGCCCTTTAGCCCCGAACAAGTAGCCGAGACCGTGGGCATTAGCGCTGTGGATATTCGCCGCCTTACCGACGAGTTTGCCAGCGCGCCCTCGGCGGTGTGCTACAGCCGCATGGGCGCCTCGACGCAATCCTTCGGCGGCCTGTGCCAGTGGCTGACCTTGGTGCTGAACATACTCACCGGCAATCTGGATCGCCAAGGCGGGGCGATGTTCCCGCAGCCAGCGTTCGACCTGCTTGGCAGCGTAAAGCCGGGCAAGCCCAGCTCGTATGGCCGCCATCAGTCGCGGGTGCGTCAGCTACCGTTTTTTAACGGCGAGTTCCCGATTGCTACTTTGGCCGACGAGATTGAAACCGCAGGCGATGGGCAGATCAAAGCGCTGATCACCATTGCCGGCAATCCGGTGCTCTCGGCGCCCAATGGCGACCGCCTAGACCGAGCCTTTGCGGGGCTGGATTTTATGGTCAGCGTGGATATCTACCTGAACGAAACCACCAAGCACGCCGACATTATTCTGCCTGCTACCACAGGGCTGGAGATTGCCCACTTCGACGTGTTCTTCAATAGCTTTGCGGTGAGCAACACAGCGAAATACTCGCCGCCGATGTTCGCCAAAAAACCGGGACAAAAGCACGATTGGGAGATTCTAAAAGGCCTGATCGCATGCCTGACCGGCGCGCCGGATAACGGCGCCACGCCCGAGCTGCTGCTGGACATGGGCCTCAAAGCTGGGCGTTATAAAGAGCAAGGCATGAGCCTGCAAAGGCTCTTGGATAACCCCCACGGCATCGACCTCGGCCCCCTGCAACCGTGCATCAGCGAGCGCCTGCGCACTGCCGACGGGCGCATTGCGCTGGCACCGGCGTTCTACCTCAACGACCTGCCGCGTTTACAGGCTGCATTAGAGGAAGACGCCACCCAGCGCGCCGACTACCCGTTCCAAATGATCAGCCGCCGCTTAGTGCGCAACCACAATACTTGGACGCACAACGCGCACCGCCTGATCAAAGGTAAGAATCCGGTCACCCTGCAAATGCACTCCGCCGATGCCGCACGCCTGCAATTAAGCGCCGGCCAAGCTGTGACGGTACGCTCGGCCACCGGCCAAGTGACGCTGGATGTGGAGATTAACGACGACATTCTGCAAGGCGTGGTGAGCGTCCCCCAAGGCTGGGGCCATAACCACCGCAACACCGCGATGAGCGTGGCGGCCAAGCAGCCGGGCATCAGCATCAACAGCCTGACCTGCGACCAGCGCGTCGACCCACTCACCGGCAACGCCGCGCTCAACGGCGTGGCGGTGGCGATTCACGCGGCGTAACAGCCCAGCGGCCCCGCCGTTATGCGGGGCCGATGGGGGATTTGTGGGCTTTAGTAAGCCACGCTCACGCGGGTTTGCGCTGGAGCATCTTGCTCGGCCAAGTCCAGCAGGGCCACCGCGTAGTCGGCAGCGCTAATGCGGCTGCGGCCTTCGCTATCGACCAACAACTGGTCGCCGCCTAAGCGATAAGCGCCGCTGCGCTCGCCGGGGTAGATTTCTGCAGCGGGGCTTACAAACGTCCACGCCAGCGGGCTTTGGCTATCGCGGAACACCGCCAGCGCTTCACCTTGGGCGATGGCTTCGGCTTTGTATTCCGCCGGAAAGCTCGGCTGAGCGACTAAGACTTCGCCCGGCGCCACCTCTAAACTGCCGGCACCGCCCACCCACAACAGGCGCTTAACGCCCGTTTTAGGCAGCTCGGCCAACAAGCGCGCGGCGGTGGCCGGCACGATCTCGTGATTACCGGCGGCACGCCCGCCGACACTGGCGATCAGCAAGTCAGCGCCAGCCAACGCCTCGGCCAGTGACTGCTCGGTATTTAAGTCGAACGCACGCGCGGTAACGCCTTCTGGCAAGCCTTGCGGGTTACGCGCCAAGCCAATCACGCGATGGCCGCGTGCTAAGGCCTCTGCACTGATGGTGGAGCCCAGCCAGCCGCTAGCGCCCAAAACTGCAATGTTCATGGTGTGTCTCCTGTGGGTGATTGCACGGGAGCACAGCTTATTGAGCAGATAAAACGCGATAAATACGCTTTAATGAAGCAGTTTATTACCGATATAGAAACAAAATGGACAAACTCGACGCCCTGCGCAGCTTTGTAGAAGTGGCTAATCGCGGCAGCTTTACCGCCGCCGCCGAGCATTTGCAGCTCAGCCGCGTGCAAGTGAGCCGCCATGTGCAAGAGGTAGAGCAGTGGCTGAATTTGCGCTTGCTGCACCGCACTACGCGCCGCGTTAGCCTCACCAGCGCCGGCAGCGACGCGCTGTTGCACTGCGAACGCCTGCTCAACGAAGCCGCCGCGCTTGAGGCCAGCGCCCGCAGCCAACAAGCCCTGCAAGGCGATATCCGCATTGCCGCCCCAGCGGGCGTTGGGCAAAACAGCCTGCTCGATCAACTCAGCGCCTTTATGCAACTGCACCCGGCGGTGCGCGTGCATTTGCAGCTGTCGGATCACAACGCGCAGCTGGTGGATGAGCGCGTCGACATCGCCCTGCGCTTTGCCGTGCAGCCTGACGAGCAACTTATCGCCCGCCGCTTGTTGGCGATTGATTCTGTGGTATGCGCCAGCCCCAGCTACTTAGCGCAACACCCCACGCCAACCAGCCCCAGCGAGCTAAGCCAGCACCGCTGCCTCGTGCACCTCGCCCATCAACACTGGCACTTTTTGCATAACGCCAGCGTGCTCGCGCAGCCGATAAACGGCCAACTGTTTGCCAACGACATGGGCACCCTGCTCAACGCTTGCCTGCGCGGCATGGGTATCGCCCTACTGCCCTGCGATCTGGCCAAGCCGCTGCTTAATCAGGGCAAGCTGGTCGCCCTGATGCTAGACACCCCACCGCCACGCCACTCCTTATGGGCGGTGTACCTATCGCGCAGCTATCAACAGCCGCTGGTGCGCGCGCTGATCGACTATCTGGCCGAACACTGGCAGGTGGATGGGTTGTATTGGGAATAACCCCCGCAGCGCTAAGGCCTAGCCGCCGAACAACTAAGCCGCACTTAACGGCGGTGTTGCCGCTTTTTGAGCCTGAGACTTGCTGTAAATCCGCTGCGCCAACGCCACTTTGCGTTGCCAGTTCATGACCCAGCAGAACAAGACCCCAAGTATGGCTTCGAAAAAAACGGCCACGTACTTTTGCGAAGTAACGGCCTGCTGCAAGTACTCTTTGGCCTCGGGCTTGATCAAATCACACACTACTTTGCGAACGTGTGTATCAGGCAAAAATGTTATGTCTTTAGCGCAGTCGTCTAGGGTCATTGACCATTGCAACCTATTCCAAGCAAATAAACTTTCGCCGTCGGTCCAAACTCGGGTAGAGGATTGTTTAACCTTAATTAAGGTGTGATCCGTCACCAGCAAAAAGCCGCCAAAAACAGCAGCGAGTAGCAGCCCCGCGCAATAAACCCGTCCTTCCCAACGCTTTAGCTTTTGCTGTGGATTAGCAAAGGTTTGCTCTGCGGGGTTGTAGTACTTGGCGGACTTCATCAGGTCATCCGCCGAAACACCAAGCTCATCGGCCCACTTAAACATCTGCATGGCGTCATCGAGGTTGGCAAAGCGGATGCCGGTTTTGTAGCGCAAAGACTCTAAGTCTTTAATCTCGCGCCAGCGCTCGGCTAGAAACGTGTTGTCGATCTCTTCGCTGCCACCCAATAAGCGCCAAATGCGCTCGCGCACAAAGTGCGCAGTGCCGGAGCGGTTGAGGGTAAAGAACAGCAAACAGCCAGTGCCCAGCAGCGCCAGCATAGGGGCTGCGGAGTGCAGCAGCTCGAGAGTTTGCTCGGCAACAGAGAGTGCTTCTTGCGGTGCCATGGGGATTCCTTTCTGTGCTGAGTGGGCGCTGGGCGCCGGCGGGGTTGCCGTTTAGCTTAGTGGCAAAGGCTTAATCGTCGCGCGTCAGCACTTCGAGCAATTCGATCTCAAACCATAAGTCCGAGTTTGGCGGGATGCTGCCGACGCTGCGCTCGCCGTAGCCCAAATGCGCGGGGACAAACAGCTTGCGCTTGCCGCCAACCTGCATGCCCATCAGGCCTTGGTCCCAGCCGGCTATCACCCGGCGACTGCCGATCACGCACTGAAAAGGTTTGCCGCGTGCGTAGGAAGAGTCGAACTCGCTGCCATCGGCCAGCCAGCCACGGTATTGGGTAGTGATCAGCGCGCCTTTGACGCAGGCTTTGCCCGTGCCAATCACTAGGTCTTCGATGCTCAGTTGTGTGTTTGCTTGTTCGCTCATGCTTAATGCCAGCTGACGTGTTGCTCTAAGGGAAACCGCAGGCGCGGATTGTAAACCGCTTTGTCGCCGGGTTTGCCCACTGCCAGCAGCATAATGGGGATGGCTTGTTTGGGGATGTGCAGCACACGACGCAGGCGTACCTCGTCGAAGCCTTCCATCGGGCAGGTGCAGTAGCCGTGGCTTTGCAAGGCGAGCATGAGGTTTTCTGCCGCTAGCGCGGTGGACTTCACCGCCCACACCCGCATATCGGCGTGGCTGTTGGGCGTGCGCATCAGGGCTTTTTTCAGCCCTACGATGCGTAGCAACTGGCGCTTAAAAAAGCCGCGCCAACCGAGTAGCCCTTGGTTGTACTGAAACGGCGCGGTTTTGCGGTAGAAGTGTTCAATCAGCTTAGGCGCCGGGCCTTCGGGCCAGTGTTCGATCACCCCGCTACAGGCCTGCTGCCAAGTGTCCGGGCGCGCCAGCACGGCGATGATCAGCGGCGCTTTGGCGGCATTCTGGCTCATGCATACCGGGTGCAAGGCCGCCAGCAGTGCGGGTTTTTGGATCACCTGAAAACTCCACGGCTGCAAATTGCAGGAGTTCGGCGCCAGCACCGCCAGCTCTAGGCAATCACGAATCACCGCCTCGGGCACCGGTTCGGCGGTAAAGCGGCGCACCGCACGGCGGCTTTCAATCAGCGCGCGCAAAGCCGCAGGCGTGGCGGCATCGGCACGCGTAAGCGCGACCTGCGGCTCGGCAATAGTGGTTGAAGATAAGGACATGGCAGCACTCCATCGGGCAAACCCAGCGTGCCTCAGGCTGGCAGATTGGCGTGGTGCAAGCAAAGGGCATTCACGCCAGATCAGCGCGCAAAAAAGGCCGTGTGGGCGCGGTATTCAGCCTGCATATCATCCAAGCTGATGCTGGTAAAACGAACTTGGCCGCCGGGTGGCAGCTGCGCCAGCAAAGGCAAATCCAGCGGGTGCACCCAGCCGAGCACCGGGTAGCCGCCCATGGTTTGCTGGTCGGCCATCAGCACCACCGGCTGGCCGGAGGGCGGCACTTGCACGGCGCCGAGGCTCATGCCGCGCGAATAACGCAGCACTGGCGGCTCAGCCAGCGCTTCGCCAGTCAAGCGCATGCCCATGCGGTTGCTGTCTGCGCTGAGTGACCACGCCTGATTAAAGAAGGCTTGCTGGGCAGCCTCAGTAAAACGCGACAGATCACCACCGGGCAGCAAGCGCAGGCGGATCTGCCCGGCGCAGCGCGGCTGAAAACGCCACGGCACGCCGACTTGCCGGGTCAGCAGGCGGCTACCGCCATGCAGCGCATCGCCTGCCTGTAGCGCGCGGCCATCGCCATGTAGGCCGCCTAAGCCTTCGCGGGTTTGCGTGGCCACACTGCCGAGCACCGGCTTGGCGCTAAAGCCGTCTGCGACGGCCAAGTAGGCGCGCTGGCCTCGTGCGCCAAACCCCACGCTGAGGGTTTGCCCGGCACGCAGAATAAAACTGCTTTGCGTAGCCAGCGGCTGGCCGTCGATGTGCGCCGGTAGCGGCGCGCCGACCAAGGCTAACTGGCCGTCTTGCCGAGCCTCGGCGCTAAAGCCGCCTAAGGTAATTTCCAGCAAAGGCGCATCCACGGGGTTGCCGAGCAGGCGATTGGCCCACGCGGCGCTTAAACAATCCAGTGGGCCGCTGGCTGACACGCCTAGGTGTTGCCAGGCGGCGCGCCCGCCGTCCATCAACAGGCTTAACGGGCCGGCTTTAAGCACCGTGAGCGCACTCACGGCGCACCGCCTTGGGCGAGGTAGGTGGCGTAGTCGATGGCGACAAAGCGCACCCGGTCGCCCACCTGCCAAGGGCTGGGAGGCTGCGCGGACGGGTCGAACAGTGGCTGAGCGGTGCGGCCAATCAAGTGCCAGCCGCCGGGCGAGGCTTGTGGGTAGATGGCGCACTGTTGCTCGGCCACCGCCACGCTACCGGCCGGCACTTGAGTGCGCGGCGTGGCGCGGCGCGGTTGGGCCAATTGCGGGTCGAGCCCGGCTAAATAGGCAAAACCGGGGGCAAAACCAATGGCGCCCACTCGGTAGCGAGCGCTGTGATGCTTGGCGATTAGCTCGGCCTCGCTGAGCCCGCAGGAGTCAGCTAACCAAGGCAAATCCGGCGCTAAACGGTGGTCGTAACACACGGCAATGCAATGTTCGCGGGCCGTGTCGTGCTCTGCCGCGCCCTGCGGCTCGAGCGCGGCAAGTTGGCTAAGCAGCGGGCACAGGCGCTCCACCAGCTGGTGGTAATCCGCCTGCATTACGTCGTAATGCAGCAACAGGCTATCCCACGCGGGCACCACGGCGACGATACCCGGCCACTGACGCAGCTGCTGCGCCAAGGCCGCGAGGCGCGCGCTGAGCGCTGCACTGGGCGGCTCGTCCAGCAGCACTTGCAGGGCGCAGGCACCGGCTGGCTCGATGTGCATCAGAGCGCGTCCAAGCCCGCCCGCAAGCGGCGCAACACGCTACGCGCGTGGGCGTTGTCGCCATGCACACAAAGGCTATCGGGCGTGAGGCAGAGGCTACCGCCATCGGCGAGCGCCACCGGCGCGCCACGGGCAAACGCTAGCGCTTGGTTGAGAATGCTGTCGTCATCGCCATGCACCGCGCCGGGCGTGCCGCGCGGCAGCAGGCTGCCATCGGCGGCGTAGCCTCGGTCGGCGAAGGCCTCAAACAACAAAGGCACACCAAGCTGCTCAGCCAAACGCTGGCTGCCGCTGTTATCGGCGCGAGCCAGCACCATCAGTGGCAGGCCGTCGCGGTAACGTGCACACGCAGTTAGCGCGGCGCGCAGCAAGCTGGCGTCGGCGGCAATCGCGTTGTACAGCGCGCCGTGCGGTTTGACGTAATCCACTTGGCTACCTTCGGCGCGGCACAGGCCATCCAGCGCGCCGATTTGGTACAGCAACAGGGCTTCGACTTCTTCCGGCGACACCGCCATGGCGCGGCGACCAAAGCCGACCAAGTCCGGGTACGCCGGATGCGCACCAATGCTGACGCTGTTCTCCAACGCCAGCTTGACGGTGTTGCGCATGGTCTGCGGGTCGGAGGCATGAAAGCCGCAGGCGATGTTGGCTTGGTCGACCAGCGGCATGACCAGCTCATCCTCGCCCATGCGCCACGCGCCGAAGCTTTCGCCCATGTCGCAGTTGAGTTTCATCAGAACACCTTGTCGCCGGCGCAGATGATTTTCAGCGTATTGGTGCCGCCTTCGGTGTTGTTGTAGTCACCTTTGGTGAGCACCAGCCAGTCGCCGGGTTGTACTAAGCCGCGCTTGAGCAGCTCGTCCACCGCCGCTTGGTTGGCTTGCTCGCGACCGTGCGCGGCAATATCAAACGGAATCGGGTACACGCCGCGATACAGCGCCACACGGTGCTGGGTGCTGGCGTGCGGCGAGAGGGCAAAGATCGGCACTTGGCTGCGCATGCGCGACATGGTCAGCGGCGTGGCACCGCTTTCGGTGAGGCTAACAATCGCCTTCACGCCGGGAAAGTGGTTGGCCGCGTACATGGCCGTGAGGGCGATGGTTTGATCGCAGCGGGCGAAGGTTTCGACCTGCGCCTCAGCGGTGGGGATCTGCTCGGCGTGCTTTTCGGCGCCGATACAAATACGCGCCATGGCGGCCACGGCCTCGACCGGGTAATCGCCAGCGGCGGTTTCGCCGGAGAGCATCACCGCGTCGGTATGGTCGATCACCGCGTTGGCCACGTCGGAGACTTCCGCGCGCGTCGGCATCGGGCTCTTGGTCATCGACTCCATCATTTGCGTGGCGGTGATCACGCCTTTATTCAGCGCGCGGGCCCGGCTGATGATGAGTTTTTGAATGCCGATCAGCTCGGCGTCGCCGATCTCCACGCCCAAGTCGCCGCGCGCGACCATCACCGCATCACTGGCGCGGATCAGGTCTTCCAGCACGCGCAGTTCAGCCACCGCTTCGGCGCGTTCGATTTTCGCTACTAACCCGGCGTGGCCGCCCGCGGCTTCTAGCAAGCTACGCGCTTGCTGCATGTCCGCCGCTTCACGCGGGAAGGACACGGCCAAATAATCCACCGCTAGCTCGGCAGCAAGCTGGATATCGGCGCGGTCTTTAGCGGTCAGCGCTTCGGCCGAGATACCGCCGCCGCGCTTGTTGATGCCCTTGTTGTTGGACAGCGGCCCGGCCACTTCGACGCGGGTGTCCACGCCGTCGGCATCCACCGCCAGCACGCGCAGCACTATGCGCCCATCGTCGAGCAGCAGCTCGTCGCCGGGGGCGCAGTCTTTGACTAAATCGGGGTAATCCAGCCCGACCACCTGCGCGTTGCCCGCAGCGCGGTCGTGGCTCATCGACAGGCGAAACGCCACGCCATGGGCCAGCTCAATCTTGTTCTCGGCAAAGCGCGCGATACGAATCTTCGGCCCTTGCAGGTCGCCCAACAGGGCCACGAAACGGCCTTGCTTGGCGGCTTCTTCGCGCACCACTCGGGCACGTTCGCGGTGATCGTCGGCGCTACCGTGAGAGAAGTTCAACCGCGCCACATCCATACCGGCGGCAATCAGCGCGGCGATTTGCTCACGCGAGCTGGATGACGGGCCTAAGGTGGCGACAATTTTGCTGCGACGAAACATGCATACTCCAACACTGTTCAGGTCTGTGCACAGTATGACAGCCCCATGACCGTTTGAAGGCACGAATAAAAAAGCCCGCTCTACAGAGCGGGCTTTTTAACAACGCGAAACGCTTACAGGTAGTAAGACTTCAGCGGCGGGAAACCGTTGAACTCTACCGCGCTGTAGCTGGTGGTGTACGCGCCGGTGGACAGCCAGTACATGCGGTCGCCGCTCGACAGGTTCAGCGGCAGGCCGTACTTGTAGTGCTCGTACATGATGTCGGCGCTGTCGCAGGTCGGGCCAGCGATAACCACTTCTTCCATCTCACCTTGCTTGTCGGTGTGGATGGGGAACTTGATGGACTCGTCCATGGTTTCGATCAGGCCGGAGAACTTGCCCACATCGGTGAACACCCAGCGCTCGACGGCGGTGCGCGATTTGCGCGACACCAGCACCACTTCGCTGACCAAGATACCGGCGTTGGCGATCAGCGAACGACCGGGCTCGAGGATGATTTCCGGCAGCTCGTCACCGAAGTCTTCCTTCAAGAAGCGGGTGATCTCGCGCGAATAGGTTTCCAAGTCATTGGTCTTGGCGATGTAGTTGGCCGGGAAGCCGCCACCCATGTTGATCATCTTCAGGGTGATGCCGTCTTCTTCTTTCAGACGCTCGAAGATCACCTTGACCTTGGCAATCGCCGCATCCCACGCGCCGATATCGCGCTGCTGGCTGCCGACGTGGAAGGAAATGCCGTACGGCACCAAACCCAAATCACGGGCCAGAATCAACAGATCCATGGCCATGTCGGTTTGGCAGCCGAACTTGCGTGACAGCGGCCAATCGGCAGTGGTGGCGCCTTCAGTGAGGATGCGCACATAAATACGCGAGCCCGGCGCGGCCTTGGCGATGTTGCGCAGGTCGGACTCCGAGTCGGTGGCAAACAGGCGCACGCCTTTGTCGTAGAAGTAGCGGATGTCCTTGGACTTCTTGATGGTGTTGCCGTAGCTGATGCGCTCCGGGCCCACGCCACGGCTCATCACCTTGTCCAGCTCATAGATGGAGGCGATGTCGAAGTTCGAGCCTTTGTCGCGCAGCAGGTCGATCAGCTCGACCGCTGGGTTGGCCTTCACCGCGTAAAACACGTTGGCGAACGGGAAGCCAGCGATCAAGTCATCGTAGGCGCGGGAAATGGTGTTCAGATCAATCATCACGAAGGGCGTTTCTTGCTGATCAGCAAACGCCTTCATGCGCTGAAAAGTTTCGGGAGTGAAGTAATCTTCGACCTTAATAGGCTGCAACGACATGCCAGAGTCCTCGCTTGCGTGAATGTCAGGGGGCTTGAACGCCGCTCAGTATCCCCACTTTGGTTCGCCTACTTCCCAAGGCTTGTCGCCGAGGATTAGCCAAGGGCATAACCTCTCGTCGTCAGTACTTGAGCCGGATGGATCGTTCCAGCATGGACGTTCTTGGGGGCGCACTTTAGGCCGCAAAGCCCCACGATTCAACCGTCAAACCCGCGAAAAGCCTAGCTCGGCGCGGTTTTTTTAGCCGCGTGCAAAATAGCCGACAGGCATAGGCGAAAATGTCAAAAAAGCTGCACAGGTTAGGCACCGCTCAGCGGCTTTGTCCTACACAACGCCGGCAATAACCCTAACACACCACAGCCGAGTGACCGCTTGGGCTATAATCGCGCGCTTTTATGACGCCACGATTTAGCACCTGAGGTTTCGCGCATGTCCCGCCAGGCTGCCGAGGTCGGCAAACGCCGCACCTTTGCCATTATTTCTCACCCCGACGCCGGTAAGACCACCATCACCGAGAAGCTGCTGCTGATGGGTAAGGCCATTGAAGTGGCGGGCACGGTAAAGTCGCGTAAGTCCGACCGCCATGCCACCTCCGACTGGATGGAGATGGAAAAACAGCGCGGCATCTCGATCACCACCTCGGTCATGCAGTTCCCCTACCGCGAATGCATGATCAACCTGCTCGACACCCCCGGCCACGAAGACTTCTCTGAAGACACCTACCGCACCCTCACCGCAGTGGACAGCGCACTGATGGTGCTCGACGGCGGTAAGGGCGTTGAGCCACGCACCATCGCGCTGATGGAAGTGTGCCGCCTGCGCGACACGCCCATCGTCAGCTTTGTGAACAAGCTCGACCGCGATATTCGCGACCCCATCGAGCTGCTGGATGAAATCGAGGCGGTACTGAAGATCAAAGCCGCACCGATCACTTGGCCGATTGGCTGCTACCGCGACTTCAAGGGCGTGTACCACTTAGCCGGTGACTACATCATCGTCTACACCCCCGGCCACGGCCACGAGCGCACCGAACAAAAGCGCATCGACCGTTTGGATTCCGACGAAGCCCGCGCGCTGCTCGGCGACTACTACGACAACTTCCTCGAAGAACTCGAGCTGGTGCAAGGCGCCTGCCATGCCTTCGAGCAACAAGCCTTCTTGGACGGCGAGATGACCCCGGTGTTCTTCGGCACCGCGCTGGGTAACTTCGGCGTTGATCAGGTGCTGGACTGCATCGTCGAATCGGCCCCAGCACCGCTGCCGCGCGCCGCGCACGAACGCACCATTGTGCCGACCGAAGAAAAATTCACCGGCTTCGTGTTTAAGATCCAAGCCAACATGGACCCCAAACACCGCGACCGCATCGCCTTTATGCGCATTTGCTCGGGCAAATACGAAAAAGGCATGAAGATGCGCCACGTGCGGTTGGGCAAAGACATCAAGATCGCCGACGCGCTGACGTTTTTTTCCAGCGAGCGCGAGCAGCTGGAAGAAGCCTACGCCGGCGACATCATCGGCTTGCACAACCACGGCACGATTCAGATTGGCGACACCTTCAGCGAAGGCGAAGCGCTGGGCTTTACCGGTATTCCGCATTTCGCACCGGAGCTGTTCCGCCGCGTGCGCTTAAAAGACCCGTTGAAGTCCAAGCAATTGCGCCAAGGCCTACAAGAGCTGGCCGAAGAAGGCGCCACGCAGGTGTTCTTCCCCGAACGCAGCAACGACATCATCTTGGGCGCCGTGGGTGTGCTGCAGTTCGATGTGGTCGCCAGTCGCTTGAAAGAGGAATACAAGGTCGAGTGCGCCTACGAGGCGGTCAACGTGTGGAGCGCGCGCTGGATCGAATCCACCGACGAGAAGAAGTTCAAAGAGTTCTCCACCAAGGCCTTCGAGAACCTCGCCATCGACGGCGGCGGCCATCTCACCTACTTGGCGCCAACGCGCGTCAACCTGAGCCTGATGGAAGAGCGCTGGCCGGAAATTAAATTCCGCGCCACCCGCGAGCACCACTAAGCACTGAGACCTCGGCTGAGCCCATGACTGAGCCACTGTCGCGCCACCCTTGCGCGCGGCAATGGCTCAGCTACAGTGGCGGCGTAATCCCATGGAAGGAGCGCCTCATGCGCCGTCACACCCTCGCTACACTGCTGTTATCCGCCTCCCTCGTCATACCGTTTAGCGCCCCCAGCGTTGCTGGCGTGCTGGTGCAACAGCCGGTTTGGTATGTCGAATTAACCTGTAAGGGCTACAAGCAATGCTACGCCGCCGGCAACAGTAGCTACACCGGCAGCTTTAGCGGCGCGCGTAAATTTACTGACCAAGCGCAAGCCGATCGCTTCTTCAACAGCCTAACCAGCAGCGTGCAGAAGAAATCGCCGCGCCTGCGCCAAGGCATGGCGCCGCTGTGCATTAAAGGCGAAAGCAACGACCCCAACGCTAAGCCCTGTTAACGCTCGCCAATACAGGCTGCTGGCATTAGCTTTTGCCGGCAGCTTGCTCCTCCGCCACGGCATCGGCGGAAATATCCAAATCCTCTTCTTCAGCAGCCGCTGGCTGAGCTGCTTGGCCTGATTGCTCAGCGCTTGCCGCTGTGGCGGGTTGTTCTTCTGTCGGCTCAGCAGCCTCTTCAGGCTCGTCAGCGGCAGCCTCCATACGCGCAGCCGACTGATGCTGCGAGCCGGTTAATGCCCGTGCCACTTTGAAGCCCAACTGGCTGGGTTTAAAAGGCTTCAAAATGTAATCCGACACGCCGGCGGCAATCGCTTGCTTAACCCGCTCGACATCCGAGGTGCCGGTAATCATCAGAAACGGCATGTCATGGATATTGGGGTCTTGGCGCACCGCTTCGAGCAGCTCGAAGCCATTCATGTGCGGCATGTTCCAATCGCAAATCACTAAGTCCACGGCGTGGTGACGCAAGTACTGCACCGCCGCTTTGCCATCCACGGCTTCTTCGATGCGTTCAAAGCCCAGCTCGCGCAAGAAGCCCTTGCACAGGCTGCGTACTGAGCCCACGTCATCCACCAGCAAAATGGACTTACGCTGCATTTCGTCTGTTAATTCGCTCACCGCATGTCATCCTTAAAAGGTCTTTCAAACAGGCCATCACTGACTTCCTGCGCCTTATTAAGTAATAGCAAGCCACGAGAAAACGACCACCGTGCAGCTCATCGACACCCACAATCATTTGGACTTCCCCGAGTTCGACCACGACCGCGATCAGCTTCTGAGCCAGGCGCAAGCCCTCGGCGTAGCGCGGCAGATTGTGCTTGGCGTGTGTGCGCCGCAGTGGCCACGGCTGTGGCAGTTAGTCACCAGCACGCAGGGTGAGCAGGCCGGGCTGTTTGCCGCCTTTGGCCTGCACCCGGTGTACTTAGCTGACCACCCTAGCGACGCCGTGCAGCGCTTAGAGCAGCAGCTCAGCGCCTGCCGCCAGCATCCGCGCTTGTGCGCCGTCGGCGAGATTGGTTTGGATTACTTTGTGCCGACGCTCGACCGTCAGCAGCAGGCCAACCTATTTATCCAGCAACTGGAGCTGGCCAAGCAATTCGAGCTGCCTGCCTTGCTGCATGTGCGCCGCGCGCATGCCGACACCATTGCCGCCCTTAAGCAGGTCAAACTGCCACGCGGCGGCATTGTGCATGCCTTTGCCGGTAGCCTTGAGGAAGCCCGCGAATACCGCAAGCTGGGTTTCTTACTCGGCTTCGGCGGCGCCGCCACTTGGCCACAAGCCCAGCGCTTGCGCCGCGTACTGGCCGCACTGCCGGCCGAACAACTGGTGCTGGAAACCGACGCCCCCGACATGGCCCCGGTGTTCTTGGCTGGCCAACGCAACAGCCCCACAGCACTGGCCGAGATCAGCCACTGCTTGGCCGAAGTTCGCGGCGTTTCTGCCGCCACGTTGGCGCAGCAATGCACTGCCAACACCTGTGCGCTGTTTGGCTGGCCGGCGCTGTAACGCGGCCTTAGCCTGCCGCACTTTTTTGCGCAAAAAAAACGCCCCAACCCGACAAGGCTGAGGCGTTTTTTATTTGCCTGCGTTAAACGCGGAAGGCGCTGGTCAGCGACTTAAGCTTGTGGACTAACTCATTAAGCTGACCACTGGCCTGCTCGGCACGCGTGGCACCGTGGGCGGTACGCTCGCCGGCTTCACTGATCTGCACGATATTGCGGTCAATGTCTTGCGCCACGGCGGTTTGTTCTTCCGCAGCGGCGGCAATCTGCTGACTCTGATCGACGATATAACCCGCCGCATTCAAGATGTTATCCAGCGCCTTCTGCACCTTGTCAGACTCGCCCACGGTGTCGCTGGCCATCTTGTGACTGACACCCATGGCCTTCACCGCCGCGCCAACGCCGGACTGCAAGCGCGCAATCATTTCTTCAATTTCTTCGGTGGATTGCTGCGTGCGCTTCGCCAAGTTGCGCACCTCATCGGCCACCACCGCAAAGCCACGCCCTTGCTCGCCGGCACGGGCCGCCTCGATAGCCGCGTTCAAGGCCAGCAAGTTGGTCTGCTCGGCAATGCCCTTGATCACATCCAACACTTGGCTGATCGCCTGACTGTCGCCAGCCAGTTTATTGATCACCTGCACCGAGTTATCGATCTCGCTGGCGAGGCGCTCAATATTGCTGATCTGCGCGGTCACTTGGGTGCGGCCGTTGCTGGTTTCCTGATTCACTTTATGTGCGCTGTCCACCGCCACCGAGGCACTGCGCGCTACTTCTTGAGCGGTCGCGGCCATTTGGTTCATCGCCGTGGCCACCAGTTCAATCTGGCTGCGTTGTTCATTCACCGCTTGCGAGCTTTCGCCAGAAATACTCCGCACTTGGCTGGCCTGACCTTCCACTTGGCCGACGGTTTCGCCCACCTTCTGGATCAGGTCGTGCATTTTTTCCACGGCGTTGTTCACCGCGCCGCCAAGCTCGCCTAGCTCGTCATGGCTGACCACTTTAAATTTCACCGTCATGTCGCCACCAGCCATGCGCGACATCACACCGCCCAAGGCATGCAGCGAGCCACGGGTCGACACATAGAAGGCGGCATACAGATACACGATCGAGGCAAAAATCCCCATCAGCGCCAGCACCATCAGCACCATCTGCTGCTGTTTGGCCTCCAGACGCTCGCTGAGCGAGGCCTGTAAAACCTCAACAATGGCGTCATTCAGCTCGGTGGTTTTCGCCATTTCAGCGCTCACCGCGCGGAAATATTCATCCCATGGTGTGTCCAGCGCATCGGCCATGATTATTTTGTCTTCAAACAACACGCCGGCACTTTTTAGGCTGTCCAAGCTGGCGGTAGCCGTCGCAGACAGCTCGTTCTGCACACGGGCATCGCCGTCCAAGGCTTCGTTGATTTTCAGCTCGTATTCTTGGCGACGCTTTTCCAGCTCGAGGAACAGGTTGTCCATGTCGGTGCTGGTTGCCGAGTTCAAGAAACCTTGCTCCAGCGCATAGCTACCGATGGCGCGGCCACGGCCAATCGCCTCGACAATAATCGGCGTGGTGTTCACCAGCAGATCAGTCAGCTGACGCACCGAACGCTCGGAGTCTTGCGCCAAACCGGCACTCACCGCGGTGAATTTGAAAAACAGTTGGTAGTTGTTGAGCAGCTTCTGCGCCAGCTCTGCGGCACTGCCCAAGCTGGTTTCGCTGCGCACGGCATCCAGCGCTTGCAGCAGCTCGCCGCGCTTCTTAACGAATTCTTCAGACAGCGCTGCGTCTTCGGTTTCTAGCTCAAGAACCTTGATGTCTTTTTCCAGCTTAGTCATCAGCTCTTGCATGCGCGCTTCGATCTTCTCGCCGCTGCCCGATTGCCCGGTGAACGAGTTGATGACCTTCAAATCGCGCAGTTCCAGCACGCCCACCCCAGCCTTTAACGCACCGCCTAATACATCAAGGCTGCGCAGCTCGGTACGGGTGACCTGAAACTCGTTGTACGAATCGTTCACCAGAAAGTAGTTGGTGATGATCATCGGCAAAAAGATGATCACGCTGGTTAAGGTGAACTTCATGCCGAAGTTCAGACGATTCATTAACGCGATAGCCGGATAGAGTAAGGCTTTCACTGGACATCTCCCCGTTGCCACACGGTTTTATTCTTTTGCGGTAGGACCAAGCCCTGAAGCGCCACAAGATCGGCGCCATATAAATGACAAGGCCGTGAACTATGTCACAACGCCATTAGTCATCCAAGCATCCCTGAGCAGACTTATCGGCGGTTATCACGCCAACTTAAGTGCCCTGCACGCACCGCAGCGTAACCTGCTGCACCCTTAGCCTGCTTCTCAAGCATAGGCAGAGTTCGCGCACGGCGCTCACCAAACCAGCGTTAACACCGCAATCACGGCAAACCACAAGGTGGCGCAACGCACCAGCAACTGCCACAGCCCATCTAGCTGAGCCAGCCCGGCCTCGCCAGCGGCCTCTTGCTCTTGCTCATCGGCGGCGCGCCCGCACTTGGCCAGCAGCACCTGCACAGGCGTATCCCACGCCAACAGCTCATGCAGCAGCTCGCTCATCACGGCGGTGAAATGCCCGACCAAGGCAAAGCTGATGGCCAGCAAGCGCCCCGGCAGCCAGTCAAAAGCATGGCGTAGCGCAGCGGCACGCTCGGCCATGCTGGCGTACTGACTCTGCGCCGCCATCAAGGCCAAAAGCCGATAGGCCAACGCGGCCAATGGGCCAAGCACCACATACCAAAAGACAATCACGAAAAAACCCTGAAAGGCCTGCCAGAGCAGATAGCTCTGCACGCTGGCAAACAAGGCGCTGGCGCTTTCCTGCGGGGCGATCTGCAAGTCACGCTCGGCGACATGCTCGGCGCCTTGTAAATCGCCACGCCGCCAAGCATCACGAAAGCCACCTAAGTCTGCGGGCACATCACCACGCCCCAAGCAATACAGCACCACCAGCAGCTCTAAGGGCAGCAGCAATACCCCGTAAAACCATTGCCCCAGCCAGACACACAGCCCCGCCAACAGCAACAGCGGCACCAGCAAGGCAGCCAGCAACACCAACCAGGGCATGCGCGTGGCACGGCTTGCGTCACCCTGCCCGGCCACCCAGCCCAGCCAAGTCAGCCAAACGCCATCGCGCTGCAAGGCTTTTCGCCAGACGGAAAACTTTTCCAGCACTACGACCAAAACCAGAACAACGAAACTCACGGGGCTTCTCCTTGACTCAATGCGCTGCGATAGCCTTGCCAGTCAAACGCCGCGCCGGGATCGGTTTTGCGTCCGGGGGCAATATGTTCATGCCCGGTGATGCGCGCGTTACTAATCGCCGGGTAGGCCTGCTGAATCGCCGCGGTTAACGCCACCAAGGCAGCATATTGCGCGGGCGCATAGGGCACGTCATCGCAACCTTCCAGCTCGATACCAATACTGTAGTCATTGCACGCCTCACGGCCAGCAAAGCACGACTGCCCGGCGTGCCAAGCACGCTCGTTACAACTGACAAACTGCGTCAGCTGGCCATTTCGCTCGATAAAAAAGTGCGCCGACACCCGTAGCGCGGCGATCTCCGCAAAGTACGGATGGCGTTCCGCCTCAAGCTTGCCGGCGAAAAATTGCTGCACGCAGCCGGTGGCAAACTGCCGGGGCGGCAGGCTGATGTTATGAATCACTAAGAGAGAAATATCGTCGGCCGCAGGGCGAGCATTGCAATGCGGTGAGGGGCACCACTGCGCCTCGCGGCACACGCCGCTGGCAGGGTCGATGGAAAACGTAGCAGGCATGAGCACTCCCGATTGAGCGCTCATGCTAGGCCGGGGTGGCCAGCAGGGGCAAGCGCTTAGGCTTGATCCTTGAGACGGCGCAGGTTGCCGATCACCGACTCCAGCGCGCGGTCAAACAGCAAGTTATCGTTGAGCACACGAATACTGGCGCGACGGAACTCGATGGCCAGCCCCATGCGAGTTTTCTCCAGCACTTTCATGCCGGTGCGATTAACGAACACATACTTGCCGGTGGGCTTGATGACCGCCGCCAATTTGCAACGCAGACGATGCTCTTCGTCCTCTTGCAGCTCAACCCAAGCCCCCACATGCAAGGCGTCGACTTGTGCCAGCGACTCGTCATCGGCGTCGAGAATCTCTTCGGCCTCCTTCGGCGCCGTCTCTTGCGGCGAGGCGAGAACGATTTCTTCAACCACCTCGACCATCACAGGGGCGTCAACGTCTTCTTCAGGCGCAGGCGCCTCGACCAGTGCTTCCACCGCCGGCGTCGAGAGGAACTCGCTGGACAGATCAGCCTGCAGCACAGGCACGTCCAGCAGCTGCTCGTCCGCGGCTAACGGCTCAGGCTGCGGCTCTGCCTTACGCTCTAAGGCTTTCTTATGCTGAGTGAACAGCTGCATGTGCAGCACTTCCAGCTTGGTAAAGAATTCACTGGTCGCGAACGGATCGTAAGCGGCTTCTTCAAGCCCCTCACGCAGCGCTTTCAGCAGCCCCGGCACCACACTTACCAAACGGCGGCGCTCATCGGCGGACAGGTCTGGCTGCACACTCCAGATCAGCTGTTCCATGGTATCCAGCGACTGCTTGAGCGGCTCGGACTCCATGCCGTGCTTGAGATAGGCCAAGAGCAACACTTTGCTCCACGCGTCTTTCAAGAACTCCAGCACCAGCTCCGGCATGCTGCGGCCGACCAAGCGCATATTGAGCAGCTCTTCGACCTTTTCGCGAGCAATCTGCGAACGCGCACGACCTTCTTCGGCATCGCGCGTGCGCTGCTCAAGCAGTTCGCTGCGACGCTTTTCGTCACCGACAAAATTGAGGAAGTCAGCCAGCAGCTCGTTGAAGATCTGCGGGTCGTCATCGAAGTCTTTCAGCAAGCGCTGCACGATGGTTTCGATTTTTTGATACAGCGCATCGCGCTCGGAGTCTTCTTTACCGCTCCAACCCAAGGCCGCAGAGGCAATCTCGTTGAGCAGACGGCGCGCCGGATGGCCGCCACGGTTAAAGAAGCTCTTGTCGATCACCGCGACTTTGATCATCGGAATCTGCAAGCGGCCAATCAGCGCCTTGAGGCCGTCGCTCAGGTTGCGGTCATCCAAAATAAAGTCGAACAGCATCGACACCAAGTTGATGGCATCGTCATCCACTTGGCCGACCGCGCGATTCTTACCGCTTTTGGCGCTGGCCTTGGCGATTAAACCTTCCAGCTGATCGCGCAGCTCGCCGCTATCGCCAGTAAATTGCTGGTGGCGCTGCTGCATAAACGACAGCAAACGGGTCAGGTCACGACTGGACACCGGCACCGCATCCGCCTGCTGCGGCGCACGCTGTGGAAACGCCAAACCGCGCACTTGCGCCATCAGGTTTTGCAGCGCCATAAAGGCGTGCCCCTGATCGGCCGCTACCGCGCCGTTATCATCCCAATCAGGCTCATCGCTCAGCTCATCCGCCGCCAAAGCCGGGCGCTGCGGCGCAGCAGCCGGACGCTTGGGCTTAGGCAGCTGCGACTTAAGCTCTGGCAGCACGCCCGCCTTGATCAGCAACTGATTCGCTTCGGCGTACAGCTCGCTGATATCGCCCAGCACGTGCTTTTCAAACAGCTTGAGGATGATCAGCTTGACCTTGATCTCCACACCCAAGCTCTGACAGCCGGCCAAAAACGCCTCGCACAAAGCTTGCGGGCCGAGCGGATTGGTTTTGTCGTCGAGTTTTTTGCTGATCAGGGTATTTAAACGCGTGGTCAGGTGGGTGACGCCAGCGGCATCACGTCCCATCACCTTAGACACCATAGTATCGACCGCTACCGACTCTTCCAGCGCATCGTTCTGCACTAGGGTCAGGCTATCCATCGACACAGCTTCAACCTTGGCCGGGCGGCCAATTTCCACCTTATTCAGGCGCGCGAAGCCATCGAAAATTGTCTGCAAAAAGCTGCGTTCAATACCTTTGCGCTTTAAGCGCAAATCGCGCATGGCTTCGAAATAGGCGTTCTGCTCGGCGTTACTGCCGGCCTTATCGGCCATCTCAAACAGAGAGTCGTCGGCCTTGTCGAACAGCGCGGCAATGCGGCTGCGCAAATTTTGCGCAGCATAGTCACGCAGCTGAATCAGCGGCAACGGTAAGCGGCCAACGGCAGTGCCATCCGCTGCGGGCTTACCCAGCGGAACTACTTTGGCATCTGTGTGCATGGCGTCATCTCCCACAACGAAACTCCGAGCCTTTCGGCGATGACTAACGCTTAAATCGTCAAATAAAAAGCGTCAAGGGTTTGGTGCGACTTTGATTATAGAGAGGGCGGCAAAGCTACCAAGCCTGTGACCCACCAAGATTTGACCGGGTTCACATTTATGCGCCGAGCGCCGACCAAAGGCCAGCCAATCGAATGAACGGTAGCGCACTGGCATCCCTCCGCCCTCCTTATATAATGCCGCCACACTTTTACCCGCGCGAGACCAATCATGGCCAACCTGACCCTAGCCGACCTGCACGAGCACATCCGCGACAGCGTTCGCCTAGCCTTGGCCGAAGACATTGGCAGCGGCGACATCACTGCCCAGCTGATTCCTGCCGAGGTGATCAGCCACGCGCGCATCATCACCCGCGAAGACGCCGTGCTCTGCGGTCAAGCCTGGGTTGAAGAAGTATTCCGCCAGCTCGACCCACAGGTGAAAGTCACCTGGCACGCCCAAGAAGGCCAGCGCGTAACGCCCAATCAACTGCTGTGCGAGCTGCACGGCCCTGCGCGCAGCCTGCTGTCTGGCGAACGCTGCGCGCTGAACTTTTTGCAAACCCTATCCGGCACCGCCCGCCGTGCACGGCAGCTGGCCGACTTGGTCAGTGATTTACCGGTGAAACTACTCGACACCCGCAAAACCCTACCGGGCCTACGCTTAGCACAGAAATACGCCGTGACCATCGGCGGCTGCCACAACCACCGCATTGGCCTGTACGACGCCTTCTTGATCAAAGAAAACCACATCGCCAGCTGCGGCGGCATCGCCCAAGCGGTGCAAACCGCTAGACAGATCGCCCCCGGCAAACCGGTCGAAGTGGAAGTAGAAAGCTTAGAAGAACTGGCTCAAGCCCTAGAGGCCGGCGCAGATATCATCATGCTTGATGAACTTTCGCACGACGACATGCGCACCGCCGTTAAACAAACCGCCGGCCGCGCCAAACTCGAAGCCTCCGGCGGCGTCAGCGAAGACACCTTGCGCACCATCGCTGAAACTGGGGTGGATTTTATTTCGATTGGCAGTTTGACCAAGGATATGAAGGCGGTGGATTTGTCGATGCGGCTAGCCAGCTAATTTAGCTGGCTTTGACCTTTACCACGCTCTCGAACAGCCCCTCAAGCGACGCTTGTGGCAGTACATCAAGCGTAACGCCCTGCACGCGCTGAATATCGGCGAGCGCTTTGGGCAAGTCTTCGCGCGCAACAGCGGCGCGCCATAACGAACCACCATCATTTTCAAACCCCGGCAGCGCCTGCTCACCCAAGTAGCGCACCACCATTAACTCTTGCGCCGCTAGCAGCTCCGCAACACTCTGCTGAGCCTCCAGCTTGCCGCGGTCAATCATGATAAAGCGATCAGCCAACCGCTCGACGTCATGCAGAATGTGTGTACAAAAAAACAATGTACCGCCCTGCTGGCGGTATTCCTGCATCAGGTCTGCCACCTCTTTACGCCCCACTGGGTCCAGACCAGACATCGGCTCGTCTAGCACCAGCAGTTTAGGTCGCAGCGCAAAAGCATGCGCCAGAGCGGTCCGCTGCGTCATCCCTTTGGAGAGGTTACGAATCCGCTTGTCGGCAGCATAGGCAATACCCAAGCGCTCCAACCATTCAGCCGAACGCTTAATGACTTCTTCACCGCGAAAACCATGCAGGCGCAAACCACTCTGCACCACCTCGCGCGGCGTTAGCTGGTCGTACAAATAAGGATTCTCTGGCACATAGCCAACCCCTTTACGCGCTCGCGCTTGATCAGACGGCAACCCCATCAAGCGCGCCTCACCAGCGTCGGCCGTTAAAGCGCCAAATAAAATCTTGATAGTGGTGCTTTTACCGGCGCCGTTCTGACCGATAAAGCCCACCGAATCACCAAATTCAACCGAAAAACTCACGCCATTTAATGCCTTCACATCACCGGCGCGCGCGCGAAAAACCTTGGTTAAACCTTCAACGTCAATTGCTTTCACTATTGGTCACCGCCTGAGCGTGATCTGCCAACTGCGGCACGCCGCGAGCATCAACACGATATCCAACCTGTAATGGGTCTACTGGCAACGCCTGTAAACCTGCATAGCCAATCAGCTGCGTTAAGTTATTAGCAGCCTGCCCCGTAGCCTCTTGATAGGCCGCAGCCGCACCGCGCAAGGCCTTTAAGCCTTCAAGGCGTTGCACACGAGCCTCGAGCAACAATTTAAAATTGGCGTCACGCGCCTCCGCATGCATCGCCTGCAAAATACGGATGGCAATATCTGGATCATCGCCGCGCTCATACCAAGCCGCCGCCATGGACCGCAGTGCGGGCGCATTGCGCGCATTGCGCAATGCGGCGCGCTCTGCCCACTCGGCGGCACGGTTCATATCGTGCTCGAAATACATGGCGTTAAAAGCATAAAAAAATGCAGGCCACATGTCCCAACTACGAGCCCTTGCAGCATGGTGAAGCACGTACTGCCCTGCTGCCACTTGGCCATTCCAAGGCAAAATAGCCGCCCCGACATAATAATTATCTTCATGCCACGGGTTTAACCAAGCTGCATCACGTTGAAGCTGGCCCTGCACGCGATAGGTTTCTGCCTCGGTGACGGCCGCCGTCACCATCAAACCGCGAAAAACATTAGCATTGGCCGCCGAATAATTATCGCCCGCCGAATACAACAACTGCACAGGCACGGGCAATCGCACACGCAGGTGCTCGGTTTCGCGCTCTAAACGGGGCTGCTCCTGCAAATACTCACTGCTATGGTAAAACCCCAACCACAGCAGCGCCGCTAACGGAAAGCCAATCAGCAGCCTCATACAAAATTACGCCGCTTAAAAATAAACCCAGCCAAAAACAGCGTCAGCAGCATATAAAGCACGCCATTGAGCAAAGCCAAACCTACCGGCAACCAAGGCACTGACAGGTCATACAAGGCCAACGGGCGAAAATCCAAACGCGACAAGTCAGGCAACCAAGCATAGGAATACTCCAGCACCGGGGCAAAAATAGAGGCCTGCAAGGGGTCAGAGCGCTCACTGTTCAGCAGGTAATTGAGCGTCGGCCCTAAGCCTCGCGCAGCCAAACCAAAAGCCAACCCCATAAGCAGCGGCAAAAACGGCGTGGTTGAGAAACTAGCCGCCAGCATGGCAAAGCTGGCCACTACCAACACATCAAGCCATAGCCCTGCCATGACCAAAAAATACTTTCCGGCTAAATCAACCGACTGCACTTGCTGAAAACCACTACTGAGCACTAGCGACAACCACAGGCCCGAGCCGACCATAAACAACGCAAAAAGACTCAGGATAGCCACGGCAGCAAAACGAGCGAACAGATAACCCTCTCGCGACACTGGATAAGCCAACACAAAATAAACGGTCTTGCGCTCGATATCTTTAGCGAATAACTCTTGCACCCAAAGCAACGCCAAAATAAGCAGCGCCACCCGTAAAGCGCTTAAGCCGACATCCAATGCCACCGTCGTCGGCTGCCGGCCAGAAAAACCGCTGGCCAATAAGCTAATAACAACTACCAAAGCAGCTAGCGGCAATAGCACACGCCAACCCAGCCCGCGCCAACCTGCCTTCAACCCTAAACGCAATATTTCCAGCATGTATTCACCATAAAAAACAGGCCCTTTATAGGGCCTGCTTCGACACGAAACGAGCAATCATGGAGTGGCGGCAGCAGAAGAGCGTCCACAACCATTAGCATTAGCTAGGTTGAGGGAAGCAGTAACAACAAAGGAAGATGCTAGGTTTGTTGTTGTTTTAGGCACGATATCACCGCACTGCGCGATGCTACCACCCACAGACGAACCTGTGAAAACGGTGTAACCTTTGTTAGACGCCGCCACCACTCCAAATCGGCTATTTGCCGCATCATCATTAACACCGGCAATAACGTTGGCAGACAAAGTTGCATCAAAGTTATTTTTTACAAAACCAGCACGATTAGCAAGAGCAGTGAAGGCAACCGAACGAGCATTGTTAATTCCAGTGGTAGTGCCCACTGCAGCATAGCCATTCGCGATAGTCACATTAACATCAGCAGCCATAACACTAGAGGCCGCAAAAAGAGCGGAGAACGCCACTACAGAAGTTAGCTTATTCATCATCAATCCCTCCAGGGCTTAGTTTGAGTTAGCAATAGCTGCGGTCATAATATTACGCGCATCAGACTGAGCTGACTTGTCGTAACCCTTGGCCTGATAGTCTTGGAACTGAGGGATAGCCACGGCAGCCAGAATACCGATAATGGCAACCACGATCATCAATTCAATCAGGGTAAAACCCTTTTGCTTTTTAGCTTGCATCGCTGTGATCCTCTAAGAATGAGTCAAGGTCTGCTTTGTTCGACCTAGCCTTGACAAAGCAAGTGCAATGCCAACTCCAGAACTGCGCGATTTAGCGACCACAAGCTACCAAGTAAACCCCACCAGCTCCGAAAGCACGTCGCAGTGTGACGCTTTTTGTCACCCGAGCAGCTGCTACTTGGGGCAAACACAAAAATTGCGCTATAAGAAATGCAGCTAACCCTTTCTATATAAGAAGCCCTATGTCTGACGCCGCCGCCCTCTCGGGCCTTGCCAAGCACCTTGTACTGTCTGGCGTGCTTGAAGAGCAAAAAGCCACGCAAGCTATGCAGCAAGCTTTGCGCGAACGCATCCCGCTGATCACCTACCTTGTGCAGCACAAACTGGCCAATGCGCGCAAGATTACCGAAGTTGCTGCTGAGCAATTTGGCACGCCTTACTTTGACCTGAGCACTATCGACAAAGACAGCCAGCCCAAAGACCTAGTCGCCGAAAAGCTGTGCCGTCAACACCGCGCACTGCCACTGCAAAAACGCGGCAACAAGCTGTATATCGCCATCTCCGACCCCACTAACCATCAAGCCATCACCGATATTCAATTCAGCGCCGGCCTGAGTGTCGATGCCGTTTTAGTGGATGACGACAAGCTTGGCGAAGCTATCGAAAAGTTTTTTGACTCGGCAGGCGCTGGGTTAGATGACCTTGGCGATGCCGAGCTTGATTCACTCGACGTGGAAGCCGTCAGTGACGACAAGCCTGAGGAAGGCGGCAACGAGGCTGATGACGCGCCAGTGGTGCGCTTTGTGAATAAGATGCTACTGGACGCTATCAAAGGCGGCTCTTCTGACTTGCACTTTGAGCCCTACGAAAAAACCTACCGTGTGCGCTTTCGTACCGACGGCGTACTGCATGAGGTCGCCAAGCCGCCCATTCAGCTATCTAGCCGAATTTCCGCGCGCTTAAAAGTCATGGCCGCGTTGGATATTTCTGAGCGCCGCAAACCGCAAGACGGGCGGATCAAGATGAAAATCTCCGCCAACAAGGCAATCGACTTCCGCGTGAACTCGATGCCCACACTGTGGGGCGAAAAGATTGTATTGCGGATTCTCGACCCCTCTAGCGCCAAAATGGGCATCGACGCACTGGGCTATGAGGACGCGCAGAAGCAACTCTACATGGAGGCGCTTGGCCAGCCCCAAGGCATGATTTTGGTAACCGGCCCAACAGGCTCAGGTAAAACCGTTTCGCTATACACCGGACTAAACATTCTCAACACCCCTGAGGTAAACATTTCTACCGCCGAAGACCCGGTAGAAATCAACCTTGAGGGCATTAACCAAGTTAACGTCAACCCCAAGCAAGGCATGGATTTCTCACAGGCCCTGCGCGCCTTCTTGCGCCAAGACCCTGACGTGATCATGGTGGGCGAGATTCGCGACCTTGAAACCGCCGAAATCGCCATTAAAGCCGCGCAGACTGGCCACATGGTGATGTCTACGCTGCACACCAACAGCGCCGCAGAAACCTTAACGCGACTGCGCAACATGGGCGTACCGCCGTTTAACTTAGCCACCTCGGTGAACCTGATTATTGCCCAGCGCCTAGCACGCAAGCTCTGCTCAAGCTGTAAGAAGCCCGTGGACGTACCCAGCGAGACCCTGCTACAGGAGGGTTTCACAGAAGCCGACATCGGCACCTTTAAGGTGTACGCACCGGTTGGCTGCGAAAACTGCAACGGCGGCTACAAAGGCCGAGTGGGTATTTATGAAGTGGTTAAAATCACGCAACCCTTGCAACGCATTATCATGGAGGAAGGCAACTCCATCGAAATCAGCGACAAAGCACGCGCCGAGGGGTTTAATGACTTGCGCCGTTCAGGGCTTGTTAAGGTGATGCAGGGCGTCACCAGCCTTGAAGAGGTCAACCGGGTAACCAAGGACTAACAAGCAATGGCCGACAAAGCACTCAAAACCAGCATTTTTAGCTATGAGGGCACAGATAAAAAAGGCGCCAAAGTCAAAGGCGAAATGGGCGGGCAGAATATTGCCTTAGTCAAAGCCCAACTGCGCAAACAAGGCATCAACCCGGGCAAAGTGCGCAAAAAAGCCCAGCCTCTACTTGGCGGCAAAGGCAAAAAGATCAAGCCGCTCGACATCGCTTTTTTTACTCGCCAGATGTCCACCATGATGGCTTCCGGCGTGCCTTTGCTACAGTCGTTTGACATCATTGCCGAAGGGGTCGAGAACCCCAATATGCGCAATCTAGTCAACAACATTAAGCACGATGTCGCAGCAGGTAATAGCTTGGCCGTTTCACTACGCAAGCACCCCCAATACTTTGACGACCTGTACTGCAACCTTGTTGACTCGGGCGAGCAATCCGGTGCGCTTGAAGCCTTGCTCGATCGCATCGCCACCTACAAGGAAAAAACGGAAGCACTGCGGGCCAAGATCAAAAAAGCCATGACCTACCCAATTGCGGTCATTGTGGTTGCCGTCATCGTAACGGCCATTCTGTTAATCAAGGTGGTGCCCACCTTCCAAGGCGTTTTTGCCGGCTTTGGCGCTGAGCTGCCCGCCTTCACGCTGTTTGTTATTGGCATATCAGATTGGCTGCAACAATGGTGGTTTGCCGTGCTAGCCGGCTTTTTTGCTGTTGGCTATGGCTACAACCAAGCACACCAACGCTCTGAAGCCGTACGCGATGCAGTGGATAAAACAGCCCTAAAACTGCCCATTATGGGCGGTATTCTTTACAACTCCGTTGTAGCCCGCTACGCCAGAACCCTAGCTACCACGTTCGCTGCAGGCGTACCCCTTGTCGATGCGCTGGACTCAGTGGCCGGCGCGACAGGCAACGTGGTTTTCCGCACCGCCGTGCACAAAATCAAAGCCGACGTCTCTAGCGGTATGCAATTGAACTTTTCCATGCGAACCGTAGGCATCTTCCCCGCCATGGCTATTCAAATGACCGCCATTGGTGAAGAGGCAGGCTCGCTGGACTATATGCTGGACAAGGTAGCCAACTACTACGAGGCCGAAGTCGACAATGCCGTCGACAATCTAACCGCCCTAATGGAGCCTATGATTATGGCTGTGCTGGGCATTCTGGTGGGCGGTCTTATTGTTGCCATGTACCTTCCTATCTTCTCGCTGGGCGGCGTTATTGGATAACTCCATGCAACCTTTCGACATCTTGGCCAGCTCCCCGCTGGCCTTTGTTTTTTGTGTTTTTATTCTCAGCCTACTGATTGGCAGCTTTTTAAATGTGGTAATCCATCGCCTGCCGATGATGCTGCAACGCGATTGGCAGGCGCAGGCGCGGGAGATTCTTGAGCTGCCGGAGCAAGGCCCTCAAGAAACCTTTAATTTGGTGCTGCCTAATTCGCACTGCCCGCATTGCGACCATGAAATTAAGCCGTGGGAGAACATCCCGCTGCTGAGCTTTGCGTTTTTAGGCGGCAAGTGCTCCAGCTGCAAAGCGCCGATCAGTTGGCGTTATCCGCTGGTCGAGCTGCTCACTGCGCTGTTATCCGCCGTGGTGGCTTGGCAATTTGGCTTTACTTGGGCTTGCGCCGGTATGTTGCTGCTGACCTGGGGCTTGGTGGCGATGAGCCTGATTGATGTCGACCACCAACTGCTGCCCGACGTATTGGTGCTGCCGCTATTGTGGCTCGGCCTGTTAATCAATACCCAAGGCGTGCTGGCGACCTTGCCGGATGCCGTGATCGGCGCCGCAGCAGGCTACTTAAGCCTGTGGAGTGTGTTCTGGCTGTTCAAGCTGGTCACCGGCAAAGAAGGCATGGGCTATGGCGACTTCAAGCTGCTGGCTATGCTCGGCGCGTGGGGTGGCTGGCAAGTGCTGCCGCTAACCATTTTGCTCTCGTCGTTAGTCGGCGCCATTTTGGGCATCATCATTCTTAAAGCGCGTGGTGCGGATAACAGCACGCCGCTGCCGTTTGGCCCTTATCTGGCGATTGCTGGCTGGATTGCGCTGATCTGGGGTGAGCAAATCACTCAGTCCTATTTGCAGATCGCCGGTTTCGCTAACTGATGTCGCATAAACCTTGGATTCTCGGCCTCACCGGCGGTATCGGCAGCGGCAAAAGCGCCGCGGCTGAGGCCTTTGCCGCGCGCGGCATTCACACTGTGGATGCCGATCACGCGGCGCGCTGGGTGGTCGAGCCCGGTCGCCCCGCGCTAAGCCAGATTGCCGAGCGCTTTGGCGCCGAAATTCTGCAAGACAGCGGCGAATTAGACCGTGCCGCGCTGCGGCACATTGTCTTTGCCAAGCCCGAAGAGCGTCAGTGGCTGGAAGGCTTACTGCATCCGCTGATTCGTGATGAGATCGTTACACACTTAAGCCGCGCGCAATCGCCCTACGCTATCTTGGTATCGCCGCTACTGTTGGAAACCAGCCAGCATCAGATGACTCAGCGCGTACTGGTGGTGGATGTACCCGAAGCCATGCAAATTACCCGCACCAGCCGTCGCGACGGCGTGGATGAAACGCAAGTCCGTGCCATTATGCAGGCGCAAGCCAGTCGCGAAACGCGCTTAGCGCAAGCCCACGACGTGCTCAGCAATGACCGCGACCTGCACTGGCTGGAACAAGAAGTTGAACGCCTGCACCAGTTTTATCTCACTCTAACGCATAACCCCGCATGACCAAGCCAACCACCGTACCCTGCCCCACCTGCCAAAAACCCGTTGTTTGGAGTGACGCCAGCCCGCATCGGCCGTTTTGCAGCAAGCGCTGCCAGCTGATTGATTTAGGCGCTTGGGCGGCCGAAGAGCACAGCATCGCCGGGCCCAGCGCGGCCGAGACGATGTTCAGTGAAGACTGGGACAAGCTGCACTAAGCGCTGCTAGAGGGCGTTTATTTCCACGGCGCTTGCAGGTAGCGCGTGCGATTAAAGGTCTCCAGCCACTCTGGCTTAAAGATCACCAAGGCCGACACCACAGTGCCGTTGATAAACGCCTCTGGGAACATGATCAGCCACAGATAGCCCGCGTAGTCTTGCAGCCAAAATGGCAGCTCGAAGCCATCGGCCTGCAAAATCCACAACCCCAGCAGCGCCACAAGCATGGCCGTGAGCGCGGCGGGAAAGAAGCCGCACAAAAAGATATACACAAACAAATTGCGCGGCTGCTGACGCTCCACCCACAAGGCGCAGCCTTCGGCGATGGCCACCGGCAAGGCCACCCAGAGCAAAAAATTAAAGCCCCACGCATCGACGTCCAGTTGGCCGAGCAGAATCAGCCCCGCTTGCGCCACCGCGCCGGCGAGCACCGCCAAGGGCCAGTCGAGCAGCAACACCGCCGCGGTTAAGCCTAAGAAGTGAAAGCTCACCCCACCGTCGAAGTCGCGCTGCACTAACCATAAGAGCAACAAGGCGAAGGTGCTGCCGAACAGCAAGTGCTGGCGGCGTGCATCGCTGAAAAGCTCTATCCAGGGCGCCCGCGCGATGGCTAACAGCAGCAATGGCGCGCTCATCCACAATGCCTGTTCGGCCAGCGTTGGCGAGAGCAATTCGCTGCTGATCATGTGCTCGCTCCATGGCTGATCGAGCACAGCTGCACATCGTCACGCAGCTGCCAGCCGGCTTGCGCCTGCCAAAACGAGCGCGCACTGGCTGAATCGGCCAGCACCAACACATGGCTTTTCTGAATGCCCGCCGCGGCTAAGCGCTTAAGCGCCTCGGCTAATAACTGGCGCGCCAGCCCCTGGAGCTGCCACGCCGGCATTACAAACAAGTGCTGCAAGTAGCCACGCCGACCATCGTGCCCCGCCATCACGCCGGCAATCACGCTGCCTGCATGCTCGATCAGCAGCGAAAAACCGGGGTTGCGCGCCAAGTAGGCGCAAAACGGTGCATAGGCATCGTCTTCACGCACGCACAGGCCCGGCGTTTGCTGCCAAATCGCTAACAGCGCCGCGTGATCGGCTTCGGTAACTGCCCGTAATTGCATGCCTACGCCCTCGCTAGGATGAGGTGTGAGCTTAACGACAAGCCTAAACTCCTGCCAACAAGCGTCACCCCCAGCAGCCTGCGCTGCTAGAATAAGCGCATTTCACGCCAAAGGCAGACCACATGGCCAGTAAGCTCTCCCCGGAAGATCAAGCACGGGTCGACGACTACTTAAGCGCCCCGCAACACCAAGTCGAACGCGCGCCGTTTAAGCCGCTGCGTTTGTTATTCATGGTGATTGCCACGGTCATTGTGCTTGGCCTGTTCAGCCGCCTGCTCACCTACTGGCTGCTGTAATGCAACGATTTCTTACTGCTATGAGAGTGTTCCATGACCCATCGCATCGTGATTGTCGGCGGCGGCGCCGGCGGCCTCGAGCTCGCCACCCGGCTGGGTAACAGCCTAGGCAAGCGCGGCAAAGCACAGATCACCCTGATCGACGCCAACCTCACGCATATCTGGAAGCCCCTGCTGCACGAAGTGGCCGCCGGCTCGCTGAATACCTCGGATGACGAGCTGAACTACTTAGCGCAAGCCAAGTGGAATCACTTCGAGTTCCAACTGGGGCGCATGTGCGGCTTAGATCGCGAGGCAAAAAGCGTACAGCTCGAAGCCTTGCAGGATGAGAACGGCAACGAGCTGGTGGCATCACGCAGCATCAGCTACGACAGCTTAGTGATCGCCGTGGGCAGCACCACCAACGATTTCGGCACGCCCGGCGCGAAAGATAACTGCATCTTTCTCGATACCCGCGCGCAAGCCGAGCGCTTCCACCGCAAGCTGCTGCGCCACTACATGCGCAGCCACGCCCAGCAAGACACCCAGCAAAGCATCAAGGTCGCCATCATCGGCGCCGGTGCGACGGGCGTTGAACTGTCGGCCGAGCTGCACCACGCCGCGCGAGAGCTTAAAGCCTACGGCTTTAAAGGCATCGAGCCGGAAGACCTGCGCATCACCTTGGTGGAAGCCAGCCCGCGCGTGTTGCCCGCCCTGCCCGACCGCATTGCTGGCCCGGTGACTGCCACCTTGCGCCGCTTGGGCGTCACAGTGCTAACGGGCTCGGCCGTGAGTGAGGTCACCCCAGAAGGCTTAAAGCTGCAAAACGGCCAAGAAATTCCCGCCACCATCAAGGTGTGGGCCGCCGGTATTCGCGCCCCGCGCTTTTTGGCTGGTATTGGCGGCCTAGAGAGCAACCGCCTCAATCAGTTGATGGTCAAACCCACTCTGCAAACCACGCTGGATGAGCATATCTACGCGCTGGGCGATTGCGCCGCCTGCGCCCTGCACGACAACCCCGAGCGCTTCGTGCCGCCACGCGCGCAAGCCGCGCACCAGATGGCTTCGCTGTTGGCTAAGTCGTTCAAGGCCAAGCTGGCCGGCAAAGCGCTGCCTGAGTTTCGTTACCGCGATTATGGTTCGCTGATTTCGCTATCCAGCTTTAGCGCGGTCGGTAACCTGATGGGCAACCTGACCGGCGATGTGATGCTCGAAGGGCGCATGGCGCGTTGGTTCTATGTGTCGCTGTATCGCCTGCACCAAGCTGCGCTGTTTGGCTGGTTCCGCACCTTGCTGTTAATGGCCAGCGATCGACTCGGACGCAGCACAGAGCCGCGACTCAAGCTACATTAACGGGGAACGTTTATGTTTTGGAGCGGGTGCGCCCGCTCCAGCTGCGAGAGAAGCCCATGCCCTGGCGTTACCTACTGCTGATATTTTGCTGGCTTTGGCTGCCCACCTCGCAGGCTCAGGAGCCCGCGCTGCCGCTGTATTACATCGATAAGGCGCCGTACTACTTCACTCATGCCCAGCAGCCCAGCGGCTTCTTGCTCGCTCGGGCCATGCTAATTCTGCAAACCGCCGGCATTAGCAGCCAACCGCGTGAGCGCCCAGCGCCGCGCATCCTGCATGAACTCAACCGCGACGGTGCGCCGTTTTGCAGTGTTGGCTGGTTTAAGACCGCCGAGCGCGAGGCTATTGCCTGGTTTTCTTCACCTATCCACCAAGACGTGCCCATGTGGCTCTTAGTGCGGCAAGAAGATGCTGGCGAGATGGTCAATTTCAAAAGCCTGCACAGCCTGCTGCAAGCGCCCTATCGCGTGGGTGTGGTAAGCGGTTTTTCCTATGGTGCGGAACTCGACCGGCAACTTGAGCAGGCTCGTCTTGAGGTAGACCGGCAAGCGAAAAGCGTTGAAATCGCCATTGAGCGGCTGCTCGCTCGGCGCGTTGATGCCGTGCTCGCCGACCGGGTGGAAACCACCTACCTGCTCAACAAGCAAGGCTTGCCCAGTGACCAGCTGTTGGCCGTGCGCTTTGCGGACATTCCACCGGGCAGCCTCCGTTACCTGATGTGCTCGGCGAATTTACCGGTGAGCACGCAACGGGCAATCGACGCGGCCATTGCCCAGCTCACCGCACAGCACTTGTTTAGCGTGAGCGCTCCACCCGACGCAGCGCCGATCCCCTAGCCTATCAGCGCACGGTTAGCGCCAATCCTCACGCACCCGCGTTAGCCCTTCTTGCGCCACGCTAGCCACCAGCTGGCCTTGGCGATTGAAGATCGACGCGCGCGAGAAGCCGCGAGCATTCCCCGCCCACGGGCTATCCATGGCGTAGAGCAGCCAGTCGTCCATGCGCAGGTCATCGCGGTGGAACCAAATCGCGTGGTCGAGGCTCGCCACCTGCATAAACTTCTGGAACACGCTCACCCCGTGCGGCTGCATGGAAGTAGTGAGCAGGTTGAAGTCCGAGGCATAAGCCAGCAGGTATTTGTGCAGGTGCGGGTCATCGGGCAGCACGCCATCAGCCTTAAACCACACGTACTTCACCGGCTCGCAGGGCTTAGGGGCAAACGGGTTAATTAAGGTTACCGGGCGAATTTCGATGGGTTTGTCGCTGATCGCCCGCTCGCGCATACGCTCAGGAATCATCGGCGCCACCATGCGCGCCAGCTCGACTTCGGATTTGTAGTTTTCTGGGCCATCCACCTCGGGCATCGGCAGCTGGTGATGAAAGCCGTCTTCAATGGTCTGGAACGACGCCATACAGGTAAAAATCGGCTTACCTTTCTGGATGCCGGTTACCCGACGGGTGCAAAAGCTGCCGCCATCGCGCACCGGATCGACCATATACACCACCGGCACGCTGGCATCGCCGGGGCGCAGAAAGTAGCCGTGCAACGAGTGCACATGGCGCGCCTCATCTACGGTTTGACTGGCCGCCGAGAGCGATTGGCCGAGCACTTGCCCGCCGAACAGCTGACGAAAGCCTAAATCTTGGCTGGCACCACGAAACAGGTTTTCTTCAATCGGCTCGAGGGCGAGCAAACTGACCAGATCCGACAACACTTGGCTCATGGCAACTCCGGCAAACATTAAATCGTTGAATAAAAAAATACGCGGTGTATCAGCTACAGCAATGTTAGCCCGAAGTACCGCCGCACGATAACCACTGCGCGCGCGACAAGCGATACAGCACATGCGGCGCTAGGGCATGCTCGGCGGGCAACGCTGGGTGGAGAAAATCGCCGCCGCTATCGCGCTGCATGCCTAAGCGCTGCATCAAACGCTGCGAACGCTGATTGCTCACGGAGGTAAACGACACCAGCTCTGTCAGCGCCAGCTCAGTGAAGGCCCAGCTGAGCACAGCGTGCGCCGCCTCATACGCTAAGCCTTGGCCCCACGCGCTGCGCACTAAGCGCCAGCCAATTTCCACCGCCGGCGCGCAAGGCAACGCCTGCGCCACCTTAAGCAAACCGCAAAAGCCCAGTAAAGCGCCGCTGTGCCGGCACTCGAGGGCGCATAAGCCAAAACCTTCGCGCTGCCAGTGCGCGTCGATGCGTGCCAGCAGCGCATCGCTTTGCTCGCGATTGAGCACGGCGGGGAAATGCGCCATCACCTCGGCATCGGCATTCATTGCCGCAAACGCGGCGCTATCGGCCGCGCTAAAGCGGCGCAGCCATAGCCTTGGGGTTTGCAGTACAGTGGTGGCCTGTTGTTCTGAGCTTGCGCGCATGCCGTTACCTTTGGTGTATCACAGCGATTACAGCCCGCCGTTTCCGGTGGAGCATCGCTTCCCAATGGAAAAGTTTCGTCTACTGCACGCGCATTTGCACGACAGCGGCTTACTGGCCGAGTGCCAACTGCACAGCCCCGAGCTGCCCAGCGTGGATGTCTTAGCCCGCGCCCATTGCCGCGCCTACATAGAGCGCTACCAAAGCGGCCAACTGGGCAAAGACGAACAGCGCCGCCTTGGCCTACCGTGGAGCGAAGCACTCGCGCAACGCACCATTCGCGCCGTGGGCGGCTCGCTGCTCACCGCTGACCTAGCCCTGCAGCACGGTATGGCCTGCCACTTAGCCGGCGGCACTCACCATGCGCACTACGATCACCCGGCAGGGTTTTGCATCTACAACGACTTGGCGATTGTCGCGCTGGAGCTTCTGCACAGCGGGCGCGCCGAGCGCGTATTGATCGTCGATTGCGATGTGCACCAAGGCGACGGCACCGCGCGTATTCTGGCCGACGTGCCGGAGGCCGTGACCCTAAGCCTGCACTGCGAGAAGAACTACCCCGCACGCAAAGCCCTGTCGGACTGGGATATTGGCCTGCCCATCGGCATGGGCGATGCCGACTACCTGACCACCCTTGAGCAAGCGCTGGATTACTTGCTACCGCTCACCCAGCCAGATTTCATCATTTATGACGCCGGTGCCGATGTGCATGCCGACGACGCCTTGGGCTACCTCAAGCTCAGCGATGCCGGCATGGCCGCGCGCGACACCTTAGTGCTGCGCCGTGCGGTGCACGCGGGCATCCCGGTGATGGCGGTGATCGGCGGCGGCTATGACCGCGACCGCGTGGCGCTGGCCAAGCGCCACGGCATCGTGCATCACTGTGCCGCCAAGGTTTGGCCCGACTGTATGGGCCGCTAGCCGCTTAACCCTCGTAAGGTAAACCCTCTAACCCTCCCGCAAGGAAGCCTCATGCAACTGCCCAACGCCGAGCAACTGCGAGCCGCGCAAGCGGTGGTCTATCAGCGCCTGCAACCGACCGCGCAATACCGCTGGCCGCTGTTGGCCGAGGCGTTAGGCACCCCCGTGTGGGTTAAACATGAAAACCACGGCGCGCTGGGGGCGTTTAAGCAGCGCGGCGGGCTTAACTACTTGCAGCAGCTGCTACAGCGCGAGCCCCACGTAGCTGGTTTGGTCAGCGCCACGCGCGGCAATCACGGCCAGTCGTTGGCTGCAGCCGCCGCGCTATATAACCTGCCGCTGCAGATTGTGGTGCCGCACGGCAACAGCCAAGAGAAAAACGCCGCGATGCGCGCCTTAGGCGCCGAGTTGATCGAGCACGGCGACGACTTTCAAGCCGCCTGCGAACACGCCGCACAGCTAGCCGAAACCAGCGGTTGGCACCGCGTGCCGGCGTTTCACCCCGACTTAATCGCTGGCGTCGCCAGCTACTGCTTAGAGCTGCTGAGCGCCGCGCCACAGCTCGCCCGCGTGTATGTGCCGATCGGCATGGGCTCAGGCATCTGCGCCATGCTCGCGGCCCGCGCCGCGCTGCAGCACTCGGTGGAGGTAATCGGTGTGGTCAGCAAACATGCACCAGCGTATGCACGCGCGTTCACCAGCGGAGAGCGCCAATGCATTGCCAGTCAAACCCTGCTGGCCGACGGCATGGCCTGCAGCACGCCAGACCCACAAGCCCTGCGCTGGATTCGCGAAGGCGTCAGCCGCATTGTGGAGGTCAGTGATCGCGAAGTGGCCGCCGCCATGCGCTTGTTATTCAGCGCCACCCACAATGTGGCCGAAGGCGCGGGCGCCGCGAGCCTTGCCGCCGCCCTGCAAGAGCGCGAGCAGCACCACGGCGCCGAAATCGGCGTGATTATCAGCGGTGGCAATGTCGACAGCCGCTTGTATGCGCAAGTGCTGGCCGAGCAGCTCGATCTGCTCGGCTAATTCTTCAGCCCAAGTGCGGCGACTAACCGCGCGGCTTCAAGCCCGACAGGCGCGGCAGCAGTAAGCGCTCGAAAATGCGCGGGAAGAAGCGCGCCAAAATGCGTGCCCGCCAATCGACATTCGACAGCACCAGCAAGCGTTTGCGCTTGATCGCGCCGTTGTAGATGGCTTCGGCCACATCTTGCGCCGAGAGTACTTTGCCCATCGCCAGTGGCGGTTGGTTGGTGACTGAGCCATCGCCGACCAGCGCGTTTTTGCGGATATCGGTGGCGGTAAAGCCCGGGCACACCAGCATCACGTTAACGCCGGAGTCTTTCAGCTCTACCCGCAGGGTATCGAACAAGCCGTGCAAGGCGTGCTTACTGGCGTTGTAGGCGCTGCGGTACAGCAGCGGCGCAAAGCCGGAGAGCGAACTTAAAACAATCACTTGGCCCTGACGGGTGATCAGGCTCGGCAATGCCGCTTGGGTGCAATGCACCGCGCCAAAGTAGTTCACGTGCATGATGCGCTTAAGCACCGACAGCGAAGTCTGCGCGAAGGTCGAGCGATGGGTAATGCCGGCGTTATTCACCAGCAAGTCGATGCCGCCGTGCTGCTGAATGATCTGCCCAAACACCTCGGCCACGCGCTCGGCATCGGCCACATCACAGACATAGGTGCTGGCTTCCACGTTTAAATGGTCACGCAAGTGCTGAGCAAGGCTGGCCAGCGCTTCTTGGTTTAAATCGAGAATCACCAGCTTGGCGCCCGCTTGGGCGAAGCGCTTGACTAAGGCGCGGCCGATACCGGCGCAGCCGCCGGTGATGACCACCACTTTGCGGTCGAACACATGACTGGCAAACACCTTGCGCGGCATGACGATTCCTTATTCTTAGGCGTGATTACAGGCGCGAATGGCTACCGTCACACAGTGGCGCTTTCGCACTGTGCTTGCAACCGCAGAAGTACAGGGTTTGGTTTTGTTCGGCGTGAAACTTGAGCGGCGTCATGCCGCTGCCTTGGTGCGAGCCATCACACAGCGGCTGCTTGGCACTTCGGCCACAAGCGCACCAGAAGTAATCCTTACCGGCTTCTACCTCGACGGGGTACGGCGCTTTTTGCGCGATCACAGGCGTATTCATCTGACTAATCCTTGCCCAGCACGCTTTGGCTAGGCGCTGGTTTCCGTTAAGCTCGGCCCTCACCTTGCGCAACAAGCCCGTGCTAAGGCCTTGCGCCGCGAAGGACTGCCCATACCAATAAGAGTCTAGCTGTTATTGCTCTGCCTCAAGGCAGGCCTTGTGAGGTCGTTCATGCGCGCATTGCGCTTTCTCAGCGTTACCCTAGTCAGCATCGCCGCCATTCTGGCCGCCTTGGTGTATGCCCTGACGTGGCACCCCAAGCCGCGCGAAGCTGCCGCCGTTAGCTGCCCCGCCGACACCCCGCGCTTACAAGCCGGGCAAACCCTTAAGGTGATGAGCTGGAATATCCAGTATCTGGCCGGCAAAGAGTATGTGTTCTGGTACGACCTGCTGGATGAAAGTGGCCCCGACGAACGGCCCTCCAGCGCCGCCATTGCCCGCACCTTAGAAGACGTCGTCGCCATTATTCGCGACGAACAGCCCGACATCGTGCTGCTGCAAGAGCTGCACGACGGCGCTAAAGCCACCGACTATCAAGATCAACTAGCGCTGCTGCAAACCCAGCTAGGCAATCTATACCCATGCAGCAGCCAAGCGTTTTATTGGAAGGCCGCGTGGGTGCCGCATCCGCGTATTTTCGGTAGCGTCGGCATGAAGTTAGCCACGTTGAGTCGCTACGAAATCAGCAGTGCCGAGCGTCGCCAGCTGCCGTTGATACCTGCCGACCCAGTCACCCAGCAGTTCAACTTAAAGCGCGCGCTGCTGCTCAGCGAAATGCCAGTTAAGGGCGATAAACCGCTAATCGCCATCAACACCCATCTGGATGCCTTCGCCCAAGGCTACGACACCATGCAAAAGCAGGTAGCGATGACCCGCAGCCTGCTCGACAGCCTCACGCAAAACGGCCAAAGCTGGGTGATCGGTGGCGACTTCAACCTATTGCCGCCGGGCCAATATGACGATTTGCCAGAAGCGCAACGCGCCTACTTCCAGCCACACAGCGAACTGGCTTCGCTGTGGAATCGCTACCCGATGATCCCCAGCATTCGTGATGGCCGTGGCGAGCATCGCCAGCAGTGGTACACCCACTACCCTAACGACCCTGCCGTGCAAGGCCCCGACCGCACGCTGGATTACCTGTTCTACAGCCCGCGCCTGTATTTACAGGGTGCCTATGTGCGCCAGCACGACACTTTAAGCGTCAGCGACCATTTGCCGGTTTTAGCCCTGTTTGCCTTGCCGCCGGCGCTGCCGCAGCCATAATCAGTTAAACGTCGTCATCGAGTCGTTGGATGCGTATGTTGCGTTTGTTTTTATTACTGCTCTGCACCTTACTGAGCAACGCCGCTATGGCCAGCCCCGAGGCGGCCAAGCGCACCTTGGTGGTGGCTTACTATGACTTTCCACCTCTGAGCTATACCGACACACAAGGCCAAGCCACCGGTGCTGCCATTGAAATGGTGCGCCGCCTCGGCAAACATGCTGGCTATCCACTGCACTTTCGCCAGTTGCCCAGCGCACGGGTGTACCAAGGCTTACTGGATGGCAGCATCGACATTTGGCCCGGCGCGCTAGGCAAACCTGAATTGGCTGGGCACGTGCTCCCCAGCCAAGCGGTTGTAGGCCACACCGAGCTCAATCTGTATCGCCGCCCCGACACCCTACCGCCGCGCCTGCCAGACGACCTGCGCGAGCGCGAGCTAATTCTGATTCAGGGCTACACCTACTGGCAGACCGCCACGGCGATTTTGGGCGACCCCAACCTCAAGGTGCAGATGCACACCACCAGCAATCACGAATCGGCGCTGCAAATGCTGTTTAAGCAACGTGGCGACTACCTGCTGGACTACAGCGCGCCGGTGAATGCCGCGCGCAAAGCGCTACAACTGCCCGAGCTGCCCTACACCACCTTGTACCGGCTAGATTTGTCGATCATTTTCTCGCGCTTAGCGCCGGACGCCGAACAGGTGCGTGCCGAGTTCGATCAGGCCTTCTTAGAGCTGCGCGCCGCCGGCGAGCTGCAAGAAGAGCTTGAAGCACTGGGCGTCAGCGCGGACGCACCCGCGCCGTTGCCTGTGCCTGTAACGGGTCATCCGGCCAGTAGTGCTTCGGGTAACGGCCCTTAAGGTCTTTCTTCACCTCGGGGTAGCCGTTGGCCCAGAAGCTGGCTAAGTCTTGCGTCACCTGCACGGGCCGCCGTGCTGGCGAGAGCAAATGCAACTTAAGCGGCAAGCGCCCACCGGCAATAGATGGCGTTGCAGTTAAGCCAAACACTTCTTGCAAGCGCACCGCCAGCACCGGCGGCGACTCGTGGTAATCCAAACGCACACTAGAACCCGAGGGCACGCTGATGCTCACCGGCGCCAACTCATCGAGCTGCTTGGGCAACGGCCACGGCAGCAAGGCTTGCAGCATGGCGGCGGTGTCTAACTGAGCAAAATGCGCCAGCCGTTTAACGGGGCCTAAATACGGCAGCAGCCAGTCTTCAAGGCTGGCCAGCAAGGCGCTGTCGCTCACATCCGGCCACTGCGATTGGTCTTGCTCGGCCAGTTCCAGCTCGCGCAGCAAATTCACCCGTGCGCGCCACTGCTGCACGGCCTCGGGCCAATTCAGCAAAGCCAAGCCACGCTTACGCACTAAGCCGAGCAGCGCTTGCCCACGGGCGGCGTCATCCAGTTGCGGCAAAGGGCTGGTTTCCAGCACTAAGCTACCGATGCAGCGCTGCCGCTCGGCGCGCAGCTCGCCGGCGCGCTCGTCCCACTCCAACACATCACGCTGGCTGACCAGTTCTGCCAAGGGGCCGGCCAACAGGCTGACGTCGAGTTCCGCAGCGAGGTAAATCCGTTCCTCACGCTGGCCTTGCCGACTGCCAAGGCTAGCCACCACCAAATACGTGCACTTAGCTAAGTTATCGGCCTCGGCAAACACCGCCGCGCGGCCATTGCTTAAGCGGTAGCTGCTGCCTTCGCCACGGCGCTGAGCCACCCGATCCGGGTAGGCCAGCGCCAGCAATGCGCCCAGCCAGCGCTCGTGCTCTGGCTCAGGCACTGCCTCAGTCACAGGCATGGATTTGAGCACGGCCTGATACTGGCGTTGCAGTTGTTTCACCCGTTGCAGGGTGCCGCGTTCGGCGCCGCTCACCCCACGTTCGCCGCGCAGCGCTTGTACGCGCAAATGCAGGTCTGCCTCTCGACTGCGCAGCACATCGCGCTCGGCCAGCAAGGCCGCCAAGGCACAGCCCAATTCGCCCAGCCCTAAGGCTTGCGCGCGCAGCAGCATATGCGCCAAACGCGGGTGCAGCGGTAATTCGGCCATGCGCTGGCCGTGTTCGGTGAGGGTAAAGCCCGCGCCTTTCACCGTTAGCGCGCCGAGGGCGACAAGCAAGTCACACGCTTGCGCCAGGGCTGCGGCGGGCGGCACATCGAGCCAGATCAGCTCGCGCGGGTCATCTACCCCCCAGCGGGCTAAATGCAGCGCCAGCGGAGCGAGATCGGCCTGGAGAATTTCTGCCGAGGCATAGGCCTCCAGCTGCTCTTGCTGGCTGGCCGACCACAGCCGATAACACACACCTGGCTCTAATCGCCCGGCACGCCCGGCGCGCTGGGTGCTGGAGGCCCGCGAAATACGCTGGGTGGCCAAGCGGCTCATGCCGCTGGCCGGGTCGAAGCGCGGCACGCGCTCTAAACCGCTGTCGATCACCACGCGCACCCCGTCGATGGTCAAACTGGTTTCGGCAATATTGGTCGCCAGCACCACTTTGCGCTGGCCCTCTGGCGCGGGGGCAATGGCTTGGCGCTGCTGGGCTAAATCCAGCTCGCCAAACAGTGGGCACAGCAGCACTTCGCTGCGCCCTGCCAGCGCTTGGTTTAGCTCATCATGCACGCGGCGGATTTCCGCCTGCCCGGGCAAGAACACCAGCACGCTACCGCTTTGCTCGGCCAGTGCTTGCAGCACGGCAGCGGTGACTTTCGGCTCGATAAACTCCCCCGCCTGCGCCGCACTGCCGTGCACGATATCCACCGGATAAGCGCGGCCCTCGCTGCTAACCACCGGCGCGTTATTAAGCAGCACGGCTAAACGCTGGCCGTCTAAGGTGGCCGACATCAAGAGGATTTTCAGCGGCTCATCACGCAACAAGGTGCGCCCGCTGTGGGCCAAGGCTAAGCCTAAATCGGCATCTAAGCTGCGCTCGTGAAACTCGTCGAAAATCAGCAGGCCGACGCCATCCAGCGCCGGGTCTTCCTGCAGTTGGCGCAGCAGGATGCCTTCGGTGACCACTTCGATACGGGTTTGCGCGCTGACCTTGCTGTCGAGCCGCATGCGATAACCGACGGTTTGCCCGCAGCGCTCGCCGAGCTGCTCGGCCAAGCGTTCGGCAGCGGCGCGTGCGGCCAAGCGGCGCGGCTCCAAGAGAATGATCTTTTGCCCCGCCAGCCACGGCTCGTCTAATAAGGCCAGCGGCACGCGAGTGGTCTTACCGGCACCGGGCGGCGCTTCCAACACCGCTTCATCGCGCGCGGCCAAGGCTTGGCGCAAGGCAGGGATCACACTTTCAATCGGCAGCGTCATGGCACACTCAAAATCGCACGCACAGGGCAAGTAAAATCACTGCCCCGTTCAGCAAGGGTTCAAACAAGGCGCGGCATTATACCCAGCCGCTTGTTTTGCCATGTTCGCTCGGTATAGTCGCCGCACCATTTCTTGAGGAGTTTGCCGTATGCCGTCTCTGAAAAAACTCACCGCTGCCATGCTGTCTGCCGCACTGGTAACCCAGCTCAGCGCCTGCGGCACCCTGCTATACCCAGAGCGTCGCGGGCAGATTGATGGCCAAATTGACCCCGCTATCGCGGTACTCAATGGCATTGGCATTCTGTTTTATGTCATCCCCGGCTTGATCGCCTTTGCCATCGACTTTTCCACCGGCGCCATCTACCTGCCTGACGGCAAATACAGCGTGGCCCCGGAAACCTTAGCCCCCGCGCTAAATGCCGACGGCACGGTTAACCAAGCCAAGCTGCAGGCGATTCTAGAGCAGCAACTGGATATCAACCTGCCGCTCAACCACCCCAACTTGCAACAGCGCAGCGGCAGTGCCGAACAGCTGGCAGCACTGGGCTTAGCCCCGGCGGCTTGATGCTCAAAGAGCACCTCGGCCGCATGCTGGCCTACCACAGCTGGGCGCAAGCCCAGCTGATTCACACCCTGACTGACTTGCCCGACGACGATTACTTCGCCGATCAAGGTCTGTTCTTCGCCAGTATCCACGGCACCCTCAACCATATCGCCTTGGGCGATGCGCTGTGGCTAGGCCGTTTAAGCGCCGAGCCATACCCCGTAACGCGCCTTGACCAGCCCTTAGCCGATGACCTAGCTGGCTTGACCAGCATCATCGCCAGCACCCTAGAGCAGTGGCAGACTTGGTTTAGCGCACAGGAGGAGTTCCACCTGTTCGAGCTCGTCAGCTACCGCAGCATGGCGGGCGCGCCGGGGCAACGGCGCAGGGCCGACCTGATCAGCCATGCGCTGAACCACGCCACCCACCATCGCGGACAAATCAGCGCCGCGCTGACCGCTATGGGCTACCCTGCGCCCGAGCTAGACTTGCTCTACGCCCCGCAGGAGTTGCTGGATGAGTACCCACGCTAATTACCGCTTCTGGTTAAAACTCGCCAGCCGTGCGGCGGTGGTCACGGCGCTGCTACTGATTACGCTCAAGACTTGGGCGTGGCTGGCCTCGGGCTCGGTGAGTTTGCTCGCCGGCCTGACCGACTCATTAATGGACGGCCTCGCCTCGCTGCTTAACTTGCTGGCCGTGCAAATTGCCCTCAAACCCGCCGACCGCGAACACCGCTTTGGCCACGGCAAAGCCGAGGCGCTGGCTGGCCTTGCGCAAGCCGCGTTTATTACCGGCAGCTCAGTGTTGGTGGCGCTGCAAGCCGCCGACCGCCTACTGCACCCCAAGCCACTGGCGGCTACCGACTTGGCCATCGGCGTTATCGTCGTCAGCCTAGTGATGACGCTGGCACTGGTCACCCTGCAAAGGGTCGCCTATGCGCGCACCCAGTCCACGGCGATTGCCGCCGATGCGCTGCACTACCGCTCGGATATCCTGCTCAATGCCGGCATCTTGTTCGCCCTGTGGGCCAGCAGCTTTGGCTGGCGCTTACTCGACCCTATCGCCGGCTTGCTGATTGCCGCGTACATCCTGTTTAGCGCGTGGGGCATCGTACGCCACGCCCTGCGCGTGCTGATGGATGAAGAGCTGGCCGACGAAATTCGCCAGCACATCTTAAGCCTCGCGCGCAGCACCCCCGGCGTGCACGGCGCCCACGACCTGCGCACCCGTAGCGCCGGCGCCGATTGGTTTATTCAGCTGCATTTAGAACTGGACGGGCAAATCAGCCTAGAACAAGCGCACCGCCACTGCGACGCCGTGGAGCAGGCGATTAAGGCCGCCTACCCGCAAGCGCAAGTGCTGCTGCATGCCGACCCGCCCAGCGCACTACGGCGTTGAGCGCGGCGCTTGCCGAGCTAGAGTAATTACTCTACAAAGGCACTTCCTATAACAACAAAGAGCCTCTGCTATGACCCTTACCCCCTCCGCCCTTGCCTTGCTCGGGCTATGTGCTTGGCCCTTGTTATTGGCGCTGCTGATGGAAAGCTACCGTGCCTTTTATGTGTTTACCGGCAAGATTGCCATCAATGGCTTTGCTGCCGATGGCAGCAACTCGCCGGACGCCTTCGGCAAGCGTTTAGTCCGCGCGCACGCCAACTGCTATGAAAACCTGCCGATGCTCGGCGGCGTACTGCTGTACGCCATCGTCGCTGAGCAAACCGCCATGACAGACCCGTTGGCCTATGCCTTACTGGCTGCGCGCGTGGTGCAAAGCGTGATTCACTTGCTCAGCACCAGCCCGCTGGCCGTGTGGGTACGCTTTCTGGCTTATAGCGCGCAGGTTGGCATCACCTTGTATTGGATTGGCCTGCTCAGCGGCCTGCTGTAAGCCCGCTTGATTGTGAGCAGCATGCCCCTCGCCGATCTCACCCTACTGCTATTAGCCGGCCTCGGTGCCGGGGCGATGAATGCCTTGGCCGGCGGCGGGACGTTTTTGGCCTTTCCCGCGCTGCTGGCCGTGGGCCTACCCGCGGTAAGCGCCAACGCCACCAATGCGGTGGCGCTGTGGCCGGCCAGTTTGGCCAGCACCTGGGTCGGACGCAGCCATTGGCGCCAGCAGTTACCGACACTTAAACCGCTGCTACTGGCGGCCTTAATCGGCGGTGCATTAGGCAGCGGCTTATTGCTGATCAGTGGCGAGGCGCTGTTCCGCCAGCTCATCCCTTGGCTGCTATTGCTCGCCACGCTGCTGTTTGCCGCCGCGCCGTGGCTAGTACGCAAGCGCAGCACAAACGACGCTAAGCTCTGGCCGCTGATTCACGGTAGCGGCGCTGTGTATGGCGGCTTTTTTGGCGCCGGCATGGGCATTGTGCAGCTGGCTTTGTTTACGCTGGAAGGCCATAGCCCGCAACGCGCCGCCGCGCTAAAAAACCTGTTTTCGGCAGTGATTTACAGCGTGTCCAGCCTAGTGTTTATCGCCGCCGGCGCGATCAGTTACTACCACCTGCTGTTGCTGCTCGGCGCCACCACGCTGGGCGGCTATCTGGGCGGCAAGTTGGCGGATTGGCTACCGGCCTTCTGGCTGCGCCTGTGGGTGATTGCTGTGGGCAGCGGCATGACGCTGTATTACTTCTGGCAAGGCTGACAGCTGGGCGCGAATCCGCTATACAAGCGCCCTCTGTTTTGTGATGAAGTCGCCATGCGCCGTTTAGCCCCCGCCCTGTTATTGATCTGTGCAGCCGTGCTGACCTTGCTGCAAGGTTGCGCCAACGAGCCCGCCACGGCGCCGCTGCCCAAGGTTGCCCCCGCCAAACTGAGCACGCCAGCACCGCGCGGCAACACGCAGCTGCACACCCTGCATGGCCAGCTACACGGCGCGGTAGCAGGCAGCACGCCGGTGGATGTGGAGCTAGCGATCTTGATGCTCGATACGCGCGGCAAGCCGGTAGCGCTGCTCGATAGCGAAGCGTGGTTTGGCAATGTCGCCAGCCCATTCCAACTGGCCCTCGACCCGCAGCGCTTACCACCCAGCGCACGCCTGCAACTGCGCGTGCGGGTGACCCGCGACAGTCGTCTGCTGGCTTACGTGCACCACGAACTCAGCCAGCCGCTGCCCCGCCAGTTACCGCCGCTGCGCTTGCAGGTGCTGCCATGAACGCCCCGGCCAGCCTGCAAAATGCGCTGAATGAGCTACTCGGCGACGCCCAACTGATCGCCGAGCCGCTGCCGGGTCGCGAAGACTTACGCCTATGGCTGATCGACCCGGCCAATATGCAGCGCGCCTTCAGCCCGGAAGAAACCGAACGCATCTTAGGTGAACCGCCGTATTGGTGTTTTTGCTGGGCCAGCGGTTTAGTGATGGCGCGCTACTTGGCGGATAACCCCGCCTTAGTCGCCGGCAAAAAGGTGCTGGATTTCGGCGCCGGCTCCGCCGTGGCGGGGATTGCCGCCAAATTAGCCGGTGCACGCGAAGTGGTCGCCTGCGACCTCGCCCCACTGGCACTGGTCGCCAGCCGCGCCAATGCCGAGCTGAACGGCGTCGAACTGCGCTACAGCGCTGATTTTTTTAACGAGCCCAACGATTACGACCTGATCTTGGTTGCCGATGTGCTCTACGACCGGGAAAACCTGCCGCTGCTGGATGCCTTCTTAGAACGTGGCCGCGAGGTATTGCTGGCCGACTCGCGCATCCGCAATTTTCAACACCCGCGCTACCAACACCTGCACGTGGCCGAAGCCAGCACTTGGCCAGATTTGGCCGAGCCGAAAGAGTTTCGCCGCGTCACCCTGTATCGCAGCCTGGCGTAACCACGCGCAGGCTTTGCTCTAAAAGCCGCCTACGCTCGGTCATGCGGTGTTGTCATCGGCCTCAGCATGCTCATTTACAGCACGTAAACTGCGCTGCTTCGGCCCATGACGCCTTGCCTGCCCCGCGCTCGACGGCTTTTCGAACAAAGCCTAAGATGCGCACCTGCTTGTTTTGCCGGATAGCTCCATGAACGCCAACACGCCGTATATCTTTGATGTCAGCACTGCCGAGTTCGATCAGCTGGTGCTGGAGAACTCCTTCCACAAGCCCGTGCTGGTGGATTTTTGGGCCGAGTGGTGTGCGCCCTGCAAAGCGCTGATGCCCATGCTGGCGCAAATCGCCGAGTCATATCAGGGCGAGCTGCTGCTGGCCAAGGTCGATTGCGACGCCGAGCAAGACCTGACCATGCGCTTTGGCATCCGCAGCCTGCCTACTGTAGTGCTGTTTAAAGACGGTAAGCCGGTGGATGGCTTTGCCGGTGCGCAGCCCGAATCGGCGATTCGCGAAATGCTCAGCGCCCACGTGGCCGAACCGGCACCGCTGGCACCGGGCGGCGATTTGCTAGAAATCGCCGCCGCGCTGCACAGCGAAGGCCAGCTGGAACAAGCCGAGGCAGCGCTTAAGCAGCTGCTCGCCGAAGACAACCAAAACGGCGCGGCGCTGATTCTGTTTGCCCGTTGCTTAGCCGAGCGTGGCGAACTGGGCGAGGCCGAGCTGGTTCTCGGCAGCGTGAAGGGCGACGAGCACAAGCAAGCGCTGGCCGCCGCGCGCGCGCAAATCACTTTCCTACGGCAAAGCAGCGACCTGCCCAGCGCCGCCGAGCTGCAAGCGCGCCTTGCCAGCGATGCCGCCGATCACACCGCGCGCTACCAGCTAGCTATTGTGCAACTGGCTGCGCAACAACACAGCGAGGCGCTGGCTAACCTACTGCAACTGTTTACTCACGCACGGGATTACGAGGGCGGCCTGCCGCACAAAACCTTGCTGCAAGTGTTCGAACTGCTCGGCAACAGCCACCCGCTGGTCAGCGAGTATCGTCGCAAGCTGTATCAGGCACTTTACTGACGCCAGAAAAACCTTAACTATCCAACTCCTGCGCTGTAGTGGTGCAGGAGTTTTTTTATGCGTGTTTGTTTTGAAAGCACCATTGACTTAAATCGGCGAACGGCTCAAGCACAAGGCGCCCGGAGCGCAGCCATCGAGGCATACCGTCTGGTAGACGAGATGGCGAGCACCGCGCAACGCTGTGATTGAGTCGTGCAGACATTTAAGCGGCGCTTTCTCGCTAGGCAAAAAAAAGGCGACCCAAAGAGTCGCCCAACAACAGAAGTAGGAGTAGCTGTCGCAAAGTGCCGTGCGCCAGCTTCCGGAACCGTTAAGTTCAAGCAGCAAAGAGGCATCCAAACTCTTGCTCAGGCTAGACAACCGACTTAGCCCAAGGCCGCTCCCAAGCGCTCCAGAGGTCGCTCGGCTTAACAATAATGATAAAAGTGCACTGCGGGGAACACCTCATGGAAAGCGGCCATCCGCTTGTCATCACAGGCCACGGGCAAGATGCCAACGAGCATTTGTCGGTCGCTTGGATCAACAATCTGTTAAGCGTGGCCCAGCAGTTTGGCGCCAGCAGTAAAACCCTACTTAGCGAAGCAGGGCTGGATGCGCAGATTTTGCGCAACCCCGTCGACCGCGTGAGCAAAGCGCAAACCCTCACCTTGCTAAACGCCGCCTGCCGCGAGCTGAACGACCCTTTTTTTGGCCTGCATTTAGGCGAACAAATTCGCCCAGCGGCGTTTAACGCCTTGGGCTACGCCGCGATGAGCTGCGCCACGCTGGAAGACGCCGTGCAGCTGATCCCCCGTTATGACGACGTGATGGAAAACTTTGGCCGCACCCTGTTTAGCAGCGACGGCCAATTTGCCACCTTAAGCTGGCGCTCTAACTGCGCCATGGGCGAGCCCCTGCGCCCGCTGCAAGAGGCGATTGTCTCGGCATGGGTGAGTTTTGGCCGTTGGATTACCGGCCAACGCGGCATGATTACTCAGCTGCAATTTGCCCACCCCAAGCCCGCCGACCTGCGTGAATACCAGCGTTTATTTGATAACGCGCCGATGCAGTTTGATGCGCCACAAAACGCGCTGATCTTTCCGCATTTTCAGCTGGCCATGCCGCTGAATCAGCACGACCCCGAGCTCAACCGGCTGATGCGCAGCAAGGCCGAGGCCATCGTAAATAGCCTCAATCAGCCGGGCGTCACCACCCGGCAAGTCGCACGCCTGCTACAAGCCTCGCTGCCACGTGAAGCGCCGAATATTCAAAAAGTCGCCCGCGAAATGGCCATGAGCGAGCGCACCTTACGCCGCCGTTTAAGCGCCGAGAACACCAGCTACCAAACCGTGCTCGACCAAGTGCGCCACGAGCTAGCGCTGTTTTATCTGCGCGAAACCACCATGAGTATTTTCGAGATCGCCCAGCTGCTGGGCTACGCCGAGCACAGCAGTTTTTCCCACGCGTTTCGTCAGTGGACCGGCTGCTCGGCGCAGGAATACCGCCAGCAGCAGGGTTGGAAGAAATAGCAACAGAACGAAAAGCACAGCCATTTCAGGCTGTGTAAAAACGTCACGAGCGCAGGCTAGGCAAGGCAAAAACAGGCGAAAAAGCGCAGTTTACGTGTGGTAAATGAGCATTTTGAGCCTGCTTTTAACGCCGCATAGCCAAGTGCAGTAGTTTTCACACAGCCTGATTTAGCAGGGCTTTTCCTGCCAGCGATAGATCGGCGCACTACCCTCCTCGCGCAGCACCACTTGCGGATGATGGCGCAGGCGTACTAACAAGCGCTTGGCCTCCACATCGCTGCCGGCCAACGCGAGCAGTTCGCTGCGCAGCGTTGGCCCATCGCACTCGCCATGCGCGGCCAGCACTTGCAGCGCGAGGGTTAGCAACTTATCGCCATTGGCCACCGCCTGCTGCGCTTGCTCGGCCATGCTAAGGGGGGCGCTAAGCGGCGCGTTGCCGGCTGCTGGTGCAGCTCCTTGCCCCGCTAAACAGGCGGCTAATTGCGCCCACTCGTGCGGCTCGAAGGTAACCTCTAGCTCAACCGGCGTGTCGCCAATGCGGCCCTGAATTTTCATCGACTAAAAAGCCCCCTAACGAAGGAATGTTTCGCAACACTTAAACCCGTGTTAAGCCCTGCTTGTGGTTTAATCCGCTGCCTAAGTGTTACAACATAACCTGTTTAATCCGCACGGAATTTTGCCATGCTTCAGCGTCTGCCCACTTTGCGCCGCACCGCCTTTTTGGCGGCGTTGCTGCTGGGCGTGATGCTGAGTGTACAAGCCGTTGAGCGCCTAGAGCACGACCACCCTGAAGGCGTGCATGCTGCCGACTGCGCGCTGTGCTGCCTGCCCGGCCTGCACAATGCCCTGCCGGCGAACTTGGCGCTGGCCTTGCCACCACAACAAGGCGCTGCCCCCGCCGATCAGCCTTGCCGCCATGCGCTAACACTGCCCAACGTGCAAGCCCAAGCCCGCGCACCGCCAGCGGCATCTCAAACCCGTCACTACCTATTTATTGTTTGAGGATTACCTAATGCGTCACCTGAAAACCACCCTGCTGGCTGCCTGCCTTCTGCCCCTGTCTGCTTTGGCTGGCGACCACGCTCATGACGAGCATAAACATGAGCACAAGCAAGAGACCAAGCACGAGCAGCACGAGCACGACAGCCACGATCACAGCAGCCTCGACGCGCACGAACACGGCCACGCGCGGTTAAACCTAGCGCTGGAAGGGCAAACCCTAGAGCTTGAGCTAGAAAGCCCCGCGTTTAACTTGATCGGTTTTGAGCACGCGCCCAGTACCGACGCGCAAAAGGCCAGCGTTGAAAAAGCCCGCCAAGCGCTCAGCGCACCGGCCAGCTTGTTTGGCATTCCAGAGGCCGCGCAGTGCACGCTGGATAAGCAAGAACTAGAAAGCCCGCTGTTTGCCGCCGAGCAACATCAAGGCGAGCACAGCGAAATCCACGCGCATTACCACTTCACCTGCGCTAATCCCAAAGCACTGGATGAGCTAGAGCTGAACCTGTTTAGCCAGTTCCCGCAGCTGGAAAAGCTCGACGTGCAAGCCATCAGCGAACACGGCCAACACGGCGCCACGCTGAGCGCGAAGAAACCTCACCTGCACTTGCACTAAGCGCGGAGCCCACCGATGTCTGCAGTTCTCAGCCTGACCGACTTACAGTTTGCCTGGCCGCAGCAGCCGCTGTTGCTGGATATTCCCCAGTTTGAACTGCAGCGCGGCGAGCGCTTGTTTTTAAAAGGCCCCTCCGGCAGTGGCAAAACCACGTTGCTCGGTTTGCTTGGCGGTATTCAGCTGCCGCAGCAGGGCCAACTGACCTTACACGGCACGGCCTTGAGCCAGCTCAAGCCGGCCGCGCGCGATCATTTTCGCGCCGACCATATCGGCTACATCTTCCAGCAATTCAACCTACTGCCGTTTTTAGATGTGCTTGGCAATGTGCTGCTGCCCTGTCGTTTCTCGCAGCGTCGCGCCGCCCGCGCCGTTGAGCGCCACGGCAGCCTGGAAAACGCCGCCGCACATTTGCTCAATCACTTAGGCCTGCCCAGCGAGTTGCACGCCCGCCGCGCCGATGCCTTGTCGATTGGCCAGCAGCAACGTGTCGCCGCCGCACGCGCGCTGATTGGCAGCCCCGAGTTAATCATTGCCGACGAGCCCACTTCGGCACTGGATTACGACAGCCGCGAGGGGTTTATCCGCCTGCTGTTTAACGAATGCGAAGAAGCCGGCGCCAGCCTGATGTTTGTCAGCCACGACCAAAGCTTGGCGCCGCTGTTCGACCGCGTGGTCGATTTACAGCAGCTCAACCGCGTTAGCCGGCCACAGGAGGTTTAAGCATGTACTTACTGCGCCTAGCGTTTGCCAGCCTGGCTAACCGCCGCTTTACCGCCCAGCTCACCGTCTTCGCCATTGCCCTGTCAGCCACCTTGTTGCTGGCCGTGGAGCGTGTGCGGGTGGAAGCGCGGATGAGCTTTGCCAACACCATCTCTGGCACCGACTTAATCGTCGGCGCGCGCTCGGGCAGCGTGAACTTGCTGCTGTATTCGGTGTTCCGCATCGGCAACGCGACCAACAATATTCGCTGGTCGAGCTACGAGCACTTTGCCAACCACCCACAGGTGAAGTGGGCCATCCCGCTGTCGCTGGGCGATTCGCACCGTGGCTATCGCGTGTTGGGCACCAGCGCCGCATATTTCGAGCATTACCAATACGGCCGCAAACAACCGCTGGAGCTAGCCACTGGCCGTGCCTTTGGTGAGGACTTGTTTGAGGTAGTGTTAGGCGCCGAGGTAGCCAGCAAGCTCGGCTATACGCTGGGCGATGAGATCACCTTGGCCCATGGTGTGGCCACCGTCAGCCTGCAAAAACACGACGACAAGCCCTTTACCGTGGTCGGTGTGCTTAAGCCCACCGCCACACCGGTGGATCGCACTGTGCACATCTCGCTAGCCGGCATGGAAGCGCTGCACATCGACTGGCAAAACGGCATGCCCGCTTACGGCAACGCCAAGATCAGCGCCGAACAAGCCCGGCAGATGGATCTGCAACCCAAAGCCATCACCGCCATGCTGCTGGGCTTAAACAGCCGCATCGCCAGCTTCCGCGTGCAGCGTGAAGTGAACGACTACAGCGGCGAGCCACTGCTGGCGATTCTGCCCGGCGTGGCCCTGCAAGAGCTGTGGAGCCTGATGGGCACGGCCGAGAAAGCCCTGTTTGTGGTCTCGCTGTTTGTGGTGCTCACTGGCCTGATCGGCATGCTCACCGCGATTCTCACCAGCCTTAACGAACGCCGCCGCGAGATGGCCATTTTGCGTTCGGTGGGCGCGCGGCCTTGGCATGTGGGCGTGTTGCTGGTGCTTGAGTCGCTGCTGCTCACCGTGCTGGGCTTAGTACTGGGCTTGGCGCTGCTGTACCTCGGCCTGCTGATCGCCCGCGAGCCGCTGCTAAGCCTCTACGGTATTTACCTGCCGCTGAATGCGCCGACGCCCTACGAGCTAAGCCTGCTAGGCGGCATCTTGCTGGCGGCGTTGGTGATTAGCGTGGTGCCGGCATGGCGTGCCTATCGTCAGTCGCTGAGCGATGGATTGTCGATTCGTGTGTAAAGCACTGGCACACTGTCGGCCTTTAGATTGAGTAACGAGTTAACCGTCATGCGTGTGATGTCTGTGCTGCTCGCAGCGCTGTTAAGCCTACCCCTGTTAGCGGCAGAAGTTCGTGAACTGACTTGGTCGGAGCTGATTCCCGAAGGCGCGCTGCCGGCGCCCTCGCCGATGCCCATGCATGACCTCAGCCAACTGGCCGATCAGCTCGCTGCCGAACAAGCACCACCTGCGGCGCAGCAAATGCCCGCCGCGCCGGTGAACAAAGCGCTGGATGGCCAGACTGTTAAGCTGCCGGGCTACTTAGTGCCGCTGAATTACGACGAAGACGGCCAAGCCAACGAGTTCTTACTGGTGCCGTATTTCGGCGCCTGCATCCACGTGCCGCCGCCACCGTCGAACCAGATTGTCTACATCACCGCCGGCAACGCGGTGGAGATGGAAGCCCTCTACCAGCCCTTCTGGATTGAGGGCACCCTGCGCGCGGAAAACGCCAGCAGCGAATTGGCCGAAGCCGGCTACCAAGTGCTCAAGGCCAAAATTTACCCTTACGAGATGTAAGTGTTACCACCTGTAACCTTGAGCTAGGTCAATATCCGCCTTGGCCAGCTGCCTAAGATGGCCTCCAAACACTGACACACACGTTTGGAGTTCATCATCATGCGCAAGACCCTGCTCGCCGCATCTGCCTTGGCCCTCGCCGTTGCCGCCCCGTTTGCCTCTGCCTATCAGGCTGGCGACATCATCGTTCGCGCCGGTGCGATCACCGTTGATCCGAACGAAAGCAGCAGCGATATCCACGTTGGCGCCGCCGCTTTAGCCGGCGAGAAAGCGAATCTGGACAGCGATACTCAGCTGGGCCTGAACTTCGCCTACATGGTGACCGACAAGGTAGGTATCGAGCTGCTCGCCGCCACCCCGTTTAAGCACAACGTAGGCATGCAAGGCGCCACGGTTAATTCGCTGGTACCGAGTGGCAAGCTGGGCACGCTGAAGCACCTGCCGCCGACCTTGAGCGCCGTGTACTACCCCATGGATAGCAACAGCGCCTTCCAGCCCTATGTTGGTCTGGGCATCAACTACACTTGGTTCTTTGATGACGAGCTGAGCAGCGATGCCGAAGCAGCTGGTTTCCGTGGCCTGGACATGAAGGACTCGTGGGGCTTAGCTGGCCAAGTGGGCATGGACTACATGCTGACCGACAACATCATGGTTAACGCTCAGGTGCGTTACATCGATATCGAAACCACTGGCACCACCTACCTCGGCACCAGCAAAGTGACTGTCGACGTGGACGTTGATCCGTGGGTTTACATGGTGGGCCTGGGCTACAAGTTCTAAGCTTTAGCCATTCTGGTTACACTCCCTGCTGGGGTCACCCTCCAGCACTTGGGCGCAAACTCCGTGTTGCGCCCTTTTTGCTTTTCAGCCGCATCAAGGAAGCGCTGATTTAATCGCCGAACGGTTCATACGCAGCGCAGCAACCGAGGCATACCGTCTGGTAGGCGAGGTTGCGAGCACCGCACAACGCAGTGATTGGGTCGTGCAGCCATTAAATCAGCGTTTCCCTAACACCACAGGACTTGCCATGTACCTCGCGTTGAAACACCTGCACATGACCTTGGCGCTACTGAGCATTGTGTTGCTGCTCTGGCGGTTAGGCGTGCAGTTTGCTCGGCCGTATCAGCCACTGGGCAAGGTGTGGAAGGTCGTGCCGCACATTAACGACACCCTGTTGCTGCTGGCCGGTTTAGTGCTGCTGGGGCATGTGTGGCAGTGGCAAGCGCCAAACTGGCTGTGGGCCAAACTCGCGCTGTTGCCGGTGTATATCGTGTTGGGCGCTTTGGCACTGCGCCAGCGCCGTGGCTTGTGCAAAGTGGCGGTGAGCGGCTTGGCCATCGCCTGCTTTGCCGGCATGTTCGCCTTGGCGCGATTAAAGCCGTTTTAACCCTACGCACGAGGCTGCCGCTCAGTAAAAACTCACCACTTGGCCTTGGCGGTCGAAGGCTAAAAAATTGCTAAGACTGCCGCTTTGGATGGCGCCGACCATCATTTTCAGCGGCTGCTCGGCCTCGTCGCTACTCGGTGCAATGCCGGCGCGGCCGGATAAACCCGCGGCAAATACTAAGTCCCACGTTGGGCCTGCCGCTTCGGCCTCGGCCAGCAGCGCGGCAAAGTCGCTCAGCTCATCCGCTAATTTATCCACACACAGCACAGGATTGAGCGCCCCGCCTTGCCCTTGGGCAAAACGCTCCTGCTCGTGTTGATTGGCATCCGACGGCAACTCTGCCGCGGCAAACACCAGCAGCAGGCGCTGCGGCTCGCGCTGGCCGCGCGCGGCCTCTAGCAAGGTGGCAAAGTCGGTGATATTCAGGCTCATGGTCAGTCCTCCGCCAAGTGTTAGCACTGTGCGCGCCACACCGGCGGCTGACCATATCTCTCAAGCGGTACTCCCTTGATCGCCAGCCGCGCGCCATAGTTGCGGCGCCATACCGCTCCAACGCTTAAATGCTCGCGAGAATGCTGTTTCATCGGCATAACCAAGGTTTAACGCCAGCTCGGTCAATGACTGAGTGGAGAGCTGTAATTGTTGTTGCGCTTCGCGAAAGCGCACCTGCGCCAGTAATTGGCGAAAGCTAACGCCTTCACGCTGCAGCGCCTGCTGCAAGCTACGCGGGTGACAGGCCAGCAAACGCGCCACGACAGGTAAGGTCACTTCACCCGTGGATAAAATTGACTGCAACACCACCGTGACTTGCTGCGCAGCCGACGACGCCACCTGTGCCGTTTGCTGGCTGATACGCCGCAACAGAAAATCGGTCAGTTCGCGGCGCTGCTCAACCGGCTTAAGGGTTAAGGCATCACGACTGACATAAAATCCACTGCGCCCCTGAGCAAACATCACAGGGCAGGCAAACGCCGCGCGATATTCCTCCTCATCCCCCATGCAGGCATGCGCAAAACACACCTGCTGCGGTTGCCACTGCGCCTGAAAAAGGCTTTGCATAGTTTGCTGCACAACCCCCATGCCAAGCTCAAGCAGTTGGCGTAAATCAACTAGGCTATCCAGCTGTAATTGGTACTCAACAAAGAGCTGCTCGCCCTGTTCATGGGCCTCCAAGCGAATACCCTGAGCATGCAAATGCACAAACTGCTGCGCCAACTGCAGCACCACAGCCAAGCTCTCCGCCTGCGATAACAACAAGCCAAACGGGCCAAAAATGAAGTAATCGTGATGATGACTTAAGCGCAAACCAACACTGCCGCAGCCACTGCGATACGCCAGCCGATTCAGCAGCTCGGCAAAACGCGCATAAGGCAGATACAGGTCTTCTCGGCGCAGCAATAGCGGATCAAGGCCACTGTCACACAGCAACTCATGGGGGTTCAGCGCCCATTGCCGACACAAACTGGTAAAACCAATCAGCACAGCGCTACGAGCGATTTGGCTCATAAGCAAACTCCGATGCGTATCTTGCCTTGATACGGCATCAAGCCCCTGCAACGACTGACATTGATCAAGATTCACCGCCACCGCACTCAGAAAATGTCAGCTCGGCATTCGCAAACGGTCAGGCCAGCGCCTTGCTCCCAGTCCTAGAGTAAAAAAACTCGAAACCACTGAGATCGGCACATGACCGTACTGCACAGTGAGCACTTAGTGATTGGCGCCGGACTCGCTGGGCTTTGCGCAGCGTTAGAGCTGCTAGAGCACGACAAGCCGGTGTTGTTACTGGACTGTGCTGCGCAATCTGACTGGGGCGGACAAGCCAATGATGCCTTTGGCGGCATGCTGCTCAGTGAAACCCCCGAACAAAAGCGCATGGGCATTAGTGACAACCCCGAATTGTTTTACCGCGACTGGCTGAGTGCCGCGCAATTTCCTCAGAGTGAATCTTGGGGGCCACGCTGGGCCAAGGCCTATGTCGAACACAATCGTCGCGATATTTACGACTGGCTAAAGCAACAAGGCATCCGTTTTGTGCCAGCCGTGCAGTGGGTCGAGCGCGGCAACTATGGCGACGGCAACTCCCTACCGCGTTACCACATTGCTTGGGGCTGTGGCCGCGGCATTGCGCAGCGCCTACTGGCAGCACTGCGAACGCACCGCAATGCCAACCGCCTAACCTGTTTACCCGAACATGCGGTAGAGCATCTAGACAGCAGCGCAGGGCGTATTACGGGTTGCCGAGGCAAAGGCCCTAACGGCGCTTTTGCGGCACACGCCGAGCACACCCTAGTGTGCACTGGCGGCATTAATGGCAGCTTCAGTGAAGTTGCCAAACATTGGGACACCGACACCTACGGCCAATACCCAAGCAACCTGTTAGCCGGCACTTACCCCCGCGCCGATGGCGCACTTCATAACGCCGCACAAGCGGTTGGGGCGCAGGTGACGAACTTAGGCTGGATGTGGAACTACGCAGCGGGCATCGCTCATCCACAACCAGCATACCCCGCACAAGGGCTCAGCCTTATTCCACCACGCTCAGCACTCTGGCTAGCCCCCGACGGCTCGCGCATAGGCCCTATGCCGCTGGTCAGTGGCTTTGACACCCACGATCTGTGCAAACGTATTGGCCACTTACCCGGTCAATATGGCTGGCTACTGCTTAATGCGCGCATTGCCAATCGAGAATTAGCCATCAGTGGCACAGATAGCAATCCAGCCTTTCGTGATCGCAATATTCCCGCCTTGCTCTGGCAGTTACTGCGCGGCAATCGCCAACAAACCCACTGGTTACTGCGGCACTGTGACGATGTACTGCAGCACCACGATCTCGCTGGCTTATGCGCGCAAATGCGTGCGCTAGCGGCAGATCAACGCCTAAACCCCGAATATGTAAAGCGCGCGGTTAGCAGCTACGACCAACAAATCGCTCGCGGCCCTGCCCAGCATAACGACGACCAACTGCGGCGCATTGCCCAACTTCGACAGTGGCGCAGTGAGCGCTTACGCACCTGCCGTTTTCAGGCCATCAACGACGCCAAAGCCGGCCCATTGATCGCTATCCGCACCCGCTTAATCAGTCGCAAGAGCATGGGCGGCATACGCACCGACTTGCATTCTCGGGTGCTTGATCAGCACGACCAACCCCTAACAGGCCTCTACGCCTGCGGTGAAGCTGCCGGCTTTGGCGGTGGCGGCATCAGCGGCATTCGCTCGCTGGAAGGCACCTTTTTATCTAACTGCATTTTTACTGCGCGGCGCGCTGTACAAGGCATCGTGAGCGGCGCTTAGCCCACCAAGGAGAATGACCATGCAAAAATCTGGCGCGGCGCTCGCTCGTTTTGCTCTCGAGCAACTGGGTATTAGCCATACCTTTGGTATTCCCGGCGTACACAACACCGAACTGTATGACGAGCTCAACGCCTCGCCATCGATTACCCCTGTGCTGGTTGGTCACGAATGCGGTGCGGCCTTTATGGCTGATGCTATCAGTCGCACAAGCCAACAGGTCGGCACCTTAGTCATCGTTCCCGCTGCGGGGGTAACGCATGCCGCCAGCGGTATTGGCGAAGCCGGCCTAGATGGCATTCCCATGCTGATCATTTCCGGCGGCATTCACAGCGCCAGCGGCCGCCACTATCAACTCCACGATATGGATCAGCACAGCCTGCTTAAACCGATGACCAAGGCGCAGTTCAAAATCACCCAACACAAAGATGTCATCCCCACCCTTTATGAGGCCTACCGAATAGCTACGGGCGATGAACCCGGGCCGGTGTTTGTAGAGCTACCTTACAACATCGGCAATTTTCTCGGCGAAGTGGATGAACTACCGCTTTTCCAAGCCAAGAGCTGCGCCGCTGTACTGCCCCATGCAGCACTTGCCGAGGCGGCCAAACGGCTACTGGCAGCCCGCCGCCCCGGCCTATTTGTTGGCTGGGGCGCACTGGGTGCCAGCGCAGCCTTAGAGCAACTGGCGGACACGCTAGAAGCCCCTGTATGCACCACGCTACAAGGGTTAAGCAGCTTCCCCGCCAGTCACCCACTGCACACAGGCATGGGGTTTGGCGCCTACGCCGTGCCCGCTGCCGAAAACGCCTTTGCCGACTGTGACTGCCTACTCGCCATCGGCACCCGCTTTGCGGAAATTCCCACCGGCAGCTACAGCATGCCTGTGCCTGCCGAGCTTATTCATTTGGACATAAACCCTCAGGTCTTTAATGCCAACTTCCCTGCCACACTAACCCTGTGCGGTGATGCCAAAGCTCTCGTGCCTGCGCTGCTCCGCGAAGTTGAACAACAGCTGGTGGCTAAACCGCAACGCGGCCTTGCCGCCCAGATTGCCCGCGACAAGCTCGCCTACGTGGAAAGCTGGCTAAACCACAACAGCGGCACACGCGTGAACCCGGCACACTTTTGCCAAACCTTGCGCGCACAACTAAACGACAGCGCCATCGTGGCCGCCGACGATGGCAACCATACGTTTATTCTGGCTGAGCTAATGCCCATTCTCGGCCCACGGCAGTTCATTTCCCCTAGCGACTTCAATGCCATGGGGTACTGCATCCCAGCCTGCATTGGCGCCAAGTTAGCCAACCCACAGCGGCAAGTGGTCGGCGTGGTTGGCGACGGCGCGTTGCGCATGACCGGCCTTGAACTGCTGACGGCCAGCAGCTTAAAACTAGGCGTAGTGCTCTTTGTATTTAATGACGGCGAGCTTTCGCAAATTGCCCAAGCTCAAGAGATTCCCTACAACCGCAAAACCTGTAGCGGGTTACCGAGCATGGATCTGGCCGCACTGGCGAAGGCCTGCCAGTGCGAGTTTGTGGCCATAGACAACAACCAAAACTGCACCTCCGGCATTCAGCAAGCGCTAGCCTTGGCGGCGCAGAACAAACCTGTGCTGGTCGATGTTGCCATTGACTACAGCAAACGTACGCGTTTCACCGAAGGCGTGGTTAAAGCGACGCTTAAACGCTTTACCCCGCGTGACAAGCTGCGAGTCATCAGCCGCGCCTTATGGCGTCGAGTCACGGGGTGAAGCATGGCCAGTTTGCTGCGTTTTGCCGCCACCCCCGACGACTATCGACAACTCGCTAAACGCCGCTTGCCGCGTTTTTTATTCGACTACATCGATGGCGGCGCCGGCGACGAACTGACCCTCACCGCCAATCAGCGCGACTTTAACCAATGGCGCTTACGCCAGCGCGTTCTGTGTGATGTGAGCCAGCGTGACACGCGCTGTCAGCTGTTTGGCGAAACACTCAGCTTACCCGTGGTGCTCGCCCCGCTGGGAATGGCCGGTTTATATGCGCGTCGCGGTGAGGTACAAGCCGCCCGCGCAGCAAAGGCGGTGGGCGTACCGTTTTGCCTATCGAGCGTTGGTATTTGCGGCTACACCGAAGTCAGTCAGAACAGTGAAAAACCGTGCTGGTTTCAACTGTATATGCTGCGCGATCGCGGCTTAGTCAGCGAGCTGCTGGAGCGCGTTTGGGCACAAGGCTGCCGCACGCTGCTGTTCACCATTGACTTACCGGTAGCCGGCGCCAGACATCGAGACCAGCGCAACGGCCTGCTTGATCAAGGCTTAGCCGGCAAGTTCAGCAAAGCATGGCAATTACTTCAGTGCCCCCAGTGGCTGTATAGCGTGGGGTTACGAGGCAAGCCGCACCACTTCGCCAATCTGCACCAACACAGCGGCGTGCCAAGCGACATTCACCGCTTCAAACAATGGCTAGACGAGCAGTTCGATCCCAGCGTGACATGGTCAGATATTGCGTGGTTACGCCAACAATGGCCCGGCACATTAATTCTTAAAGGCTTACTCGATCAGCAGGACGTCGCGCCTGCTTGCGACAGCGGCGCCGACGCTCTGGTGATCTCCAACCATGGTGGCCGACAACTTGATGGCGCAGCCTCAAGCATCAGCCAGTTGCCATTGATTAGCCAAGCGATTGACGGCCGTATGCCGCTACTCATCGATGGCGGCGTGCGCAGCGGTAGCGACATCCTCAAAGCCTGCGCACTCGGTGCCACGGCGATCTTAGCTGGGCGTCCTTGGGCATGGGCCTTAGCGGCCGGCGGTCAGGCTGGGGTGGAGCAATGGTTACGTCGCTGGCAAAACGAGCTAAGCCTTAGCATGGCCCTATGTGGCATCCGCGAGCTTAGCCAAGCGCGCGACACCCTTATGCCGGCTTAACGCTATCCAGCAGTGCCTTCAGCCCCTCGCGCATGCCGGTTGGCGTGCCGAAGTTAAAGCGCTCGCGCAACCGCTGGTTATTTGCCAGCGAATGGCGAATATCGCCGGGGCGCGCTTGGCCGTAGCTAATCGCCGGCAAGCTGCCGTGAATGGCTTTGAAGTGCTCGAGCAGCTGATTCAAGCTGGTAGAGCCATTAAGCCCGACATTCACCGCGCCTACGGCTACCTGCGGGGCGGTCAGCGCCTCGGCCAGCACCTTGACCAAATCGGCGACAAACACGAAGTCGCGGGTTTGTTCACCATCGCCAAACACAGTGATCGGCGTGCCGGCTAAGGTGCGCTCGGTGAAGATGCTGATCACCCCCGAGTACGGCGAAGACGGATCTTGGCGCGGGCCGTAGATATTAAAGAAGCGGAAGATCGCCGGCTCTAAACCATGTTGGCGGCGGTAAAAATCCAAGTAATGTTCGCTGGCCAGTTTGTCCGCTGCGTAGGGGGTCAGCGGCGCTTTGGGGGTGTTTTCATCAATCGCGACACCCTCGCCGTTATTGCCATACACCGCCGCGCTGGAGGCAAACACAATGCGTTTGATGCCCGCCTGCCTAGCCGCTTCGGCCACCACTACCGTGCCAATCAAGTTGGCTTGGTGGGTGCCCAGAGGGTCGTCTACCGAGGCCTGCACCGAGGCCACTGCGGCCAAGTGCGCCACCGCCGAGCAACCTTCGATGGCCTTAGCCACGGCGCTGGCATCAGCCACATCGCCCTCAACAAAGCGCAGCTGGGGATTATCCAGCGGCAGATTGCGGGTATGGCCGAACGACAGGTTATCCAACACGCTGACGGCATAGCCCTGCGCCAGCAGGCGGTCGACCAAGTGCGAGCCAATAAAGCCGGCGCCGCCGGTGACTAGAATGCGTTGTTCACTCATCGGGAGCATGGTGCCTGTAGTAGTTGTCGAGCAGCTCACCCAGCTGCACGCGCCACGCGCGTTGCTTAATGCCGAAGGCGTGCATGATTTTTTTGCAGTTATAAACCACGTGTTGGGGGATATCTTGCGCATCACTCAGCGCGCTGTGCGCCACCGGGGTGACTTGCGCACACGCCAAGGGGGCATGGCTGCGCGCTTCTTGCAGAATCACATTGGCCAAGCTGTGCGAGGCCACCGGCTCGTGGCTGCCGTAGTGGTACAAGCCCCACAGCGGCGCTTCGCAATCCAGCTGTTTGAGAATCGCCAGCAGCACGCGTGCGGCATCTTCGATCGGTGTAGGCATGCCACGCCGATCATCGGCCATGAGGATATCTTCGCGGGTGCGCGCCAGTTCCAGAAAGCGCCCTAACCAACCGTCAAATTCGGCATCCAGCAGCCAGCCAAAACGCACCAGCACATGCCGTGGACTGGCCGAGCGCACGCCTTGCTCAATGCGCAGCAGGCTCTGCCCAAGTTCGCCCAAGGGCACGGGTTCATCGCGTTCGGTATACGGAGTAGAACGCGCGCCATCGAACACGCGAAAGCTCGACGGCTGCAGCAGCAGAATGTCGTAATGCTGGCAGATGCTGGCTAAGCGTTCGACCGCACGCTCTTGCTCGGCCAACTTAGCGCTGGCCACGCGCTCGGCTTGAAACCAGTCGTAGTAGAAGGCTAAGTTGACCACCGCGTCGGGGCGCGTTTCGTCAATCAGGCTGGTTAAGCTCGCGGCATCCCAACCACCTTGTGGTGGTACTGGGGCGATAAAACCGATGTCTTCGAGAGCGCCTTGGCGAATCAGCGCCTGACCTAAGGCACTGCCACCGCCCAGCAACATCAGACGCATGCGCATGAACGCGCTCCTGTCCGCAGGCTAAAAGGGCGAGTGTAACGCAAAGCTCTGGCTGGGCAACCCGACGCATCTTCGGCAGACTGATAGCACTCTTAGCAGCGAGCCGCTTATGCGCATTCACGTCACCTTTATCGACCGCGTGGGGATCACCCAAGAAGTGTTGGCCCTGCTCGGCGGGCGCAACCTCAACTTGGACGCCGTGGAGATGGTGCCGCCGAACGTCTACATCGACGCGCCGACCCTTAAGCCGCAAGTGCTCGAAGAACTGCGCAGCGCCTTATTGGCGATCAGCGGCGTGCAAACCGTGGCAGTGATCGACCTACTGCCCAGCCAACACCGCCGCCTGCAGTTAAATGCCTTGCTGCAGGCGATGAGCGACCCGGCGCTGTTGATCGACAACCAAGGCCACGTGCTGCTCGGCAACCCCGCGTTTATCCGCTGCCTAGGCAAACCGCTGGAGGCGCTGACGCTGGAGCAGCTGTTTGCCGACCCCGCGCTGGCCGACGAGCTGCAACGCCACGGCTTTCGTCTGCCGATGCGCGAGGTAATCTTAAACGGCCAAGCCTTCTTGCTCGACGCCCTGCCGCTGATCAGCGAAGACACCGCACAAGCCGGCGCGCTGCTCACCCTGTTTCACCCCAACCGCATTGGTGGGCGGCTGTCGGCCCTGCAAGAACAAACCGAGAGCAGCTTTGCTGCGCTGTTAGGCTCCAGCGAGCCGATGCGCACCTTGGTGGCCCGCGCGCAGCGCCTTGCCCAGCTCGATGCCCCCTTACTGATTCACGGTGAAACCGGCACCGGCAAAGAGCTGATCGCCCGCGCCAGCCACAGCGCCAGCCCGCGTGGCCACGAGCCGTTTTTAGCCCTGAACTGCGCCGCCCTGCCGGAAAGCTTGGCCGAGAGCGAGCTGTTTGGTTATGCCTCCGGCGCGTTTACCGGTGCACAGCGCGGCGGCAAACCGGGGCTGCTGGAGATGGCCGACAAGGGCACGGTATTTCTCGATGAAATCGGCGAAATGTCGCTGTACCTGCAGGCCAAGCTGCTGCGCTTTCTTAACGACGGGCGCTTTCGCCGCGTGGCTGGCGAGCGCGAGATTCAGGTCGATGTGCGCATCATCAGCGCCACCCACCGCGATCTGAAAGCCATGGTCGCCGCCGGCACCTTCCGTGAAGACCTGTACTACCGCCTTAACGTGCTGACGGTCGATGTGCCGCCACTGCGTGAGCGCGGGCAAGACATCCTCGCCCTTGCCGAAGCGTTTTTGCAGCAAGCCTGCACGCAAATTCGCCGCCCCGCGTGCCGCCTTGCTAGTAGCACGCACGCCGCCCTGCTCAGCTATCGCTGGCCGGGCAATGTGCGCCAGCTGCAAAACGTGATCTTTCGCGCCGCGGCGATTTGCGAGCAACCGCTGATTGAGCTGCACGACCTCGACATGGCCGACAGCCACGCCACCAACAACAACGACAACAGCGAAGAAAGCCTCGAAGCCAGCATGGCGCGCTTCGAGCGCGAGCTGCTGAGCCGCTTGTACCGCGAGTTCCCCACCACCCGCCGCTTGGCCGAGCGCCTCGGCACCTCGCACACTGCCATCGCCAAACGTTTGCGTAAATACGGCATCGGGCAAACCTAAGCGGAACGCTTTCGCTCCAGCGTAACGATTTCGCTCCAAACTACCGCAAACCCGCGCTCAGTGCGGCCTGCCCGCTTAAAGCCGCAGATTACCCCGGCAGCGCCGTAACGATTTCATTCCAAAACACCTCGCCGAACAAGCCAACCCCTTGATTTATAGGGCTTTTAACCACTGGCATAGGCATTGCTAAAACCACCTCACATGGCCGCCGTGGCTGCGCGGCCCACACAACAATGATGAGGATGAGCAATGAGCGAGCTGCGTTTTACTGTCGACCACGAATGGCTGCGTGTTGAGAGCGATGGCCAAGTCACCGTGGGCGTGACCCATTTCGCCCAAGACGCCCTAGGCGACGTGGTGTTTGTGCAGCTGCCAGAGCTGGGCAGCTACAGCCAAGGCGACGAAGTGGCGGTACTGGAATCGGTCAAAGCCGCCAGCAGCATTGCCATGCCGGTGGATGGCGAGATCACCGCCATCAACCCCGAACTGGAAGACAACCCCGAGCGCGTCAACGAAGCACCGCTGGGCGAAGGCTGGTTCTTCCGCATGCAGCTGGCCGACAGCAGCGTGCTGGATAGCCTGATGGACGAAGCCGCCTACGACCGTTTTTTAACCGCCACCGCCGACGCCTGAGGTGCACCCCATGCCCTACAGCACCGATAACGAATTTCAGGCGCGCCATATCGGCCCACGTGCAGCCGATGTGCAACACATGCTGGCCAGCCTCGGTTACGACAACCTTGAAGCGCTGCTAGCCCATGTGATCCCCGCGAGCATTGCCGACAGCAGCGTATTGCCGCTAAACAACGGCATCAGCGAAGCCGCCGCCCTTGCCGAGCTGCGCGCCATCGCCAGCCAAAACCAACTGCTGCGCAGCCACATTGGCCAAGGCTATTACCCTTGTCACACGCCGTCGCCGATTCTGCGCAACCTGTTTGAAAACCCCGCTTGGTACACCGCTTACACCCCTTATCAGCCGGAGATCTCGCAGGGCCGCTTAGAGGCGCTGCTGAACTTCCAGACCCTGATCAGCGACCTCACCGCGCTGCCGATTGCCAACGCCTCGCTGCTTGATGAAGGCACTGCCGCCGCCGAGGCCATGACCTTCTGTAAGCGCCTGAGCAAAAACAAGGGCAGCCAAACCTTCTTCGCCTCGCAGCATTGCCACCCGCAAACGCTGGATATTCTGCGCACCCGCGCCGAGCCCTTGGGCCTGACGGTAGAAGTCGGCGACGAACAACAGCAAGAAGACTTCAGCGCCTACTTCGGCGTGCTGCTGCAATACCCCGCCAGCCACGGCGATGTAAACGATCACCGCGCGCTGATCGAGCGCAGCCACGCCGCCGGTGCCTTAGTGGTGATGGCCGCCGATTTGCTCGCCTTAACCTTGCTCAAAGCCCCCGGCGAGCTAGGTGCGGACGTGGCCATCGGCAGCGCCCAGCGCTTTGGTGTGCCGCTCGGCTTTGGTGGCCCGCACGCGGCGTATTTCGCCACCAGCGAACGCTACAAGCGTGATATTCCCGGCCGCTTGGTGGGCCTGTCGGTCGACCGCTTCGGCAAACCGGCGCTGCGTTTGGCCATGCAAACCCGCGAGCAACATATCCGCCGCGAAAAAGCGACCAGCAACATCTGCACCGCACAAGTGCTGCTGGCCAATATCGCCAGCATGTACGCCGTCTACCACGGCCCGCAGGGCTTAAAGCAGATTGCCGAGCGCACCCACGCGCTCACCTGCATCCTCGCCCGTGGCTTGGCCAAGCTGGGCTGGAAGGTCGAGCAAACGCACTTCTTCGACAGCATCACGGTGAAAACCACCGGCTTTACCGCCGAGCTGCACGAAAAAGCCCGCGCGGCAAACATCAACCTGCGCGTGATCGACGAAATGCGCGTAGGCATCGCGCTGGACGAAACCACCACCCCTGCGCATATCGAGCAACTCTGGGCGGTGTTCGCCAGCGCGCAAAGCCTGCCCGACTTCGCCAGCCTGCAAGGCGTGCCGGGCATGCTGCCCAGCGAGCTGCTGCGCGAATCCAGCTACCTTGAGCACCCAGTATTTAACCGCTACCACAGCGAAACCGAGCTGATGCGCTACCTGCGCCTGCTCGCCGATAAAGACTTGGCGCTCGACCGCAGCATGATTCCGCTCGGTTCGTGCACCATGAAGCTCAACGCCGCCAGCGAAATGCTCCCAGTCAGCTGGCCGGAGTTCGCCCAACTGCACCCCTTTGTGCCCGCCGAGCAAGCCCAAGGCTATGCACAGATGACCACGCAGCTGGAGGAAATGCTCTGCCAAGCCACCGGCTACGATGCCGTGTCGCTGCAGCCCAACGCCGGTTCGCAGGGCGAATACGCCGGCCTGTTGGCTATTCGCGCCTATCACCACAGCCGTGGCGATATGCAGCGTGATATCTGCCTGATTCCGCAATCGGCGCACGGCACCAACCCCGCCACCGCCAGCATGGTCGGTATGCGCGTGGTAGTAGTGGCCTGCGATGAACGCGGCAACGTTGACTTGGCTGACCTCAAAGCCAAAGCCGAAGAGCTGCGCGAGCGTTTGGCGGCCATCATGATCACCTACCCCTCGACCCACGGCGTGTTTGAAGAAGACATCCGGCAGATTTGCGCGATCATTCACGCCAACGGCGGGCAGGTGTATATCGACGGCGCCAACATGAACGCCATGGTCGGCCTGTGCGCCCCGGGCCAGTTTGGCGGCGATGTTTCGCACTTAAACCTGCACAAAACCTTCTGCATTCCGCACGGCGGTGGCGGCCCCGGCGTTGGCCCGATTGGCGTGAAGGCGCACTTGGCGCCCTTCCTGCCCGGCCATCGTCATGCGCTAGAACGTAACGAAGGCGCCGTCAGCGCCGCGCCGTATGGCAGCGCGAGCATTTTGCCGATTACGTGGATGTACATGCGCATGATGGGCGGCAGCGGCTTAAAGCAAGCCTCGGCACTGGCCATTCTTAACGCCAACTACATAGCGCGGCGTTTGGAGGAGCACTTCCCGCTGCTCTACACCGGCCAGCATGGTTTGGTAGCGCACGAGTGCATAGTCGATGTACGGCCCTTTAAAGAGCTGGGCATCAGCGTCGATGACATCGCCAAGCGCTTGATCGACTTTGGTTTCCACGCGCCGACCATGTCGTTCCCGGTAGCCGGCACCTTGATGATCGAACCGACCGAGAGCGAATCGCTGGCCGAGCTGGATCGCTTCTGCGACGCCATGATCGCCATTCGCGAGGAAATCCGCGCGATTGCCGCCGGCCATTTGCACGCCGACGACAACCCGCTGAAAAACGCCCCGCACACCGCGCTGGAGCTAGCCGGCGAGTGGCCGCACCCGTACAGCCGCGAGCAAGCCGTGTTCCCCAACCCGGCGCAAGTGGCGAACAAGTACTGGCCGCCGGTGGGCCGCGTGGACAACGTCTACGGCGACCGCAACCTGATTTGTGCCTGCCCCAGCATTGAGGCGTATCAGGAGTAACTGACCTAAGGAAACGCTGACTTAATGCCTGCACGATTCAATCACAGCGTTGTGCGGTGCTCGCAACCTCGTCTACCAGACGGTATGCCTCGGTTGCTGCGCTCCGTACGCCTTGCGCTTGAACCGTTCGGCGATTAATTCAGCGCTTCCAAAACCAACAAGAATAAAAACGTGGACTCGTGAGGAGTTTTCTATGTTCGATCGCAGTATTGCTCTGTCCAGCTTTGACCCCGAATTGGCCGCCGCGATGCAGGCCGAAGACCAGCGCCAAGAAGACCATCTGGAGCTGATCGCTTCGGAGAACTACACCAGCCCGCAAGTGATGCAAGCACAAGGCTCGGCGCTAACCAACAAATACGCCGAGGGTTATCCCGGCAAGCGCTACTACGGTGGCTGCGAGCATGTCGACGTGGTCGAGCAGCTGGCCATCGACCGCGCCAAGCAACTGTTCGGCGCCGACTACGCCAACGTGCAGCCGCACTCCGGCAGCCAAGCTAACGCGGCCGTGTATCTGGCCCTGCTGCAAGCCGGCGACACCATTTTGGGCATGAGCTTGGCGCACGGCGGCCACCTGACCCACGGCGCCAAAGTCAGCGCCTCGGGCAAGCTGTACAACGCCGTGCAATACGGCATCGACGCCCAAGGCCGAGTGGATTACGACGAAGTCGAGCGCTTAGCCAAAGAACATCAACCGAAGATGATCGTCGCCGGTTTCTCGGCCTATTCGCGCCACTTAGACTTTGCCCGCTTCCGCGAAATTGCCGACATGGTGGGCGCCTATTTGCTGGTCGATATGGCCCACGTGGCCGGTTTAGTGGCGGCTGGCTTGTACCCCAATCCGCTGCCGCATGCCGATGTGGTCACCACCACCACGCATAAAACCCTGCGCGGCCCGCGCGGCGGTTTGATTCTCGCCCGTGCCAATGCCGAGCTGGAGAAAAAGCTCAACTCGGCGGTGTTCCCCGGCGGCCAAGGCGGCCCGCTGATGCACGTCATCGCGGCCAAAGCGGTGTGCTTTAAAGAAGCCCTGCAGAGCGACTTTAAAACCTACCAAGCGCAAGTGATTGCCAACGCCCGCGCCATGGCTGATGTGTTTATGCAGCGCGGCTATGCGGTGGTGTCGGGCGGTACCGACAACCACCTGCTGCTGCTCAGCCTGATCAAGCAAGGCCTGACCGGCAAAGACGCCGACGCCGCACTGGGCCGCGCCGGCATCACAGTCAACAAGAACGCCGTGCCGAATGACCCGCAGTCGCCGTTTGTCACCTCAGGCATCCGTATCGGCACTCCGGCAATCACCACCCGTGGTTTGGGCGTGGGCGAATGCCGCGATCTGGCCGGCTGGATCTGCGACATTTTGGACGACCTAGACAACGCCAGCATCAACGAGCGTGTGGCAGGGCAAGTCACCGAGCTGTGTGCTCGTTTCCCGCTGTACCGTGGCTAAGAGGCGCGCATGTCGTTAAGCGTGTTTGATCTGTTCAAGATCGGTATCGGCCCCTCCAGCTCGCACACGGTTGGGCCGATGCGCGCCGCCGCACGGTTTGTTGATGGCCTCGCGCGTGATCAGCTGCTCAGCCACGTGCAGCAGGTGCGCGTGGAGCTGTATGGCTCGCTCGGCGCCACCGGCAAAGGCCATGGCAGCGACACCGCCGTGCTGCTGGGGCTCGAAGGCGAACAACCCGACCAAGTGGCAACGCACAGCATTGCCGCGCGGCTGGCCGAGATTCGCCACAGCGGCCAGCTCAACTTAGCCGGCGTGCAGCGCATCGCCTTTGTGGAAAAACAGCATCTGGCGTTAATCCGCAAGGCGCTGCCGTACCACCCCAACGGCATGATCTTTCGCGCCTTCGACGCCGCCGGCGTGCAGCTGCGCGAGCGCGAGTACTACTCCGTCGGCGGCGGCTTTGTGGTGGATGAAAACGCCGTGGGGCTAGACCGCATCGTCGCCGACACCACAGTGCTGCCCTACCCCTTCCGCACCGCGCAGCAGCTGTTGGCGCACTGCCAAACCGAACAGCTGTCGATCAGCGCGGTGATGTGGGCCAACGAGCGCGCGTGGCGCAGCGATGACGAAACCCGCGCGGGCCTCAATGCCATCTGGCAGGTGATGCAAGACTGCGTCAGCGCCGGCTGCCAAACCGAGGGCATCATGCCCGGCGGGTTAAAGGTTAAACGCCGCGCCGCTGGGCTGTACCGCCAGCTCAGCGAGCGCCCCGAAGCCAGCCTGCGCGATCCGCTGTGCTTGCTCGATTGGGTCAACTTGTATGCACTCGCGGTGAATGAAGAAAACGCCAGCGGCGGCCGTGTGGTCACTGCGCCCACCAATGGCGCAGCGGGGATTATTCCCGCCGTGCTGCACTACTACTGGCGCTTTAACCCCACCGCCACCCTCGACGGCGTGCAGCGCTTTTTGCTCACCGCGGCGGCCATCGGCATCTTGTACAAAGAGCAAGCGTCGATCTCCGGCGCGGAAGTCGGCTGCCAAGGTGAAGTCGGCGTGGCCTGCTCGATGGCCGCCGGCGCGCTGTGTGAAGTGCTCGGCGGTAGTGCCTTGCAAGTGGAAAACGCCGCCGAAATTGGCATGGAGCACAACCTCGGCCTAACCTGCGACCCCGTAGGCGGCTTAGTGCAAGTACCGTGCATTGAACGCAACGCCATGGGCGCCATCAAAGCCATTAACGCCGCACGCATGGCCCTGCGCGGCGATGGCACGCACTTTATCTCGCTGGATAAAGTCATCCGCACCATGCGCCAGACCGGCGCCGATATGAAAAGCAAATACAAAGAGACCGCTCGCGGCGGTCTGGCCGTCAACATTATTGAGTGCTGAGTTTTCAGCCCGAGGACATCGCCATGAACACCCCCTTGCAACACACCGCCCTCAACGCCCTGCACCTTGAACTGGGCGCCAAAATGGTGCCCTTCGCTGGCTACAGCATGCCCGTGCAATACCCCTTGGGCGTGCTCAAAGAGCACCAGCACACCCGTACTGCCGCCGGCTTGTTTGATGTGTCGCACATGGGCCAGCTGATGCTGCATGGCAGCGATGCCGCCGCCGCACTGGAAACCTTAGTGCCGGTCGACATCATCGATTTACCGGTTGGCCTGCAGCGCTACGCCATGTTTACCGATGAAAACGGCGGCATTCTCGACGATCTGATGGTTGCCCGCTTAAGCGACGACTGCCTGTTTGTGGTGGTCAACGCCGCCTGTAAAGACCAAGACCTCGCGCACCTTGAGCAGCACATCGGCAGCCGCTGCCAGATCGAAAACCTCTACGCCAGCCGCGCCCTGCTCGCCCTGCAAGGCCCGCAAGCCGCCGCTGTGCTGGCCCGCCTAGCGCCTGCGGTCGCCGAGATGACCTTTATGCAGTTCGCCGCCATCGAACTGCTCGGCACGACCTGCTATGTGAGCCGCTCGGGCTACACCGGCGAAGACGGCTTTGAAATCTCCGTGCCCAACGAACACGCTGAAGCACTGGCGCGCCGCCTGCTGGCAGAAAGCGAAGTCGAAGCCATCGGCCTTGGCGCGCGTGACTCGCTGCGCTTAGAGGCCGGTCTGTGCCTGTACGGCCACGACATGAGCGTCGACACCACGCCCATCGAAGCCAGCTTGCTGTGGGCGATCTCCAAACCACGCCGTGCCGATGGCGCGCGTGCTGGCGGCTTCCCGGGTGCCGAGCGCATCTTCGCCCAGCAAAAAGACGGCGTAGAACGCAAGCGTGTTGGCCTGCTACCGCAAGAGCGCACCCCAGTGCGCGAAGGCACCCCAATCGTCGACGCCGACGGCAACCCCATCGGCCAAGTATGCAGTGGCGGCTTCGGCCCCACCCTAAGCGCCCCGCTGGCCATGGGCTACGTGACCCGCGACTTTATTCCCGTAGGCAGCCAAGTGTTCGCCCTGGTGCGCGGCAAGCAAATCCCCATGCTGGTGAGCAAAACCCCGTTTGTGGAGCAGCGCTACTACCGCGGCTAAAGCAAACAGCGGCGGCAAAACCCCGCGCACAAAAAAGCCCAGCGACCGAGAGGTGGCTGGGCTTTTTTGTTGGGCGGCGCCAACCGTCTTGCGACACAGGCCACCGCTCATCGGTAAGCCTGATACAAAACCAACGCACAACGTTGGCCAGTTAACCGCTAGCCCCCAATAAAAAAGGCTTATTCAAAATAGCTCTCAGCTTATTACCGAGACGCCAAGCCCGATTAGTGCACAGCGCAAAGGATGCCGTGATCTACGCTCATCAGGCCGAAAAAAGGATTTATCGCTACGCCTATGTACAGGACTACTTCTAGGCCATTGCGGCCATGCCCTCCCCCGACGACCGCTTCCCCTGGCGAGTATCCACTTACCCGCGCCTCACTCTCGGCCGTCTTTCAACCACGACATAACACTTCCAGCCCATTGGCAAGGAGCCATCATGTGCACCATTGGAACTGTTTTTTCCAACAACAACATTCATACCTTCAAGCAGTGTGACCTGATTCCCGTCACCACCTTTAACCCACCGCAGGTGCGCACCGGCACCAATGGCGTTAATAGCTATCTGGCAATGACCCGTGAAGGCAGCCAAGGCATTTGGGCCGGGGTTAACGACCATGGTGTGGCCTTTGTTGCCGCCGACACCTACACCACCACCGCAGCCAATTACTACGCCAGCGACAGCCAAGTCGCCGCGCTATTTTCCGCCTATCAAGCCAGCATCAGCGCGCACACCACCGCCACCTCGGCAGCGCAGAGCCTGATCGATTTCTACCGTACGTGCGGCGCCAACACGCCATTCCCGGCGCCGGATATCTCGATGATCAGCGGCTGGGCCGACCCACAGAAAACCCAGCCGATCTGCATCCTCATCGAGTACATGCCCAACCCCTTCAACCAAGACCCGGTACGCCTGATCAAACGCCACAGCGGCTTTTTTGTCTCGACCAATAACTTCCGCCTGCAACCCGACTCAGTGCACTACCCGGCCAACCACAGCACTTACCTGCGTTTGCAGCGCGCAGAAACGTTATTGCAGGCCGACCCCACGCACCACGGCGTCACCAGCCTGCTCAGCGACCAGTATTACGGGCAAACCGAGCTGTCGATTTGCCGCGAAACCGATTACCTCGGTATCGAGTTTCACACCCAAGCCACTGCGCTGTTCAACGTCAACGCCTCGGGGGCCAGCTGCGAATACCAAATCAACGGCAACCCACGCACTAACCCACTGAAAACCTTTGCGGAGGTGCTCTCATGAAGCCGGTTAACGTCACCCTACAGCTCGGCAACCAAGCCCCGCTCACCCCGCCAGAGAGCGACTTCTACTATGTCGATCAAGGCAACTATCAAACCTTCGCACTGGCCGACACGCCGCTAACGGCGTACTCCGACAGCGCCACCTCCTGCATCATCACCACGGTGTTCTGCGCCTCACCGAGCGGTAACACGCTGATCGTCGCGCACTTAGACAGCCCGGCCTGCATCGAAGCCTTCTTTGCCCTGCCGCAGCTCAGCGCAGCCAGCAGCCTGCAGGTATTTGCTCAAGGCGCCAACCCTCCGGACAACAGCACGGCCAAAGCTAACGCCGCGCAGTTGCAAGCCTGTATCGATCAGCTGGGCAGCCGGGTCAGCAACCACGAGCTGATTTTGCTCCAGGGCGACCCGCGCGAGCAGAACCGCGGTGAGTTTGGCGTGCACTATGCCGGCGATGGCAGCGCCTGCGTCAGCAACCAGCCCTACAGCCTAGCGCTCTATCAACGCGACCCCACCTGCGGCGGGCAAACCGTGTACTGCATCATGCGCCGCCAAGAGCAGCCGCCGGTGCAACTGCGGGATGCCGGCCAGCCGTTCAGCCATCCCGAACTGGTCGAGTTAGCCAGCATCGCTTTGGCCTTTCGCAAAGACCCGCAAGACCCGGCCAGCGCCTTCTGCAATATCGTTAACCTGCAAGATGCCGAGATTCGCGCCAACTGGTCGACCACCCCAGCCTATGAGGCGCCGTGGTTCTCCGACCAGCTCAAGCTCGGCGCAACCTTCGCCTTAGCCATGGCGCCGGTGGTCACCTTAAGTGCGCAACACCTGCTCAGCCACACACCGCCGAGCTTCACCCGCCTTCGCCAAGCGCTGCTCAGCCCGAGCTCTGCCAGCGCGCAGGAGGCCCCATGAAGATTGCCATCATCAACACCGGCGGCACCATCAGCTGCGTCGGCAACCCGCTCGCACCGATGACCGCCAGCGCCTTCGCGCAGGCTAGCCAAACTCTGCTCGACCCGATTCTCAAGCAGCAGTTTGCCGCGCTGGAAACCCACTACCTCACCGACATCCGCTTTCCCGAGTCGGCCACGCACACCCTCGACAGCACCAATTTGCAGCCCAGCGACTGGTGCATCATGGCCCTCGGCGTGCTGGAGCATTACGCCGACTACGATGGCTTTGTGATTCTGCACGGCACCGACAGCATGGATTTTTCCGGCGCGGCGCTGAGCTTTTTGCTCAACAGCGTGAATGCCCAGGGCTACCCCAGCGTGGTGCTGAGCAAGCCGGTGATCATTACCGGCTCGCAAGTGCCGCTGTATTACCAAGCAGGCACTAGTCAGCCACTGACCCTGAACTACAACACCGACGCCTTCCAGAACCTCTGCGGCGCGGTAGCCGCCGCGCAGAGCGGCATCCCTGAAGTGGGCGTGTACTTTCACAACCACCTGTATCGCGGCAACCGCGTGGTGAAAACCAACGCCAGCCAGTTCGCCGCATTTTCTTCGCCCAACTACCCGGCGCTGGGTGAATATGGCGTGAGCCTGACGATCGACCCGGCGCTGTGCCTGCCGGGCCCGGTGCATGCCGAGCTAGGCCTCGACAACCCCAGCCAACGCAGCACACAAATCGCCCTAGTGCGGAGCCTGCAACAAGGCTTAGATGATTATCCCGTCGCGCAGCTGAATGCCTTTCCGGCCACCTACCGGCAAAACCCGGCCAGCGGTTTTCTCGCCCAACTGGTCGATGCCATGGTGGCTGCCGGAGCGCGCGGGCTGATTCTGGAATCCTACGGCGAAGGCAACTTCCCCTCCGGCAATCCGGACAATCCCGCCGCTGGCGCCATCTATCAGGCTTTGGCACGCGCCAATCAAGCTGGCGTCAATCTGGTCAACTGCACGCAAGTGCTGGCTGGCACCGTCAACAGCAGCGCCTACGCCGCCGGCGCTTGGCTACCCGCCGTGGGCGCCCTCGCCCCCGCCGATATGACGCCGATGGCCGCGCTGGCCAAACTGATGATTCTTATGGCCAGCGCCGACGAGCAAGGCTGGACTCGCCAGCAAGTACAAACCCTGCTGCAGAGCAACCTGTACGGCGAGATGAGCAGCGTCAATTACCTCGACAGCCGGATAAACCCCGAGCTGCTCGCCAACCAAGGCCTGAGCTGTCTGGATGGTAGCGCCCTGCTGGTGAACTGCGCCGAGCAAGGCCCGCTGCTATTAGCCAGTGGGCATAGCGAGCCGCTATGGCGCCTGCCCATCAACCTGCACGCAGGCGACCTACCCGGCCGCCTGCGCATGCAAGATGACGGCAATCTGGTGTTTTACAACCGCAGCAACCAAGCCATCTGGGCCAGCGATACCGGTCACTTTGGTGGTGCCTCGTCGCGCTTGCTGCTCAGTGGCAGCTTCGCCAACCAAGGCGCCGACAACAGCCTGCAGCTACAGGTCTATGACTACTCCGCCATGACCTGCGCCTGCCAGCTCTACCCCGTGCTCTAACCCACGATCTAACCCGAAAGGATGCCAGCATGAACGCTACTCGCCCGTTTAAATTCAGCGGCGTTATCGCCCCGCAGGATTACTACCACCAAACAACTCAAGCCCAAGCCTATGGCGCGGTACCCGATGAGCATTACATCGCACCCACCGTGATTCCGGTGCAGATAACTGTGCCCAGCCAGAAGACCATCGGCGTGCCGCAATACGCCCCCACGGTGATCGGTGAGGCTGCCGCCGGTTACGACCCCGCGGGCGATTGCCAGGGCAATTACATGTCCTACCGCTTTCAGCCCAATAACAACTGCTATGCCTATGGCTGCAACATCACCCCGAACACCTTCCCGCAGCCGGGGCGGCGCAGCGGCTACCTGCTCACTGCCGGCGATTTTCAGAAGCCATTCGCCGAGCTGGGCGCGCTGGTCGCCAGCTACGCCGAACATGACGGCCTGCAACAGGTCGGCAATACCTTAGACGCGCTACTGGCGTTCAAATCCAGCCGACAAGGCACCAACCCCGGCGCAGGGCAAACCGCCTGCGGCTACTTGGGCGGGCATTTTGTTGCCTTGATGGTGTCCACCGCTGGCGACGCCAACTGGCCGGGCGACTATCACTGGGCTCGCTGCGACAACTCCTCCGGCGCCTGCGACAGCTGGTCGCAAAAAGACGGCGGCGACCAAGTCACCAACTTCGACTTCGCCGGCCAGCCGATCACTAACCCGATCAGCGCCAACTGGCAGGTTAACCAAGGCCCAGTGTCCAACACCGACAACCGCGAACTAGTGGTCGAATACGGCTTCTACTGCTTTATGTTCGTGCCCGAGTCCGGGGTGAACATCATTTAAGCAACCACCCCGCCAACAAAAAGCCCAGCGACCGTGAGGTGGCTGGGCTTTTCCATGCCGCTCGCGTTTAGAACGGAATATCGTCATCAAAACTGTCGTAGTCGGCCTGCGGTTGCGGGGCGGACTGCTGCGGCGCTTGTTGCGGGCGCTGCTGTTGCTGCTGCGGGGCCTGCTGCTGGTAGCCGCCGTTGTCGCGTGGGGCGCGTTGGCCGCCTTCGTTGTTGCCGCGACCGCCGAGCATTTGCATCACGCCGCCTTGGTCGACGACGATTTCGGTGGTGTAGCGGTCTTGGCCGTCTTGGCCCTGCCACTTACGGGTTTGCAGGCGGCCTTCAACATACACTTGCGAACCTTTGTTCAGGTACTGACCGGCGATTTCGGCCAGCTTGCCGAAGAACACCACACGGTGCCATTCGGTACGCTCTTGCGGCTGACCGGTTTGCTTGTCTTTCCAGCTGTCGGTGGTGGCCAGGGTGATGTTGGTCACCGCGTTGCCGTTGGGCAGGTAGCGGGTTTCCGGATCACCGCCGACGTTGCCAATCAAAATGACTTTGTTAACCCCACGGGCCATGTTGTTCTCCTGCGTCTTTTAAGACCCAGCCAGCGCGTGCTCCAGCGCGGCTCGGTCGAGCACTTGGCTATCTACTTTTAAATAGGCCGCTTGTTCTTCGTCGATCACCAGCACTTCGGCAACCCCAGCCAGCGCCGCCAGTCGCGCTACTACATCGGCGCGCGGCACAGTGGTTTCTCGCAAATCTAGACGCACGCTGGTGACATACGGCGGTTCGCGCATGGTAACAGCAATCCCTAGCCAGATCAGCGCCAGCAGCGCGCAGGCGATAAACAGGCCGTCCAACGCCCATTGGCTGTATAGCCAACCGCCGGCCATGCCGCCCAGCGCCGCACCTAAAAACTGGCTGGTGGAGTACACGCCCATCGCCGTGCCTTTGCCACCGGCGGGGGCCACCTTGCTGACCAGCGAGGGCATGCTGGCTTCGAGCAAATTGAACGCGGTGAAGAAGGCAATCACGCCCAGCACCCACGGCGTGCGCCCCGTGCCGGCGACAACGAAATACAGCTCGACCAACAACAACGCAGCCACCGCGCCACACAGCACGCGCTTCATCTGCCGCTGTTTTTCACCATAAATAATGAACGGCACCATGCCGACAAACGACACCAACAGCGCGGTGAGGTACACCCACCAATGCTCGTCACGCGGCAGGCCGGCGTGCTCGACCAGCGCCAGCGGCAGGCCAACGAAACTGGCCATCAGCAGGCCATGCAGAATAAAAATCCCGGCGTTTAAGCGCAGCAGCTCGGCGTTACGCAGGGTGCTGGCCATGGCTTCGCCCGCCACGCTGGCCTCGCGATGGAACAGCCGCGCATTGGGCGTGGGCACCCACACCAACACCAGCAGCAGGCCAAGCAGAGCCAAACCGGCAGTACTCCAGAACAGCCCCGACAAGCCGAAGGCTTTGGTCAGCAGCGGGCCGACGATCATCGCCACGGCAAACGACAGGCCGATGCTCATGCCGATCATCGCCATCGCCTTAGTGCGGTGTTGTTCGCGGGTCAGGTCCGACAGCAGCGCCATCACCGCCGCTGACACCGCGCCGCAGCCTTGCAGAATGCGTCCGGCGATCACCCCGCCGATGCTGTCGGCTTGCGCCGCAACAATGCTGCCCACGGCAAACAGCAGCATGCCGACGATAATCACCGGCTTGCGGCCGATGCGGTCGGAGACCATGCCGAAGGGAATCTGTAAAAACGCTTGGGTTAGGCCATAGGCGCCGATGGCGATGCCGATCAGCGTTGGCGTGGCGCCGGCTAAGTCTTGCCCGTAGGTGGCCAGCACCGGCAGCACCATAAACATGCCAAGCATGCGAAACGCGAACACCAGCGCAAGGCCGGTGGCGGCGCGGGTCTCTTGAGCGGTCATGGGGCTGGACAGGGAGTCGGTCATGGTTAGGCGACGCTTGCTGGGTAAAAACGGCGCGGATTGTAACAGTTTGTCCGGCGCCTGCCTCTTGTGCGGTTTTACCCGCAGGGGTGTGGCTTCGTATAATCGAGCGTTTTCCGCCAGCGACAGGCCCAAAGCCGTGGACAAGATTCTCATCCGTGGGGCACGCACCCACAACCTGAAGAACGTCGATCTGACCTTGCCGCGCGATCAGCTGATCGTGATCACCGGCCTGTCGGGCTCGGGTAAATCCTCGCTGGCGTTCGATACCTTGTATGCAGAAGGCCAGCGCCGCTATGTCGAGTCGCTGTCGGCCTATGCGCGGCAGTTCTTGTCGATGATGGAAAAGCCCGATGTGGACCATATCGAAGGCCTGTCACCGGCGATCTCCATCGAACAGAAGTCCACCTCACATAACCCGCGCTCCACCGTGGGCACCATTACCGAGATCTACGACTACCTGCGCCTGTTGTATGCCCGCGCCGGCACGCCGCGTTGCCCCGACCACGACTTACCGCTGGAAGCACAAACCGTCAGCCAAATGGTCGACCAAGTGCTGACGCTGCCCGAAGGCAGCAAGCGCATGTTGCTCGCCCCCGTAGTGCGCGAGCGCAAAGGTGAGCACTTGGCGCTGTTCGACGAGCTGCGCGCGCAAGGTTTTGTCCGCGCGCGTATCGACGGCCGCCTGTACGAGCTGGACGAACTGCCCAAGCTGGATAAACAGAAGAAACACTCCATCGATGTGGTAGTCGACCGCTTTAAAGTGCGCGACGACTTGCAACAGCGCTTGGCCGAATCGTTTGAGACCGCCCTTAAGCTTGCCGAAGGCGTGGCGCTGGTCGTACCCATGGATGACGAGGAAGGCGAAGAACTGGTGTTCTCCGCACTATTCGCCTGCCCGACCTGCGGCCACTCGATCAGCGAGCTGGAGCCTAAGCTGTTCTCCTTCAACAACCCCGCCGGTGCCTGCCCCAGCTGCGACGGTTTGGGCCATAAGCAGTTCTTCGACCCGCGCCGTTTGGTCAATCACGAACTGACTTTGGCCGAAGGCGCGATACGCGGCTGGGACCGCCGCAACGTGTATTACTTCCAGATGCTCGGCTCGCTGGCCGAGCATTACAGCTTTAGCCTCGACGTGCCGTTTGGCGAGCTGGACGACAAAATCCAAAAGAAAGTGCTGTTCGGCAGCGGCAAGGACGAAGTGACCTTCCGCTACCTCAATGACCGTGGCGACATCGTGCGCCGCAGCCATCCGTTTGAAGGCATCATCCCCAACCTTGAGCGCCGCTACCGCGAAACCGAATCGCAAAGCGTGCGCGACGAGCTGGCCAAATACCTCAACACTCAGCCCTGCCCCGATTGCCACGGCACCCGCCTACGCCGCGAAGCCCGCCATGTGTTTGTCGGTAGCAAGAGCCTACCGGCGATCACCAGCCTGCCGGTGGGCGATGCCGGCGAGTACTTCGCCACCCTCAGCCTAGAAGGCCGTCGCGGCGAGATCGCCGATAAAATCCTCAAGGAAATCCGCGAGCGTTTGCAGTTCTTGGTCAACGTGGGGCTGGATTACCTGACCCTCGACCGCAGCGCCGATACCCTGTCTGGCGGCGAGGCGCAGCGTATTCGCCTAGCCAGCCAGATTGGCGCGGGCTTAGTGGGGGTGATGTACATCCTCGATGAGCCGTCGATTGGCCTACACCAGCGCGATAACGAGCGCCTGCTCGCCACCCTCACCCACCTGCGCAATTTGGGCAACACGGTGATCGTGGTGGAGCACGACGAAGACGCCATTCGCTTGGCCGATTACGTGGTGGATATCGGCCCCGGCGCCGGTGTGCACGGCGGCCAAGTGGTGGCCGAAGGCACCCCGCAACAGGTGATGGATAACCCCGCCTCACTGACCGGGCAATATTTAAGCGGCAAGAAAGAAATCGCCATTCCCGCCCAGCGCACCCCGGCCGATGGCCGCGAACTGGTGCTGCACGGTGCGCGCGGCAATAACCTACAAAATGTCACCCTGCGCTTGCCGCTAGGTTTGCTCACCTGTGTGACTGGCGTATCTGGCTCGGGCAAGTCGACGCTGATCAACAACACCCTCTACCCGCTGGCCGCCACGGCGCTTAACGGTGCCGAAAGCCTAGAGCCCGCCGCGCACGACCGCATCGAAGGCATGCAGCAGCTCGACAAAGTGGTGGATATCGACCAAAGCCCGATCGGCCGCACGCCGCGCTCTAACCCCGCTACCTACACCGGCATCTTCACGCCGATTCGTGAGCTGTTTGCCGGCACGCCGGAATCCCGTGCACGCGGTTACAACCCGGGGCGTTTCTCGTTCAACGTCAAGGGCGGGCGCTGTGAGGCGTGTCAGGGCGATGGCTTGATTAAGGTCGAGATGCACTTCCTGCCGGATGTGTATGTGCCGTGCGATGTGTGCAAAGCCAAGCGCTATAACCGCGAAACCCTTGAGGTGAAGTACAAGGGCAAGAACATTCACGAAGTGCTGGAAATGACCATCGAAGACGCCCGCGAGTTCTTCGACGCCATCCCCGCGCTGGCGCGCAAGCTGCAAACCCTGATGGATGTCGGCCTGTCGTACATCAAGCTGGGGCAGAGCGCGACTACGCTATCGGGCGGTGAAGCGCAGCGGGTTAAGTTGTCGCGCGAGCTGTCTAAGCGCGACACCGGCAAGACCCTGTACATCCTCGATGAGCCGACCACCGGCCTGCACTTTGCCGACATTCAGCTGCTGCTCGACGTGCTGCACCGCCTGCGCGACCACGGCAATACTGTGGTAGTAATCGAACACAACTTGGATGTGATCAAGACCGCCGACTGGCTGGTGGACCTTGGCCCCGAGGGCGGCTCACGCGGCGGGCAGATCATCGCTTGCGGCACGCCAGAGGCGGTCAGCGAGATGCCGCAGTCGCACACCGGGCGCTTCTTAAAGCCGCTGCTGGAACGCGCGCGGGGCTAATCTACAGCTCCGCCGCCACCTCATCAGCCCACGCCAGCCACGCCTGCTCGCCCAAAATGCCACGCCGCAAGGTGAGGTAAGGCAGGCGCTGGCGGGCTTGCTCTGCTTAGGGCTGGGGCAAGGTAATGCTGGAAAAGCTAGGGAAACGCTGATTTATTCCTCAGCAGCTCTCTTGGCTGGCACAATCGCGGGAAGCCCATCGCCTGAGTCAGCCGCATGCAAAAAACCTTTTCCGAAGCCGAATATGCCGGCAAGAAAAAGCTGACACGCCGCGATCGATTTCTCAGCGATCTTGAGCAGCTCACGCCTTGGACCTTGCTTGAAGCTCAGATTGCCCCCTTCTATGCAGACAACACGGGCAAGCGTGGGCGTCCCAGCATTGGTTTGCCACGCATGCTTCGCTTGTACGTTGTGCAGCAGTGCTTTGGTCTTTCGGACGAAGGCACAGAAGATGCGGTTTACGACAGTCAGGCTAT
>NZ_FOAS01000019.1 GCF_900109735.1 Atopomonas hussainii
ATAGCCTGACTGTCGTAAACCGCATCTTCTGTGCCTTCGTCCGAAAGACCAAAGCACTGCTGCACAACGTACAAGCGAAGCATGCGTGGCAAACCAATGCTGGGACGCCCACGCTTGCCCGTGTTGTCTGCATAGAAGGGGGCAATCTGAGCTTCAAGCAAGGTCCAAGGCGTGAGCTGCTCAAGATCGCTGAGAAATCGATCGCGGCGTGTCAGCTTTTTCTTGCCGGCATATTCGGCTTCGGAAAAGGTTTTTTGCATGCGGCTGACTCAGGCGATGGGCTTCCCGCGATTGTGCCAGCCAAGAGAGCTGCTGAGGAATAAATCAGCGTTTCCCTAGCTATTTGCTCATCAACTAATTGCTGAATGTACACGGCGCACTCGGCTACATCGGCCTGCGCCACTTCGCGCTCGGGGCTGACGGAAACAATGTCGTACCACGCCGGCATTACCCAGCCGCCGTTGATGGTCACGGCACGCTCGGGTGCTTGGGGCAGCAAGCAGCGTAAGGCGATTGTTGCCGGCAGCTGGAGGCTGCTCAGCAGTGGCTCAAAATCGAAGCGGTCCGCACCAAGACCGTGCAGCCAGATCAGACAAGCGTTGGCAGTTGTTGCTGGCTCGATCACTAAGGGTGATGTGTTGAATGCAGACATGTGGCGTGGCCCTTGATTGGCTATGTGCGGTTATTGCGGCGCTGCTTAGGCGGTCAAATTCAGCATTGCGAAAAATGTCTGAAAATGTCGCATGGTTCTAAAAACCTTCCAAAAATGGCCTTTTTCTTCTTGCTGGCTGGGCGTAGGGTATAAAAGTTTAGCCATGGTATTAATGATTTTTGCTTGTGGATCAGTGTGTTAGCAAAGTCATTGAATCGAGGTTGGCAGGCTAATTGCCTGCTACCTAGGCTAAGCAGGTGGACGTGCTCTTACACGAGGGTAAACCACCGGCGATACGAGGGTTGTTGCGCATTGGGTAACACTGGGGGTGTTACAGCTGAGTGGCTTAGTGGCGTTTTTGTCGCTGGCAATGGGCGCAGCTCTGGTTGTGATCGAGTGCTTGCAGCGTGCTGCAGAAACTCAGTGGTTGTCTTGCCGTTTGCCTACCCCGGTCTAGACTCCCATGCAGGAATCCATTGCGAACACACCTTTTAGGCCCGCCCCACAAGGGCACGCAGTGGAGCCTTTCTCCATAAATGACAATAAGGATTGGAGGTACTAATGAAATTCGCCAAAACGACGTTGGCTGCTCTGGCTGCTGCGGTAACTCTGGGCGTATCCGTCCAGGCGCAGGCAGGTGCCACCCTGGACGCTATCACGGCTAAGGGTTTCGTTCAGTGCGGTATCAGTGACGGTCTGCCGGGCTTTTCTTACGCAGACTCGAAGGGCCAGTACGTGGGCATGGACGTTGACGTCTGCCGCGCCGTTGCTGCAGCTCTGTTCGGCGATGCCACTAAGGTGAAATACACCCCGTTGACCGCTAAGGAGCGTTTCACGGCGCTGCAGTCTGGCGAAGTTGACATGCTGTCGCGTAACACCACTTGGACCAGCTCGCGTGATGCGGCGATGGGCCTGAACTTTGCCGGCGTGAACTACTACGACGGTCAGGGTTTCTTGGTGAACAAGAAGCTGGGCGTGACCAGTGCTAAGGAACTCGACGGCGCTGCCGTGTGTATCCAAGCCGGTACCACCACTGAGCTGAACTTGGCCGACTACTTCCGTGCCAACAACATGAAGTACACCCCAATCACTTATGACAAGTCGGACGAAAGCGCCAAGGCGCTGGAAGCTGGCCGTTGCGACGTGCTGACCTCAGACCAGTCGCAGCTGTATGCACAGCGTATCAAGCTGGCCAAGCCGGATGACTACGTGGTGCTGCCGGAAGTGATTTCCAAAGAACCGCTGGGCCCCGCTGTGCGTCAAGGCGATGCCGACTGGTTCAACATCGTTAAGTGGACCCTGTTCGCAATGGTTAACGCCGAGGAAATGGGTGTGACCATGAGCAACGTGGAAGACTTGGCGAAGAGCTCCACCAACCCTGACGTACGTCGTCTGCTGGGTGCCGAAGGTGAGTTCGGTAAAGACCTCAAGCTGCCGAAAGATTGGGCAGTACAGATCGTTAAACAAGTGGGTAACTACGGCGAGTCCTTTGACCGCAACGTCGGTGCCGGCTCTGAGCTGAAAATTGCTCGCGGTCTGAACGACCTGTGGAACAAAGGCGGCCTGCAGTACGCTCCGCCGGTCCGCTAAGACCAAGCTCACCACTGCCGCCCTTGCGGCAGTGGTGCTTTTGGGCAGCACGGATGAGTAGCAACAGCCCAAACACGGTTTGTGTGGTGTTTGGGTCGTTGGCTACGCTGAGTCAGCGCTTCCCTTGGTTTTCTGGTTTTCGAGGGCTGCTATGCAACCTAATGCCAATAGCCCGCGTGTGACGGGGTCGCTACTCACCGACCCGAAGTTTCGCGCGTGGATCTTTCAGATACTGGCCGTCATCGCGGTGGTCGCCTTGGGCTGGTATCTCTTCAATAACACTCAGCACAACTTGCAAAGCCGCGGGATTTCTTCCGGTTTCGGCTTTATGGAGCAAAGTGCCGGGTTCGGGATTCTGCAATCCCTGATCGATTACACCGAGACAGACAGCTACGGTCGCGTGTTCGTGATCGGCCTGCTGAACACCTTGTTGGTGTCGGTTCTGGGAATTATCTTCGCTACTTTGCTGGGCTTTTTGTTGGGTGTGGCGCGTTTGTCGCACAACTGGCTGATCAGCAAGCTGGCGACGCTGTATATCGAGATTTTCCGTAATATCCCGCCGCTGTTGCAGATCTTCTTCTGGTACTTCGCGGTACTGCGCAACGTGCCGGGGCCACGGCAAAGTCTGGATGTGGGCGAGACGGTCTTCCTCAATATTCGCGGCCTGTACTTGCCATCGCCGACACCGACCGAAGGTTTTTGGGCGGCGCTGGTCGCGTTTTTAGTTGCCGTGGCGATCAGCATCTTTATCGGCATCAAAGCTAAGCAACGTCGCGAAGCCACTGGCCAGCGCTTCCCGGTGCTGATTACCACCTTGGCACTGGTGTTTGGCTTGCCAGCGGTGGTGGGGCTGATCTTTGGCAACCCGTTTATTTGGGAAATACCAGAGCTGAAAGGCTTTAACTTCCAAGGCGGGTTTGTGGTGATTCCTGAGTTGGTGGCGCTGACCATGGCGCTGTCGATCTACACCGCCGCCTTTATTGCCGAAATCGTTCGCGCGGGGATTATGTCCGTGAGTCACGGGCAAACCGAAGCGGCCGATTCGCTGGGGCTGCGCAAGGGCATCACCCTGCGTTTGGTGATCATTCCGCAGGCGCTGCGGGTGATTATTCCGCCGCTAACCAGCCAGTATTTGAACTTGGCGAAAAACTCGTCACTGGCGGCGGCCATTGGCTACCCCGACTTGGTGTCGCTGTTTGCCGGTACGGTGCTTAACCAAACCGGTCAGGCGATTGAAACCATCTCCATCACCATGAGCGTGTATCTGGCGATCAGCTTGGCGATTTCGCTGCTGATGAACTGGTACAACAAGCGCATGGCGTTGGTCGAGCGCTAAGGGGGCAGCATGCAAACTCATACCTTTAAGCCCGACCAGCCACCGCCAAGCATGTCGGTCGGTGTTGTGGCGTGGCTGCGTAGTAACTTGTTTTCCAACTGGTTTAACAGCCTGCTGACCTTGTTCGCGTTGTACTTGATTTGGCTGATGGTGCCGCCGGCACTGCAGTGGTCATTGTTCGATGCCAACTGGGTAGGTACGAGCCGTACCGACTGCACCGCCGATGGCGCGTGCTGGGTGTTTGTCAAAGAACACTTGGCGCAGTTTATGTACGGCTTCTACCCCGAACAGCTGCGCTGGCGGGTGGATTTAACCGCATGGGCGGCCATCATCGGTGCTGCGCCGCTGTTTATTCCGGTGATGCCGCGTAAAGCGCTGTATGGCGCCGCTTACTTGGTGATCTTCCCGCTGTTGGCCTTCTGGCTGATGTACGGCGGTTTTGGTCTCGATATCGTTGAGACCAGCCAGTGGGGCGGCTTGATGCTGACCTTAGTGATTGCCGTGGTGGGTATCTCCGGCGCGATGCCGTTGGGTATCTTGCTGGCGCTGGGGCGTCGCTCGGACATGCCAGCGATCCGCGTGCTGTGCGTGACCTTCATCGAGTTCTGGCGCGGTGTGCCGTTGATTACCGTGCTGTTCATGTCCTCGGTGATGCTGCCGTTCTTCCTGCCCGAGGGCATGAGCTTCGATAAGCTGCTGCGCGCGCTAATCGGCATCATCTTGTTCCAGTCGGCCTATATGGCTGAGGTGGTGCGCGGTGGTTTGCAGGCCATCCCCAAAGGCCAGTACGAAGCCGCCGCTGCGGTGGGCTTAGGTTACTGGCGCATGATGGGCTTGGTGATTCTGCCGCAGGCGCTGAAGCTGGTAATTCCCGGCATCGTGAACACCTTTATTGCGCTGTTTAAAGACACCAGTCTGGTCATCATCATTGGTCTTTTTGACCTGTTCACCATCATCCACCAAGCCACGGTTAACCCCGAATGGCTGGGCTTCGCGGTCGAAGGCTACGTGTTTGCCGCGTTGGTGTTCTGGATTTTCTGTTTTGGCATGTCCCGCTACAGCATGCACCTTGAGCGCAAGCTGCATACCGGGCACAAGCGTTAGGAGTCGGTCGTATGAGTGAAGCCGAGAAGAAGCAACAACAAGAACCTGCCATCATCATGCAGGGCGTCAACAAGTGGTACGGCCAGTTCCATGTGCTGAAAGACATCAATCTGCAAGTACAGCCGGGCGAGCGTATCGTTTTGTGCGGCCCGTCGGGCTCAGGTAAGTCGACCACCATTCGCTGCCTCAACCGTTTGGAAGAGCACCAGCAAGGCCGCATTGTGGTCGATGGTGTCGAGCTGACCTCTGACTTAAAGCAGATCGAAGCCATCCGCCGCGAAGTGGGCATGGTGTTCCAGCACTTCAACTTGTTCCCGCACTTAACCGTGCTGCAAAACTGCACGCTGGCGCCGATGTGGGTGCGCAAGATGCCCAAGCGCAAGGCCGAAGAAGTGGCCATGCATTTCTTGGAGCGCGTGCGCATTCCAGAGCAGGCGCATAAGTACCCAGGGCAGTTGTCCGGTGGTCAGCAGCAGCGTGTGGCGATTGCCCGTGCGCTGTGCATGAAGCCAAAAATCATGCTGTTCGACGAACCTACCTCAGCGCTAGACCCTGAGATGGTCAAAGAAGTACTCGATACCATGATCGAGTTGGCTGAAAGCGGCATGACCATGCTCTGCGTAACCCACGAAATGGGCTTTGCCCGTACCGTGGCGAACCGCGTGATCTTTATGGACCGTGGCGAGATTATCGAGCAGGCAGAGCCCAATACCTTCTTCGATAACCCGCAAAACGAGCGGACTAAGTTGTTCTTAGGGCAAATCTTGCACTAAGAATTTAGCCCTTTGCTGAAACAAAAAGCCCCGCTGCGATCCAGCGGGGCTTTTTATTGGTTGTGTATTTAAGTCGGCTTTAGCCGCGCTTAATTTGCGGCCGCACACCTATGGTGATCGGCACTTGCAGGGCTTGGCCATGCCGTTGCAGGGTGAGTTCCAGCACATCGCCGGGTTGGCTGCGGGCGATCTGGTTCATGGCTTTTTGCTCGTCGGTCACGGTTTTACCGGCAATCTTAAGCAGTACATCGCCGGGTTGGATGCCGGCTTGCGCCGCCGGGCTGCCGCGATAAATGCCAGCCACCACCACGCCGGTGGCTTGCTCAAGGCCAAAGGATTCGGCCAGCTCAGGTGTCAATGGCTGTACTTCGATACCCAGCCAGCCGCGAATCACTCGGCCGTTTTCGATGATCGACTCCATCACCGACAACGCCAGCTTAGTGGGGATGGCAAAGCCAATGCCCTGTGAGCCGCCGCTCTTACTGAAAATCGCCGTGTTAATGCCGATTAAATTGCCGTAGGCATCCACCAGCGCACCGCCGGAGTTGCCGGGGTTAATCGCCGCGTCGGTCTGAATAAAGTCTTCGTAGGTGTTTAGCCCCAGCTGGTGGCGGCCGGTGGCGCTGATAATGCCCATGGTCACGGTTTGCCCCACGCTAAACGGGTTGCCGATGGCTAAGGCGACATCGCCAATACGAATTTGGTCGGACTGACCGAGCGTCATGCTGGGGAGGTTATCAAGCTCGACTTGCAGCACGGCTAAGTCAGTTTCGGGGTCGCTGCCAATTAAGCGCGCCACGGTTTCGCGGCCATCGCGCAGGGCGACCACTATCTGCTCGGCGCCAGCAATCACATGGTTATTGGTCAGGATATGGCCTTGCGCGCTCATGATCACGCCGCTGCCGAGGCTCGACTCCAAGCGTTTTTGCTGCGAGGGGTTGTTATCGAACAGCTCTTGCAGCGGGGTTAAATTGCGCTGCGATGCAGTGACCAACTTGGTGGTGTATAGGTTGACCACCGCCGGTGCGGCTTGCTCAACCGCTTGGGCGTAACTGGTGGGGGCGCTTTGCAGGGCAGTCCAAGGATTAACTTGGCGTACCTCAACGGTATTGCTGTCGGTGTGCGCGGTTTGCGGCAGGTAATGGCTGATTAACAACGCAGCGAGTACGCCGCACACAGTGGGCCAGGCGAGCGCCTTGAGCATGGATTTCATGCGAGGTCCTTGGGCTTGTCGGGCTGAGGGATGGCCTTTAAGGTGGCGGCCATTATACGGATTAATTATGGCGCGCGCGTTTTGTCGCGTCACAGACACACGAGGATTCGCCATGGCCATCGCCCTCAGCCAACTCATTGCCGAAACCGATCAGCTGCTTGATGCGGCGCGCTTCAACGACTATTGCCCCAATGGTTTGCAGGTAGAAGGGCGGCCGTATGTGAGCAAGATTGTCTCGGGTGTCACCGCCAGCCAAGCCTTGGTGGATGCCGCCATTGAGGCCGAGGCCGATGTGCTGTTGGTCCATCACGGCTATTTCTGGAAAGGCGAAAACCCCTGCGTGACCGGCATGAAACAGCGCCGTTTAAAGGCCCTGCTAGACAACGACATTAGCTTAGTGGCTTACCACCTACCGCTGGATGTGCATGCCGAGCTAGGCAACAACGTGCAGTTGGCCAAGCGCCTAGGTTGGAGCATTGAAGGCGGGCTGGAGGCCGATAACCCGCGCTCAGTCGGTTTGGTGGGCGCACCGGCGCAAGTGCAAACCCCGCAGGAGTTGGCTGCGCAGTTAGCTCTGGCGCTGGGCCGTGAGCCCTTGTTGATTGCCGGCAGCCAACCGGTTCGCCGTTTAGCGTGGTGCACCGGCGCCGCGCAGGGTTACATCGACAAAGCTTTGGCCGCCGGGGTAGATGCCTTTATTACCGGCGAGGTGTCGGAGCCCACCGTGCACTTTGCCCGCGAGAACGACATCACCTTTATTGCTGCTGGCCATCACGCCACCGAGCGCTACGGCGTGCAGGCCTTGGGTGAGTACTTGGCACGCCACTTTGCCATTGCGCATGAGTTTATTGATTGCGCTAACCCGGTGTGATCTTGGGGTTATGCCTAGGCTATATCTTGATAGCTTTTTGATCTAAAAACCGATCTTATTAGAAGAAACAGCCTGTGTTAGAGTGCGCAGCACACTGGCACCGGCGTGCCTGCTTTATTCGCTTGCTTAACGAGAAGGCCATGGTCGACAAACTGACGCACCTCAAAGAGCTGGAAGCCGAAAGTATCCACATCATTCGTGAAGTGGCGGCTGAGTTCGATAACCCCGTGATGCTGTATTCCATCGGTAAAGATTCGGCGGTGATGCTGCATCTGGCGAAGAAAGCCTTCTTCCCCGGCAAGCTGCCGTTCCCGGTGCTGCACGTGGATACGCGCTGGAAATTCCAAGAGATGTATCAGTTCCGCTCACGCATGGCTGAGGAAATGGACCTCGACCTGCTGGTGCACATCAACCCCGATGGCGTCGCGCAGGACATGAACCCCTTCACCTACGGCAGTGCCAAGCACACCGACGTGATGAAGACCGAAGGCTTAAAGCAAGCGCTGGATAAATACGGCTTCGACGCCGCCTTTGGTGGCGCGCGCCGCGATGAAGAAAAATCCCGCGCTAAAGAGCGTGTGTACTCGTTCCGCGACAGCAAGCACCGTTGGGACCCAAAAAACCAGCGCCCCGAGCTGTGGAATGTGTACAACGGCAAGGTCAAGAAGGGCGAGTCGATCCGCGTGTTCCCGCTCTCCAACTGGACCGAACTGGACATCTGGCAATACATCTACCTCGAAGGCATTCCGATTGTGCCTCTGTACTACGCCGCCGAGCGCGAAGTGATCGAGAAGAACGGCACGCTGATCATGATCGACGACGAGCGCATTCTTGAGCACCTGTCGGACGAAGAAAAAGCCCGTATTACCAAGAAGATGGTGCGTTTCCGTACGCTGGGTTGCTACCCGCTGACCGGCGCGGTGGAGTCCACCGCCACCACACTGCCGGAGATTATTCAGGAGATGCTCCTGACCCGTACCTCCGAACGTCAGGGCCGGGTGATCGACCACGATGCCGCCGGCTCGATGGAAGAGAAAAAGCGCCAAGGTTACTTCTAAGGATTTCGCACCATGAGTCATCAGTCTGATTTGATCGGCCAGGACATCCTTGCCTACCTGGCCCAACACGAACGCAAAGAGCTGCTGCGCTTCTTAACCTGCGGCAACGTCGATGACGGCAAGAGCACCTTAATTGGTCGCCTGCTGCACGACTCAAAAATGATCTATGAAGATCATATGGAAGCCATCACCCGCGACTCGAAGAAAGTCGGCACCACCGGCGAAGAGGTCGACTTGGCCCTGCTGGTCGACGGCCTGCAAGCCGAGCGCGAGCAAGGCATCACCATCGACGTGGCGTACCGTTATTTCAGCACCGCCAAGCGCAAGTTCATCATCGCCGACACCCCCGGCCACGAGCAGTACACGCGCAACATGGCCACCGGTGCCTCGACCTGTGACTTGGCGATCATCTTGGTCGACGCCCGTTACGGCGTGCAGACGCAAACCCGTCGCCACAGCTTTATTGCCTCGCTGTTGGGCATCAAGCACTTGGTCGTGGCCGTCAACAAGATGGACCTGCTGGGCTTCGATCAGGCCGTGTTCGACAAGATTCAAGCCGATTATCTGGCCTTCGCCGATCAGCTAAACCTGAATAAATACGGCATCCAGTTCGTGCCCATGTCGGCGCTTAAAGGCGACAACGTGGTCAACCGCAGCGAACAAGCGCCGTGGTATCAGGGCCCGACCCTGATGGAGATTCTCGAAAGCGTCGAGATTGCCGCCGACCGTAACCTCACCGACATGCGCTTCCCGGTGCAGTACGTGAACCGCCCGAACCTGAACTTCCGTGGCTTCTGCGGCACCTTGGCCTCGGGCCTAGTGAACAAAGGCGACGAGGTGGTGGTGCTGCCGTCGGGCAAGTCCAGCCGTGTGAAGAGCATCGTGACTCACGATGGTGAGTTGGAGCAGGCCACCCCAGGGCAAGCGATTACCTTGACCCTGGAAGACGAGATCGACGTATCGCGCGGCGACATGCTGGTGCACGTTGATAACCGTCCGCAAATTGGCGATAGCTTCGAAGCTATGCTGGTGTGGATGGGTGAAGAACCCATGCGCCCAGGCAAAAAATACGATTTCAAGCGCGCCACCAGCTACGTGCCGGGCAGCATCCCGAGCATCGTGCATCGCGTGGATGTGAACACCTTGGAAGAAAGCGCCGCCAGCGAACTGGCGCTGAACGAGATTGGCAAGATCAAGGTCAGCCTGGACGCCCCGATTGCTTTCGACGGCTATGCGCAAAACCGCACCAGCGGTGCGTTTATCGTGATCGACCGTCTGACTAACGTCACCGTCGGCGCCGGCATGATCATCGCCGACCCGCTGGCTGGGCAGAACACCGCTGGCCATCACGGCAAGTCGGCGCATGTTTCCAGCGAAGAACGCGCCGCGCGCTTTGGTCAGCAGCCTGCCACTGTGCTGTTCTCGGGCCTCTCGGGCGCGGGTAAGAGCACCTTGGCTTATGCCGTCGAGCGCAAGCTGTTCGACATGGGCCGTGCCGTGTACGTGCTGGATGGCCAGAACCTGCGTAAAGACATCAACAAAGGTCTGGAGCAAGATCGCAGCGGCCGTAACGAAAACTGGCAGCGCGGCGCACGCATCGCCAAGCAGTTCAACGAAGCCGGTTTGATCAGTCTGTGTGCCTTCGTAGCGCCGAATGCCGAAGGCCGTGAAGCGGCCAAGGCGATTGTCGGTGCCGAGCGCCTGCTGACGGTGTACGTGCAAGCGTCGCCAGAGGCTTGCCGTGAGCGTGATCCGCAAGGCCTGTACGCCGCCGGTAAGGACAACATCCCCGGTGAGTCCTTCCCCTACGACGTGCCGCTGGATGCCGATCTGGTGATCGACACCCAAAGCACCAGCGTCGAAGAGGGCGTTAAGCAGGTACTGGCGGCGCTGAAAGCGCGCGGTAGTCTGTAACCGGATGTTGCCGAGCGCTGGTGTGTCTAACGCGCTCAGGTAAGCTGTTCTCCGGATGAAAGCCGCAGCCTTGTGCTGCGGCTTTTCTATGTCTGTTGCCTATTGAGGTTGGCCCGTGGAAGTCTTGATTCTGGTGCTGTTGATTGTGCTCAACGGTGTGTTTGCTATGTCGGAGATCGCCTTGGTGGCGGCGCGGCGCGCACGCCTGATGAAGCTCAGCGCCGATGGTGACGGCGGCGCGCGGGTGGCCTTAAAACTGGCCGAAGACCCGACGCGGTTTATGTCCACGGTGCAGATCGGCATCACCTCGATTGGCGTGCTTAACGGTATTTTTGGTGAGGCCGTGCTGGCCGCACCACTGGCGCAGTGGTTTATCGCCCAAGGCATGGCGGCGAAAACCGCCAGCGTGCTGGCCACGGTGTCTGTGGTGGTGGTAATTACCTACGTGTCGATTGTGGTCGGCGAGCTGGTGCCCAAACGTATCGGCCAGATGCAGGCCGAGCGCATCGCGCGGTTGGTGGCGCGGCCCATGCAGTGGCTGGCGTTTATCACTCGGCCGTTTGTCATGCTGCTTAGCGCCTCCACCCATGCGCTGCTGCGTTTGCTGGGCGTGGCGCAGCGCAAGGATGCCGGTGCCATCGAAGAAGAAATCCATGCCCTGCTCGATGAGGGCACCGAAAGCGGCGAAATTGAACGCCAGCAGCATACTATGTTGCGCAACGTGTTCCGCCTCGATGACCGCGAGCTGGGAACGCTGATGGTGCACCGTGCCGATATTCAGGCGGTGGATTTGCACAAGCCGCTGGCCGATAACTTGGCGGTGGTCGTGGCTGCGCCGCATGTGTGCTTTCCTGTGTGTGAGGGCGGGCTGGATCGCATTGTCGGCTTAGTGCAAAGCAAGCAAGTGCTGGCCTGTTTGGCCCAAGGGCAAACGCCAGACTTCGCCGCGCTGCTGCAACCGGGCGTGTTTGTGCCGGAAAGCCTCACCGCGCTGGAGCTGTTAGCGCGCTTTCAGCAAGACAACCTGAGCATGGCCTTCGTGGTGGGTGAGTACGGCGACTTCGTCGGCTTAGTCACCCTGCGTGATCTGCTTGAAGCGGTTACCGGCGAATTTACCCCCAGCAATCAAGATGACGCGTGGGCGCTGCAGCGCAGCGACGGCACCTGGCTGCTCGACGGCAGTATTCCCGTGCCCGAGCTGCAAGATTGCTTAGGCCTGCGCAGCCTGCCCGAGCAAGGGCAAACCCGTTACCACACCTTGGCAGGCCTGTTCATGGTGCTCGCCGGCCGCTTACCGCAAGAAGGCGACAGCGTGCACTGGCAGGGCTGGCAGCTGGAAGTGGTGGATATGGATGGGCGGCGTATCGATAAAGTGCTGGCCACGCCTGAGGCGCTTGCCGAGGAAGATTAAGGCTCGCCGTCGTGCGGCGAGAAACAGCACAGCCGATTGCGCCCGGCATCTTTGGCTTGATACAGGGCCTGATCGGCTTGTTTTAGTAACGCCTCTAGGGCTAGCGGCGTTTGGTTTTCCGCAAAACTTAAGCCGATACTAACAGTCAGAGGGGCGTAGGCTTGTTCTGCGCAGCTTTGCGCGATGCTTTCACGCAAGCGGTCGAGGCTTTCTTCGCCAATCAAGCGGCTTGGGCAGAGCATGCTAATGGCAAATTCTTCACCGCCCAAGCGCCCGAGAACGTCCTCTTGGCGAAGTCCCTGACGCAAGGCTTGGGCAACGTGCAGCAGGGCTTGATCGCCTACGTCGTGGCCGAATTGGTCATTGATGCGCTTGAAATGGTCTACATCCACAATCGCGACTGCTAAGCAGGACGCGCCCCGGCGCATGCGTGCCAGCTGCTGTTGGCTTTGCTCAAAGAAGGCTTTGCGATTGGCGAGTCCGGTTAGGGGATCTTCATGGGCCATGCGCAGTAGTTGTGTATTGCTTTGCCGGAGCGCTTCAGTGCGTTCGTTCAGTACATTCTGCAGTTCTTGTTTGAGGGTGCGTAGGTCGCTGTTGCGCTGCTCTAGTGCTGCCTCATAGTGCGTGCTTAAGGTGACGTCGCGCTCAATCGCGGCGAAGTGGGTCACCTCGCCAAAGCGATTTTTTAGCGGAATGATGTGCAGCTCTAGCCAATAAGGTTGGCCCGTTTTCGAGTAGTTAAGAATCTTCTCTTGGCAGGGCTCGCGGCGCTTAAGTGCGGCGTGAATCCGTGCTGTTGTGTCGCGATCGGTGTCTTTGCCTTGCAGGATGCGTGGCGTTTCGCCCAACACTTCTTTCGCGCTGTAACCGGTCAGTTGCTCGAAGGCTTTGTTGACGTAAACGATTTTCGGGCCAAAAGGGGCGTCGATGTTATCGGCCTCAGTGACCACCACGATATCTTGCGTGTTATGCAGGATGTCTTCGAATGAGAACAAATTCTTCTTGTCGGTGATGTCCACGAAGCTGACCACGATAAAACCGTGGCCATCACGCAGATCTCCCTCGCAGTAGGCGTTAACGCTGAACCACGAAATGTCTTGGTGCTGGCTATCCACCACGCCGAGCACTTCGTTGTACAAAGGTTGCTGGTTGCGTTGCACGCGGCTTACCGGATAGTCGTCTACCGGCAGCGTGTTGTTGTGCTCATCGATAAAGCGCCACTGCGGGTCTAGGGCGTCTTTACCGATGATTTGGTTGTAGGTCAGGCGCAACAGGCGCAGTGCCACCGGGTTGGCATAAACGATAGACGTATCGTGAGCATGAATGACGACGCCAATGTTGGCGTTTTCCAACAGGTTGAGCAGCTTGACGCGTTCTAGGCTCGGCACATTCATCGCTACGTCTCAAGACAATGGCCCTGTAAACACTATAGCTGCGTGTTCGACTGGCTAAGCGCCATTAGTCGTGCCGTCGATACTGCGCCGGCGTTTGCCCGGTGAGCTGTTTAAACACTTTGGCGAGGCTGGCGCGTTCTTGATAGCCGACCTGTTCGGCGATGTGTTCCAAGCTCATCTGGCCTTGGCGCAACAGGCTTTGTGCGGCGGCCACACGCAAGCGTTGCTGGTAAGCGCCGGGCGTCATGTTCAGGTGTTGGCGAAACAACCGCAGTAGGGTGCGCGTTGAGCAGTGGCAGGTCGCGGCCAGCTGCTCTAAGGCCAGGGGCTGCGCATAATGTTGCTGTAAGTACTGCTGGGCCTGAGCGAGCACGGGTTGGTCGTGTGCGGTGGCCGGCAGCAAGCTGCCAAAGCGTTGTTGGCTGCCGCGACCGTAATCAAACACCAGCAGATCGGCCACTTGCTGGGCGAGGGCGCTGCCGCCTTGGCGCGCAATCAGGTGCAGGCATAAGTCGAGCATGGCTTGCGCGCCGGCAGAGCTAAAGCGCTGGCCATCGGCGCAATACAGCGCATCGGCGCACACTTGCACGGCGGGAAAGTTCTGCCGCAGCTGTTCGGCCAACCGCCAATGGGTGGTCGCACGATGGCCATCGAATTGCCCAGCGGCGGCGAGCAGAAAGGCCCCGCTGCACAAGCTGGCGCGTTGTTGCGGGCTGTCGGCGGTCTGCCGCAGCCAGTCGATCAGTTGGCTTTGCGCGGCAATCACCCGCTCGGGGCGTGCGCCAATCGCGGGGATCAATAACAAGTCAGCGTCTGCCGCGCTGGGCAGTGCGCCGTCTACTGGCATCTGGCACCAATCCAGCGCCACTGGGAGCCCATCGTTACTCACGCGGCGCAGGGTGAACAGCGTGCGCCCTGCGCATTGGTTGGCCAGTTGCAGGGCATCTAAGGTCAGGCTGATGCTGGCGCTTAAGGTGTGCTGGGCAATCCAGATGGCAACGTGCATGGCTCAAGGCTGTGTGGCGAAATCAAACACAAGATAGTCAATAGCGACGCTATAGGCCAGCGCGAAAATCCGTCACACTGGTGCCCACTTTGCTTACTTAGCTCATTTCACAGGGCAGACGTTATGACTCAGCACCCGAATGCCGAACTCATCCAGCGCTTTTACAGCGCCTTTCAGCAGCTTGATAGCCGCAGTATGGCGACGTGTTATCACCCCCAGGTGCGTTTTAGCGACCCGGCGTTTCAGGGCCTGCAAGGCCAGGCCGCTGCGGGTATGTGGCACATGTTGTGTGCCCGCGCAGAGGACTTTTCCCTCACCTTTGAGGTGCTACAGGCCGATAGCCAACAAGGCCGGGCGCGTTGGGTGGCCAGCTATCGCTTTAGCCAAACCGGGCGGCGTGTGGTGAATCACATTGAAGCCGAGTTTCGTTTCGCCGATGGCTTGATCATCGAACACCGTGATCACTTCAATCTGTGGCGCTGGAGTGCTCAAGCACTGGGCCTTAAGGGGCTTTTGCTGGGTTGGCTGCCGCCGGTGCAAAAGGCCATCAGCACTAAAGCCATGGCCGGCTTGGCGCAGTGGCAGCGTGCTCAGTAGGCCAACGCTAAGGCATAAGCTGGTAGGCTGTCGGGCACACCTCACAGCCAAGGATGTGCCCATGATTACCCTCTATCAGTTTCCCGCTGCGTTTGGTTTGCCGAATCCCAGTGCGTTTTGCTTAAAGCTGGAAACCTTTTTGCGCTTGGCCGGCTTGCCCTATCAGGTCAAAGACCTTACCGATCCGCGTAAAGCGCCCAAAGCCAAGCTGCCGATGATTGATTTGGATGGCGAGCGCCTGTGCGACTCGGCGCATATCCAAGCGCGCTTGACGAGCCAGTTTAAGCTTGAACTCGACGCCCAGCGCAGCCCCCAACAGCGCGGCCAAGATGTGGCCCTGACACGCCTGTTGGATGAACATTTCTACTGGTTGGTGGTGTACTTCCGCTGGCTGGACGATGACGCGTGGCCGCGCCTGTGCCCGCAGTTTTTTGGCCATCTTCCCGCGCCGCTAAAATGGCTGGTGCCGAAAGTGGCGCGTGCGCAGGTGCGCCGCGACCTGCAAGGGCAGGGCTTGGGGCGGCATAGCCCGGCAGAGCTGTTGGCGTTTGCCCGTAGCGACCTGCAAGCCTGTGCCGACTTGCTCGGCGAGCAGGCGTTTTTCGGCGGGCAAGCCCCGTCTAGTGTGGATGCCTGCGCTTACGGCCATCTGGCCAACGCATTGACGAGCAGCTTTAAAACCCCGTTGGATGCGCTGGGCAGCGAATTCCCCACCCTCACGGCGTACTGCCAACGCATGCAGGCGCGTCTGTGGCCGTAACGTGGTACGTGTATCTGGTGCGGGCGCAGAACAACGCTTTGTACTGCGGCATCAGCCCCGACCCGGATAAGCGCTTCGCCCAGCACCAAAGCGGGCGCGGCGCGCGCTTTTTTGCCACCAGCCCCGCGCAGGCTTTGGTGTACCGCGAAGCCTGCGCGGATAAATCCACCGCGTTAAAGCGCGAGCGGGCGATTAAAGCGCTAAAAAAAGCCGCCAAAGAGGCGTTAGTGCTGTCCGCTGCTAATGGATTTACAGCACCTTAAGTCACTCGCGGCGGTAGTCTGTGCGGCCATGGACATGGTTATGCCGGGCTATTTTTCCTGCCGCGCGACGCGGCTTAAGCGGTCAGTCGCGCTATGCTCAGGCTTTCTGGCTAAAGGATGCCCGCCATGCATGAGTTGATTTTGCATCACTACCCGCAATCGCCGTTTGCCGAGAAGGCCCGGTTACTGTTGGGCTTTAAGCAGCTGTCGTGGCGTTCGGTGCTGATCCCGCCGATCATGCCCAAGCCGGATCTCACCGCGCTGACTGGCGGCTACCGCAAGACTCCGGTGCTGCAAGTGGGCGCCGATATTTATTGTGATACGGCGTTAATCGCCCGGCGTTTGGAGGCGGAAAAACACACCCCCGCGCTGTTCCCCGAAGGGCAGGAGCTTGCTGTCAGCGCCATGGCCGCTTGGGCCGATTCGACGTTGTTTCTGCATGCAGTGGCGCTGGCCTTTCAACCCGAGGCCATCGCTTTGCGTATGGCCAGCATGCCGCCAGAGATGGCGCAGGCGTTTATCAAAGACCGCCAAGGCTTGTTCAGTGGCGGCAGTGCGCAGCGGGTGCCGCTAGAGCAGGCCAAGCAGCACTGGCCCACTTTTATGCAGCGTCTTAGCCAGCAATTAGCACGTGGGGCCGGGGATTATCTGCTGGGCGAGCCAAGCTTGGCGGATATCGCCATGGCACACCCGGTGTGGTTCCTCATGCAAAACCCAGTCACCGCGCCGTTGGTGGATGGCGATGAGACCATCAATGCTTGGTACCAGCGGGTGATGGCCTTTGGGCATGGTGCGTTCGAGCCGCTTAAAGGCGACGAGGCGGTGGCGATTGCCGCGCAGGCGACCCCGCAAGCCTTGCCTGATACGCCAGTATGGCCTTTGCCGGGCGTTACGCTGGGGCAAACCGTGCAGGTTGCGGCCAGCGATTACGGGGTGGATGCGGTGAGCGGCGAACTGCTGCATGCTGATAGCGAAAGCCTGATTATTCGCCGCACCGACGAGCGCGCCGGCACTGTGCATGTGCACTTTCCGCGGATCAATTTTGTCGTAACGCCAGCGAACTAAAAAGGCTGGGCAAACCGGCACGGCTATGCAGACCTAGGTTGCTGTGGCGCCGTGCCGTAGCGGTAACACAGTGGCTTGATATGCCGCCCGTTTCCCGCCGTTGGATGGGCGGTTTCTTGAAAGGCCAGTACTTAGGCTGTGCGCTGGCTTTAAGGAGATTGCCCATGTTTGCTGTGTTGCGTCTGGCGTTGCTCGGTGGCGCTTTGTTACTCACCGGTTGTGCCCAGAACCCCGCCGATTTACCCCTAACCCGCGAGCAAGCCGTGGCGCCGCCAGCGCTGCAATATCTTGGCGTGGGTGGTTACTTACTGCGCTGGCAGGGCGAGGCCATCGTCATGGCACCGTCGTTTTCTAACCCCGCCACATTGGGGCAGCCGCCGCTGATGGTCGAGGCCGATACGGCAAAGATCGATGAGCTGATGCCCGAGGCCGCCGATGTCAGCATGCTGCTGGTGGGGCATGCGCATTACGACCACCTGCTCGACGTGCCGCATGTGCTGAACAAGCACACCCCCAAGGCCAAAGTGTATGGCTCGAAAACCACCGGGCATATCTTGGCGGCAGCGGTTAAACGTGAGCGCATTGTCGATGTGGAAAGCCACATGGCGGTGGGCACCTCGGCCGGGCAGTGGTTTTACTCACCGGAAAAACGCGTGCGCATCATGGCGATTAAAAGCGAGCACGCGCCGCATTTCATGGGCATCAAGTTGCTCACCGGCGAGCTCAATGAAGACCTAACCAGCCTGCCGAAAAGCGTCTGGGGTTGGCCGGAGGGGCAAACGCTGGCCTTCTTGATTGACCTCTTGGATGAGCAAGGCGAGGTGCGTTACCGCATTCACTATCAAGATGCCGCCAGCACCGCGCCGCTGGGCTTGCCGCCGTTCTTGGCGGGCGATGTGAAACCGGTGGATGTGGCGATTCTGTGTGTTGGCGCGTGGGATCAAGTGCCGGCTTACCCCCAAGTGCTGCTCAAGCGCTTACAGCCGCGTCTAGCCGTGCTCGGCCACTGGGAAGACTTCTTCGGTAACGATCCACGTCAGCCACAAGGCCTGCGCTTGCAAGATATTCAGGCCATGGTGCGCATTACCCGCGAGAACCTGCCTGAGGGCGGCGAGTTAAAGCTGCCGGTGCCGTTTGCCCAGCTGGCCTTACCTGCACCGCAGTAAGCTGTTGAGCGGGCAACTCCCGCGTTTTTAACAAAACAATCCGTGTTTTTGGCAAGACGCGCCGGCGCTGTGCCTCCGACAATCGGGGGCATACAGGCCGGCGCCGTCGTCTGCGTTGGCTATAACAAGAGATAAGCCCCGCGCAGGACATGCCCCATGTTGACCGCCGCCAAGATTCTGGCCGGCGATTGCTTAACGCAATCGGCCACCGCGTTTTTCCCCACCATCAGCGCCCACTTCTGTGTGGACGAAGAAGCTCTGCTCAAAGAATGGATGCAGCTGGCCGACCCCGGCCCGGAAGGCTTGTTGCGCATCGAGCGTGATGCCCGCCAGTTGATCGAGCAAGTGCGCGCCCAAGACAACGCGGTGGATACCCTCGATGCGCTGCTGCGCGAATACAGCCTGGATACCCAAGAAGGCATCCTGCTGATGTGCTTGGCCGAGGCGCTGCTGCGTATCCCCGATAGCGCCACCGCCGATGCGCTGATTCGCGACAAGCTGTCCACTGCCGACTGGAATGCGCACTTGGGCAACAGCGATAACCTGCTGGTCAATTTCGCCTCGTGGGGCTTGTTGATGACCGGCAAGGTGGTCAACCCCGTCGCTGGTGATGGCAAACCAACGAGCATTATCAGCCGCTTAGTGCAGCGCTCGGGCGAGCCGGTGATTCGCGCCGCGATGAACCAAGCGATGAAGCTCATGGGCCGGCAGTTTGTGCTCGGCCGTAGCATCGATGAAGCGCTGAAAAACGGCCGCAGCTGCCGCGAGCAGGGTTATACCTATTCCTTCGATATGCTCGGCGAAGCCGCGCTGACCCAAGACGATGCGGATAAATATTTGGCCGACTACCGCGCGGCGATTGCCGCCGTGGGTAAGGCACCGCAGGTGGGCAAAGCGCCACGGCCGTCGATCTCGATCAAGCTGTCGGCATTGCACCCACGCTACGAAAGCGCGCAGTACGAGCGCGTGCTCAGCGAGTTGTTCGTCAGCGTGCGCGATTTAGCGCAGTTTGCTCGCGAGCAAGGCGTGGGCATCACCATCGATGCCGAAGAGGCCGACCGCCTTGAGCTATCGCTGGAGCTGTTTGCCAAACTTCTGCAAGACCCAGCGATTGCCGGTTGGGGCGAGTTTGGCTTGGTGGTACAGGCGTATTCCAAGCGCGCCATGCCTGTGCTGATCTGGCTGACCCTGCTGGGCCGCGAGCTGCAGGCGCAGATCCCCGTACGCTTGGTCAAAGGCGCTTACTGGGATAGCGAAATCAAACACGCGCAAGTGCATGGCCTGCCGGGCTACCCGGTGTACACCCGCAAAGAAGGCACCGACACCGCCTATCTGGCTTGTGCGCGCTTTTTGTTAAGCGATGCCGCGCAGGCGGTGATCTACCCGCAATTTGCCACCCACAACGCACACACCGTCAGCTGCCTGCAGGCGATGGGGCAGGGCAAGCGTTTCGAATTCCAGCGCCTGCACGGCATGGGCGATGCGCTGTACGACACAGTGCTGGCGCAAACCGGGCAGACCGTGCGCATTTACGCGCCGGTGGGTGCGCACAAAGACTTGCTGCCGTATCTGGTGCGTCGCCTGTTGGAAAACGGCGCCAATTCGTCGTTCGTGCACCAGCTCGTCGACCCGCGTGTGCCGGTGGAGTCGCTCCTGCAACATCCGGTGGCGCAATTGGGCAAGCACAGCAGCCTCGCCAACCGGAAAATCCCTAACCCATTGAACTTGTTCGGCAAACGGCAAAATTCGGCGGGCCTTAACCTCAACGTGGCCAGCCAATGGCAGCCGCTTAAAGCCGAGCTGGACAGCCAACTGCTTAAGCGTTGGCAGGCGCAGCCGCTGATTAATGGCCAACGCTTGCCGGGTAAGGTGCAGGCGGTGCTGGCGCCGTATGCCTTGAATGAGGTGGTCGGCGAAGCCCAGTGGGCGAGTGCCGAGCAAGCCCAGCAGGCGATGGATGCCTTAAGTGCCGCATGGCCTGCGTGGAATGCCGTGCCGGTGGTCGAGCGCGCGGCGATTTTCGAGCGGTTGGCCGATTTATTGGAAAAGCACCGCGTCGAGTTGATGGCGCTGTGTTGCCGCGAAGCGGGCAAGAGCCTGCAAGACGGCATTGATGAAGTGCGTGAAGCGGTGGATTTTTGCCGTTATTACGCCGAGCAGGCGCGTGAGCGTTTGCAACGCGTGACCTTGCCGGGGCCAACCGGCGAGCGCAACGAGCTGTTTTATGAAGGCCGTGGCGTGTTTGCCTGTGTCAGCCCGTGGAATTTCCCCTTGGCGATTTTCCTCGGCCAGATCAGTGCGGCGCTGTTGGCCGGTAATACCGTGCTGGCCAAGCCGGCCGAGCAAACCAGCTTGATCGCCATGCGCGCCATCGAGTTGCTGCTGGAGGCCGGTTTGCCGCCAGCGGCGTTGGCCCTGCTACCGGGTGACGGTGCGGAGCTTGGCGGGGTGTTCTGCCGCGATGCGCGTTTGGTGGGGGTGGCCTTTACCGGCTCGACCGACACGGCGCGGGTGATTAACCGTCTGCTCGCTGAGCGTGACGGGCCAATCGCCACGCTGATCGCCGAAACCGGCGGGCAGAACGCCATGCTGGTGGACTCCACTGCCTTGCCTGAGCAAGTGGTGAAAGACGCCGTGCAGTCGGCTTTCACCAGTGCTGGGCAGCGTTGTTCGGCGCTGCGCGTGTTGTGCGTGCAGGCCGATATTGCGCCGCGTATCGAGGCCTTGTTGGTCGGTGCCATGGCGCAATTGCAGGTCGGCGTGCCGAGCCTGCGCAAGAGTGATCTGGGCCCGGTGATCGATGCCGAGGCCTTAGCGGGGCTCAAGGCTTATGTGGCTGAGGCCCGCGCAGCTGGGCGGCTGATTGCCGAAAGCCCGCTGCCGGCAGGGCTCAACGGGCATTTTATGGCCCCGGTGGCGCTGCGCTTAAACAGCCTAGCTGAGCTAGGCAAAGAACAATTTGGCCCGGTGCTGCATGTGCTGAGTTATCGGGCTGAAGAATTACCGGCCTTGATCGACGCGATCAATGCCACCGGCTATGGCCTCACCATGGGTGTGCATAGCCGCAATGAACAAACCGCCAGCACTATCGAGGCGCTGGCGCGGGTTGGCAACCTTTACATCAACCGCAACCAGATCGGTGCGGTCGTCGGGGTGCAACCCTTCGGCGGACGCGGTTTGTCCGGCACCGGCCCCAAAGCGGGCGGGCCGAACTACTTGCCGCGTTTTGCCAGCGAAAGAACCACCACGGTGAACACCACCGCCGTGGGCGGCAATGCCACGCTGCTCTCCCTGGGTAGCGAGGTGTAAGGCGTTGGTCTGCGCTACCGCGCAGGCCATGCCAGCCTGATCGCTCACAAGGCGGCAGGGCAGGGGGTAGGTGCACAGCGCTTGCCAAAACCGAGAAACGATGGCTCCAGCACGCGGCTTCGGGCAGCCGACCGCGTTGCAGTCGCACACAATTGAGAACAAGAAATGCAAGAGACCAACCTGTTCGTGGTCGGGGCGACCTTTGTCGTTTACCTGATCGTCATGCTCGGCATTGGCATCCTCGCCTATCGCCGCACCGCTAATCTGTCGGATTACATTCTCGGCGGCCGCAGTATTGGCCCCACCACTGCCGCGCTGTCGGCCGGCGCTTCGGACATGAGCGGCTGGCTGCTGCTGGGTCTGCCGGGCTATGCCTTGGCCGCCGGTTACGAAGCCACCTGGATCGCCCTGGGCCTGTTAGTCGGCACTTGGCTGAACTGGCTGCTGGTGGCGCGTCGTCTGCGCGTGTACTCGCACGTGGCCGGTGATGCCGTCACCTTGCCGGCGTATTTCAGCAACCGCTTCAATGATCACAGCCATCTGCTGCGGGTGATCTGCGCTTGCTTCATTTTGCTGTTCTTCCTCTTCTACGCCAGCTCTGGCTTGGTGGCAGCGGGCAAGCTGTTTGAAACCGTGTTCGGCTACGACTACCGCATAGCGGTGGTGATCGGCACGCTGGCGGTGATCTCCTACACCCTGTTTGGTGGTTTCCTCGCCGTGGCGTGGACCGACGTAGTGCAAGGCCTGCTGATGGCCGTGGCATTGGTGCTAGTGCCGGTGTTCGCCTTGAATGCCATGGGCGGCTGGGAAGCGGCACATACTGCCATGCAGGCCAAGAACCCTGAGCTGCTGACCTTCTTTAACGATGTGAAAGGTGAGCCGCTGGGCGTGATTGCGATTCTCTCGCTGCTCGGTTGGGGTTTGGGTTATTTCGGTCAGCCACACATTTTGGCGCGCTTTAAAGCGGTGGCCGATGAGCGCGACCTGCCGACCGCCCGGCGCATTGCGGTGAGCTGGACCGCCGTGACCTTAGTCGCAGCGCTGTTTATCGGCTGGGTGGCGATTGGTTATCTGCCGCAAGAGCTGGGCGACAGCGAGAAGGTCTTCTTGGTGATGACCAACAGCCTGTTCCATCCAGTAGTGGCGGGCATTCTGATGGCAGCGGTGCTGGCGGCGATTATGTCGACCGCTGACTCGCAGCTGCTGGTGAGCTCCTCGGCGCTGGCCGAAGACTTCTACAAAGCCATTCTGCGTAAAGACGCCACCCAAACTGAGCTGGTGTGGATTGGCCGCGCTGCGGTGGTGGTGATCGCTCTGATCGCCTTGTTGCTGGCGCTGGATCCGGACAGCAGTGTGCTGGGCTTGGTGAGCTATGCCTGGGCCGGTTTCGGTGCGGCGTTTGGCCCGGCGGTGGTGTTGTCGCTGTTCTGGCGTCAGATGAACCGCAGCGGCGCGATTGCCGGCATTTTGCTTGGCGGCATCACCGTGGTGGTGTGGAAGCAGCTGGCTGATCTGGGCGGCGTGTTTGCCCTGTATGAAATCATTCCCGGAGTCATCCTCGCGACGCTGGCCATTGTCGTGGTCAGTAAGGCCACCGGCGGCGCACAAGGGGTCGTGTTGGATACCTTCGATCGCGTTAACCGCCAACTGGCATAACGCGTTTAACCCTCATCGAGCACTGTCGGTAGGCAAGCGCAGTGTTCGATGGAACGAGCTGACGGTCGTCCAGTTTCGTTCAAGCTCCACGTGACGACCACTTCTCAACCGACACCCGGATACCACTCCCGGGTGTCGGTTTTTTTTGCCCGTGATTTGCCCCTAGTCGCAATAAAAAAGGCGACCGCAGGGGTCGCCTTTGCTTTGTCGCTTGAGGGCTTAGTTACAGTATTCGCCGATATTCTTCTCGGCGTTGGCAATACGCTCTTGGCGTTCGTCTTCACCTAAAACGCGAACTTCGCCCTTGTCATCTTCCACGCGTACGCGCGGGTTATTGCGTAGTTGGGCGAGGTTTTCGCGGTTGGCTTGGCAGTACTCAGCACGCTCTTTATTTTCTTTGGCGACATCGGCTTTAACCTTGTCATCCAGAGCTTTCTGCTCATCGGCCTTGCTTTGCGCTTCTTTCAAGGCATCGGTGCTGGGGGCGCTGGCTTTGGCAGGCGCGATTTTGATGTTCAGCTGCTCACTTTGCTGGCCCGGCGGCGGTTCAGCCGTGAAGTGGGTGACGCCTTTCTCATCGACCCATTTATACACTTGGGCGGCCAATGCCGGAGCACTAAGGCCGGTGAGTAGCGCGGTGGCCAGAATCAGTTGACGCATCAGGGCATTCCTTATGTTGTGCTGGCGATCACTATACGGAAAAAGTGTCGGCAAACCTGCTGGTAAGTTCACGTGGCGGGCTAAATTCGCCGTCACAGGCGCCTTTCCAGTAACTGCTGTAAACGTTCGGCCAGATTGGCCGCTTGGTCAAGTTCCCCATGGCTAGGCAGTAGCAACTGCGGGGGAAAGTCGGCAAGCCGCTGCAGCGCCCACGTTTTAAACGCACTGCGCTGGGTGAGAATAAACCACTTCACCACTTGGCTGATTTTTAACCCAGGCGCGGCATTTAAGGTTTTTTGCAGCAGGCGAGCCACCGGTTGGTGCGAGTAACGCGCGTAATTAAGAAAACTGTCGCAGGTAATCCACAGATTGCCGTGTTCGCTGCGTTTACACAGCCACACATCGCCAGCGCGGTGCCCCGGTGGGAGTAGCCATTGGTAGTCGGCGGGTAATGCCAGCTGGCCGTCTTCCAGCGGCAGAATATTGCGCAGGCCTTTGCTGGTTAAGCGGGCGATGGCTTGGCGGCTGGCGAACAAGCGCGCATTAGGGTAACGCGCTTGCCAAGCGCTGACGCCCATGTAGTGAAAACCGTTGGGCATCACAATATTCAGCGTCGTGACGGTGTCGTCGGCGCCGGGCCAATTGTCGAGCAATTCTTGCCCGGGGCTAAGCACTGTCCACTGGCCGTCGCCGTGTTTTAGCACCATGCAGTTGCTGGCAAAGTTCGGCACTTTATAGCGCGCCCACGAGAGCTCAGGGTGCTGTTCGAGGGTTTGCCAACGGCTGTCTGACATGCGCTGTTCCTGTGTGTGAGCGAGGTTGGTGGGGCGCAACTGTCGCACAAATTAGCGGTTTGGCCGCGCGCTGCGCGACTTTTTTCTGCGCAAGGGTTGACGCACTGCGCGCTTATTGCGCAGAATCGCCGCTCACTGGTTGACTCGCTTACCGCAAGCAGCCGGGCTGGTCACGAGGCGCACACCACGCCGACATGACGACCGTACCCTTTCTGCGTTACCGCGCGTTGGGTTGGACGGGTTCTCGCTATCTTCCTGAGCTCCCCCCAATTTCTTCCTTGCGAACGCCGAACGGAATGTCGAGCGTTCTGTTGCCGTGTCTGGCGAAAAACTTGTTGAATCTCGCTGCCGATGCTGTTGGCAGCCTAGTTGAGGTAGACAACGTGGAGCTTTTATCTGGCGCTGAAATGGTCGTGCGTTCACTGCGCGACGAAGGCGTGAAGTACATCTACGGTTATCCGGGCGGTGCCTTGCTGCACATCTATGACGCCCTGTTTAAAGAAGAAGAATTGACCCACGTGCTGGTCCGCCACGAACAGGCTGCGACCCACATGGCCGATGGCTATGCACGTGCCTCCGGCAAAGCCGGTGTGGTGCTGGTCACCTCTGGCCCCGGCGCGACCAACGCGATCACCGGTTTGGCCACCGCCTACATGGACTCAATCCCCATGGTGGTGATCTCCGGCCAGGTGCCGAGCGCCATGGTGGGTACCGATGCTTTCCAAGAAACCGACATGGTCGGCATTTCGCGCCCCATCGTGAAGCACAGCTTCATGATCAAAGACCCGCGCGAAATCCCTGAGGTGATCAAGAAGGCGTTTTATTTGGCGGAGTCCGGTCGTCCGGGCCCGGTGGTGGTCGATATCCCGAAAGATATGACCGACCCGACCAAGAAATACGAGTACGAGTACCCGAAGAAGGTCAAGCTGCGTTCTTACAACCCAGCCACCCGTGGTCACTCTGGGCAGATTCGTAAGGCCGCTGAGCTGTTAACCAGCGCCAAGCGCCCGATCATTTACTCCGGTGGTGGCGTGATTCTCGGCCAAGCCGCTGAGCCGCTGACTGAACTGGCGAAGAACCTCAACCTGCCGGTCACCAACACCCTGATGGGTTTGGGCGGCTTCCCAGGTTCGGATCGACAGTTCCTTGGCATGCTCGGTATGCACGGCAGCTACGTGGCCAACTTGGCCATGCACCATGCCGATGTGATTGTGGCCGTCGGCGCCCGTTTCGACGACCGCGTGATCAACGGTGCGAGCAAGTTCTGCCCGAACGCCAAGATCATCCATATCGACATTGACCCGGCGTCTATCTCCAAGACCATTCGTGCCGACATCCCGATTGTAGGGCCGGTTGAAGCGGTGCTGAGCGAGATGAACAGCGTGTTGGCGGAAACCGGTGACAAGCCGGCCAAAGAAGCGCTGAACAGCTGGTGGAAGCAGATCGACGAGTGGCGCGGCGAGCGCAAGATGTTCCCCTACGACGAAGGCGACGGCAGCATCATCAAGCCACAAGCGGTGATCGAAGCGCTGTACGAAGTCACCCAAGGCGATGCCTATGTGACTTCCGACGTGGGCCAGCATCAGATGTTCGCGGCGCAGTACTACCGCTTTGATAAGCCCAATCGTTGGATCAACTCCGGCGGCCTGGGCACCATGGGCTTCGGTTTCCCCGCGGCGATGGGTATCAAGCTGCATTACCCGGATGCGGAAGTCGCCTGTGTGACCGGCGAAGGCTCCATCCAGATGAACATCCAAGAGCTGTCGACCTGTCTGCAGTACGACTTGCCGGTGAAGATCATCAACCTGAACAACAATGCCTTGGGCATGGTGCGTCAGTGGCAAGACATGCAGTACAGCAGCCGTTACTCGCACTCGTACATGGAGTCGCTGCCGGATTTCGTCAAACTGGCCGAGGCCTATGGCCATGTGGGCATCCAGATCGAGCGCTTGGAAGACTTAAAACCCAAGCTGGCGGAAGCCTTTGCGATGAAAGATCGACTGGTGTTCGTCAACGTCGTGGTTGATCCGGGCGAGCACGTCTATCCGATGCAGATCAAAGACGGCTCGATGCGCGACATGTGGCTGAGCAAGACGGAGCGTACCTAACATGCGGCATATCATTTCCCTGTTGATGGAAAACGAGCCGGGTGCGCTGTCGCGCGTGGTTGGCCTGTTCTCGCAGCGTAACTACAACATTGAATCGCTCACCGTAGCGCCGACCGAAGACCCGACCCTGTCGCGTCTGACCCTGACCACCAAAGGTCACGACGAAGTGATCGAGCAGATCACCAAGCAGCTGAACAAGCTGATCGAAGTGGTCAAACTGGTGAATCTGTCGGAAAGCGCCCACGTTGAGCGTGAACTGATGCTGATCAAAATTAAGGCCACCGGTGCCCAGCGTGCGGAAATCAAGCGCACCACGGACATCTTCCGTGGCCAGATCGTCGACGTGACTAGCAGCGTGTACACCGTGCAGCTGTCGGGCACCAGCGATAAACTGGACAGCTTCATCCAGGCAGTTGGCACCGCTTCGATTCTCGAAGTAGTGCGCAGTGGTGTCACCGGCATTGCCCGTGGCGACAAGATTTTGAGCGTTTAAACAACGAATTGAAGGGCCGCACGGCCAGTAAAGAGGAGAATTTCCATGGGCTTGAATGTTTACTACGACAAGGACTGCAACCTGTCGATCATCCAGGGCAAGAAAGTAGCCATCATCGGTTACGGTTCGCAGGGCCACGCGCACGCGTGCAACCTGAAAGACTCTGGCGTTGACGTTGTGGTTGGTCTGCGTAGCGGTTCCGCCACTGTTGCCAAAGCCGAAGCACACGGTCTGCGCGTGCAGCCGGTTAAAGATGCTGTGGCCTCGGCTGACGTGGTGATGATCCTGACCCCGGACGAATTCCAGGGCAAGCTGTACCAAGAAGAGATCGAGCCGAACCTGAAAAAGGGCGCTACTCTGGCCTTCGCTCACGGCTTCGCGATTCACTACAACCAAGTTGTGCCGCGCGCTGACCTGGACGTGATCATGATCGCACCGAAGGCCCCGGGCCACACTGTGCGTTCTGAGTTCGTCAAAGGCGGCGGTATTCCTGACCTGATCGCTATCTACCAAGACGCTTCTGGCAAGGCCAAAGACGTTGCCCTGTCTTACGCCTGCGGTGTAGGCGGCGGCCGTACCGGCATCATCGAAACCACCTTCAAAGACGAAACCGAAACCGACCTGTTCGGTGAGCAGGCAGTACTGTGCGGCGGTTGCGTTGAGCTGGTTAAAGCTGGTTTCGAAACCCTGGTGGAAGCCGGTTACGCGCCGGAAATGGCTTACTTCGAGTGTTTGCACGAGCTGAAGCTGATCGTTGACCTGATGTTCGAAGGCGGCATCGCCAACATGAACTACTCGATCTCCAACAACGCGGAGTACGGCGAGTACGTGACTGGCCCGAAAGTGATCAACGACGAGTCCCGCGCGGCGATGCGTCAGGCCCTGAAAGACATTCAGGACGGCGAGTACGCGAAGAAGTTCATCCTCGAAGGTCAGAGCAACTACGCTTCCATGACCGCGTACCGTCGCAACAATGCCGCGCACGGCATTGAAGTGGTGGGTGAGAAGCTGCGCGCTATGATGCCGTGGATTTCGGCCAACAAGATCGTCGACAAGAGCAAAAACTAATTCGCTCGCGTCTGGTCTAAAAGCGCGGCCCTTCGGGGTCGCGTTTTTTTTTGTTGGGCTTTCTGGTACAAAGCCCTCACTTTGAAGTGCAAGGAAACCACCATGACCGATCGTGCAAACGAGCAGCCCACTAACAAAGCCGACGAGTTTGAAGGCTTGCTGCCCATCGATGAGCACATCGAAGAAGAGCTCGACGCCGAAGGCCGCAAAGTGCGCCATCGCGGGATTTATTTGCTGCCCAATCTGTTCACCACGGCGGCGTTGTTCAGTGGCTTCTACGCCATCATTAATGCCATGAGCGGTAACTTCGAGCAGGCGGCGATTGCCATTTTTGTCGCCATGATTCTCGATGGCATGGACGGCCGTGTGGCACGTCTCACCAACACGCAAAGCGCCTTTGGGGCCGAGTACGACTCGCTGTCGGACATGGTCGCCTTCGGGGTGGCGCCGGCGCTGGTAGCCTTCGAATGGGCGCTGGGTAGCCTTGGCAAAGTCGGCTGGATGGTCGCCTTTATTTATGTGGCCGGTGCAGCGCTGCGTTTGGCGCGCTTTAACACGCAAGTGGGCAAGGCGGATAAGCGCTACTTTACCGGTCTGGCCAGCCCTGCCGCAGCGGCCTTGGTGGCCGGTATGGTGTGGGGCTTCCACGAGTGGGATGTGGCGGGTAAAGACATCGCCTTCTTAATTGCCGTGATCGTCGCATTGGCGGGCATGCTGATGGTCAGCAATATCCGCTACTACAGCTTTAAAGACCTCGACCTCAAAGGCCGCGTGCCGTTCTTTGTGATTCTGATTGCCGTGCTGGTGTTTGCCGTGGTGTTCACTGACCCGGCGCGCGTGCTGCTGCTGGTGTTCTTGATCTACGCTTGCTCGGGCCCAGTGCAACATGCATTAAGCCTGCGCAAGAAGGCGCCGGTAGCCGAAGGTAATAGCGAGCAGTAAAAAACTGTAAGTAACAAAAAACCCGCCGCGGCGGGTTTTTTGTTGGCTGTTACCGAAAACTCGGTAACAGAAGGACTTAGGCGGCCAGGTTCTTAGCCACGAAGTCCCAGTTGACCAGGTTCCAGAACGCCTCGACGTACTTCGGACGTGCGTTGCGGTAGTCAACGTAGTAGGCGTGTTCCCAAACGTCGCAGGTCAGCAGCGGGGTGTCGCCGCTGGTCAGCGGGCAGCCAGCGCCGATGGTGCTAGCCAGAGCCAGCGAGCCGTCAGCTTTCTTAACCAGCCACGCCCAGCCAGAGCCGAAGGTGCCGATAGCGGTTTTGGTGAACTCTTCTTTGAACTTGTCGAAAGAACCGAAGGCCTTGTCGATGGCAGCAGCCAGTTCGCCAGTGGGTTGACCACCGCCGTTGGGGCTCAGGCAGTTCCAGTAGAAGGTGTGGTTCCATACTTGAGCAGCGTTGTTGAAGACACCACCAGAAGAGGTTTTAACGATCTCTTCCAGGGTTTTGCCTTCGAATTCGCTACCCGGTACCAGGTTGTTCAGGTTAACCACGTAAGCGTTGTGGTGCTTGCCGTAGTGAAACTCGAGGGTTTCAGCAGAAATGTGCGGGGCAAGAGCGTCTTGCGCGTAAGGCAGCGGCGGCAGTTCGAAAGCCATGGCTTATCTCCATTTTCTTTATCGATCAGGCCTGCGCGAGGCGCAGGTGCCGGCTTCACGGGGCCGGGCAGTTGTGAGTACAACGGCTGGATAATAGCAGAGCAAGCCTTGGCCTATCCACGCGAGAACTGTAAGGCTTTAGCTTGGCGCAGGCTCTAGAGCGCCCGTTATGCCCCCGCGGGAAAGGCTAAGCCGTAGGCAATCCACAGCATCAGCGCGGCGATAGCACTGTCGAGTAGGCGCCAAGTGATCGGGCGTGCCAGATACGGGGCGAGCCACGCTGCACCCAGCGCTAAGCTGATAAACCACAATGCCGAGGCTGAGGTAGCGCCAGCGGCATAGGCACCGGGGTGAATTTGCTGCGCGCCGAGCGAGCCGATCAGCAGCACGGTATCCAAATAAAAGTGCGGGTTCAGTAAGGTCACCGCTAAGGTGGTGACCAGCACCGCGCCATGGCTTAAGCGTCGCTGTTCGTGTTGTTTGAGGCTGTTGGGGCGCACCGCCCGTCGCGCAGCAAACCCTGCATAGGCGAGTAAAAAGACCACCCCAGCCCAGCGAATGGCCTCTAACGCATCAGGGTGCTGCTGCAAAACGCGGGTTAAGCCAAACACGCCTAAGCAAATCATCAGCGCATCGCAGAGGATGCACAGCGTGGCGGCGCTTAAGTGAAACTCGCGCTTAAGGCTCTGCCCGAGCACAAAGGCATTCTGCGTGCCGATCGCAATAATCAGGCCGGCAGCAACGGCCAGGCCATTCCAATAACTTTGCCACATGGTCACCTCGAATCTGTCGTGGGGCTGTCATGGGCATCAAGGCTAGGTAAACTGCGCTGATAAGTTAAACAAATACTGCTTAACGGATATAAGAAAAGCTAATGGTTGATTACAAGTTGCTGCATGCGTTGGCGGCGGTGATTGAGCAAGCCGGTTTCGAGCGTGCGGCGCAGCAGTTGCACATCTCGCAATCGGCGGTCTCGCAGCGGTTACGTTTGCTGGAGGCGCGTCTAGGGCAGGCGGTGTTGATCCGCAGTACCCCGCCGCAGCCCACTGCGCTCGGCCAGCAGTTGCTGAACCATTGGCAGCAGGTGCGTTTATTAGAGGCGCAGCTCACCCGTCAGGTGCCTAGCCTGCAGGATGGCGCCTTCAACAATCTGCGCTTGGCGATTAATGCTGATAGCTTGGCCACGTGGTGGCCCAAGGCGATGGCCAGCTTTAGCCAGCGCCATGAGTTGCTGTTGGATCATGTGGTGGCCGACCAAGCGGTGGGGCTGGAACGTATGCGCAGCGGTGAAGTGGCCGCCTGCATTTGTGAGCATGCTCAGCCGGTGGCTGGTGCGCGCAGCGTGTATTTGGGGCAGATGGTTTATCGCGCCGTGTGTAGCCCGGCGTTTGCGCAGCGTTACTTGCCCGCTTCGCAGGCGAGCGGCCAGCTGGTGGCGAGCGAACTGCAAGCCGCACCAGCGATTGTGTTTGGCCCGGATGACCGCCTACAGCACCGTTTTTTGCTTGAGCAAGGCTTGCGTGCGGAATTCGCCCAGCATGTCTGCCCGGCTTCCGAAGGCTATGTCGAGTTGGTGGCCGCCGGCTTGGGCTATGGTTTGATTCCACAGATCCAAATCGAGCCCGCGTTAGCCAGTGGGCGCTTGTTGGATGTGGTAACAGGCTGGCACTTAAGTATTCCGCTGTATTGGCATCATTGGCGGCAGGGCGGTGCACTGTTAGATGCCTTGGCCAAACATGTGCAGCACGTAGCACAGCACTATTTGGCCGCGTGAGACAGTGACGCGCTGCGCGGCATGGCCGAGGATGCCGGGCAAACCCAGAGGGAGACACACATGCACATCTTAGTGACAGGCGCCGGTGGTTTTATTGGTGGGCGGTTTGCCTTGTTTGCCCTGCAGCAAGGCTTAAAAGTGCGCGTCAATGCGCGCCGGCCAGAGAGTGTGGCGGCGCTGCTCGCCCGCGGTGCCGAGTTATGCCAAGGCGATTTGGCCGATGCCGAGGTGGCACAGCAGGCCTGCCGCGGTGTGGATGCCGTGGTTCACTGCGCCGGCGCGGTGGGTGTGTGGGGGCCGCGTGAGCGGTTTGTGGCGGGCAATATTCAGCTCACCGAGCAAATCGTCGACGCTTGCATTAAAGATAATGTGCCGCGCTTGGTGCATTTGTCATCGCCGTCGATTTATTTCGGTGGGCACAAACGTGTCGGCATTCAAGAAGGCGATATCCCCAAGCGCTTTGCCGATCATTACGGCGCAACCAAATACTTGGCCGAACAAGCGGTGTTTGCCGCCGGCGAGTTTGGTTTGAAAGTGGTGGCACTGCGCCCGCGCTTTGTCACCGGTGCCGGGGATACGAGCATTTTTCCGCGCTTGATTGCCCGCCAGCAGCGCGGGCAGTTACGCATGATTGGTGACGGCCTGAATCGGGTCGATTTCACCAGTATCGGCAATCTTTGCGATGCGCTGTTCAGCGCCCTGCAGGCCGAAGGCGAGGCGCTCGGCAAGGCCTACAACATCAGCGATGGCAAGCCAGTGCCGTTTTGGGATGTGGTCAATTATGTGCTGCGCCGCTTAGAACTGGGCAGCGTGCGTGGGCGTTTGCCTTACGCGCTGGCCTATAGCGCGGCGGCCTTGAACGAAGGTGTTTGTCACCTGTTACCGGGTAAGCCGGAGCCGGGTTTGTTTCGCTTAGGTATCGATGTGATGGCCAAAGACTTCTCGTTGGATATCGCTCGTGCGCAGCAATACTTGGATTACCGCGCCGAGCACAGCCTGTGGGATGCCATCGATGAGTTTTGCGACCACTGGCAAGCGAATCAGGCGTAAACCTTTTGCCCGCGGTAAATGCGCACACTGGCTGTGTGTGCCGGGTGGGCTTCTTCGCTCTGCACCATGGCACCACGGTAGGTATTGCTCGGTGTTGCGGTGGCACTGGCGAGCGGTTGACTGGCGGGCAGTTCGCTGCCGGTCAGCTGGCTGAGCTCTTTGCCTAGCGCGCGGGTTTTTTCGTCGCGTGATTTCACCGCCAGCGTGAGCATTTGCGCAATGGCATCGGCCTGACTCAAACGGATATCGCTACCCTGTTCGGCGCGAATGCGGCGACGCAGGTTTTGCATGCAATCAATGATGGGTTTGGTCATTTCCATGGCGGAGTCCTTGCTGAACCGTTTGACTAGCGTTTGCCTACGCAAACGGCGTGCCTGTTCACACTTTGCTGAGTCGTTGCACTACTTGTTGTTGCGCAGAGATTGGCGCAGCGGGGAGTAATGCCTCTATTTGGGGCGTTTGCGTGCGTTGGGTGAACGTTTTGGTGCGTTGCGGCGGGACTGGCGGTGCTCCCGGTGCCGGGGCTTAATCGCTATACTGGCGCGCTTTATTAGCCGCCCGCCGTGGGACTGAAGTCATGCGTAACGATGTCAATGATGAGATCACTCAACTGCCGAGCCTAAGCGCGGTTGATCAGTCCGATGCGCCGCCCGAAGCGCCACCGGCGAGTGCCTCGGCGGCAACGTCACGTAGCGCGCAGGCGCCGGTAAAGCCGGCCTCGACCGCGCCTATTTGGTTGCTGGTGGCTGTTTTGGCCGCAGTACTGGCCGGGCTTGGCTGGTGGAGCTTTCAGCAGATCATTCTGTTGCAGCGACAACTGGTCGCCACGCAGGAAAGTTTTGCCCGCATTAGTGAAGAAGCCGCCGGTCGCCTGCAAGAGGTGAGTGGCAAGGTGGTCGAGACCGAGTCCAGCGTGACCACCGAAAACGAAGCGCTCAAGCTGCGTGTTAAACAGTTGGAAACGCAGCTGGGCAATATCCAGCGTCAGCAGCAAGTTTTGAGCGAGCAGCAAAAACAAACCGCGCAGCAGCAGGGTCACTTGCAAGACAGTGTGAAGCAGCAGCAAGCCGCCCAAGCTGCCACCGCCACGCAGGTAAACGCCTTGGCCGATGCGCAAAGCGCGCAGGACAAGCGCTTGGCCTCGCTGAACGAACTGCGCCCCGCGCTGGATAAGCTACAGGCTCAGCTAACGCGCGTTGAAGGCTTGGCGAAGAACAATCCGCAGTTGCAGCAAGTGCAAGACGACCTGTTGATTCTGCGCAGCGAGCTGGAAACCCGCAGCACGCAAAACGAGTCACAAGCGGCGATGGATGCCTTCCGCCAGCAGGTCACCGGCAATATCGCCACCTTGCAAACGCAGCTGCGTAACTTGCAGCTAGAAGTGCAAGCGCGGCAGTAAACACGTTTCACTGACCCATAAAAAAACGCCGGAAAGTCCGGCGTTTTTTTATGCTTTCTGCTGAGGGCGCGTTGAGTTAATCGGCGAACAGCTTAGGAACAAGGCACTCGGCGCGCAGCAAGCGAGACATACCGTGTGGTAGGCGAGATTGCGAGCACCGAGTAACGCGGTTATTGAGCTGTGCAGCCATTAAATCGACGTGTTCCTTACTGGCCGCGCTGACGCTTCGGTAGCACATCTTTCAACTTGCTGGCCATGCTGCGCAGGGTGCGCTCGGTGGTTTCCCAGTCGATGCACGCATCGGTGATCGACACGCCGTATTGCAGCTGGCTGTGATCTTTAGGAATCGACTGGCTACCCCAGTTCAGGTGGCTTTCCACCATCAGGCCAACGATTGACTGGTTGCCTTCCAGAATCTGGTTGGCAACGTTTTCCATCACCAGCGGCTGCAGGGATGGGTCTTTGTTGGAGTTGGCGTGGCTGCAGTCGATCATGATGTTGGGCATGATCTTGGCTTTGTTCAGCTCTTGCTCACACAGCGCCACGCTCACCGAGTCGTAGTTGGGCTTGCCGTTGCCGCCGCGCAGTACTACGTGGCCGTAAGGGTTGCCTTTGGTGGTGACGATCGACACTTGGCCTTCTTGGTTGATACCCAAGAAGCGGTGCGGGCTTAAAGTGGATTGCAGCGCGTTGATGGCCACGGTCAGGCTGCCGTCGGTGCCATTTTTAAAGCCCACTGCAGAAGACAGGCCCGAGGCCATTTCGCGGTGGGTTTGCGATTCGGTAGTACGCGCGCCAATCGCCGACCAGCTGATCAGGTCTTGCAGGTACTGCGGGGAGATTGGGTCGAGCGCTTCAGTGGCGGTCGGCAGGCCCATTTCTGCCAGTTCCAGCAACAGCTGGCGGCCAATGTGCAGACCGTCTTGAATCTTGAACGAGTCGTCCATGTACGGGTCGTTGATCAGGCCTTTCCAGCCTACCGTGGTGCGTGGCTTTTCAAAGTACACACGCATGACCAAGTACAGGGTGTCGCTCAGCTCGGCGGCCAGGGTTTTCAGGCGGCTGGCATATTCTTTAGCGGCTTTGATGTCGTGAATGGAGCAGGGGCCGATCACCACAAACAGGCGGTGATCTTTGCCGTCCAAGATGTCGCGCACCACTTGGCGGCCGGCGGTCACGGTATTGCGTGCCACATCGCTTAACGGCAGCTCGTGCTTGAGCTGGTCAGGCGTGATCAAGGCCTCGTTGGAAGATACGTTCAGATCGTCGAGCAGTAATTCAGCCATTGTGCAACTCTTAAGCGCGATCCGCGTGGCGCTAAGCTGGCAGGCTGCACCGCAGGATCAGTGTTCCGGGGAGCAGCAACCTTACCGTTAAAGCGTGGTGCACGACAATGGCTGGCGCCTGTCAATGCAGCGTGGCGGCATGCATTTGCGGAAAATCGGCAGCGTTTTCTTTAATCCATTGCTTGGCGGCTTCTTCGCTATCCACCGGGCGGCCAAGGGCTTGCTCCAATGCCTTGCGATAGGCCTCGATGGCACACAGTTGTTCGATCATGCGGATGTGGTACAGGCTGTCTTGATCGCAAAAGCTGATGCCAATCAGATAGCCCGGCTCATCCTCTTTACACCAAGCCACCACACCGCTGTGCTGGGTATCGCCTTCGGGCAGGGGAATGGTTAGGTCGACCGGGCTGCCAACATCGGCGGGGGCATCGCAGTGGCAGGCGACGCCGCCAAGGCTGATGTCTTGCAAAGCTTGTTGCTCGGCGCCGTGCTCGGCAATATGCAGCTCAACAGGCATGTTGCTGGGGTGACGTATGTACTGGCGCATGGGAGTTACCTAGGCCATGCAGCGGGCCAAGACTCGGCTTGGTGGCTGCGTTTGCTAATGCGGCAGATCCATCGGTCGCATGCTGGGCACGCGGCTGTGCGATGAAAGCACAGCACAAGGCATATTTTAGACGACGGCTGGCTTGCGCCATTCTTAAGTGGCAAGCGACCGACGGTGAGGGGGAGTTATGGATTACACAAACGCGCGCATTGGCGTGTTGGGTGCCGGCGCTATCGGTGCTTTCTATGGGGTGTTGCTGGCCCGCGCCGGTGCCGATGTGCACTTTTTATTACGTAGCGACTTTGTTGCCGCGCGCGAGCAGGGCTTAGTGATTGAACATGCCGAGCAAGGCGAACTGACCTTAAACCCCGCGCAGGTCTACCAAAGCGCGGCAGACATGCCGCCGTGCGATATCGTGCTGGTGTGCAACAAAACCACTAATAACGCCGAGATGGCGCCGCTGATTAACCAAGTGGCTGCCCCCAGTGCCGCGGTGGTTTTGCTGCAAAACGGCTATGCCGTGGAGGATGAGCTGCGCGCGCAACTGCCAGCCGATCGGCACTTGCTGGCCGGTTTGTGCTTTATCTGCGTGCACCGCAAAGCGCCGGCGCGGGTTTGCCATCAGGCCTATGGCGGTTTGAATCTGGCTTATCACTCCGGCCCGGCGGCCGATGGTGCGGCGCTTGCCAAAGCACTCTCGACGCGCTTTAAAGCGGCCGCTATCGACTCCCATGTGCTGCCGGATGTCACCACCGCGCGGTGGCAGAAGTTGGTGTGGAATATTCCCTATAACGGTCTGTCGGTATTGTTGGACGCCAGCACCGGCGAGTTGATGGCCGATGCGGACAGTCGCGCCTTGATCGCGCAGATGATGGCCGAGGTGATGGCCGGCGCTGCCGCTTGCGGTGCCAGCTTGCCGGCTGATTTGGTGGCAAAAATGCTCGCCGCCACCGAGCGCATGCCGGACTACTTCCCCAGCATGTATCACGACTACGCACAGCAGCGCCCACTGGAACTAGCCGCTATTTATGCCGCGCCGCTCAAGGCCGCCATAGGTAACGGGGTGAACATGCCGCAGGTGCAGATGCTGCTCAACTGTTTGCGTTTTAAAACCCAAGCTGAGGATTAAGCATGCCCGTCACCCTGCAGGACAAACTGGTGGTGGCGATTTCCTCCCGTGCATTGTTTGACTTGGATGACAGTCACGCGGTGTACGAACAAGAGGGCGTCGAGGCCTACCGGCGCTTTCAAATCGATCACGAAGACGAAGTGCTCGGTAAGGGCGAAGCCTATGCCATGGTGGAAAAGCTGCTGCGGATTAACCAGCAGCTGGATAACCACAAAGTCGAGGTGGTGTTGGTGTCGCGCAATAGCGCCGATACCGGGCTGCGGGTGTTCAATTCGATTCAGCATTACGGTTTGAACATCACCCGTGCGGCGTTTTCCGGCGGGCGCACGCCGCATAACTATTTGCGCGCGTTCAACTGCCAGCTGTTTTTATCCACCCATGCCGACGATGTGCGCTTGGCGCTGCAGGCGGGGTTTGCTGCGGCAACGATTATCCCCGGTGGGCCGAAAAACCGCGCCGATGGGCCTTTATTGCTTGCCTTTGATGGCGATGCGGTGCTGTTTTCCGATGAGTCCGAGCAGGTATTTCAGCGCGAAGGCTTAGCCGCCTTTCAAAACAGCGAACAGCAAGCGGCGCGCAAGCCGTTAGGTGGTGGGCCGTTCAAGCCGTTTTTAACCGTGCTTAATCAGCTGCAAAAAGAGTTCAGCCCCGAGGAGTGCCCGATTCGCACCGCGCTGGTCACCGCGCGTTCGGCGCCGGCGCACGAGCGGGTGATTCGTACTTTGCGTGAGTGGGATATTCGCTTGGATGAATCGCTGTTTTTGGGCGGCTTAAGCAAAGCCGAATTTTTGCAGGCCTTTGGCGCCGATTTATTTTTTGATGACCAGCAAGGCCACTGCGAGGCCGCCAGCGGCGTGGTCAGCACCGGGCATGTGCCGCACGGCATCAGCAATCAGCGCTAGGCCAGCGAAAACGTGCCGAGCGTAAAGCCCTGCTAAGCTGAGGTCAGGACTCCCTGTTGTGCTGGAGGCTTGATGATCAGTTCCATTCTGTATGCCACCGATCTGGGCCTGTATGCGCCGTATGTGTTGCAGCACGCGCTGCAACTGGCCCGCGCGCACGGGGCGCAATTGCACGTGATTCATGCGGTTGAGCCATTGGGATTATTTGCGGAGTCAGTTTTACAAACCTATCTGGATGACAGCGTGCTCGATGAGCTGCGCGAAAACGGCTTGTCAGTGGTGATGTCGAGTATCGAAGAGCGTGTGCTGGAAGCCTTTCGTGATGACCTCACCGAGGGGCTCACCGATTTAGACTCGCTCAAAGGCGTGCGGGTGGTGCAGGGCGATCCACCCCAAGTGATTCTGCAAGAGGCCGAAGTGCTGGGTGTCGATCTATTAGTGATTGGCAGTCACAGTCATGGCGACTCGTTGCACTCGTCGCTGGGGCGCACCGCCGCGCGTTTGTTACAGCTGTCACAGGTGCCGGTTTATCTGGTGCCGATGCTGCAACACCGCTCGGCGTAAAACTGTGCAGCGCCTAAAATATCGTCTAGCTTTTGAATATGCACAGCCTTGGTTATAACGCTGCGGTTACAAGCGGCGGGCTAAGGTGTAAGGGGTTAGGGAATGAAATTGCAGCAACTGCGCTACATCTGGGAAGTCGCGCATCACGATCTCAACGTATCGGCCACGGCGCAAAGTCTGTACACCTCGCAGCCGGGTATCAGTAAGCAAATTCGCTTGCTGGAAGACGAGCTAGGCGTGGAAGTGTTCTCCCGCTCGGGTAAGCATTTAACGCGTATTACCCCGGCCGGCGAGCGGATTATTCAAACCGCTGGCGAGATCCTGCGCAAAGTCGAAAGCATCAAGCAGATTGCCCAAGAGTTCTCTAACGAGAAAAAAGGCACGCTGTCGATTGCCACCACCCATACCCAGGCGCGTTATGCCTTGCCGCCGGTGATTCGCCGCTTTATTGACCAGTATCCCGATGTGGCGCTGCAGATGAACCAAGGCACGCCTATGCAGATTTCGGAAATGGCGGCTGACGGCACGGTGGATTTTGCCATTGCCACCGAAGCGCTGGAGCTGTTCAGCGATCTGATCATGATGCCGTGCTACCGCTGGAATCGCTGCGTGATCGTGCCGCAGGGCCATCCGCTCACACGTTTGCCAAAGTTGACGTTAGAAGCCTTGGCCGAGCATCCGCTGGTCACCTATGTGTTTGGTTTCACCGGGCGTTCTAAGCTCGATGAGGCGTTCACCCACAAAGGTCTGTCGCCGAAGGTGGTGTTTACCGCTGCCGATGCCGACGTGATCAAAACCTATGTGCGCTTAGGCTTGGGTGTCGGCATTGTCGCGCGCATGGCGGTGGATGAGCAGATCGACAAAGACTTAGTGGTGCTGGATGCCAGCGAGCTGTTTGAGTCCAGCGTCACCAAAATTGGCTTCCGTAAGGGCACCTTCTTGCGCGGCTATATGTACGACTTTATCGAGCAGTTCGCCCCGCACTTAACCCGCGAGCGTGTTGATGCCGCGGTGCAGTGTCACAGCCGCACTGAGCTGGATGAGTTGTTTGCTGAAACCGACTTGCCGGTTTACTAGCGGGTTGCCGCGATTAACAACGCCGCGCTACTTAGCGCGGCGTTGTCGTTGCTGAGTACTGGCGTTTGGCTTGATTAAGGTGGCGCTCTAGTAGCGCTTGGCCAAAGCGCTCGCGAGCTTGCTCCAGCGCGGCATAAAAAGCCGCCACCTGCTCGGGGTGCTGCTCAGCAAAGGGGTAGGAAAACACCACATACCAATCATCACGCTGAAACACAGGGCTCAGCGTGCGCACTTTGTTTTGCAGGTTTTGCTGATACAGCAGGTGGGTGCCGATATGCCGCTCGACCGCGTAGCCATCTAAACGCTCCAGCGCGACCAGTCGTAGGCCGGTGGCTGGCATGAGTGGTTGGGCGTACAGCAGGCCCATGGCGGCTAAGCGTTTGGTCACCACGTAGCCAGGCGGGCCGGCTAAACCGACTTTTGTGGCGTTAAAGGCTTTTCCGTCATAAGTCAGGCTGCTGTTGTTGGCGACAAACACTGGGTATTCGGCAGTCCAAAGACGTTTGCTGCGATCAGGCGGGCCGCTGGGGGCGTTGGCGTGTTTGGGGTACTGCCCCCAAACGTCACGCTCGGGTAGCCAAATGGCCGCCAGAATCAGATCAACTTGGCCCTTTTGCACCATATCAATGCAGCGTTTCCATGGGTGGCGGATCAGCTTCAGCGGTTGCTGGGTTTGTTCGGCAGCGTGCATCGCTAATGCCGGTAAAACGCCGGCGTGCTGCGCAGGCACATCAGGCAGGATGAACGGGCTGTAGTCGGCATCTTCGATGCAGAGCGTCATGGCTGCTGCAGGTGATACACACAGCAGCGCCGAAAACAGTGCTAGTAAGGCTCTCACGCAGGTGATCTCGCCGCTGTAAACGGTCTTTTTAGCCTAGTTGCACCTTTATGCGGCGTAAAGTTTGCTGCGCTATTGGGGTGCGCTGAATTGGTGCGCGCGATTGGCTTGGCTCGCGTGGAAGTGTTGATCTAGAGCGCTCGCTGCGGCTTGGCATAAAGCCTGCTGAGAAAACGCTAAGTCGCCCGCTTGAGGTGGCATGCGTGGAGGAGCGCTTCGATGGAAGAAGGTGTGTGGGCAGTCATAGTGCTGCTGGTAGCAGGCTTAGTGTTGGCGTGGTGGCTGCGCTTGTTGCGCGGCGCCCGTGGTGAGGTGAGCTTGCGTCAGCTGCAAAGTCTCATGCGCATTATCAACTGGGTGCAGCGCCATCGTGGTTTGACCACCGGCTACCTGAGCGGTAAGCAGAACGCGTTGCCGCAGTTGAAATCTATCGAGCAGCAGGTGGCCGAAGAAGCACGGCAGATGACCCGTCTTCTGCAAGATGGCACCGCGCATGTGGTCAAGCGTGCTTGGCAAGAGGCCTCGGTGGGGCTGTTTAACCTCGCCAAAATGCGTGATCAGCAAGCGGCGCTGGAAAGCATGCATTGCCATACCGAAGTCATCGCGCGGCTATTTGAGTGTGTCGAGAAGACCGCCGATAGCGCCGGCTTAACCAGTGCCGGCAGCCATTTTCAGCGAACACTGGCTATTTACTGCGTGCGTACCTTGCCGCAGTTAGTGGAAAACTGCGGCCAGCTGCGCGCCTACAGCGCCATTTGCGCGCAGTCGGGCAGTTGCTCGCCGGAGGTTCGTCAGGCCATGCTGCAGCGCTTGGCGGATATTCAGGGACCGGCGCAGGTGCAGTTAAAAGACTTACCCTCAAGCTTTGATGTGCGCCGGCAAATCGCCGATCTAAGCCGCATGGTGCAGCACGAGATCCTTGATGTAGAGCTGGTGCAGCTGCCGGTAGAAGTGATTTTCGACCGTATCTCTTTGGTGATGCAGGCGATTCAGGTGGTGATCGAAGACGGGCTGGATCTGCTCTACGCCGAAGTCGCCTAATCGGTTACCTATAAATAAGCAGAGAAGATGCCGAGCGGCGCGGCGTCTTCTTAAGGAATCTGCCAGCCCGCTTCGCGCAACATGCGGCACAGGGCAATCAGCGGCAAGCCGATCAAGCTGTTTTGGTCTTCACCGTGGGTGCTTGCAAACAAGCTAATGCCTAAGCCTTCCACCTTAAAGCTGCCGGCGCAGTCCAGCGGTTGTTCCAGTGCTACGTAACGCTCTATCTCGGCCTGGTTCAGTTGGCGAAATTGCACGCTGAACGGCACCACGTCGCACTGGTAGTTGCCGCTAGCACTATTTAATAAGCACAGGCTGGTTAAAAACTGCACGGTTTGCCCTGAGCAGTCCGCCAGCTGCCGACACGCGTTGGCAGCGGTGTGGGGCTTGCCCAGTACGCGGCCGTTGAGTACCGCAACTTGGTCAGAACCAATGATTAAATGCTGTGGATGGCTGTCGGCCAAGGCCTGCGCCTTGCTGATAGCCAGGCGCCGGCACAGTGCCTCTGGCGTTTCATTAGCGTGTGCGCTTTCATCGATATCCGGCGAGGCGCAGCTAAAAGGCAAGTGCAAGCGCTCAAGCAGCGCTCGGCGATAGGGTGATGAAGATGCCAGTAATAAAGGCAGCATGGCTTATTTCCTATTTGTACCAGTCGCTGATTCTAAGCGTCTGAAATGTCAGCACAATACGGCGGATTTTCTTTGACACACGCCCCCCGCATCCCTAGAATCGCGCGCTTATGTTGACCGGGCCTATTCCTTCCCAGGTTGATCCTCGCAAACTCGCCGATCGCGGCGCAGTCGTTGAGGGCAGCCTGCCGCTGGCTCCCATGACACGTTTGACCAGTGCGCTGGTTGACAATGTCGGGGAGGTACAGGTGCGTCTGGTGTTTGATCGGGACGAGCAGAACTTCATTGTTGTGCAAGGCCACTTCACCGTGCAGGCAAAGATGCACTGTCAACGTTGTTTGGAGCCAGTGACGCTCCCTGTCGAAGCTGATTGCCACTACGCCATAGTGTGGTCAGAAGAGCAGGGTAAGGCACTGCCCAAGGATTATGATGCGCTGGAGCTGGGTGAAGAACCGCTTGTCTTGGCCGAATTGGTTGAAGATGAGTTGATTCTGGCACTGCCCATTGTGCCTATGCACGACAGCGACAAATGCCAGCATCCGGCGGGTTTTGCAACCGCGCCTGAGCCGCGCGAGAACGAGGTTAAGCGGTCCAACCCGTTCGACGTACTGGCGCAGTTGAAACGTGACCCCAACGCTTAGGAGTTTTTAATTATGGCTGTTCAACAGAACAAAAAGTCTCGTTCTGCACGTGACATGCGTCGTTCGCACGATGCCCTGACTTCCAGCGCTCTGTCGGTAGAAAAGAGCACTGGTGAAGTACACCTGCGTCACCACGTAAGCCCGGAAGGCGTTTACCGTGGCCGTAAAGTCATCGACAAGGGTACTGAAGAGTAATCCTTGAGCGCGCATATCGCGATCGATGCAATGAGTGGGGACTTCGGTCCCCACTTGCTTATTCCCGCCTGTCTAGCCGCTCTGGCTGAAGACAGTTCGCTAACCCTCACCTTGGTTGGCGATGCCTCACTGCTTTCAGATCTGTTAACTCAGCATTCCGGCTGGGATCGCGCGCGCCTGCACGTTGAGCACGCCAGCGAAGTGATCAGCATGGCCGAGAAGCCCAGCAGCGCGCTGCGCGGCAAGCCCGATTCATCGATGCGCATTGCTCTGGAGCTGCTGCGTGACCAGCGTGTGCAAGGCTGTGTCAGTGCGGGCAATACCGGGGCTTTAATGGCCTTGGCGCGCTTCACGCTGAAAACCCTACCCGGGGTCGATCGACCGGCGATGATGACGGCGATCCCCACGCAGCAGGATGAATGCCATTTGCTTGATTTGGGCGCCAATGTCGATTGCAGTGCCGAACACCTGTATCAGTTCGCTGTGATGGGTTCGTTGGCGGCGGCCAGCATGGGTGTGGCTAATCCGCGTGTGGCGCTGCTGAATATTGGCAGCGAGGCGATCAAGGGCAATCAGCAGGTCAAATTTGCCGCCAGTTTGCTGGAGCAAGCCGAGCATCTGAATTACATCGGCTTTATTGAAGGCGATGCGGTGTTTCGTGGCGAGGCCGATGTGGTGGTGTGCGATGGTTTTGTCGGCAATGTGCTGCTCAAGTCCAGCGAAGGCTTGGCGCAGTTAATTACCGAGCGCATTCGGCGCGTGTTTCAAGAGTCGCTCACTGGGCGTTTGGTCGGTGGCATAGCCTTGCCGCTGCTCAAGCGTTTGCAGGATGAGCTGTCGCCTGCCACGCATAATGGTGCGAGCTTTTTGGGCTTGCCCGGTGTGGTGATTAAAAGCCATGGCAGTGCTGATCAGCAGGCGTTTTTAAGCGCCATACGGCGCGCCAAACAGGCGGTGGCGGAGAACCTGCCACAAAAGCTCCACGGTCATTTGGGAGACTTGCTGTTGTAATCTTCGTGCCTTGCGTGTGACCTTGGCGACGGAGTTTTCATCCAACAGTCAGTTTTAAGCTCTGAAGCGCGCTTCAGGCTATCGATTAATCAGACAGGGAAAGCAGCATGACTTCCTCCATTGCTTTCGTATTCCCCGGGCAGGGTTCTCAGGCTCTGGGTATGTTGGCTGAGCACGCCGAGGCGCAGCCGCTTATTCAACAAACCTTCGCCGAGGCCTCCGAGGCGCTGGGTTATGACCTCTGGTCAGTCACCCAAGGCGACGAAACCAAACTCAATCAAACCGACACCACGCAACCGGCGATTCTCACCGCCTCGATTGCGCTGTGGCGTTTGTGGCAGGCCCAAGGTGGTGCTAAACCTGCCCAGGTGGCAGGCCACAGCTTGGGTGAGTATTCCGCGTTGGTCGCTGCCGAGGCGCTGCCTTTTGCGCAGGCCGTGCGCTTGGTGCAGCGTCGTGGTCAGTTAATGCAGCAGGCTGTGCCGGCTGGTCAAGGCGGCATGGCGGCGATTCTGGGTTTGGAAGACGCCGATGTGCGCGCCGCCTGTGAAGAAGCCGCGCAAGGTGATGTGATTGCCCCGGTAAACTTTAATGCCCCCGGCCAAGTCGTTATTGCTGGTAGTGCTGAAGCCGTGGCCCGTGCAGTTGAAGCTTGTAAAGCACGTGGTGCTAAGCGCGCCATGCCGCTGCCGGTGAGTGTGCCGTCGCATTGCGCCCTGATGCGTCCGGCGGCAGAACAATTTGCTGCCGATTTGGCCGCGGCCGATTGGTCGGCGCCGGCTATTCCTTTGGTGCAAAACGTCAGTGCGCAGGTGGCTGGTAATCTTGAATCACTGCGTGCCGATTTGATTGCGCAGCTGTATAGCCCAGTGCGCTGGGTTGAGTCTGTGCAAGCGCTGCATGCCGCGGGTACCGAGCACTTGGTGGAGTGTGGCCCAGGCAAGGTGCTGGGCGGCTTGAACAAGCGCTGTGTGAAAGGCATTAACGGCTACAGCACCGATACCCCGGATGCATTTGCGCAAGCGCTAGCTGCGCTCGCCGCACTCTAAGAGGACAAAACGATGAGTTTGCAAGGCAAGGTAGCGCTGGTCACTGGCGCTAGTCGCGGTATCGGGCGCGCCATCGCGCTGGAGTTGGGTAGCCACGGCGCCGTGGTTATCGGCACTGCTACTACCGATCGTGGTGCAGAGCAGATCGCCGAATACCTGAAAGCGGCCGGCATCGAAGGCGCTGGTCTGTGCCTGAACGTGGCGGATGATGCGTCGGTAGCGGAGACTCTTAAGCACGTGCAAGAGCATTTGGGCCAGCCGCTGATCTTGGTCAATAACGCCGGCATTACCCGCGATAATCTAATGATGCGGATGAAAGACGATGAGTGGTTTGACGTGATCAACACCAACCTCAACAGTCTGTACCGCATGAGTAAGGCCATGCTGCGTGGCATGACCAAGGCCCGCTGGGGGCGCATCATCAGCATTGGCTCGGTAGTGGGCGCCATGGGTAATGCCGGGCAGTGTAACTACGCAGCAGCCAAAGCTGGTCTTGAGGGCTTTACCCGCGCCTTGGCGCGTGAGGTGGGTTCGCGCGCTATTACGGTGAACGCCGTAGCGCCGGGCTTTATTGATACCGACATGACTAAAGAGCTGAGCGATGCGCAGCGCGAGGCCATGTTGGGGCAGATTCCGTTGGGTCGTTTGGGTGAAGCTGAAGAGATTGCCAAAGTGGTGGCGTTCTTGGCTTCCGACGGCGCAGCCTACGTGACTGGGGCAACGATTCCGGTCAATGGTGGCATGTATATGAGCTAATTGTGACTTTGCCTGTAAGGGCGTTGTCACAATGGCACATTAGGATCGCCGTAGAATTCGCCGGATGCTTGCTGACATATTCTGTAAATATGGCATTATCCGGGTTTCGGCGGCCAGCTTGAAAAGCTGAAAATTGTTTTTATAAACTTACTCGCAGCGTGGCTGCACGAATTCCGTACCTAGGAGTGAAAATACCTTATGAGCACCATCGAAGAACGCGTCAAGAAAATCGTTGCTGAGCAACTGGGCGTTAAAGAAGAAGAAGTAACCAATGCTGCTTCCTTCGTCGAGGACCTCGGCGCTGACTCGCTTGACACCGTTGAGCTGGTGATGGCCCTGGAAGAGGAATTCGAGACCGAAATCCCGGACGAAGACGCCGAGAAGATCACCACTGTTCAGGAAGCTATCGATTACGTTCTGGCCCACCAGGCCAAGTAAGCGAGCGTTCTGCGCAGCCAAAAAGGCCGCACTGTCTTCGGGCGTGCGGCCTTTTTATTGCGGCTGCCAGTTGAGTTGGATGTAACGGATAGGCGTGAGGAATGATTGTGGCGCGCAGAAGAGTAGTCGTGACGGGCATGGGTATGCTCAGTCCGTTGGGCAACGATGTGGCTGCCAGCTGGGCAGGTATTTTGGCTGGGCGCAGCGGCATCGCGGCAATCGAACATATGGATGTCAGTGCCTTTGCTACCCGTTTCGGTGGCTCTGTACGGGGCCTTGATGTGGAGCAGTACCTCTCCGCGAAAGAGGCCCGCAAACAAGATTTGTTTATCCAGTACGGCCTGATTGCTTGTTTGCAAGCCTTTCAGCAGTCCGGGCTGGAAGTGACCGAGGCCAATGCTGAGCGCATTGGTGTGGCCATGGGTTCAGGCATCGGCGGTCTGACCAATATTGAGAAGAACTGCGACGCGCTCAGCCAGTCTGGGCCGCGGAAAATTTCGCCGTTCTTCGTGCCGGGTTCGATCATCAATATGGTGTCGGGCTTTTTGTCGATTCAACTGGGTTTAAAAGGCCCCAACTATGCCATTACCACGGCGTGCACCACCGGCACCCACTGCATTGGCATGGCGGCACGCAATATCGCCTATGGCGAAGCCGATGTGATGCTGGCTGGCGGCGCGGAAATGGCCACCACGGGCTTAGGGCTGGGTGGCTTTGGCGCCGCGCGTGCTTTGTCGACCCGTAACGACGAGCCCACTAAAGCGAGCCGTCCGTGGGATAAAGACCGCGATGGCTTCGTGCTGTCTGACGGCGCCGGCGCTTTAGTGCTGGAAGAGTTAGAACATGCCAAAGCCCGCGGCGCGACCATTTATGCCGAGCTGATAGGCTTTGGTATGAGCGGTGATGCCTACCACATGACCGCGCCGCCAGAAAACGGCGAGGGCGCGGCGCGCTGCATGGCCAATGCACTGAAAGACGCCGGCGTTAATCCGCAGGAAGTGGGCTATATCAATGCCCATGGCACGTCGACGCCTGCGGGCGATATCGCTGAAATTGGCGCGGTAAAGTCGGTGTTCGGCGATCATGCTTATCAGCTGGCGATGAGTTCGACCAAATCCATGACCGGGCATTTGCTCGGCGCAGCGGGTGCGGTAGAGGCGGTGTTCAGCGTCTTGGCACTGCGCGACCAAGTGGCGCCACCAACTATCAATCTGGATAACCCCAGCGAAGGTTGCGACCTGAACTTAGTGGCGCACACCGCGCAGTCGCGCGCGATTGAGGTGGCACTGTCCAACTCCTTCGGTTTTGGCGGCACCAACGGCACCCTGGTGTTCCGGCGGTTTGCGTGACGGCGATATGGGTTGATGGTCAAGCCATTGCCACGCTGCCGGTACAAGACCGCGGCTTGGCTTATGGCGACGGGCTGTTTGAAACCATTCGCGTACAACAGGGGCAGATGCCCCTGTTGTCGTTTCATCGCCAGCGCTTAACCGAGGGCTGTCAGCGCTTGCGCTTAGCCGCTGACATTGAGCTCATCATCACTGAGTTGCTTGGTCATGCACGCCTCCTAGGTGAAGGTGTGTTGAAGCTGATCATCACTCGTGGCGATGGCTTGCGCGGTTATGCCATGCCTCAAGCTGCGATGGTGCGGCGCATTGTGCAGACTGCTGCGCTGCCGGCTTATCCCGCACAGAATGCCGAGCAGGGTATTGCCCTGTTTGATTGCCAAACTCGCTTGGCGCGTCAGCCCTTGTTGGCCGGGCTGAAGCATTTAAATCGTCTTGAGCAGGTGTTGGCGCGCAGTGAGTGGGATGATCCTGCGTATGCCGAAGGCTTGCTCTGTGATGAGCAAGGTGATGTCATCGAAGGGGTGTTCAGTAACCTGTTTATCGTTCAGCAGGGCAGTCTGATTACACCGGATTTGTCGCAGTCAGGTGTGGCCGGGGTGATGCGTGCTGCGTTGCTGCAAGCTGCTGCTCAACAAGGTTTCGCCGTGCAGGTGGCGACGGTGAGTCGGGCGCAATTGTTGGCAGCCGACGAAGTGTTTTGCTGCAACAGCCTGTACGGCGTTTGGCCGGTGCGCGCGCTGTGCGATCGAACATGGCCAGTTGGGCCTGTGACCCGTAAAATCCAAGCTCTTGCTCAGGGGTTAATGGTCGGGTCGTGTGAAGCGTAAAGCGCTAAAAATTCTTATAGCAGCCGTGTTGCTGTTGGTTGTTATGGCGTTAGCCGCGTTGTTAGCGGGTCGTTGGTTATTGCAGCAGCCATTGCAGGTGACAGCCGCAGGCAGCGTCTTAGTACGCGCTGGCGATAGCCCAACACGTGTGCTGCATAACTTGGAACAACAAGGCACGTTGCATGGCGCGCGCTGGCTGGGGCTGTTCTGGCGCTGGCGTTGGCAAGATCCGCGCTTGCATCAAGGCGAATACGCCATCACGCCTGAAATGACAGCTTATGAGCTGCTGGCGTATTTGCGTTCGGGCGAAGTCATCCAGTATCGGCTGACGTTAGTCGAAGGGCGCACCTTTGCGCAGTGGCGCGAGAGCCTCAGTCAGGCAGAAAAGCTCGACAATGATTTGGCTGAGTTCAGCGATGCCGAGGTCATGGCGCAGCTAGGCTTTGCCGGGCAGCACCCTGAGGGCCGCTTTGCCCCCGATACCTACACGTACACCTATGGCATCAAAGCCAGTGAGCTTTTGCGCCAAGCCTATCAGGCACAAGCTAAAACGCTGGAGAGCGCTTGGGCCGAGCGTGCTCCAGGTCTGCCGTATAAAGAGCCTTATCAAGCCTTGATCATGGCCTCGATCATCGAGCGCGAAACCGGGGTGGCCGACGAGCGTGAAGAAATTGCCGGTGTGTTCGTGCGGCGCCTGCAAAAAGGCATGCTGCTGCAAACTGACCCGACGGTTATCTACGGCATGGGCGAGCGTTATCAAGGTCGCATTACGCGCGCCGATTTACGCCGCCCAACACCGTACAACACCTATGTGATCAGTGGTCTGCCACCCACGCCGATTGCCATGCCGGGGCGAGCTGCCATTGAGGCGGCGCTAAAACCTGCGGCAGGAAAGAGTTTGTACTTTGTCGCCAAGGGCGATGGCAGCCACCAGTTTTCTAATACCTTGGCCGAGCACAACCGTGCCGTGCGCCAATACCAGCTCAAACGCCGTGCGGACTACCGCTCAAGCCCCGCGCCTAGGAACTAACATGCCCGGCCTGTTCATTACCCTAGAAGGCCCCGAAGGGGCTGGTAAAACCACTAACCGTGAGGTGTTAGCCGAAGGTCTGCGTGCTGCCGGGCTAGAGGTAGTGCTCAGTCGCGAGCCGGGCGGCACACCGCTGGCAGAAGAAATCCGCCAGTTGCTGCTAACCCCGCGCGAAGAGCCGATGGCTGTGGATGCCGAGTTGCTCTTGGTCTTCGCTGGCCGTGCGCAGCACATTGCGCAGGTGATCAAGCCGGCGTTAGCCCGTGGGGCCGTGGTGCTGTGTGATCGCTTTACCGACGCCACCTACGCCTATCAGGGCGCTGGCCGTGGCTTGCCCGAAACGCGTATCGCCGCGCTTGAGCAGTTTGTGCAGGGCGATTTACGCCCGGATATGACGCTGTTGTTCGACCTGCCGATCGAGGTTGGTATGCAACGTGCTGCGGCGCGTGGCCGTTTGGATCGGTTTGAGCAAGAAGCGCAGGTGTTTTTCCAGCGGGTACGCCAGGGCTATTTAGCCCAAGCCAAGGCCAGCCCCGAGCGTTACCGTTTGCTAGATGCCAGTCAAACGCTAGAGCAGGTGCAGCAAGCGGTGCGTGATTTACTGCCAGAAATTCTCGCCAAGGTGGCTGCGCGATGATTTATCCGTGGCAGCAAGGCCTGTGGCAGCAGCTCAGTCAGCGTGTTCAGCATGCGCATGCCTATTTGCTGTATGGGCAGGGCGGTACGGGCAAGCGTGCTTTTGCCGAAACCTTTGTGGCGCTGCTGTTATGCCAGCGCCCTGAGGGTGGCCAGGCCTGTGAGACGTGCAAAGCCTGTTTGCTGCGCCAGGCGGGCACGCATCCCGATTTGCAGCGCGTACTGCCGGAGGAAGCGGATAAACCAATCAAAATTGACCAAGTACGTGCGCTGGTGGATTTCGTCGCGCAAACCGCGCAGTTAGGCGGGCGTAAGGTGGTTTTGCTGGCGCCGGCAGAAGCGATGAACCTTAACGCCGCCAATGCGCTACTCAAGAGCCTTGAAGAGCCATCCGGTAATACGGTGTTGGTGTTGCTCAGCGACGCGCCGAGCCGTTTGTTGCCGACCATTCGCAGTCGCTGCTTGCAGCAGGCGTGCCCGCACCCCAGCAGCGCACAAAGCTTGCAGTGGTTAAGCGAGCAAGTGCCTGAGCAAGACCCAGCCCTGTGCGCTCAGGCGCTGCACTGGGCTGGCGGTTCGCCGCTGTTGGCGCAAACCCTGCTCCAAGCAGACGGTTTAGCCCAGCGCAGTGCCGTGGTGGAGGGCGTGAAGGCTTTGCTGAAAAATCAGCAAACCGCCAGTCAGCTGGCTGAGAGCTGGAATAAGCTCGACTTGGCCCGCGTGTTCGATTGGTTTTTTGCCTGGAGCCAAGCCATAGTGCGTCAGCAATTGGCCGGGGTTAGCGACGAGGCACTCGAGCCAGAAATGCACAAAGTGCTGGGCTATCTGGCGCAGCGTAGCTCGCAACAGGATGTGCTAACGCTGCAGCAATGGTTGCTCGAACAGCGTCAAAAGGTGCTGGGTAAGGCTAATCTCAATCGTGTGCTGCTTCTCGAAGCCCTGTTGTTGCGGTGGGCAAGCTTGGCGGCAAAAGGCTAGAATGCCTAAAGGATGCTGAAGTTATTTCAGGTAACTTCATAACGCGTAACTAATGGTTTTGGATTGCCTATGAGTCTGCCGCCCAATCTTGGCCCGCGTAACGGAATTTTGTCGCTCACCATCAAAGACAAATCCGTGCTGTATGCCGCCTACATGCCGTTTGTTAAGCACGGCGGGCTGTTTATTCCCACGGCGAAAAGCTACAAGTTGGGTGATGAAGTGTTCATGCTGCTGAACTTAATGGACGAGCCAGAGAAAATTCCGGTAGCCGGCAAGGTCATCTGGATCACCCCCAAAGGTGCGCAGGGCAACCGTGCTGCCGGTATCGGCGTGCAGTTCAATGAAGGTGACCCCACCGCTCGCAATAAGATCGAAACCTACCTGGCCGGCGCGCTGAAGTCGGATCGTCCCACCCATACGATGTAATTGCTGTCATGTTGGTAGATTCCCACTGTCATCTCGATCGGCTTGATCTTGCGCCGTACGGCGGCGACTTGTCCGCGGCCTTAGACGCTGCGCGCGCGCGCGGGGTGAGTCGTTTTCTGTGTATTGGTGTGAGCGCGGATAACGCGCAGGCGGTTAAGCAGTTAGCTCATCAATACGCCGATGTGTTTGCCAGCGTTGGCGTGCATCCGCTGGACTTGCAAGAGGGCAAAGAGCCCGATCTGGACTGGCTACTCACCGAGCTTAACGACCCACGAGTCGTGGCGATTGGCGAGACTGGCCTCGACTATCACTATCAGCCAGATTCGGCGCCGCTGCAGCAGCGAGCTTTTGCCTTGCATTTAGAGGCGGCTAAGCAAACCGGCAAGCCGGTGGTTATCCATACGCGTGCGGCGAAAGAAGATACTTTGACGCAGCTGCGTGAGGCGGGCTTGCCCAATGCCGGCGTGTTGCACTGCTTCACCGAAGATTGGCCCATGGCCGAGGCAGCCTTGGATATGGGCTATTACATCTCGTTGTCGGGCATTGTGACGTTCCGTAATGCCGAGGCACTGCGCGATGTGGCGAGAAAAGTCCCTGCAGATCGCCTGCTGGTAGAAACAGACTCGCCCTATCTCGCCCCCGTGCCGCATCGCGGCAAGAGTAACGAGCCGCAGTTTGTACGCGATGTGGCAGAGTTTATCGCCGAGTTGCGTGGCGTGAGCTTGGAAGCGCTCGCGGAGCAGACTACCCAAAACTTCGAGTGCTTATTCCCGCTGGCGCGCTAGTCGGTTTCGGTACGGCGTGCTTCGCGCTGCTGCTGATAAACAAAACGCTCGATAGCGCGTTGGTCTAAGCCGTTCAGCTCAACAAAACGCAAGCCGACAACGCTTAAGTTGCGGGCGCTGTCATGGGCTACGTGGCGTATCTCTGCTTGGCAATTAACCCGGGTGTTATCCATCGCAATGGTCAGCTGATCATAACGCTCGCCGGGGTGTAGTTTGCCGGTGAGATCGCCCTTGAATAAGCAGCGGCAACCGGTTGCCGAGATGTCCATCAGTAGCCCAGTGGCCTGAACGTTATGGCTCACATCGGTAACGCGCAGCGGTACTTTCTGGCTGTGCTTTAAGCTGACCCGAAAAGCTGCGCGGCGTTGGTGGTAAGTAATCTGGGTTGGCAGGGGTAGCCAAAAACAGGGCGCACCGCCCATTTTTTCTTGCTTGGCTTGGCCTTTTTCGCAGCTCCAGGTAATGCGCACGCCGTCATGAAAGGCCTCAACCGAGAAAGCTTCGCCGGCTTGCATCAGCTTGTCGCCATCGTTGGGAATAAACTCATCCAAAGCGAAACGCTGTGCGTCTTTGTCGACGGCTACCACGTAGCTTTGAAATTTCCGATTGCGTTCTGCAAAGCGCACGATCAGCGGATCATGGCTATCCATCAGCGTGCGAAGGTTGGCGACGATCTCGCCGAGACTGCTCAGTAGTCGCGGTTGCTGTGGATCATCATCAATGGCAAAGGGATTGGGCACGGGCCTTAAAACTCCTGACCGTGTGGGTGGCTATCCAAGCATAGTGGCAGAGTGCCGACTAACGCCAGTCAGGCGCTTGATAGGGGGCGCGGATTATTACCGCTGGCATTGCTGCCGTAGCGGTTATACAGCGGCTTTTCTTGCCCGCGTAATACGCTGAGCAATTGGTTGACGCTATTCTGGCTGGCGCGCATCAGGCGGCCGTTCAGTTCGTTGGCGTCGCGGCACTCGCGAAGACGAGTATCGACCTCGTGCGCGGCTTCTAACAGCTGCTCGCCATTCGGTGCGTCTTGGGCGACTTTTTTTAGGCTGTTGAGCGTGGCGGGAAGGCCGAGTTGTTGAAGCAGCTGAGTGCGTGTACGACTGCCGCTTTCCAGCAGGCTAAGCAGAAACTGTTTACGGCCAAGCTCTTCTTGCAAGGTGCTGAGCTGACGGTCGCGCAGGGCTTGCTGTTCGCGCAGTAGCAGCGCGTGCAGCTCGTCGGCGTGCTGGCGATCGTGTTGCAGGCTCTCAAACAGCTCGGCGTGCATGGCTTGGCCCTTAGCGTTGGGTTTCGAAGGCAGCCAGCTTTTGCGCGACGCGCTTAGCGTCGACACTGTAGCTGCCGTCAGCGATGGCGGCTTTCAGGCGCTCGACACGTTCTTTGTCGACGCTTGGCAGGTCGTTTAAGCGAGATTCTGCCTGTTTCAAGGCTTGAGCCTGCTGACTAAGTTGCACGGATTCCCCACTGCCGGCGGGTTTGTTGGGCGCGGCTTCTGGTGCTGCGCCGGTGCCGCTGCTCGGGGGCTGGTTTTGCGCAACAGACGGCTTGTTCACCGTGTTGTTGCTGCTGTTGCCTGTATTGAGGCGATTGAAATCGATAACCATGGCGCGTGTGCCTCGAAGCGTTTTAAGTCTGACTGCCTACTAGATCGGCACTACTGAAGAAAACTTTAGGCCAAAAATGTGAAAAGCGTCATTAACTTGGCAAAAGCGCAAAGCGCGCTGTTATTAACGTCAACAATACAAGAAGCGTGCCTAGAGGGCCACTTCCACCTCACTTGGTCCGACGACGCGTGCGCGTATCACGCGATCAGAGGTGATATTGCGGATACGGATTTGCTGGCCCTTAGCACCGTCGCTGAGGGCCTCGCCTTGCATCTTGACGAAAAAGTCGCCGCTGCGCGCGACAATCACCACGCGATCACCGCGTTTAATGAGGCTGCTGGGCTGCAATAGATTGCTGGTCAGAATATCGCCGCTGGCGACGCCGCGCTTAAGGGTTTGCCCAGTCGCTTGGCTGATGTCGGTCAGATAGGTTTGCCGCAATTGGCTGACGTCTTCTTCACGCAGGCTTAAGTCATCAGCGGCGAGCTTGCTTTTGCGCGCCATGGGGCGACGCATGACCACTACGTCGCGATATAGGCGCACTTCGGCGGGAATAAAAATTCGCCACGGGCTGCTGCCGCTGCAGCGTACGCCTAAGGTTACGCGACCAATGGGCTCGCCTTGGCTCTCTTGGCTAATCGCCAAGGGTTTGTCACAGGTGGGGAGGCGCAAACGCGGATCAAGGCGTAAGGGCGGAATGCTGGTGCGGCCGGTAATTTGACTGTTGTCTAAATAGTCCTGCACTAGTTGCTCAAGAAAGCGCTCGGCGCTGCCGATAATTTGCTCGGATAGGCTTGCAGCGCTGGTGTACGTTGCGCTCAAGAATGTCAGGCTTAATAGAACAAGCAGTCGTTGCATAAGGCTTTTTCCTTGCCGCCAAAAGACTGTCGAAAAGCGGCCTACAATGTAAAAAAAGCAAAGCACGTGCCGTTAACTGAACTAAGCTAGCGGCAGGTGCCCTTAAAACCACAGGAGCCCCCTATGGCCGGTGTGTTGGATTCAGTGAACCAGCGGACACAGCTGGTTGGCCAGAACCGACTGGAGTTACTGCTGTTTCGCCTGGATGGCCCGCAGCTCTATGGCATTAACGTGTTTAAGGTTAAAGAGGTGCTGCAATGCCCTAACTTGACCGTAATGCCGAAGTCGAGCCCCGTTGTGCGCGGGGTGGCCAATATTCGTGGTGGAACGATTCCGATCATGGATTTGTCCATGGCGACCGGAAAACAGTCGCTGGATAACCTGAAAGACAGCTTCGTGATTATCACGGAGTACAACATGAAAATTCAGGGTTTTCTGGTGCGTTCGGTCGAGCGCATCGTGAACATGAATTGGGAAGAAATCCATCCGCCGCCAAAGGGTACCGGTCGTGATCACTACCTAACAGCGGTCACGCGCGTGGATAAAAAGCTGGTTGAGATTATCGACGTCGAGAAGATTCTCTCCGAAGTTTCGCCAACCCATGAGCAGATCTCCGAAGGGGTGATCACGCAAGAGGCGCAGTCCAAGGCGGTCACCAAGCGCGTGCTGATTTGTGATGACTCTTCGGTGGCGCGCAAGCAGGTAACGCGCTGTTTGGAAACAATTGGGGTGGAAGTAGTGGCGCTGAATGATGGGCGCCAAGCCTACAACTACCTGCGCGAGCTGTTAGCGGAAGGTAAAGATCCGTGCAAAGAGCTGCTGATGATCGTTTCCGACATCGAAATGCCAGAGATGGATGGCTATACCCTGACGGCTGAGATTCGTGCTGATCCGCGTCTTGAGGGCTTGCATATTCTCTTGCATACCTCGCTGTCGGGCGTGTTCAACCAGGCTATGGTGAAGAAGGTTGGGGCGAATGACTTCTTGGCGAAGTTCCGTCCTGATGATCTTGCCTCGCGCGTGATTGAGCGCATCAACTTAAGCGAAGGGGCCTGATGGCCCCTTGTTTTCCAATGACAGAAGGTGTTTAACGCGTGACGGTCTCCAACGCTGATTTTGAGCAGTTTCGGGCTTTTCTGGAGAAGAGCTGCGGCATTGTGCTGGGCAGCAATAAACAGTATTTGGTCACCAGTCGCCTGAATCGGCTCATGCAAGACAATCACCTGCAAAGCTTGGGCGAGCTGGTGCGTAAGATTGAGTCCATGCCGCGCGGCGGTTTGCGCGAGCAGGTGGTGGACGCCATGACCACCAATGAAACCTTATGGTTTCGCGATACCTATCCGTTTGAGGTGCTGAAAAGTCGCCTGTTGCCCGAGGTGGCTAAGGCGGCCAACGGCATGCGCCTGCGTATTTGGTCGGCGGCGTGCTCGTCCGGGCAGGAGCCTTATTCGTTATCGATGGCGATTGATGAGTTTGAAAAGGCCAATCTTGGCGTGTTACGTGGTGGCGTGCAGATTGTCGCGACGGACTTATCTGGCTCAATGCTGAACGCTGCCAAAGCGGGGGAGTACGATAGCCTAGCTATCGGCCGTGGCTTGTCGCAGGATCGCTTGCAGCGTTACTTCGATAAGCGTGAAGAGGGACGTTGGGCGGTCAAGGCGCCGGTTAAGCAGCGTGTCGAGTTCAGGGCATTAAACCTGCTGGATAGCTATGCGAGCTTGGGTAAGTTCGACTTGGTGTTTTGCCGGAACGTGCTGATCTACTTTTCAGCAGATGTGAAAAAGCAAATTCTCACCAAGATTCACGGCACTTTAAAGCCGGGCGGTTATCTTTTCTTGGGTGCTTCTGAGGCGCTCAACGGCTTGCCGGAGCTGTATCAGATGGTGCAGTGCAATCCGGGGATCGTGTATCAGGCTAAGTCCAAGCCGTGATGTCTTTTAAAAAAACACGTCAGCAAAAGAAAACCCCGGCAAGCCGGGGTTTTCTTTATCAGTCAGATACCGATGCTGAGATTACAGAATGCTCAGCGGGTATTCGACGATTACGCGTACTTCATCGATGTCGCCTTCACCTTGTGCCGCGTTGGCACGGTGAGTGGCTTGGCGAACGCGGAAGGAAAGATCCTTCGCTGCGCCATCTTGAACTACGTACTTGGCCTCGATGTCACGCTCCCAGTGCTTGCCGTTCTTGCCGTAGTCGCCTGCATAGGAACCGCTGGCGTCAGCTTTGGTGCCGTCGATGTTGTCGCCGGTGGTGTAGCGAGTCATGAAAGACAGGCCCGGTACACCGAATGCTGCCATGTTCAGGTCATAGCGAACCTGGTAAGAGCGCTCTTCTGGGGCGTTGAAGTCGGAGTACTGAACAGAGTTGCTCAGCCAGATGGAGTCACCGCCGATGTAATCGAACGGAGTGTCGCCGTTCACGCGCTGGTGAGCCAAGGTAAACTTGTGCGCGCCGATGGTGTAGGCAGCAGCTAAGCTGAAGGTGGTGTTGCTGATGTCGCCTTCCAGCTTTTTGCCTTCATCCGTAGTGCGATAGATGTTGAAGTCAAAGTTAAGGTTTTGCTCATCAGCCAGCGGCAGGTTGTAGTTAACATTGCCGTAGTATTGGTTCCACAGGTCTTCTGCTTTAGATGCGTACAAGCCAGCGCTCAGGTTGTCGTTGAAGCTGTAGAAGCCACCAACGAAATCCATGTTAGCTGCTTCATTGTCGCCGTAGTTGGTCGACAGCGGGCCGTCGGAGTTTGTGCTTGCTTGGCCGTTGCCAGCAGTGAAGTGACCAGCTTCCAAAGCAAGGCCTTCGATTTCGTTGCTGTGCAGGTTGAAGCCGGTAGCGGTTTCAGGCAGCAGACGCGAGTCACCAGTGTCAAACACTGGGGCAGTGGTGTACATCTCGCCCCACTTCAAAACGGTGTCAGATACACGCACCTTCAGGGCGCCATGTACTTCGCCATAAGAGTCTTGGGCGCTGCCATCGCTGCCCTTCGGCAACAGGCCGGAGCCGTAACGGCCTTTACCTGAATCGAGCTTCAAGCCGACAAAAGCTTGAGCGTCGATACCAAAACCAACGGTGCCCTGAGTAAAGCCAGATTCGTAGTTGGTAATGATGCCGTGTGCCCACTCTTCGCGGTAGCCGTTGTCGCCAGTGCCGGCAGAGTTTGCCTTGTCACGGAAGTCGCGGTTGAAGTAGTAGTTGCGGTTCAGGACAGTCAGGCTGCTGTCTTCAACGAAGCCTTTGGAATCGGCCTGATTGGCCATGGCTACCGAGCTGGTTGCGGCTGCAACGGCAACGGCGATAGCGCTCCACTTGATCATTTGCATTGTGGTTGCTCCTGTAGGTTTTGGAGTTATGTCATCCCTTCGCAAATAGGGATGATTATTTCTTCTTGTGTCGGCGCGTAACTTATAGCACGCAAACGCGCTTGGCGATAGTTCTGGTTGGTATCCGTAGAGTGTGTCGCATATCTGTAAAATGTTTGTCCTCTATGTGTATGTGGCTGAATGTGAATGGGTTTGTAGCCCTATGCGTTGTTGTTCGTTAAGCAAGCTATGGGCCAACTTTAGGTGCTTGATTTTCGGGGCTTTGCGCGGTTTTTGCTGCGTTGCCTGCACCAGTGCTGTGCTTGTGGTTGGCTATGCTTCTTATATTATGCGCGGCGCGAAATAGCTGAGGTTTGCCATGTTTGAACTTGATCACCGTTTAGAGCTGGACTGTTTGCAAGTTGGGGATTTCCCACTGTGTCGTTTGCTATTGATGAACGATGCCCAGTATCCGTGGTTTATCCTCGTACCGAGGCGCGAGGGTATTAGTGAAGTGTTTCAGTTGCATGACACCGACCAGCAGGCGCTTTGGCAAGAGGCTGCCAGCCTTGCGGAAAAGCTCAAAGACACCTTCAGCGCCGACAAAATGAATATCGCCACCTTGGGCAACATGGTGCCGCAGCTGCACGTGCATGTGATTGTGCGGCGCAAAGAGGATGCGGCTTGGCCTGCACCGGTTTGGGGCAAGCATGCACCACGTCCTTATCAAGCTGCGGAGATTCTCGCCGTGCGTGAGAAGCTGCGTTTGACCCTGACACAGGACTTTGTTTTTTTCGAGGATCAAGCGTGAGCGAAGCGTTAGAGCAGCGTATTGCTGAGTTGGAAGTGCGTGTGGCGTTTCAGGACGACACCATCGATGCCTTAAATGCTGCGCTGGCTTCGCAGCAGCAACAGCTCTCGCAGTTGCAGCAGGCGGTTAGCTTATTGGCACAACGGCAGAAAGAGCTCGCTAGTCAGATGCCGGCAGAAGGTGGCGACGAGCCACCGCCGCCACATTATTAATAGTGCAGTAGCTACCCCACGCAGCGTCGTTGTGAGCGCTGTATGGGGTATCTAGGGAAACGCTGATTTATTAAGCCTCACACCAGCACCAGTGCCGATTCGCAGCGCAAAATCAGAAAACCAGCTCGATTCCCCGCATGACT
>NZ_FOAS01000022.1 GCF_900109735.1 Atopomonas hussainii
AGCCGCGAATAGCCTGACTGTCGTAAACCGCATCTTCTGTGCCTTCGTCCGAAAGACCAAAGCACTGCTGCACAACGTACAAGCGAAGCATGCGTGGCAAACCAATGCTGGGACGCCCACGCTTGCCCGTGTTGTCTGCATAGAAGGGGGCAATCTGAGCTTCAAGCAAGGTCCAAGGCGTGAGCTGCTCAAGATCGCTGAGAAATCGATCGCGGCGTGTCAGCTTTTTCTTGCCGGCATATTCGGCTTCGGAAAAGGTTTTTTGCATGCGGCTGACTCAGGCGATGGGCTTCCCGCGATTGTGCCAGCCAAGAGAGCTGCTGAGGAATAAATCAGCGTTTCCTTAGGAGTGGGAAATCGAACTCTAAAATGCTCCCTGATGTTTTGGGGTTGATTTTTACTTCGCGGCCTTCTGGAAAAACGTAAAGAAGGCTTGCGTTCATTATCTCTGAGTCATCAGGCAGCTCTAGGCGAAGTGGTTTTATTATATCTCTTACAGCACGCTCCCCTGTGTTTGCTATAAGGAACTGAACTTGTTGGAGCTTTTCTACTTTAACGCCTTTGTATTCCACATGAAGGTCAGCCTTAACCTCTTCGTCTATATGAGATAAAACATTCGATTGAAGCTGAATAAATGGTGTCAGTTCTTTATCAACTGAGCGGCGATAGTAATGGCGGGAGGCATAAAACGTGGCCCCAACACCTATCAGTATGCTGACAATAGCTACCAAAAAATCTTCCACATTACTTCCTTCTACTTAAGGAGTGTTAACACAATGATTGCGTCGTGCAGCCACTAAAACGTTAACCCTTACCGCGAGTACGCGTCTGACTCGGCTTATGGTTCTTCTCGAGGTACTCGATGATGATCCCGGCCACGTCTTTCTCGGTGGTTTGCTCAATGCCTTCCAGACCCGGCGAGGAGTTCACCTCCATCACCACAGGGCCGTGGTTAGAGCGCAAGATATCCACGCCCGCCACATTAAGGCCCATCACTTTGGCGGCGCGAATGGCCGTCATGCGTTCTTCCGGGGTGATCTTGATCAGGCTCGATGAGCCGCCGCGGTGCAGGTTAGAGCGGAACTCGCCGGCCTTGGCCTGACGCTTCATCGCGGCAATCACCTTGTCGCCCACCACAAAGCAGCGGATATCCGCACCGCCGGCTTCTTTGATGTATTCCTGCACCATGATGTTGGCTTTTAGGCCCATAAAGGCTTCGATCACCGACTCAGCGGCTTTCTGCGTTTCTGCCAGTACCACGCCAATGCCTTGGGTGCCTTCCAGCAGCTTAATCACCAAGGGCGCGCCGCCGACCATGTCGATCAGGTCGGGGATGTCATCGGGGCTGTGGGCAAAGCCGGTGATCGGCAGGCCGATACCTTTGCGGGACAACAACTGCAACGAACGCAATTTGTCGCGCGAACGGGTGATAGCCACGGACTCATTCAGCGGCGCCACGCCCATCATCTCGAACTGACGCAGCACCGCGCAGCCGTAAAAAGTCACCGAGGCGCCAATGCGCGGAATCACTGCATCGAAGTCTTCCAACGGGGCGCTGTTGTAGTGAATTTGCGGCTTGTGGCTGGCGATGTTCATGTAACAGCGCAAGGTATCCACCACCACCATTTCATGCCCCCGCGCTTCGCCGGCTTCAATCAGGCGGCGGGTGGAATACAGCTTGGCATTACGGGAAAGCACGGCAATTTTCATCGAGCTACCTCAATATTGATGTTCTTGGCTTCCATGGCCCCGAAGCGCATGCAGCGGGGCAGGTAGTCTGGGTTACAAGGCATCGCTCAAGCGAATCTTGGGCTTGCCTTGCACATAATTCAGCGCTGGATTGACCAGCAAGTTTCCGCCAACCATGGCTTTTGCACCCAATAGCCCACGAAAACGCATGGCTTTACGGCACGTTAGGGTGAGATCCACCGGCCACAGGCGATCGCCCAGCTGCATCAGGCTGCGCACCATGTAGCGGTGTTGTACCTGCCCGTTGGAGCTGCGAATACGTTTGTCCTGCACCAGCAAGGCTTGGCAATCTGGCACCGGAATGTGCTCCTTAATGCCAATGTGCGCGGTAAAGCGCACCCATTGCTGGTTATCGCGTTCGAACAGCTCGATATCCGTGGCATGCAACGCCGAGGTGGTAGCGCCGGTGTCGACCTTCATGCGCAGGGCATCGATACCCAGCTCAGGCAACGCCACCCACTCGCGCAGGCCAATCACCATGGGCAAATGGTGCTCTATCTCGGTCATTCCTGCGCCCTTGTTGGTTTCACCCACAGAAGTGTAGCAGGCCGTCTGTGACGCCAACTTGAATGCAGCCACGGGTTACACTGATGCGCTCAGCAGGCGCATAAGATGCACAACAGCATGGAAAAGTTACGTTTAGACAAGTGGTTATGGGCCGCGCGCTTTTATAAAACCCGCGCCTTAGCCAAGGCCGCCATCGAGGGCGGCAAAGTGCACTGCGGCGGCGAGCGATGCAAGCCCAGCAAAGAGATTCGTCTTGGTGATGAACTGACCCTGCGCACTGGCTTTGATACGCGCACGGTGAGCGTCTTAAAGCTCTCCGATCAGCGCCGTGGCGCGCCAGAAGCACAGACCTTGTATGCAGAAAGCAGCGCCAGCGTCGCCGCGCGTGAAGAAACCGCCGCACTGCGCAAAGCCGGCGCCCTAGGGATGATCACCGAAGGGCGCCCGAATAAGAAACAACGTCGCCAGTTAAGCCAGCTGCATAGCGGGCCGGATTACGACTGAGCCGGCTTTAATACTGCCCACGAGCCAATAACTGGCCAGCGGCTAAAGAAGCTCACCAGCGGCTGCAACTTGGCATCCAACCAACTCGCGGCATTAAAGGCCAGCGGTGTGGCTAGGCACAGAGCGTAGCTGAGCAGGGCGATAAACAAACCGCCGACCATGTTGTCGCTCAGCCAGTGCGCACCGGCCACCAAGCGCGGCAGCATAAACACCACCACCAAAGCCAAAATGGCCAAGCGGCCCGGCCAGCGCGCGACGCTGGCTAAGAACAAGCCCCAGAGCATCAGCACCGAGGCATGATCACCGGGAAAGCTGCGCTTAGAGGCGTCCTTCAGGCCGTACTCGTCCCAACCGGGGAACAGCTCGGACATGCGCACCACCTCACTCAGCACCAGCGAAGGGCCGGCGTGCTGCCAGTCCAATGCCTTCACCACTTGGTTAAAGCCGGTACGCAGCAGCAATAAACCCACCAAGCTGACCAGCAACATCAAAAACGCTAAACGCACTTGGCTGGCGGAGAAAAATAAATCGCCGCGAATAATCAGCGCCAACATCAGCACCGCCACGGCCAAATCGGTGATCCGCACACTGCCAATTGCCCATACCCAAGCCCAGGCGGGCGAATGCGCGAGCGGTGCATTGAGCAGGTAAAAGGCTTGCTCATCGGCCAGCGTCCACAGCTCACGACTGGGGGCAAACAGCCAACTGCCCAGCAGCAGTATTGCCAGCACGCAGCAGGTAATCAGTGCGGCAGGCGACCAGCGAGGTTGGAGGGGGGCGACAATACTCATAAAATGACGTCCTTTTCTTCGGGGCTAAACTCAAGGGCGGCGTTATACCGATGCGCCATTGTATTGTCACCCCTCGCCTGACTCACGGTATGTAACCCAATGTTTGACACCGATCACACCCAGCGCTTTATGTTCGACAACACCGACGTGCGCGGCGAAATGGCAGCCCTTGAAAGCAGCTACGCCGAAGTGCTGGCACGCGCCAACTACCCGCTGCCCGTGCAACAGCTGCTGGGCGAGATGCTCGCCGCCGCTGCGCTGCTGTCGACTACGCTGAAATTCGAAGGCCTGCTGGTGCTGCAAGCGCGCTCCGAAGGCCCCCTCAAGCTGCTGATGGTCGAATGCACCGATCAGCAACAGGTGCGCGGCATTGCCCGCTTTGAAGACGGCATTGCCGACAGCGCCGACCTGCGCGAGCTGATGCCGCAAGGTGTGATGGCCATCACCATCGATCCGCTCAAGGGCAAGCGTTACCAAGGCATGGTGCCGCTGGATAACGCCAGCTTGGCGGCCAGCTTAAGCAGCTACTTTGCCAGCTCCGAACAGCTGCCCACGCAGTTCTGGCTGCACGCCGATGGCCGTCGCGCCCGTGGCCTGCTGCTGCAAGCGCTACCCAAAGACAAGCAACGCGACGATCAAGAGCGCGCCAACACCTGGGAACACCTGACCACCTTGGCCGACACGCTGAAAGCCGAAGAGCTGCTGAGCCTCGACAACAGCACCTTGCTGCATCGCCTCTATCACCAAGAAGAAGTGCGCCTGTTCGATGTACAGCCGGTGCAATTCCAATGCAGCTGCTCGCGCGAGCGCTCGGCAAACGCACTGATCAACCTAGGCGAAGCCGACGCCCTGCAACTGGCGGCCGAGCATGGCGGGCAGATCGATATCGACTGCCAGTTCTGCAACCAACGCTACAGCTTCGACCCTGCCGATATCCGTCAGTTGTTTAATGGCGGCGGCACTGAAGAGCCACAGCCGACGCAGCACTGAGCACACTCGCAAACAACCAACCGGTGAACGATATGGAAATCAAGGTTGATGCGTTACAGAGCGTTGAAATCCAGCGCTTTCTGGAGGAGCACCTACAGGACATGAAGTCCGTCTCACCCCCAGAAAGCAAACACGCCCTAGACCTTGCTGGGATACGAGCGCCCGAGGTGACGTTCTGGTCGGCTTACCATCTTGGGCAGCTGGTCGGTTGCGCTGCGTTAAAGCAGCTCGACTCAGCCTGTGGCGAGATTAAGTCCATGCGTGTGGCGAGCACAGCGCGCGGCTTAGGGTTTGGATCCCTGCTATTGGAGCACGTGATCGCCACCGCACAAGCGCGTGGCTATCGGCAGCTAAAACTAGAAACAGGCTCAATGGACTTCTTCGAGCCCGCTCGGCAGCTGTATTTAAAGCACGGCTTTAGCTACTGCGATGCCTTTGCCGGCTACAAACCAGATCCGAATAGCATGTTTATGCAGTTGCATGTTGCTCAATGACTTGGGCAACCACTACTCTGTATCAGAAGCTGAAATGTTTTTGACTCAATAGGCAATTCATTGGCTTTCCTTGCGCAACCCTGAGCACAAGCGTTTTCTCGAATGGGGACGATCATGTTACGTTAATGCTGAAGGGCTTGTATTCGTGCCAGCAGCAATGATTGACGGCGATACAGAAATGTCCGTCATTTTCTGTACAATTGATGGCGGGCAGGCCACTGCGGTACCATTTTGTGTACAGTGAATGGCTCAAGCGAGAGTTGCCTAAGCACGTTGACCTAATTGAGCTAATCGAAGCCCACACTAAGCAAGTTATGGCTACTGTATAGCACGACTAGTGCATTTTTTAGTGGTAGATAATCATATCAAAATTAAGTAGTGGCGATTAGATGGCGACAAGCTTCTGGTGTGATTTTTCGAAATAGATGCGGAAAACTGGAGAATAATGCGGCTGATACTTGCCCGGCTCCCTAGCAATCCTCTGCTCCCCAGTTATTGATACGAGCTACGCATCAGAATCTATGCTTAGTCGATAAATACACATCTGTTTATGTATCATGCAAATAGGTGCGTGTGCTAAACTGGTGCCGATGCTTCGCATGGTCATTCTTCAGTGGTCCATGAAGGGCTTCAGCGAAAAATAGACAAGACTGGATCGAGTGAGCGGAAGTTTGATGAGTTTATAAAATGAACCAAAACTCTCTTGCTAATTATGTATGGACTGGTGAAGCACCATCTCGCCTGGCGGTGCTTTTACTTCAAATTTTCGCCTTCGCCGAGTACGGGGCTGATTATACAAAGCTGTTAAGTTCTATTGAAATCGAGCCTAAGAAGCCTAGGGATACGAAAAGAGGCGGTCTTGGTGCAAATAAAAAGAAGTCTTTATATTTATTAAATTCCGATATTTGCCAGGGTACAGCGAAGGCGAGCCATGGTAATTGATTTTTTTGACTCCCCTCAAAAGATGGGGATTTCAGATGGCATGCTGGTTCGCCTTGACCGCGCCAGGGAAAAAAACACACTTTCCCCTGATTTACTTCCGTACCTGGATCTAATTGAAAGTTCTGAGATAGAAATGCCCGATGCTGTCATTCAAATTGATGGCCGGGCTGTTATGTATCTTGTAAAGCCCCAAGTCTTAGGTGGAGACAATGTCGATTCGGCTCGCCTGTCTAGCTTGGTACGAGTCTTAGCTTGTCGAGGAGATGCAAGGTATCTTGGAGTGCTGAATCCTGGGTGTCTGGCCATATATCCCATAGGAATATCGAGCCAAGCACCATCTCGATTAGACGAAATTTCTTTGCATTCAGGAAACACTGCTCTGCATGATTTGCTTTCAGGGCAAAATAAACAAAAGACTCAGGTATCGCCTGATATAAAAAACGCAGATAGCAGCTGGCTTGATGCCTTTCTGTTTAATCTTTTAGCAAATACCGCTGAGCAACTTAGATATTCATGCTCAGGCTTATCTGACAGCGAAATACTTTCACTAATTGGGCGATGCCTCTTTGTTCGCTTCATTGCAGATAGGAAAATAATTTCTGATAAAGTTGCAAAAATTATCTCGCCATCAGCCGGCTCGCTTGATGAGCTATTATCCAGCCCTGAGTCCGTCTCGTGTACATTTAAATGGCTAGATCAGACATTTAATGGGAATATACTGCCACTTAGCGCCGCTCAAGTTAATCAAGAAACAAATTATACGGCTTTTTTTAAGTCGTTAGGGGCGGAAGCTAATATTGCCTGTAATATCCTCAACAATATTATGCGCAGGGCGCCTGCGGGACAGCTTCAACTATTCTGGGACGGCATACTTTTCCAACACGTCCCAGCAGATATGCTTAGCCAAGTTTACGAGCACTTTGCTCACGCGCACCAAAGCGACCACGCAAAATCTACCAGCATACATTACACTCCTAGACATATTGCCCAGCAGCTTGTCGATGCCGCATTCGCCGGAATAAAAAGATCCGACAAAGATCAAGCCAAGGTTCTGGATCCTGCTTCTGGTGCAGGCGTCTTTTTAGTCCTTGCACTAAAGCGACTAGTTCAGGAAAACTGGAAGAGAACAGGCATAAGACCAAGCCGCCACACTATCCGAAACATCTTAAACAATCAGGTCTACGGACTTGATATAAACCATGAGTCTCTGAAGTTCGCAGCGTTAAGCCTTTACCTTACTGCGTTAGAGCTAGACCCTGAGCCTACACCGCTGGAAGACTTGCGTTTTGCTCGTCTTTCGGAAAAAACATTGATATATGTGGGTGAAGACTCAGAGATACTTAAGTCTTCCTCCTGTATTTTAGATAGAAAGCTAGGCAGTTTATCTGAGCACTTCGTTTTACCAGAAGAGCTCAGCAGAGGCGTGGATCTAGTTATCGGAAATCCGCCCTGGACGGAGCTTGGAAGCACGTACAAGCCCAAACTCGACCAGCAAATTCGGCGCATAGCCAATAGCCACAAAATTGACAACTCTCTTGTTGCGCAATTGAAAGTAGACAATGGCGTGCCCGACATCCCATTTATATGGCGCGCCCTAGAGTGGGCAAAGCCTGGCGGGATGATTGCGTATGCCCTTCATGCACAACATTTACTTTTCCGCCAAGGGAATGGCGCAATCATGCGCAAAGCGCTTTTCCAATGCTTGCAAATAACAGGCATATTAAATGCTAGCGCGTTGCGCAATGAAAAACAAATTTGGCCAAATATAACAGCCCCTTTCTGTTTTCTTGTTGCGCGAAATGAAAGGCCAACAATTGATAATTATTTTTATTATTTAAGTCCTGCGCGGGAAAAGCACCTAAATGATCAGGCCTTATTTAGAGTAGACCCTCAAGCGGCGACCTCAATTTCGCACATATATGCAGCGTATTTGCCTTGGGTTTTTAAAGCTCTTGCGCGCGGATCTAGTTTAGATCTAGAGGTCACAGCCAAAATAGCCGGCATTGCATTAGAAGAGCTCCAGATATGCGGCGATACTAGAGCTGTCTATGGGGTTGAAAATAACGACACGCGCAGAAACAGAGAAGAGATCTCTAGTTATTGGGAAAGGTATAATCTTAAAAACCGCGATGGAGTCCAAAATCCTTCAGCGAAAACATTTAAGAATGCAATTCACCTTCATGGTCTTCCATACCTTGCCAGGCACACCACTCATGAGCATGCTATAAATACTCAGCGGCTCCCAAAATTTGAGCTTCCGAAGCTATATAGCAACTATGAGCGTGAAGTATTTTCTGCGCCACTTCTGCTATTTAGAGAGTCTCCAAAGAAGAATAGAGATCAAAGAGGGGCAATTGTTTCATACGACGACCTGGTATATAGAGAAACATTTTTCGGGTACTCCTGCGCAGGGCACGCGCACCCTGAATTACTCGCTAAGTATTTACAATTAATATCCCTAAGTGAGGTTTTCACTTACTGGGTGCTTATGACTAGCAGCAAGTACGGAATTGAAAGGGATGCAATTCTCAAAGAGGATGTAGATGCTTTTCCGATTGTGCCTCTTGAAAGACTTTCAAACACGCAAGTCGAAGAGATTTTACGCATGAGCGAAGAGCTCTACAGCGGAAATATGAATTGGTCAGATTTAGACAGATTTGTGGGGAAGCTATACGGACTAAATAGAGCAGATCAAAGCGTAATAAAAGATACCCTAATGATTAATCTACCCTATTCACAGAATAAAGATTATGCCGAAGCACGACCCGAAGAAGAACTAACAGACTTTGTAACAGAATGCACTCGAGTTTTAGCTCCTTTTGCTGATCGCGCCGGACAAAGACTAGAGGTAAAAATTATAGATCACGACATGCAGGCTTGGCAGTTTATTTGTGTCGATCTCCTAGCTCAGAACTCGCCCACGCCGCCAGACATATATGCAACGCTGGCAACTGATATTGCCAATCATTTCTGGGCATCTCAAATACGATTCCATGCCACAGCTGGAAAAGTAATCATCGGACAGATCGCGCAGAATCGCTATTGGACAAAAACCCGCGCACGGTTACTAGCACTTGATCTTCTCAATAATGATTTCATAAAACATGGTAGTGAAAAAAATCAGCATGGAGCTATGCAGTGATAAACAGCACATTTACTAGCTTAGGCCTCCCGCCACGAGTCGCAGCACCTTATCCAGGCTGGCCATTGGCATTTATTCAAACGATTGAAGAAGCGCTTCTAGCAGCAGAAAAAGAACTCATTAAGCGGCATGGCTCGGCCCTTAGCAGCGCTGTAGAAAATCAAATAACCCAATGGCTAGATGACATTTTATGCGAACTTCATGACGATGAAGTTGTGCCAGGTTACAACTGCGACAGTTTTACACTTCCCCACCTAGACTCTCCCGCAAGACATGTAATTAACCCAATGGGTCGCCTTAGACCAGATATAGTTTTTTACCGGACTCAAAATGAACTCAGAGTTGATGACAAGAAAAACTATGGGTGGTTCTGCGAATGTAAGATTCTTGACAGTACGCACTCACTCAGAAGCTACACCTCTACAAGAGGTCTTAATCAGTTCGTCAGTGGTGACTATGCTTGGAGCATGCCTCACGGTCAAATGATTGGATATGTTCGAGGTGCTTCTAGCACAAGCTATACACCGTCTACCAATCTAAAAGACTATCTGTTTAGAGCCTCTAGAGCTACTACTGTAGGCCAGAGCCTAGGGTTGCTTTCAGAACCAAATACATGCCCATCTAGCAAATACACCGATGTTCTAATAACAAAGCACACAAGAAATTTCAAGCTTATTAATGGCGCTCATCCTGGGGATATTGAGGTAAGGCACATTTGGCTGCACTTGTGAAATCGCCTACTTATATTACGACTACTGTCCTCATCTTTACTATCTTGCCACCCTCAGATTAGTTTACCTTGTTGGTCAAGCTTGGTGAGCGTACGCATGCAGTGTATCGTTCGAACTTATAGGTGCGTCTGGTTTTTTATTGCGGGCTCCGGTATGTCGCGAATGGTACCCCGGTGCAGGCAAAAGAAATTAAGCACTAACATTTCTCATAACAAAAACTTGCACAAATTGGTTGCGATATCACCTGTTAAGCTCTGGCATTCATTCTGATCCCGCACTTGGTTTTAACCACCTCGAGCAAATTAATTACCTTGAATTCAAACTTATTGCTCATGTCGCCGTTAGATAATTAACTTGCCAGCAACTTCTGACAGGCTATTTGAGGCTTGGCAGCATCTGTGGGTACCTCCTCCATTTCATGCACCGTCATCACTGTGCCCTGAATAGAGTTCAAGATGCCTTGATGAGTAGTAACTCTGCAACCAGGATGAAATGAATCTAAAAAAGCCCGGCTCTTACGAGACCGGGCTTTTTTATCGCAGCGATTTAAGCCTGTGCGGGCCTCGTCTCTGGCTCACGGCGGCGCCATTGCAAACCGATGATCAGCGCGAGCAGAGCTAAGCTGGGGATCCAGATCCACTCTTTGGCCCAACGGTTGCTCGGTGATTTGACCTGCAAAATCTCTTGGTCAAAGTCCAAGCCGGCTTTTTGTGCCGGGCTGTCGAAGCCTACTGAATCGATTAGGTGCTTGCCGTTTTGCTCGTAGAGGGTGATGCCCAGGTTAGCCATCCGCTCCTCACCCGTTTCGCCTTGCGGCACGGGCAGCAACACGCTGAAGTCACGCTTGTCGCCTACCGCGTCTTCACCGCGAATACGCAGGCGCAGCACGTCCTTGGGCTCTAGCTCGTCGAGCACTTGCACCAGCTCGTTGGCGGGGCGCTCTTCAAACGGTGGGTGGATGGTGTCCATCCAGAAGCCCGGGCGGAACAGCGAGAAGGCCACCAGTAGCAACAGTACCGTTTCGTACCAACGGCTCTTGACGATAAACCAGCCTTGTGTGGCCGCCGCGAAGATCAGCATGGCCACCGTGGCAATCACGAAGATCAGCAGGCCGTGAGCCAAGTCCACGTCGATCAGCAACAGGTCGGTGTTGAAGATGAACAGGAATGGCAACGCTGCTGTGCGCAGGCTGTAGTAGAAGGCCGTGATACCGGTCTTGATCGGGTCACCCTTAGACACCGCCGCGGCCGCGAACGAGGCCAAGCCCACCGGCGGGGTGACGTCGGCCATAATGCCGAAGTAGAACACGAACAAGTGCACAGCAATCAGCGGCACCAGCAAGCCGTTTTGCTCGCCCAAAGCCACCACCACTGGCGCCAGCAGGCTGGACACCACGATGTAGTTGGCCGTAGTCGGCAGGCCCATACCCAAGATCAGGCTGAGCACAGCAGTGAGCAGCAGCATGAGCATCAAGTTGCCCATCGACAGCACTTCCACCACATCCGCCAGCACCAAGCCAACGCCGGTTTGCGACACGGCGCCGACGATAATGCCCGCAGTAGCGGTGGCAATACCGATGCCGATCATGTTGCGCGCACCGGCCACGAGGCCTTCGCGCAGATCAATAAAGCCATCCATCGCGCTGCCGTGGTGATGACTGCCGTCATGGCGCAACCAGTTCAGCAGCGGACGCTGGGTGAGCAAAATCACCATCAGCATTACCGTGCCCCAGAAGGCCGACAGGCCCGGCGACAGACGCTCAACCATCAAGCACCAGACCAGCACCACCACCGGCAGAATAAAGTGCAGGCCCGAGAGCAGCACAGTGCGGGTGTCGGGCAGCTCTTCCAGCGGCTTGTTGGGGTCTTCTTCTTCCAGCGGCGGTTGGCTAGCGGCAATTTTCAACAGGCCGACATACACCACCGCCAACAGGCCGGCGATCACCCAAGTAGCCGCATCGCCCAGTGCTGGCTTCATCCAGCCCAAGCCGTAATACACCGCCAACGACAGGCCGCTGATAAACGCACAACCGAAGGCAAAGCCCAGCAAACGCTGCAGCCAAGGCCGTGTGTCACGGCGCGGCAGGCCTTTAAGGCCCAGCTTAAGCGACTCTAAGTGCACGATGTAGAGCAACGCGATATAGGAAATCATCGCTGGCAGGAAGGCGTGCTTGATCACTTCGATATACGGAATACCCACGTACTCGACCATCAAGAACGCTGCGGCGCCCATCACCGGCGGCATGATCTGCCCGTTCACCGATGAGCCGACCTCTACCGCACCGGCTTTCTCTGCCGAGAAGCCCACGCGGCGCATCATTGGAATGGTGAAGGTACCGGTGGTCACCACGTTGGCAATCGACGAACCGGAGATCAGGCCGGTTAAGCCTGACGACACCACCGCCGCTTTGGCCGGGCCGCCACGCATGTGGCCGAGCATCGAGAACGCCAGCTGAATGAAGTAATGCCCAGCACCCGCGCGCTCCAGCAAGGCGCCAAACAGCACGAAGAGGAACACGAAGCCAGTGGACACGCCCAGCGCGATGCCGAACACCCCCTCAGTGGTGATCCACTGATGGTTCGCCAACGCATGCCAGCTAACGCCGCGGTGCGCCAGCAGACTGGGCATCCACGGGCCGGCGAGGCTGTAGACCAAGAACACCAGCGCAATGATGGCCAAGGCGGGGCCTAAGCAGCGGCGGGTGGCTTCCAGCAGCAGTGGAATACCGATCAGCGCCACCACCATGTCTTCAGTGGTCAGGTTGCCGGGGCGGGTGGCCAGTGCTTCATAGAACACATAGATGTACAGCGATGAGGCCGCTGCCACTAAGGCCAAAATCAGGTCGGCCACCGGCACGTAATCGCGCGGTGAGCGCTTGAAAGCGGGGAAGACGAGGAAGGTCAGGCCAATCGCGAAGGCCAAGTGAATGGCGCGCGCCTCGGTATTGTTGAACACGCCGAAACCGACCATAAACGGCAGCGGCGAAGCAATCCAGAGTTGAAACAGTGACCACAAGCCAGCGAGACCGGCAATGATGGTGGCCATCACCCCTATAGGTAGGCGAGCTCCCACATCCTGTGCGATGAGCTCTTCGGCGGAGAGGTTCTTATCGTTTTGCATACGTCAGACCTGTACGGCAGTAGAAACGGTAAGTTCCGGGCTGCCCATGCAAACCCGGAACTTTCTACAACACCAGCGAGTAACACTCGCCCCACACTGCGTGTGGCAGTGTGGACATGGGAGCTACTGAGTTAATCGGCGCGCGACTAAGCAGAGGCTCCCCAGCTGACGGCTTACATCCAGCCTTTTTCTTTGTAGTAACGCACTGCGCCTTCATGCAGCGGAGCGGTCAGGCCGGCTTTGATCATTTCCTGTTCGTTCAGGTAGTTGAACGCAGGGTGCAGACGCTTGAAGCGCTCGAGGTTGTCGAACACCGACTTAACCAGCTGGTAAACCACTTCTGGGTCAGTCTTGGCCGAAGTCGACAGCACAGCCTTGCCACCGATGGACATGGTCGGCTTGTCGTTGCCCTTGTACATGCCACCAGGGATTTCTGCCTTGGTGTAATAGGTTTTCTCAGCCAGCAGCTTGTCGATTTCAGCGCCAGCAACCGGCACCAGAACGGCGTCTACGGTGGTGGTGGCTTCTTGAATCGCGCCGTTGGGATGGCCCACGAAGTAGGTCATGGCGTCGATGTTGTTGTCGCCCAGTGCCGAGGCCAGTTCAGCCGGCTTCAGCTCAGCAGCCAGCGAGAACACTGACTTGTCCCAACCCTTGGCAGCCATGATTTCTTCCAGCGTGTCACGCTGACCAGAACCGGGGTTACCGACGTTCACGCGCTTGCCTTTAAGGTCGTCAAAGCTGGCGATCTTGGCATCGGCACGGGCCAGAATGGTGAACACTTCGCTCTGCAGCGAGAACACCGCGCGGATGTCATCCATCTTGCCTTCGGCTTGGAACGGCGCCAGACCATTCATGGCCTTGAACTGGTGGTCGGACTGCATGATGCCGAAGTTGTATTCGCCGGTGCGGATACCGTTGACGTTCGCCACGCCGCCGCCAGTAGAAGGCGCATTACACTTAATGCTGTGTTGTTCGGCACCGCGATTTAAGAAACGGCAGATGGACTGACCAGCCACATAGTAGACGCCCGTTTGACCGCCAGTACCGATGGTCACGAACTGCTCTTGCGCTTGTGCAGTGCTGGTGAAGGTGGTGCCTGCCAATGCTGCCGACAGGATCCATGCGAGGGATTTGCCTTTCATGGGTCTATCCTTTTTTCTGATTGTTTAGGGGTATTGCTGACCCTTATGGGGAGAGCAATGCGGCACAAGCCGCCACACGGCTTGCGCGCAAACCTATGTCGCCTTTCAAGCGCAACGTGTCACATCAGGATAGCAGGCGAAAAAAAACCGGTATGTTGCGAGGGCGACAGGCTTAGTCCTGCCAGCGGCGCGCGGCGTCTTGGTCACTGTCGCGGCCATCCAGCCATGTGGCCGCCTCGCCTTTAACTTCTTTCTTCCAAAACGGCGCGCGGGTTTTTAGGTAATCCATGATGAAGTGGCACGCCTCGAAGGCCGCTTGCCGATGCGCACTAGAGACCCCGACAAACACAATCACATCGGTCGGCTGCATAGGCCCCACACGGTGCTGCACCTCTACGGCATACAGCGGCCAACGCTCACGGGCTTGTTCGATGATGCCGGCCAGCGCCTTCTCGGTCATGCCGGGGTAGTGCTCAAGGGTCAGCTGCGAAACGGCTTGGCCATCGTTGTGATCGCGCATCAGGCCATGAAAACTCACCACCGCGCCGGCCTGCGGGTTGGCCATCAGCCGTGCCTGTGCGGCGGCGGTGTCGAGCGGTTGGCTTTGAATCACGATCATGGCGGTTCTCACGGACGCATAAACAGGTAGTCCTGCTCATCGTCCAGATTATTGGCCAAAAACTCCAGCTCGGCAGCCAAATCGCTGGCGCTGCGCAGCTGTTTATTCCACTGCACCACGGCGCTTAGTAGCGCGCGGGCTAGCAGTTGCTCGTCACTGCTGGCGGCCTGCGCTTGCGCCGCGGCCGCGCGACACAATTCTTGTGCTTGTTGATGCACGCTCATGTTGTTTCACCTTGTGAGACCCGTGTTGAGTATGCCGCGCCGATCAGAGGCGGTGATGATCTGTATCAAGGGTTATTCGCCGTGCGTATCCGCCTTCGCCACGCTGGCAGCTTACGGGCAAAGCACGGGCTGCGATTGCCACGCCGCCCACGCTTGCGGCCAGCCTTGATGATGGGTCGCCTCCACCTCAATCACCTGCACGCAACGACCAGCCAGCTTAGCGGCGTAGCCATGCGCCAGCTGCGGCGGCAACACGCGATCTTGCCGACCAATCAAATGCCGCTGCGGGATCTGCGCAAGGCGCTGGCGATAATCCAGCGGCGCGAGACCTTCTAACGGCGATAGGCGCAGCAAGGTCGTCCACGCATTGGGGTCTAGGTTGCCAGCCAGTGTTTGCACGGCGAGCACATCGTCACGCTGCGCGGCTGCCAGCAAGGCCATCGTCGCGCCGCCGGAGTAGCCAATCAGCTCCAACTGCTGCGCGCCGGTACGTGCCTTGAGCTGCTCCAACGCACTGAGCAGGCTAGCCACCGCCGGCTCGGCAAAACGCTCGCGCGTCCACAAGCGCGGGTGGCAACTCGGCTCATCGACAAACTGACATGGGCGAGCTACATAAGCCGCAGGTTGGGCGTCTTGCAACGCCAACTGCACCACCAAAGGGCTGTGCGGGGTGGGGTCTAAGCTTGGGCTGCTGGCCGTGGCCCACGCATGGCCGTCGCCTTCCAGATACACGCGCAATACCTCGTCCACCGGCGCGTGCGGCACTAAAGCCTGCAAACGGTGTGGCGCGCTGTTAAGCACCTGCGCACTGTGGCTGGGCGGCACGGCGTCGAGCTTCACCGCTTGCGAGGTGCAGCCAGTGAGTAATACTGCCAATAAACCAATAAATCGCATGCCAACTCCCCAAGAAAAAAGCCCGATCTAGCTGTCCAGATCGGGCTTTGATTAGACCATCTTGACGTAAGGAGGCGCTGATTTAATCGGCGAACGACCCAAGCACAAGGCGTACGGCGCGCAGCAGCCAAAACATACCCTGTTGGTAGGCGAGGTTGTGAGCACCGCACAACGCAGTGATTGGGTTGTGCAGCCTTAAATCAGGACTCCTTAGAAGTCATAACGCACTTTGGCATTGAAGGTATCGGCATTGAAGTCCGTCTTGCCCAAGTAGTCGTAACTCGCGCCAAGGCTCAATGCGCCGAGCTTGTAGGTCACGCCCACGCCCGCTTCATAGCTGTCGCGCACCGGCGAGGCACCGCTGGTGACAAATGGCGTGCCGCCTAAGGTAAAGCTCGAGGTGCTGTCGGTTTTGTCGCCGATCACATCGTGGTAAGCCATCAGCTTAGCTTCTGGCTCCAGCGTGCCTTGGCCCAGCGCAAAAGCACCCGCCATGCGCACACCGGCGCCCAACTCACCCACTTCAAAGCGTGCGGCGCCCACATCCAACGCAGCCGCCGAGCCTTTTTCGCGGTAGCTGTCGATATCTACGTTGCTGTAACGCGCGGCTACACGCGGCTCAAGCAACAGGGTGTCATTCAGGCGATACACATAGCCTGCCAACGCGTTAACGCCTAACAGATCAGAGTCGTAATCACCCTTGGCTTCAGTACCGGCCACATAGCGCTTGGACTCGTTGTCGTTAACGCCGTACGTCAGGCTGCCATCGACAAACCACGGGCCATCTTGCCAGCTGGCGTAGGCGGTGAGTGCATGGCTATCGACTTGGGTTTTATTGCCATCGTCGCTGCGCACATCGGTATCTAGATAGCTGTAAGCCAAGCCAATGGTGGTTTGCTCGTTGAGCTTGCCGTCGGCACCGATGGCAATACCTTTGCTGTCAGCATCGTAGCCGGCAATGCCGTCGCGCATGTCCTGATCGGCATCGCTGTGCAAGGCTTGCAGCCACAGGCCTTTCTCTTGCAACACGTCACCGGCCGCTGCACCGCGACCAGCGCTGCTGCGACCGCCGATAGCTCCCGTGGTAGCCCCCAACGCCGAGCGCGCACCCTGTGTAGAGCCACCATTGGTTTGCGGTGCTAGCTGCTTAGCCAGCACAGCCACTTGCTCGTTGCTCGTGGCATTGGCAAACGCTTTATACACGGGGTCGTTAGGGTCGAGCTTACTTAGCACGCTGTTGGTAAAGGCCACCTGAGCGCGCTGGGCACTTTGGTTGCCGCCGCCGGTTTTCACCGTATCGATAACACCCTGATCTGACTTGGCCGCTACCAGCGCTTCTACTGTGTTGCTGCTGACGTTAAAGGACTTCACTTCAAGCAGCGCCGAAGTGCTTTGCACGCTAAGGCCTTGGTTATCGATGCTGCCGCCGGTACGCACCAGCAGGTAATTGGTCGCCGGAGTGCTGCTGGCAAAGTCGTTGGGGCGTGGGGTCAGTTTGATCTGGCTGCCGTTGCCAAACTCGGCACTGCCGGTGACATTCAACACCGGCTGGCTGGCGACTGTACTGCTGCCCAGCAGCATCTCCAGCGCGCCTTGGCCGGAGCCAGACAGGTACAAGTCACTTTCCAGCTGGGTGTGTGGTTTCACCAAGGTGAGCGTACCGCTAGAGATGTCCAGTAAGCCCACATTGTGGGTACGCATCAGTGCACCATCGAAGCGCACATCGCCTTCCACGTTAATGCTGAACAAACCATCGAGGTCGCCGCGAATAGTGCCACCCGTCCAGTTTAAGGTGGCATTGTTTTGTGCCTTGATGGCCGTCGTACCGCCTTCGATCAGCCCGGCTTTCTGGTTGATTTGCAGCGCGCCAAGTTGGCGGGGTTGATTGCCAATACTGATAGCGGTATCTGTGCCGCGAATGGTGCCCGTATTGATTAAGCCAGTTTCGTGCACATTGGTTGTATCGGCGAACAGTGAGTCTTCAACCTTGATACCAATCGCTTGGCTGCCTTCAGCACTAATGGTGCCGCTGTTGATAAACGCCGGCAGCTGACTCCAGAGAAAGTCCACGCCTACCGCATCAGCACCGGTTACCAATAGTTGGCCTTTGTTCTGCATGTCTGCGCTAAAGCGCACGTCCTCAACATTCAGCGCGTTACCGCTAGCACCGATCACGGCTAAACGATTGTTGTTAATCAGGGTCGTCGCGGTGACCTGATCAAGCGATAAGGCAAAAACATGATTGCCTTGGGCGGTGATGTCCGCGCTGTTGGTCAGCTCGCCATTAATGGTCGTGCGCACAAACACAGCGAAGTCTTGTGAGTCGGTAGCAAAGGTATGATTGGTGGTGCCGACCAGCTCAGTGGCCGCTAACGTGGTTGCGCCACGCAAGAAGGGCCCGCTGCTGCTGACATCAATGGTTTCAGCCAAGACCTGGCTGCTAGCGGCAGTAATGGCGATCGCAAGTGCGGTTTTATGCAGGGTAAACATGGACAACTCCTTAGTGGCTGGCGCGCGAAGGAGTGCCCTCTTCCCCAAGAGGTTGGCGTGACTCCTTTCACTCGATAAAACGCGCCAAACCGTTGGCGCATCGGCGCGCGATGATAGCACTGCGCCAGCTTTCAGCAACTGCCGTTTGTCCACGACACACCCCGTCGCTCCAAGCCGTTATCATCCCCTCTCGATTGATCACAGGACGTCCCCATGCACACACCGCTCACCCCCGGTTTTATGGTGCTGCAAGGCAATCAGCTGGAAAGCCTGCGCGATGTGTTGTTGCAGTGGTTGGCGGCACATCCGTTGGCGGCGCTAGAGAACGAAGTGCTGCTGGTGCAGAGCAACGGCATCGCCCAGTGGCTCAAGCAAGCGCTGGCCGAGAGCCCGGCGCGCGGTGGGGTGGGGATTAGCGCCTGTGTCGATGTGCAGTTACCTGCGCAGTTTCTTTGGCGCGCTTACCGCGCGGTGCTGGGTAACGATGTGCCCAAGCACTCGCCGTTTGATAAAGACCGCCTCACCTGGCGCATTTTGCGTTTGCTGCCGAGTTTGCTGGCGCGCGAGAGCTTCGCCCCGCTGCGCGAGTTTTTAGGTGACGACCCGCACCTGCGTAAGCGCTATCAGCTGGCCGAGCGCTTGGCTGACCTCTACGACCAATACCAGATCTACCGCGCCGATTGGCTGAATGACTGGGCCGCTGGGCAGTGGCAACTCAACGATGCACGCGGCCAAGCCTCTGCTGCGCCGGACGAGCAACGCTGGCAGGCCGAGCTATGGGCCGAGCTAGAAACCGATGTACCCAACGAATTGCGCGACAGTCACCGCGCCGCGCTGCACCAGCGTTTTATTGATGCGTTAACCAGCAGCGCCGAACGCGCCCCCGGCTTGCCACGGCGCTTGGTGGTGTTTGGCATTTCCTCGCTGCCGCAAAGCTTGCTGCAAGCCTTGGCCGCGCTGGGCAAACACTGCCAAGTGATTCTGGCGGTGCAGAACCCCTGTCAGCATTACTGGGCCGACATCATTGAGCACCGCGATTTGCTACGTGCCGAGCAGCGCCGCCAAGCGCAAAAGCCCGGCATGCCGGTAGCGCTGGATGATGCTGAGTTGCACCACCACGCCCATCCGCTGCTGGCCTCGTGGGGTAAGCAGGGCCGCGACTATATCCGCCTGCTCGACCAATACGACCAGCCGCAGGCCTACCAAGCGGCCTTTCCCGCCGAGCGTATCGACCTGTTTTTACCGCGCGAAGAAGGCCATCTGTTAGCCCAGCTGCACAACAGCATTCTTGACCTCGCGCCCACGCCCGTCGAGCCGCAGCAGTTAGCCACGCACGATGACAGCCTGCGCTTTATCCAAGCGCACAGCGCGCAGCGCGAGGTGGAGATCCTCCACGACAAACTGCTCGACCTGTTTGAACGCCACGCCGCAGCCGGCACACCGCTGGCGCCGCGTGAGGTGATTGTCATGCTGCCGGATGTCGAGCAGTACGCGCCGCATATTCAGGCGGTGTTCGGCCAATACCCCAGCGACGACGCGCGGCATATTCCCTTTACCTTGGCCGACCAAGCGCAACGCGGCCGCCTGCCCTTACTGCAAGCGCTGGAGCAGATCCTCGAGCTGCCGCAAGCGCGCTGCCGAGTCAGTGATGTGCTCGGCTTGCTCGATGTGCCCGCGCTGCAACGCCGCTTTGGCCTGCGTGAAGACAGCCTCGCGCAGCTCAAACTGTGGGTCGAAGGCGCTGGCGTGCGCTGGGGGCTGGATGCCGAACAGCGCGCCGCACTCGATTTGCCCGAGGCGCTGGAGCAAAACACTTGGGCCTTTGGCCGCCAGCGTTTGCTGCTCGGCTATTTAGGCGGCGAAGGCGCGCCGTGGCAGGGCATCGAGCCGCACAGCGAAGTGGCCGGGCTGGACGCCGAAGCCCTCGGCCCGCTGCTCGATGTGCTCGAACGCCTGCGCCACTACGCCAAGCGCTTGGCCGCGCCCGCCAGCCCAGCCGCATGGGGCGAGCTACTCAGCCAACTGCTGGATGACTTTTTCAGCCCCGCCCACGATGACGACGAGAGCGCGCTGGCGCGCCTCAACGAAAGCCTCAGCCACTGGCTAGAAGCCTGCGCCGAGGCCGCGCTGGATGAAGCCCTGCCTCTTACTGTGGTGCGCGAAGCCTGGCTCAGCGCCGTGGATGCGCCCAACTTGAGCCAGCGCTTTCTGGCCGGCAGCGTGAACTTCTGCACCCTGATGCCGATGCGCGCGATTCCTTTTCGCGTCATCGCTTTGCTCGGCATGAACGATGGCGACTACCCACGCAGCCGCCCGCCGCTGGAGTTCGACCTCATGGCGCTGCCGGGTTACTACCGCCCCGGCGACCGCTCGCGCCGCGAGGACGACCGCTATTTATTCTTAGAGGCCCTACTCGCCGCCCGCGACCACCTGCTGATCAGCTGGGTGGGGCGCAATGTGCGCGACAACAGCGAGCGCCCGCCGTCGGTGTTAGTGGCGCAACTGCGCGATGACCTTAAAGCCCGCTTCGCTCTCGCCGATGGCCGCGACCTGCTGGCAGCGCTCACCGAGCTGCACCCGCTACAGCCGTTTAGCCCGCGCTATTTCAGCGGCGCCGAGCAAACCGAAGGCTTATTTAGCTATGCCCGCGAGTGGCAACACCTGCATCAAGCCAGCCTCACCGAGGTGCAACGCGAGCCGCTGGCGCCGCTAACGCTCAGCGCGCCGCTCAACCACAAAATGCTCGTGCAGTTTCTCCGTCATCCGGTGCGCTTTTTTTATCAGCAGCGCCTTAAGGTGTATTTCGAGCCGGCCAATATCATCGGCAACGATCTAGAGCCTTTTGCGTTGGCTGGCCTCACCCGTCACCAATTACAGCAGCAAGTGCTTAGCCAATGTTTGGCCGAACCTTTGGCACAGCAACATGCCCAGCTTGAACGCGCGCTGAGCCGCCTGCCGGCGCAAGGCGTGCTGCCGATGGGTGCGTTTGCCGAGCTGAATATCGCCGGCGTGGCCGAACCGCTCACACAACTGCTTAACCATTGGCAGCTGCTCAATCAGCGCTGGCCAGCGACGCAAAAGCCGCAAGAAGTCGCCCTGGAGATCATCCCCAACGACGGCCCCGCAGCCGGCACAAAAGTGCTGGTCGAAGACTGGCTGGAAAACCTCTACCACCGCGCCGATGACGAATACCCGGTGCGCCTGCTACACAGCCTGTCGCGCCTCAGTGAGAAAGGCGGGCTGCGTTTGGGCAAGCTGCTGGATGCCTGGCTGGCGCATGTGTTGGCACACTGCCAAGGCAGCAAGCTGAGCACGTATTTGGCCGCGCCGGATGGCATCGTCGCGCTGCGCCCGCTAGAGCCAGCCGATGCCCAGCGCTACCTCAACGCGCTGGTCGGCCTCTATCAACAAGGCCTCTGCGAGCCGCTGCCAGTGGCACTCGACAGCGCCCTTGCCGCGCTGCGCGAAGAGGATGAAGCCAAGCAGCTATCCAAGGCCGCTACCCGCTACGACAACGGCTTTAACCCCGGCGAAGTGGGCAAGTGCTTGTACCTCAGTCACGCCTACCCCGACTTCGCCACGCTGAATCACGACCAGCGCTTTTTAAGCTTGGCCAGCGCGCTCTATGCGCCACTGGCGGACTGCGCCGAGTGGGTCGAAACGCAAACGTTGGAGGCCTGCCTGTGAGCACCCATAACGTCGAGCTCGACGTCATCCGCTTTCCGCTGCACGGCAACCGCTTGATCGAAGCCAGCGCCGGCACCGGCAAAACCTACACCATTGCCGCGCTGTACCTGCGTTTGGTGCTCGGTCATGGCGATGGCAGCGCCGCCAGTTTGCCGCCGTTATCGCCCCGGCAAATCCTCGTGGTCACCTTCACCAAAGCCGCCACCGAAGAACTGCGCGGGCGCATTCGAGAGCGCCTGCAACAAGCCACCGAAGCCTTCCGCAGCAAAGCCGCCGGCAACAGGGTAGAAGCCGACCCCGCGTTAACCAGCCTGCTTGCCGAGTACCCCGCCGAGCAGTGCGCCGGCGCCGCGCGGCGTTTGCAGCTGGCCGCCGAAAGCATGGATGAAGCCGCCGTGTTCACCATCCACGGCTGGGCGCAGCGCATGTTGCGCGAGCACGCCTTCGACAGCGGCAGCCTGTTCACCCAAGAGCTGGACAGCCAAGACCAAAGCCTCGCCCAAGAAGCCGCGCGCGATTACTGGCGGCAATTCGCCTACGCCTTACCCACGGCGCACGCCGCTGCGTGGCAAGACAAGCTCGCCAGCCCGGATGCCTTGCTGGCAGCGGTGCGCCCGCTGTTGAACGGCCAATGGCAGGTGCGCGACAAAGGCCAGCCGGTGGCCGAGCAAAGCATCAGCGAGTTGTTTGCCCCGCTGGATAAGTGGCAGCAAGCCTTCACCGAGACATTCACCCCGTGGCAAGCCAAGTGGTTAGCCGAAGGCCAAGCGATTCGGCAAAGCCTGTTTGCCGCGCTGAATAACGGCGTATTTAACGGCCAAAAGGTGCGCCAGAACTATCTGGAAGATCGCCTCGCGGCGGTCGATGCCTGGGCCGCCAGCGGCGCGCAGCCCAATAAAGGCGAGCAAGACAAGATCGAAAAAGTCGCGGCCAGCTACCTAGCCACGGCGCTAAAGAAAGGCGCGAAATTTGAAGCGCCTGAGCCGCTGCGCGATCTCGACGCCTTGTTAGAACTGCTCAGCACCCAGCCCGATTTTTGGCCCAACCTGCGCCTACACGCCGCTGGATGGATTGCCGCACGCATCGAACGCGACAAACAGCGCCTCGCCCAACTGGATTTCGACGACCTGCTCAACCGCCTCGACCGTGCCCTGCAAGGCCCCGCCGGCGCGCGTTTAGCCAGCGCTATGGCGGCGCAGTTCCCCGCCGCGCTGATCGACGAATTCCAAGACACCGACCCGGTGCAATACCGCCTGTTCGAGGCCATCTACCGCGAACGTGACAGCACCGCGCTGCTGCTGATTGGCGACCCAAAACAGGCCATCTACGCCTTCCGTGGCGCGGATATTCACACCTACTTAAAAGCCCGCAGCCAAGCGGCCACGCCGCACTTCACCTTGGGCACTAACTACCGCTCCAGCCATGCCATGGTGCAGGCGGTGAATGCACTGTTTGAACAGGGTGAAAAGAGTACGGAAGGTGCCTTTTATTTTGCCGAGCGCGGCTTGCCGTTTCACGCCGTGGCCGCCAATGGCCGCGACGAGCAGTGGCAGGTAGAGGGGCAGCCGCAAGCGGCACTCACCGTCTGGCTAAGCGCCGAACCCGCGCCGAGCAAAGGCGCCTATGAAGCGGAAATGGCCAACGCCTGCGCCAGCGAGATCGTCCGTTTGCTCAATTTGGCCGAGCAGCAACAAGCCGGTTTCGCCAAGCAAGATGAGCTAAAACCGCTGCGCCCCGGCGACATTGCCGTGCTGGTGCGCAGCGGTCGCGAGGCGGATGTCATTCGCCAAACGCTGCGGCAGCGCGGCGTGCGCAGCGTGTATTTATCCGAGCGCGACTCGGTATTCACCAGCAACGAAGCCCACGACGTGCTGCTGTGCCTGCGCGCCTGCACCGAACCGCACGACAGCCGCGCGCTGATCGCCGCCTTAGGCTGCGCCAGCTTAGGCCGCAGCTGGGCCGAATTAGACGCCCTGCACCACGACGAACAACGCTGGGAGGCAGAGCTGGCGCGCTTTAACGAGCTGCACAGCCTATGGCGCAAACAAGGCGTGCTAAGCACCCTGTACCGCCTGCTGCGCGACTTTAATGTGCCGGAACGCCTGCTTAGCCAAGCCGACAGCGGCGGCGAACGCCGCCTGACCAATCTGCTACAGCTGGCCGAGCTACTCCAGCAAGCCGCTGCCAGCCTCGACACACCCGCCGCGCTGCTGCGCCATTTGGCCGAGCAGATCGAACAGGGCGGCAGCACTGGCGGTGACGAAGCGCTGGTGCGCCTAGAAAGCGAAGCCGATCTGGTGCAGGTGATCACCATCCACAAGTCCAAGGGTTTGGAATATCCGCTGGTGTTTCTGCCCTTTATTGCCGGCTTGCGCGAAGCCAGCGGCAACGATGGTTGGCGTTATCACAACGCCGACGGCGAAGCGGTGCTGGAACTGGATAGCAGCCAAAAAGACGCCGCCGAGCAAGCCGAGCGCGAGCGTCTGCAAGAAGATTTGCGCCTGCTCTATGTGGCGCTAACCCGCGCTCGTCATGCCTGCTGGTTGGGCCTAGCGGCGTTTGTTAGTGGCAACAGTAAAAGCTCCAAACTGCACAAAAGCGCCATCGGCTATCTGCTCAGCCACGGCCAGCCGTTGGATGCCGCCAGTCTCAAAGAAAAGCTCGACACCCTCGCCGAGCAACAGCACACCAGCGTGGCCACCGCGCCCGAGGCCAGCGACACCCGCTACCAACCCAGCGCCAGCGAAACCCCCACCGGCAACGCCCGCCCCGCGCCCATCTGGCCGCACGAGCGTTGGTGGGTAGCCAGCTACAGTGCGCTGGCCAAGGCCCGTGGCGCGCTGACCAGCAGCGAAGCACCGGACAGCGCCGACGAGCAAACCCTGCGCGAAAGCAGCGATGAAGCCCTCGCCACGCCAGCACCCAGCGGCCCGCTGGCGAGCTTTCCCGCCGGCCCAGGCCCCGGCACCTTCTTGCATGGCCTGCTGGAATGGCTCGGCTTAGGCGGCTTTAACGCCAGCTGCGAGGCGATCCGCGAAGAAGTCGGCAAACGCTGCGTCGTGCGCCAATGGCAAGCGTGGATCGAGCCGCTCACCGCATGGCTCAACACCCTACGTCAGCAATCGCTGCCACTGGCCGAGGGCCGCGTGCAGCTCAATCAGCTGCGCAGCTTTCAGGTGGAAATGGAGTTCTGGCTGGGCGCCGAGCAAGTCTCCAGCAGCGCTATCGACCGCCTGCTGCATCGCCACCTACACCCCAGCGAGCCGCGCCCTGCGCTGGCGGCGGAAACCCTAAACGGCATGCTTAAAGGCTTTATCGACCTGGTGTTTGAGCACGACGGGCGCTATTACGTGGCCGATTACAAATCCAACCGCCTGCCGCGCTACGACCACGCCAGCCTCAGCCGCACCGTGCTGGATAAACGCTACGACCTGCAATGCCTGCTCTACACCTTGGCCCTGCACCGTCTGCTAAAAACCCGCCTGCCCGACTACGACTACCAACGCCACATGGGCGGCGCGTTATACCTGTTTTTACGCGGCGTCGATGAACAAGGCGCGGGCCTGTACCACGCCTGCCCAGCGCCAGAACTAATTGCCGAACTGGATGCCCTGTTTAGCGCGGAGACCGCCCATGTCTAACTTGTCGCTCAGCGAACTGCACAGCCTGTTGGATAAAGCCGTTGAGGCCGGTGGCCTGCGCCGTTTAGACCGCGCCGTGGCGCAGTTTTTGGCCGAGCATGGTGAAGCAGACGGCCGCGTGCTGCTGGCCGCCGCCATGGCCAGCGCGCAACTGGGCCACGGCCACACCTGCCTCGACTTAGCCCACGCCCTGCGCGATGCCGGCCGCCTGCTGTACGCCGATAAGCCAGACGACACCCAGCGCCTGCCCGATTGGTCGCTGGCCGACTGGCAAACAGCGCTAAGCCAATCCGCCTGCGTAGCGACCGACGACCAGCACCCCGACCGGCCGCTGCACCTAAACGGCACCCGCCTGTATTTACGCCGCCAATGGCAGTACGAAAGCCAAGTCGCCGCCGGCATTCAGCAGCGCTTGCAGCAGCTCGACCTGCCCTTGCCCGCGCTACGCGAGTTACTCGATGAACTGTTCCCGCAGGACGCCAACACGCCGCAGCCGGACTGGCAAAAAATCGCCTGCGCCCTCGCCGCACGCAGCGGCTTTGCCATCATCACCGGCGGCCCCGGCACCGGTAAAACCACCACAGTGGTGCGCCTGCTCGGCCTGCTGCAAACCTTGGCGCAACAGCAAGGCTCACGCAGTTTGCGCATCCGCTTGGCCGCACCCACCGGCAAGGCGGCGGCACGCTTGAACGAATCCATCGCCGGGGCGGTCAACCGGCTGGCGGTGAGTGATGAAATCCGCGCCAGCATTCCCAGCGAAGTCACCACCTTGCACCGCCTGCTCGGCCCACTACCAGATAGCCGCCGCTTTCGCCATCACCGTGGCAACCCGCTGCATCTCGATGTGCTGGTGATCGACGAAGCTTCGATGATCGACCTCGAGATGATGGCCTTCGTCCTCGACGCGCTGCCTAGCCACGCCCGACTGATCTTGCTCGGCGATAAAGACCAGCTGGCCTCGGTCGAAGCCGGCGCGGTGCTCGGCGACTTGTGCGCGCAGGCCGAAGCGGGGGGCTACAGCACGGCCACCTGCGAATGGTTAACGCAAGCCACAGGCTGCGATTTAAGCCACTGGCACAGTGCGCAGCCGCGCGCGCTCGACCAACACGTCGCCATGCTGCGCTTTAGCCGCCGCTTTGCCGGCGACAGCGGCATTGGCCGCCTCGCCAGCGCGGTGAATGCCGGCCAACTGCCCGATGACGTGTGGAATAACCACGACACCCAACTGCTTGCCCTAAACGGCGAACACGACCCACAGCTTGATGTCCTGTGCCTTGCAGGCTACAGCGGCTACCTAAGCGCCGTGCAACAACCGCCGCAGAACAGCGATGACGCAGCGTGGGAAGAGTGGGCCGACGGTTGCCTAAGCAGCTACAGCCAATTCCAACTGCTCACCCCGCTGCGCCAAGGCCCGTGGGGCGTGGACGGCTTAAACCAGCGCATTGCCGAGCACCTACACCAGCACGGCCTGCTCAGCAGCGCCCACGGCTGGTACGCCGGCCGCCCAGTGCTGATGAGCCACAACGACTACCAACTGGGCCTGATGAACGGCGACGTCGGCCTCACCCTCACCGACCCAACCGGCGAGCTAGTCGTGGTGTTTAAGGTTAACAACCAACTCAAACGCATCCGCCCCAGCCGCCTGCCCAGCGTGAGTACGGTGTTTGCTATGACCGTGCATAAATCGCAGGGCTCGGAGTTCCGCCACACCGCGTTGATCATGCCGCCCGAGCCCAGCCCGCTACTTACCCGCGAGCTGCTCTACACTGGCATCACTCGTGCGCAGCAGCGATTTACCTTGCTGAGTGCTAATCGGGCGCTGCTTAAACAGGCTGCGGCCACGCGTACCGAGCGGGTTAGTGGGTTGGGGGAGCGGTTTGGTGATGGGTGAGAGGGCTGTTTTACTGGTTTTTTTGCTAAGCACGGACTAGAAGCCGCGAGGAGTTAATGTCGTTTTCCCCACAAGCCAATGCCACGGTTTGGCAAAACCACCTTGATAGGGAGTTAATTTGAAGAGAAAGGACAAAGCCTCATACAACACCATTATGACACGGATCGTTAAAGCAAATGTTGGATTTAGTTTTTAGAAACAAATCAAGGAGCAATACATGCCAGACCTAGGGAAACGCTGATTTATTCCTCAGCAGCTCTCTTGGCTGGCACAATCGCGGGAAGCCCATCGCCTGAGTCAGCCGCATGCAAAAAACCTTTTCCGAAGCCGAATATGCCGGCAAGAAAAAGCTGACACGCCGCGATCGATTTCTCAGCGATCTTGAGCAGCTCACGCCTTGGACCTTGCTTGAAGCTCAGATTGCCCCCTTCTATGCAGACAACACGGGCAA